>NZ_CP033877.1:3117415-4485749 GCF_006970445.1 Stenotrophomonas maltophilia | reverse complement strand
GGCAACATGGCACCGTAACTTCGGGAGAAGGTGCACCCTTTTTGGTGGCTCGTGCGAGCTATAGCTGAAGAGGGTCGCAGTAACCAGGCCGCTGCGACTGTTTATCAAAAACACAGCACTCTGCAAACACGAAAGTGGACGTATAGGGTGTGACGCCTGCCCGGTGCTGGAAGGTTAATTGATGGGGTCAGCCGCAAGGCGAAGCTCTTGATCGAAGCCCCAGTAAACGGCGGCCGTAACTATAACGGTCCTAAGGTAGCGAAATTCCTTGTCGGGTAAGTTCCGACCTGCACGAATGGCGTAACGACAGCGGCGCTGTCTCCACCCGAGACTCAGTGAAATTGAAATCGCTGTGAAGATGCAGCGTTCCCGTGGCAAGACGGAAAGACCCCGTGAACCTTTACTATAGCTTTACACTGAACGTTGAGTTCGTCTGTGTAGGATAGGTGGGAGGCTATGAAACTGTGGCGCTAGCTGCAGTGGAGCCATCCTTGAAATACCACCCTGTCGTGCTTGACGTTCTAACCTGGGCCCATTATCTGGGTCGGGGACCGTGTATGGTGGGTAGTTTGACTGGGGCGGTCTCCTCCTAAAGAGTAACGGAGGAGCTCGAAGGTACGCTCAGCGCGGTCGGACATCGCGCACTGTGTGCAAAGGCATAAGCGTGCTTGACTGCAAGATCGACGGATCAAGCAGGTAGGAAACTAGGACTTAGTGATCCGGTGGTTCTGTATGGAAGGGCCATCGCTCAACGGATAAAAGGTACTCCGGGGATAACAGGCTGATACCGCCCAAGAGTTCATATCGACGGCGGTGTTTGGCACCTCGATGTCGGCTCATCACATCCTGGGGCTGTAGTCGGTCCCAAGGGTATGGCTGTTCGCCATTTAAAGTGGTACGCGAGCTGGGTTCAGAACGTCGTGAGACAGTTCGGTCCCTATCTGCCATGGGCGTTGGAGATTTGAGAGGGGCTGCTCCTAGTACGAGAGGACCGGAGTGGACGAACCTCTGGTGTTCCGGTTGTCACGCCAGTGGCATTGCCGGGTAGCTATGTTCGGAAGCGATAACCGCTGAAAGCATCTAAGCGGGAAGCGCGCCTCAAGATGAGATCTCCCGGGGCACAAGCCCCCTGAAGGAACCATGTAGACTACGTGGTTGATAGGTCAGGTGTGTAAGTGCAGCAATGCATTGAGCTAACTGATACTAATGATCCGTGCGGCTTGACCATATAACCTCAAGTTGCCTTGGCTTTACGACAGCGTCGTAAGAGCATCCAAGTGCACGCTACGTCACAAGAACTATGCGAGGCTGGCGCCTTGTCCCTCGGGACGAGTGCGACTCTCCAAAAGCCTCCCTGGTGAAATTAGCGCTGTGGAACCACCCGATCCCATCCCGAACTCGGAAGTGAAACGTAGCTGCGCCGATGGTAGTGTGGCTCAAGCCATGCGAGAGTAGGTCATCGCCAGGGTTTATACCCAAAACCCCGCTGCTCACGCAGCGGGGTTTTTCTTTGTGCGCAGAAAATGCAGGTAGTGCCGGCCGCTGGCCGGCACCCCCGTGGCTGCACGTCGGCCGGTAGATCCACGCCATACGTGGATATTCTCCGCGGGCAGCCACAGCGCCAACCAAGGTTGGCAGCTACCGAGGGCAGGCGGATCAAGAGTAGATCCACGCCATGCGTGGATGGGCTGTCCTTGCGAAGAGCGGTGCCAACCCCGGCAGCAGGTCCAGACAGTGCGCGTCGCTGTGATTGCCGGCCAGCGGCCGGCACTACCGGTAGATCCACGCAGTGTGTGGATGCGGCGCCAACCAGGGGTGGTCGCTACTCACGGCAGGCCCGGAAGCGGTCTTTTCCTGACCCATCACGCAAAAACAGGCAAAAAAACGGCGCCCTGCGGGCGCCGTCATGATCAGGATCGAATTGCAGGTCCGCATCAGGCGGCCCGCGATACCTCGTGCGGTTCCTGCTGACGGAATACCGACACTGCCTCGGTAAGCGTCCCCGCCTGCGACTGCAGTTCACGTGCTGCGGCAGTCGCTTCCTCCACCAACGCGGCATTCTGCTGCGTGGCCTGGTCCATCTGCACCACGGTCTGGTTGATCTGCTCGATGCCGATCGACTGCTCCTGCGAAGCCGCGGAGATCTCGTGCATCAGGTGGGTGACACTCGCCACGCCGCCGACAATACCCTGCATGCGCTGGCCGGCGTCGGCCACAAGCTGGGCGCCTTCACCGACCTGACGACCGGCTTCATCGATCAGTTTCTTGATTTCCTGCGCGGCGGCGGCCGAACGTTGCGCCAGTACGCGCACCTCGCTGGCCACCACCGCGAAGCCCCGGCCCTGCTCGCCTGCACGCGCGGCTTCCACTGCTGCGTTGAGCGCGAGGATGTTGGTCTGGAAGGCGATGCCATCGATGACGCCGGTGATGTCGCCGATCCGCTTCGACGCCCCTTCGATCGCCTGCATGGTGTCGACGACCCGCTGCATGACGATATTGCCGTCGCTGGCGGCGGTCTGCGTGGTGACCGCCAGCTGGCTGGCCTCGCGTGCATGGGCGGCGTTCTGGCGCACGGTGGCGGTCAGCTCTTCCATCGAAGCAGCGGTTTCCTGCAGGTGCGCCGCCTGGCGCTCGCTGCGCTCGGACAGCGCGCTATTGCCCGCAGCGATCTCGCTGGCCGCGGTACTGATCGAGGACGCGCATTGCTGGATGTGGCCGACCATGCGGGCCAGCTGGCCGGCGGTAGCGTTGGCATCACGCTGGATCGCGGCGAAGGCACCGTGATACTCGCCGCGCATGCGCCGGTCGAGATCGCCGTTGGCCAGCGCCGAAAGCATCTGCCGTACTTCATCGACGGTACTGCCCAGTGTATCCAGCAGCTGGTTTATGCCACCGGTCAGGCCATCGAGGAAGCTGGCACCTTCGGTCGCCTGCAGGCGCTGTTCGAGATCGCCGGCGGCGGCGGCCGCGACGATTCCGGCAACCGCGTTCTCCAGCGCCAGCTCGTGGGTACGGTCATGCCATTCCACGGCGAAGCCCATGCGCAGGCCCTGTGCGTCGAAGACTGGAGTAACCACCTGCGCGAAGTGCACCGGGCCGATCTGGACCTTGCCGTTGTGGGTGACCTGCAGGCCATTGAGGATGGCGCGGATGCGGTCCGGGTTGGCGTGGAAGCGATGGATGCTGCTGCCCACCAGGCGCTCGGCATCGAAATCGGGGAAGGCCTGGCGCAGCGTCGCCTGCTGGTTGCGCAGCAGGGCTACCACCGAGCGGTTCACGTAGCGGATCACGTGATCGTTGTCGGCGATCATCATTGCCGTGCGCGAGGCATCCAGCGCCTGGCGGATCTGCGCGTTCTCGGCATGCGCCTCTGCCTCGCGCCCACGCTGGGCCTGTACATGGCGTGCGGTATCGGCCAGCGCATGGGCCAACGAACCTGGTGCGTAGGCGCTGGTGTCGGCATGTGCGCCAAGATCAGCACCGATGGCGATGTCGCGCGCCAGTGCGGCCAACCGGCGGGGGCCGTGGCCGAGTGCTTCGGTCTGCTGGCGCAGCCGCAGTGCGACCTGGCCAAGGAACAGGGTCAGGCCCGCGAGCATCCCGGCCTGCAGCAGCGGTGGCCACGCGGCAGCGCCCGCCTGCAGCGATGCAAGCAGCGCGAGCGTGCCAACGCTACCAGCCAGCCACACCGGCATGCGATCGCGGTGACCGAGCAGCACGCCGAGCAGCAGGGCGATCGGCAATGCAGGTGACAGGCCGCTGATCGCACACAACAGGGTCAGCTGCAGCGACAACAGGATCGCCAGGCCATTGCGGGCGATGCCGCGGCCCGCCAGCGGACCTGCCAGCCACAAGGCCGGGAGCACCGCGGCGGCGACCAATGCCGCGGGCACGACCTGCGGGCCACGCAGGGCCAGCACCAGGCCCGCGATGGCCAGTGCCGTGGTGCCGATCAGCAGTCGGCGGTCGGCGCCGCGGGCGATCTGCAGCAGGTGCGGCAGACGGACGGTATCAGGGGGACGGGCGGATGCAATGGACATCGGAGACTCCTGGATCAGCAGACGACAACGACCACGCCGCAGCACACGCCGGAAGGCGTGACCAGGGCATGTGCCGGGAATTCGAGGGATACGGCGCGATCAGCGACGCGGAGACGGGACACCGTGGCCACATCCTGTGGGTGACGGTGCGGCAGAGCGGGCATGCGGACTTCCTTGCAGAACCAGACACACGCCGCAGGCCCGACCGGACCCGCGTGCAGCGGGCGCAGGGGCCCGCAACTGGTGTATCGGCCGCAATCGCGCAGAGTGAAGCGCGCGGACGCCTGCGCTCAGCCGGCGTTGTCGTTGCTGAAGAAGTGCAGGATCACTTCGGCGATGCGTGCCGGGTCTTCCATGTGCAGGTGGTGGTTGCCGGGAAACACTGCCAGCCGTCCATCACGCAGGTGCCGCAGGCGATCACTGCGCATTGGCTCGGGATAGTAGGACTGCGCCGGCGTGGCATAGATCACCTGCGTCGGGCAGGCGATGGCCTGCAGCAGGTTGTCGATCTGGCCTTCGCTGAGGCGGATCGCGGTGGGCAGCATCAGGCGCGGATCGCTGCACCAGCGATAGCCGCCTTCGACCGGTTCCACGCCGCGCTCGACCAGCAGCCGTGCGCAGTGCTCGCTGAGCTGGTTGGTCATCATCCGCGCGCGGATCGGCGCGGCGAGATCGGGAAACACCCGCAGCTGCTTGCGCGCCAGGCCCCGCGTGGCGTTCACATGTTCGCGCAGGCGATGCGCGGTTTCTTCCTCCGGCCCGCGCAGGCCGCCGAGTGCTTCGATCGCTACCAGCCGTTCGATCCGGTCGCTGACCGAGGCGGTGAGGCTGGCGATGCCGGCACCCATCGAATGGCCGAGCAGGCTGAAGCGATCCCAGCCCAATGCATCGGCGACGTCGAGTACGTGACAGATCGCGGCCGCCGTGGTGTAGCTGGCACCGGCCGGCAGATGCGCGCTGTGGCCGTGGCCGGGGAGATCGATCGCCACCAGCTGCAGCGACGACAGGTGCGGGGCCAGTGGCACGAAGCTGGCGGCGTTGTCGAGCCAGCCATGCAGGGCCAGCACGCGCGGGCCGTCGCCGTGGTTGCGCAGGCCGGCGACGCGGGTGCCGCCGACCTCGAGTTCAAAGGGTTGCAGACTCATGCCAGCGAGGCCACGGCCAGTCGCGCCAAGGCGCGTGCGTGCTCCGGTTCGGCGTTGAGGCAGGGGATGTAGCGCATCTTCGCACCCCGCTCGGCCAGCGTTTCGGTGAAGCCCATGGCGACCTCTTCCAGCGTCTCCAGGCAATCGGTGGCGAAGCCGGGGCAGACCACGTCGATCTGCTTCACGCCGGACTCGGCCAGCGCCCACAGGCTGGGCTCGGCATACGGCTGCAGCCAGCGCTCGCGGCCGAAGCGCGACTGGTAACCCATCTGCCAGTCGTCCTTGCCCAGGCCCAGCGCCTTGGCGATGGCCTGCGCGCTGGCTTCGCAGCGCTGCGGATACGGATCGCCGGCATCGGCCAGGCGCTGCGGGATGCCGTGGAAGGAGAACATCAGTGTCTGGCCGCGGCCGTGCTGTTCCCAATAGCGCCGGATCGAGCCGGCAACGGCGTCGACCCAGCCCGGGTCGATCGAGTAGTCACGCACCAGGCTGACGGTCACGCCCGGGTTGCGGCGCTGCCAGGCGTCGACACGGTCTTCGACCGAGGCGGTGGTGGTGGTCGAGTACTGCGGGTACAGCGGCAGCACGACGATGCGACGTGCACCTTCGGCGGCGAGGCGGTCAAGCTCGCGGGTCAGCGCGGGTTCGCCATAGCGCATTGCATGGCGAACCTTCAGGGTTGGCAGCAGGGTCTGCATCGCCTCCGCCAGCTGCCGGGTGTGGACCATCAGCGGTGAGCCGTCCGGCAGCCAGACCTGGGCGTACTTGGCCGCCGAACGGCCGCTGCGCAACGGCAGGATCAGCCCGCGCAGCAGCGGCTGCCATAACAGCGCCGGAATCGAGACCACGCGGGGATCGGACAGGAATTCGGCCAGGTAACGGCGTACGGCGGGGGCCGTCGGCGTCTCGGGCGTGCCTAGGTTGACCGCCAGCACGGCGGTATCGGGTGCGTCGAGCATGGTGTGTATTGTCGCCGATCCGGTGCCGCGCCGGGATGCAGGGTTCGGATTGCAGGCATAGTGCGCATCAATGTGAGCAGGGAACGCTCATTGGCGATTCATGACAACACCACTAATTTCAGTCACTTGCTATATCTTCCTATGGACTGACTTCTGGAGCCTGCCATGCGTCGCCCGATCCAAGCCCTGCTGATCGCCGCCAGCCTGCTGTCCAGCCAGGCCATGGCCGGACCGCAGGAAGACCAGCGCGCCCGTAATGCCGTGCGCGTGCTGGCCGAAATCCAGGAAATTCCTGACCAGGGGATTCCGGATAAATTGCTCGACGAAGGCCGCGCGGTCATCGTCATTCCCGACACGATCAAGGCCGGTCTGGTCATTGGTGGTCGTCGCGGCCACGGCCTGATGTCGGTGCGCATGCCCAATGGCGCCTGGTCCAGCCCGGTGTTCGTCAAGCTGACCGGTGGCAGCATCGGCTTCCAGGCCGGCGTCCAGTCTTCGGATGTGGTGCTGGTGTTCCGCAACGACCGTAGCCTGGACAATCTGGTCAACGGCAAGTTCACGCTCGGCGCCGATGCCGGCGTTGCCGCCGGCCCGGTCGGCCGCAATGCTGCCGCCGCCACCGACGGCCAGCTGAAGGCCGAGATCTGGTCCTGGTCACGTGCCCGCGGCCTGTTCGCCGGCGTCGCCCTGGATGGTGCGGTGCTGCAGATCGACGATGCCGCCAACCTGGACGCCTACGGCAGCAACACCACGCCGCGCATGATCTTCGAAGGTCGCGCCGCCGGTTCGCCGTCGATGGACGTGGTCGCCTTCCGTGATCGTCTGGAAGAGGCCACCTACGCCGCCCGCAACAACCGCAACGGCAACGGTGGCAGTGCACCACGCCCGGCGGCGGCCCCGGCAGTTGCTCCGGCGCCTGTTCAGGCAGCGCCGGCGGCCCCGGCCGAAGCCACCACCGCACCGCTGCAGAACGTGCCGCAGAACCCGCCGCCGCAGCAGCAGGGCTTCCAGCCGGTCAACGACGGCGAAATCCGCACGGAAACGCTGGGCGGGAACTGACTTTCGTCACGCGCGCCGGCTAACAGCCGGTGCGCTATGCTCGACAGCCTGATCACTAACGTAACGAGCGTCTTTATGGGCAGTTTCAGCATCTGGCATTGGTTGGTCGTGCTGGCCATCGTCCTGTTGGTGTTCGGCACCAAGCGCCTGACCAGTGGCGCCAAGGACCTCGGCTCGGCGGTCAAGGAATTCAAGAAGGGCATGCGCGACGAGGACAAGCCGAACGCGCAGCTGGGCGACGAGTCGCGCAGCCAGGACGCCTCGCGCACCGCGCAGGACGAGCACGACCGCACCCCTCGCTGATCCGGAGCGGTCGCGGTGTTTGATATCGGCTTCAGCGAACTGCTGGTGATCGCCGTGGTCGCCTTGGTGGTGCTCGGTCCCGAGCGCCTGCCCAAGGCGGCCCGCTTTGCCGGCCTGTGGGTGCGTCGTGCCCGCAATCAATGGGATTCGGTGAAACAGGAACTGGAGCGCGAACTGCAGGCCGAGGAGATCAAGCGGCAGATGCAGGACGTGCGCCAGGGCATGCAGGACACCGAGAACCAGCTGCGCGCCAGCGGCGAAGCGATCCGTCGCGAAGCGCAGGAGGCGCAGCAGCAGGGCGATACGCTGGCGCAGGAGGTACGCGCACCGGCGCCTGCGGATCTGCCGCCGCATATGAGCGACCTGCCCCATGCCGATGCACCGGTACGGGAGAGCGTTGCTCCCGAGCCGACGCCGGCGACACCCCCTGAAGCCGGTGCGCCGCCGCCGCAGAGCACGGAGCGCCAGCCATGAGTGAACAGGATTTTGGCGAAAGCTCGCTGGTCGAGCATCTGGTCGAACTGCGCGGCCGTCTGGTGCGCGCACTGCTGGGCCTGGGCGTGGTGCTGCTGGCGCTGCTGCCGTTTACCCAGAAGCTGTACAACGCGCTGGCCGAACCGCTGGTCTCGCAGCTGCCGAACGGGCAGACGATGATCGCGACCAATCCGGCCGGTGCCTTCTTCGCGCCGTTGAAGCTGACCTTCTTCGTTGCCCTGTTCGTGGCGGTGCCGTGGCTGCTGTACCAGCTGTGGGCCTTCGTCGCGCCCGGTCTGTATGCGCGTGAGAAGCGCCTGGCGGTGCCGCTGCTGGTGTCGTCGGTACTGCTGTTCTACACCGGCTGCGCCTTCGCCTACTTCCTGGTGCTGCCGGCGGTGTTCCATTTCCTGACCACGTTCAGCCCCGACGTGATCGCGATCACTCCGGATGCGAATGCCTACCTGGATTTCGTGCTGGCGATCTTCTTCGCTTTCGGTGGCAGTTTCGAACTGCCAGTGGCCATGGTGATCCTGGTGCTGCTGGGCTGGGTGACGCCGCAGCAGTTCAAGGAAGGCCGCGGCTACGCGATCGTCGGCATCTTCGTGCTGGCGGCGGTGCTGACCCCGCCGGACGTGGTCTCGCAGCTGATGCTGGCGATTCCGATGTGCCTGCTCTACGAGCTGGGCATCCACGCCGCACGCTGGCTGGTGCCGTCGTCGGTAGTGAAGAAACCCGCCGCCTGAAAAACAAAAGGGGACGGAGGGGATTAAGTCGTTTGTGCCACTGTGCCGCTAACGACTTAATCCCCTCCGTCCCCTTTTTCGTCAGGCGTGGAAGATGTCGCTTGAGGTCGGGGTGGTCGGGATCGGCGGGGCGGCGCGGCTGCCGCGGTGTACGAACATCTGTTTCCACGCGGCGTAGACCGCGCCGACATACAGCGGCATCAGCACCGTGGTCAGCACCAGCTGCGCGATGAAGGCCGCGGCCAGCGGGCCACCGATCAGCATCGCGATCTGGATCACGATCACGAACAGGATGTAGATGCAGAACGCGGCGATCAGGCCGAGCACGGCGAACACGATCATCGCGCCGATGTTCTCGATGCAGCCCTGCAGGCTCAGGCGCAGCGCGTGCATGCCGCTCTGCTTGTCGAACACCACCAGCGCCGGCTGGGTGAACATCGCCAGCGACAGCGCAACCGCGCTCAGGAACACCAGCAGCATCCACAGCGCGATGCGCTTGGCCGGCAGGTTGGCGACCAGCGCGGCGGCATCATCCGGCTTGATCTGCTGGCCACTGCGGCTGATCTCTTCCATCTTGGTCATGACCTCGCTGAAGGCGGTGAAGCCCTCGCGGCCGATCATCATGAACAGCAGCGCGCCCAGCAGCAGTACCGCCAGCACCTGGATCGCCAGCGGCACCAGCAGGTGGCTGACGCGGTGGTCGCGGATCGGCTGCAGCAGGTGCGAGGCCAGGCCCGGGCGGCCTTCGTCGATCTCGCCCACGGCGTACAGCATGCCGCCGAACATGATCGGCGAGATGGCCAGGGTCATCAGCTGTACGGCCATGCCGGCGGCACCGGGAATCAGCGTCGACAACAGGGTGACCACCCAGCTCACCAGCAGCCAGGTCAGACCGATCCGGGCCAGCTGCAGCGGCGCACGCCGATACAGCGAGAACGTATCCAGCAACCACTGGGCGCCCGCCGAGGCCGGCAGCTTGCGAATCTCTTTCATGGACATCCGGGAAGGACAGGAGGGGGCCGGGCGGTTGCCCGTGGCGCCGATTATCCCTGTTTTGCCGCCGGCTGGGCTGAAGACAGCCGCGCCTGGCGGACGAAGCGGCGCAACAGCTGGCGGGCCAGCGGTGCGGCGCTGACCGCGCGCTCGATGCTGCGGGCACAGCCGCCGTGGCGGCCGATGCAGTCGGCGCGGGCGCGCACGTAGCCGCGCATGTGGTGGGTGGCGAACTCGGGATGGAACTGCACGCCCCAGGCCTGGCGTCCCCAGCGGAAGGCGTGGCAGCCATCCAGCGGAGAGCGGGCCAGCACTTCAGCACCGTCGGGTGCGCGCAGCACGGTCTGCAGGTGGGTGGCGTGGGCAGCGAAGTGCTGCGGCAGGCCCTGGAAAAGCGGGTCCTGCGCCGCCTGCGGCTGCAGCTCCAGTTCGATCGTGCCGGACTCGCGCCCGGCCGGGTTGTAGGCCACTTCCCCGCCCAGCGCGTGCGCCAGCAGCTGGTGGCCGTAGCAGATGCCGAACACCGGCAGGTCGGCATGGGCGGTCTGGCGCAGCCATGCGGCGCTGCGCTCGCTCCATTCGGCATGGTCGGTGACGAAGGCGGCCGAGCCGGTCACCAGCACGCCGGCGAAGGCATGCGGGTCGGGCAGGGCATCCCCGTGTTCGACATCGACCACCACCGTCTCGTGCTCTTCCAGCCCGGCGGCGACGCGGATCCAGTGCGGAAAGCGCCCGTAGCGGCGCAGTGACGGCACCGGTCGGCCGGTTTCAAGGATCAGGAACGGGGCTGGGTTCATCCGGGGGCGGCAGGACTGACAGGACTTCCTCGATTGTAGTCAGCCCCTGCGCCACCTTTTCAAGCCCGGCCTGGCGCAGGGTTCGCAGCCCTTCAGTCCGCGCGGCGCGGGTGAAGCCGGCCAGATCCATGTCGGCGCGGATCTGCCCGCGCAGGCGCGAGCCCAATGGCAGCAACTCATACAGGCCGATGCGGCCGAGGAATCCGGTGCGCCGGCACTCCAGGCAGCCGACCGGCCGACAGGGCGTGGCGGCATCTGGATATGCGGCATGGCTATCAGCCAGCACCGCCCAGTCGGCAGCACCGAGGCTGTGCGGCTGCTTGCAGTGCGGGCACAGCGTGCGGACCAGGCGCTGGGCGAGGATGCCGTTGAGGGTGCTGGCCAGCAGGTAGTGCGGCACGCCCAGATCGAGCAGGCGGGTGACCGCCGACGGCGCGTCGTTGGTGTGCAGGGTGGACAGCACCAGGTGACCGGTCAGCGACGCCTGCACCGCCATCTGCGCGGTTTCCAGATCGCGGATCTCGCCGATCATGATGATGTCCGGGTCTTGCCGCAGCAGGGTGCGCACGCCGCTGGCGAAGTCCAGGTCGATGTTGGCCTGCACCTGCATCTGGTTGAATTCGGGCGCGATCATCTCGATCGGGTCCTCCACCGTGCAGACGTTCACGTCCGGCGTGGCCAGCCGCTTCAGCGTGGAATACAGGGTGGTGGTCTTGCCCGAGCCGGTCGGGCCGGTGACCAGCACGATGCCGTGCGGGCGCTCGACCAGCGCATTCCAGCCGGCGGCCTCCTGCGGGCTGAAACCGAGCTGGTCGATGCTCTTGAAGGCGGCATCGGGGTCGAAGATGCGCATCACGCACTTCTCGCCGAAGGCGGTGGGCATGGTCGACAGGCGCATCTCGACTTCGCGGCCGCCCGGCGAGCGGGTCTTGATGCGGCCGTCCTGCGGGCGCCGGCGTTCGGCCAGGTCCATGCGGCCGAGCACCTTGATGCGGCTGACCACGGCGGTCATCACCGCCGGTGGCACCTCGAACACCTTGTGCAGCACGCCGTCGATGCGGAAGCGCATGCGTCCCATCTCGCGGCGAGGTTCCAGGTGGATGTCCGAGGCGCGCTGCTCGTAGGCGTACTGCAGCAGCCAATCGACGATGTGCACGATGTGCTGGTCGTCGGCATTGACGTCGCCGGTGCGGCCCAGCTCGACCAGCTGCTCGAAGCTGGGCAGGGTGGTGCTGGCTTCGCCGCGGACGTCGCCGCGCGCGCCACGCACCGAGCGGGTCACCCCGTAGAACTCCATGGTGTAGCGGTGCAGGTCCAGCGGGTTGACCACCGCCAGTTCGATGCTGCGGCGGGTCAGGTGCTGCAGGTCGCGGCGCCATTCCTGCACCAGCGGCTCGCTGGTGGCCACCAACACCCGTTCGGCATCCACCGCCAGCGGCAGGAAGCGGTGGCGGCGGGCGTAGGCGTGGGAGACCAGCGCGGTGACGGCCGCGACGTCGACCCGGGTCGGATCAATGCGCAGGTAGCGGCTGCCGGTACGCCGGGCCAGCCATTCGGTCAGGCGCTCCAGGGTCAGTTCGCCACCGTCGCGGGCGGCCAGCTTGAGGTTGGACAGCAGCACCAGCGGGTGCACTTCACTGGCATTGCGCGCGCCCTGTGCGGAAAACCGCATGCGCTCGCCCTCGTGCTCGGCGACCAGGCCGTCGGCCAGCAGCGCCGCACCCACCTGTTCGAAATGCAGGCGGCCCCACGGCAGCGGGACGCCGCCTGGCTCGCCGGGCGTGCCCACCGGCAGCCGATGTTCCATCTGCCTGCTCCTCCCGGGTACGGAATGCCCCGCAGGTCGGCCGTTATACTAGCGCACCCCCTTGCCGGCCAAGACTCGTACGCATGTCCGCGACCCCGACCGTTCCGATCACCTTCCAGGGCCTGATCCAGACCCTGAACCAGTTCTGGGCCCAGCAGGGCTGCGTGCTCATCCAGCCGCTCGACCTGGAGGTGGGCGCCGGTACCTTCCACCCGGCCACCTTCCTGCGTGCGATCGGTCCGGAAAGCTGGAACGCGGCCTACGTGCAGCCGTCGCGCCGCCCGACCGATGGCCGCTACGGCGAGAACCCGAACCGCCTGCAGCGCTACTACCAGTACCAGGTGGCGATGAAGCCGGCGCCGGACAACATCCAGCAGCTGTACCTGGATTCGCTGAAGGCACTGGGCATCGATCCGCTGGTGCATGACCTGCGCTTCGTCGAGGACAACTGGGAATCGCCGACGCTGGGCGCCTGGGGCCTGGGCTGGGAAGTCTGGCTCAACGGCATGGAAGTGACCCAGTTCACCTACTTCCAGCAGGCTGGTGGCCTGGAGTGCCGCCCGGTGCTGGGCGAGATCACCTATGGTCTCGAGCGCCTGTGCATGTACCTGCAGAACTGCGACAACGTCTACGACCTGGTCTGGACCTACGGCCCGGACGGCCAGCCGGTGACCTACGGCGACGTCTACCACCAGAACGAGGTGGAGCAGAGCACCTACAACTTCGAATACGCCGACGTCGAAGAGATGTTCCACCGCTTCGACGCCTGCGAGCGTGAAGCGCAGAAGCTGGTGGAAGTGAACCTGCCGCTGCCGGCCTACGAGCAGGTGATGAAGGCCAGCCATACCTTCAACCTGCTCGATGCGCGCCGCGCGATCAGCGTGACCGAGCGCCAGCGCTACATCCTGCGCGTGCGCGCGCTGGCCCAGGCGGTGGCCAGGGCGTACTACGAGCAGCGCGAGAAGCTGGGCTTCCCGGGTGCGAAGAAGGCCTGACCGCCTTCCTGCACCTACCTGCTTTTCATCAACTACCCGGGGCGCCGGACGCGTTGCGCGCTGCGCCCCCACCACAGGATTGAACCGATGAGCCACCTGTCCCCCCTGCTGATCGAACTGGGCACCGAGGAACTGCCGGTCAAGGCGCTGCCGGGCCTGGCCCAGGCGTTCTTCGACGGTGTCGTCGAAGGCCTGCGCAAGCGCGGTGTCGCGCTGGAACTGGGCGATGCGCGCCCGCTGTCGACGCCGCGCCGGCTGGCCGTGCTGCTGCCGGGCGTCGGCCTGGAACAGCCGGAACAGCACAGCGAAGTGCTGGGCCCGTACCTGAACATCGCGCTGGACGCCGAAGGCCAGCCAACGAAGGCCCTGCAGGGCTTCGCCGCCAAGGCCGGGATCGACTGGACCGCGCTGGAGAAGACCACCGACAACAAGGGTGAGCGCTTCGTGCACCGCGCGGTGACCCCGGGCGCGAGCACCGCCAGCCTGCTGCCGGAGATCCTGCGCGAGGCGATCGCGGCGATGCCGATTCCCAAGCCGATGCGCTGGGGCGACCACGCCTGGGGCTTTGCGCGCCCGGCGCACTGGCTGGTGCTGCTGCACGGTGCCAACGTGGTCGAGGCCGAGCTGTTCGGCCTGCAGGCCGGCCGTGTCAGCCGCGGCCATCGTTTCCACCACGACCAGGCCGTGTCGCTGGCACAGCCGCAGGACTACGTTGAAGCCCTGCGTGCCGCGTTCGTGCTGGTCGACCCGAGCGAGCGCCGCGCGCGCATCGTCGCCGAGGTCGAGGCCGCTGCGGCCAAGGCCGGTGGCAGCGCCCGCATCACCGAGGACAACCTGGAGCAGGTGGTGAACCTGGTCGAATGGCCGTCGGCGGTGCTGTGCAGTTTCGAACGCGCGTTCCTGGCGGTACCGCAGGAAGCGCTGATCGAGACGATGGAGATCAACCAGAAGTTCTTCCCGGTGCTGGATGACAGCGGCACGCTGACCGAGAAGTTCATCGGCATCGCCAACATCGAATCGAAGGACGTGGCCGAAGTGGCCAAGGGCTACGAGCGGGTGATCCGCCCGCGCTTCGCCGATGCCAAGTTCTTCTTCGACGAAGACCTGAAGCAGGGCCTGGTATCGATGGGCGACGGCCTGAAAACGGTGACCTACCAGGCCAAGCTGGGCAGCGTGGCCGACAAGGTGGCGCGCGTGGCCGCACTGGCCGAAGTGATCGCCCCCCAGGTCGGCGCCGATCCGGCGCAGGCCAAGCGAGCTGCTGAGCTGGCCAAGAACGACCTGCAGTCGCGCATGGTCAATGAGTTCCCGGAACTGCAGGGCATCGCGGGCCGCCACTACGCCGTGGCCGGTGGTGAGCCGGAAGAGGTGGCGCTGGCCATCGACGAGGCCTACCAGCCGCGTTTCGGCGGCGACGACATCGCGCTGTCGCCGCTGGGCAAGGTGCTGGCGATCGCCGAGCGCGTGGACACGCTGGCCGGTGGTTTCGCCGCTGGCCTGAAGCCGACCGGCAACAAGGACCCGTTCGCGCTGCGCCGCAATGCGCTGGGCCTGGCCCGCACGATCATCGAAAGCGGCTTCGAGCTGGACCTGCGCGCGCTGCTGGCCAGCGCCAACGCCGGCCTGGTCGCGCGCAATGTGCAGGCCGACGTGGGTGAGCTGTACGACTTCATCCTCGACCGCCTGAAGGGCTACTACAGCGACAAGGGCGTGCCGGCCACGCACTTCAACGCCGTGGCCGAGCTGAAACCGGCTTCGCTGTATGACTTCGATCGTCGCCTTGACGCAATTGGCACGTTTGCCGCGTTGCCGGAAGCCGAAGCACTGGCTGCGGCCAACAAGCGCATCCGCAACATCCTGCGCAAGGCCGAGGGCGACATTCCGGCCCAGATCGACCCGGCGCTGCTGCAGGAAGATGCCGAACGCGCGCTGGCCGAAGCGGTCACCGCGGCCATCGATGACACGGGCGCCAGCCTGCACCAGAAGGACTACGTGGCTGTGCTGGCACGCCTGGCGCGCCTGCGTCCGCAGGTCGATGCGTTCTTCGACGGGGTGATGGTCAATGCGGACGATCCGGCGCTGCGTGGCAATCGCCTTGCGCTGCTGACGATGCTGGGCGAGCGCCTGGGCAAGGTGGCGGCGATCGAGCATCTGTCGAGCTGACGCCCGTATCGGTAGTGCCGGCCGCTGGCCGGCATTGCCACTGCGCATCGGATCGATCTGTGGGTTGCCGGCCAGCGGCCGGCACTACCGAATCGCCGGCGGATGTCCATCGGGGTCATTGCCGGCATCGGGCACGATGCCGGCATCCTCGCCTGCGATCACGATGATCGCCACAAAGGCGCGTATTTTGACCGCAACTTAACAACCGATCCCCAATGACGTGATGCATTTCGCATCGTCACCTTCGGTCGGTATGCTGTGCCGCATGCAGCCAAAGAAATACGCCCTGCCGCTGATGGTCCTGTCGCTGGCCGCCACCACCGTGGCCCACGCGCGCGGCACCATCGACAAGGTGGACATCAAGGGATTGGACAAGGGCGACGACGCCGCAATCATCGAGAACATCCAGGAATCGCTGTCGCTGTACGACACGATCGGCAAGGAACAGGGCGAATCGCGCCTGGAATACCTGCTGTCACAGGCTGAGCGGCAGACCCGCCAGGCACTGGAACCGTTCGGGTACTACAACCCGGTGATCAAGGTCGAGGCGCCGCGCGAGGACGAACACGTGCGCGTGCTGATCCATGTCGACAAGGGCAGCCCCGTGACCGTGCGCCGCGAGCACATCGACATCACCGGCCCGGCGATGTACGACCAGTACCTGCAGGATGACCTGGCCGCCTTCAAGCCGCGCAAGGGCCAGCGCTTCGAGCACACCCAGTACGAAGCCAGCAAGATCACCATCACCCGGCGCCTGGCCGAGCGCGGCTACTTCGATGCCGACTACACCCAGCGCCAGGTGCAGATCACTCGTGCCGACAATGCCGCCGACATCGACCTGACCTGGGACAGCGGCCGCCGCTACAACATGGGCCCGGTGCGCTTCGAGCAGGACTACTTCGTCGACAAGCTGTTCGATCCGCTGGTGTACTGGGACCAGGGCAGCTACTACCACGAGGGCAAGCTGGACCGCTTGCGGCAGTCACTGACCAAGCTGGACTACTTCAGCGTGATCGATATCCAGCCGCGTCCGGACGAGGCCGACGAGAACGGCGATGTGCCGGTGGACGTGAAGCTGACCCGGGCCAAGCGCACCATCTACACCGCCGGCCTGAGCTACGGCAGCGAGAGCGGCCCGGGTGTGCGCGGTGGCATCGAGCGGCGGTTCCTGAACAACCGCGGCCACAAGATGAACACGCAGCTGGACTATGCGCAGAAGCGCAAGAGCCTGGTCACCAGCTACCGCATTCCGGCCTTCAACTGGCTCGACGGCTGGTACACCTTCGCTGCCAGTGCGTATGACGAGCAGACCGACTACATCGACCTGCGCAACTTCAAGCTGATCGCCAGCCGCAGCGGCGAGATCAACGAACACTGGACTGCGATCGCCTCGGTCAACGCGCTGCGCGAGCGCTGGCGCTATGCCTCCGGCACCGAATTCACCGACGCGGTCTACAACACCTCGACGCTGGTGTACCCGCAGATGGTTGCCGACTACGTCAACGTCGACGACGAGATGTTCCCGCGCAAGGGCATCAGCGGCACCGCGACGATGCGTGCCGGCGTCGAAGGCGCCGGCTCGGACACCAGCTTCGTGCAGGCCAATGCGGTATTGCGCTGGTACATCCCGGTGGGCGAAAGCAATCGCCTGATCCTGCGCGGCGAGGGTGGCACCACCTGGACCAGCGACCTGGTGGCGATGCCGCCCAGCCTGCGCTACTTCGCCGGCGGCGACCGCAGCATCCGTGGCTATGCCTACCGCGAGGTCGGTCCGCGCACGCCGGCACCGGACAAGTACGCGCTGGGCGCCAAGAACCTGGTGATCGGCTCGGCCGAGTACGAGCACTATTTCAATGGCGGCCCCTGGGGCGCGGCGGTGTTCGTCGATACCGGCAGTGCCTTCGACAACACCATCGACCTGCATACCGGCGTCGGCTTCGGCGTGCGCTGGAAATCGCCGGTGGGCCCGGTGCGCATCGACGTGGCGCACGGCCTGAACAACCCGGATTCGCAGTTCCAGCTGTACCTGAACATCGGAGCGGACCTGTGAGCGCGCCCACACCGACCCCGAACACGCCGCCGCCGCGCGTGCGCTTCTACCGCCGCCGTCGCTTCTGGGCGTGGTCCGGCGCCGGCGTGATCGGCCTGGTACTGCTGGCCCTGCTGGCGGTGTACTGGCTGCTGCAGACTGTGGCCGGCCGCGATGTGCTGCTGGCACAGGTGGTGGCGCGGCTGCCGGTGGGCGCCAGCTTCACCTGGGACAAGGTGGAAGGCCCGGTGGCCGGCCCGCTGACCCTGTACAACGTCGACTTCCGCTATGACGACATCCATTTCCACGCCGAGCGTGCGCACCTGGAGCCGGACCTGCGCCCGCTGCTGGGCCGCAAGCTGCTGCTGGACAAGCTGGAGCTGACCAACGCGACGTTGAACCTGGCCAAGAGCGATGAGCCGTTCAAGCTGCCGTCGTGGCCCGATTCGCTGCCGCAGATCGAGATGCCGCTGGCGATCCAGGCCGATGCCATCGCCATCGATGGTTTCCGCATCAGCCAGGCCAACGAGCCGGTGATCGACATCAGCCGTGTGCGCGGCGGCATCGAGATCGCCAATGGCGAGTTCCAGGCGCGCGCGCTGGTCGTGGACAGCGACATGGGCAATTTCACCGCCCAGGGCCGCTACATTCCGGCCAAGGACTACGACACCGACGTGACGGTGACGGCGGTGCTGCCGGCACCGCGTGGGCGCACCGCCGCTACGGTGGGCCTGGTCGCCCGCGGTGACCTTTCGCACATGGAAGTGGCAGTGGCCGGGCGTGCGCCGAAGCCGCTGCACGCGATGCTGGTGTTCGATGGCCGCACCGACCCGAGCTGGAGCGCCAGCGTGCGCAGCGACGAGCTGGATCTGGCGCTGCTGTCGCCGGCACTGGCCAGCTCGGCGATCGCCCCGCTGGCGCTGGATTTCACGGCCGCTGGCAAGGGTGGCAACGCCAACCTGCGTGGCAAGGTGAAGCAGGGCGATCAGGAACTGGAACTGGCACCGTCTGTGGTGTCGTTGCAGGACCAGGTGCTGAAGGTTTCACCGCTGCTGCTGAAAGGCCTCGGTGGCGAAGCCCGCCTGGAGGGCACCGCCGATTTCAGCCAGGAAGACCAGCAGAAGCTCAACTTCTCGGTGGTCGCGCGTGACCTGACCTATGTACCGGCGCCCGATCCGAACACCGCCGGCAGCGCACCGGTGCCGGTCACCCTGAAGGAAGCACGCTTCGGCCTGGCCGGTACCCTGAAGGCCTGGGCGGCGATCGGCCGCGCCGAGGTCGAGCGCGACGCGCAGAAGGCGCAGCTGCACTTCGATGTGCGCGGCAACGACCAGGCGGCGTCGATCCACCAGCTGCAGGCGCAGACGCCGGGTGGCCAGCTGCAGGTGGAAGGCCAGGTGGCCTGGGCGCCACAGCTGGACTGGGATGCCAAGGCAACGCTGAAGGACTTCGACCCCGGCTATTTCGTGCCGGGCTGGAACGGCCGCCTGTCCGGCAACCTGGCGTCCAAGGGCCGCCAGCTGCCGCCGCCGGCCAATGCCGCACCGGGCACCGCCGGTACGCTGGAAGCCACGGTGGACCTGCCCTCGCTGAAGGGCGTGCTGCGCCAGCGCAATCTGGATGCGCAAGGCAAGTTCGCGCTGCAGGGCGCACAGGGCCAGGGTGACCTGAAGCTGTCGCTGGGCAGCAGCCGGGTGACCGCGTCGGGCAAGGTGGGTGATCGCCTCGACATCGATGCGCGCTTCGAGCCACTGCAGTTGAGCGACCTGCTGCCGGGCGCCGACGGTGGCCTGCGCGGCCAGGTGCAGGTGAAGGGCCCGCGCGATGCGCCGGACATCACCGCCGACCTGGTCGGCAACAACCTCAACTGGGATGGCTACGGCGCCGAGAGCGTGAGCATCAAGGGCCACCTGCCCTGGCGCGGCGACAGCGGCACGCTGGCGGTACAGGGCCAGCAGGTCAACGCCGGCATGCTGCTGGAACGCTTGAATGTGGATGCGCAGGGCAGTGTCTCCAACCTGCGCCTGGCTGCGCAGACCCGCAACGAGATGGGCGCGGTCGAGCTGCAGGGCAGCGTGCGCCAGCAGGGCACGAAGTGGAGCGGCGAGCTGGCCGCGTTGCGCATCGCACCGGTGAAGGGCGATGCCTGGTCGCTGCGTGCACCGGCGGCGTTCGCGATCAACGGCAGCACCTACACCCTGTCCGAAGCCTGCCTGGCCGCCGCCAGCAGCGGCGCGCTGTGTGCACAGGCCAACTGGCCGCGCGAGGGCCTGGTGGTGCGCAGTGATGCGTTGCCGCTGGCGCTGGTGCAGCCCTGGTTGCCGCCGCAGTCCGGCCGCCGCATCTACCTGCGCGGCGATGTCAGCCTGGACGCGCAGATCCGCCCGCGCGGCAACGCCTGGGAAGGCCATGTGGAAGTGCGCTCGAAGGAAGGCGGCGTGCGCCTGGGTGAGAACCGCAATGCCGTGGGGGACACCACCCGTGGCGAGCTGGTGCGCTACGACCAGTTCTCGCTCAAGCTCGACATGACCCCGGCCAGCATCAAGGGCTACCTGGGCATGGGCTTCCAGGGCAACGGCTTCGTCGATGCCAGGATGCAGACCGGCTGGGAAGCCAGTGCGCCGCTGAACGGTGAGCTCTACCTCAACATGTCGCGGCTGTACTGGCTGGAGCTGTTCTCGCCGGACATCGTGCGCCCGACCGGCCTGATCGAAGGCCACGTCAGCCTGCGCGGCACGCGTGGCCAGCCGTCGCTGGGCGGTGACGCGCAGCTGAGCAACTTCAAGGGTGAATTCCCGGCGCTGGGCCTGACCTTCGACCAAGGCAAGGGCAGCTTCGTGGCCCAGCCCGATGGTTCGGCCAAGATCACCGCGCAGGCCAACTCCGGCCAGGGCACGCTGTACGTGGATGGTGGCCTGTCGTGGTTCGGCGATGCACAGCCGCTGCAGCTGAAGATCCACGGCGAGAACGTGCTGCTGTCCAACACCAGCGAACTGCGCATCGTCGCCAACCCCAACCTCGACTTCACCCTGGCCAAGGCGGCGATGGAGCTGCGTGGCACCGTGCACGTGCCCGAGGCCGACATCGACCTGGAGCGCCTGGACCGTGGCACCTCGGTGTCCGAAGACGTGGTGGTGCTCGACCCGGCCGATCCGGAAGAGTCGCGCACCTCGCCGCTGGACATGGACCTGACGGTCAGCCTCGGTGACAAGGTGAAGATGACCGGCTTCGGCCTGAAGGGCGCGCTGACTGGCAAGATGCAGGTCTGGGCCAAGCCCGGCCGCGAGATGACCGCCAATGGCGGGCTGGAAGTGAGTGGCCGCTACAAGGCGTATGGGCAGGACCTGACCATCACCCGCGGCAACCTCACCTGGAACTACAACGCGGTGTCCGACCCGCGCATCAACATCCGTGCCGAGCGCCGGATCGGTGATGTCACCGCCGGCATCGACGTGACCGGGCGTGCGCAGCAGCCGCGTGCGGACGTGTGGTCCGATCCGGCGATGTCGCAGTCCGAAGCGCTGGCCTACCTGGTGTTGGGACGCAGCCTGACCGGTGCCAGCAGCGACCAGACCCAGCAGGTCAACGCGGCCTCGGCAGCGCTCTCGGCCGGCAGCGGGCTGCTGGCCTCGCAGTTGGGCGCCAAGCTGGGCCTGGACGATGCCGGCGTGAGCCAGTCGCGCGCGCTGGGTGGCTCGGTGATCGGCGTCGGCAAGTACATCTCGCCCAAGCTGTACGTCGGCTACGGCGTGTCGCTGGTCGGTGCCGGTTCGGTGATCACGCTGAAGTACCTGCTGCGTCGCGGCTTCGACGTGGAAGTGGAGTCGAGCACGGTGGAAAACCGTGGGTCGATCAACTGGCGGCGGGAGAAGTAACCCGCCGCCTTTTCTCCGGAAGCGCTGGACCCTGCCGCGCCCGATTCATGCGAAAGATCCGTGTTGGTTAGTTTTCTTTGGCCAACTGCAAGGATGCACGGCGCTCAAGTTCGTCCAATGATCGCCCGTCAGCAGATTTCCAGTCGTCCCAGCCGTTGGATGGTCGTCCAAGCAGGCAACCAGAGGCGGCGCTCGGAGATCGGAACTGATGATCCTGAGTGAATCGGATGTTTCGGCCGTCTTCGATAATCACTTTCTCGGCGAGCAACTGCTCTCGAACTGCTCTCGAAGCAGCGCTGAAGGACGCGACGACCTCCCGACGCCCCACAGACCCTTTGAGGACAACCATCCCTTCGCTGCCGTAAAGCCCCTTCGCTTCCGTATCAGGGCCCTTGCAGAGAAGTTCGGTTGCTTGGCTTCTATCTGCGAGTGGTTTGAACGGTGTGTAGCCCAATGTTGCTAGCAAGACTGAAGCTGTCTCGTGTATCTCTTGGCAATCGGCTTCCAGCGGAGGCGGTGTATGGGGCCGGGATCCTCCATTGACGTTCTCTAGCCGGAAACGTGCGGCTTTCCGTGCCTCCTGAATGGAGTGCCATTCCAGATAGCCGACATGGGTACTGGTAAATGCATTGGTTAGGGAAAGTACGGCAACAGCCCGATTCCAGGAATCACGAGAACCTTGATGCGTGTACAGGCGATCTTTGAGCGCCCCAGTCTGGCCGATGTACATTGAAGGCGAACTTTCGTCATCCTCACTTCCAAACAGGAAGTAAAGTCCCACTTGCGTTGACTCTGGCATTTCCAGGAATCGGGGCAGCAGCTTTCTAGGAATCTCCACGGCTCGCACTGTTCGCGTGGTGATCTCGGCAATCCGGATGCCAGTTGGATCGCCATGTGGGAGAAAGATCTGGATTGTTTGGGGGCGGGGATTCAAAGAGCACGCTCTGTGTGATTCCGGATTCAGTAGCGTATCCGGCGGCGCGCCATGCGAAAAGGCAGCGTCCCCAACCATCGGCCGTTGCCCCATCCGGCCCCAGCGGCTATGGTCCCGGGCTGTTCTGTCGTACCGGATTGCCTCATGTCACCACGCAAAGCCCTTCCCACCGCCCTGGCCCTGGGCCTGACCCTCGCCGCCGGTGCCCACGCCGATGAAGGCATGTGGATGCCGACGCAGTTGCCGGAGCTGGCCAAGCCGCTCCAGGCCGCAGGTTTCAAGGGCAATCCGGCCGACCTGGCCAATGTCACCGCGCCGCCGCTGAGCGCCGTGGTGCGTGCTGGTGGCGGCACCGGTTCATTCGTGTCCGCCGACGGCCTGCTGCTGACCAACCATCACGTGGCGATGGGCGTGATCCAGTACAACAGCTCGCTCGAGCACGACCTGATCAATGGTGGCTTCATCGCCAAGGACCGTGCCGACGAACGCCCGGCCAACCCGGACTTCCGCGTGCTGGTCACCGTCGGCTTCGACAAGGTGACCGACCAGGTGCTGGCGCAGGCCCGTGGCAAGACCGGCCGTGCCTACTTCGATGCCGTGGATGCGGCCAGCAAGCAGATCGTGGCCGAGTGCGAGAAGGATGGCAGCGTGCGCTGCTCGGTGGCCAACATGTACTACGGCACCGACTTCTACCGCATCGCCCAGCTGGAACTGAGCGACGTGCGCCTGGTGTACGCGCCGCCGCGTGCGATCGGCAACTACGGCGATGAGATCGACAACTTCATGTGGCCGCGCCACACCGGCGACTTCACCCTGCTGCGCGCCTACGTGGGCAAGGACGGCAAGCCGGCCGCCTACAGCAAGGACAATGTGCCCTACCAGGCACCGGCGCACCTGCAGATGTCGGTGGAAGGCCCGAAGGAAGGCGACTACGCGATGCTGGCGGGCTACCCGGGCATCACCTACCGCCACCGCACGGCCGCCGAATTCGCCGGCCAGATCGATACCGTGCTGCCGCGCCGCGTGTCGGTGTTCCAGCAGATGATCGACACCATCGAGGCCGCCAGTGCCAAGGACGCGCAGGCGCGCACCCGCTACGCCTCGCAGCTGCAGTCGCTGAAGAACAACCGCAAACGCGCCGCCGGCGAGCTGGAAGGCCTGTTGCGCAGCGACGCCAAGGCCCAGCGTGCCGCCGACGAGACGGCGATGCTGGCGGCCACCGACCGCAAATACCAGGGCGACATCAAGGCGCTGCTGACCAACCTGTCGCAGGGCGCGGCGGTGGGCGAGCGCGACCTGCTGCTGGAGCAGATGGCCGCGCAGAGCCAGCTGCTGCGCTCGGCGCTGCTGCTGGAACGCCTGCGCATCGAATCGGCCAAGCCGGACGCGCAACGCGAAAGCGGCTACCAGCAGCGCGACCAGGCGATGATCGAAGGCGTGCTCAAGCAGGTCCAGCGCCGCTACGCGCCGGAGGTCGAGAAGGCCCTGCTGACCACCCTGCTGACCCGCTACCAGCAGCTGCCGGACGCGCACCGCGTGGCCGAGTTCGACACGGCCTTCGGCCGTACCCCGCAGCAGCTGGCAGCGGCGCTGGATACCCTGTACGCCGGCACCCAGCTGGGTGACGAGGCACAGCGCCTGTCCCGTTTCGCTGCGGCCCGCGAAGGCAAGGCACTGGCCGCCGATCCGCTGATCGCCGTGGCCGGCCCGCTGGTGGCCGCGCAGCTGCGCATCGAGAACGAGAGCAAGACCCGCGAAGGCGAGCAGCTGCGCCTGCGCCCGGCCTACATGCAGGCGCTGTTCGCCTGGCGTGCCAAGCAGGGCCGCGCGGTGTACCCGGATGCCAACCGCACGCTGCGCATCAGCTACGGCAAGGTCGAAGCGCTGCATCCGCGCGACGGCGTGACCTACTCGCCGGTGACCACCGTGGCCGGCATCGTCGAGAAGAACACCAACGCCTATCCGTTCGATGCACCCAAGCCGCTGCTGGCAGCCATCGCCAAGGGTGACTTCGGCAGCACCGCCGATCCGGCGCTGAAGACCCAGACGGTCAACTTCCTGACCAACCTGGATACCACCGGCGGCAACTCCGGCTCGCCGGTGCTCAACGCCAAGGGCGAACTGATCGGCCTGAACTTCGACAGCAACTGGGAGTCGGTCAGCGCCAGCTGGTGGTTCGACCCGCGCTACAAGCGCGCCGTGCACGTGGACATGCGTTACCTGCGCTGGCTGCTGGCCAAGGTCTACCCGGCACCGGAACTGCTGAAGGAAATGGGCGTGCCGGCCCAGTAAGAAGCCGGCCACGACCAACGGTCGTGGCCCGCACCGCGTAGGCCCCCACCTTGGTGGGGGTGGTTGCCCCCAACGAGCCCGCACCCCCGGCCACGCCTGGCCTACACTGCGGGTTCTTCCGACGGAAACGCACGCGTGGTCTCCAGCTGGATCCTGCTGCTGGTCTCGGTTGCCTATGCCGCGCTGCTGTTCGGCGTGGCGTGGTGGGGCGACCGTCGGCCGATGTACCCCGACCGGCCGTGGCTGCGGCCGTTGGTCTACAGCCTGGCGCTGGCCGTGTACTGCTCGTCGTGGACGTTCTACGGCGCGGTCGGCACTGCCGTGCGCAACGGCGTGGGCTATCTGCCGATCTACATCGGCCCGCTGCTGTTGTTGTTGTTCGGTTGGCGCATCATCGAGCGCCTGGCGCTGATCGCGCGCAGCCAGAACGTGGTCTCCATCGCCGATTTCATCTCCTCGCGCTTCGGCCGCTCGCGGCGGCTGGCGGCGCTGGTGGCGATCATCGCGCTGATCGGCATCATTCCGTACCTGGCGCTGCAGTACAAAGCGGTGGCGATGAGCCTGCAGGTGCTGACCGGCAACACAGGTCCCACCGGCTTCTTCACCGACCCGGCGCTGTACGTGGCGCTGCTGATGGCGCTGTTCGCCACCCTGTTTGGTACCCGCCAGGTCGATGCCACCGAGCACCACCACGGCATGATGCTGGCCATTGCCTTCGAATCGGTGATCAAGCTGCTGGCGATGCTGGCCGTGGGCGTGTTCGCCTACCTGTGGCTGAGCAACCGCACCGATGCAGTGGTCGAGTCGGTGCATACGCTGTTCACCGGCCTGCCGCCGGTGGGCTTCATCTCGCAGACCCTGCTCAGTTTCCTCGCCATCATCTGCCTGCCGCGCCAGTTCCACGTGGCCGTGGTCGAGTGCGGTGACGTGCGCGACGTGCGCCGCGCGCGCTGGATGTTCGGTGGCTACCTGGTGCTGATCTCGGGCATGGTGCTGCCGATCGCCACCGCCGGCGTGACCCTGTTCGGCACCGGCGGCAGCGTCGCCGACGATTCGATGGTGCTGGCCCTGCCGCTGGCCGAAGGCCGCAATGCGCTGGCGCTGATCGCCTATGTTGGCGGCTTCTCGGCGGCCACCGGCATGGTCATCGTCTCGTCCATCGCGCTGGCCACCATGGTCAGCAACGACCTGGTGATGCCGGTGCTGCTGCGTCGGAGCGGTGACCACCAGGAGGCCGCCGACGTCGCCTCGCGCGTGCTGTGGATCCGCCGCCTGGCGATCCTGCTGCTGGCGCTGATGGCCTACAGCTACTACCGCACCAGCAGCAACGACAGCACGTTGGCCTCGTACGGCCTGATGGCGTTCGCAGCGGTGGCGCAGTTCGCGCCCGGCCTGATCGGCGGCCTGTACTGGCGCGGCGCCAGCCGTCGTGGCGTCGAGGTGGGCATGCTGCTCGGCTTCGCAACGTGGATGTACACCCTGCTGCTGCCAGCAATGACGATGGCCGGCTGGGTCGATGCTGCTTGGGTGCAGCACGGCCCGTTCGGCATCGAGTGGCTGCGCCCGCAGCAACTGTTCGGCATGACCGGCTGGGACCCGCTGACCCACGGCACGTTCTGGTCACTGCTGGTCAACGCGGCGACGATGATGCTGGTGTCCGCACGCTGGCGGCCCGGCGTGGACGAACGACTGCGTGCCGCGCCGTTCCTCGACCCCTATGCCGAGCGCCCCTCGGTGGCCGGCGGCTGGCCCGGCCACGTGCACGTGGGCGACCTGCTGGCGCTGGCGTCGCGCGTGGTCGGCGAACGCCATGCACGGCGTTCGTTCTTCGAGCAGGCACAGTCGCTGGGCCGTGAGCTGCAATCTTCGGCGCCTGCGGACCGCCCCTGGGTGCAGTTCACCGAACGGCTGCTGGCCGCATCGATTGGTGCGGCATCGGCGCGCCTGCTGCTGACCAGCCTGTTGCGTGGCTCGGGCATGGACCTGGGTGAAGTGGTGGCGGTGCTGGACGAAGCCGGGCAGGAACTGCGCTTCAACCGCGAGATCCTGTCGACCACGCTGGAGAACATCAGCGCCGGGGTCAGCGTGGTCGATCCGGACATGCGCCTGACTGCATGGAATCGTCGCTACCAGGACATGTTCGGTTACCCCGACGGCATGCTCTATGTGGGCCGCCCGGTGGCCGACCTGATCCGCTACAACGCCGAGCGCGGCGAGCTGGGCGAGGGTGATATCGAAGTGCAGATCAACCGTCGCATCGGCTACATGCGTGCCGGTTCACCGCATGTGTTCGAACGCACCCGCAGCGATGGCAAGGTGATCGAGATGCGCGGGCAGGCGCTGCCCGGCGGCGGCTACGTGACCAGCTACAACGACATCACCGACTACAAGCACGCGGAAAAAGCACTGCTGGAAGCCAACGAGACGCTGGAACAGCGCGTCGCCGAGCGCTCGCACGAGGCCGAGGTCGCGCAGCAGTCGAAGACGCGCTTCCTGGCGGCGATCAGCCATGACGTGCTGCAGCCGTTGAACGCCGCACGCCTGTTCGCTTCCGCGCTGCGCGACAGTGATCACGTGAGTGACGAGCAGAAGCACCTGGCTGAACGCGTGGATGCGTCGTTGCGTGCCGCCGAAGAGCTGCTTGATGGCCTGCTGGATGTGTCGCGGCTGGATGCTGGCGGCCTGCACCCGGTGATCGGCGAGTTCGACGTGAGCGCGCTGATGCGCGAACTGGCCGCGCAATACACCCCGGTCGCCGCCGGCCGTGGCCTGCGCCTGGACCTGTTCGCACGCCCGGCATGGGTGCGCAGTGACCGCCGCCTGCTGCGCCGCGTGCTGCAGAACTTCCTGGCCAACGCGCTGCGCTACACCCGCCAGGGTCGCATCGTGCTGGCCGTGCGCCAGCGCGGCGACGAAGTGGAACTGCAGGTGTGGGATACCGGTCCCGGCATTCCCGAGCACCACATGCGGCAGATCTTCGATGAGTTCCACCGCTACCAGCAGCCGTTCGATTGGGGAGAGCAGGGCTTGGGTCTGGGCCTGTCGATCTGCCAGCGCATCTCGCGCCTGCTTGACCATCGCCTCAATGCGCGCAGCCGGGTCGGCAAGGGATCGATGTTCTCGATCATCCTGCCGCGGGTCGCACCGCTGCCGGGCTACACCGAACTGGCCGCGCCGGTACAGGCCGTCGCCGCGCCGGTGCGCAGCGATTCGCTGGCGGGCCTGCGCGTGCTGTGCGTGGACAACGACGAAGAGATCCTCGACGGCATGCGCGCGCTGCTCGGCCGCTGGCAGGTGCAGGTGATTACTGCATCGACGGTGGATCAGGCGTTGGAGAAAGTGGCCGAACGGCCGCAGGTGATGCTGGTGGATTACCACCTGCACGATCGCATGGATGGCCTGGACGCGCTGGTGGCGTTGCGCGAAGCCGCCGGTTACCCGCTGCCGGGTGCGCTGCTGACCGCCGATGGGCGCGACGAGCTGAAGCGGATGGCACGCGAGCGCGGCTATCGCGTGCTGACCAAGCCGATCAAGCCGGCCTCGCTGCGCGCCTTCCTGGGCGCGCTGCGCGACGCGCAGTAGCGCCGGGTGCCCGGCAGTAGATCCACGCCATGCGTGGATGTGACGTCTGGTAGTGCCGGCCGCTGGCCGGCAACCACGCAATCGCTCGCTTCCGATGCGTTACCCCACGCCGTGCAGGTGCTCGTACAGGATCGTCGCGCCGATGATCACCAGGATCACGCCACCGATGATCTCGGCACGCTTGCCCACCATGCTGCCCAGCACGCGGCCGAGCATGATGCCGGCGGTGACCATGGTCAGCGTGCACAGGCCGATGACCGCGGCCATCACGCCGATATGCACATCCATGAAGGCCAGGCCGATACCCACCGCCATCGCGTCGATGCTGGTGGCGAAACCGGTCAACGCCAGCTTCCAGAAGCCGTGGTGCTGCGAGGGGTCCTCGTCTTCCCCGGCACTGTCCGGGCGGAGGCCGTTGTAGATCATGTGGATGCCCAGCGCGCCGAGCAGGCCGAAGGCGATCCAGTGGTCGAAGGCTTCGACGTACTGCAGCGCGGCGCGGCCGAGCAGCCAGCCGATGATGGGCGTGATCGCTTCGATGACGCCGAAGATGATGCCGGCACGCAGTGCATCGCGGAACACCGGCTTGCGCATGGCCGCACCCTTGCCGATTGCAGCGGCGAAGGCATCGGTGGACATGGCAAAGCCGATCAGGAGGATCGAAATGGGGGACATGGGCGGCGGCTGAGGTCGGGCTAGGACGGACGCACGGCCTGCGCTCGCGCCCAACCTGACGTTGCGCGCGCGGGCCGCTGGTCTCGCCAACCATCATGGTTGTCCACGCCACGGCGCACTGGCCGAGTATGTTGACGTGGACGATTCCTGCGAAGGAATCCGGCTACTCCCCAAGGGGACGCGAAGCTTAGCACCGCGATTCGCGCGTGGCGCATTTCCAGCGAAACGCGCAGGCAGGGCTGGTTTTTATAGCGATGGCTATACCGCGAGCGCAGCGGTGCCTGGTAGTGCCGGCCGCTGGCCGGCAGGTGCGTCGGTAGAAGCGTGCCAGGCAAGCTTGGCGCCTACCAGGGCGTTTCCAGGCGTTTCAGGTGACTGCCGGCCAGCGGCCGGCACTACCTCAGTCTTCTTCCGGCGGCAGCACGATGGCGTCGTCGTCGATTGCCAGCTTGCCGGCCATCAGCACGGCCTGGGTGCGGTTGGTCACGCCCAGCTTGCGCAGGATGGCGGTGACGTGGGCCTTGATCGTCGCTTCGGAGACGTTGAGGTCGTAGGCGATCTGCTTGTTCAAGCGCCCTGCGCCCAGCATCTGCAGCACCCGGAACTGCTGCGGGGTCAGCTCACGCAGGCGCTGGCCGACTTCGCGTTCTTCGCTGCCGGTGGGCGGCACGTTGTGCGCTTCCGGCGGTGCCCAGGTCTCGCCATCGAGGATGGTGCCCAGCGCGTGGCCGATGGTGTCCGAGTCGGCCGACTTGGGTATGAAGCCGAGCGCACCGTGGTCGAGCGCGCGGCGCATCACCGTGGCTTCTTCGCGCGCGGACACCACCACCACCGGCAGGTGCGGGTGCAGCGAGCGCATGTGCACCAGCGCGTTGAAACCCTGCGCACCGGGCATGTTGAGGTCCATCAGGACCAGGTCGGCGTCGTTGTGCTGGTCGGCCAGCGCGTACAGCGCTTCCACGCTGTCGGCCTCGAACAGCTGCACGCCGGGGATGACCCGCTGCACCGCCCCACGCAGGGCTTCGCGGAACAGCGGGTGGTCATCGGCAATCAGGAGGGTGGTCATGGGTCGAGCTTATCGATCAGGAAAAGGAGCGACGTGATGGCAGGTGCAGGACGGGTCGGACACGGCCGGGTCCCTCCTCCCGGCCACGTCCCTGGCGCGTCCTGCGCCTGCAGTCACGCCATCAGCGCACCTTGCGCTCGTCCACCAGCGACGCCACCACCGACGGATCGGCCAGGGTCGAAGTGTCGCCAAGCTGGTCCGGCGCGTTCTCGGCGATCTTGCGCAGGATGCGGCGCATGATCTTGCCCGAGCGGGTCTTCGGCAGGCCCGGCGCCCACTGCAGGTGGTCTGGCGTGGCGATCGGGCCGATCTCCTTGCGCACCCAGGCGATCAGCTCCTTGTGCAGCTCATCGCTCGGTGCCTCTTCGGCCACCAGGGTGACGTAGGCGTAGATGCCCTGGCCCTTCACGTCGTGCGGGAAGCCGACCACGGCCGCTTCGGCCACCTTCGGGTGCGAGACCAGCGCGCTTTCCACTTCGGCAGTGCCGATGCGGTGGCCGGACACATTGATCACGTCATCGACGCGGCCGGTGATCCAGTAGTAGCCATCCTCGTCGCGGCGGCAACCGTCGCCGGTGAAGTAGCTGCCCGGGTAGGTGCGGAAATAGGTATCGATGAAACGCTGGTGGTCGCCGTACACCGTGCGCATCTGGCCCGGCCAGGAATCACGGATGATCAGGTTGCCCTCGGTCGGACCGTCCTTGATCTCGCCATCGGCATTGACCAGCGCCGGCTGCACGCCGAAGAAGGGCAGGGTGGCCGAACCCGGCTTCAGATCCATCGCGCCGGCCAGCGGCGAGATCAGGATGCCGCCGGTCTCGGTCTGCCACCAGGTATCGACAATCGGGCAGCGGCTGTCGCCGACCACCTCGTAGTACCAGCGCCAGGCTTCCGGGTTGATCGGCTCGCCGACGCTGCCGAGCAGGCGCAGCGACGCGCGCGAGGTCTTCTTCACCGGCTCCTCGCCTTCGCGCATCAGCGCACGGATGGCGGTCGGGGCGGTATAGAAGATGGTGACCTTGTGCTTGTCGATGACGTTCCAGAAACGCGAGGTGTCCGGGTAGTTCGGCACGCCTTCGAACATCAGCGAGGTCGCGCCGTTGGCCAACGGGCCGTACACGATGTAGCTGTGGCCGGTGACCCAGCCGACGTCGGCGGTGCACCAGTAGATGTCGTCCTCGCGCAGGTCGAACACCGCCTCATGGGTGTAGGCTGCGTACAGCAGGTAGCCGCCGGTGGTGTGCAGCACGCCCTTCGGCTTGCCGGTGGAACCGGAGGTGTAGAGGATGAACAGCGGGTCCTCCGCGTTCATGCGTTCCGGTTCGCAGGTGGCCGGCTGGCTGTCCACCACATCGTGGAACCAGCGGTCGCGCGGGGCCTGCATGTCCACCGCGCCGCCGGTGTGGCGCACCACCAGCACGGTTTCAACCGTGTTCGTGCCCGGCAGCTTCAGTGCGGCATCGACGTTGGCCTTCAGCGGAATCCTGCGGCCACCGCGCAGACCCTCGTCGGCGGTGATGATCAGCTTGCTCTGGCAGTCGCTGACTCGGTCGGCGATCGAGTTCGGCGCGAAGCCACCGAACACCACCGAGTGGATCGCACCGATGCGCGCGCAGGCCAGCATGGCCACCGCGGCGTCGACGATCATTGGCAGGTAGATGGTGACGCGGTCGCCCTTCTTGACGCCCAGGTTGCGCAGCGCATTGCCGAGGCGGCAGGTGCGCTCGTACAGCTCGCGATATGTCACGTGCTGGGCCGGTGCATCCGGGCCATCCGGCTCGAACAGCAGGGCGGTCTTGTCGCCGCGCGTTTCCAGCTGGCGGTCCAGGCAGTTCACGCTGGCATTGAGCTCACCATCCTCGAACCACTTGATGTGGAAGTCGGACAGGTCGTAGCTGACGTTCTTGATCTTCGTCGGCTTGCGCATCCATTGCAGGCGCTCGGCGGCCTTGCCCCAGAAACCATCCGGGTCGGTCACCGAAGCCTGGTACTGCTGTTCGTACGACGTCTTGTCGATGCGTGCCTTGGCGGCGAACTGCGGATCGACGGGGTAGATATCAGCCATGGCACCCTCACTTGCACGTTGACTTTGTATGTGCGGTCGCAGCATCGCAACGACCGATCCCCCTCAGTTTGCCCCATCCACCCCCGGCCGCGTCACCACCTTGGTTAGACCATGGTCGAAAGTGAGCGCCCAGCAGGGCCGGGTTCGACCAATGGCCAATAGCCGCTGTGCGTGAACGCCCCGCAGTCTCGGCTCGACCGTGCCCCACGCGCGGCATCACCTTGCCACTTGGGAGAGAGGGCAACATGAGCCACCGTACGTTGAAAGCCGTGCGCAAACCTTTGGCGGCCTGCCTATTGGTCGCCCTGGTCGCACCGGGCATGGCGTTCGCAGAGACCGCCAAAGAGAAAGCGCTGGAAGCACGCGTTGCCGAACTGGAACGCCAGGTCCAGCTGCTGCTGTCTTCGCAGCAACAACAACAGACCCAGATCAGCCAGACCCAGCAGGCGGTGACCGAAGTCCGCACGGTGCAGGCCGAGCAGAAGCCGGTCGCCTCGGTGCCGGCGGGCAAGCAGCCGATCCAGGTCACCACCATCACCCCGGGCGCGGCGCCGGGCACCACGGTCAAGATCGGCGGCTTCATCAAGGCCGACTTCCTGGCCACCCAAACCAGCGATGGCCAGTTGGCCGACGACGCCACCGGCCGCTCGCTGTACCTGCCGGGCCAGACCCCGGTGGAAGGCGCCGGCGGCAGCGGCAAGCGTTCGGGCACCGACTTCAACGCCCACGCCAAGTTCTCGCGCTTCAACCTGGGCATCGACAATGTGAGCGAATCGGGCAACAAGGCCGGTGCGTTCTTCGAGATGGACTTCTTCGGCAACTCGCTGGGCAACCAGACCGCCACCAATACCTACGGTGTGACCCTGCGCCACGCCTACATGTACTGGAACAACTGGATGGCCGGCCAGACCTGGTCCAACTTCATGGACGCGGCCGCACTGCCGGAAGCGGTCGACTTCGTCGGCCCCACCGATGGCGTGATCTTCGTGCGCCAGGCCCAGGTGCGCTACACCCAGGGCGGCTTCAGCGTCGCGCTGGAAAACCCGGAAACCACCACCCTCACCGGTACCCGCAATCCGGTCACCGGGGCCTGGACCAACGCCAGCGCCAACTCCGACCGTGGCAGCCTGCCCGACCTGACGATGCGCTATGGCTGGAAGGGCGACTGGGGCACGTTCGGTGTCGGCGGCATCGTCCGCCAGCTGAAGGTCGACAACCAGGCCACCGGCGCCAAGGCCGACAAGGTGGCTGGCGGCCTGACCCTGGGCGGCAAGTGGGTGATGGGTGACAGCGATTCGCTGCACTACCAGCTGACCGGCGGCGAAGGCATCGCCCGCTACATCGGCCTGGGCATCACCGCCGACAGTGCCTACGACGTGGCCCGCGACGAGCTCAACCCGACCGGCGTGCTGGCCGGCTACGTGGGCTGGCGGCATGCGTTCTCGCCGAAGCTGCGCACCAACCTGATCTACGCGCGCAGCGACTACGACAACGACAGCATCCTCGGACCGCTGGTGACCAAGAGCGTGCAGAGCATCCGCGGCAACATCTTCTATTCGCCGCTGCCCAAGGTCGATATCGGCGCCGAGCTGATGTACGGCCGTCGCGAAGTGGAGAACGGCAACAAGGGTGACATCACCCGATTGCAGTTCACCACGAAATACAGCTTCTAAAGGAGTGCCGACCAAGGTCGGCACCTACAGAGATTGTGTGCCGACCAACGGTCGGCACCCACCGACCCAGGTCGGCATCCACAGAGGGAAAGCGTCCCATGTCCAGTACACCCAGCGCCGCACACAAAGCGGGCACCCTGACCCAGGGCCACAAGAAGGTCATCTTCGCATCGAGCCTCGGCACGGTGTTCGAGTGGTATGACTTCTTCCTGTACGGCTCGCTCGCCGCCATCATCGCCAAGCAGTTCTTCAGCGGCGTGAATGAAACCACAGGCATGATCTTCGCCCTGCTGGCGTTCGCCGCCGGCTTCTTCGTGCGTCCGTTCGGCGCGGCCTTCTTCGGCAGCCTCGGCGACCGCATCGGCCGCAAGTACACCTTCCTGGTCACCATCCTGATCATGGGCATCTCGACCTTCCTGGTCGGCGTGCTGCCCAACTACGCATCGATCGGTTTCGCCGCTCCGGTGATCCTGATCATCCTGCGCCTGGCCCAGGGCCTGGCGATGGGCGGCGAATACGGCGGTGCCGCCACCTACGTGGCCGAGCATGCGCCGGACGACAAGCGTGGCCTGTACACCAGCTTCATCCAGTGCACCGCCACGCTCGGCCTGTTCATGTCGCTGCTGATCATCCTGGCCTGCCGCTACTTCCTCGGCAACGAAGCCTTCGAAGCCTGGGGCTGGCGCATTCCGTTCCTGGTCTCGATCCTGCTGCTGGGCGTGTCCGTGTGGATCCGCCTGCAGCTGAGTGAGTCGCCGCTGTTCCAGCAGATGAAGTCCGAGGGCAAGGGTTCCAAGACCCCGTTCCGTGACAGCCTGAAGGGCGGCAACCTGAAGCTGATGCTGCTGGTCCTGCTCGGTGCCGCGGCCGGCCAGGCCGTGGTCTGGTACGGCGGCCAGTTCTACGCGCTGTTCTTCCTCAGCAGCATGCTGAAGGTCGATGCCACCACCTCCTACCTGCTGATCGCGGCCGCGCTGGCGCTGGGCGTGCCGTTCTTCATCTTCTTCGGTTGGCTGTCCGACCGTATCGGCCGCAAGAAGATCATCCTGGCCGGCTGCCTGCTGGCGGCCGTCACCTACATCCCGATCTTCAAGGGCCTGACCCACTTCGCCAACCCGGCCATCGAAGAAGCCCGCAGCAGCTCGCCGGCCCTGGTCGTGGCCGATCCGAACACCTGCTCGTTCCAGTTCGATCCGGTTGGCCTGCGCAAGTTCACCAGCTCCTGCGACGTGGCTACCGCCGCGCTGACCAAGGCCGGTGTGCCGTACGACGTGCAGCCCGCCGCCGCCGGTTCGCTGGCGATGGTGAACGTGGGCAGCGCCAGCGTCACCTCGTATGAGGCCGCCGGCCTGACCAAGGAAGACGGCAAGGCCAAGGCCGATGCGTTCGGTGCGGAACTGAAGACCGCCCTGACCACCGCCGGGTATCCGGCCAAGGCTGATGGCGCCCGCATCAACATCGCCGGCACCATCTTCATGCTGTGGCTGCTGGTGCTGTACGTGACCATGGTCTACGGCCCGATCGCCGCCTACCTGGTCGAACTGTTCCCGACCCGCATCCGCTACACCTCGATGTCGCTGCCGTACCACATCGGCAACGGCTGGTTCGGTGGCTTCCTGCCGGCGATCTCGTTCGCGCTGGTGGCCGGTACCGGCAACCTGTACTACGGCCTGTGGTACCCGATCATCATCGCTCTGATGTCGGTGGTGATCGGCGGCCTGTTCCTGCGCGAGACCAAGGACGTGGATATCACCAAGTAACCGGCGTGCCGACCAACGGTCGGCACCCACCGGGTTTCAGGGGCCGCGGTGCAGACCGCGGCCTTTTTGTTTGGTAGTGCCGGCCGCTGGCCGGCAAATGCACGATGTATGCCGGAGATCCATGGGGCTGCCGGCCAGCGGCCGGCACTACCATTGCGCTGCACAGCACGCCGTATAGTCGGCCCATGACCACCACCACGCCGACAGACCTTCCCGCCCTCCTGCACACCCTGCGCAGCGCCTGGCAGTCGCAGCGCCCGTCGCTGGACCAGCGCGAGAATGACCTGCGCCGCCTGCGCGAGGCGCTGAGGCCACGCCTGGACGAAATGGCCCAGGCCATCGCCGAGGACTTCGGCCACCGCGCCCACGTCGAATCGAAGCTGGCCGATGGCATGAGCGTGCTGTCGGCCATCGACCACCTGCGCCGCCATCTGCGGCGCTGGTCGAAGCCGCAGCGGGTCGGCGCCGGTTGGCGGCTGTGGCCGGCGCGCGCGCAGCTGCGGCCGACGCCGTTGGGCGTGGTCGGGGTGATCTCGCCCTGGAACTACCCGGTCACGCTGGCATTGGTGCCGCTGGCCACCGCCATCGCCGCCGGCAACCACGTGCTGTTGAAGCCCTCCGAACATACGCCGCGCACCAGCGCGTTCCTGGCTGATCTGCTGGCCAGTGTGTTTCCGCCCGATCGCGTGGCGGTGGTGCAGGGCGAGGCGGACGTGGCCGCGGCGGTGTCGTCGCTGCCGCTGGACCATCTGCTGTTCACCGGCTCCACGGCCGTTGGCCGCAAGGTGATGGCCGCAGCGGCCGAACATCTGGTACCGGTCACGCTGGAACTGGGCGGCAAGTCGCCGGCGATTGTCTGTCGCGATTTCCCGCTGGATAAAGCCGCAGCGCGGCTCGCCACCGGAAAATGGTTCAACGCCGGGCAGACCTGCATCGCACCGGACTACGTGCTGATCGATACCGCGCGCCAGCGTGAGTTCGTGCAGGCGCTGCAGCAGCAGGTACGCGAGCGCTACGGTGATTTCAGCAGCGCCGACGACTACACGCGCATCATCAACGAAGGCCAGTACCGGCGCCTGCAGGGCTATCTGGCGCAAGCGCGCGAACGCGGCGTGCCGGTCATTCCGCTGGCGCAGGTGGATGAGGCGCGCGCCGACCGCGAGCGCCTGTTGGTGCCGACCGTGGTGCTGGACCCGCCGGACGACCTGGAGCTGATGCGCGAGGAGATCTTCGGGCCGATCCTGCCGCTGCGGGCGTACCCGGACCTGGAGGCGGCGCTGGCCGACGTACTGTCCCGTGATCGACCGCTGGCGCTGTATCCCTTCAGCCATGACCGGGCCACGGTGGAGCGCATCCTCGGCCAGGTGGTGGCCGGTGGGGTGACGGTCAATGACACGCTGCTGCATTTCGCCGCCGATAGCCTGCCGTTTGGCGGGGTAGGGGCCAGCGGCATGGGGGCGTACCACGGCCGCGCCGGATTCGATGCGATGAGCAAGCGGCTGCCGGTGCTGTGGCAGTCGCGCTGGGCCGCCAGTGACCGGCTGCGGCCGCCGTATTCGAAGATTGCGGGGTTGTTGAAGCTGCTGCTTCGGTAGTGCCGGCCGCTGGCCGGCAAATGCAGGGTCTCGCCGAGGGTTCATGGAGTTGCCGGCCAGCGGCCGGCACTACCGGTAGGTGCCAAGCTTGGTTGGCATGCGTGGACCGACCCGCGCCAACCAAGGTTGGCGACGACCGGGGCATGGGCGGCCCACCCGGGTAGAATGCCCCCATGAAGATCGCCTCGTGGAACGTCAATTCGCTCAATGTCCGCCTGCCGCACCTGGAGCAGTGGCTCAAGGATTTCGGCCCGGACATCGTCGGTATCCAGGAAACCAAGCTGGAGGACCACAAGTTCCCCGATTCGGCGCTGATCGGCGCGGGCTACCGCAGCGTGTTCGCCGGCCAGAAGACCTACAACGGCGTGGCGCTGCTGTCGCGTGAGCCGGCGCAGGACGTGCAGATCGGCATTCCCGGCTTCGAGGACGAGCAGAAGCGCGTCATCGCCGGTACCTTCGGCGACTTGCGGGTGATCAACCTGTACGTGGTCAACGGCCAGGACATCGGCACCGACAAGTACGAATACAAGCTGCGCTGGCTGGAGGCGGTGCATGCCTGGATCGCCGAAGAACTGCAGCGGCACCCGAAGCTGATCGTGATGGGCGATTTCAACATCGCCCCGGACGCGCGCGATGTGCACGACCCGGAGGTGTGGAACGAAAACCACATCCTGACCTCCACCGCCGAGCGCGGCGCATTGAACAAGCTGCTGCAGCTGGGCCTGCACGATGGCTTCCGCCTGCACAACGACGAGGCCGGTGTGTTCAGCTGGTGGGATTACCGTGCCGCCGGTTTCCGCCGCAACCTGGGCCTGCGCATCGACCTGACCCTGGTCTCCGATGCGCTGAAGGGCAGTGCGGTGGCCTCGGGCATCGACCGCGAGCCGCGTACCTGGGAACGCCCGAGCGACCATGCGCCGGCGTGGGTGCAGATCGGTTGAACGAACGGGGCCCGACGATTGCCGGGCCCGTTGTGATGCGTCTGCCGGCCAGCGGCCGGCACGACGGCCGCGTCAGCGTATGCTCTTGCGGGTGAACAGGTTGACGATCGCCAGCAGGATCACCGCACCGATCAGCGAGAACAGGAAGGTGCGGATGGTGATCGCTTCGTTGATGCCGCCGCCGAACAGCCAGCCGGAAATCAGCGCGCCGACGATGCCGACCACGATGTTGAGGATGATGCCCTGCTGGGCATCGCGCTTCATGATGATGCTGGCCAGCCAGCCTACGATGCCGCCGACGATCAGCCAGATGATGATGCCCATGATCGAACCTCCGGTGGGGAACTGTGACCAGTTGACGCGCAGGGCTGTGAACCCGTCGTGGAATTGCGTGATGGGCGCGTGCGGATGAGCCTGCCAGCCACCCTCGACGGCCCGTGGCGCTTCGGTCCGGTGACGGTGTGGCGCTGCCCGCACGTGCCGGGGCACCGCGGTGAACCGCAGGCACGCCAGGTGCTGGCGCAGGCATTGGGCGCCGACCCGGAGACGCTGCCGCTGGTCCGCGATGACAAGGGCCGACCGGAACTGAGCGGCGCGCTGGCCCACTACGGCACCGGCTGGAGCCACAGCGGCGAGGTGCTGCTGGTGGCGCTGGGCGAAGGCGTGCGGCTGGGCGTGGACCTGGAGCTGCTGCGGCCGCGGGCCCGCCTGCTGGAGATCGTGCAGCGCTTCTTCCACCCCGAGGAGGTGGCCTGGCTGGAAAGCCTGGACGCGGCCGGGCGCGAGCACTGGTTCTTCCGCGTGTGGTGCATCAAGGAGGCCATCCTGAAGGCGCACGGCCAGGGCATCTCGTTCGGCCTGCACCGCCTGCAGCTGGCGCCGGGGGCCGATGGCGCCCTGCACCTGCGCTGGTGCGACCCGGAACTGGGCGAGGCCGCGCGCTGGCACCTGCACGAATGGCAGGCCACTGGCCAGTTCCGTGCGGCATTGGCCTGGTATCCACACTGAAGCGGGGAATCAGCGCGCAAAACCGGCGATAATGGCGGCATGAGCGAACACCCACTTCCCGCCAGCGTGTCTGCCACGCTGGAACAGGGCCTGGCCAGCATGGGCCTGGACGCCGCGCTGGCGCCGCCGCTGCTGCGCTACCTGGCCCTGCTGCACCGCTGGAACGGCACCTACAACCTCACCGCCATCCGCGATCCGCAGGAGATGGTCACCCGCCACCTGCTCGACTCGCTGGCGATGCAGCCGTTCGTGGCTGATGGCAGCCTGGCCGACCTCGGCACCGGTCCCGGGTTGCCCGGCATCCCGCTGGCGATCGCCTGCCCGGGCCTGCAGGTCACCCTGGTGGAAAGCAACGGCAAGAAGGCGCGCTTCATGCGCGAGGCCGTGCGCCAGCTCGGCCTGGACAACGCCCGCGTGGCCGAATCGCGCGCCGAGGCGCTGGACGAGGCCGGCCGCTACGACCAGCTGACCGCGCGCGCGATGGACACCCTGGCGGGGATCGTCCGCGTCGGTGGCCACCTGCTGCGCCCCGGCGGCGTACTGCTGGCCATGAAGGGCGTCTACCCGCATGAAGAGATCGCGGACCTGCCGGATGGCTGGCAGGTGCGTGAGGTGACCCCGTTGAGCGTGCCCGGCCTGGCCGGCGAACGCCACCTGGTCACTGTTACAGGCCCCTGATTCCCGCCGCCAGCCCTTTGTGGAACAACGGGTTGGCGATCCACGATTTCCGCAAGGGGCCGGTTGTACGCATAATGACCGGTCCCAGCACACGTCGACGAGGCACACCCGCATGGCCCGCATCATCGCCATCGCCAACCAGAAGGGTGGCGTCGGCAAGACCACGACCGCCGTCAACCTGGCCGCTTCCCTGGCCAACGCACCCAAGCGCGTGCTGTTGGTCGACCTGGATTCGCAGGGCAACGCGACCATGGGCAGTGGCGTGGACAAGCGTGAGCTGGTCTCCTCCACCTACGATCTGCTGCTGGGCGAGTCCAGCGCCGCCGATGTGCGCGTGCAGACCACCGAAGGCTACGACCTGCTGCCCGGCAACATCGACCTGACCGCTGCCGAGATCCAGCTGATGGCGCAGAGCGAGCGCGAGCAGCGGCTGAAGCGCGCGCTGGCACCGATCCGCGACGAGTACGACTACATCCTGATCGACTGCCCGCCGGCGCTGTCGCTGCTGACGCTCAACGCGCTGGCCGCCGCCGATTCGGTGATCGTGCCGATGCAGTGCGAGTACTACGCACTGGAAGGCCTGAGCGCGCTGGTGGAAACCATCGAAGCGCTGCGTGCCAACCTCAACCCGGCGCTGGAGATCGAAGGCGTGCTGCGCACCATGTTCGATGTGCGCAACAACCTGGCCAACGCGGTCTCGGCCGAGCTCACCGAGCACTTCGGCGACCGCGTGTTCCGCACCATCGTGCCGCGCAACGTGCGCCTGGCCGAGGCGCCGAGCCATGGCCAGAGCATCGTCGGCTACGACCGCGCCTCGCGCGGTGGCGTGGCCTACCTGGGCCTGGCCGGCGAGATCATCCGCCGCAACAACGAACGCAACAAGGCCACCAAGGCCGTGGAGACCGTCTGATGACCAGCAGCAAGCCGGCAGCCAAGAAGCGAGGCCTCGGCCGTGGCCTGGATGCGCTGCTGGGCCCGAAAGGCGCGGTCAGCCAGGTGCAGGCCACCACCGCGGTGATCGAGCCGCTGCCGGGTGAAGTGCTGCGCAAGCTGGCGGTGGGCCAGCTGCAGCCGGGCAAGTACCAGCCGCGCCGCGAGATGGACGAGGGCAAGCTCTCCGAGCTGGCCGACTCGATCAAGTCGCAGGGCGTGATCCAGCCGATCCTGGTGCGCCAGCTGCCGGCAGGCAACTACGAAATCGTCGCCGGTGAGCGCCGTTGGCGCGCATCGCAGCTGGCCGGCCTGGACGAAGTGCCGGTGGTGGTGCGCGAGCTGGAAGACCGCACCGTCATCGCGATGGCGCTGATCGAGAACATCCAGCGCGAAGACCTCAACCCGCTGGAAGAAGCCGAGGCGCTGCAGCGCCTGATCAGCGAATTCACCCTGACCCATGCCGAGGCCGCCGAGGCCGTCGGCCGCTCACGCGCGGCGGTGTCCAACCTGTTGCGCCTGCTGGAGCTGCCGGTGGCGATCCGCCTGCTGCTGGAAACCCGCCGCCTGGAAATGGGCCACGCCCGCGCGCTGCTGACACTGGCCCCCGAGCTGGCCGGCAAGCTGGCACAGGAAGCGGCCGATGAAGGCTGGTCGGTGCGCGAGGTCGAGCGCCGTGCGCAGGCCTTCGCGGCCGGCAAGGTGCCGAGCAACCGCCCGGTCGCCACACCGAAAGTGCAGCAGGCCGACATCGCCTCGCTGGAAACCGAACTGTCCGAAGCGCTGGGTGCCAAGGTGGCGATCAGCCACGGCCGGGGTGGCAAGGGCAAGCTGATCATCCATTACACCGACCTGGATACCCTGGACGGCGTGCTGGAAAAACTGCGTACGCGCCAGGGCTGAGCCCGGCGCAGCGCCAGGGGATGCGGCCTGTTCCTGCCGCGTCCTGTAGATGACAGGGAACGCACCGCCGCGCGCGCCGGGGGATGCCTGCTCTCCGGTCCGTGGCCTCATCCAGGGAGCAGGACATGAGCAACACATTCGACGACGTCAGCCCGGGCGGCAGCCCGATCATGGTGCACAGCCGGCAGAAGGACTTCACCCCGCCGCAGGGGGAAGAACACATCGAGGCGATCGGCGCGCACATCGAGCGCCATCTGGGCCCGGTGTCCGGTGTCTTCCACGAGATCATCTCCGACCTGGTGCACATCGACGTGCACGTGGTACCGGCCAATGACCAGTTCCCGTACCTGCGTCTGGTCACCTCCGGCATGAGCGACCTGCCGATGACCGTGCCCGCCGAGGTGGACACGGACGTGCCGCGCTACATGGAGCTGATGGTGACCCTGCCGGCCGACTGGCCGATCACGCAGGACGCCTTCGAGGACGAACGCAACTACTGGCCGGTGCGCCTGCTGAAGGGCATGGCGCGGCTGCCGCACGAGTACGACACCTGGCTGGGCTTCGGCCACACCATTCCCAACGGCCATCCCAGCCAGCCCTACGCGCCGGGCGTGGGTTTCGACGGTGCCATCGTGCTTCCACCGGTGACTGCCCCGGAAGAATTCGCCACGCTGGAACTGGACGACGGCAAGACCATCAGCTTCATGACCCTGGTTCCGCTGTATCCGGAAGAGATGGATCTGAAGCTGAAGAAGGGCGCCGAGGCGCTGCTCGACCGCTTCGATGCGAAGAAGATCCAGGACGTGATCGAACCCGGCCGCACCAACGTGGCCAAGAAGCGTTTCGGGCTGTTCTGAGTCCGCAGCGTATCCTCTGCACCTGTACTCATTGATTTCCAGGCAACTGCAATGACCATCCTGCTCACCGGCGCTGCCGGCTTCATCGGTGCCTACACCGCCCGCGCGCTGCTGGAGGCGGGCCAGCCGGTGGTCGGCCTGGACAATTTCAACGACTACTACGACCCGCAGATCAAGCGCGACCGTGTGGCCGCACTGTGCCCGACCCTGGACCTGCGCACCCTCGACCTGACCGACCGCGAGGGCCTGGCCGCGCTGTTCGACGAAGTGAAGCCGACGGCGGTGATCCATCTGGCCGCTCAGGCCGGCGTGCGCTATTCGCTGGAAAACCCGCACGCCTACGTTGATAGCAACCTGGTCGGCTTCGTCAACATGCTCGAGCTGTGCCGCCACCGTGGCGTGCAACACCTGGTGTATGCCTCCAGCAGCTCGGTGTACGGCGATTCGGCCACGCCGCCGTTCTCCGAGGACCAGCGCGTGGACCAGCCGCGTTCGCTGTACGCGGCGACCAAGGCCGCCAACGAGCTGATGGCCTACACCTACGCGCAGCTTTACGGCCTGCATGCCACCGGCCTGCGCTTCTTCACCGTGTATGGCCCCTGGGGCCGGCCGGACATGGCACCGCTGCTGTTCTCGCGCGCGGTGCTGGCCGGGCGGCCGATCGACGTGTTCAACGAAGGCCGCATGCAGCGCGATTTCACACATGTCTCCGACATTGTGTCCGGTATCCTCGGCGCCCTCGCGCATCCGGCCGACGGTCCGGTGCCGCACCGGGTGTTCAATCTCGGCAACCATACGCCGGTCGAGCTGGAGCGCTTCATCAGCGTGATCGAGCAGGCCGCCGGCCGCCCCGCGCAGAAGGTCTACAAGCCCATGCAGCCCGGCGACATGGTGCGCACGATGGCCGATACCCGGCGCGCACATGACGCGTTCGGCTTCGATGCGGTGACCCCGATCGAAGAAGGCCTGCCACCTGTGGTGCAGTGGTGCCGCGAGTATTTTGGCGATCGCGCCTGAGGACGGATCCTCACGCCGCCGGGTTCATCTTCGGATAACCTCGGTTTCGGAGAATGCGCGGTCTTTGTCCCCCCTTGGCCGAGTGCCTTATGAGCCAACCCGAGCTTTCCGTTGTCGTCCCGGTGTTCAACGAGCGCGACAATGTCGCCCCGCTGGTTGCCGAAATCACCGCTGCGCTGCGTGGCCGGCTGCCGTTCGAGATCGTCTACATCGACGATCACTCGCGCGATGACACCCTGGCGGTGCTGCAGGGGCTGAAGGCGACCACCCCGGAACTGCGCGTGCTGCACCATGTGAACCAGAGCGGGCAGAGCACCGCCGTGCGCACCGGCGTCAAGCACGCGCGCGCACCGTGGATCGCCACCCTGGATGGCGATGGCCAGAACGATCCGGCCGATATCCCCAAGCTGCTGGCCGCGCGCGATGCCGCCGAGGCGCAGGTGAAGCTGTTCGCCGGCTGGCGCGTCAACCGCCAGGACAGTGGCAGCAAGCGCTGGGCCAGCCGCTGGGCCAACGCCATCCGCGCGCGCATGCTGCGCGATGACACGCCCGACACCGGCTGCGGCATCAAGCTGTTTGAACGCAGCGCGTTCCTCGACCTGCCGTACTTCGACCACATGCACCGCTACCTGCCGGCGCTGATGCAGCGCGCCGGCTGGAAGACCACCAGCGTGCCGGTCAACCACCGCCACCGCACCGCCGGCGTGTCCAAGTACAACAACCTGGGCCGTGCACTGGTCGGCATCCGTGACCTGCGTGGCGTGGCCTGGCTGATCACCCGCAGCAAGCGCACCGCGGTGGAAGAACGGTGATGGGCCTGGAACTGCACTGGCTCGACCAGCCGCTGACCTGGCTGTACTGGACCGGCCTGCATGTGACCGGCTGGAAGCTGATCGGCTACACCGGCGCGCTGATGTTCGGTGGCCGCTGGCTGGTCCAGTTCGTCGCCTCCAAGCGTGCCGGCAAGCCGGTCATCCCGCGCCTGTTCTGGTACATGAGCGTGGTCGGCAGCCTGATGACGCTGAGCTACTTCCTGTTCTCGGCCAAGCAGGACTCGGTGGGCGTGCTGCAGAACCTGTTCCCGGCGTTCACCGCGTTGTACAGCCTGCACCTGGACATCAAGCACCGGGGCTGGAAGCGCGACAGGGCCAGCCACTGAGGCCCCCGGGTCCCCCATCCGGTAGATGCCGACCTTGGTCGGCGCTGGGTTTGGGGGCCAACCAAGGTCGGCCGCCACCAGACCCCGGTCTGCCACGCTCCGGTAGGTGCCGACCTTGGTCGGCACAGGTGTATCCGGACCCGGCGCATCCACGCATGGCGTGGATCTACCGCATGCCCGGCAGCCGTGCCGGGTAGCTGCCAACCTTGGTTGGCACACGGGGAAAGCCAGCGCCGACCAAGGTCGGTAGCTACCGGGCACGGCCCAGGCAGGACCTTCGTCCCATGCCACGGGCCGTGTGCGGTGCCATGATCGGGGTCTGCCTTCCCGGGAACCTGTGCTCGTGAAAACCCGTCTTGCCGTTGCCCTGTTGATCGCCCTGTCCGCCCCCGCCGTGGCTCTGGCCGCTGCGCCCGCCGCAACCGCCGCGCCGGCCAGCGTGGCCACCGAATCGCCCGCTGATGCTGCCTTCCGCGCGCTGTACGAGAAGGAATGGAAATGGCGCCAGCAGGGCGGCGGTGAAGCCAGCGAGGACGAAGACGCCCCGGCCAACGCCACCCGCATGCCCGACATCGGCCCGGCCGCGCAGCAGGCACGCCTGAAGGTGTGGGACGAGACCCTGGCCGCGCTGAAGAAGATCGACCCGAAGACCCTGTCACCCGACAACCAGGTCAACTACGCGATCTACCACGACCAGGTGTTCAACCTGGCCGAAGAGACGCGCCTGCGCGGCTACGAGATGCCGTTCAACGCCGACTCCTCGTTCTGGTCCAACCTGTCCTTCATGGCCCGGCGCGAGATGAAGACCGCGCAGGACTACCAGAACTACATCGCACGCCTGAATGATGTGCCGCGCTACTTCGGCCAGCAGACCGAGAACATGCGCGCCGGCCTGAAGCGTGGCTTCAGCGTGCCGCGTGCCGTGCTCGATGGTCGCGAAGTGTCCATCGCCACCGTTGCCGAACTGAAGGACCCGACCGAGTCGCCGCTGTACGCGCCGTTCAAGAAGCTGCCCAACAGCATCCCGGCCGCCGAACAGGCAAAGCTGCAGGCGCAGGCGCGTGCGGCGATCAGCGGCAAGGTCGTGCCGGCGTTCCAGCAGCTGCGCACCTTCTTCGTCAACGAATACGTGCCGCAGGCGCGTACCACCCTGGCCGCCGAAGCGATGCCTGATGGCAAGGCGTACTACAAGCAGCAGATCCACGAATACACCACGCTGGACCTGTCGCCGGACGAGATCCACCGCATCGGCCTGGGTGAGGTCGAGCGCATCCAGAAGGAAATGAACGACATCATCAAGCAGGTGAAGTTCAAGGGCAGCTTCGCCGAGTTCCTGACCTTCCTGCGCACCGATCCGCAGTTCTATGCCAAGACGCCGGAAGAGCTGCTGTCGCGTGCCGCGTGGATCTCCAAGCGGGCGGACGGCCAGCTCGGCAAGTACATGACGCTGCCGCGCGCGCGCTTCACCATCGTGCCGGTGCCGCCGGACATCGCACCGTTCTGGACCGCTGGCCGTGGTGGCATGGGCACCTACTGGCTCAACACCTACAACCTGCCGTCGCGCCCGCTGTACAACCTGCCGGCACTGACCCTGCACGAATCCGATCCGGGCCACTCGCTGCAGGGCGCGATCGCCGCGGAGCAGAAGAACCTGCCCGAGTTCCGCCGCAACGCCTACATCTCCGCCTATGGCGAAGGCTGGGCGCTGTACTGCGAGAAGCTGGGCGTGGAGATGGGCATCTACGAAACCCCGTACGAGGATTTCGGCCGCCTGACCTACGAGATGTGGCGCGCTGCGCGCCTGGTGATCGACACCGGTGTGCACAGCAAGGGCTGGACCCGCGAGCAGGCGCTGGCCTACCTGCGTGACCACACCGCATTGAGCGAACATGAAGTGACCACCGAAGTGGACCGCTACATTTCCTGGCCAGGCCAGGCGCTGAGCTACAAGCTGGGCGAGATCGCCATCGTGCGCCTGCGTGCGCAGGCCGAGAAGGAGCTGGGCGACAAGTTCGACATCAAGGGCTTCCACGACACCCTGCTCAAGCAGGGCTCGGTGCCGCTGCCGGTGCTGGAACAGCAGATCCAGGCCTACATCGCCGAGCGCAAGAAGGCCTGACCACACCAGGGTAATGCCGGCCGCCGGCCGGCAATCCGACCCTGTCACGGGGTCGGATCCCTTTCCTGTGGAAAGGGCTCCGACCCCCAACCTCAGCCCACCGCCCGCGGCTTGGCCACCCGTGCAGCGAAGGTCGGCAGCACCAGCAGGGTCAGCACGGTGGCGGTGATCAGGCCACCGATCACCACCGTCGCCAGCGGCTTCTGCACCTCCGCGCCGGAACCGCTGGCGATCGCCATCGGAATGAAGCCGACGATCGCCACCAGCGCCGTGGTCAGCACCGCGCGGATGCGGCTGGAGGCACCGTTGATCGCCGCCTGCAGCGGCAGGTCGCCGGCATCCAGGCGCTCGCGGATGGCCTGCATCAGCACCAGGCCATTCAAGGTGGCCACGCCGGAGACGGCAATGAAGCCGACCGCCGCCGACACCGAGAACGGCATGCCACGCAGCAGCAGCGCGAGGATGCCGCCGACCAGCGCCAACGGTACGCAGCTGAACACCAGAATGGCTTCCTTGCCGCTGCGCAGGGCCATGAACAGCAGGCTGCCGATCAGCAGGAATACCACCGGTACCACCGTCGCCAGCCGCTTCTCCGCGCGCTGCAGGTTCTCGAACTGGCCACCCCAGGTCAGGTAGGCACCCGGCGGCAGTGCCACGTCGGCCACCGCGGCCTGCGCTTCGCCGACGAAGCCGCCCAGGTCGCGGCCACGCACGTTGGCCTGCACCACCACGCGCCGGCTGCCGTTGTTGCGGCTGATCTGGTTCGGCCCTTCGCTCACCGTGATGCGCGCCACCGACGACAGCGGAATCACCAGCCCCGACGGCGTGGCGATCGGCAGTGAAGCGAGCTGGTCCGGATCGTTGCGCGAGGCATCGTCCAGGCGCACCACCACGTTGAAGCGGCGATCGCCTTCGAAGATCTTGCCCGCCGCGGTACCGCCAATACCCGTGGACAGTGCATCGCTCACGTCCGCCGCGGTCAGCCCGTACTGCGCCGCTGCCACATGGTCGATCGCCACGTTCAGCGTCGGCAGGCCGGAGATCTGTTCCACCCGCACGTCGGCCGCGCCGTTCACCGCACGCAGCTTCAGCGCCACCTGGTCGGCCACCTTCTGTAGCTGGCTGAAGTCATCGCCGAAGATCATCACCGCCAGGTCGGTACGCACGCCGGAGATCAGCTCGTTGAAGCGGAGTTCGATCGGCTGGCTGAACTCGAAGCTGTTGCCCAGCTGCTGCCCGGCCAGTTTCTCGAAGCGTGCCACCAGTGCTTCCTTTTCCAGCTTCGGGTTGGGCCAGTCGCTGCGCGGCTTCAGCACGATCACGCTGTCGGAGATGTTGGTCGGCATCGGATCGATCGCCGCCTCGGCGGTACCGGTGCGCGAGAACACGGTCTCCACTTCCGGCTGCTTGGCAATCGCCTTTTCCAGTGCCAGCTGCATCGCCAGTGACTGTTCCAGCGAGGTCGACGGCACGCGCAGGGCCTGCATCGCCACGTTGCCTTCATCCAGCGTAGGCATGAACTCGCGGCCCAGCAGCGAGAACGAGCCGATGCCCACCACCACCATCATCACCGCACCGGCCAGCACCGTGCGCGGATGTGCCACGGCCTTGCGCACCACCGGTTCGATGCGCGCACGCAGCACGCGGATCAGCTTGGTTTCGTGCTCGCCGTCGTCCGCATGCGCGTCGCCGTCCTTCACCTTGGGCTCGCGCACCAGCAGCGCGGCCATCGCCGGCACGAAGGTGAAGGAGAAGATGAAGGCACCGACCAGGGCCAGCATGAAGGTCGCCGCCATCGGGTGGAACGTCTTGCCCTCCACACCTTCCAGCGTGAGGATCGGGGCGAACACCAACAGGATGATCAACTGGCCGAAGGCCGCAGGGCGCGCCATCTTCATCGCCGAATCGGCGGCCACGCGCAGGCGCTCCATCGCGGTCAGCGCACGGCCCAGTTCGGCGCGGCGCTGGCCCAGCATCAGCAGCGTGGACTCGACCACGATCACTGCACCGTCCACCAGGATGCCGAAGTCCAGCGCACCCAGGCTCATCAGGTTGCCGCTGATGCCGAAGCGGTTCATGCCGATCACTGCGAACAGGAACGACAGCGGAATCACCAGCGCGGTGATCGTCGCTGCACGCAGGTTGCCCAGCAGCAGGAACAGCACCACCACCACCAGCAGCGCGCCCTCGGTGAGGTTCTTGGCCACGGTCTTGATGGTGGAATTGACCAGCACGCTGCGGTCCAGCACCGGCGCGGCCACGATGTCGGCCGGCAGCGACGTGTTCACCTGTTCCAGGCGCGCCGCAGCTGCCTGCGCCACGGTGCGGCTGTTGCCACCGGCAATCATCAGCGCGGTGCCCAGCACGGCCTCATGGCCGTTGCGGCTGGCCGCACCCAGTCGCGGCGCGCGGCTCAGGTCGACGTCGGCCACATCGGCTACGCGTACCACCACGCCATTGCGGGTCGCTACCGGGGCCTGTGCCAGGTCGTCGGTGGTCAGCGCCAGGCCATCGGCCCGCACCACCAGGCCTTCGCCGGCACGCTGCACGAAACCGGCACCGGCCTGCACGTTGGAACGCTGCAGGGCAGTGACCAGGTCGGCCAGGCCGAGGCCGTGCGCGGCCAGTCTGGCGCTGTCCGGATGCACGCCGTATTCCTTCACATAGCCGCCGACCGTATCGACGCCGGCCAGCCCCGGGCTGGAACGCATCTGCGGCGCGATGATCCAGTCCTGCACGGTGCGCAGGTAGGTCGCACGTTCTTCGGGGGTACGCAGAAGATTGCCTTCCGGTGTGCGGTAGACCTCGCCGGCCTGCCAGCCCGCTTCACCGGGTTTGGCCAGTTTGGCCGGATCGAACGCGGTGAAGTCCACCGTCCACATCAGCACCTCGCCGAGGCCGGTGGTGACCGGCGACAGCATCGGCGACGCACCATCGGGCAGGTCTTCAGACGCTTCGCGCATGCGTTCGGCCACCTGCTGGCGGGCGAAGTAGATGTCGGTCGCATCGGTGAAGATCGCGGTCACCTGCGAGAAGCCATTGCGCGACAGCGAACGCGTGGTGGTCAGGCCGGGAATGCCGGCCAGCGCGGTTTCCAGCGGATAGGTCACCTGCCGCTCGATCTGTTCGGGCGTCAGCGCTGGTGCCACCGTGTTGATCTGCACCTGGCGGTTGGTGATGTCCGGCACCGCGTCGATCGGCAGTTTGCCCAGCTGGAACAGGCCCACGGCGGCGATCAGCGCCGCCATGAACACCACCAGCCAGCGGTGGCGCACCGCTGTTTCAATGATCAGCTTGAACATGGTCGCCTCCTCAGTGGCCGTGCTCGGCTTCGCCCTTGGCCAGTTCGGCCTTGAGCAGGAAGGCGTTGGCACCGACGATGCGTTCGCTGCCGGTCAGCCCACCGAGGATTTCGATGCGGTCACCGGCACGGCGCCCGGCCAGGACCGGCTGCGCCTTGAAGCCGCCTTCGACGGCGACGAACACCGCACTGCTGCCATCGACGTTCTGCACCGCATCGGCGGGCACGCTGAGCGAACCGTCCTGGCCTTCGGTGACCACCACTGCCGAAACCGGCGAACCGGCCGGCGGCAGCGAAGCGTCCACCGGCGTGGCGCGGATCACCGCGACGCCGCCCTGCTGGCGCACATCGGCGGCCGAACCGGTGACGGTGGCGGTGAAGCTGCCACCCGGCACGCTCACTTCCAGCTTCATGCCGGGAGAGACCTGTGCGGCCAGCGCCGGCGGTGCGGTGAACACCAGCTCGTTCATTGTCGGGTCGGCGACATCGGCGACTGCACTGCCGGCGGCGACCACACCGCCCGGAGTGACCTGCACGTTGCCGACGATGCCGGCCACCGGGCTGGTGATGCGTACGCGGCCACTGGCATCGGGCGCACCGTTGGCGGCGGCCTGGGCCTGCGCGGCAGCGGCCTGGGCCTGTGCCGCCAGCGAACGTGCGCGCGAGGCTTCCATTTCCTGGCGGGCGACCACGCCCTGGTCGACCAGTGCCTTGTCGCGGCCATAGGCCAGGCGGGCAGCCTCGGCTTCGGCCGATGCGGCCAGCGCATTGGCGCGGAACACCGCGGCTTCGCCACTGACTACGATGGCCAGTGCCTGGTTCTGCTTCACCGCGGTGCCCGGTGCGACCAGCACGCGTTCGACGCGGCCGGTCACGGTCGAAGCCACCGAGGCGCGGGCGCCCACCGACGGTTCGACCCGGCCGGACAGGCGCGTGGAGCCACCGCCACCGCGACCGATCGCGACCACTTCGATACCAGACGCCTTGATCTGCTCAGGGGTCAACTGCACGACACCCTCATCCGCATCGGCGGGGGCCTTGGCGGATTCGGCCTTGGCTTCCTTGCTGTCGGTCGCATGGCCATGGCCGTCGTCGGTGCCGGCCTTGGCCGCAGTCGGGTCTTCATTTGCAGGCGTCTGCGCGTTGCCAGCGCAGCCGGCCAGCAGCATGGTCAGCAGCACGCCGCCGATCAGCGGGAAAGTGCGGGAGAGAGTCATTGGGCCTCCACAAAAGGTGCGCGCCCTTCAAGGCGGGCAAGATCGATTTCCGCGCCGACGCGCGACAGGCGCGCATCCACGGCGGTGCCGCGGGCGGCGATGAGGGCGCTGCGCGTGCTGCGCAGTTCCAGCTGCGAGATGCGTCCGGCGTCGAAGCCGACGCGTGCCAGGCGATACGCCTCTTCGGCAGCGACCACGCTTTCATCGGCGGCGCGGGTACGGCTGCCGGCCGCCTTCAGTCCGGCCACGGCGGAGAGGCGTGCGGCCTCGCTGTCGCGGCGCTGCTGGTCCAGGCGTGCTTCGGCCGCGCGCTGGTCGGCATTGGCGGCGCGGATGCCACCGCGGTTGCGGTCGAACAGCGGGATGCTGAGGCTGACCCCGAGGTTGTAGGCACGCTCGCCGCCTTCGCGGAAGCGGGTCTGCGCGGCGGTGACGCTCAGATCGGGCAGGGCGCGCTTGCGCTCCACGTCGACCAGCTTGCCTGCCGCATCGGCTTCGGCTTCGGCGATGCGCACCGCCAGCGCCACATCGGTGGCACCCCGTGGCAGCGGCGGCGCACGGTCGAGCAGGCTGTTGTCGATCGACTGCACCGGCGCATCCAGCAGCGCGGCACCGGCCAGGCGTGCCAGCGCGGCATCGCGGAAGGCCTGCGCTTCATCCAGCGAGGCGCTGGCGTTGGCCACTTCGCTCTGCGCCTGCACCGCACGCAGCTGCGGTTCGCGGCCCTGCTTGACCATCGCGTTGACGGCGTTGGCGTCATCGCGGGTGAGGCTCAGTGCCTCTTCGGCCAGGGTGTAGCGGCGCAGTGCACTTTCCGCCTGTGCGTAGACCACCGCCAGCTGGCTGGCCACGTCGCTGCGGCTCTGCGCGCCACGCAGATTGGCCGCCTGTGCTTCGGCGCGGGCCGCACGGACGCGCGCGCCGCGCTGGCCCCAGACCTCCAGCGGCTGGGACAGGGTGAGCACGGTATCGGCCTTGCCCATGCCGCCATAGGAGCCGGTGCCCCAGGCATTTTCGGCGGAGTAGGAGAGAGAAGGGTTGGGCAACGCACGGGCCTGGTCGGCGCGCGCGTCGGCGGCCTCGGCCAGCGCTGTGCCGACGCGGGTACCGGGCAGCTGGTCCAGGCGTTCAAGCAGGATGTCGTAGGAAGGGGCGGCTTGTGCCGACGCCTGCATTGCCGGGGCCAGGCCCAGCAACACGGCGACGACCAGCCCGGCCGCGCGCGGCGACCGAGGTGTCAGGATCGACATAGGGGGATTCCGGTTGTGAGTGAAACGGGAGCCCGCAATCGCGGGACGCGCTCAACTCACGCCCGGGGAGGACGCGTCAGTTCATCCTGGGCGACCGCGTAGGTCGCCGCGTCGCCGGCATTCATCCAGCGCGCCGGCAGTGGCGCACCGAAGGCGGCGAGGGTGCTGGCCGGCAGGCTCAGATTGGAGTGGTGGCAGTGGTTGTGGCCACAGGCACCCACATGCTTGCCGTCGCTGTCGCCATCGGAATCCGGTGCGGACTCCACATGCACCGTGCTGGCGTGCGGTTCCACCGTGCAGGCCAGTGCGTCGGCCACCGGCACGACCACGAATGCCGCCATCAGCAGCATCAGCAGGTACGAGCGAAGGTGGCGGGAGATCCGGCGCATGGAGGGGAGGCTAGCAAGCGGTTTTCGCCGGATACAATATCAATGGCCGCTTCGGGAATACGTCGGAATCTCCCGTTCAGGTGGGCAGCCCGGGGGGCCTTCTGCCCTGGTGGGTGCCGACCTTGGTCGACACGCTTTTCGACCCCCGACACATTGCCGGCCAGCGGCCGGCACTACCGGTCTGCGGGCAGCTTCGCGATCACCTTGATCTCGAACTGGAACCCATACAGCCAGGTCACGCCGACTGCCCTGGTAGGTGTCGACCTTGGTCGACACGCTTTTCGACCCCACCACATTGCCGGCCAGCGGCCGGCACTACCGGTCTGCAGGCAGCTTCGCGATCACCTTGATCTCGAACTGGAACCCGTAAAGCCAGGTCACGCCGACTGCCCTGGTAGGTGTCGACCTTGGTCGACACGCTTTTCGACCCCCGACACATTGCCGGCCAGCGGCCGGCACTACCGGTCTGCGGGCAGCTTCGCGATCACCTTGATCTCGAACTGGAACCCATACAGCCAGGTCACGCCGACTGCCCTGGTAGGTGTCGACCTTGGTCGACACGCTTTTCGACCCCACCACATTGCCGGCCAGCGGCCGGCACTACCGGTCTGCAGGCAGCTTCGCGATCACCTTGATCTCGAACTGGAACCCATACAGCCAGGTCACGCCGACTGCCCTGGTAGGTGTCGACCTTGGTCGACACGCTTTTCGACTCCCGACACATTGCCGGCCAGCGGCCGGCACTACCGGTCTGCCGGCAGCTTCGCGATCACCTTGATCTCGAACTGGAACCCATACAGCCAGGTCACGCCGATACCGGTCAGGGTCGGGTGCGGCGCCTCGCCCCAGTACTCGGGCACGATCGCCCAGGCCTTCTCGAAGTTGGTTTCCGGATCGACCAGGAACACGGTCACGTCGATCACGTCATCGAACGTGCAGCCCGCAGCAGCCAGCACCGCATTGAGATTCTCGAAGGCACGGCGCACCTGCGTTTCGAAGTCCGGCTCGGGCGAGCCGTCCTCGCGGCTGCCGACCTGGCCGGAGACGAACAGGAAGCCATCGGATCGAATTGCCGGCGAGTAGCGGTTGCGCTCGTACAGGGCCTGGCGGCCGGCGGGGAAAACGACATCACGCTGTGACATGGGAAGGAACCCGTGGGAGAGAACGCCCATCCTCCGCGCCAGCGCTGTCTGGATAAACCGCGATGATCGGCCTAGATTGATTGCTGATTCCAAACAATCATGGCCCGCCATGGACCGTTTCGAGGCGATGCGGGCGTTTGCCCGGGTGGTGGAGACCGGCAGCTTCACCCGTGCCGCAAAGACCCTGCAGATCAGCCGCACCACGGCCACCCAGCTGGTGCAGCAGCTGGAGGCGCACCTGCGGCTGCGCCTGCTCAACCGCACCACGCGCCGGGTCAGCGTCACTGCCGATGGCGCGGCCTACTACCCGCGCATCGCCCGCCTGCTGGCCGAGCTGGAAGAGGTGGAGGGCGGGCTGGGCGACGCGGCCACCCAGCCGCGCGGGCGCCTGCGCGTGGATGTGCCCGGGCCGTACGCACGGCTGCGGCTGGTGCCGGCATTGCCGGATTTCCAGGCGCGCTACCCGGAGATCCAGCTGGATATCGGCGTGAGTGACCGCGAGGTCGATGTCATCGCCGACAACGTCGACTGCGTGATCCGTGGTGGCCCCCCGGCCGACCCAGCGCTGGTGGCGCGGCCGTTGGCGGCGCTGCCGATCAGTTTCCACGCCAGCCCCGGCTATGTGCAGCGCTTCGGCCTGCCGACCGACCCGCGCGCGCTGGAAGGCCCCGACCACCACATGGTCGGCTTCCTCAGCCCGCGCAGTGGCCGGGCGCGGGTATTCAGCGCACAGCGCGGCGATGAACGCGTTGAGGTGCAGGGCCGCTACACGGTCGGTTTCGACGACGGCAATGCGTATCTGGCCGCTGCGTTGGCTGGGCTCGGCGTGGTGGCGCTGCCCAGCTACATGGCCGAACCGCACGTGGCGCGTGGCGAGCTGCTGCCGCTGCTGCAGGACTGGCAGCTGCCGCCAATGCCGATGCATGTGATGTTCCCGCCGAACCGGCACATGAGCCAGCGGCTGCGCGTGTTCATCGATTGGGTGGTGGAAGCGTTGGGGTGAGTGCATCGGTCGCGTGCGAAAATCGGCGTGCACGTACTGGAGAACGCACACCCTGATGAGCCGCATCGTCGCACTGGATACCGAAACCACCGGCATCTCCCACCGCCTGGGGCACCGGGTGATCGAAATCGGTGCTGTCGAACTGATCGATGGCCAGCTCAGCGGCCGCCAGTTCCACACCTACCTGCAGCCGCAGCGCAGGGTGGACTGGGGCGCACAGCGCGTGCATGGCATCAGCGATGCGATGCTGGTGGGCAAGCCGCTGTTCTCCAGCAAGGCCGCCGAACTGCTGGACTTCCTGCGCGGCAGCGAGATGGTCACGCACAACGCCACCTTCGACGTGGGTTTCCTGGACAACGAGCTGCGCCTGGCGGGCATCCCCGGCACGCTGGCCCAGCATTGCCGCATCACCTGCAGCCTGAAGCTGGCGCGCGGGCGCTGGCCGGGGCAGGGCAACAAGCTGGACGATGTGCTGCAGCGCCTGCGTATTCCCGGCAACCGGGGCCTGCACGGCGCGTTGAAGGATGCCCATCTGCTGGCCCAGGTGATCCCGCACCTGCGTTGAGCTGGTTCTACAGGGAGCGGCCGTCGCATTCAGCCCCAGCCTGTGGGTAACTTGCGCAAGTGCTTGAACACGTGCATAATGCGCGGCTCGCTGTGTCCGGTTTTCTACCGGGCGGCGTCCCCGGGAGCACGTCCCCGGCCGCCCAACGCCAGCGTAACCCTTTGATTCTCTTGACGTGTGGTGGGCAACCATCGAGGCCGCCGTCTCCCGGGCTACGGGCTGACAACTATTACTATCGAGGTGCGCAATGTCCCGCGTATGCCAGGTTTCCGGCAAGCGAGTGCAGACGGGTAACAACGTCTCGCACGCCAACAACAAGACCCGTCGTCGTTTCCTGCCGAATCTGCACGAGCGCCGTTTCTGGGTGGCCAGCGAGAACCGCTGGGTCAAGCTTCGTGTTTCCGCGCATGCACTGCGCACCATCGACAAGAACGGCATTGATTCCGTTCTGGCTGAGCTGCGTGCGCGCGGCGAAAAGGTCTGAGGAGTAAAGCATCATGGCAGGCAAGCGCGATAAGGTCCGTATGATTTCCTCGGCCGGTACCGGCCACTTCTACACGACCGACAAGAACAAGAAGAACACCCCGGGGAAGATGGAATTCCTGAAGTACGATCCGGTCGTGCGCAAGCACGTCCTGTACAAGGAAGGCAAGATCAAGTAATCCGCAAGGATTGCTGGTCCCCGCGAAGAAACCCGCCCATGTGGCGGGTTTTTTCATGCCCGATGTTCCCGTGGTGGGTGCCTGTGGGTGCCGACCGTTGGTCGGCACACTCCCTCCACCCCCGGTAGGTGCCAACCTTGGTCGGCACGCTGTCTCCGCGCCTGGTAGGTGTCGACCTTGGTCGACACGCTGGTTCAAGGCCGTCAAGCGCGGCTCGACTCTACAAAGGCCGGTGGGCAGAATGGCCCATCACCTCCCGACGGGCGACACGATGCTGTTCGAGTGGTTGCTGGGTTCGTACCTGCTGCTGATCGACTGGCTGATCCGGCTGGTCGCGCTGTGCTGGATCCCCACCCGTACCACGCCGGGGGCCGCGCGCAGCTGGCTGCTGCTGGTCGGCTTCGTGCCGCTGCTGGGCCTGCCGCTGTACCTGCTGTTCGGCCACCCGTGGCTGTCGCGCGAGCGCATCCGCCGCCAGGCCGAGGCCTCGCAGGTGATCCGCGAGGAACAGGCGCTGCAGCATCGCCTGCGCTGGACCCCGCAGCCGGATACCGCCAGCGCCGAGATCGTGCCACTGGTGCAGCGCCAGGGCGATTTCATGCCGGTGCACGGCAACGCAGTCGACCTGCTGACCGACTACGACGAATCGCTGCATACGCTGATCGCCGACATCGACCAGGCCGAAGACCGCGTGCACCTGCTGTACTACCTGATGTTCGATGACGCGGTCGGCGAGGCCATTGTCGAGGCCCTGCAGCGTGCGGCTGCACGTGGCGTGCAGTGCCGCGTGCTGCTCGACGCGGTGGGTGCCAAGCGCGGCCTGCGCGCTTACAGCAAGCGCCTGCAGGCACGTGACATCGAAGTGCGCGCGATGCTGCCCGGTGGCCTGCGCTGGCGCCGCAGCGGGCGCATGGACCTGCGCAACCACCGCAAGATCGCGGTGATCGACAACGAAGTGGCCTATGTCGGTTCGCAGAACCTGGCCGGCCCGCAGTTCGTGCCCGGCCACCCGAACCGCGAGCTGGTGGCGCGCGTGCGCGGCCCGGCAGTGGCGCATCTGGAAGCGGTGTTCGCCAGCGACTGGTACATGGAAACCGGCCAGCGCCTGGATGTGATCGCCGATGTGCCCGAGTGCAGCGACGACATCGCCACCCAGCTGCTGCCCAGCGGCCCGGCCTATCCCTACAGCAACGCACGCGATGCGGTGGCGGCGCTGATTCATCTGGCGCGGCGCCGGCTGGTGATGGTCACCCCGTACTTCGTGCCTGACGAAGCCACGCTGAGCGCGCTGCGCATTGCCGCATTGTCCGGGGTGGACGTGCAGCTGATCCTGTCGGCCAGCAACAACCAGCGGCTGACCTCGTGGGCGCAGGAGGCGTACTACGACGAGCTGCTGCGCTGTGGCGTGCGCATCGCCCTGTACGAACCGCAGTTCCTGCACGCCAAGCACATGAGCGTGGACGAGGACATCGCCGTGCTCGGCTCGATCAACATGGATATCCGCTCGTTCGCGCTGAATGCCGAGATCGGCCTGATCTGCTACGACCGTGCGCTGGTCCGGCAGCTGTGCGCGATCGAGGACGGTTACCTGCGTGAAGCGCGGCAGCTGGATCTGCAGCAATGGCGCAGCCGTCCCACGTGGCGGCGCAGCCGCGAGGGCATCGCACGGCTGGCCGATGCGTTGATGTAAGGCAATGCCGGCCGCCCATTTCGGCAATCCGGCCCGTCATCACCGATGGCCTACAATCGGCGCATGACTGATTCACCGCGTAATGGCGAACTGGACCTGGCAATCATCGGTGGTGGTGCGGCCGGCGTGCTGGTGGCGATCCAGGTACTGCGCCAAGCCCACGCGCCGCTGGCGCTGGCCATTTTCGAACCGGCCTCGCAGCTGGCGCAGGGCATCGCCTACGCCACGCCATGGCCGGAGCATCTGCTGAACGTGCCGGCGGCGAAGATGAGCGCGTTTGCCGACCAGCCCGGCGATTTCCTCGACTACCTGATGGCGGCCAATGCCTACCCGGGCGAGGCGCGCGAGGTGCTGGGCGAGCGTTACGTATGCCGCCACTACTTTGCGGCCTACCTGCAGCAGCGCCTGCAGGAGGCCACCGCGGCCAGTCCGGCGCAGCTGCAGGTGATCGCGCAGCCGGTGCTGGGATTGCAGCCGGATGACCATGGTTACCTGCTGCAGCTGGGCGATGGCCAGACGCTGCACGCCGCGCAGGCGGTGCTCGCCACCGGCAACAGCATGCGGCCGCTGCCGGTGGCCGGTGCCGAGGCACTGCCCGCCGACGACGTGATCGAGGCCTGGGACTACGACGGCGTGCGTACCCTGGCCGGCGAACAGGCCGTGGCCATTGTCGGGTCCGGCCTGAGCATGGCCGACACCGTGCTGGCATTGGTCGCTGCTGGCCACACCGGACCGCTGCACGTGATCTCGCGCCATGGCCTGCTGCCGTTGCCGCATGCGCATGGCGGCCTGCCCACGTTCGACCCGCCCACGCTGCTGCCGATGAACCTGCGCCAGCGCCTGCGCGCGCTGCGCGGGTTCGCTCGGCAGGCGCAGGCCGACGGCCTGCCGTGGCAGGGCGTGATGGACCGCATCCGTCCGCACGGGCAGGCGCTGTGGTGCAGCCTCGACGAGGCTGACCAGCGCCGTTTCCTGCGCCATGTGGTGCGCTACTGGGACGTGCATCGCCACCGCATCGCCGAAGAGGTGGATGCGCAGTTGCAGGCGCTGCAGGACAGCGGCCAGCTGCGTATCCACCGGTCGCGCCTGCAACGCGTCTGGCGCGAAGGCGATGCACTGCGGTTGTCTGGCCGCGACACCTCCGGCAATGAACAGCAGTGGACGATCGGCGGCGTGATCAACGCTACCGGCGTGGAGACCCGCGCCAGCGCGCTGCGCAATCCGTTGCTGCAGCAGCTGCAGGCCGATGGGCTGGCCCGCCCCGGCCCGCACGGGCTGGGCCTGGACAGCACGGTGCCGGGCGACCGCCTGTGTGCGGCCGGTGGCCAGCCACAGGCGCGGCTGGGCGTGCTCGGCAGCCTGCGCATCGGCAGCCTGTGGGAAAGCCTGGCGGTGCCTGAACTGCGTCAGCAGGCGCACGCACTGGCCACCCAGGTGGTCGCAGGAGCCGCGACGGCGATGCCGTAAAATGGGGGCATGGATGTCTCCCACCTGCTTGATGGCCTGAACCCGGCCCAGCGCGAAGCCGTCTCCGCTCCCCCCGGCCACCACCTGGTGCTGGCCGGTGCCGGTTCCGGCAAGACCCGCGTACTCACCCACCGCATCGCCTGGCTGCATGAAGTCGATGGCGTGCCGACCCACGGCATTTTCGCGGTGACCTTCACCAACAAGGCGGCCGGCGAAATGCGCCACCGCATCGACGCACAGCTGCCCAATGGCAGCCGTGGCATGTGGATCGGTACCTTCCACGGCCTGGCCAACCGCCTGCTGCGCCTGCACTGGCAGGACGCGAAGCTGCCTGAAGGCTTCCAGGTGATGGACTCGGACGACCAGCTGCGGCTGGTCAAGCGCGTGGTGCAGGCGCTGGAACTGGACGACGGCAAGTACCCGGCCAAGCAGATCGCGTGGTGGATCAACGCGCAGAAGGACGAAGGCCGCCGCCCACAGCACATCCAGCCCGAACCGCACGACGCGTGGCTGGAAACCATGCGCCAGGCCTACATCGAGTACCAGGCGCGCTGCGACCGCGCCGGCCTGGTCGACTTCGCCGAACTGCTGCTGCGCGCGCACGAACTGCTGCGCGACAACCCGGCCCTGCTGGCGCACTACCGCGCGCGCTTCCGCGAAATCCTGGTGGACGAGTTCCAGGACACCAACGCCATCCAGTACGCCTTCGTGCGCGTGCTGGCCGGCGATTCCGGCCACGTGTTCGTGGTCGGCGACGATGACCAGGCCATCTACGGTTGGCGCGGTGCCAAGGTCGAGAACGTGCAGGGCTTCCTGCGCGACTTCCCGGGCGCGCAGACCATCCGCCTGGAGCAGAACTACCGCTCCACCGCCAACATCCTCGGCGCTGCCAATGCGGTGATCGCGCACAACCCGGATCGCATCGGCAAGCAGCTGTGGACCGACAGCGGCGACGGCGAGCCGATCGACCTGTACGCCGCGTACAACGAGATGGACGAGGCGCGCTACATCGTCGAGCGTGCCCGCCAGTGGGTGCGTGACGGTGGCAGCTATACCGAAGTGGCCGTGCTCTACCGCAGCAACGCGCAGTCGCGCGCGCTGGAAGAGGCGCTGCTGAGCGAACAGGTGCCGTACCGCGTGTACGGCGGCATGCGCTTCTTCGAGCGTGCCGAAATCAAGGACGCGCTGGCCTACCTGCGCCTGCTGTCCAACCGCAACGATGACGCGGCGTTCGAGCGCGCGGTCAACACGCCCACCCGTGGCATCGGTGACCGCACGCTGGACGAAGTGCGCCGCGAGGCGCGAGCGCAGGGCATCTCGCTGTGGGAAGCGACCATGCTGGTCACCCAGGGCAGCGCGCTAGCCGCACGTGCGCGCAATGCGCTGGCCGGCTTCCTGGTGCTGGTCAACGAGCTGCAGGCGCAGACTCTGCACATGACCCTGGCCGAGCGCGTGGACCACGTGCTGGCCCGCTCGCAGCTGCGCGAGCACTGGAGCAAGGAAAGCCGCAACGCGCTGGACTCGGAATCGCGTACCGATAACCTCGACGAACTGGTCTCGGTGGCCTCGCGCTTCGTGCGCCGCGCCGACGACATCGAGGAAGTGGGCGAGGACATGGACGAGCTGGTCGCGTTCCTGGCCTATGCCGCGCTGGAGGCCGGTGAAGGCCAGGCGCAGGCGGGCGAGGACGGCGTGCAGCTGATGACCCTGCACTCGGCCAAGGGCCTGGAATTCCCGCTGGTGTTCCTGGCCGGCCTGGAAGAAGGCCTGTTCCCCAGCGCACGTTCGCTGGAGGAAAGCGGGCGGCTGGAAGAAGAGCGCCGCCTGGCCTACGTCGGCATCACCCGCGCGCGCCAGAAGCTGGTGCTGAGCTATGCCGAATCGCGCCGCATCCATGGCCAGGACAACTACAGCCTGCCGTCGCGCTTCCTGCGCGAGATCCCGCGCGAGCTGCTGCACGAAGTCCGCCCGAAGGTGCAGGTCTCGCGGCCGGCCTCGATGGGCGCCAGCCGGGTGATGGGCCATGCCTCGATCGAGGCACCGCCGATCAAGCTCGGCGCGCTGGTTACCCATCCCAAGTTCGGCGAAGGCATGGTGACCGACTACGAAGGCAACGGCGCCCACGCCCGCGTGCAGGTCGAGTTCGCCGACGCCGGCAGCAAGTGGCTGGTGATGGCCTACGCCAACCTGACGGTGATCTGATCACCGTCGAGGGGTCGGATCCCTCCTGCAGGGAGGGCTCTGCCCCCGGTTGTTCACGGCGGACTTTTCTCTGTGGCAGAAACGGCTCTCCGTGATTTTTTGCAATGATTCTTATGGTTTCTGATGATCTGCAGCGATAGCTTTGAGGGTCCACCAGCCACTCTGAGCGAGTACTCGCCATGACTTTGAATAACCATAGGCATATGGATACTCGCCTTCTTACTGAATGCGATGCATGGAATGGGGGTGAGGGTGAGTACATGGGTACACCGCTTCTCATTCGCTATAGATCGCAGCTCACCCGTAATGTAGATCTATCCAATCATCCGCATCTCATCATCGCCCAATGGAGCTACTCCGAGCACCCGAGCGGCATGCCATCACCGGATGAATTGATAGCCATGAACAACTTCGAGGCTGCCTTGGTCGATGAGGTGGAGCGCGACGTCCTCGGCGTGCTTGTTGCAGTCATCACAAACGCCGGTGTTCGCAAGTGGGTCTTCTATGCGAAGAATTCCGAGCAGTTTGTCCAGCGCTTCAGCACGATTGCCATCAATCATTCAAATGAGGCATCCACACCGGACATCTGGTTCGATCCTGGGTGGAGCCACTTTTTTCAGGACATCGTCCCGGAGGATTGCCTCTAAAAGGCGGGGCAGCAAGCGAGAGAGTTATGCCGATTCGCCGAAGTACTCCGTGGGGTCAGAGCCCTTTCCCGTTGGAAAAGGGATCTGACCCCCATTAGGCTGCGGGCATGACCCGCAACGTGCTCTTCCTCTGCAGCCAGAACCGCCTGCGCAGCCCCACCGCCGAGCAGGTGTTCGCCGATTGGCCAGGCATCGAGACCGCCTCGGCCGGGCTGCTGGCCGATGCCGAGGAAGTGCTCAGCCCCGAGCTGCTGCAGTGGGCCGATATCGTGTTCGTGATGGAGCGCGCCCACCGCAACCGGCTGTCCAGCCGCTACAAGGCATGGCTGAAGGGCAAGCGGGTGATCGTCCTGGATATCCCGGACGACTACGACTACATGGACCCGGTGCTGGTGGAGTTGCTGAAGCGCAAGGTCACGCCGTTCCTGCGTTGACAGGCTGTTGTAGAGCCGAGGGCAGCGGCTCCTGCCGCTACCTTCGACTCTACAATGGGGCCTGACATCTTCCAGGAACGCCCCCATGACCGAACCCACGCTGCACGTCACCGTGAAGTTGAACGCCCGGCTGCAGCCGGAGCATCGCCACGAACTGTTCGAGGATCCGCTCGACGCATTGATGCAGGCCGCCGAGATCGGCGAGATCGTCGGCGGCGGTACCGCGATCTCCGACCTGGGCGAGGTCGAGTACGGCGATATCGAAGTGGCGCTGGTCGATGCCGATGGCGTGCCGAAGCTGATCGACCTGCTGGAACAGCTGGGTGCGCCGAAGGGTTCGCAGGTGCAGCGTGCGGACGAGGTTGATCGCGCCTTCGGCGTGACCGAAGGCCTGGGCATCTACCTGGATGGCCTGAACCTGCCGGACGAAGTCTACGAGCAGTGCGATTCCAACCACGTGTTCGAGCAGCTGTCCGAGAACATCGACGGCCTGGGCGAGATCTGCAGCTGGTGGCAGGGCCCGACCGAGACCGCGCTGTACATGTACGGCGAATCGTTCGAAGCGATGCGTGATGCGATTGCCGAATTCGTGGGCAGCTATCCGCTGTGCCAGAACGCACGCGTGGTGCAGATCGCCTGAGACGTTCAACTGTGGAGCCGAGCATGGGCTCGGCTCTACAGAAGCAGGTTATCGGCCGGCTGACTGCCGGGCGTTGTCGCGCTGGGCAAGATCCTTGCCCAGGTAATAGCCGCCGCAGAACAGGGCGAAGGTGGCGGCGAGGCTCCACAGGATGATCCTGAGGGTGCTTTGTGATGTCGGCTTGCTGTCCTGCATCAACGTTCTCCCGGGGCGGCCCGATACCGCTTGGTCAGCATGCGCCGCGGTCAGTGGGTACGCAAGCTGGCGGTGCGCACAGGCCGCTGCACGGCGCCGGATTGATCCTGCTCAAGGCGCGGCCTGCACATCCGGTGTGCAATGGTGTTGTTCCCATCTGGCAGACCGCCACGGAGCCCCACCATGTACAAGCGCATCCTGATTGCCACCGACGGGTCCGAGCTGGCCGACAAGGGCCTGGCCAAGGGCCTGGAGCTGGCCAAGGACCTCAATGCCGAGGTCGATATCGTGACGGTTTCCGAGCCGTGGGCCGTCGGCATGTACGACGCCATGGGCTGGAGCGTGGGCTACATGAACAGCCCCGAGTACAAGGCCGACCGCGAGGAAGGTGCACAGAAGGTGCTGCAGCCGGCGTTGGCCAAGGCGGCCGAGCAGGGCATCACCGCCAACCCTGTGCATGTGCTGGACCGCTACGCCGCCGACGGCATCATCGAGACAGCAGGGGAGCGCAACAGCGACCTGATCGTGATGACCTCGCACGGCCGCCGTGGCGTGACCCGCGTGCTGCTGGGCAGCCAGACCGCCGAAGTGCTGGCGCGCAGCACCCTGCCGGTACTGGTCATCCGCTGATCCACACCCACTGATTCAAGCGTTCCCGGGGAGGGGACCCGACGCCGGCCGCAGGATGCGCGCCGGCGTTGTTTTTTGTGGGGGGGCGGGAAGGCCATATCCACGCATGGCGTGGATCCACGTTCGTTGTCCCGGTAGATCCACGCCATGCGTGGATGGGCCGTGCCGATCGCCTTGAGGGGGTCAGAGCCGTTTCCTGTGGAAAGGGATCCGACCCCGGTCACATCACCAGCTGTACAGCTTCCAGTACACCGGCGACACGCCGTCCTTGTCGTTGTCCATGCGGCCGTCGCCGTTCTTGTCGTACATGTAGAACGGGGCACCGCGCGACGGGGTCACCTTGACCATGCGCAGCTGGCCGGACACACGGTATTCCTCGATGGTGTCGCCGTTGTCCATGGTGCGCTTGGACACATCCGCGCCCTTGACGTCCACCGGGGGAGCGCCTGCGCCACCCATGCTGGCGCAGCCAGCGAGCAGGAGCAGGGAAGCCAGCATCAGGGTCTTCATCGGCGGGAGCCTTTGCCTGGTAAGAGCCCTGATTATGCCCCATCGCCGGGTGCCTGCCGTGTCGCCGCGATGCAGGCACGGGCGCGTAGAATCGGCCCATGAGCAGATTAGTCCTGATCGACGGGTCCAGTTACCTGTACCGCGCGTTCCACGCGCTGCCGCCCCTGTCCAATGCACAGGGTGAACCCACCGGCGCGCTGTTCGGCGTGGTCAACATGCTGCGTTCGACGCTGAAGGAGCGCCCGGCCTACGTGGCGTTCGTGGTCGATGCGCCGGGCAAGACCTTCCGCGACGACCTGTACGACCAGTACAAGGCCAACCGCCCGCCGATGCCCGATGAGCTGCGCAGCCAGGTCGAGCCGATGTGCCGCATCGTCGAAGCGCTGGGCATCAGCATCCTGCGCATTCCCGGCGTGGAGGCCGACGATGTGATCGGCACGCTGGCCCTGCAGGGCGTGGCGCAGGACCTGAAGGTGACCATTTCCACCGGCGACAAGGATTTCGCCCAGCTGGTGCGCCCGGGTATCGAGCTGGTCAACACCATGACCGGCAGCCGCATGGATTCGGACGCGGCGGTGATGGACAAGTTCGGCGTGCGCGCCGACCAGATCATCGACCTGCTGGCGCTGATGGGCGACACCGTCGACAACGTGCCGGGCGTGGAGAAGTGCGGCCCGAAGACCGCTGCCAAGTGGCTGGCCGAGTACCAGCACCTGGACGGGGTGATGGCGGCCGCGCCGACCATGAAGGGCAAGATCGGCGAGAACCTGCGCGCTGCGCTGGAGCGCCTGCCGCTGAACCGTGAGCTGGTGACCATCCGCACCGACGTGGAGCTGGACGCCGGCCCGACCACGCTGGCCCTGCGCGATCAGGACGTGCCGGAGCTGACCGAACTGTATACGCGTTATGGCTTCACCCAGGCGCTGAAGGAACTGGGTGCACCGCTGCCGGCACCGGCAGCGGCCAGCGAAGCCACCCCGAGCCTGCGTGGCACCGCCGCCGGCTTCGCCCGTGGCAGCGCCGAGGCGCCCGCCGCGGGCACGCTGGATCCGGCGTTGGCCGCGCCGGGTGAATACGAGACCGTGCTGACCAGCGAGCAGCTGCAGGCCTGGGTCGAGCGCCTGCAGCACGCCGAGCTGATCAGCTTCGATACCGAAACCGATGCGCTGGACGCGATGCGCGCGCGCCTGGTCGGCGTCAGCCTGGCAGTCGAGCCGGGCAAGGCGGCCTACATTCCGGTCGGCCACGATTACCCGGGTGCGCCGGCCCAGCTGCCGATGCAGCAGGTGCTCGATGCTCTGCGCCCGGTGCTGCAGGACCCGGCGAAGAAGAAGCTGGGCCAGCATGGCAAGTACGACCTGCATGTGCTGCGCCGCCACGGCGTGGAGGTGCAGGGCTACCACGACGACACCATGCTCGAGAGCTTCGTGCTCAACTCCACCGCCACCCGCCACGACATGGATTCGCTGGCCCTGCGCTACCTGGGCTACAGCACCATCAAGTTCGAGGACGTGGCCGGCAAGGGTGCCAAGCAGATTCCGTTCTCGCAGGTGGGCATCGACGAAGCCAGCCGCTATGCGGCCGAGGACGCCGACGTCACCCTGCGCCTGCACCACGCGCTGCAGCCGCAGCTGCTGGCCGAGCCGGCGCTGGACAGCGTGTACCGCGACATCGAGATGCCGCTGGTGCCGGTGCTGACCACGATCGAAGCCAACGGCGTGCGGATCGACACTGACGAACTGCGTCGGCAGAGCCAGGACCTGTCCTCGCGCATGCTGGCCGCGCAGCAGAAGGCCACCGAGCTGGCCGGTCGCAGCTTCAACCTGGATTCGCCCAAGCAGTTGCAGGCGGTGCTGTTCGACGAGCTGAAGCTGCCGGCGGTGGTGAAGACTCCGAAGGGCCAGCCCAGCACCAATGAAGAAGCACTGGAGGCGATTGCCGACCAGCACGAGCTGCCGCGGGTGATCCTCGACTACCGGGGCCTGGCCAAGCTGCGCAGCACCTACACCGACAAGCTGCCGGAGATGGTCAACCCGGACACCGGCCGGGTGCATACCAGCTACCACCAGTCCGGTGCTGCCACCGGCCGCCTGTCCTCGTCGGACCCGAACCTGCAGAACATCCCGATCCGCACCGAGGACGGCCGCCGCATCCGCCGCGCGTTCATCGCCCCGGAGGGCTTCCAGCTGCTGGCGGCCGACTATTCGCAGATCGAGCTGCGGATCATGGCCCACCTGTCCGAAGACCCGGGCCTGGTGCGTGCCTTCGAGCAGGGCGCCGACGTGCACCGTGCCACCGCCGCCGAGGTGTTCGGGCGCACGCTGGAGGAGGTGACCCCGAACGAGCGCCGCGCCGCCAAGGCGATCAATTTCGGCCTGATGTACGGCATGAGCGCCTTCGGCCTGGCCCGCAACCTGGGCATCGACCGTGGCCAGGCACAGGACTATGTGGCGCTGTACTTCAGCCGCTACCCGGGCGTGCGCGACTTCATGGAGCGGATGCGCCAGCAGGCCCGTGACCAGGGTTACGTGGAAACCCTGTTCGGCCGCCGCCTGTACCTGAACGACATCCACGCCCGCAACCAGGGCCTGCGCGCAGGTGCCGAGCGCGCGGCGATCAACGCGCCGATGCAGGGCACCGCCGCCGACATCATCAAGCGCGCGATGGTGGATGTGGACCAGTGGCTGCGCGACAGCGGGGCACCGGCACGGATGATCCTGCAGGTGCACGATGAACTGGTCTTCGAAACCGAAAGCAGTTTCGTTGAAGACTTGCGTTTGCAGGTGGTGGAGCGCATGTCGCAAGCGGCCAAACTGCGGGTGCCGCTGGTGGTCGATACGGGCATCGGCAACAACTGGGACGAAGCGCACTGACGGCATTTCAGGCCGAAAACGACGTGAATTTGTTCATGAGTCGGGGGTTTCTGACTCGACCATGAATGTTGCCCCGATTGAAATTCATTAAATGGGGCCCCTTCACGAACCGTTAGTGTTCGGAGTGCTTCTATAACTCTCGACAGGCGCAATGCCTGTTGTGGATCTCTCCCATCCCCTGGAGCAGATCTCGGAACGGGGACTCCTCCCCAAGTGCCCGTTCCCCGGCCCCGTTGACCTCCCCCTGGTCAGCGGGGCTTTTTATTTGTGCCGCCGGAACCTCTCGGATGGGGTCAGATCCCTTCGCCCGGTGGGCAAAGGGATCTGACCCCAGGTGCTAGGCTGGGATACTGTCCAGCAGGGGAACCCGCAATGCCCGATCTGTTCGCACTGGCGATGCCGTGGTGGGAATTCATCCTGCGCGCGGTGGTGGTGTATGTCGTGGTGCTGGGCATGGTCCGGCTCAGCGGCAAGCGCCCGCTGGGGCAGATCACCCCGTTCGACGTGCTGCTGGTCGTGCTGCTGGGCAATGCGGTGCAGAACGCGCTGCTGGGTACCGACACCTCGCTGGGCGGTGGCCTGCTGCTGGCGGCGACCCTGATCCTGCTCAACTACGGGGTGGGCTGGGTGAGCACCCGCAGCCGGCGGATTGAACGCCTGGTCGAGGGGGAACCGGTGGTGATCGCGCGCGATGGGCGCCTGTTCGACGCCGTTCTGCGTCGCGAACAGGTCACCCGCTCGGATTTCGAAGCCGCCATGCGCCAGCAGGGCTGCCTGGGCGTGGAGGATGTCGAGCTGGCCCTGCTGGAGATCAACGGGCACATCACCATCATTCCCAGGAAGAGCGCCTGACCTTGTAGCGCCGAGCCCAGGCTCGGCTGCCTTGCGACCGGAGCCGGGCATGCGCCCGGCGCTACAGGTGCCGGGCGTCAGGGAGCGGCTTCAGCCTTCAGTGCCGGCCAGTTGCGGGTGGCGTCCACATCGCAGGCCACATGCGTGCCCTTGCCGTCCTTCGCGCAGATCGCCGCCATGGCCTGCGGCACCTTCGGGTCCGCCGTGTGCGCATACACCGCGGCCAGTGCCAGACAACCTTCGCGTACGCCCGCACTGCACAGGGTCTCGAAATAGGGCTGCGACGCGGCCCATTGTTCGTCCTTGAACAGCGCTTCGCCGGCCACCTTGCAGCCCAGCAGCTTGCCATCGGTGCAGCAGGCCTTGGCGCCGTCCTTGCGGGCCAGGGTCGGGCAGTCCAGCGGCAGCGGGATCTCCACGAAGGCCACCGGCGGCTTGCAGCTGGCCCCGCCGGCAGAGGGCTTGCGCTGGTAGTAGGCGAAGCGGTTGCCGCTGTCGATTCCGATCAGGTTGCCGTTCTGCAGCGCCTGCAGCACAAAGTCGCTGCCGACGTCGCGGCGGATCAGGATGCGTCCGCCTTCCAGGCTGGCGCGCAGGCGCTGGCTGCGGCCCTCGACATCGACCACGCCGCCGTCGAGGAAGTTCAGCTGCGAGAGCACGCTGTGCTCGGCTTCGTAGCGGCCGCAGGGCAGGGTGATGGCCGGCACCGGTGCCAGCGCCGTGGCCGGCACCGTGTCCAGCACCGCGAGACGTCTGGCGGTCTCGCACTCGGACGCCTCCGCGCGCTGTGCGCAGGCCAGCTGCACCGCGTCGCGGGCCTGCAGCGTGCGCCCGGCGCTCCACAGTACATCGGCGACCTTGCTGCAGAACGTCTCACCGTGCTGCTGCCGGCACAGCGCAGACAATTCATCGAGCTGCGCGGCCGGCAGCAGTGGCGCCATCGCGTGTTCCAGCCCGAACACCAGCTTGCCCATCTGCTCCCAGGCCACCACTGAGGCCATCGCTTCGCATCCTTCTGCGTCGAACGATGGGGAATCTTCCTTGCAGAGCTCAGGCATCGGTGGCTCTGCCCGCGTGGCCTTCGGGGCCGCGTCCTTGGCCTGCTGCTGGTAGGTTTCCAGCAACTGCACGCAGGCCGCGCCCACGCCTTCGGCGCACCAGGCGTGCAGCTTCGGCGGCGCGGCCTCGGGCAACGCCTCCAGGCAGTCGGAGGTATTCATCACGCAGCCGCCCTCGATCGGTTCCGGCATCGCCTTGCAGGCCGCGGAGCGCTGGCGGGTGAACTCGCCATAGGGCGTGACGATGTTGCGGTCGTCGTTCTCGAAGAACCAGTTTTCCAGGCGGCCGGTGCTCAGGTTGCCGGTGCCGAGCACGTCCTGCTCGCGGGCCACGCGCAGTTCTTCGGTGGCCTGGTAGGGACCGGACAGGTGGCCGTGACCCTCGCTCTCGAGGGTCAGCGTGGTGGTGCCGCTGCTGTTGGTGTAAGTACCACAGGCCATTGACTGCGCCGATGCCGGCAGCGCGGCTGAGGCCAGTGCAAGCAACAGCAGGGAGCGCCAGCCCGCAGCGCGGGGACGGAAGGAAACAGCGACAGGCATTGGGGCATCATCCTTGAAGGAGGCAGAGCAGGACCTGTCCGGTGCTGGACGCACTACAGGCGGGGAAGGCGCCACGCGTCAGGCGTGGCGTCGGAAGATCAGAGCCAGTCGCGCGGCACCAGGTAGTCGGCCAGGCGCGCCTCGGCGCTGCCGCCCTCCGGGTTGAAGCCGTACTCCCAACGCACCCGCGGCGGCAGGCTCATCAGGATGCTTTCGCTGCGGCCACCGCTCTGCAGCCCGAACAGGGTGCCGCGGTCGTAGACCAGGTTGAATTCCACGTAGCGGCCACGGCGGTACAGCTGGAACTCGCGTTCGCGCTCGCCGTATACGGCGTCCTTGCGCTGCCGCACGATCGGCAGGTAGGCGTCGAGGAAGCCATCGCCGACCGCGCGCAGGTAATCGAAATCGCGCTCGAAGTCGCCGTGCAGGTCGTCGAAGAACAGGCCACCGACGCCGCGCGTTTCATTGCGATGGCGCAGGAAGAAATACTCATCGCACCAGCGCTTGTGCGCGGCGTAGCGTTCGTCGCCGAAGGGTGTGCACAGGTCGCGTGCGACCCGGTGCCAGTGCTGCACGTCTTCGTCGAACGGATAGAACGGGGTCAGGTCGAAGCCACCACCGAACCAGCTGGCCACCACTTCGCCGTCGCGCTGCGCCTGGAAGAAGCGCACGTTGGCATGGGTGGTCGGCACATAGGGGTTGAGCGGGTGGAACACCAGCGACACGCCGGTAGCGCGCCAGGAGGCGCCGGCCAGTTCCGGGCGGTTGGCCGAGGCCGACGGCGGCAGGCGGCTGCCGGCCACGTCGGAGAAGCCGATGCCGGCCTGCTCGAACACTGCGCCATCGCGCAGTACGCGGGTACGTCCGCCACCGCCCTCGGCCCGCTGCCACAGGTCTTCCTGGAAGCGGGCCTGGCCATCGACGGCCTCGATCGCCGCACAGATGCGGTCCTGCAGGTCGGTGAGGTAGGCGCGTACGCGCTCGAATTCGTTCATGGCGCGTACTTTACCGCAGGGCCCGCCCGACGCAGCGGACAGGTCCTGGCGGGCTCAGCGCTTGCGGTTGGAATTGCGCGGCGCCGGAGCGTCGTCCACGGCCGCCTCGTCAACCGCCTTCTGCAGGGCACCACCCAGCGTGATCAGCTCCCAGTTCTGGGTTCCGAGCACGTCGCAGGCCACATGCAGGCCGCTGCGGTCGGCCTTGCACAGCTGCTCCAGGGTTGCCCGTACGTCCACATCCGCACCGTTGCCCTGAGCGGTGACCAGGTTCTCGCAGCCCTCGCGGACGCCAGCGCGGCAGATCGTGGTGTAGTGCTCGGCGGCCTGCAGCCAGTTTCCGGACAGCGCAAGGCGGTTGCCGAGAATGTTGCAGCCCTGCAGCTTGCCCTGGGCACAGCAGGCTTCGGCACCGCCCTCGTTGGCCAGCGCCAGCGGGCAATCCTGCGGCAGTGGCAGCACCCTGAACTGCTTCGGTGCACTGCAGCGGCTCGGGCCCTCGCCAGTGGGGGTGAACACCTGGAAACGGGTCCAGTTATCCAGCCCCAGCAACTGCCCGCCCGGCAGCGGGCGCAGCACGAAGTCACCGTCCCTGTCGTGATGGATGCGGATGTCGCCCTCTTCGACGCGCGCGCGAAGATGGCTGTTCCAGCCAACGCCAACCAGGCCGGCATCGCCGAAGTCCAGCGTGTCCATCAGGCCGCCGTCGGCCCGGTAGTTGCCGCAGGGCAAGGCCGTTGCCGGTTGCGGCTGCAACGATGCGCCCACCGCCTGCAACGCCGGCAGGCGTTCGCAGGTGGCGGTGTCATTGCCAGGTGTGCAGGCTGCAGCCAGGGCCTGCACTGCCTGCAGGGGATCTCCCGCCTCCCAGGACAGCTCAGCTACGCGGGTGCAGAAGCCGCCATGCGGTACCTCGCGGCACAGCCGCAACAACTGTTGCCGCCGCTCGACCGGAATGATCACCGGCACGGTCGGCGCCGTCATCGTCACCATGGCTTCGGTCATGGCTGCCGTCATCGCCGCCTTGACCAGCTGCTCCTGCACTGCCGGGTCGGCCTCGAGTGCGGCGGCACACGCCGGGGTTCCCTGTTCGAAGCCACCGTTGTTGCAGGCGGCGGGGAGTTTGATGCCAGACAAGGCGGCGTCGAGCGCTGCCTTTGCCAGGGCGGGATCGGCCTCGACCGTAGGTTTGGCCTCCTCGTGCCAACGATCAGCCAGTTGCAGGCACATGCCGGGCACGCCCTCGCGACACCCCGCTTCCAGGGCGGCCGGGGTCGCTTCGCGACGGTTGTCCAGGCACGCCGCCGCATCGGCCAGGCAGCTGCCTTCAGCCGGTATGGCCGCTGCGGCGCACTGTGCGGGGGTCTGCAGGAGGTAGACCGTGCCATCCACCTCGACCGTGCGGCCACGATCGCGCACCTGCAGGGCACTGGGCAGGCCGTACTCCAGGTTCACCAGTTGCAGCGTTCCATCGATCTGCTGGAACACGACCGGAGACGGCGCACTGCCGAAGTGCTTCTGCTCGCCACGGTTGGGTGAGCTGATGCGCAGCGTGCCGCTGCCTTCGTCGGCCTTGAACAGGCCGCATTGCGGTGACTGTGCGGCGGCCATCGGCGCGGCCAGCAGCAAGGCCCAGGCCAGCCAGCGGCGGCGCGGTGCGGGTGAATGCATGTCGTCTCCTTGACGATCGAACGGGAAACTCCAGGCGCTACGGCGAACCATGGCCCTCGCGCGGGGGCGTGCAGTGTGCCGTGCCTGGCACGGGCTGGTAACGCTGGTAGGCCGTCTGGTTGTCCATGCCGAGCAGGTCGCCGTTGCCGAGCTGGCGCAGTACGAACGTTTCGCCGTTCTGTTGCAGCTGGACGGCGCCTTCGTGCAGGCGGGCCTGCGTGCCATCGCCGAAGTCGAAACTGTCGAACTGGCCACCGTCGGCCTGGTAGCGGCCACACGGCACCCGCTGCAGCGGCACCAGGCGCAGATCGGCGCCGAGTTCACGCAGCGGCGCGGTACGTTCGCAGGCACTGATGCGTCCAGCATCGCAGACCACCTGCAGGGCCTGCACCGCCAACGCAGGTTGCAGCGCGTCCAACTGTTGCGCGGCTACTTCGACGCAGAAGCGGCCACCACGGTGTTGCAGGCAAAGCTGCTGCAGCTGTTGCAGTGCCGCCAGGGGCAACGGCGGTCCCTCCGGTGCCTTCTCGGCCCGTTCCAGGCGCTGATCAACCCGTCGCATGGCGGCAGCCAGATCATCGTCGGTCAGCGCTTCGCAGACCTGAGGATCGTGGGTGGGGGCGTGCTCGCGGCAGGCTGGCGGGCGCTCGAAGCGCGCACTGCCGGCGCCATTGGTCGCGGCCGCGGTGTTGCTTTCGAGCCTCTGCTGCAGCAGCGCCGAGCAACCGGCGCCCACACCCTCGTCGCAGGCGCGCCTGGCCTGGCCGGGCGAGGCCGTTGGCAGCTGCACCATGCAGTAGCTGCCAGCAGCGCGGCAGCTGCCGGCCACAGCGCTGGGTTCGGCGGTGCAGGCCCGGGACTGGCGCAAGGTGTAGACCACCGTCACGCTGTCCTCGATGCGCTGCCCATCGGCGCTGATCCGGATCGATTCCGCCACGCCATCGTCGAGCATGACCAGGCGGGTCTGTGCCGCACTGCGATCGACCCACAGCGGCTCCGGCTCACCGATGCCGTTGTGGCGGTAGCCGCTGCTGGGGCTGGTGAACACCAGTGCCATGCCGTCATCGAGGCTGCGATACTCGCCACAGCGCAGCGCATCGGCGCTGGCAGGCAGCGCGGCGAACAGCAACAGGGCAGGGAAAAGAGTCAGCAAGCGCATGCGACGGTCCTTGTCGAGCGGGAATCGGATAGGGCTCAGTGGAAGCGGGAGCGGATGTCCGGCCGCAGCAGGCGCCAGGCCAGCCAGCCCTGCAGGCCCAGGAACAGGATCGAGGTACCGACCACGATGGAGGTGACCATCCAGCGCCGCGGCTGCAGCTCCTGCTGCAGGGCCGGGTCATCGGCCAGCAGTGCGATGAGATCGCGCATGCATGCGTCCAGCCACCAGGCGATCGCGAAGTTGGCCAGTGCGCTCAGCAGCAACAGCGCCACGAAGCCCCACAGGCCCCAGCGGCGTTCGCGCAGCAGGCCCCAGCTGGCGGCGGTCGAGGCCAGGCAGATCAGCGCGGTAATCATCGAGGCGCCCACCGGGTGGGCCAGCAGCCAGGTGACGCTGTGCATCCGGTGCGCCTGCGCCATTCCGGCCAGTGACTGCCACAGCGCGGTGCCGTGCAGTGGCCATACCAGCAGCGCCTGCAGCACGAAGTAGAGCGTCAGCAGCAGGCACAGCCAGAACGAAGCCTGCGCCATCGGCCGCACCCAGGCGTGAGCGGCGGGAGCGGCGGGCGTGGGAAGTGGCGGGAGCGGCACTGACATCCGATGTCCTTGCAGTCGGCGCCCGCCTGCTCAGCGGGCCGTCACCCGGGTGGCGACCGCCGGCAGGATATGGTGTTCGCTCAAGGGTGCCAAGGGCAGGCCATGCGGCGGTTGCAGTGGAGCCCAGGCCAGTTCGGCGATCTCGGCGCGTGCCTGCGGCGTGCCGTCCACCTGCACCCACCAGGCCTGCGCCTGCACGCGGTGGCCGGGCTCGTTCACTGCCCAGTCCTCGAATGTACCCAGCGCGATGGCCGAAGCGATGCGCAGCTGCACGCCCAGTTCCTCGTCCAGCTCGCGCGCCAGCGCCTGCAGCGGTGCTTCGCCGGGTTCGGGCTTGCCACCGGGCTGGATGAAGCGGTGGGCACCGTGCTTGCGCACCAGCAGCGCCCGGCCGCGGTCATCCAGGATGACCGCGGCCACGATCCGTATCGTGGCCGCGGCGTTGCTCACTTCAGGTTCTGCTCGAACAGCTTGAGGATGCGCTTGTACTGGTCCAGCCAGGAATCGGCACGCACGTAACCGTGGCGTTCCAGCGGGTACGGTGCGATCGACCAGTTGTCCTTGTGCAGTTCGATCAGGCGCTGGGTGAGGTGCACCGAGTCCTGGAAGAACACGTTGTCATCCATCATGCCGTGGGCGATCAGCAGGTTGTCCTGCAGGTTCTGCGCGTACTCGATCGGCGAGGACACGCGGTATGCCTCCGGATCGATGTCCGGGGTGTTGAGGATGTTGCTGGTGTAGCCGTGGTTGTAGTTGTGCCAGTCGACCACCGGGCGCAGCGCGGCGCCGGCCTTGAAGGTGCCCGGTGCACGGAACAGCGCCATGAAGGTCATGAAGCCGCCGTAGGAACCGCCATAGATGCCGGCGTGGTCACGGTCACCCTGCTGGGTGTCGACCAGCCAGTCCAGGCCGTCCTTGTAGTCCTCCAGTTCCGGGTGGCCCATGTTGCGGTAGATGGCCGTGCGCCAGTCGCGGCCGTAGCCCTCGCTGCCGCGGTAGTCCATGTCCAGCACGATGTAGCCCTTTTCCACCAGCAGGTTGTGGAACATCTGCTCGCGGAAATAGGCCGGGTAGCGCTGGTGCACGTTCTGCAGGTAGCCGGCGCCGTGCACGAACATCACGATCGGATACTTGCGGCCCGGTTCCTTGTGCTCGGGCTCGTAGTACTTGGCCCAGACCACGCCGGCACCATGCTTGGACGGCACCGCCACCAGCTTCGGCTGGATCCACTCGCGCGCCTTGTAGCCGGCGGTGCGGGTATCGGTCAGCACGCGTGCCTGGCCGCCGGTGCTGGGCAGCACCGCCAGCTGCGGCGGCAGGTAGGCACCGGAGTAGCGCACCAGCAGCTGCTGGCCATCCGGCGACAGCGAGAAGTCTTCCACGCCGTTGAGGCTGGTCAGCTCGCGCACCTGGCGGTTGCCGGTGTCGACCGCGCAGACTTCGTAGTCATGCGGCGCCTGCTGGTTGCACAGGAAGTAGAAGCCCTTGCCATCGGCCGACGGCACCGGCGCCGAGGTTTCCCACTTGCCGCTGGTCAGCGCCTGCGGCTTGGCGGTGCCGGCCTGGGTGTACAGGTGCGAGAAGCCCGATTCCTCGGACAGCAGCCACAGCGTGCGGCCATCGGCCATCCAGCCGAAATCGTTGAAGCCCCAGTTGATCCAGGCGTTGTCGGTCAGGCGGTGGCGGTTCTGCACGCGGCCATCGGCTGCGTTGACGCTGATGATCCAGCGGTCCTTGTTGTCGTTGGCACGCAGCATCACTGCGGCCTGCTGGCCGTCGGCGCTCCAGCGGATGCCACCGCCCATGAAGTCGCTCATCACCTGCACGCTGCGTTCGCCCTTCAGCGCGTCCTTGCCGGCCTTGCGGCGCAGCTCGGCCAGCGGGTCGGTGCTGATGCCCGGCAGGCTGCCCAGCGCGACCTTTTCGGCCTTGCCGGTGCGCACGTCCACGTACCACAGGGTGTGCGGTTCGAAGCCGTTGCGGCCGACGCGGGTGCGGGTGTCCTCGGTTTCCTCGTAACCCGATTCGGTCACGTACAGCGGCATCTTGCTGGTGCGGCCGTCGTCGAAGTCCTTCGGCTTGGTCACCACGATCAGGTGGGTCAGGTCCGGCGACAGCACGCTGTCACCGATCTCGACGTCGGCGCCCAGGTACACCGGGCCCGGTGCGCGGGTCGGGTCGGCCTGGCGCCAGCGCTGGTCCTGGTCCTTCAGTGCCTCGCGCTGGTCGCGGTCGCGGCGCAGGGTTTCCAGCGTGCGCAGCTGCTGGTCGCGCAGCACGTCGGCCTTCGGCGCCGTGCGCGGATCCTTCTCGGCCTTCAGGCTGGCCACCTGCTGCACGCCGCTGGCGGCGGTCCAGTGGAACCAGTTCTGGCCGACGCGCCAGATCACGCCGTTGTCGGCAGCGAAGTTCACGTTGCCCGCGCGCTCGTTGCTGCGGGTCAGCTGGGTCAGCGCGCCGCTGCGCAGGTCGCGCACGAACACATCGCCATTGCGCACGAAGGCACTGCGGCTGCGGCTGCGGTCGTAGACCGGCTCGGCCACGTCCAGGGTGCCGCGCTGGTCATCAGCCACCTGCGCGGCCACGCCACCGGCCACCGGCTGGCGGAAGGTATCGCGCACCGGGCTCCCGTTGCGCTTGAGCTGGTACTCCACCTGCTGGCTGTTCCACGACCACCAGGCCTTCTCGACCGGCGGGCCGATCCAGTCCGGGTCGGCCATGGCCTGTTCGATGGTGATCGGCGTCGGCGCAGCATGCGCAGCCGGTGCGGCCAGCACGGCCGACAGCAGGAGGGACAGGGGCAGCACTCGGGACATGGGCGGACGGCACCAGAAGAGGAAACCGGGCAAGCGTAGCAGCCGCACGGGCCCGGGGCAGGGGCCACAGGTCATGGCAGCGGAATCGGCAAAATGGCACCGCCCGGGTTGCTGCGACGGCGTGTGCGGCATGATGGCCATTCCCTTCGGATGGAACCGATATGTACTGCTACGACTACAGGATCTCTCTGGGCGTGCAGCACCCCACAGAGGCAGGCGCCGGGATTGCCGCCCGACTGGATCTGGAACCCGCGTTTTCCCGAGATGTCGGGACCGAATACCGGGATCGCGACGGCAGCCTGATCAGGGTGCATACGGAGACCCGCGTGGTGTTCGTACTGGAGAGGGGCAGGGACGGCTGGCTGATGGATGCCTGGCCGGCGTTGATCGATCTCCTGCGCGAACGCGCCGACGTGATCAGGGAACTGCTGCAGGAGGGGGCCGGGATCGGCCTGCGTGTCGGCATCTTTGGAAAGACTGCATGGGCGGGTTTTGTGCTGGATCAGCAGTTGCTGCGACTCATGGCGGACCTGCAGCTGGATTTTCAGGTGGAGACCTACTTCCCGGACCCGGTGGACGCGCCCGGCACCAGCGACGAGGTGGCAGACACCTAGTGCAACCGGTTGCCGTGGTCGCGCATCCATTCTCCTGAACCCGCATCATCCACCGAACAGGAGCCCGACCATGCAGGAACTGATCCCGATCACCCTCTTCATCTGCATCGCCTACGCGATCCATGCCATTGCCGATGCGCGCGCGCGCAGCAAGCTGGTGGCCCCGCACGTGCCGGAGGAAGTGATCCGCTCGCTGGCCGTGCTGGAAGAGGAACGCCGCCGGCAGGGCGCGCTGCGCTGGGGTATCAGCCTGGTCTGCCTGGCCCTGGCCATGGCCCTGCTGGAAGCCATCGGTGCACGTGACCTGACCTTCGGCGCCGCCGCCGCGCTGGTCGGCAGTGCTGGCCTGGGCCAGCTGCTGGCCTGGCACTTCACCCGCCCCGCCGCACGCAAGGGCTGAGCCAGGACATGCCACGGGCACAGGGGGCGCCTAGCGCATGAGCCTGCTCGGCGAAGCATTGTCGGCACTGCGGGGCCGTCGCACCCACGATGCAGCGGCGAAGGCAGCACCCGCCGAACCGCTGGACGCGGACCAGGCCCAGGTGCGGGCCATCATCGATGGCTCGCAGTCGGCCTTCACGCAGCTGGTGGAGACCCACCAGCGCACCTGCGCGCATGTGATCGGACGCATGGTGGGCGACCGCGACCAGGTCGCTGACCTGCTGCAGGAAACCTTCCTGGCCGTGTTCCGCCAGCTGCACCGGTTCCGCTTTGAATCCTCGCTGCGCACCTGGGTTTCCCGGGTTGCCTACACCACTGCACTGCAGCACCTGCGCCGGCGGCGGTTGGAGGCGCAATGGATGGTGGCGGTGGAGGTGCCGGAGGAACTGGGGATCGGCGATGAAGGCCCCGGGCCCGCCGAGTTGAGCGAGGCCCTGCAGGCCGGGCGCCAGCTTGGCGCGGCACTGGAACGGCTGAGTGCACCGCAGCGTCTGATCGTCGGGCTGCATTACCTGGAGGATTTCGATCTGGCCGAGATCGAACAGGTGACCGGGCTGGCACGCGGTACCATCAAGAGCCACCTGCACCGCGCGCGCCAGGTCCTGAAGCAGGAACTGACGCGGCATGCCACCGCCGGAGAGCTGCTGTGAACCCATCGACCGACCCTCGCGATGCGGAAGCGCGCGCGCTGGCACAGGCGTTGCGTGAGCAGGCGCAGCAGGAAGAGACACCGGATGTAAGCGAGGCGCTGCAGAAGCGCATTACCGCTGAGTCGCGCGACAGCGGCGTGGGCTATGTGGTGGTGCAGGTGCTGTTGTTTGGCGCATTGCTGGCTGCAGCGGCATGGTATTTCTGGCACTGAGGCGACTGCCGGGCAAGGGGCCGTTTCAATCGCAGTGGGTAGATGCCGACCCTGGTCGGCGCCCGGGTGTGTGCCAACCAAGGTTGGCAGCTACCAGAGCGGTCAATCGGTAGCGCCGGGCCATGCCCGGCGGCCTTCACGCCACCCTGCGACAAAGTGAAGCAGCGCGTCACCCGGTCGCATCCCGGCTTAACGAAATCCTCCTAAAGTGGTCCGGTATCCCACCGGTCGCAGGCAGGAGGCGTCCCTTGGACGCGTTGTTGTTGTCCCGGATCCAGTTCGGATTCGTCATCAGTTTCCACGTGCTGTTCCCCGCCTTCACCATCGGCACGGCCAGCTGGCTGGCCTTCATCGAATGGCGCTGGCTGCGCACGAAGTTGCCCGTGTGGCGCGAGCTGTATTTCTTCTGGCAGAAGATCTTCGCGGTGTCGTTCGGCATGGGCGTGGTCAGTGGCATCGTCATGGCCTTCCAGTTCGGCACCAACTGGCCGCGGCTGAGCGAGGTGGCCGGTACGGTCATCGGCCCGCTGCTGACCTATGAAGTGCTGACCGCGTTCTTCCTGGAAGCCAGCTTCCTCGGCGTGATGATGTTTGGCTGGGGCCGGGTCTCGCCGCGCCTGCACTTCTTCTCCACCTGCATGGTGGCGCTGGGCACGCTGTTCTCCACGTTCTGGATCCTGTCGTCCAACAGCTGGCTGCACACGCCGGCCGGTTACGAGATGGTCAACGGCATCGTGCATCCGGTGGACTGGTGGCAGGTGGTGTTCAATCCCTCGTTCCCGTACCGCCTGGCGCACATGGCACTGGGTTCGTTCATCACCACCTGTTTCGTGATTGGTGGCGTGGGCGCGTGGTACCTGCGCAAGGGCACGCACGTGGAAGCGGGTCGGCGCATGCTGATCGCCGCCGTGGCGTTCGCCGCACTGACCGTGCCGGTGCAGATCTTCGTCGGCGACATGCATGGCCTGAACACGCTCAAGCACCAGCCGATGAAGATCGCGGCGATGGAAGCGCACTGGCATGAAACCAGGGAAGGCGAGGGCGTGCCGCTGGTGGTGTTCGCACTGCCCAATGAAAAGGAAGAGCGCAACGATTTCGAAGTGGCCATCCCGAAGCTGGGCAGCGTGATCCTCACCCATTCGCTGGACGGCACCTTCGATCCGCTGACCTCGGTACCGGCCAGCGAACGGCCGCCGGTGACGCCGGTGTTCTTCGCCTTCCGCATCATGGTCGGGCTGGGCACGCTGATGCTGCTGCTGGCCTGGGTGTCGGCCTTCCAGCTGTGGCGGAACAAGCTGCTGGATTCGCCGTGGCTGCTGCGCGGCTGGAACTGGATGCTGCCCAGCGGCTTCATTGCGTTGATCTCCGGTTGGTTTGTCACCGAGATGGGGCGCCAGCCGTGGGTGGTGTATGGCGTGCTGCGCACCGCTGATGCGGTGGGCCCGCAGAGCGCGTGGATGACCGCGCTGTCGCTGGGCGTCTACGTGGTCGGCTACGCCTTCGTGTTCGGCTGGGGGATCTGGTACCTGGTGAAGATCCTGCGCCATGGGCCGCAGCCGTACGCCGAAGGGCCGTCGCTGGACCACGGCAGCCACACCCCGGCGCGCCCACTGTCGGCGGCCGACGAACCGCTGGAGGAGCGCTGACATGGACCTGATGACCTGGCTGCCGGTGGCATGGTTCGCAGTGATCGGCTTCGGCGTGCTGATGTACGTGGTGCTGGACGGCTTCGTGCTCGGCATCGGCATCCTGGCCCCGTTCGCCGAGGACGAGGAACAGCTGGACCTGATGATGAACACTGCCGCGCCGATCTGGGACGGCAACGAGACCTGGCTGGTGCTGGGTGGCGCCGGCCTGCTGGCGGCCTTCCCCAAGGCCTATGCGGTGCTGTTGTCGGCGCTGTACCTGCCGGTGCTGCTGCTGGTGGTGGCGCTGGTGTTCCGCGGCGTGGCGTTCGAGTTCCGCTTCAAGGCGCATCGTTCACGCCGGCTGTGGAGCGTGGCGTTCGGCCTCGGATCGCTGCTGGCGACCTTCGCCCAGGGCGTGATCCTGGGCACCCTGGTGCAGGGCATCCCGCTGGTGGACGGCGTTTACCAGGGCGGTGCGTTTGCCTGGTTCAGCCCGTTCGCGATGCTGACCGGTGCTGCGCTGGTGGCCGGCTATGCGCTGCTGGGCAGCACCTGGCTGATCCTGAAGACCGAGGGCCGCGTGCAGGCGCTGGCACGGCAGATGACCCGCCCGCTGGTGGTGGCGGTGATCGCGGCGATGGGCCTGGTCAGCAGCTGGCTGCCGTTTCTCGATTCGCGATTGATGGCGCGCTGGTTCAGCGACGGCAACTTCTGGTGGCTGTCGCCGGTGCCGCTGCTGACCCTGGCGGTGGCGGCCGCGCTGTGGCGCAGCGCGACCCATCCGCGCCGCGATCTGCCGCCGTTCCTGCTCAGCCTGGCCCTGTTCGTGCTCGGCTTCCTCGGCCTGGTGCTGGGCATGTGGCCCTACCTGCTGCCGCCGTCGATGACCCTGTGGCAGGCCGCCGCGCCGGCCTCCTCGCTGGGCTTCACCCTGGTTGGGCTGGTCATTCTGCTGCCGGTCATCCTCGGCTACACGGCGTGGTCGTACCGGGTGTTCCGCGGCAAGGTGCACGCCGATACCGGTTACCACTGATCGATTGAAACGGGGCCCGCCGGTGCCGGGCCCCGCGTTGGGGAATGTGAAACCTGCACACCCCGTGCAGGACGTGCTAGCGTGCGCTCCTTTCCGGCGGCCAGGGGGGCAGCCGGCGACGTCCTGGACGGACGCACGGCTGCAGGAATGGGGGGCCGCCGCGCGTCGCCGTAATGGCTCGTGCCTATCGTTCTCCTGTTGAAGCACCTTCGCTAAATGATCGAATTCTCCATCGTCGACTGGGCAGCCTGGGCGCCCGGCCTGAGCGAGCGTAGCCAGTGGCTGGGCTGGGCCGATGCGCCGTATCCGCCCGCTGGCGAAGACGCGCCGGCGCTGCCCGAGATCCCGGCGATGCAGCGCCGCCGCATCGAGCGGCTGGGCCGGATGGCGATCCAGGCCGCATGCTGGTGCGAGGACGGGCAGGGTGCCGGCAGCGAGGTGCCGCTGGTGTTCGCCAGCCGCCACGGCGACGTGGCCCGTTCGATGGACCTGCTGGGGGCGCTGGTCGGCGAGCAGCCGCTGTCGCCGACCGGGTTCGGCCTGTCGGTACACAACGCGATCGCTGCGCTGTACTCGATCGCCCGCGGCCACCGCGGCAACTACCTGGCGCTGGCCGCCGGCCAGGCTACGGTCGAGACCGCCTGCCTGGAGGCGGCCGGCCTGCTGGCCGATGGCGCCCGCGAAGTGCGGGTGGTGGTCTATGAATCGCCGCTTCCCGAAATTTACGCGACGTTCGCCGACGAACCCGACCCGTTCTTTGCCTGGTGCTGGCGTTTGACCGCGCCGACGCCGGGCCAGCCGACCCTCTCGCTGCAGTGGGAGGCGGCACCGGACGCCCCTGCCACCTCCCCGGGCACGCTGCCGCACGCGCTGGACCTGCACCGCTTCCTGCTGTCCGGCGCGCCGGCGCTGGAGCACGTGACCCAGGGCCAGCGCTGGCGCTGGGGGCGCCGTGGCTGAGGCGCTGCGCCGTCTCGATCACGCCTGGCGGGTGCTTGGCACCGGCCTGAGCTTTGCCGCATTTGGCGTGGGCGGCCTGCTGCTGGGCGTGCTGGTGATGCCGGTGCTGCTGCTGATGCGCGACCCGGTGGTCCGCCGCCGCCGGGCCCGCCGCGTGGTCCAGGTCGCCTTTGCCAGCCACCTGCGCCTGATGCGGGCGCTGGGGGTGATGACCTACCAGATCGAGGGCGGTGAACGCCTGCAGCGTGACGGTCTGCTGGTTCTGGCCAATCACCCGACCCTGATCGACGTGGTCTGCCTCATCTCGCTGCTGCCCAATGCCGATTGCGTGGTGAAACGGGCCGTGGCCTGCAATCCGTTCATGCGCGGCCCGGTGCGGGCGGCCGGCTACATCGCCAATGATGACGGGGCCGGCCTAGTCGATGACTGCGTGGCGGCGGTACATGCCGGCGGCACCCTGGTGATCTTCCCGGAGGGCACCCGCAGCGTGCCGGGCCAGCCGCCGCGGCTGCAGCGCGGGGCCGCCAACATCGCCGTCCGCGGCCGGCTGGACATCACCCCGGTGCGGATCACCTGCACCCCGCCCACGTTGACCAAGGGACAGAAGTGGTATCGTGTCCCCTCACGTCGCTTTCACGTTCGGCTGCAGATCGGCGAAGATATCCCGATCGCGCCCTTCCTGGCCGATGACGACTCGCCAAGGGGGGATGCCTTGGCAGCACGCCGCGTCACCGAGCACCTTTCTCGTTATTTCGACCTGTCTGGAGATCCGCCCCGTGCAAGCACTTGAGCACGAGATCAAGGAATTGATCATTTCCTCCCTTTCGCTGGAGGACATCACGCCGGAGGACATCGATCCGACCGCGCCGTTGTTCGTCGAGGGCCTCGGCCTGGATTCGATCGACGCGCTGGAGCTGGGCCTGGCGCTGCAGAAGAAGTACGGTGTCAGCCTCTCGGCCGATTCGGAAGAAACCCGTCGCCATTTCTCCAGCGTGCGCGCGCTCGGCGAGTTCGTCGCCGCCCGCCAGTCGTAACGGCGCCAGGAATTGCCATGACCAAGAATGAACTGTTCGAACGCATCGTCAGCATCCTGACCGACAGCTTCGAGATCGAAACCGCCCGGATCACCCCCGAGGCCCGCCTGTACGACGACCTGGACATCGACAGCATCGATGCGGTCGACCTGATCGTGCAGCTCAAGCCGCTGCTCGGCCGCAATCTGCAGCCGGAAGCGTTCAAGGCCGTGCGCACCGTGCAGGACATCGTTGATGTCGTACATGGACTGCTGCCGGACCAGGCAGCCGCCTGACCGCAGCGCCGGCGGCTTCGCCATGGCTCGCGCACGTACCGTCGTGGTGGCAGCGATTTCGCTTGCCTACCCGCTGCTGGTGTACCTGGCGATGGGCCGTTTCGAGCCGCGCTGGCTGTCGCTGCTGCTGTTCACCCTGGCCCTGCTGCGTGCGCTGAGCACGCGCCAGCCGCTGTGGTGGGCCGCCGCCGCCGGTACCGGCCTGCTGGCGGTGCTGGCTACCGTGCTGAACCAGGCCCTGCCGCTGAAGCTGTACCCGGCGCTGGTCAACGTGGTGATGCTGGCGGTGTTCGGCACCAGCCTGCGCTTCGGGCCGCCGCTGGTGGAGCGCCTGGCACGGCTGCAGGAGCCGGACCTGCCCCCGTTCGCGGTGACCTATACCCGCCGCGTCACCCAGGTGTGGTGCGGCTTCTTCGTTCTCAACGGCAGCCTGGCCCTGCTGACCGCGCTGTATGCGTCGGACCGGGTCTGGATGCTCTACAACGGATTGTTGGCGTACGTGATGATGGGCGTGTTGTTCGCAGGTGAGTGGCTGGTGCGGCGGCGGGTGAAGGCGGCGCACGCGCATGGCTGAGTGGATTGCCCTGGACCGGCTGCTGCTGGAGGCACGGCCACAGCGCGGCGTCGGCCTCTGCGACGGCGAGGTGATCGATCACGCCGGCTTCCGCCAGTGCGTGCTGGGCTGGCGCGCCGCCTTTGCGGCGGCCGAAGGCCGCGACTGGGCCCTGTACTTCGATGACGCCGTGGCCTTCGCCGCGGCGCTGTTTGGTGCCTGGCATGCCGGCAAGCGGGTATTCCTGGCCGCCGACAACCTGCCCGCCACGCTGCAGGCACTGCAGCCGCAGGTGAGCGGTTTCGTGGGTGATGTCAGCGCTGATTACCACCCGCTGGCGGCATTGGACGCTGCACTGGACGATGAACTTCAGGCGCTGGACGAGCGCGCCTGCGAGCTGTGCGTGTTCACCTCCGGCAGCACCGGCCAACCCAGCGCGATCGGCAAGCGCCTGGACCAGCTGGCGCGCGAAGTGGAGGCGCTGCAGGCCGCGTTCGGCGCGCAGATGGAAGGCGTGCAGGTCCATGGCACGGTGTCCCACCAGCATATCTACGGGCTGCTGTTCCGCGTGCTGTGGCCGCTGGCCGCCGGTCGCCTGATCCATCCGCGCCGGTTCTTCCACGAAGACCTGGTGGGCGCGCTGGCCGGCACCGATACGGTGCTGGTGGCGACGCCGGCCCACCTCAAGCGCCTGCCCGGGCAGCTCGACTGGGCCAGTCTGCATGGCCGCCTGCGCGCGGTGTTCTCCTCCGGTGGCCCATTGCCGGAGGATGCTGCGCGGCAGGTGCGGCAGTGGCTGGGCGTGGCCCCGACCGAGGTCTATGGCAGCAGCGAGACCGGCGGTATCGCCTGGCGCCGCTGGGATACCGACCTGCCGCCGTGGCAGCCGCTGCCGGGCGTGCAGTGGCGGATCGACGACGGCTGCCTTGCGGTGGCCTCGGCGCATCTGGAAACCCCCGACTGGTGGCGCACCCAGGACCGTGTTGAAGCCCTGGCCGATGGCCGCTTCCGCCTGCTGGGCCGCGCCGACCGCATCGTCAAGATCGAAGAACGCCGCGTCTCGCTGGATGCGCTGGAACGCGCGCTGCGCGAAGACGCCGAAGTGGATGACGCACGCGTGCTGGTGCTGCCTGGGCAGCGCGAGCAGCTGGCCGCCGTGGTGGTGCCGGCCGATCCGGCGCTGCTGGACGGCGGCGACGCCGCGCGCCGTGCGCTGGGCCAACGCCTCGGCGCCCGCCTGGCGCATGCGCATGACGCGGTGACCCGGCCGCGCCGCTGGCGCCTGGTGCAGGCGTTGCCGATCAACGCGCAGGGCAAGGTGACCCAGGCGGCATTGGCGGCGCTGTTCCAGCCACTGATGCCGGTGCCGGTCTGGGACCGCCGCGATGCTGCGAGCGCCACGCTGCGCATGACCCTCGATCCGGCGCTGCGGCCATTCCAGGGTCATTTCCCGCAGGCAGCGATCCTGCCCGGTGTGGCACAGCTGGACTGGGCAGTGCGTTTCGGCCGCCAGGCGTTCGCGATGCCGACCGCATTCCTGCGCATGGACGCAGTGAAGTTCCAGCATGTGGCCCGCCCGGGAGATGAATTGACCCTGCAGCTGGACTGGGATGCCGCACGCAACGTGCTGGCCTTCCGCTACACCTCCAGCCACGGTGTGCATGCCAGCGGCAAGGTGGTTTTCGCTGATGCGGACTGACCCGGCCGTTGCCGGTGCCGCGTTCGCGCCACTGGTGGTGATTCCCGTCTACGACCACGAGCACGCCATCGTGGCGGTGGTCGACGGCGTGCAGGCCGCGGGCCTGCCCTGCCTGCTGGTCGACGATGGTTCGCGTGCGTCCTGCGCGGCGGTGCTGCGCTCGCTGGCACAGCGCCAGGGGGTCGATCTGCTGCGCCTGGACGTCAACCAGGGCAAGGGTGGGGCGATGCTGGCCGGTTTTGCCGAGGCCGGTGCGCGTGGCTACAGCCACGTGCTGCAGATCGATGCAGACGGCCAGCACGATACCGCCGACCTGCCACGCTTCATCGAGGCCGCGCGCGCGCATCCCGATGCGGTGATCTGCGGCATTCCGGCCTACGACGCCAGTGTTCCCAAGGCACGCCTGTATGGCCGCTACGCGACCCACGTCTGGGTCTGGATCAACACGTTGTCGCTGCACCTGCGCGACACCATGTGCGGCTTCCGCGTGTATCCATTGCCGCCGGTGCTGCGCCTGATCGGTGAAGAGACCATCGGCCGGCGCATGGATTTCGATACCGAAGTGATGGTGCGCCTGTACTGGCGCCGGCTGCCGGTCGAGCACCTGGCCACGCGCGTGACCTATCCCGCCGATGGCGTGTCGCACTTCGATGTGTGGCGCGACAACGTGCGCATCAGCCGCATGCACACCCGCCTGTTCTTCGGCATGCTCTGGCGCGCACCGCGCCTGTTGTGGCGCCGCCTGCGGGGGCAGCGCTGAGATGGCGGCCGCGCAGGGTGCCCCGCACTGGGCCGACATCGGCGAATCGACGTCGGTGGCCGGCGTGCTGTTCCTGTGCTGGGTGCACCGCTGGTTCGGGCGCTGGCCGTTCCGCCTGTGCGTGTGGCCGGTGGTGGCCTGCCATTGGCTGGGCAACCGCGTCGGCCGTCAGGCTTCGATGCAGTACCTGCAGCGGCTGCAGACATACAGCGGCGTGCTCGGCCGCACGCCGACACGGCGTGACAGCCTGCGCCACTTCTTCGCCTTCGCCGATACGATGCTGGACAAGATCCTCGGCCTGGGCGGGCGCTATCCGGCCGAACGCATCCACCTGCATCGCGACCTGGTGCTGGAGAAGATCGCGCGCCGCGAAGGCGGGCTGATCCTCACCGCGCACATCGGCTGCCTGGAACTGTGCCAGGTGCTGGCCGAGCAAGTGCCGGGGTTCCGCATCACCGTGCTGGTGCATACCGCGCACGCGCAGCGTTTCAATCGCCTGCTGCAGCGGCTGGACCCGCTGGCGGCGGTGGAACTGGTGCAGGTGACCGAAATGGGGCCGGCCACGGCGGTGATGCTGTCCGAGCGCGTGGCGGCGGGTGGCTTCGTCGCCATCGTCGGCGACCGTACGCCGGTGCAGGGCGGCCGCAGCGTCACCGCCGATTTCCTTGGCCACCGCGCCCCGTTCCCGATCGGCGCCTATGTGCTCGCCGCCGCTCTGGGTTGCCCGGTCTACACCATGGCCTGCCTGCACCAGGGCGAAGGCTATCGCGTGGCGTTTGAACAGTTCGCCGAACGCATCGTGCTGCCGCGTGGTTCGCGCGACGCCGCACTGGCAGAACAGGCACAGCGCTTCGCGCGCTGGCTGGAACTCCAGGTCATCCAGTCCCCGTTGGACTGGTTCAATTTCTTCCCCTTCTGGGATCAGGCTCCGCATGACGACTGACGCCGTACCCGTGTGCCGCTTTGGCGATGCACCGTTGACCATCGAAGACGTGGTTGCCCTGGCCCAGCGCCAGTGCGAGGCCGCGCTGAGCGACGCGCCGGCGTTCCGCGCGCACATCCAGCGTGGTGCCGACTTCCTCGACCGCCTGCTGCGCGAGGATGGCGTGATCTACGGTGTGACCACCGGCTATGGCGATTCGTGCACGGTGAACATCCCGCCGGCACTGGTGGCTGAACTGCCGCACCACCTGTACACCTACCATGGCTGCGGCCTGGGCCGTTACCTGGACCCGGTCGAGACCCGTGCGGTGCTGGCCGCGCGCCTGGCCTCGCTGGTGCGCGGCATGTCCGGTGTCAGCGTGCCGCTGCTGGAGGGCCTGGCCACGCTGCTGCAGCACGACGTGCTGCCGATGATTCCGGCCGAAGGCTCGGTCGGTGCCAGCGGTGACCTGACGCCGCTGTCCTACGTGGCGGCGGTGCTGTGCGGCGAGCGCGAGGTGCTGCACGACGGCCGCGTGCAGCCTGCGGCCGAGGTGCTGGCGAAGATCGGCATGACCCCGCTGAAGCTGCGGCCGAAGGAAGGCCTGGCGATCATGAACGGTACCGCGGTGATGACCGGCCTGGCCTGCCTGGCCTGGCAGCGCGCCGACTACCTGGCACGCATGGCCACGCGCCTGACTGCGTTCAACGTGCTGGCCAGCGATGGCAACGCGCACCACTTCGATGAAACCCTGTTCGCGGCCAAGCCGCACCCGGGCCAGGGCCGCATCGCCGCGCGCCTGCGCAGAGACCTGCACAGCGAGCGTCCGCCGCGCAATGAACAGCGCCTGCAGGACCGCTATTCGCTGCGCTGCGCGCCGCACGTGATCGGCGTGCTGGAGGACAGCCTGCCGTTCCTGCGCCAGCTGATCGAAACCGAACTGAACAGTGCCAACGACAATCCGCTGATCGATGCCGACGGCGAGCGCATCCTGCATGGCGGCCACTTCTACGGCGGCCACATCGCGCTGGCGATGGACACCCTGAAGAACACCGTGGCCAACGTTGCCGACCTGCTCGACCGGCAGCTGGCGCTGGTGGTCGATGCCCGTTACAACCATGGCCTGCCGGCCAACCTGTCGGCGGCCACCGGCCCGCGCGCGGCCATCAACCATGGCCTGAAGGCGCTGCAGATCAGCGTGTCGGCCTGGACTGCCGAAGCGCTGAAGCAGACCATGCCGGCCAGCGTGTTTTCGCGCTCCACCGAGTGCCACAACCAGGACAAGGTCAGCATGGGCACCATCGCCGCGCGCGACTGCCTGCGCGTGATCGAGCTGACTGAACAGGTGGTGGCCGCGATGCTGATCGCCGCCCGCCAGGGCCTGGCCCTGCGCGAACGGGTTGGCCTGAACGCGCAGCTGCATGGCAGTCTGGCCGACATGTACGCCGACCTGGGGCAGCGCATCGCCCTGGTTGAAGAAGACCGCGCGCTGGATCGCGAACTGCGGGAACTGCTGGTGGAGATCCGCGCGCAACGTTGGGAGCTGTATGCCGGTGAATGAGGCCATCGAACGGGTCGGCGAGATTGCGCTGACCCCCGCCTTCCATGACTGCGATCCGATGAACGTGGTCTGGCATGGCAACTATTTCAAGTACTTCGAGATCGCGCGCTGCGCGCTGCTCGGGCGCTACGACTACGACTACCCGCAGATGCTCGAATCGGGCTACCTGTGGCCGGTGGTCGATGCCCGGGTGAAGTACGTGCGCCCGCTGCTGTTCAACCAGGCGCTGCGCGTGATCGCGCGCATCGTGGAATGGGAGAACCGGCTGAAGATCGAGTACGAAATCGTCGATGCGCAGAGTGGCCAGGTGCTGACCCGCGCGATGACCATCCAGGTCGCGGTGGACGCGGCCAGCAAGGAAATGCTGTACCAGTGCCCGCCGGTACTGTGGGAACGCCTGGGAGTGCCTGCGCCGTGACCATGCTTGCCCGTCTTCCCAGCGTGCTGCTGTGCGCGCTGATGCTCGTTGCCGCACCGCGCGTGCAGGCCGCCGACCCCGCCATCGATGCGATCACCCAGGCGGTGGCGCGGCCAGATGTACTGCGTGGCCAGTTCAGCCAGGAAAAGCAGGTCAGCGGCTTCAAGAACCCGCTGCGCTCGCAGGGCCAGTTCGTGGTCGCGCGCCAGCACGGCGTGATCTGGACCACGCTCAAGCCGTTCCCTTCCGAAGTGGTGGTCACCGCCGACCGCATCCTCAGCCGCCAGCGCGATGGCAGCACCCGTGTCGAGCTCGATGCACGGCAGCAGCCGGCGATGCGTTCGGTCAACGCGATCATGTTCGCACTGATGAGCGGCGACGTGCAGGCGCTGTCCAGCCAGTTCAACGTGGCGGCCAGCCGTGAAGGGCAGGGCTGGCGACTGCGCCTGACGCCGAAGTCGGCGATGCTGGCCAAGGCGTTCCAGTCGCTGACCCTGCAGGGTGACCGCTACGTGCGCCAGGTCGAGATCGTCGAGGCCAACAAGGACCGCACGCAGATCCAGTTCAGCGAATTGAGCGAGGCACCGGCCACGCTCAACGCCGACGAGGCCCGCCGCTTTGAGTGAGGTCGTGGCATCGAACGCACCGGACCGGTTGCGGCGCTGGTGGCACTGGCTGGGCATCGCCTGGCTGCTGGTGCTGCTGGTGATGGGCGCGCAGCAGTGGCGCCTGTGGAGCCAGGAGTCGCGGATCGACACCGATATCCTCGCCCTGCTGCCGCAGGATGCGCATGACCGCCTGTTGAGTGATGTCACCCGGCGCATCGCCGACGGCAGCTCGCGCCAGGTGGTGGTGCTGCTGGGGAGCAAGGACGGCGCCGCCGCCAAGCGCGCGCAGGCAGCCTTCGCTGCGGCCATGGCCCAGGACGCCGACCATGCATTGCTGGTGCCCAGTGGTTCGATCGAAGGCTGGTTCGACGAGGCGCGCGCGTTCTACGCGCCGTACCGCGACCGCCTGCTGACACCGGCCCAGCGCGAGCAGCTGCAGGGCAGCGAACCGGCCGCGTTGGCCGAGCAGGCGTTGGCCGCGCTGTACGGCCCGATGGGCGCCCCGCGCCTGACCGACTGGCGGCAAGATCCGCTGTCGCTGTGGCCGCAATGGTGGCAGCAGCAGGCGCAGGGGTCGGGGTTGCGGCTGGGCGATGACGGCCTGCTTGAAGCCGAGGGCAAGCATTGGGCGGCGCTGCAGTTCGATACGCCGGGTTCGGCGTTCCAGCTTGATGGTGAGCGCCATCTCGATGGCCTGCTGGAACGTGCCGGGCAGGCTGCCAAGGCGGCAGCGCCGGAGCTGGAAATCCTGCATGCCGGCGTGCCGCTGCACGCCGAGGCGGCCGCGGTGCAGGCCAACCAGGAGATCAATACGATCGGCTGGGGCTCGCTGGCCGCGGTGCTGCTGCTGGTGTGGCTGGCGTTCCGTTCGCTGCGGCCGATCCTGCTGGTCGCCGCGTCGTTGCTGATCGGCTGTGGCGTGGCGCTGGCGGTGACCGTGCTGGTGTTCGGCAAGGTGCACGTGCTGACCCTGGTGTTCGGTGCGTCGCTGGTGGGCGTGGCCGAGGATTACGGCATCCACTGGTTCGCTTCGCGCCAGGCCGAGCCGGCCGATCGCCGCTGGAAGCTGCTGCGGCACCTGCTGCCGGGCCTGTGGCTGGCCCTGCTGACCAGCGCGCTGGCTTATCTGGCGCTGGGCCTGGCCCCGTTCCCGGGCCTGCGCCAGATGGCACTTTTCTCGGTGGTCGGCCTGGCCGCTGCTTTCCTCACGGTGATCTTCTGGTTCCCGTGGCTGGATGGCGGTGAGATCCGCCAGACCCGTTTCTCGCAGTGGCTGGGCAACACCCTGGAACGCTTCCCGCGCCTGCATGGCCGTCGCCCGGTGACGGTGTTCGTGCTGATTGCCCTGGCGTTCTCCGCCATCGGCATCACCCGCCTGCACAGCAACGACGACCTGCGCAGCCTGCAGTCCTCGCCGCCGGCGTTGATGGCGCAGCAGATCCGCCTGAGCCAGCTGCTGGGCATGCCCAGCCCGGCGCAGTTCTACCTGGTGCAGGGCAGTGACGCTGCCCAGCTGTTGCAACGCGAAGAAGCGCTGACCGAACGCCTGCGTGCGCTCGCCCACGACCAGCGGATTGGTGGCTACCGCGCGATCAGCGACTGGCTGCCGTCGCCGGCACGCCAGCAGGCCGATGCCGCGCTGACCGCGAAGGTGGAACCGGGTGTGCTGGATGCGGTATCCGATGCAGTCGGCGAACCGCTGCCGCGCCCCGATTTCGCCGCTACCCCGCTGACCGCCGAGGCGTTCCTGGCCTCGCCGGCGTCGCAGCCGTTCCGCCACCTGTGGGTGGGTGAGGTCGGCGGGCAGATGATCAGCGTGGTGATGGTCGATGACCTGTCGCGCGCCGATGCGCTGACCACCCTGCGTGGGGCGGCCGAGGGCCTGCCCGGTGTGCGCTGGGTGGACCGTACCGCCGACTTCTCGCAGCTGCTGGGCCACTACCGCAAGCTGATGGGCGGGCTGCTGCTGGTCGGCATCGTGCTGGTATTCGGCGCGCTGTGGCTGCGCTACCGCCGCCAGGCCTGGCGCGTGTTCGCACCGACCCTGATTGCCGGTGCATTGACCCTCGGCCTGCTGGGCCTGTTCGGCCAGCCGCTGCAGCTGTTCAACGTGCTGGCCCTGATGCTGCTGCTGGGCATGGGCATCGACTACGGCATCTTCCTGATCGAGCACCGCGGCGATGCCAGTGCCTGGCTGGCGGTGTGCGTGGGCGCGGCCAGCACCTGGCTGTCGTTCGGCCTGCTGGGCCTGTCCCAGACCCCGGCGCTGCGCGCGTTCGGCCTGACCCTGCTGTTCGGCATCGGCCTGGTCTGGCTGATCTCGCCGCTGTTCCGGCCGCCGCCGCACGATCTGCCGCCGGCCTGAGCCTGTTCTCCGACTTCCTTCTTTCCACTTGATCGAGCAACAAGGACGCACCGATGAATACTGCTGTGGATGCTGTCGAACGTACTGAAATCCTGATCATCGGCGCCGGCCCGGCCGGTTCCGTGGCTGCGGCGATGCTGCGCCAGCAGGGTCGCCAGGTGCTGATGCTGGAGCGCCAGCAGTTCCCGCGCTTCTCCATCGGTGAAAGCCTGCTGCCGCAGAGCATGGAGTACATCGAGGCCGCCGGCCTGCTGCAGGACGTGGTCGAAGCCGGCTTCCAGCACAAGAACGGCGCCGCCTTCGTGCATGGCGAGGCACGCACCGCGTTCGACTTCAGGAAGAAGTTCTCGCCGGGTTGGGGCACCACCTACCAGGTGCAGCGCGCCGACTTCGACAACGTGCTGGCACGCGGCGCCGAGCGCATGGGCACCACGCTGCGCTTCGGTGATGAAGTGCTGTCGGTCGAAGCGGGCGAGCAGCCGGCGGTGACCGTGCGGCGCCCGGACGGCAGCGAGTACCGCATCGAGGCCGATTTCATCCTCGACGCTTCGGGCTTCGCGCGCCTGCTGCCGCGCCTGCTGCAGCTGGAAACGCCGTCCAACTTCCCGGTGCGCGGCGCGATCTTCTGCCACGTGCGCGACAACATTCCGGCCGAAGCGGACTTCGATCGCAACAAGATCCTGATCACCACCCACCCCGAACACATCGACGTCTGGTATTGGACGATCCCGTTCTCCAACGGCTGCTGCTCGCTGGGCGTGGTCGCCGAGCCGTCGTTCTTCGAGTGCTACGAGGGCGACGACCTGCAGAAGCTGCAGGCCATCGTCGGCGAGGACCCCAACCTGACCCGCCTGCTGGTCAACGCCGAATGGGCGGTGCTGCCGGTGCGACGCATCACCGGTTACTCGGCCAACGTCAGTTCGCTGTGGGGCCCGGGCTACGCGCTGTTGGGCAATGCCGGCGAGTTCCTCGACCCGGTGTTCTCCTCCGGCGTCACCATCGCCTTCAAGTCCGCGCAGCTGGCGAGCGAGTGCCTGGCGCGCCGCTATGCCGGTGAAACCGTCGACTGGGAAGCCGAGTTCTCGATCCCGCTGCGCGCCGGCGTGAAGACTTTCCGCCGCTTCGTCGAAAGCTGGTATGAGGGCGGCTTCCAGAAGATCATCTACCACCCGCAGCAGCAGCCCGAAGTGCGCGACATGATCAGTTCCATCCTGGCCGGCTACGCCTGGGACACCAACAACCCGTATGTGGCCGACGACAGTGGCCGCCGCATGCGCGTGCTGGAGCAGCTGTGCAGCGCGTGATCGCCCGTACCGCAGCACTGATGCTGTGCCTGCTGCTGGCCGCCTGCGCCGGTCGCATGCCGAAGCCGCAGGTGGAACTGCCGCCGCTGCGCCTGTCGCCGGCCAGCCTGCCGGCGCCATTGGCGCTGCAGCAGCAGCTGCATTTCCGCTTCGGCACGCATGAGCGCGACCTCGACGCTCTGCTGGAAGCCGACGCGCAGCAGGTGCAGCTGGCGGTGCAGGCGATGGGCCAGACCGGCGTGCGCCTGCAATGGGACGGCCAGCAGCTGACCCAGCAGCGCGCGCCATGGCTGCCGCCGCAGGTGCGCGCCGAGCGCGTGCTGGATGACCTGCAGTTCGCGCTGTGGCCGACCGCGGCCATTGCCGCTGCGCTGCCGGCCGGCTGGCAGGTCAGTGATGATGGCCATCAGCGCAGCCTGTCGCGCGATGGCACGGTGTGGCTGCAGCTGCAGCGTCTGGACGATGGCAGCGTGCAGCTGGACAACCGCGCCGAAGGCTATGCGCTGCGCATCGAATCGATCGACATGGCCGGGCCGGACCGATGAGCGCACCGATCTACCTGAACGACCTGGGTGTGGTCTGTGCGCTCGGCGATGGCCGCGCCGCGGTGACGTCGGCACTGTTCGCCGACGCGCCGGGCGGGCTCAGCGACAACGACAGCCTGTTGCCGGGGCGCACCCTGGCGCTGGGAGAAGTACGCACGCCGCTGCCGACCCTGGATGACCTGCCGGTGGCCCTGCGCGGGCGCAACAACGCTCTGCTGGACGTGGCACTGGCACAGATCGCACCGGCAGTGGCCGCGGCGATCGCCCGCCATGGCGCCGAGCGCGTGGCGGTGGTGCTGGGCACCAGCACCTCGGGCATCGGTGAATCCGAGCATGCACTGCGCAGCCACGCCGAACAGGGGCAGTGGCCGCAGGGCTTCGATTACGCCCAGCAGGAAATGGGCACCGCCGCGCAGTTCGTGCGCCAGCGCAGTGGTGCACAGGGGCCGGCATGGACCCTGTCCACCGCCTGCTCGTCCAGTGCCAAGGCGCTGATGTCGGCCGCGCGCATGCTGCGCGCCGGCATCGTCGATGCGGTGATCGCCGGTGGCGCCGATTCGTTGTGCCGCTTCACCGTGGCCGGCTTCAGCGCGCTGGAATCGGTCTCGGCACTGCGCTGCAATCCGTTCTCGCAGCATCGTGCCGGCATCAACATCGGCGAGGGTGCCGCGCTGTTCCTGCTCACCCGCGAACCTGGGCCGGTGTGTCTGGCCGGGTGGGGCGAGTCGGCCGACGCGCACCACATGTCCGCCCCCGACCCGCAGGGGCTGGGGGCCATCGACGCCCTGCAGCAGGCGCTGCTGCGTGCCGGCTGGGCCGCCGACGAAGTGGACTACGTGAACCTGCATGGCACCGCGACCGGTCACAACGATGCGATGGAGAGCCTGGCGGTGTCGCAGGTGCTGGGCAACCAGGTGCCGGCCAGTTCGACCAAGCCCTTGACCGGCCATACGCTGGGCGCCTCGGGTGCGATCGAGGCGGCGCTGTGCTGGATCCTGCTGGCCGAGAACCCGCAGCAGCAGTTGCCGCCGCACTGGTGGGACGGTGTGGCCGACCCCGCACTGCCGGTGCTGCCGCTGGTCGCGCCGGCCACCCGCCTGGCGCAGCCGCCGCGGCGGGTGCTGAGCAATTCGTTCGCCTTCGGCGGCAGCAATGCCGTGCTGGCGCTGGAGCGTCGATGAACACGCTGTACGCGATCGAAGACGTGGTGCCGCATCGCCAGGACATGTGCCTGCTGGAGTGCATCACACAGTGGGACCAGGACGCCATCGAGGCCGAACTGGTGGTGCCCGAGGCCGGCCTGTTCGTCGAGGATGGCCAGGTGCCGGCATGGGTCGGCATCGAATACATGGCACAGGCCATCGCGGCCTGGGCCGGTTGCCGCGCGCGCGCCGCCGGCAGGCCGCCGCAGCTGGGCTTCCTGCTCGGCAGCCGCCGCTACAGCTGCCTGCGCAGCAGCTTCCCCAGCGGTTCGCGGCTGCGCGTACAGGCGCGCTGCGAGTTGTTGGGTGACAATGGATTGGGGATGTTCGCCTGCCGCATCCTGGCAGGCGAGGAAGAATGGGCGACAGCCAACGTGTCGGTGTTCGAACCGGCCGACGCGATGGCCTATCTGGAGAGTGGACAGGCATGACAGGGAATCGAAGCGTGCTGGTGACCGGCGCCAGCCGGGGCATCGGCCGGGCCATTGCGCTGCGCATCGCGCGTGACGGCTTCGACGTGGTGGTGCATTGCCGCAGCCGCGTGGAAGAGGCGCAGGCCGTGATGGCCGAGATCCAGGCACTGGGCCAGCAGGCCCGCGTGCTGGCGTTCGACGTGGCCGACCGCGAGGCCGCACGGGCCGCGCTGGAGGCCGATGTCGAAGCGCATGGCGCGTACTACGGCGTGGTCTGCAATGCCGGCATCGCCCGCGATGGCGCCTTCCCGGCGCTGTCGGCGGACGATTGGGACCAGGTCATCCACACCAACCTGGATGGCTTCTACAACGTGCTGCATCCGCTGATCATGCCGATGGTGCGTCGGCGCAAGCCGGGCCGCATCGTCACCCTGTCGTCGGTGTCCGGGCTGGCCGGCAACCGCGGGCAGGTCAACTACAGTGCCGCCAAGGCCGGCATCATCGGTGCCACCAAGGCCCTGGCGCTGGAATTGGCCAGCCGCCAGATCACCGTCAACTGCGTGGCCCCGGGCCTGATCGAGACCGAAATGCTCAACGACGAAGTGGTTGAACACGCGCTCAAGCTGATTCCCGCCGGCCGCGTCGGCCGTCCCGACGAAGTGGCGGCCACGGTGGCGTTCCTGCTGTCCGAACCGGCCGGCTACATCACCCGCCAGGTGATCTCGGTGAACGGGGGCATGCTCTGATGGCCGCCGATCGTCGCGTGGTGGTCACCGGTGCCGCCGCCATCAGTCCGCTCGGCCACGACTGGCCGACCATCGAGGCACACCTGCGCAGCTGCCGCAACGCGGTGCGCGCGATGCCCGAGTGGGATGTCTATGCCGGGCTGAACACCAAGCTGGCCGCGCCGGCGCAGGACTTCGAGCTGCCGCCGAACTACAACCGCAAGACCACCCGCTCGATGGGCAAGGTCGCGATCATGTCGGTGCGCGCCACCGAAGTGGCGCTGCGCGAAGCTGGCCTGCACGAGCATCCGGTGCTGCGCAGTGGCCGTACCGGCGTGGCCTACGGGTCCTCGTCCGGCAGCCACGAGGCCACCGGCGAATTCGGGCGCATGCTCAACGAGTTCACCACCGAAGGCATCAGTGCGACCACCTACCTGAAGATGATGAGCCACACCGCGCCGGTCAACATCGGCGTGTTCTTCGGCCTGTCCGGGCGCGTCTACACCACCTCCAGCGCCTGCACGTCGGGCAGCCAGGGCGTGGGCGCGGCCTATGAGGCCATCCGCAGCGGCAAGCAGACGGTGATGGTGGCCGGCGGTGCCGAGCAGCTCGATGCCACCGCCGCGGCGGTGTTCGACACCCTGTTCGCCACCAGCGTGCGCAACGATGCGCCGCAGACCACCCCGCGCCCGTTCGACGCCGGCCGTGATGGCCTGGTGCTGGGCGAGGGCGCCTGCACGCTGATCCTGGAGGACCTGGAGCACGCGCAGGCGCGTGGCGCCACCATCCTGGCCGAGGTGGTCGGCTACGGCACCAACAGCGATGGCCAGCACGTCACCCAGCCCAGCGCCGACACCATGGCCCAGGCGATGCGCCTGGCGCTGGAGGATGCCGGCCTGGACGCGGCGCAGATCGACTACGTCAACGCCCACGGCACCGCTACCGACCACGGTGACATCGCCGAGACCCAGGCCACCGCGCAGGTGTTCGGCAACCGCGTGCCGATCAGCTCGCTGAAGAGCTACGTCGGCCACATGCTGGGTGCCTGTGGTGCGTTCGAGGCCTGGCTGAGCATCCAGATGATGCGCGCCGGCTGGTTCGCGCCGACCCTGAACCTGGCCGAGGTCGATCCGCGCTGCGGCCAGCTCGACTTCATCACCGGACAGGGCCGCGAACTGCAGGCCGAGTACGTGATGAGCAACAACTTCGCCTTCGGCGGCATCAACACCTCGCTGGTGTTCCGCCGCTGGAGCGAGTGATCCACCGCCCCACCGTACCGTTCCCGTTACTCCCGCACCCTCGACAAGGAGATGTTTCGATGCGCCGCACTCTCATGATCGCCACGGCTACCGCGCTGCTGGCCCTGACTTCCACCGCTTCCGCCCGTGATACCCGCGTCGAGCAGCCGCTGCAGGAGCTGGTCAACTCGCAGGCCGCCCGCGATGCCGGCATCGACGGCAGCGTGCGCTTCTACCTGGCCGGCCAGCCGGTCAGCGTGCAGCAGCGCCTGGGCGAAGACGTGACCAACAAGAAGACCAACGCTGCCAACAAGAGCGATGCCGAGGCCTGCCGCTGGGTCGCGCTGTCGGCGCTGCGCGCGCTGCAGGACGGCGCCAAGTCGCGCGGCGCCAACGCCGTGGTCGACATCGTCAGCTACTACAAGAAGAACGAGTTCAAGAGCAGCACCAATTACGAGTGCTACGCCGGCACCATCCTCGCCGGTGTCGCGCTGAAGGGCACCTACGCCAAGGTCAAGTAAGCGCCCGTGTGGCGGCGGCGTTGGCTGAACGTCGCCGCCACATTGCTGAACCCCGCAGGGGAAACGCCGCCGATCGCGCCGCCATCGTCGGCTGACGGCTTTCCCCGGTGTCGGCTTTCCGACACAATCATGGCTCTTCCCGGGTTATCGTCCCGCGGACATGCACGCCTACGTCTATAAAAGCCAACTCAAGCCGGACACCTACGTCTACGTTCCCCGACGCGATGATTTCAGCGCGCTGCCTGCGCCGCTGCTCACCTCGCTGGGTACGCTTGCCTTCGTCCTGGAGGTTGCCCTGGATGCCCAGCGCCGCCTGGCCCAGGCCGATCCCGAAAAGGTCCGCAGCGAAATGAGCGAACGCGGGTTCTACCTGCAGGTGCCGCCGTCGGTGGCCAGCCTGATGCCGCGACACTATGACTGACACCTCCCGACCGCGCGCCCTGTCGATCGCCTTCGCCGTGGGTGCCGTGCTGGCGCTGGGCGCCGCCGTGGGCGGGATCCCGGGTGCGATCCTTGCCGCGCTGGCACAGCCAGCGTTCGCGCTGGCGATATCGTGGTGGCGCCGCAGCCGCGCGCTGCTGCCGCTGAAGGTGGTCGCACGCCAGGACCTGCCGGCGCTGCTGGCATTGTGGGCGGCCGCGCCGCTGTTGCTGGCGCTGCTGCTGGCCTGGCCGCTCGCGGCGCTGCGTGACAGCGGCAGCCTGGCGGCGGTGCTTGGCCTGAGTGTTCTGGTCAGTGCCGGCCTGTTGGCGGCCTGGCGCACCTGGCCGTTGTGGAACGATGTCGAACGCCTTGATGGCAGCCTGGCCCAGCACTGGCAGGCCCTGGCCGGGCGCGACCTGACCGCCTGGCGTGGCCTCGGCGTGGCTGCGCTGGTGATCGCGCTGTCCGCGTTGGTGGTGCTGCCGGCCTGGCCCGGCCTGTTGCCGGAAAGTGCACGTTGGCCGGCCGCGCTGGCGGTCGTGCTGCTGTCGCCGCTGCTGCACCTGCTGCTGCAGCGGGTCGCGCCCGCGCCGCTGGTGTCGTTGCGGTCCAGCCCGTTGGCAGCGTCCAGCGGTGAACACGAACCGATGTTCCCGGCGGCGGCTGAAACCGTGCCGCTGGAGGCCATGGCGCCGCAGGAACTGACACCGGCGCTGTATGAAGCCGCCCGCCAGGGCCGCATCGACCGGGGCCTGCAGCTGCTGCAGGCCGGTGCCGATCCGTATGCGCTGCCGGACCCGAACTGGCGTGACCAACGCAGCCTGGCGGTGCTGGCCGCGGTGCTGCCGGACCTGCGCCTGCTGCGCGAACTGATTGCCCGCGGCGTCGATGTGAATGCGCCGCACCGGGGCATGACCCCTCTGCTGGCCGCGACCCGCGACAGCTGGCATGGCCGCCCCGAAGCGGTGATGACCCTGCTCGCCAACGGCGCCGATTCGCGCGCCACCGACAGTGATGGCAACACCCCGCTGCACCATGCCGCACGCAGTTCCGACCCGGGCGTGGCCGCGCTGCTGCGCGATGCCGCTGCCGAAGTCGATGCGCTGAACCGCGATGGCTGGTCGCCGCTGGCGGTGGCCTGCCAGGTCGGCAACTGGCGCCTGGCGCGCTTCCTGCTCGAACGCGGTGCACGCAGCGAACCGGCCGAAGGCACCCCGGTGCTGCTGGCCGCCGCCGCCACCGAGGACGACGATCCGGCCGGCGTGCAGCTGCTGCTCAAGCACAAGGCACGGGCCGACGCGCGTGATCGCCAGCGCCGCAGTGCGTTGCACGAGGCGGCCCTGGCCGGCCACGTAGAGATCATCGGCGTGCTGCTCGGCGCGGGCGCCAATCTGGAAGCGCGCGATGCGCTGGGGCGCACGCCATGGCTGGAAGCGGCCCGTGCCGGCCGTGCCGCCGTGGTCGAGCACCTGCTGCCGCACAAGCCGGACCTGGTCGCGGTGGACGGCGATGGCCGCAATGCGGTGCAGCTGGCGGCGATGGCCGAGGATGTATCGCCGCTGCTGATCAAGCGTCTGGTCGAGCTGGGCATCGCTGCCGATGCCGCCGATCCGGTCGGCCGGCGCGCGGTGGACTACGCTGCTGAAGCGGGCCGCTGGGCGATCGTCGCACTGCTGGATCCATCCTATCCGTTGCCGGCCGCCGTCAGCGATGGCCTGGCCGAGCGCGGCGAAGCCGCCAGCGCCAGCGGCCTGCTGCCGGACCGCCCGCCGCTGACCCTGCTGCGCGAAGCACTGGGCTTCGGCAACACCGAAGGCATGGCCGCGCTGGCCAGGTTGTGCCAGCCGGAAGAACTGGGCGGCCTGCTGCTCGATCCGGAACTGGCGCTGGAGCCGCGCGCGGTCGATTGGCTGCTGGTCCACGGCGCCGATCCCTACGTGCGCGATGCCTGCGCCGACACCCCGATGTTCGCGCTGCTGTCGCGTGGCATCGACGCGGTGCCTGCGTTGCAGGTGATGCTGCAGCGTGGCCTGTCGCCGGCTGGCCGGGGTGGCCTGGCGCGCTTCCTGGCAGCCTGCGCACAGCACGACCAGGCCGCCCGCGGCCTGGAACAGCTGGCACTGGAACTGCTGGAACGTGGCGCCGATCCGTTCGCTGCCTCCCCGGCGGGTGACCCGCCGTTGTCACTGGCGGTGCGCCTGGGCTGGCTGCGCCTGCAGCAGGCTTTGCTCAAGGCTGGCGTCGATCGCGAAGCGCGCGACAGCCATGGCATGACCGCACTGCACCTGGCCACCGCACTGGCCCGCGAAGGCGCGCTGAAGCTGCTGGTGCAGCACGGTGCCTCGCCGGAAGCACGTGCCGCCGACGGCCAGACGCCGCTGGGCGTGGCGCTGTCGATCGGTCGCCGCGATCTGGCCGACTGGCTGGACTGGCGGGTGTGGCCGTTGCCGCGCCGTACCCTGCGTGAGGCCGATCTGCCGGCTGCCGCGATGGCGGGTGATGTGGACGCCGTGCGCCGCCTGATCGATCTGGGATTTGCCGTCGACGCGGTCGATGCACAGGGCTGCACCGCGCTGCTGCGTGCGGCCGGTGGTGGCCACCTGGCCGTGACCGACCTGCTGCTGGCGCGCGGTGCGGATCCGCAGCACGCCGCTGCAAGCGGTGCGACGCCGCTGTCGGCGGCGGTCAGCATGCGCCAGGTGGACATCGTTTCGGCCCTGCTCGATGCCGGCGCCAAGCTGGAGCACCGCCTGCCGGGTGGGGTGACCGTGCTGATGCTGGCCTCGGCGCTGGGCCTGCCGGACATCGTCGCGCGCCTGCTCACTGCGGGTGCCGACGTGCATGCCGGTGACGCGCAGCAGCTGGGTCCGCTGCACTGTGCCGCGCTGTACGGCTTCAGCGCTCGCGACCGTTCGCGCCTGCTGGCCCTGCTCGACACCCTGCTGCTGGCCGGTGCCGAACCGGACCAGGCCGCCGCCGGTTCGGTCACGCCGCTGCTGCTGTTGCTGGGTGCGCGCGCCGAGCCGGGTACCGCCTGCGACGAGCAGGTGGTGATGGCGGCGGTGGAGCGCCTGCTGGATGAAGACGTCAGCCTGGACGTGCGTGATCCGCGCGGCTTCGGGCCGCTGCACCTGGCCGCGCTGCATGGCCTGCCGTTGCTGGTGCAGCGCCTGCTGCGTGCCGGTGCCGATCCGGAAGTGCGCGACAGCCTCAACCGCAGCCCGCGCGAGATCGCGGTGATGCGCGGCTTCATCGACGTGGCCGGCGAGTTCGAACCGCGCGTGCCGGGCGTTTCGTCGATGGCGCGGTTCCTGCGCGACAACGGCTGAGCGCCGGGGTCGGATCCCTTTCCCACGGAAAGTGCTCTGACCCCGGGATCGCGCCATCCACGCATGGCGTGGATCTACTGCCGAAATCCGTAGTGGGTAGTGCCGGCCGCCGGCCGGCAACCTCATGAAGCCTCCTGAATCCCGGGATTACCGGCCAGCGGCCGGCGCTACCGGGTCCGCCATCGACCGGGCGGCGTCAGCGCTCCTTGTCGCCGTCGCTTTCCGCGTCGGCCTCGAACAGGTGCATCAGGTCGTTGCGTGCATCGCGCGAGGTCTGGATCACCGCCGCTTCATCGTCGTACACCAGGTACTGGTCGCGCAGCAGCTGTTCGTCGTGTTCGCGGAAGCGTTGCACATGGCGCTCGGCCACGTCCGGTGCCACGCCCAGCGCGGTCAGCACGCGGCCGCTCATCTCCAGGCTGGTGCCGAACACCTCGCGGAACGGCTCGGCCGACATGTCCATCAGGCGCCATGCATGCTGGCGGTTGCGTGCACGCGCCAGCACCTTCGCGTCCGGGTACAGCCGGCGCACCATGCGTACCGCGCGCAGGTTGGTCTCCGGGTCGTCCACGGTGATCACGAACACATCGATGTGTTCGCCGCCCGCAGCGCGCAGCATCTCCGGCCGGGTCGGGTCGCCGTAGTACAGCTGGTTGCCGAAGCGGCGCAGGTCGGCCACGGTGTCCGGGTTCGCCTCCAGCGCGACGAACGGCACCTTCTGCGCGGTCAGCAGGCGTGCAATTACCTGGCCGAAGCGTCCCATGCCGGCGATCAGCACCTTGGGCCGGTTGTCCGGCGCCACCTTGTCGGCCTCGGCCGCCGCGCGCGGCGTGGCCTTTTCCTGGCCCAGCAGCTTGAGCAGCGCGATCATCAGCAGCGGCGTGATCGCCATCGACAGGCCGACGATCGCTACCAGCCGGTCGTGGTTGGCGTTGCCCAGCAGGTGCGCGCGCTGCGCTTCGTTGAACACCACGAAGGCGAACTCGCCGCCCAGCCACAGCACGCTGCCCAGCAGCAGTGACTGCCGCGAACTGAGTTTGGCGATACGCCCGATTGCGTACAGCAGGCCGAACTTGACCACCAGCAGGATCGCCACGCCAGCGGCGATCAGCCACGGCTCGGCGGCAATGCGGTCCAAGTCGATGCCCATGCCCACGGCGATGAAGAACAGCCCCAGCAGCAGGCCCTTGAACGGCTCGATCTGCGCTTCCAGTTCGTGCCGGAACTCCGAATCGGACAGCAGCACGCCGGCCAGGAACGCGCCCAGGCTGGGGCTGAGGCCAGCTTCCTGCATGAACCAGGCAGTGCCGAGCACCACCAGCAGGGCGGTGGCGGTGAACACTTCCGGGCTGCGGGTGCGCGCGATGATGCTGAACACCTTGCGCAGCACCGGTCGCCCGCACAGGATCACCACCGCCAGCGCACCCAGTGCCACCATCGCATCCTCGATGCGCAGGGTCTCGTTCTTCACCCCGCCCAGCAGCGGGATGGCCGCCAGCAGCGGGATCGCGATCAGGTCCTGGAACAGCAGGATGGCGAACCCGAGCCGGCCATGGTCGCTGTTGATCGCCTTGTGCTCGGACAGCAGCTGCAGGCCCACCGCGGTGGATGACAGCGCCAGCGCCACGCCCACCACCAGCGCGCTCTTCCACTGGAAGTGATCGAGCAGCAGCAGGCCGCCCAGCACCAGCCCGGACAGCGCCACCTGCGCCGCACCGGCGCCGAACACCGAGCGCCGCATCACCTTCAGGCGTGCCGGCGACAGCTCCAGGCCGATCACGAACAGCAGCATCACCACGCCGATCTCGGCGGCGCCAAGGATGCGGTCGGCATCCTGCACGAAGCCCAGCCCGTCCGGGCCCAGCACCACGCCGGCGGCGAGGTAGCCCAGCACCGCGCCGAAGCCGAACTTCTTGAACACCGGCACGGCGATGACCGCCGCCAGCAGCAGCACCAGGGCCAGTTCCAGACCACCGCTATGCATGGGAATACCTGGTCATCGGGGAAGCCCGCAGTGCGTCCGTTCGGGTGGGGGAAAGCGTGGCGAGCGCCACCGCACCATTATGCGCGCCGGCCTGTGTACGCACGAGAACATCCGGCCGCGCCGCTGCCCGCCGCCGGGCTGCCGGGTTGACCTGCATGGCCCACGGGTCCAGACTGCCCGCCGCTGGCGGCGCGTCCGCCGGCACACGCATCCCGGAGTCCCCAACCCATGTCCAGCGACAGTAGAAGTCGACCTCGTTCGACGCCAGCGATGGCCGCCGCCTGACATCGGGACGGTTTGCCTGCGTTGGCGTTGCGCGAGGTCGCACCCCCACAAGGCAAAACCGATGAACCAGAAGCAATTGCTGCGCCCGGTGGCCGATGCCGCCGCACTGGCCGCGCCGCTGGCGAACTACAACACCGCCGACGCGGTGGAATTCCTCAACACGCTGGAACTGACCCGCGCCGCCGAAACGCTGGCCGCGCTGCCGTTGCCGCGTGCGGTGAAGATGCTCGAAGCGCCCGAACTGCAGCGCAGCGGCGAGCTGGTGGCCGTGCTGCCGCCGGCCCGCGCCGCCGCCCTGCTTGGGCTGATGGCCGACGACCGCGCCACCGACATCGTCCACGAGCTGGACGAGGACGAGCGCGCGCGGCTGATCCCGCTGCTGGGCACCGACGCCCGCCAGGCCATCCAGAAGCTGCTCAGCTACCCGCCCAACACCGCCGGCGCGCTGATGACCACCGAGTACGTGGGCGTGCCTGCCAGCTGGACCGTGGCGCAGACCCTGCAGCACATCCGCCAGGTCGAGCGCACCCGCGAGACGGTGTACGCGATCTACGTGCTGGACCCCGCCAGTCAGCAGCTGCAGCAGGTGGTGACCATGCGCCGGTTGATCACTGGCCTGCCCGAGGAGTCAATCCTGGACGTGGCCCAGGTCAATCCGCCGGTGACAGTGGACGCGCTGATGGACCAGGAAGAGGTGGCGCGGCTGATCCGCCGCCACGACCTGCTGGCGATTCCAGTGGTCGACGCGCAGCAGCAGATGCTGGGCATCGTCACCGTGGACGACGTGCTCGATGCGCTGATCGAGGAGTCCACCGAGGACGCGCACAAGTTCGGCGGCATGGAAGCGCTGGACAAGCCGTACATGCAGATCGGCTTCCTCGAGATGCTGCGCAAGCGCGCCGGTTGGCTGAGCGTGCTGTTCCTGGGTGAGATGCTGACCGCCAGCGCGATGCAGCACTACGAGGACGAACTGGCACGCGCAGTGGTGCTGACCCTGTTCATCCCACTGATCATGAGTTCGGGCGGCAATTCCGGTTCGCAGGCCACCTCGCTGCTGATCCGCAGCTTGGCGCTGCGCGAACTGCGCCTGCGCGACTGGTGGAAAGTGGCCCTGCGCGAGATCCCGACCGGCATGGTGCTGGGCGCCATCCTTGGCTGCCTGGCCATCGTGCGCATCGTGATCTGGCAGCTGGGCGGCCTGCACGACTACGGCGAGCACTGGATCCTGCTGGCGATCACCATCGGTGCCGCGCTGGTCGGCATCGTCACCTTCGGTTCGCTGTCCGGCTCGATGCTGCCGTTCATCCTGAAGCGGTTCGGCTTCGACCCGGCCAGCGCCTCGGCCCCGTTCGTGGCCACTTTGGTGGATGTGACCGGCCTGGTGATCTATTTCAGCATCGCCGCGATGATCCTGCACGGCACGCTGCTGTAACAAAAAAAGGGGACGGAGGGGATTAAGTCGTTTGTGGCACTAACGACTTAATCCCCTCCGTCCCCTTTTTTGGGTACCGTAGGCGCATGAGTACCTACCACCTGCAGTCCGTGTTCCGCCCGCAGTCGGTCGCGGTGATCGGCGGCAGCCCGCGCGAGCGTTCGGCCGGCCGTGCGGTGATGCGCAATCTGCGCGGCACCGGCTTCCCCGGCAAGGTGGCGTGGATCAACCCGCGGCATGCCGAGATCGATGGCATCCGCACGATCAAGCGGCTGAAGGACCTGGACTGGGTGCCCGACCTGGTGGTGATCACCGCGCCCGCGGCGATCGTGCCGCAGGTGGTACGCACTGCTGCCGAACGTGGCGTGCAGGCGGCGATCATCCTCACCGCGCACCTGGGCGAAGGCCCGGGTTCGTTGTCCGCACAGGTGGAGGCGGTGGCGCGCAAGCATGGCCTGCGCATCCTCGGGCCGCATTGCCTGGGCGTCATCGCGCCGCACGCGCGACTCAATGCCAGTATCGCCGCACATTTCCCGCAGGCAGGCGACCTCGCCCTGATCTCCGAATCCTCCGCCATTGCCGCCGCGCTGGTGGAGTGGGGCGTGGCGCGCTCGGTCGGGTTCTCCGCCGTGGTCTCGCTGGGCGACACGATGGACGTCGACTTTGGCGATCTGCTCGATTACTTCGCCACCGACTACCGCACCCGCGCCATCCTGCTCTATGTCGAGCAGATCAAGGACGCGCGCAAATTCATGTCGGCCGCGCGTGCCGCCGCCCGCGCCAAGCCGGTGGTGGTGGTGAAGTCCGGCCGCGCCGAGCGCGTGCAGCCAGGTAGCCGCGATACCCATGTGCAGGCCCTGGCCCGCGCCGATGATGTGTACGGTGCAGCGTTCAACCGTGCCGGCCTGCTGCGTGTCAGCGCGCTGGACGAACTGTTCACTGCTGCCGAATCGCTGGGCCGGTTGGGGACCTTCCCCGGTCGCCGCCTGGCCATCCTCAGCAATGGCGGTGGTGTTGGCCGTCTCGCCGTGGATCAGTTGGTCGCATTGCGTGGCACGCTGGCCAACCTGTCCGACAGCACGGTCGAGAAACTCGACGCCGTACTGCCGCAGGGCTGGTCGCGCAGCAATCCGGTGGACATCGTGGTCGACGCCGATGGTGACCGCTATGCCGCGGCCATCGAAGCGCTGCTGGCCGACAACGAGAATGACGCGGTGATGGTGGTCAACGTACCCACCGCATTCACCTCCTCCGCAGACGCTGCGCAGGCACTCACCCGCACGCTCGGCCTGCGCCCGCGCCACCACCGCGACAAGCCGGTGTTCGCAGTGTGGCTGGGCAACGATGACCAGGCCACTGCCACGCTCAACGCGGCGCGGGTGCCGACCTATCCGACCGAGGCGGAGGCAGTACGTGGCTTCCAGCATCTGGTGCGTTACCGCGAAGCGCAGAACGCCTTGATGGAAACGCCACCCAGCCTGCCGCAGGACTTCAATGTCGATGCGGCAGCCGCGCGTGCACTGGTCGATGCTGCGCTGGCCAATGGCCAGCAATGGCTGGACCCGCTGGCTACGCATGAGCTGCTCAAGGCCTACGGCATTCCGTCCGCGCCGGTGATGCATGCACGCGATGCGCACGAGGCGATGGACCTGGCGCAACCGCTGCTGGAGCGCGGTGCCACGGTCGCGCTGAAGATTCTCTCGCCGGATATTCCGCACAAGTCGGAAGTGGATGGTGTGCGCCTCAACCTGTCCACGCTGCCGGCGGTGCAGAGCGCGGCCAACGCGATCCTGTCGCGTGCGCGCCAGCTGCGGCCGGATGCGCGCATCGACGGCCTGCTGGTGCAGCCGACCATCGTGCGTCCGAAGGCGCGTGAGCTGATCGTCGGCATTGCCGATGACGCAACGTTCGGCCCGGTGATCGTGGTCGGTCGTGGCGGTACCGCGGTCGAAGTGATCAACGACAAGGCGCTGGCGCTGCCACCGCTGGACCTGCGCCTGGCCCATGAGTTGATCGGCCAGACCCGTGCCTCGCGCATCCTCAAGGCCTACGGCGATGTGCCCGCCGCCGACGAGCGCGCACTGGCGCTGGCGCTGGTCAAGCTGGCACAGCTGGCCGCCGACATTCCCGAAGTGCGCACGCTGGACATCAATCCGCTGCTGGTCGACGGCAAGGGCATCCTCGCCCTCGACGCGCGCGTGGCGGTGGCGCCGTCGCGCATCCTGCACAAGGGCCGTGGCCATCCACGCTTCTCGGTGTTCCCATACCCGAAGGAGTGGGAGCGCACCATCGAACTGTCCGATGGCGGCCGCGCCTTCGTGCGCCCGGTGCGGCCGGAGGACGACGCACTGTTCCGCGCGTTCTTCGCTCGTGTCAGCGACGAGGACCTGCGCCTGCGCTTCTTCCAGTCGGTGAAGCACTTCAGCCACGAGTTCATCGCCCGCCTGACCCAGCTCGACTACGCACGCTCGATCGCGCTGGTGGCGATCGAACCGCGCAGTGGCGAGATGCTGGGTGCGGTGCGCCTGCACGCCGACGCGGATTACCACCGTGGCGAGTACGGCATCCTGATCCGCTCGGACCTGAAGGGCCACGGCATCGGCTGGCGACTGATGGCGATCATGATCGAGTACGCCAAGTGGCTGGGCCTGGACGTGGTCGAAGGCCAGGTGCTGCGCGAGAACAGCACCATGCTGGCGATGTGCCAGAGCCTGGGCTTCAAGACCCGGCTGGACCCGGACGACCCGACGGTGATGATGGTGACCCTGCCGGTGCAGCAGGTCGAGGTGCCTGAAACCCCATTGTAGAGCCGAGCCCTCGCTCGGCCCTACAGCGTCACCGCAACGGTTCCACCACCACCGCCGTGCCATAGCACAGCACTTCGGTCAGTCCGGTCATCACATCGGTGGCGTCGTAGCGCATGCCGATGATCGCGTTGGCGCCCAGCTGCCGCGCATGCTTGACCATGTCGCGGTAGGTTTCCTCGCGAGCCTGTTCGCACAGTTCGGTGTAGATGGTGATGTTGCCACCGAAGATCGTCTGGATGCCGCCCAGGAAGTTGCCGACGATTGAGCGCGAGCGCACGGTGATGCCGCGCACCACACCGAGGTTGCGCACCACACGGTGCCCGGGCAGCTCGAAGGCCGTGGTGACCAGTGAATCGTCGAAGCGCAGTGCGGGCGGGGAAGGGGTGCCGCTGTTGTAGGGGTCTGCCATGGTCGCGTCCGTATCGTAGGGTCGAGCTTGCGCGACTCTACAACGCAATCGCCCGTTGCGGCATGGTTCCGTCACCGCGCTGGCGCGACAATACCCCCATGACCGACCGTATCCCCCTGTTGCTGCTGCCCGGCCTGCTCAACGATGCCGAGCTGTGGCGCGCGCAGCTGGCCGACCTGGCCGATATCGCCGACTGCACCGTGGGCGACCAGACCCGAGGCGAGACCCTGCAGGCGGTGGCCGAGGACGTGCTGGCGCAGGCACCGGAGCGCGTTGCGCTGGCCGGGTTCTCGCTGGGTGGCTTCGTGGCCCAGCAGATCCTGCGCATCGCGCCGGAACGGGTGTTGCAGTTGGCGCTGATCGACACCTCGATCCACGCCGACTCACCCGAGCGGGCCGACCAGCGCCGCAGCCAACGTGCCAGCGTGCGCCTGCCGGGAAAATTCCACGGCTTCGGTGACGTGCTGATGCGCAGCTACATCGATGCTTCGCGGCTGGATGACTATGTGCTGGTGCAACGCGTGCGTGACATGACCGCCCGCCTGGGCGCGGATGTCTTCCTGCGCCAGAGCGCACTGGAGCGCCGCGATGGCCATGACGTGCTGGCTGGCTACCGCGATCCGCTGCTGATCGTGTGCGGCGCGAACGATCGCATCACGCCGCTGGCGGTGAGCGAGGAAATGCACGCGATGGTGCCGCACTCGCAGCTGGTGGTGGTGCCCGACTGTGGGCACCTGGCGCCGATGGAGAAGCCGGACGAGGTCAGTGCGGCGATGCGTGGGTGGCTGCTGCAGGGCGGGAGGTAGCCCTGACGTTGGTAGGTGCCGACCTTGGTCGGCACGGTGTTTCATCGATCGATCAGACGTCTGCGCCGACCAAGGTCGGCGTCTACCAGAGCAGTTGCACGCCGTCGTTGCAATCAATCCCAGGCCGGGGCAATCCCTTCCGGATTCGCCAGGCGATGGCCGCGATCGAGCCGGGCAATCTGTGCCATGTCTTCATCGGTCAGGCGGATCGCTGCCGCTTCCAGGTTGGCCGACAGGTTCCCGCGCTTGGTCGACGACGGGATCACCGAGAAGCCCTGCTGCAACGCCCACGCCAGTGCGATCTGCGCCGGGGTGGCCTGGTGCCGGCCGGCAATGGCCTGGATCACCGGGTCCTTGATCACTTCGCCATAGGCCAGGCTCATGTAGGCGGTGATATGGATGCCGTTGTCCTGCAGGAACTTCACCAGCAGGCGGTTCTGCAGGTACGGGTGGATCTCGATCTGGTTGGTGGCGATGGCGTCGGCACCGAGGATGCCGATCGCCTTGCGGGTCTGCGCGATGGTGAAGTTCGAGATGCCGATCTCGCGGGTCAGGCCCTGTGCCTTGGCCTCGGCCAGTGCGGTCAAGTACTCCTCCATCGGCACGTCGACCTTGTCGTTCGGCGACGGCCAGTGGATCAGCGCCAGATCCACCTGGTCAGTGCGGAGCTTTTCCAGGCTGGTGCGCAGGCTGGCGAGCAGCGCATCGCGCTTGAACTCGGTGATCCAGACCTTGGTGGTCAGGTAGATCTCATCGCGCGGCACGCCGGAATCGGCGATGGCCTGGCCGACTTCGGCTTCGTTGCCGTAGATCTGTGCGGTATCGATGGCGCGGTAACCGACCTCCAGCGCGTTGCGCACGGAGTCGATCACGGTCTGGTCTTTCAGGCGGAAGGTGCCGAGACCGAAGGCGGGGACAGTCATGGGGGGCTCCAGCAGAGGGGGAGGGAGGCGGGAATATCCGGCAAAGGGTAGGCCAGTGACCGCGTGCATGCCGGCAACGGTGCATTGCACCACCGTGTACTACCGCGAGGCCGTTGCAGGCCCCGGTGGGTGCGGACCGTTGGTCCGCACTGTTCACGCCACAACCCATGCAGCGTTGGACGCTGCCGGCCAGCGGCCGGCACTACCCCTGTACGCGTTTTACGGTAGTGCCGGCCGCTGGCCGGCAACCGGATCCATCAGGCCGCGCGTGCCAACCCGCCTTTCGCCGCCGCCGTGCTCGAAAGGTCGAACACGTCCACCGCATCGATCAATCGGTTTGCCTGCTGTTCCAGGCTGCGCGCGGCAGCGCTGGCTTCCTCCACCAACGCGGCGTTCTGCTGGGTGGTGCCGTCCATCTGGATCACGGTCTGGCTGACCTGTTCGATGCCCGCGCTCTGCTCCTGCGAGGCAGCGGAGATCTCGGCCATGATGTCGGTCACGCGCTGCACCGATGCGACGATCTCGGCCATGGTGTCGCCCGCCTCGCGTACGCGCTGCGCGCCATGGCCGACCTGCTCCACCGAGGCTTCGATCAGCGTCTTGATCTCCTTTGCCGCCGCCGCCGAACGCTGCGCCAGGGTGCGCACTTCACTGGCGACCACCGCGAAGCCGCGGCCCTGCTCACCGGCGCGCGCAGCTTCCACTGCCGCGTTCAGGGCCAGGATGTTGGTCTGGAAGGCGATGCCATCGATCACGCTGATGATGTCGGCGATCTGCCGCGACGAGGTCTCGATCGCGCCCATCGTTGCCACCACCTGGCCGACCACGCTGCCGCCGTGGGAGGCGACCGTATGGGCGCCGATCGCCAGCTGGTTGGCCTGGCGTGCATGTTCGGCGTTCTGGCGCACGGTGGAGGTCAGTTCCTCCATCGATGCCGCCGTCTCTTCCAGGTTGGCGGCCTGTTGCTCGGTACGGCGTGACAGATCATTGTTGCCGGCGGCGATCTCCGCGGCGGCGGTGTGGATGCTGCCGGAGGCGTGCTTGATGTCGGTGACGATGGTCGCCAGCTGCGCGGCGGTGGTATTGGCATCGCCGGCGATACGCGCGAACACACCCTGGAAATCACCGTGCATGCGCGCGCCGAGACGGCCATCGGCGATGGCGCGCAGCATGCTGGAGACCTCGGCCAGGTTCAGCTCGGTGGTCTGCATCAGGCGGTTCAGGCCCTCGACCATCGCGCGGAAATCATGCTCGAAGCGCGCACTGTCGCCGCGCTGGCTGAAGTCACCGGCGGCCGCCGCTTCGGCCAGGCGGCGGATTTCGCCGTTGATCGCACCGAGGTTGTGCTTGACCGCGTCCAGCGCTTCGGTGATCACCGCCTTCTCGCCGGGCAGGCGCTCCATGTCCTGGCTGAGGTCGCCGACCGCATAGCGGCCCATGATCGAGATCGCGCGCATCTTCACCTGGATGTGCGCATCGACCAGCGTGTTGCAGTCGCCCACCATGGTGCCGAACGCGCCGGGGAAGGCAGCGGCGTCCATGCGGTGACTGATGCTGCCGGCCTCGTGCGCCTGTGCCATCGCGGTCTGCGCATCCAGCACGCCGCGCAGGGTGGATTGCACCGCCTGCATGGCCTGCGCGAGGCGACCGATCTCGTCGCGGCTGCGCACCTGCACCACGTGCTGCAGGTCGCCAGCGGCCACCGCGCGTGCGGCGGCTTCGACCGCCAGTACCGGCTGCACCACTGCACGCCGCAGCCACCAGGCCAGGCCGATCAGCAGCAGCACGGCGGCCAGTACGGTCAGTACCGCGCACAGCAGCAGGGTCTGGCGTGCCTGCTGCGAACGCGCTGCCACCGCCGCTTCAGCCACCTGCGTGGCGTGCGTGCTCAGGGCATCCAGTGCCGTCGCCACCGGGCGATCCTTGCCGCGTACCAGATCGTCGCCGGCGGCGGGATCGTAACCGGCCCCGGCAAACGCCTGCAGCGCCGCGTGGTAGTCCTGCTGCAGCTGCGCGTGCAGGTAGATGAACGCCTGCGCCAGTTCACGGGTGCGCGCATCCGGGCTGCTCACCAGGCCCATGGCCAGCTGCTCGACCAGGCGGCCTTCGCTGTCGAAGGCCTCCAGGTGGCGCTGGCGCAGCGCATCGTCGTGGCCGCGCAGCAGCACGTTCTTCCATTCCTGCACCTGGCCGCGGAACTCACGCTGCAGGCGTTCCGCATCGCGGCTGTGCGCGACCTCGGGCGGAACCTCGGTGGACAACTTCAACCAGGCGGAGGCCAGGCCCGCCAGAGCGCACAGCAGGACCACGGCCAGACCAACAGAAACCGCGCCGAGCAGCTTGGACTGCAGGCGCGGAGCACGGACAGACGCATTCATGGGAAAGAACTCTCGGGAAGGGGCACTGCGGTATCGACCCGCTACGCACGCGCTGAAGTGCGACACGCATCACATTCGCGTTTCGTTTAGTGATGTGAAGAAATAATTTCATAGGACAAATGTGTCCAGATGGAACGAATGCGGACCCTCGACAGGGGATTTAAATGTAACTATTGTTGTTACATGAAATCCGCGAACCCGCTTTCCGACGCCCTGCATGTGATGGCGCACCTGGTCGGCCAGGCCGCCCCGCGCACCTCCGAGCAGCTGGCATCGTGCCTGCCCACCCATCCGGTGGTAATCCGCCGCCTGCTGGCGCAGCTGCACAAGGCCGGCCTGGTGCGCAGCACCCGCGGTCATGGCGGGGGCAGCCAGCTGGCCCGCGATGCCGCAACGATCACCCTGCATGACATCTATCTGGCCGTCGGCGAACCACCGCTGGTGCACGTCGGCGCCCGCGATTCCGGCGGCGGCTGTCCGATCCAGCAGCTGGTCAACAGCGCCCTGCTCGAGGGTGCACGCGAGGCGCAGCGCCTGCTCGAAGCGCGGCTGCAGGCGACCACGCTGGACCAGCTCGGCGCCGACTTCGCCCGCCATCTCGCCCATCACCGTTCCCTGGAAGGTCACCATGAATCCTGATGTGCTCATCGTCGGCGGCAGCTATGCCGGCATTGCCGCGGGCCTGATCCTGGCCCGTGCCCGCCGCCCGGTTACCGTCATCGACGCCGGTTCGCCGCGCAACCGTTTTGCCAGCCATTCGCACGGCGTGCTGGGGCTGGATGGCATCAGCGGGGCCGAGCTGCTGAAGACCGCGCGCCAGCAATTGCTGGATTACCCCAGCGTGCGCTGGGTGCAGGCCGAGGCGGTGCAGGCCACCGCCAGCGCAGAGGGCGTGGAAGTGCGTACCGCCGATGGGCAGGTGCTGGCCGCGCGCAAGCTGCTGCTGGCCAGTGGTATCGCCGACCAGCTGCCGGAGCTGCCCGGGCTGGCCGAGCGCTGGGGCAGCACCGTGCTGCACTGCCCTTACTGCCACGGTTACGAAGTGGGTGGCGGTGCAATCGGCCTGCTCGGCGGCCATCCGATGTCCGCCAGCAAGGCGCCGCTGTTCGCCGACTGGGGCAATGTCACGTTCTTCAGCATGGGACTGGACATCACCGATGAGGAACGGGCGGCCATGCAGCAGCGCGGCGTGCAGATCGAGACCTCGCCGGTGTTGGGCGTGCAGGGTGACCAGCCGACCTGGCTGGAAGTGGAGCTGGCCGATGGCCGCCGTATCGCCCAGCGTGCGCTGTTCGTGCCGGCCACCCAGGCGATGGCCACGCCGCTGGTGCAGCAGCTGGGCTGCGCGCTGGCCGAGAGCCCGTTGGGCGTGCTGATCGAGGTCGACGCGATGAAGCAGACCTCGGTGCCGAACGTGTATGCGGCAGGCGATGCGACGACGGTCGGCAACATCACCCTGGCCACCGCCGAGGGCGTGCGCGCCGGCATCGGCGTGCATCACGCGCTGGTCGGCGAAGACTGCGTACCGCGCTGAACGGGCTTGCTCTGGTAGATGCCGACCTTGGTCGGCGCCCTTGGGGTCGGATCCCTTTCTGCGAAAGGGATCCGACCCCTGACACCATTTCCACTTCCCCACGCTGATAGTGGACGCAACGCACCCACGCAGCCCGGGCCCGGCATGGACGAAGCAAACCGCCTCAGATCGCTGCTGGCCCCTTTGCAGGGCCTGCGTGGCTGGCGACCGGCGCAGGCTACGCGCGATGCCATCGCCGGCATAACCCTGGCGGCAATCACCCTGCCCGAACAGATGGCGACGGCACGGCTGGGTGGCTTCGAGCCGCAGGTTGGTTTCTATGCCTTCGTCGGCGCCACGCTCGGCTTCGTGCTGCTGGGCCGCAACCGCCGGCTGACGGTCGGTGCCGATTCCACCATCACGCCGATCTTCGCGCTCACCCTGGCTGGGCTGGCCGCGCAACAGGCCAGCGCGCTGGCCGGAAGTGCCGTGCTGCTGGCGCTGCTGGTCGGCGTGTTCCTGGCACTGGCGGCATTGCTGCGGATCGCCGTGGTCGCCGCGCTGCTGTCGGTGCCGGTGGTGACCGGCTTCCTCGGCGGCATCGCCGTGCATATCGCGGCCTCGCAGTTGCCGGTGGCACTGGGTGTCAGCCTGTCTTCAAGTGAGCTGCCCGAACGCCTGTATGAACTGCTGTGGACCCTTCCGCACGCGCAGTTGCTGCCGACCCTGATCAGCTTTGGCGTGCTGCTGGCGATGGGCCTGTGCGACCGCATCAATCCGCGCATTCCCGGCGCGCTGATCGCGGTGGCCATCGCCACGCTGCTGGTTGCCCTGCTGGGCGCCGAGCGGTTGGGCGTGGCAACCCTCGGCGCAGTGTCTCCGTATCCGCCGCCGTGGCAGCTGCCCGCGCTGGCGACGCTCACGACCCTGGTCCCGCTGGCGCTGCTGCTGACCCTGGTCATCATCATGCAGGTGGCCGCCGTTGACCGCGCGTTTCCCGGCGAGGAAGAGCCCGACGTCAACAAGGACTTCCTCGGTGTCGGCGCCGGCAACCTGCTCTCGGCCGCGTTCGGTGCGTTTCCGGTCAATGCCAGCCCACCACGCACCGCCGTGGTGGTGGAGGCCGGTGCGACGTCGCAGCTGGGCGCGCTGATCGCCGCGGCCCTGGTGATGCTGCTGGCGTTCTGCGGCGGCAGGGTACTCGGTGCCATTCCCGATGCAGCGCTGGCCGGTGTGCTGTTGTTCGTGGCGGTGCGCCTGTTCCGCCTGCGCGTGCTGATCGACATTGCCCGCCGCGCGCGCGGCGAAGCGCTGCTGGCGGTGCTGACCTTCCTGGCGGTGGTCTGCCTGCCGATCCAGTCGGGCATTGCGATGGGTGTGGGCCTGGCCCTGCTGCATGGCGTGTGGATGATCGCGCACAGCCCGATGATGACGCTGACCCGCCTGCCGGGCAGCACGGTCTGGTGGCCGGGCAGCCGTGGCGAGACCGAGCCGGGCGTGACCGTGCTGGCGTTCCAGGCACCGCTGCTGTTCGCCAACGCCGACAGTTTCAAGCGGCAGCTGCTGGCCAGCATCGATGCGACGCCCGCGCCGGGGCTGATCGTGCTGGAAGGCAGCGCGATCGTCGAGATCGACTACAGCGCAGCGCAGACCCTGCGCGAGATGATTGGTCTCTGCCAGCAGCAGGGCATCGCGTTCGTCATTGCGCGGCTGGGCTCGGTACGCGCGATGCAGGCGCTGGAGCGTTTCGGCATCGCCGCCCTGCTGGGGCCGGACGGAGCCACCCACAGCGTGCAGCAGGCCGTTGACCACTACCGCACACGAGGTACGCCATGACCCGTATTCCCGAACCGCGGCTTTCGCCGGTCGCCATCCTCGACCTGCGGCCGACGCAGATGAGCGTGGGCCTGCTGGAGGTGCAGCGCAAGCGCGCGCAGTGGAAGACCTTGCCGAACGAAGGCGAGGAGCGCTACCTCGGGCGGCACATGGTGCCGGTGGTGGTGGGGCCGTCGAACCGCCTGTACCTGGTCGACCATCACCATCTGGCGCTGGCCCTGCACGAGGAGGGCATCGAACATGTGCTGACCGTAGTGCAGGCGGATCTGTCACACCTGCCGAGGAAACTGTTCTGGACGGTGATGGAGCGCTACTGCTGGGCGCATCCGTTCGATGCCGAGGGTGTGCGGCAGCCGCCGTCGGCGATGCCGAAATCGCTACTGGAGCTGGCCGACGATCCGCATCGCTCGCTGGCCGGCGAGGTTCGCCGTCGCGGCGGCTACGCCAAATCGGTGCAGCCCTTCGCCGAGTTTCTGTGGGCCGATCATTTCCGCCAGCGGATGACCCGCAAGCAGATCCGCCGCGATTTCCAGCAGGCAGTGGCCAACGCCACCGAACATGCACGGCACGCCGATGCCCGCTATCTGCCGGGTTGGTGTGGGATCGAGCACGATTGAGCCACGGTGGATGCCAGGCGTGGTCTGCGCCGCTGCATCCACGCGCGGTGGGTGCCGGCCTTGACCGGCACCGCTCCATCATCCCTTCACGCACAGCACCTGGCGCAGGGTATGCACCACGTCGACCAGGTCCAGCTGCGCGGCCATCACGTCGTCGATCGACTTGTACGCGGCCGGTGACTCGTCCAGCACGCCGCTGTCCTTGCGGCATTCCACATGCGCCGTGGCCTCGCGGTGCTGGGCCAGCGTGATCTGCTGGCGCGCCGTGCCACGGCTCATCGCCCGGCCGGCACCGTGGCTGCAGCTGTGGAAGCTGTCCGCGTTGCCCTTGCCACGCACGATGTAGCTGCGCGTGCCCATGCTGCCGGGAATGATGCCCAGCTCACCCTCACGCGCGCTGACCGCGCCCTTGCGCGTCACCAGCAGCTCCTGCCCGCGGTGCGTTTCCTTCTGCACGTAGTTGTGGTGGCAGTTCACCGCCATCGCCGCCAGCTGGAACTTCGGCAAGCGGTGGCGCATCTCGGCGAGCACGCGCGACATCATCGCCTCGCGGTTCTGCCGGGCGTAGTCCTGCGCCCACGACACGGCTTCGACGTAGTCATCGAACAGCGGCTCGCCTTCCATGAAGAAGGCCAGGTCCTTGTCCGGCAGGTGGAAGCCGAGCACGCGCCGGGCCAGTTCCTCGCGTGCCTTCTCGATGAAGTAGGTGCCGATCAGGTTGCCGGTGCCGCGCGATCCGCTGTGCAGCATCACCCACACCGTGTCCGTCTCGTCCAGGCACAGTTCGATGAAGTGATTGCCGCCACCCAGCGTACCCAGCTGGCGGTCGAGCTTGTCGGTGCGGATCCTGCGGTGCTTGTCCTTGATCTTCTCCAGGCCGGCGGCCAGCCCGGACTGCACCAGCCGGGTGTGGATGCTGTCGGGCATGCGCTGATGCTCGCCGCCACGTCCGTTGCCGACCGGGATGCTGCGCTCGATGCTGTTGCGCAGCTGCCGCAGGTCATCGGGCAGGTCATTGGCGCGCAGCGTGGTGCGCACCGCCGCCATGCCGCAGCCGATGTCGACGCCGACCGCGGCCGGGATGATCGCACCGCGGGTCGGGATCACCGAGCCCACGGTCGCGCCCTTGCCCAGGTGCACGTCCGGCATCACGGCCAGCCACGGCCCGACGAACGGGATCGCGGCGATGTTGCGCAGCTGCTCATGCGCCTGCGCTTCCAGCGGCACACCGTTGACCCAGCCCTTGATCGGCGTGGTGCCCTCGACGTGCAGCCATTGATAGTTGTGTTGAATGTCCATGTCTTCGTGTATGTCCTTGATGGGCCGGCGGCGCGTCCCTGCGCCACCGCTACCCCCTACCTGATCGTCACCAGCTGCTTCAGCACGCCATCCAGGCCGCCGAACACGGTGAGCTTGTCGATCTTCTCGGTGACCTTCTCCAGTGCCTCCAGCTCCTTCAAGCGCATCAGCACCGGGTTGTCCTCGATCAGCTTTGCGGTGTTGAGCTGCGAACGCGTGGCGTTGGCCTCCTCGCGACGACGGATCACGCTGGCCTGGGCCTGCTTCTCGGCCAGCACCACGCCGTTGAGGATCTCCTTCATCTCGCCCGGCAGGATCACGTCCTTGATGCCCACGCCGAGCAGCCGCACGCCGTGGCCCTCGATCGCCGCCTGCACATGGGCGGCGATCTCGCCGTCCAGTGCCGCCTTGTCGCCCAGCAGCTCGTCCAGGCTGCGCGCGGCAATCGCCTGGCGCAGGCCGAACTGCAGCTGCCGATAGACGAACTCATCGGCATTGCTGAGCGTGCGGTGTGCACGCACCGGGTCGATCACCTGCACGGTCGCGGCCAGGTTCACCCGCAGGGTCACCTTGTCGCGGCTGAGCAGCTCCTGGCCGGACACGTCCAGCGAACGTGCACGCAGTTCCACACGCTCCACCGACACGTTGCCGTTGAAGTTCCAGAACGCGTGCAGGCCGGCGTCCAGCGTCTGCCGCAGCGTGCCATCGATGAACAGCAGGCCCACCGACTCGCTCGGCACGGTGCTGATCACCGCCACACGCGGCAGCACGCCCAGCTGGCCCAGGCGCTGCTGCACGTCCGCCGGAATGCGTGGCTCGTCGCCCAGCGCCATCACGCGTACCTGGGTGTCGACCGAACCGCGCCAGTACAGGCGGCGGCTACCCGGCGGCAGCACTTCATCGATGCGGCCGTTGCGCAGCAACAGGCCGACCTCGCTGGCGCCGACGTTGGCCAGCACGAAGTGGGTGTCCAACCGCGCGCCCAGTGCCTCGATCAGGCTGTCCTGGTCGCTGCCGGTGTAGGCCGCGCCCTTCGATGCAGTGTGGATGTCCACGTGCGGGCGGCCGCCGAACGGCGACAGGCGGTGCACGCCCGGCAGCAGGATCTGCTGGAAACGACGGTTGCGATATACCAGGCCGCGCTCGCCGTCGCCGATCACGACCTTGATGGTCCAGAACATGGGAGTCTCTCCTTGTATGGCTCTGGTGGTTCGACCCGTTGCGGATGAATCGCCCTGACCCGGGTCGATCAGGTCGTGGCAGGGCCGCCTGCACACCACGTGCAGGCAGCGGAAGAGGGCGGCCATCGGCGGACGGTCCGCGCGCGGAGCCTCCGGTGCACCGGCAGTGCCGCCATCGTCGTTCCCGGCAGGCAGCACCGGGGCGGAACGTGGCTGGCAGTGGCGGCGGACCGGGGCCCGGCGTGCGGTCCGCTGCCTTCCACGCCCCGCCCGAAGGCGATGACGGTGGACGGCGACGATGGCCGCTGGGGCTTGCGCCCCGGGTGTTGCTTCAAGTCATGACGTGACAGGTCATGTGGTTTGGAGTGGGAGTCGAACCCACGACAGACGGATTACGGATCCGTTGCTCTACCCTACTGAGCTATCCAGTTGGGGACCGCGCGGAATCGAACCGCGTACCGGCGAACCGGCGCCTGCCTCCAGCAGGCGATCCAGACGATGGCATGTCCGCGACCTCCGGCATACGCCACGGCAACGCCGCGCGCACCAGCCCGTGGTTGAAACGGGACCGTTGGAGAATCGAGGGTGCAGGCCATCGACATTATCGGCGAGCGATAATGTTTTGATGCGATGCAGATAATGTCCAGGCGCTGCCGATCGCGCGAAGTAAATCCTTCGGCGGGGAGGGAAAAGCCTGGGTCAGTGGGCGGCGGGTCGCCGCGCGGGGGGCAGTTCTGGCATCGCGGGTCCTTGTGCCGACGCAAACGAAAACGCCCCCGGGACTTGCGTTCCGAGGGCGTCGTCAAGCCTCGGAGATCGGGGTGGCCGATCTCCGCAGGGCGGGTATCAGGCCGTTGTCAGCTGGTCTTCCTTGCCGAACGCGCGCGCCGGCCCGTCCATGCGCAGGCATGGCAGCAGTTTGGCGATGGCGACGGAATGCGCGTTCAAGGGAAGTTTCCAGCGGTTGTTGAAACGAGGTGCGCACGATAAACCACGATTTAGTCGCGTGCAACCATTTTGTTCAATTATTTTCTTCGGTATGTGTGCAATGCCGGCCAGCGGCCGGCACTACAACTCAGGCTTCTGTGCTGGCGGCATCCAGCTGCGCGACATCCTGCACGCTCAACGACAGGTTGGCCGCCGCCAGCAGATCGTGCAGCTGTTCGACGCTGGTGGCGCTGACGATCGGTGCGGTGATCGACGGCCGTGCGATCTGCCACGCCAGTGCGATCTGTGCAGCGCTGGCGCTGTGCTTGCTGGCCACGTCATCCAGTGCCTGCAGGATGCGCAGGCCGCGCGGGTTCAGATAGCGCTTCACCACGTTCTCGCCACGCGCCGGGCTCTTGGCTGCATCGGCCGGCGTGCGGTACTTGCCGCTGAGGAAGCCACTGGCCAGCGCGTAGTAGCCGATCACGCCGATCTGTTCGCGCTGCACCAGCGGTTCCAGTTCCTTCTCGTAGCCGGCGCGGTCATACAGGTTGTACTCCGGCTGCAGGGTTTCGTAACGCGGCAGCTTGTAGTCGGTGGACACCTTCAGCGCATCGGCCAGGCGCGTGGCGCTGTAGTTGGAAGCACCGATCGCACGCACCTTGCCGGCTTCGATCAACCGGCCGAACGCGGCCAGGGTCGCTTCCAGCGGTGTCGACTCGTCATCCTCGTGGGCCTGGTACAGATCGATCACGTCGGTCTGCAGGCGGCGCAGCGAATCCTCGACCGCGGCATTGATGTTGTCCGGGGTCAGGCCGGGGCGCTCGGCCCACTTGGCCACCTTGGTCGCCAGCACCACCTTGTCGCGCTTGCCGCTGCGGGCAAACCACTTGCCGATCAGTGTTTCCGATTCGCCGCCGGCATTGCCCGGCACCCACGCCGAATACACATCGGCGGTGTCGACCAGGTTGAAGCCGGCATCGACGAAGGCATCGAGCAGGGCGAAGCTGGCCTTCTCATCGGCGCTCCAGCCGAACACGTTGCCACCGAAGGCGAGCGGACGTACATGCAGGCCGGAACGGCCCAGTTCGCGGGTTGCCGTCATGGGCACGGACTCCTTGGGGGAAGTGCTCCAGAATAGAGCGCGTTGTGTGACCGTGCTGCGGCGGTGACCACAAAACAGTGTTCCGCAACCTGCACCGGGCTAACGTTTTGTGAACACCTGGGACGCCGCGGCTGCTAGTCTCGCCGCATCTTCCGCTGGAGTCGTCCCGATGATGCCTGCTTCGTCCCTGCGTGGTTGCCGCCTGCTGCTCGCCTCGGCCCTGCTTGCCGCTGTTCCCGCGTTCGCCGCACCTGCCACGGTGGCGCCGGCGAAGATCCAGGTGTCGCCGGCCATCGACGCGGCGGTGAAGGCGCCGACCCGCGATGCCAGCAACGTCAAGCGCGATGGCTTCCGTCATCCGGCGCAGACGCTGTCGTTCTTCAAGGTGACGCCGGAAAAGACCGTCATCGAGATCACCCCCGGCAACGGCTGGTACTCGGAAATCCTGGCGCCGCTGCTGCATGACAAGGGCCACTATGTTGCCGCCGTGGTCGACCCGATGGCCGTGCCCGAAGGCCGCGGCCGTGACTACCAGCAGCGCAGCCGCGACAGCCTGGAAAAGAAGTACGCCGGCGCCCCGGCACAGTTCGGCAAGACCGCCGTGGTTGCCTACGATCCGGCCAAGCCGGTGTTCGGCCCAGCGAGTTCAGCCGACGTGGTGCTGACCTTCCGCAACGTGCACAACTGGCGCAAGGCCGGCCAGGCGCAGGGCATGTTCCAGGGCTTCTTCAACGTGCTCAAACCTGGCGGCGTGCTGGGCGTGGTCGAGCATCGCGCCAAGACCGATGTGGCCGACGACGATGACACCGGCTATGTCGGCCAGCAGCAGGTGATCGCGATGGCCGAAGCCGCCGGCTTCAAGCTGGACGCACGCAGCGAGGTCAATGCCAACCCGCGTGACACCAAGGACCACCCGAACGGTGTGTGGACGCTGCCGCCGACCAACCAGCACGACAAGGCCGATGATGCGAAGTACCAGGCGATCGGCGAAAGCGACCGCATGACCCTGCGCTTCATCAAGCCGTAGCCGGTGGCGCCGGGCTGCGTCCGGTCAGCGCGCAGCGCGGTGTCGGATGGAATGGGTAGCCGCCGGGCAATGCCCGGCGCTGCCGTCAATGGAGTGTGCTGTTGAAGAAAGTGCTGTACTTCGCCTTCGCGTTGATGGCGCTGCCGCGGTTGTACGACTTCGTGTTCCATGCGGGTCACCTGCATGACCTCGTGGCGGCGGCAGGTTTTGCGGCGCTGCTCGTTGGTGGCCTCTGGGACGAGCGTGCGCGCAGGGCCTGCCCACCGGTAGCGCGGCTGCGGTACCAGGCCAACGCTGCCGCCACGTGCGGCGTCGTGCTGGTGCTCGTCGCGCTGTTGATGGAAAGGAAGGTCTTCGGCTGAGTAGCCGGTGATCGCGGCGGCGATGTGGGAATGGGACAATGCCTTACCTGCCACCCGCCGTGCCCGCAATGCTGATCGCCTTCAACAAGCCCTTCAACGTGCTCTGCCAGTTCACCGACCGCAGCGTGCCGCCGCGACCGACCCTGGCCGGGTTCGGCCTGCCGCCGCGCGTGTATGCCGCAGGCCGGCTGGACCATGACAGCGAGGGCCTGCTGCTGCTGACCGACAACGGCACGCTGGCGCACAAGCTGACCGACCCGAAGCACAAGGCCGACAAGACCTACTGGGTGCAGGTGGAAGGCATGCCCAGTGACGAGCAGCTGCAACAGCTGCGCGATGGCGTGGTGCTCAACGACGGGCCGACCCTGCCGGCGAAGATCGAGCGCCTCGATCCGGCGCCGTCGCTGTGGACGCGCGACCCGCCGGTACGTTTCCGCAAGACCGTGCCTGACAGCTGGTTGGCGATCACGATCCGGGAGGGTCGCAACCGCCAGGTGCGGCGGATGACCGCGGCGGTGAACCTGCCGACGTTGCGGCTGGTGCGGGTGTCGATGGGACCGTACCGGCTGGACGACCTGCAGCCGGGACAGTGGCGGCAGATCGGTTGAAACAGAAAGGGCCGGATACCTTCCGGTACCCGACCCTCTCGTAGCTGGTGGGGTCAGACCCCTTCCGCAGGAAGGGCTCTGACCCGGGCAGACTCACGCATCGCTGCCGATATCGCTGTGCTCGTCCACGACGGTGTCGTTGCGGCGGTCACGCGCGCTGATGCGCTGCGCCTGCCCATTCACCACGTGGCCATTGGCGGCCTTCTTCTTCTGCTGCTTGCGGTACAGCGCATAGCCGAGCAGGCCGACACCCACCGCTGCAGCGGCCACGGCCACTGCCGGATTGCGGCGCACGAACTTGGTCGCGGCCTTGCCGCCGGTCTTCACTGCGCCGATGGCGGCGCCGGTCTTGATCCAGTCCGCATTGCGCAGGCTGCCACCGGCGCTCTTCAGGCCATCGCCGGCGGTGTGGGCCAGCTCCAGGGCGCGCTCCAGAGCGCGGTCGGTGATTACGGTCAGCTTGCTCATGCGGGGGTCCTTTGCCTCGGGTCGAAGTCCAGTGTCGCGCGTTGCCCGTAAACGGTATGTCAGTCGGGGACGCACGTGGTGTGACTCTACCCCAGCCATTCAGGATCAGGCAGGGTGGGGTCGGATCCCTTTCCCTTGCGGAAAGGGCTCTGACCCCGGCCTTCAGGTTCCGCGCGGCTTGGCCCGGTGCGTGGCCGTGGCTGTCCACGGATCATCCGGCCACGGATGGCGTGGGTAACGACCCTTCATTTCCTTTTTTACTTCGGCGTAGGTGTTTTCCCAGAAATTGCGCAGGTCCTGGGTGACCTGCAGCGGGCGGCCGCCGGGGGAGAGCAGGTGCAGGGTCAGCGGCACGCGGCCATCGGCGATGCGCGGCGTGTCGGCCAGGCCGAACAGTTCCTGCAGCTTCACCGCCAGCACCGGCGGCAGCGGATCGCCGCTCTCGCTGTCCAGCGCATAGGTGATCGGCCGCTCCAGTCCGGACGGCACGGTAATGCGGGTCGGTGCGTGGCGTTCGACCAGCTGCCGTTGTGACCACTCCAGCGGTGACTTCAGCGCCTCGCCGAAGCTGGACTCATCCAGCGCATCCAGTCGCGTCTTGCCGGCGAACGCGGGCTGCAGCCATTGCGCGCGCGTGGCCAGCAGGGCGTCGTCGCTGCAGTCGGGCAGGCCGAGCTCGGGCATCCAGCGCCGCAGCGATTCCACCCGTGCCTGCCACTGGCGCAGGCCTTCGGTCCACGGCAGCGCCTGCAGGCCGAGCTCGGCCACCGCGTCGGTCAGCGCCTGCGCGGCGTGCTGCGGATCGACCCGGCCGGCCGAGCGGCTGTCCAGCACGATCCGGTCGAAACGGGTCTCGCGCAGTGCCACCAGGGCGCGTCGCTCGCTGTCCCAGCGCACCACGTCTTCGGTGACGAAGCGCTCCGGCCACGCCTTGCGCAGCCGATCTTCGTCCACCGGTGCGGCACGCAGCAGCAGCGCGTCGCGTGCCTCGAAGCGCAGTTCACTGGCCACCAGCCACGGTTCGCCTCGCAGGTCGCTCAGCTCATGCAGGCGTGCGCTGCGACCATTGGCCAGCAGGTAGCGCAGCGGATCGCTGGGGTGCTGGACACCGATGCGGTCCGGGAATGCATGTGCGAGCAGGTCACCCAGCTCGTGCGCCTCGATGCTGGCCGGTGGCGCGGCATCGCAGCGCAGGCGACGTCGCCACTGCTTGGCGGCCGCATCGATGGCGGCCAGACCGCTGCGGTTGGCATCGCCCGGCGCGCGACCATTGCGGAACGCGGCCAGTGCGCGCCAACGCGCCGCCAGTGCGTCACCGCCCTGGCGCAATGGATCGCGCGCCTCCAGCAGGGCGGCCAGATCGGCGGCCAGCGCCTGCGCGCGGGCATCGGGCGCCGCGAGCAGCATCGCCGCCATTCGTGGATGCGTGCCCAGCGCCAGCACACGCCGGCCGAGCGCGGTGATCGCGCCACTGCTGGACAGCGCGCCGAGCCGCTGCAGCAGTTCGCGCGCCGCCCCCATCGGACCCGCCGGGGGCGGATCAAGGAAGCGCAGATCGCTGCTGCCCCAGGCCGCCAGCTCCAGCGCCAGTCCGGCCAGTTCCACCTGGTCGATTTCGGCGCGGCGCTGCGGCTCCAGCCGCTGCGACTGCGGCCACAGCCGCCAGGCGACGCCTTCGGCGACGCGGCCTGCGCGGCCCGCGCGCTGGTCGGCCGATGCCTGCGCGATGGCCACCACGTCCAGCCGGGTGAAGCCACTGTTGGGGTCGTAGCGCGGTTCGCGCGCCTGGCCACTGTCGATCACCACACGCACGCCGGGCAGCGTCACCGACGACTCGGCGACGTTGGTCGCCAGCACCACGCGACGGCGGCCATCACTGGCCACCTGCAGCACGCGCGCCTGCTGTTCCACCGGCAGTTCACCGTGCAGCGCCAGCACTTCGACGCCGGCATCCAGTGATTCCTGCAGGCCAGCCTGCACCCGCGCGATCTCGCGCTGGCCGGGCAGGAACACCAGCAGGTCACCGGGGTGTTCGGCCAGGGCCTGCTGCACCGCGCGGCGCACCTGCAGTTCCAGTGCCTCATCGCGGCGCGCCGGGAAGTGGCTGATCGCCACCGGGTAGCTGCGGCCCTCGCTGCTCAGCCGCGGCGCGTCGAGAAAGCGTGCCAGCCGCTCGCCGTCCAGCGTGGCCGACATCACCACCAGGCGCAGGTCATCGCGCAGCTGCGCCTGCACATCCAGCGCCAGCGCCAGGCCGAGGTCGCCGCTGAGATGGCGCTCGTGGAATTCGTCGAACAGGATCGCACCGACCTCTTCCAGCATCGGGTCGTCCTGCAGCATGCGGGTCAGGATGCCTTCGGTGACGACTTCAATGCGCGTGCGCGCCGAAACCTTGTTCTCGAAGCGGATGCGGTAGCCGACCGTGCCACCGACCTCTTCGCCCAGCTGCCGCGCCATGAACAGCGCGGCGCTGCGCGCGGCGACCCGGCGCGGTTCCAGCAGGATGATCTTCCGCCCCTGCAGCCACGGTGCATCGAGCAGCGCCAGTGGCACCTGGGTGGTCTTGCCGGCACCGGGTGGGGCCTCCAGCACCAGTCGTGGCTGCACGGCCAGGTGCTGCTGGATCTGCGGCAGCAGCGGGGAAATCGGGAAGAGCGGGGCGTTCATGTGCAAAGGATAAGGGGCCACGGCGGGCGCAGGTACAATGCGCGGGCACTTTTCCCCCGCGATGACCATGCACCTGATCGATATCGGCGCCAACCTGACCCACGACTCCTTCGACCGCGATCGCGATGCCGTGCTGGACCGCGCGCGCCAGGCCGGCGTGGTGCAGATGGTCATCACCGGTGCCAGCCGCGAGCACTCACCGCTGGCCGTGCAGCTGGCGCAGCAGCACCCCGGCTTCCTGTACGCCACCGCCGGCGTGCACCCGCACCACGCGGTGGAATACACCGAGGAATGCGATGCCGAGATGCGCGCGCTGCATGCCCACCCGGAAGTGGTGGCGGTGGGGGAGTGTGGGCTGGACTACTTCCGTGATTTCTCGCCGCGCCCGGCCCAGCACCGTGCGTTCGAGCGCCAGCTGCAGCTGGCCGCGGACAATGGCAAGCCCCTGTTCCTGCACCAGCGCGACGCGCATGCCGATTTCATGGCACAGATGAAGAACTTCGAAGGTCGCATCGGCCCGGCGGTGGTGCATTGCTTCACCGGTGAACGCGATGAGCTGTTCGATTACCTCGACCAGGACTGGTACATCGGCATCACCGGCTGGCTGTGTGACGAGCGCCGCGGCGCGCACCTGCGCGAACTGGTGAAGAACATCCCGGCCAACCGCTTGATGATCGAGACCGACGCGCCGTACCTGCTGCCGCGCACGCTGAAGCCGATGCCGAAGGATCGCCGCAACGAACCGATGTTCCTCTCGCACATCGTGGAGGAACTGGCACGTGACCGTGGCGAGGACGTGGCAGTGACGGCGGCCAACGCGACTGCCGCGACGCGTACGTTCTTCCGCCTGCCCGACGCGGGTTGATCGGGTAGTGCCGGCCAGCGGCCGGCACTACCGGAGCAGGTCGCGCAGGCCCTCACGGTAGCTGGGGAACCTCGGTTCCCAGCCCAATGCTTCACGCGTGCCTCGACTATCGATGCGCTTGTTGCTCTCGTAGAAGCGCCGCAACGTCGGGCTCAATGCCGGATCGTCCCAGGCCACGGCAGGCGGCATCGCAAACCCGCCCAGCTGTGCGGCGAAGGCCAGCACATCCTGCGGCGGTGCCGGGGCGTCGTCGCTGGGCAGGTACAGCCCCTGCTGGGTCGGTCGCCGCATCGCTGCGGTGATGACGGTTGCCAGGTCCTGCACATGCAGGCGGTTGAACACCAGGCCCGGGCGGATCACGTGGCGGGCACGGCCCTCGGCCAACTGCAGCAGGGCGTTGCGGCCAGGACCATACAGCCCCGGCAGGCGGAACACCGCCGAGGCGATACCACGTTCTTCCGCAAGGGCACGCCACAGGGCCTCGGCGCGCACACGCTGCACGCCGGCCACTTCGGTGGCATCAGCCTCACTGCGCTCGTTGATCCAACCCCCGGCGCGGTCGGCATACACCGACGTGGACGACAGATAGCCGACCCAGCGCAGTGCCGGGCTGCCCTGCAGTGCCGGCAGCAGAAGGCGCAGTGCCGGGTCGCCCTCGGCATCCGGCGGCACGCTGCTCAGCACGGCGTCGGCCCGTGCGATCTCATCGAGCAGGGCAGGCGATGGCGGGATATCGCTGCGCAGTGGATGCCGCAGCAGGCCATCGTCCGGCGTCGCCGAGGGGGCGCGCACCGTGCCGGCTACGCGCACGCCCTGCGCCTGCAGGTGCAGGGCCAGAACGCGTCCGCTCCAGCCCAGGCCGAGGATCAGCACCCGCGACGGCAGCGCGGTGTCCTGCAAGGTGAGGCTCACGCGCCGCGTAGTGCCTGGTAAGCCTGCAGGCTGCTGTACGCGACCTGCAGCAGCAGGGCTTCCTGGTCGGCCTTGCGCGCACGTGCCAGCATGTCGCCGACGATCTGTTCGGCCTCCACCTGCTGGCCGGCTTCCAGATCACGCAGCATCGATGCCTTCAATGCCGAGCCAGCCTGGGTCAGGGTGCCGCGCGCGGTGTCCTGCGCGGCCTCGGGAATCGGTTCACCGGCGGCCTCGGCCACGGCCAGGCATTCGTCGTACAGGCCACGCACGATGGCCTCGCCGTCATCGGTGGCGACGAGGGTGCCGATGTCGGCGCGCAGCAGGCAGGTCGCTGCCGCCAGCGCGGTCAGGAAGGTGTACTTGACCCACTGTTCCTGGCCGATGCGTTCGCTGGCCAGGTGATCCAGGTTGGCCTGCGCGCAGACCGCAGCGAATTCGCGCACGCGCGCGGAGACCGCGCCGCCGTCGCGCTCGCCGAAGGTGAGCTTGGCCGGTTTGCCCAGATGCAGCACTGCGCCATCGGGCGCCTTGGTGGCGCTGATGAAGCACAGGCCACCGAGCACGGCATCGCGGCCGAAGCGCAGATCCAGCGCGTTGTAGTGATGCAGGCCATTGAGGATCGGCAGTACGGTGGTGCCTGCGCCAACGGCCGGGGCAATGGCGTCAACCGAGCTGTCCAGGTCGTAGGCCTTGCAGCTGAGGATGACCAGGTCGAACGGCTTCTGCGCGGCCAATGCGGGCAGCGCAGAAGCGGTGACGTGCTGCACCGGGAAGCGGGCATCGCCGAGTGGGCTGCGGATGACCAGGCCGTCGCGATCCAGCTGGGCGGCGCGTGCGGGGCGCACGAGGAAGGTCACGTCGACGCCGGCCTGGGCCAGGCGACCGCCGAAGTAACCGCCGGTACCACCGGCGCCGAGGATCAGGATGCGCATTGCACGTTCACCGTTTTCTGGGGAATCAGGATTTCGATTGTGCCGGAGATTGCGGCCAACGGCGGTGCCCCTCGTGGTGGTTCGCGGAATGCACTGTTCATTGGGGTTGGCCGGGCGGGTAGGCCGCGCAGGGTGCGCTGCAAGTACATCCCTGTAAGCTCGGTCGCCGCATCCATGCGGCTCACGCCCCTGCGCAACCTACCCGCCCGGCCACGGACATGTTCCGGGCGCGGCCACCACGGAAAACAGATCAAGAGCGGAAGCGGGTCGCTCGCTGCGCGAGCTCGTGTAGAGCGGTGCTCAGGGCAGTTGTTCGCTGAAGTCTTCGGTGTAGCCCAACAGCAGTGTGGTGCGGGTGGCCAGCGTTGCAGCCAGTTGTGACCAGGTGCCGTGGGTTCCGGCCGCGTAGATGCGTTGCAGGTCCGCGACCAACGCGCTCGCCTCTGCAGGCGATGGTGCGCGGTCGCGCTGGAAGCCGAGCCACGACGCACCGAGTCCGAACAGGCGGTAGTCATAGTGCTGCTGCAGGTGCTGGATCAGGGCGTGGTTCTGGAAGATGTCCCAGTCCGCGCTGAAGTAGCCGTTGGGTAGGGCGGCGATCAGCAGGTCGTAACGGGTCACGGGCACCTGCTGCACGCAGACGACGTCGTCGACGATGAGATCCGGTGTCGCATTGGCGGCGACCAGCGCCTCGATGTCCTCGTCGCTGCACATCAACGTGCCCGCCAGCGCTGTCCACTCCAACCGATGCGTGGAATGCTCAAGCTGCGCGACCACATGCGCCAGCAACCGCTCGCGTGCCGCCAACGCATCTTCCGGCGTCGCCGGGTCTTCGTCCTCGTACAGCGCGATGCGTTCGTCGTCGGACGCATGCATGCTGGTGTAGCGGCACTGGCCGACATCATCGAGCGTGCACAGGTAGCGATGGCGGGGATCGGCCATGTGCAGCGAGGCCAGGCAATCCAGCACCTCATCCAGCGTGGGCGACTCGCTCAGCAGGACATGGCTGAAGGCATCGATCGGACCATCCGATACGGCCTTGTCCAATGCAATGGAAGTGATCTTCATCGCCACAGACTAGCCGTAATCCGAAACGAAAAGAGCCAAGCATCGGCTTGGCTCTACAGGGAACGCTTCATCCACGCATGGCGTGGATCTACCGTGTCGACCAAGGTCGACACCCACCAACAGCAGCGCAGAACGACATCCCGGCAAGTCGCAGGAATTTGTCGAAGGCGGGGTGGGTCCGGCTGCGGGAGTGTCCGCGGCATGGATGCCGCGGCCAAGCCCCCAGGGGTGAGGGCGCTTTGCTTGCGAAGCACTGCTTCGCAAGCGCCCGAACGCACAGCCGCCAGCGGCTGGGCCGGACCGCGGAGCGGGGTTTACGGCGTCTCCCGCAATCGGATCCACCCCGCCATCCCACGGATAGTCAGCTTTTGCAGTTGCCGTTGAAGTTGACGTTGATTCAGCGGGTGCAGGGCCGCAGGCCCTGCACGCAAAACTCAGCTGCGCATGCCCACGCCGCGACGCAGCAGCCACAGCGCCAGCGCCGTCAGCGCCACCACGAAGCCGAGCATCAACCCGTAGGCCACCGGCAGCGGCACATCGCTGCTGCCCAGCAGGCCATAGCGGAACGCATTGACCATGTAGAAGATCGGGTTCGCATGCGTGGCCGCTTCGGCCCAGCCCGGCAGCAGCTTCACCGAATAGAACACGCCACCCAGGTAGGTCAGCGGGGTCAGGATGAAGGTCGGCACGATCGCCACGTCGTCGAACTTCTTCGCATACACCGCGTTGATGAAACCGGCCAGCGAGAAGATCGTCGCACCCAGGATCACCGTGGTCAGCATCACCAGCGGGTGCGGGATGCGCACCGGGGTGAAGAACATCGCGATGATCAGCACGATCACGCCCACCATCAGGCCGCGCAGCACGGCGCCGGCCACGTAACCCCACAGGATTACCCAGTTCGGCATCGGGCTGACCAGCAGCTCTTCCACGTGGCGGCCGAACTTGGCACCGAAGAACGAGGAACTGATGTTGCCGTAGCTGTTCTGGATCACGCTCATCATCACCAGGCCCGGCACGATGAACTCCATGTAGCTGTAATCGCCCATGTCGCCAACCCGCGAGCCGATCAGGCGGCCGAAGATCAGGAAGTACAGGGTCATGGTGATTGCCGGCGGCACCAGGGTCTGGCCCCAGATGCGCATGATGCGGGCGACTTCGCGGCGCACGATGGTCATCAGTGCGATGCGGTTGCGCTGGCCGTCGGTCAGCTCGGTGGTGCTCATGCAGGCTTCTCCTGGTTGCCGGTGAGGCGCACGAACAGCTCCTCCAGGCGGTTGCTCTTGGTACGCATCGATCGCACGCGGATGCCGGACTCGTTGAGCGTGGCGAACACGCGGTTGAGGTCCATCGCGCGCGGCATGTCGATGTCCAGCGTATGCGGGTCCGGCGCGGTCAGCGTCGCGCCTTCGATCACCGGCAGCTGCGCCGGCAGGTCACCGTCGATGTCCAGCAGGAAGCCTTCCACGTCCAGCTTGGCCAGCAGGGTGCGCATCGGCCCCTGCTCGACGATCTGGCCGTGGTTGATGATCGCCAGGTGGCGGCACAGGTACTCGGCTTCTTCCAGGTAGTGCGTGGTGAGGATGATGGTGGTGCCGGCGGCGTTGATCTCCTTCAGCACGCGCCACATGTCGCGGCGGATCTCGATGTCCACGCCGGCGGTCGGCTCATCCAGGATCAGCAGGCGCGGGCGGGTCATCATCGCGCGGGCGATCATCAGCCGGCGCTTCATGCCGCCGGACAGCGTACGGCTCATCACCTGCGCCTTTTCCCACAGGTGCGCCCGCTTCAGTTCCTCTTCGGCGCGCTGCTCGGCTTCCTCGCGCGGCACGCCGTAGAAGCCGGCGTAGTTCACCAGGATGTCGAAGGGCTTTTCGAACAGGTTGAAGTTGATCTCCTGCGGTACCAGCCCGATCAGGCGCATGGTGGCGCTGCGGTTGCGAACCAGGTCGCTGCCGAACACCTCCACCTTGCCCTCGCTGAGGTTGACCAGGGAGCTGATGATGCCGATCAGGGTCGACTTGCCGGCACCGTTGGGGCCGAGCAGGGCGAAGAAGTCGCCCGGGGCCACTTCCAGGGAAACCCCCTTCAGGGCCTGGGTGCCGTTGTCGTAGGTCTTGCGCAGGTCGCGCACGCGCAGGGCGGGCGCCATATCGTTCTGGGATGCCAAGCTCGAAGCCTTCGCGCCCATGGGCTGGCGCTGGAGAGGGGCGGGGAGGGGCTATTATAGAAGACCCCGAGGGCTTGCCCCGGCTACACACTGTCCCGAAAAGTCGTGCCTGTTCAATTCCCCCTCAAGCTGGTCGGCTGCCGCATGCTGGCCCCGACCGTAGGCCACTACCAGTTCGTGCGTGACGATGGACAGCCGCTGGATTTCCAGCCCGGCCAGTTCATCCAGGTCCATTTCAGCTACGCCGACGGCACCGAAACCAAGCGCAGCTACTCGCTGGCGACCATCCACGACCACGCGCTGGGTCCGGGCGAAGCGGTCGATATCGCGGTCAGTTTCGTGCCCGGTGGCGCCGCTACGGCGCTGTTCGAGGCGCTGGAGCACGGCGGCCAGATCAGTGCGTCCGGCCCCTACGGCCGCTTCTGCCTGAACCCCGGCGACCACAACGCCCGTTACCTGCTGATCGCCACCGGTACCGGCGTGACCCCCTACCGCTCGATGCTGCCGCTGCTGGAGAAGGCCATGGCCGAACGCGGCGTGCAGATCGTGCTGCTGCAGGGCGCGCGCAGCCCCGGTGAGCTGCTGTACAGCGAAGATTTCTACAGCTTCGCCGAAAAGCACCCGAACTTCCGCTATGTTCCGTGCCTGTCGCGCGAACTGCCCGCCGACCCGCACCCGGACGTGCAGCACGGTTACGTGCAGCAGGCGCTGGCCGGCTTCACCCCGGACCCGGCCACCGACATCGCCTACCTGTGCGGCAACCCGGACATGGTCGATGCCTGTGCCGAACTGCTGAAGGCTGCCGGCCTGGGCAACCCGCAGATCCGCCGCGAGAAGTACGTCAGCAGCAAATAATCCCGGGTAGTGCCGGCCGCTGGCCGGCAATCGCATGGACCCTGGTAGTGCCGGCCGTTGGCCGGCAACCCCATGAACCGGAGGCGGCATCGCGCCGCCCCCGGTGCCCTGCCTCAGTACGCGATCCAGGCGTCGCGCCAGGCAAAGCCGGTGCCCGGGCGGTAGGCATCGGCGTTGATGTTGCACCAGGCGCCTTCCGGGAACGGGCGGCAGGCGTACAGCTTGCCGTCGTTGCCCTTCACCACGGTCTCGCCCGGCTTGTAGCTGCCGAGGCCGGCCGGATACACGAAGTCGAAGTCGCCGCCCGGCGGATCGACCGGATCGATCGGGCCCGGACCCGGCACCTGGGTTTCCAGCTGGAAGCGGTTGCCCGGCTTCAGGTACACGCGGTTGTCGGTGGCCGACGCGACCGGCGTGATCACGCCGTTCTTCATCACACCCACGCGCGCATGCTGTGCACTGGCATTGACCTTGCGAGCCAGGGCCAGCGGCCACTGCGTCGGGCTGGTCTGGCCGGTCGCCAGCTTGGTTTCCACACGCTCCAGGTCATTGCCGTTGGCATTGAACACGCGCAGGGTCACGGTGCTGTCCACGTCCAGTGCACCATTGGCGGTTACCGCGCCGGCATCCTGCCACTGCGGCGGCGGAACCACGCCACCGCCACCTTCGAAGCGCACGTCCATGCAGGTGTAGAACGCTTCCTGCGAATCCGAGCGCTGCCAGGTGTTGTAGATGATGTGCTGGCCACTGCGCTTGGGCAGCGGGCAGTCCAGCTTGTAGACACCGCCTTCGGACAGTGGCACGTTGCCCAGCGTGCAGAATTCCTGCAGGTCGGCCCAGCGCAGCGGGCTGCCCGGCTGCCAGCCATCACGGGTGACGTAGAACTTCCATTCGCGGGTGGCGTGCGGCGCCGGCGCCCGGAATTCGAAGGTGTAGCGGCCGCGCGAATCGGCGCGGACCGGCGTGGTCGGCCAGTCGCTGCGGTTCAGATCGAGGCCGCGGTACTTGGGGATGCTCGCGCTGCACAGCTCGCCATCACGCACCAGGTCGCGGTGGTTGCCATTGGCGTTGCCGTGGGCGATCGCGCTCCAGTCATAGAACGGCTGCGCGCCGCCGATCGCCTTGGCCGCGGCACAGGCCGGGTTGGTCGGATTCTCAGGATTGCCCTCGTGGCACTGCTTCACGCGGCTGAGCGGCTTGGTCATGGTGCCGTGGGCGAAGGCACTGCTGGACAGGGCCAGGCCGGCAACGACGGACAGAACGAGGACTGCCCGATGGGACAGGTGCATGCAGGAACTCCTTTGCGAAGTGTGGGAAACCTCGCGCAGTCTTTACATGCAGGCCCGCCGGCAACATCGGACAAGTTTGAATTCGATGGCGGCCGTGATCGATCTGCAACACGGTGCTCACTGTGCCGCTTTGCAGGCAGAAGGCGGTGCACGCTGCACCGCCTCCCGCATCGGCGCCTCAGTACGCGATCCACGCATCGCGCCAGGCGGCACCCACTCCCGGCCGGTACGCCTCGGCGTTGACGTTGCACCATGCACCCTCCGGGAACGGGCGGCAGGCGTACAGCTTGCCGTCGCTGCCCTTCACCACGGTCTGGCCCGGCACATAGCTGCCAATGCCCGCCGGGTACACGTGGTCGAAATCACCGCCCGGCGACGGCGTACCCGGGTCCGGCACCTGGGTATCGAGCTGGAAGCGGTTGCCGTCCTTCAGGTACACGCGGTTGTCGGTGGCCGAGGCCGCCGGCGTGATCACGCCATTGGCGAGCACGCCCACGCGTGCATGCTGTGCGCTGGCATTGACCTTGCGGGCCAGCGCCAACGGCCACTGCGTTGCCCCGGTCTGGCCACTGGCCAGCGTGGCCTCGACGCGTTCGACGTCATTGCCGTTGGCGTTGAACACGCGCAGTGCCAGCGTCGTACCCACCGGCAGCTCAACGCGCGCGGTGACCGGACCGGCATCCTGCCACTGCGGCGCCGGTGTAGTGCCTCCACCGCCCTGGAAGCGCACGTCCATGCAGGTATAGAACGCCTCGGTCGAATCCGAGCGCTGCCAGGTGTTGTAGATCACATGCTGGCCGGTGCGCTGCGGCAACGTGCACTGCAGCTTGTAGGTGCCATCGGCCGACAGCGGCGTATTGCCCAGCGTGCAGAACTCCTGCAGGTCGGCCCAGCGCAGCGGGCTGCCCGGCTGCCAGCCTTCGCGGGTGACGAAGAAGCGCCAGTCACGGGTGGCGTGCGGCGCGGTCGCCTTGAACACGAAGGTGAACTTGCCATTGGCATCAGGCTGGATCGGCGTGGTCTGCCAGTCACTGCGGTTCACGTCCAGGCCGCGGAAGGTCGGGTTGTTGCCGCTGCACAGCTTGCCGTCGGGCACCACGGCCTGGTGGTTGCCGTTGGCATTGGCCTGATTGATGCCGTTCCAGTCGTAGAACGCCTGTGAACCGCCGATGGCCTTGGCCGCAGCGCAGGCCGGGTTGGTTGGGTTCTCGGGATTGCCCTGGAAGCAGGCATAGACACGGCTGACCGGCGTGGTCATGGTGCCGTGGGCGAACGCGTTGCCGGCCAGGCACAGGCCCGCAGCCACGAACGAGGTGGCCAGCAGCAGCGGTGTGGATCGGAATGACATGGCGCATCCTTGTGGTCGTCGAAAGGGAACGGTGACCGCAGGAGCTGCGCTGCGCGGCGGACTTTCGGCGGCACCACGGCGAGTATCGAGTGGCGATGCAGGCGACGGAACCATCGCAGTGCCGATCCGTGACTGCGCATGTGAAGCCCTTCCCGCAGGCTTCACGCAGGGCTGAACGGATGCGCTGGACGTCACGTGATCGGCGTGGCATCGATCACGTCATGGAGATCGCACTACGTGGTCTGTATATCCACGCGATCCGCCTGGCACGAGAAGCAGCCATGCGCCGCGTTGTGCAACTGGACAAAGGCCACCGCGGGGTCGGCGAACAGTGCATCCAGCCGGTCGGCAATGTTGGTGCCCGCACAGACCTGGGCACCGTGCATCAGTGCGGCGTGGTCATAGGCGCGCACCGAGATCATCCGGCGCTGCACATACGGCGGCACTTCGCCGGGCGGCAGCACGCAACGGGTCACGCCACGCTGTACGAAGATCGGGCCGGCGGCGCGATACGGCGAGTGCAGCGGCAGGTGGGCGTGGGACAGCAGGAGCAGTTCGCTGCCAGGTGCGGGATCGCTCAGGCTGATCCTGCAGGGATGGCCGCCGCTGTCGCCCGCCCAGCGACGCTGGATGCCGAGCGCGGCGAGCGCGCTGTCACTCATCTCGAACAGGTGCAGGAACGGGCGGTGGTCGATGCCACCGAGGTACCACGCGTGCATGGGCGTCTCCTGGGTCTGCCGCGGATTCTGCGCGTGCACCGGCTGCCGTGCTCGCCGTTTTCGGACCCCGCATCGCCCTCGGGCCGGAACACGCCACGGGGATCGCATCGCAAGGCGCTAAGATGCGCGCGCCGCCCCGGCTGACGAGCGCCGCATGTCCCTGGATTTCCCCACCATCACCGTGCTTGGCTTCCTGCTCTGCATCGGCATTGCGGTGGGGTTCTCGCTGTTGCTGGTCGTACTGCGCGGGCAACCGGTGCTGCGGCAGTGGACCATCAGCCTGTGGCTGCTGACCCTGGGGGTGACCCTGCTGGCCCTGCGGCCCTACCTGCCACTGGTACCGGCGGTGCTGGCCGGCAATGCGGCGATGGCCGGCTGCGGTCTGATGATGCTGCGCGGCGTGGCCCTGCACCTTGAGCAGCCGTTGCCGCTGTGGCGGCCGTTGCTGGTGGCGGCCGCGTTCATGGCCTGCATCTTCGCCTTCCTGGTGCTGTGGCCGAACCTGGGCATGCGCCTGCAGGTGTTCAGTGTGTTCGCACTGATCGTCGACGGTTGGATCGCCGGGTTGCTGCTGCGGCATGCACCGCCGCAGCAACGCACCAGCTGCCGCCTGGCCGCTGCCGTGTTCCTGGCAGAAGCGGCGTTGTATGCGATACGCCTGTTCCTGCCGGTGGCGCCCGACGCCGGTGAGGACATCATGCGGACCGGTTCGCCGATGTTCGCCACCTACATAGCCGGGGTGATGCTGGAACTGGCGCGTTGTTTCGCGATGGTGCTGCTGCTGGTCGAGCGCATGCTGGTCGACCTGCGCCGTGCGGCCCGCACCGATGGCCTGACCGGGCTGCTCAATCGCAGTGCGGTACTGGCCGACGGCCAGGCGCAACTGCAGAAGCTGCGTCGCCAGCGCCGCCCGCTGGTGCTGTTGCTGATCGACGTGGACCACTTCAAGAAGATCAACGATCGGTGGGGGCACCTGGCCGGCGACCAGGTGCTGCGCCATTTTTCGGCGACGCTGCAGCACTGCGTGCAGGGCCATGAGCACCTGCTGGGCCGTTACGGCGGCGAAGAGTTCGTGCTGGTGCTGGCCGGGAGCACGCGCGGCGACGCGGTGGAGCGGGCAGCCGCGATCCGCACACGCCTGCAGCAGCGGCCGGCATTGCTGGCCGACGGACCGGTGCGGGTCACCGCCAGCGTTGGCCTTGCGATGGACGCGGGGCAGGGCGACCTGTCGACCTTGCTGGCCGCCGCCGATGCCGCCCTGTACCGGGCCAAGGCCGAGGGGCGGGACCGCCTGGTCTGCGCGCCGTCGGCGGCGGATTCTTCATTGCCCATCGCCGTCGGCGCGCTGCCCGTGTAAGTTGGGTCACATCTTCCGCGGCAGCCCGTCGTGGTCGACAGGAACGTCCTCCAGGGGAAACGAGCACGATGCAAAGACACCACCTCGCGCTGGCCGGGATGCTGGCCAGCCTGATGCTTGCCGGGTGCAGCCAGCCGCCGCCGGCCGACGCCGGAAGCGCCAGCGATGCACCCAGCCGCCGTTTCGGCACGATCGACTTCCAGCCCTGCACGCTGTCCACCGAAGGCGCCAGCGCCAACGTGGAGGCGCAGTGCGCCACCCTGCAGGTACCGGAGGACCGGGCCCAGCCCGATGGCCGCCGGATCGGCCTGCGCATTGCCTGGCTGGAATCGGGCAGCAGCGGTGCCAGCCAGCCCGATCCGGTGTTCTTCCTGGCCGGAGGCCCCGGCCAGGCGGCCAGCGAGGTGGCGGTCATCGTCGATACCGCGCTCCGCCAGGTGCGCAAGCAGCGCGACGTGTTCCTGATCGACCAGCGCGGCACCGGCGGCTCCAACCCGCTCAGCTGCCTGGGCGCGGACGGCAAGCCGCTGCAGGTGGACGAGGACGCCGCGTCTTCCGAGGCATCGCTGCGCGACTACGCCCAGCGCTGCGCGGCGTCGCTGCAGGGGCGTGCCGATGCGCGCTTCTACACCACCACCGAGGCCATCGCCGATCTGGATGCGGTGCGTGCGGCGCTCGGTGTGGACCAGCTCAACCTGGTCGGCGGCTCCTACGGCACCCGCGTGGCCCAGCGCTATGCCGGGGCCTACCCGCAGCACACCCGCAGCATCGTCATCGATGGCGTGGTGCCGAACGAGCTGGTGGTCGGCGGTGACTTTGCGACCACGTTCGAGGATGCGATCGCCCTGCAGTCGGCGCAGTGCCGCAAGGATGCCGCGTGCAGCAAGCGTTTCCCGACCGACACCCGCGCGCAGCTGCGCAGCGTGGTCGACACCCTGCGCCGCGCGCCGGTCTCGGTCGAGTATCGCGACCCGGGTACCAACGCGCCGCGGCAGGATGTCCTGACGCCGGACAGCGTGGTCGGCCTGGCCTTCGCCTTCTCCTACGTGCCGCAGTATTCCTCGCTGCTGCCACTGGTGCTGGATGAGGCCGCACACGGTCGCTACGCACCGCTGGCATCGCTGGCGCGGGGCGCGAACCGCAGCATGGATTTCCAGATCAACCGCGGCATGCAGTGGTCGGTGATCTGCAGCGAGGATGCGCCGCGCTACCACGCGCCGGCCGAGGACCCCGAGCGGCTGTTCGGCAACGAAGTCGCCAGTGCTTTCTTCGCCGCCTGCCCGGTGTGGCCGCATCGTCCGGCGCCGGCAACCGATGCCGTGCCGCTGCGCAGCGACGTGCCGGCACTGCTGCTGTCCGGTGAGCTGGACCCGGTGACCCCGCCGCGCTACGCCGCGCAGGTGCTCAAGGGCCTGCCCAATGGCCGTGCGCTGGTCGCCCGTGGCCAGGGCCATGGCACGTTGACCGCCGGCTGCATGCCGCGCCTGCTCGGCCAGTTCATCGACAAGACCGATGCCAAGGCGCTGGATGCCGGCTGCCTGGACACGCTGAGCTACGTGCCGGCGTTCACCTCGTTCAACGGATGGGAACCATGATCGTCGCCGACAACCTGCACAAGGCCTTCGATACCCGCACGGGCCGCATCCAGGCGGTCGCCAACGTCGGCTTCCGCGCCGGGGATGGGCAGATCACCGGCCTGCTCGGCCCCAACGGTGCCGGCAAGACCACCACCATGCGCATGCTCTACACACTGATGACGCCTGACCAGGGCAGCATCACCGTCGATGGCATCGATGCGGCGCGCCATCCGGTGGAGGTGCGTCGCCACCTGGGCGTGCTGCCTGATGCGCGTGGCGTCTACAAGCGCCTGACCGCGCGCGAGAACATCGCCTATTTCGGCGAGCTGCATGGCCTGTCGGCCGAGCGCATCCGCGAACGCATCGAGGTGCTGTCGCACGCGCTGGACATGGGCGACATCCTCGATCGGCAGACCGATGGCTTCTCGCAGGGCCAGCGCACCAAGACCGCAATTGCCCGCGCGCTGGTGCACGACCCGCGCAACGTCATCCTCGACGAACCGACCAACGGCCTGGACGTGATGACCACGCGCGCGCTGCGCCGCTTCCTGCTGGGCCTGCGCGAAGAGGGCCGCTGCGTGATCCTTTCCAGCCACATCATGCAGGAGGTGGGCGCGTTGTGTGACCACATCGTGATCATCGCCAAGGGCACGGTGATGGCCGCCGGCAGCGCCGACGAGCTGCGCGCACAGGCCGGTGAAGCCAATCTTGAGGACGCGTTCGTGAAACTGATCGGCAGCGAAGAGGGCCTGCACGCATGAGCATGATGTCGACCCTGATGACGGTGATGCGCAAGGAACTGCGCGACCTGTCGCGTGACCGCCGCACGCTGCTGCTGACCCTGCTGTTCGGGCCGCTGCTGTACCCGGTGCTGCTGCTGGGCATGGGCAAGCTGGCCGAGAGCCGGGTGCGCACCCAGATCGAAGAGCCGTTGCAGATCCCGACCATCGGCGCGGAGAACGCACCGAACCTGGTGCGCTTCCTCGCCGCACAGGGCCTCAATGCCGCACCGGCACCGAAGGACCTGGCCGAGGCCATCCGTACCCAGGACATCGATGTGGCGCTGCGCATCAGCGATGACTTCGGCAAGGACTGGGCCGATGGCAAGCCGGCACTGGTGGAGGTGATCAAGGACAGCACGCGGCGCGCTGCCGAAGTGCCCGGCGCCCGCCTGGAGGCGGCGCTGGCCACCTACAACGGCCAGGTCGGAGCACTGCGTCTGATGGCGCGCGGCATCGATGCACAGGTGGCACGCCCGCTGGACGTGGCGCGCCAGGACCTGGCCAGTGCCGAGGCCAAGCGCGGCATGATCCTGTCGATGCTGCTGCCGGTACTGCTGACGCTTACCTCGTTCATCGGTGGCGCCTACCTGGTGATGGACGCCACCGCCGGCGAGCGCGAGCGGCAGTCGCTGGAGCCACTGCTGGCCACGCCGGGCTCGCGCAGCGCGATCGTCAGCGGCAAGATCGCCGCCGCCTGCGTGGTCGGTTTCGTGTCGCTGCTGCTGACGCTGGTCGCGTTCAAGGTGAGCGCGCAGATCGCGCCCGGCAACATCGGTCGCCAGTTCAACATGAACGTCGGCTCGATGCTGCAGATGCTGCTGGTGATGTTGCCGATGCTGCTGATCGGCACCTCGCTGCTGACCTTCCTGTCGGCCGCGGCCAAGAGCATGAAGGAAGCGCAGAGCCACATGACCTGGCTGATGCTGCTGCCGATGCTGCCCGGCTACGCACTGGTGGCCTATCCGCTGAAGAGCGAGATGTGGCAGTACGCCGTGCCGTTCCTGTCGCAGAACCAGATGCTGCTGAAGGTGATCCGCCACGAGACCATCACCCCGACGGTCTGGGCGATCTACCTGGGCGCCAGCCTCGGCCTGGCCGCGGTGCTGTGGTTCGCCGCCGTTCGCCGTTACCACAACGAGCGCCTGGCGATCTCCGGCTGACCCAAAAAGGGGACGGAGGGGATTAAGTCGTTTCTGCCTCTCCCGTCCCCTGCTTGCGCGGGCGCCCTCGTCTGCGTATCACCACGGGGCATCCCAGCGTCTGTTCCACCATCCGCAGGAATGCAGCGTCCCCCATTGGGCGTTGCCTGGCACTGTGGTTGCGGATCGCAGGTACATCGGCGGATGCATTCACGTCGCGCAGGAACTCGGCATACAACGTTGCCCTTTTCCGGGCAGTCGCTGCCAGCGCTTTGAACGCAGGATGCGGTGTCAGCATCGGATCATCGCGTCGTTGAAGGTTGCCGTGCACGCTGGACCATGGATGATCTTCGGCGCTGACCGCAATCCCGGCACGAACGGGATTGCGTTCGATGTAGCGGTACACACTGAGAAGATAAGCATCGCTGTCGATCATCGAGGAATGGAAGCGGCCCTGCCACAGCGGCCCACTGCGTCCGTGCCGCTGGTTGAAGGCCTGCACGTAGTTGTTGCCCTGCATGCGCATTGCGCCCGCTAGTCCCTGCTGTGTGGAGGGCGTGGCGAGCAGGTGGATGTGGTTGCCCATCAGGACATAGGCATGCAACGCGACGTGGTGCTTGAGGAAAGCACCGTGCAACAGATGCAGGAACAGTTGGCGGTCGATGTCGTCGACGAAGATCGCACCCTTGTTCACACCGCGCTGGACCACGTGATAGGCCTGGCCTGCCAGCATCAGGCGCGCTTGTCGGGGCATGGGATTCGAAGACTGAAGGGGTTTCCAGCCTGTCATCGCGGCCGCGGAGCAGGACATCAGGCAACGCCGCGAAGCCGTGTCGGATGAGTCGAAAGCGACTTAATCCCCTCCGTCCCCTTTTGCGTACCGCGCGGGCGTCACCCCCATCTCACGCTTGAATACGGTGATGAAGGCACTCGGCGTGTCGTAGCCCATCGACAGCGCGACGCTGATCACCGGCTCGCCGGACAGCAGACGGGGCAGCGCCAGCAGCACGCGCAGGCGTTGCCGCCACTGGCTCAGCGTCATGTGGGTTTCGGCCTGCCAACGGCGGGCGAGACTGCGGCTGGACAGCCCGCTGGCGGCCGCCCACGCCTCGATGCTGCGCAGGTCGTCCGGCGAACGCGCCAGCACCGAAGCGATCTTCTGCAACCGCCGATCCTGCGGTTGTGGCAGGGCAAGCGGCAGGGGCGTGCTGGCGGTGATCTCATCGGCGATCACGCCGGCCAGGCGTGCCTGCGCGGCGTCCAGTGCCTGGTGTGGCCAGTGCAGCGCACGCGTCATCGCGGCCTGCAACAGCGCGTTGGGCTGGAAAATACGCGGTTGGGCGGGAAGATCCAGGCAGGCCTCGGCGCAGAAGTACAGGCTCCAGCCATCGAACCCTTCCGCCCCCACCAGTGCGTGGGGCAGCAAGGGCGGAATCCAGGCAACATGCCCCGCCGGCAGCAGCCAGTGCAGGTCGCCGGCCGCGATCCGCAGCATGCCGTGGTGGGCACCCAGCAACTGGCCGCGCACGTGCTGGTGGCGCGCGGTGCGGCGCCGTCCGGGCACCCGCAGCTGGGAGGCCATGACGAGGGGACCGCCTTCGGCGTTCGCCAAAGCGGGGTCAATCAACGCAGGTGATGTCTGATCTGCCATATCCAATGGCAGTTATACGGCAGAAGTGCCGCTGGCTGGGCGGCACACTGGGCTCCCGATCCCACAGGAGCATCACCCATGCAGCCACAGGACATTCTTCCCGACCACCAGAACGACGTGCAGGTGAACGGCGTCACCGTGCGCAAGGGCAGCGTCGGTGCCTTCCTTGCCAGCGTCCGCGACTGGCGGGACCCGGCCAGTGATTCCGCCCTCCGCGCCACCGCCGAAGCCGACCTGCGTGCGCTGCTGCCGGGCCTGCATGCGCTGGGCCTGTTCCAGGTGCTGGCCGCACGCGATCCGGCACTGCAGCGCCTGATCGACAGTCTCTCCTGAAACGAGTACGGCCCGGACATGCCGGGCCGTGTCGTCATTGCGGGTCGGAAACGACTTAATCCCCTCCGTCCCCTTTTGCGGTCAGGTGCCGCCCGGGGCGAATACGAGGGTGCGGCGGGTGGTGACCGGTGCGCTGACCGGCTCGAAGCGCCAGCGCTTGACGGCGTTCATTGCTTCGCGATCGAAGACGCGCGACGGCGTTGCGCGCAGCACGCGGGCGTTGATCACCGAGCCATCGGTGCCGACGGTGATTTCCACCAGCACTTCGCCGGAGGTGCCCGCACGCAGTGCCTCGGACGGATAGCGGGGTGCCGGGGTGCTGACCGGGCGCAGGTTCGGGGCCGCAGCGGCCGCCGGAGCCGCGGCCTGGCGCGCGGCGCTGGCCTGCTGGGCGGCGGCCTGCTGCTGCTTCTGCTCGGCTTCGCGGCGGGCGGCGGCCTGGCGCTCGGCTTCCTGGCGTTCATTGTCGCGACGGGCGGCATCCTGCTGCGCGGCGATCTGCTTGGCCGCGTCGGCTTCCTTGGCGCGCTGCTCGGCCAGGCGCTGCTGTTCGGTCTGCTGCTTGCTGCGGTCGTCGGCGTCCTTCTTCGCCTTCTCGGCTTCGGCCTCGGTGCGCTTGGCAGCGTTCTGCACGCCCTTGGCGAGGCCTTCCTTCAGGCGCGGTAGCGCCGGTGCGGACGCATCCACCTTCTCGATCAGCGCCACCAGGCGCTGCGCTTCGGTGTAGTCCTCGCGACCCAGGTGCTGTTCGGCGGCGATCAGGGTGTAGGGCAGCAGGTCGGTCAGCGCGCTCTTCACCGAGGCGTCGTCCGGGGTCTTGTCGCGCAGGGCGAGGTAGTACTCGATGGCGTTGTCGCCGGCCGGCGCGTACATGCGGTTCTCGCGCAGCGCCTGGCTGGCCGACTCACGCAGCTGCTCGGTGCCCATCGACTGCACCTTGGCAGCGACCACCGGTGCGGCCGGTGCAGCGGCGCTGGGTGCGGCGGCCGGGGCCGGTGCTGCGGTTTCTTCCTTGCCCGAGCAGGCGGCCAGTGCCAGTGCCAGGGCAACCGGCAGCCACCGGCGCGCGGCGGTGATCGTTGAGACGTGCGACATCCTGCTCCCCTCTAGAAGACGACGTGACGTAAATCATTGATGTGCATGGCCGGGACCTGCGGTCCGGGCGCGGCAGGGTGACGTTTCCCGACGCCACCGCCGGCAACGGCGAGGGTGCAATCTAGCATCCCGGCCACCGCCGCGTACAAGGGGCGGTGGCCGGAACGGGCAACGGCGTCATGCCGCTGCTGGCAACGACCTCAGTGGTCTTGCGCTTTGTCGTGGTGCTTGCTGTGGCCGTTGGACATCAGCTTGTCGGTCCAGGCGATGCCGATCGCCGACAGGATGAACACGCAGTGGATGATGGTCTGCCACAGCACGCCGTCCGGGGTCAGCATCGAGCAGCGGGCGACACCGATGTTGGCGGCGGCCACAGTCATCTGCTCCGGCGTGCACAGCGGGATGCCATTCAGCGCGCCACTGGCGATGAAGGTCTTCAGCAGGTGGATCGAGGAAATGCCGATGATCGCCATCGCCAGCTTCACCTTCAGCACGCTGGCGTTGACGTGGCTCAGCCACTCCGGCTGGTCCGGGTGGCCTTCCAGGCGCAGGCGCGAGACGAAGGTCTCATAGCCGCCGACGATCACCATCACCAGCAGGTTGGAGATCATCACCACGTCGATCAGGCCCAGCACGATCAGCATGATCTGCTGTTCACCCATCGAGGCGGAATGCGAGATCAGGTGCCACAGTTCCTTGCCGAACAGGAACACGTAGACGCACTGCGCCACGATCAGGCCCAGGTACAGCGGCAGCTGCAGCCAGCGCGAGGCGAAGATCAGCGTGGACAACGGGGAGAGCGGCGGGCGGTTTGCACTCATGCGGGGGATGCTGCGTTTCGGGGGAGAGGCGAGGTTACCGGCCCGCCATGACGGTGCCAACCCAACTCACGCACTAGACTTCAGGTTCCTTTCCGCACCCCGAGCCGACGCCATGATCGACCTGTATTACTGGCCCACCCCGAACGGCCACAAAGTGACCCTGTTGCTGGAAGAAGCCGGCCTGGAATACCGCATCCACCCGGTCAACATCGGCTCGGGCGACCAGTTCAAGCCGGAATTCCTGGCCATTTCGCCCAACAACAAGATGCCGGCCATCGTCGACCAGGCCCCGGCCGATGGCGGCGCCCCGCAGAGCGTGTTCGAGTCCGGTGCGATCCTGCTGTACCTGGCCGAGAAGACCGGCCGCTTCCTGCCCAGCGACCCGCGCGGCCGCGTGACCACCCTGGAATGGCTGTTCTGGCAGATGGCGGGCCTGGGCCCGATGAGCGGCCAGATGGGGCATTTCAATGTGTATGCGCCGGAAAAGATCCCCTACGCGGTCGAGCGCTATGACAACGAAGTGCGCCGCCTGCACGGCGTGATGGACAAGCGCCTGGCCGAGCATGCCTTCCTGGCCGGCGACGAGTACACCATCGCCGACATGGCCAGCTACCCGTGGATCGGCGCCTACGACAAGCTGCCGGTGGACTTCGCCGCCTTCCCGAACCTCAAGCGCTGGCACGAGGCCATCGCCGCGCGCCCGGCCACCCAGCGCGCCTATGCCCTGCGCCAGCAGGTGAACCCGAACGCCGGCAAGCCGCTCAGCGACGAGGAGCGCAAGCACCTGTTCGGCCAGCGTTGACCCGCCGCGGGGTCGGATCCCTTTGTTGCACAAAGGGCTCTGACCCCAGCACCGCAGCATGGGCAGAAGGTCATGCTGCCTTCCTGCACGGGCTTGGTTAGGATGGGGGACAACCGCCCGGCGCCCGCCGCAGGGCGGACCTGCCGTTTGCCGGGATCCTCCATGCGCCACCTGTTCGCTTCGCTCGCCCTCATGCTCGCCACCAGCACCGCCGCCCACGCCGAAAAGCTGACCCTGGAAGCCATCACCGGCCCGCTGCCGCTGTCCGGCCCGACCCTGATGAAGCCGAAGGTGGCGCCGGACGGTTCGCAGGTCAGTTTCCTGCGCGGCAAGGACAGCGACCGCAACCAGCTGGATCTGTGGACCTACGACATCGGCAGCGGCCAGACCCGCCTGCTGGTCGATTCCAAGGTGGTGCTGCCCGGCACCGAAACCCTCAGCGATGAGGAAAAGGCCCGCCGCGAGCGCCAGCGCATTGCCGCGATGACCGGCATCGTCGATTACCAGTGGTCGCCGGACGCGCAGCGCCTGCTGTTCCCGTTGGGCGGCGAACTCTACCTGTACGACCTCAAGCAGCAGGGGGCGGCGGCCGTGCACCAGCTGACCCACGGTGAAGGCTTCGCCACCGACGCCAAGCTGTCGCCCAAGGGCGGCTTCGTCAGCTTCATCCGCGGCCGCAACCTGTGGGTGATCGAGCTGGCCAGTGGCAGGCAGCTGCAGCTGACCCGCGACGGCAGCACCACCATCGGCAACGGCGTCGCCGAGTTCGTCGCCGATGAAGAGATGGACCGTCATACCGGCTACTGGTGGGCACCGGATGATTCGGCCATCGCCTTCGCCCGCATCGACGAGGCACCGGTGCCGGTGCAGAAGCGCTACGAGGTCTATGCCGACCGCACCGATGTGATCGAGCAGCGTTACCCGGCCGCCGGCGACGCCAACGTGCGCGTGCAGCTGGGCGTGATCGCACCGGCCGCCGACGCGCAGCCGCGCTGGGTCGATCTGGGCAAGGAACAGGACATCTACCTGGCCCGCGTCGATTGGCGCGATGCGCAGCACCTGAGCTTCCAGCGCCAGTCGCGCGACCAGAAGCAGCTGGACCTGGTGGAAGTGGCGCTCGATTCCAACCGCCAGCGCGTGCTCGCCCACGAGACCAGCCCGACCTGGGTGCCGCTGCACAACAGCCTGCGCTTCCTCGACGACGGCAGCGTGCTGTGGTCGTCCGAACGCACTGGCTTCCAGCACCTGTACCGCATCGACAGCAAGGGCAAGGCCACCGCGCTGACCCACGGCAACTGGCCGGTGGACGAACTGCTGGCGGTCGATGAGAAGGCTGGCAAGGCCTACTTCCGTGCCGGCATCGAGAGCTCGCGCGAAAGCCAGATCTACGCGGTGTCGCTGCAGGGTGGAGAGCCGCAGCGCCTGTCCAGGGCGCCGGGCATGCACAGCGCCACGTTCGCCCGCAATGCCAGCGTCTACGTCGACAGCTGGTCCAACAGCACCACGCCGCCGCAGATTGAACTGTTCCGCGCCAACGGCGAGAAGATCGCTACGCTGGTGGAGAACGACCTGGCCGATCCCAAGCACCCGTATGCGCGCTACCGCGATGCGCAGCGTCCGGTCGAGTTCGGCACGTTGATGGCTGCCGATGGCAAGACCCCGCTGAACTACAGCCTGATCAAGCCGGCCGGCTTCGATCCGTCCAAGCGCTACCCGGTGGCGGTGTACGTCTACGGTGGCCCGGCCAGCCAGACCGTCACCGACAGCTGGCCCGGCCGTGGCGACCACCTGTTCAACCAGTACCTGGCCCAGCAGGGCTACGTGGTGTTCTCGCTGGACAACCGTGGCACCCCGCGCCGCGGCCGCGACTTCGGTGGCGCGTTGTATGGCAAGCAGGGCACGGTGGAAGTGACCGACCAGCTGCGCGGCGTGACCTGGCTGAAGCAGCAATCGTGGGTGGACCCGGCGCGCATCGGCGTGCAGGGCTGGTCCAACGGCGGCTACATGACCCTGATGCTGCTGGCCAAGGCGTCGAACCAGTACGCCTGCGGCGTGGCCGGCGCACCGGTCACCGATTGGGGCCTGTACGACAGCCATTACACCGAGCGCTACATGGATCTGCCGGCGCGCAACGACGCCGGCTACCGTGAAGCGCGCGTGCTGACCCACATCGATGGCCTGCGTTCGCCGCTGCTGCTGATCCATGGCATGGCCGACGACAACGTGCTGTTCACCAATTCGACCAGCCTGATGAGCGCGTTGCAGAAGCGCGGCCAGCCGTTCGAACTGATGACCTATCCGGGTGCCAAGCATGGCCTGTCCGGCGCCGATGCCCTGCATCGCTACCGTGTGGCCGAAGCCTTCCTGGGACGCTGCCTGAAGCCTTGATGCACCAACGGGAAGGAGCCCGCCGATGACCCTGCCACCGCCGATTCCCACCCATGGCCCGAAGCCTGCCGGTTGGTGGTGCCGTCACTGGCGCTGGGCGATGCCGCTGGCCGTGCTGCTGGTACTGGCCGGTGCCGGTGGCGTGGTGGCCTGGAGCGTGCTGCGCTGGAGCGAGGCGGCACGCGAGAGCCCGCCGATGCGCGAGGCGATGCGTCGCGCCGGATGCAGCATCGAACTGGTGGAAGCCTTCGGCGAACCGCTGCGTACCGAATCGATGCCGCTGGGCAGCATGCAGACCGCGATCAACGGCCAGCGCGATGTCGGCCTGACCGTGGCCCTGGAAGGACCGCATGCGCACGGCCGGCTGTTCGTGAAGGGCACCCGCAGCGACGACGTGTGGGACTACCCGGTGATGTACGTGCTGGGCGAGAACAAGCAGACCTTCGACCTGACCGCGCTGGATGACGATGAGGCCGCGCAGGAATGCGAGCTGCAGGCCTGCCGCGAACGTGGCGAATGCCCGCTGACCGCGGCGTTGTGACCTCCGGCCGATTGTCGCCACCGCGCTGAGCGCGTAGGGTGCGGGCAACCCTGTCCTGGAGTGCACCATGAAGCCGATCGCGTTGGCCGTTGCCCTGGCCCTGACCGCTGCCCCGTTGCTGTCCGCACCGCCGGCGCTGGCTGCACCTGCCGCCAAGTCCGCTACTCCTGCCAGCCCGGCCTGGGTGGCCCGCAGCAATGCACTGGCGCAGATCCTGCTTGATGCGCAGGGCCCGTTCCAGCCGGAAGAAACCGGCTTCTTCGGCGTGCCCGGCTACGACGACAAGGTGGCCGACCTCGGCCCGGACAACGGCAAGCGCTACCGCGCCGCGATGGCCAAGGCCCGCGACGAACTGAAGGCGAAGCTGGCCACCGAAAGGGATCCCAATGTCCGCCAGGACCTGGAGATCATGATCCACGCCGCCAACCAGAACATCGAAGGCAGCGAGCTCAACGAGAAGTACCTGCTGCCGTGGAGTGACGCGCCGCAGACGGTGTTCAGTGGCCTCAACCTGCTGCTGTCCGACCAGGTGCCGGCCGAGCGCCGGGCCAAGGCACTCGACCGCCTCAAGGCTTACGCCGGCCTGCAGCCGGGCGGCACCGCGTTCACCACGCTGGCCCGCCAGCGCTACGAAGAGCGCTTGAAGGACGGCAGCCGGCTGCAGCCGACGAAGATCGAAGTGCAGCAGTCGCTGGACAACGTCGAGACCTACATCACCGGCATCGAGTCGCTGCTGAAGAAGTACCAGATCGCCGGCGCCGATGAAGCGATGAAGGCTCTGGCCGGGCAGATGAAGGACTACGCCAGCTGGACGCGCACGACCGTGCTGCCGAAGGCGCGTGCCGACGCGCGCCTGCCGGCACCGTTGTACGCCTACCAGCTCAAGCAGGTCGGTATCGATATCGACCCGAAGCTGCTGATGCAGCGCGCGCAGCTGGAGTTCATGGAAACCCGTTCGGCGATGCAGCAACTGGCGCCGCTGGTGGCGAAGGACAAGGGCCTGAAGGTGGCCGACCCGAGCGACCCGGTGGCGGTGATCCGTGCGCTGAAGGCCGACAAGATCGCCGACGACCATCTGGAAGGCCACTACCGCAAGGTGATCGACGCGATCGATCCGCTGATCCGCGAGCATGCCATCGTCGACGTGCCCAAGCGCGCCATGCAGATGCGCCTGGGTTCGGCGGCCGAGAGCGCGGCCAGCCCGGCCCCGCATTTCCTGCCGGCACCGCTGGTCAACAACACCGGGCAGCAGGGCACCTTCGTGCTGCCGCTGGGCAACCCGGCGGCGGGCCCAGGCGCACAGTACGACGATTTCAACTTCGGTGCGGCGGCGTGGACGCTGAGCGCGCATGAAGGCCGCCCCGGTCACGAGCTGCAGTTCACCGCCATGGTCGAGCGCGGCGTGTCGCTGGCACGCACCATGTTCGCGTTCAATTCGGTGAACGTGGAAGGCTGGGCGCTGTATGCCGAAGCCGAGATGGTGCCGTACGAGCCGCTGGACGGGCAGATGATCGCCCTGCAGTTCCGCCTGCTGCGCGCCGCACGCGCGATGCTCGACCCGATGCTCAACCTCGGCCTGACCGACCGTGCCAACGGCGAGCGAGTGCTGATGGAGCAGGTCGGCCTGTCCAAGGCGATGGCCACCCAGGAACTGGACCGCTACATGGTGCGCATGCCGGGCCAGGCCGGCAGCTACTTCTACGGCTACACCCGCATCCTGGAACTGCGCATGCAGACCGAGCTGGCACTGGGTGCGAAGTTTGATCGCCTGGCGTTCAACAACTTCCTGCTCGACCAGGGCCTGCTGCCGCCGGACCAGCTGGCCGATGCGGTGAACAAGGTGTTCGTGCCGAAGTACAAGCGCTGAGCATCATCGGGTAGTGCCGGCCGCTGGCCGGCAATCGCCGTTGGTAGATGCCGACCCTGGTCGGCGCCGCGGGTTTCGTGCCAACCAAGGTTGGCACCTACCAGAACGATGCGTCGGTTGTTGCAGGGGTAGTGCCGGCCGCTGGCCGGCAATCGCCGTTGGTAGATGCCGACCTTGGTCGGCGCCGCGGGTTTCGTGCCAACCAAGGTTGGCACCTACCAGAACGATGCGTCGGTTGTTGCAGGGGTAGTGCCGGCCGCTGGCCGGCATTCCCTTGGCGCAGGAAGCATTCCTGAGGTTGCCGGCCAGCGGCCGGCACTACCGGCGTTGACCCGGGAGGGTCAACGCTGCGGCTGCGGCGTGATCACCTGCGTCGGCAGCCGTGCCGGGGGTGCCGGGTTCGGTACCCAGATCGCGACGCCGGCGGCGCGCTTCTGCGTGGTCGGAATACCAATGCCGACGCCACCGCCCACATGCGAGCCGAACGTGCCGGCGCCCACCGACATGCCGACCGGCGAGCCGCTGCTGCCCACGCCCATCAGCACCACGCCATTGGCGCCCAGTGCCGCTGCCTCACGCTTCAGGCGTGCCACTGCCGCATCGGTCTGGCCCTGCGTGCCGAAGCCCACGGCAGACGCCGATTCCAGCTGGGCGATTTCCTGGGAGCCGGCCGGCGGCGTCGAATAGATCTGCACCAGTGCCGGATCGATCGGCGCGCGGGCGCGCCCCAGCATGACCTTGGAAGTGCTGGCACAGCCGGCGGCGACCAGCAGGATGGCCGCCAACGCGGCCCAACGGATGTTCATGGCACGACCCCTGTAGGACTGGTTGCGATCATCGGCGGGCCACTCTGAATCGGCGCCAACACCCGGCCCAGAGCACGCACGGCAGCACGCTAGCACGCTGCCGGTGACAGCCCCGCCAACGGCAGTAGGCGGCGACCGCGGGAACGACTATGGTGGACAGACAGGAACCAACTGCGGGAGAGCGGAATGGGTGTGATCAGTCTGTTGTGGGGCGTACTGGCGCTGTTGTGGATGATCCTGGCGCTGATTCCGCTGCTGGGCTGGGGCAACTGGTTCCTGATCCCGTTCGCCGCCGTGGGCGCGGTGATCGCCGCGCTGGGCATCCTGTTCACCCACCCGACCAAGCGTGGCCGGGCCTGGGCCGGGCTGGTGCTGAACGGCATCGTGGTGGTGGTCGGCATCCTGCGCCTGGGCCTGGGTGGCGGCGTGATCTGAGCCGCGTCGCCGGGTGCGACAGGGCGTCGCAGGTACACGGCCGCGGGCCGGGCAGGGGCGTACAATGAACGGCTGCGCGAGCCCCCCGCGTGCCTGTGAATCCGCGCCCGGCGCGGCTGCCCCATGATCATCCGACCCCGTCCCCACGGCTGGCAACTGCTGTACATCCTGCGCGGCTCGATCGTCAAAGCGATCGCGCCCAAGGTGCTGGCCATCCTGATCCTGTCCATCGCGGTGGCCGCGGTGGTGGAACTGGCGCCGCCGACCGGCATCGAACGCGTGTCGGTCACGCCGTTCACCCTGCTTGGCCTGGTCCTGTCGATCTTCCTCAGCTTCCGCAACAGCGCCTGCTATGACCGCTGGTGGGAAGGCCGCAAGCTGTGGGGCCAGCTGGTCTATGAATCGCGTTCGCTGGCGCGCCAGGTCAACCTGCTGCTGGCCGATGACGCCGGTCGCCGCCGCCGCATCGCCTACCTCACCACCGCGTTCGCCCATGCCCTGGCCGGGCGCCTGCGCGGGCGCATCGTGGCGTTGATGGCCCTGCCGTGGCTGGACAAGCGCCAGCGCGAACAACTCGGGCAGCGCGAGAACGTACCCGACGCGCTGCTCTCGATGATCGCTGCCGAGCTGGCCCAGGCGCTGCGCGCCGGCGAACTCGATCCGATCCTCTACACCCAGCTGGAGGAGCGCCTGCACGCGATGTCGTCGATCCAGGCCGGCTGCGAGCGCATCCTCACCACGCCGCTGCCGTTCGCCTACACCCTGCTGCTGCATCGCTGCGCGTGGATGTTCTGCGTGCTGCTGCCGTTTGGCCTGGCCAGTTCGCTGGGCTGGGGCACGCCGGTGCTGTCGGCGGTGCTGGCCTACGCCTTCTTCGGCCTGGATCAGCTGGGCGAAGAAATGGAAGACCCGTTCGGCCTGGAGCCGAACGACCTGCCGCTGGACGCGCTGGTGCGCACGATCGAGATCGACCAGCTCGACGCGCTCGGCGAACGCCCATTGCCCGAACCCCTGCTGCCGCAGGGTTACCTGTTGCAATAGCCACTCCTCGGAGCCTGCCATGTCCCATCCGCTTTACCGCCCGCGCCGCATGCGCCACGACGAGTTCTCGCGCCGCCTGATGCGCGAGAACACGCTGACCACCGACGACCTGATCTACCCGGTGTTCGTGCACGAACTGGCTGGCCGCACCGCAGTGCCGTCGATGCCGGGCGTGGAGCGGCTGTCGATCGAAGAGTTGCTGAAGGTGGCCGAAGAGGCGCTGGAGCTGGGCATTCCGGTGATCGACCTGTTCCCGGTGATCGACCCGTCGCTGAAGTCGCTGGATGCATCGGCGGCGTGGGCCGAGGACGGCCTGGCGCAGCGCGCGATCCGCGCGCTGAAGTCGCGCTTCCCGGAACTGGGGGTGATGACCGACGTGGCGCTGGACCCGTACACCACCCACGGCCAGGACGGCATCATCGACGACAAGGGCTATGTGCTGAACGACATCACTGTCGAGGCGCTGGTCAAGCAGTCGGTGTCGCACGCCGAGGCCGGTGTGGACATCGTCTCGCCGTCGGACATGATGGACGGCCGCATCGGCGCGATCCGCCGTGCGCTGGATGCCGACAACCACATCAACGTGCGCATCATGGCCTACTCGGCCAAGTACGCTTCGGCGTTCTATGGTCCGTTCCGTGATGCGGTGGGCAGCGCGGCCAGCCTCGGCAAGGCCGACAAGAAGACCTACCAGATGGACCCGGCCAACGGCGACGAGGCCCTGCGCGAGATCGCGCTGGACCTGGAAGAGGGCGCCGACATGGTGATGGTCAAGCCGGGCATGCCGTACCTGGACCTGGTGCGCCGGGTGAAGGAGACGTTCGGCGTGCCGACCTTCGCTTACCAGGTCAGTGGCGAGTACGCGATGATGAAGGCCGCCTTCGCCAATGGCTGGCTGGACGAACGCGCCTGCGTGCTGGAGTCGCTGCTGGGCTTCAAGCGTGCCGGTGCCGACGGTGTGCTGACCTATTTCGCGCCGCAGGTGGCGCGATGGCTGCGCGAGCGCTGACAATAGCGCCACGATAGACGGAGGAATACGCGATGGGACCCGAACTGGGATGGATGCAATGGTTGATCTGGGGCATCGGTACGCTGGTGTTCGGCGCCATCATCGTCGGTGTCTTCATCGCCGCCTGGCGGGCCGGCAAGCGCCCGCCGGAGCAGCTCTCCGCTGCTCGCCACGTGGCCCGTGAGCAGGCCCTGCCGGACAACGTGCAGGCCGAGCTGGCCGCGTTGAACCAGCGCAAGGACAACGGCCAGCTGAGCGAAGTGGAGTACGAGCAGTTGCGCGCCAAGGTGTTGTCGCGCTGACGGGCAATGCCCGGGGTCGGATCCCTTTCCGCAGGAAGGGGCTCTGACCCCTTCGCGGGCGCCATCCACGCATGGCGTGGATCTACTGGTAGCCGCCAACCTTGGTTGGCGCTTTCACACAGGCCAACCAAGGTTGGCATCTACCGAGCGCTCGGCACGCACCCAGCCACCGCCGCCACCTTCGGCACCGCCAACCGGTACACATCCACGCCGCCGGCACGTGGTGCCTTCGCCGCGCTGCTGGCGACCACCATCTCGCCCGGCTTGGCGTTGTCGATCACCGGCGCGCCGGTCCAGCCGCCGGCCTGGTTGAACGACAGTCCCAGCGGCTGCAGCGCCACGCCGCTCCACGCACAATCGCTGCTCCAGACCTGCGCGGTACTGCCGCTGCCGCGGCTGAACACCACGGCGCCGTCATGGCCCAGCCAGTCACCGTCGGTCTCGTCGTCGGCGCTGTTCAACGCGCTCAGTGCGCTGGCCGGGCCGCGCAGGCCCTGCGCATCCAGCGTCGCCACGAACAGGTCCCAGCCGGCGCCACGGCCCTGCTGGCGGGCAAACATCAGCTGCTTGCCATCCGCGCTCAGGGCCGGCCCGCGCTCTTCCCGGCGACCGCCATCACCGGCCAGCGCCTGCGCATGGCCCAGCTGGCCGTCGGCGGCCAATGCGGCGCGGTACAGCGCCAGCGCGCCCTCGCGGCCGGCCGCGAACAGCAGCCAGCGGCCGTCACGGCTGAAGTAGGGATCGCGGGCCTCGCCAGCCACGCCCACCGGCAGCGCCTGTGCCTGCTGCCAGCGGCCATCGATCACGCGTGCCTGCCACAGGCCCCAGCCGGCCTCGCCACGGCGGGCGAAGACGATGCGCTGGCCATCGGCGCTGATCGTGGCGCGACCCTCGTCGGCGCGGGTCGAGACCACGCCCATGCCTTCGATGCCGTACTCGTTCAACGCCATCGCCACGGGGGCAGAGAGTAGACTGGCGGCGAGCACCAGCAGGGGCGGGGTGATGCGCATCATCCGGTTCCATGCACGAACAGAGCATCAGTCTAGCCAGCTTGAGGATTCCATGACCGACCGTTACGCCGTCTTCGGACACCCCGTTGCCCACTCGAAGTCGCCGCAGATCCATGCGACGTTCGGTCGCCAGGAAGGCATCGCCATCGACTACCGCGCGATCGACCTGGCCCCGGATGCGTTCCTGGCCGGCCTGGAGGCCTTCGCTGCCGAAGGCGGTGTCGGTGCCAACGTCACCCTGCCGCACAAGGAAACCGCGTTCTCGGTGTGCACCACGCTGACCGCACGGGCGCGCCGCGCCGGCTCGGTCAACACGCTGCTGCGCAAGGGCGACCGCTGGCACGGTGACACCACCGATGGCATCGGCCTGGTGCGCGACCTGACCGACCGCCACGGCCTGGACCTGCGTGGCCGTCGCGTGCTGATGATCGGTGCCGGTGGCTCGGCGCGCAGTGTCGCCCCGGCGCTGCTCGATGCCGGCATCACCGAACTGGTGGTGGTCAACCGCACGCCGGAACGTGCCGACGAACTGATCGATGCCATGGGTGAACCGGGCCGCGCGATCAGCCGCTACTGGGAAGACCTGCGCGACCTGGGCGACTTCGAGCTGATCGTCAACGCCACCTCCGCCGGCCGTGACCGCGACGTCGAGTTCAAGCTGCCGCTGTCGCTGGTCAATTCGATGACCACCGCCGTCGACCTGAACTACGGCGAGGCAGCCATCGCCTTCCTGGCCTGGGCCCGTGCGGCGCAGTGCCGCAATACCGTCGACGGCCTGGGCATGCTGGTCGAGCAGGCCGCCGAGAGCTTCCTGCAGTGGCACGGCGTGCGCCCGCAGACCGGCGAGGTCTACCAGTCGCTGCGGCAGGGTTCGGCGGTGCTGGCAGGCGAGGACTGATCGATGGACAGCACTGCCCTGATGGTGACCGTGCTGAGCATGGTCGGCGTGCGCCTGCCGGTGCTGATCGCGCTGTGCGTCGGCCTGGTCTGGGTGGTCGGTGCGCCGCGCGATGCCACCCGCACCGGCGCGCTGGTCGGCCTGCTGCTGTTGCTGCTGTCCAGCCTGGGCGGCCTGGCCGCGGGCATGCTGCCGATGTGGCTGGTCAGCAATGGCAACTTCAGCGCCATCTCGGGCATGAGCGCCATCCTGGGTGTGGTGCATTTCGCACTGGCGATGGTCGAGGCCATTGGCGTGGTCCTGCTGGTGTGGGCGCTGGTGCGCCTGCTGCGTACCCGTTCCATCCCGGCGTCCTGAGCGGTAGCGCCGGGCATGCCCGGCGTATCTCGCCCTGGAGCGGCGCGGGCTTCGGACCGTGGCCGCCGCCGAGCGTCGCCGCTGGCCCGTTCAGGGTGCCGGCAACGGTGAATGCGGCCGGCCATGCGACAATGACCGGCCTGATCCAGCCACGGTAATTCCCGGCGTGACCGAAACCGTCGCCGCTCCGCGCACGCTCGATGACACCTTGAAGGATGCAATCCGCAAGGCGTACACGACGCTGCAGGCCAATACGCCCGGATTTTCCACCCGCCGCTCGCAGAGCCAGATGATCGGCGTGGTGTCGCGCGCGCTGTCGAAAAGTGGCGGCGTCGGCGTGGTCGAGGCGCCCACCGGCGTCGGTAAGAGCCTGGGCTATCTCACCGCAGGCGTACCCATTGCGCTGGCCAGCAAGAAGAAGCTGGTGATCAGTACCGGTACCGTGGCGCTGCAGTCGCAGCTGGTCGAGCGCGATATCCCGAACTTCCTCAAGGCCACCGGCCTGGAAGCAACCGTCGCGCTGGCCAAGGGCCGTACCCGCTACCTGTGCACGCGCAATGCCGCCGAAGCGCAGGGCGAGGGCTCGCAGGGCGGCATGTTCGAGGATGACGCGCCACTGTTCGACCGGCCGCTGGCGCCGATCGAGATGGACATCGCCAAGCGCCTGACTGACGCCTTCACCGGCGGCAGCTGGGACGGCGATATCGACAACGCACCGGAGACCATCAGCCCCGGCCTGCGCAGCCGCATCACCACGCCGGCTTCGGGCTGCGCCGGGCGCCGCTGCGCCTATTCGGCGCAGTGCGCGGTGCTGCGCTCACGCAACACCGTGCGCGATGCGCAGATCGTGGTCACCAACCACGCGCTGCTGCTGTCGGCGCTGTCGATCGGCGACAGCGACAACGGCCAGCCGTTGATCGCGCCGCCGTCGGACATGCTGCTGGTGCTGGACGAAGGCCATCACATCGGCAACGTGGCGATCGACCAGGGTGCGGCCAGCCTGGCGCTGGACGAGATGGCCAAGCGCACCGGCCGCCTGCAGATCCTGATTGCCGGTGCCTACCGCGCGGTCGACAAGGATCGGCTGGGCAACCTGCTGCCGAACGAAGCGATCGAGGTCGCCAGCAACGTGGCCAAGCAGCTGCGTGCGTTCCGTGACCACGTCGAGCGGGTGTGGATGCCGGCGCCGGCGGACGAAGAGCCGATGTGGCGCGCGGCCAACGGGCGCCTGCCCGAGGCCTGGCGCGAGCCGATCGAGGCGCTGGCTGACGATACCCGCAGCCTCTACAACTGGGCGCACGCCGCCACCGCACAGGTAGCCAAGGGCAAGCCGGACGATGCCGCGCGCGAGCGCCTGCAGCGCAACCTGGGCATGGCGCTGGAGATGATCGAGCAGCAGTACAACCTGTGGCAGGCCTGGCGCCGCGAGGACAAGGACGGCGCGCCGCCGATGGCACGCTGGGTCACCGCCACCCGCGACGGCGACCTGGTGCTGCACGGCTCGCCGGTGTCGGCCGCGCACGTGCTGCGCAAGCTGCTGTGGGATGAAGTGGACTCGGTGGTGATGACCTCGGCGACGCTGACCGGCGGTGGCGACTTCCAGTCGCTGGCGATCGACAACGGTATTCCGGAAGAGGCCGAGATGGTTTCGCTGTCTTCGCCGTTCGACCTGCCCAACCAGGCCGAGCTGATCGTGCCGAAGTTCCCGGTCACGCCGGACGACCGCGAGGGCCACCCGCGTGAAGTGGCGCGCTATCTGGACACCGAACTGGACTGGGCCAAGGGTTCGATGGTGTTGTTCACCTCGCGCTGGAAGATGGAGAAGGTGGCCGGGCTGATGTCGGCCGCGCGCCGCAAGCAGGTGCTGGTGCAGGGCGAGATGTCCAAGACCCGCCTGATCGACGAGCACCTGCGGCGTGTGGCGGCAGGCGAGGGCTCGGTGCTGTTCGGCCTGAACTCGTTCGGCGAGGGCCTCGACCTGCCCGGCGAGGCCTGCACCACCGTGGTGATCACCCAGGTGCCGTTCGCGGTGCCGACCGACCCGCAGACCGCCACCCTCAGCGAGTGGTTCGAGGGGCGCGGGCTCAATGCCTTCAACCTGATCGCCATTCCGCATGCGCTGCGCACGTTGACCCAGTTTGCCGGCCGCCTGATCCGTACCTCCACCGACACCGGCCGCGTGGTCATTCTCGATTCGCGGCTGCTGACCCGCCGCTACGGCAAGCGCATCATCGACGCGCTGCCGCCGTTCAAGCGCGTGATCGGCTGACCGGGGGCCGTACTACGGTTCCGGGCACGATCCGGACGCCAGCGCGTAGGGCTGGTACATGCAGCGGATGAGGGCATCGACGATCTTCAACCGTGGCGGCCAAGGCGCCCTCTGCGCGCCATCCACGGCCTGCATCAGCGCCGACCCATCGTTGAGCCCGCTGCCCGCCGGCGGTGGCAGTGCAGCCAGTCGCGCGCGAATGCGGCGCAGTGCCGGCAGGTCGTCATCGAGAAACGCAATGGTGGCGTCGACGTACAGGTTCCATCCCTCCGGATCAGCGTTGCGGGGCCTGTAGGTCAGCCGCATCAAGGCGCTGGCGGGATCGCGCTGCCCTGCGTCGGCGCGTAGCTGCGCCTCATGCCAGGTCAGCTCGGTATGCCCGGCCGCCTTGGACTGTCGGCGGTAGGCGGCGAACAGGTCAGCGATCTCCAGCTGGCAGCCCGAGCGCTCGATCAGTGCGTCCCAGCCATCGCCAGGCCCGCGGTTGAACGCCTCGGGCGTCATCGCCTGCAGTCCGGCGTGATCGTCGAACCGGCAGTCGTCGGCCCGCGCCGGGGCGGAGGCGCCGGCCAGTGCCAGCAGCAGGACCACGCGGGAGAATTTCATGGGGGCTTCCTGCAGACCGCGCACACTCTAGCGCCGCAGCGGCAGCCATTGCCCTTCGCTGGCGCTGCGCCACAGCCATTCGACCGGCCCGAAGCGATGGCCACGCAGCCACCACGCGCTCGCCCACAGTTGCAGCGGGAACACCACCGCCGCCACCAGCAGCACTGGCCACAGCCCGTGCTGCGGGCCGATACCCAGCCCGAAGCCGGCAAACAGCGGCACGCAGATCGCGCTTTGCAGCAGGTAGTTGCTCAGTGCCATGCGCCCGGCTGGCACGAACACGCGCAGCATGCGCTCGGCCCACGGGCGCAGATAGAGCAGGGTGAAGATCGCCGCCGCAGCAATGCCCAGTGCCAGCGGCGCAACGCGATAGGACACGCGCAGCAGGTAGCCGGGCACGCCCGCCCGCAGCGCCGGCGATGCCTGTTTGAGCGCATCGGCCTGGGCATCGATCCACAGGAACACCGCCGTCAGCAGCAGGCTGCCGATGGCGATCGAGCGCAGCAGCGGCAGATGCGCCTGCGGCTGCAGCAGCAGCCCGCGACGGCCGGCCCAGTAGCCCAGCAGGAAGCGGCCGAGCACGAAGAACAGCAGCGCCCAGTTGCTCAGCTTCAGCCATGCGGCCAGCTGCAGGTTGTGCCACCACGCCTGCGCCAGCGTGCCGTGCGCCAGAGCATCGAGCGCCATGGCGTTCATCGGCGCGCGCGGTGTGAGCAGGGCGACCCATTCGCGGATCCACGGCGACAGCAGCGGTGGCAGCAACAGGGCAATGAACACCCCGCTGAACAGCAGTGCGCGATCACCCAGGTGACGGAACAACGGCAGCAGCAGGCCCACCAGCGCATACACCAGCAGGATGTCACCCCACCACAGCAGTATCGAATGCAGCAGGCCGATCACCAGCAGCACGCCCATGCGGCGCAGGTGCGCAGCCATGCTGCCCTGCGCATTGCCATCCATCTGCATCGCCACGCCCATGCCGAACAGCAGCGAGAACAGGGTGATCGCCTTCATGTCCACCAGCCATTCCATGCCGGTACGGATGGTGTGGTCGAGTGCCGCGCTGGGCAGCGCCTGCTGCGCGGCCTCGGTCATCAACGCATCGAGCGAGAAGAAGCGCAGGTTGACCAGGAATACGCCGAGCAGCGCGAACCCACGCAGGGCATCGAGGAGGGGTTGGCGCGGCGGGCGATGGGTCATGCCGCGCAGCGTACCGGATCGGTAGCGCCGGCCGCTGGCCGGCAACCTCATTGACGTGCAGACGCATTGTGCAGATGCCGGCCAGCGGCCGGCACTACCGCACGGGGATCAATCGCCGAGCAGGGCGGTGTTGCGTACGGCGCCCTTGTCGGCGCTGGTGGCGAGCAGGGCGTAGGCCTTCAACGCGCTGGTGACCTTTCGCGGGCGCGGTGCGCGTGGCTTCCAGCCGCGCGCATCGGCATCGGTGCGACGTTTGGCCAGCGCGGCCTCATCCAGCAGCAGGTCGATGCGGCGGGCGGGGATGTCGATGCGGATGCGGTCGCCGTTCTCCACCAGGCCGATGACACCGCCGCTGGCGGCTTCCGGCGAGACGTGGCCGATCGACAGGCCCGAGGTCCCCCCGGAGAAGCGGCCGTCGGTGAGCAGTGCGCACTGCTTGCCCAGGCCCTTCGACTTCAGGTAACTGGTCGGGTACAGCATTTCCTGCATGCCGGGGCCGCCCTTCGGCCCTTCGTAGCGGATCACCACTACCTCACCCGGCTGCACTTCGTCGGCGAGGATGCCGGCGACGGCGGCGTCCTGGCTTTCGTAGACGCGCGCGGGGCCCTCGAACACGTGGATCGATTCGTCCACGCCGGCGGTCTTCACCACGCAGCCATCGACGGCCAGGTTGCCGCGCAGCACGGCGAGGCCGCCTTCCAGTGAGTACGCGTGCTGCAGCGAACGGATGCAGCCCTCGGCGCGGTCCACGTCCAGTGTCGGCCAGCGCGTGGCCTGGCTGAAGGCCTCCTGGGTGGGAATACCGGCCGGGCCGGCCTTGAAGAAGGTGTGCAGGGTGTCGTTGTCACAGCGCACCACGTCCCAGCGTTCCAGCGCTTCGGCCAGGCTGGCGCTGTGCACGGTCGGCACCGTGGCATCGAGCAGGCCGGCGCGGTCCAGTTCACCGAGAATGCCGAACACGCCGCCGGCACGGTGCACGTCCTCGATGTGGTACTTCGGCGTGTTCGGCGCCACCTTGCACAGCTGCGGCACGCGCCGCGACAGCGCGTCGATGTGGGTCAGGTCAAAGTCGACCTCCGCTTCCTGTGCTGCGGCCAGCAGGTGCAGGATGGTGTTGGTGGAGCCGCCCATGGCGATGTCCAGGGTCATCGCATTGGCGAACGCGGCCTGGGTGGCGATGCCGCGCGGCAGCGCGCTGGGATCTTCGCCGCCATACCAGCGGTGGCAGAGCTCAACGATCAGGCGGCCGGCACGGCGGAACAGTGCCTCGCGGTCGGCGTGGGTGGCCAGCGTGGTGCCGTTGCCGGGCAGCGACAGGCCCAGCGCTTCGGTCAGGCAGTTCATCGAGTTGGCGGTGAACATGCCCGAGCAGGAACCGCAGGTGGGGCAGGCGCTGCGCTCGAACGCGGCAACCTTCTCATCGGAGGCGCTGTCATCGGCAGCCACCACCATCGCATCGACCAGGTCCAGCTTGTGCTCGGACAGCTTGGTCTTGCCCGCTTCCATCGGCCCGCCGGAGACGAACACCACCGGGATGTTCAGGCGCAGCGCGGCCATCAGCATGCCGGGGGTGATCTTGTCGCAGTTGCTGATGCACACCAGCGCGTCGGCGCAGTGCGCGTTGACCATGTATTCCACGGCGTCGGCGATGATCTCGCGGCTGGGCAGCGAATACAGCATGCCGTCGTGGCCCATCGCGATGCCGTCGTCCACGGCGATGGTGTTGAATTCCTTGGCGACGCCGCCGACCTGCTCGATCTCGCGCGCGACCAATTGGCCGAGGTCCTTCAGGTGCACGTGGCCGGGCACGAACTGGGTGAAGGAGTTGGCGATGGCGATGATCGGCTTGTGGAAGTCGCCGTCCTTCATGCCGGTGGCACGCCACAGGGCGCGGGCGCCGGCCATGTTGCGGCCGGCGGTGGAGGTGCGGGAACGGTATTCGGGCATGGCTGGCGGAACGGGCGGGCCGTACGACGTGGGGGTCGCCTGATCATGGCCAATTTTTTCGGTTGCTGCTGCAACCACCGGAGGTGGTCCGGCCGGGCTGCGCCCGGCACCCGCGGTAGTGCCGGCCGCTGGCCGGCAACCTCAACAGCAACAGCTGGGCTATCCGTGGGATGGCGGGGTGGGTCCGGCTGTGGGGGACGGCGCAAGTACGTCCATGTAGCCTCGGTCGCGCCATCCATGGCGCTCACGCCCCCGCAACCTGACCCACCCCGCCTTCGACAGTTTCCTGCGATCTGTCGGGGCCGGCGCTCTGCGTTGACTTTGGTAGGTGTCGACCCTGGTCGACACGGTAATCCACGCCATGCGTGGATGATGGAGATCGACGAAAATGAAAGGCCGTTCATCTTTCCCACTTTGCCGATTCCGGTTGCTGGTCCGGATTTGGCATCATTGGGGCATTGATCCGTCGACAAGGCATGAGGCCATGAAACGTTCCCGCACCACTGCGCTGCTGCTGATGAGCGCCGCGCCGCTGCTGTTCACCGCCTGCCAGAAGGAGCCGGAGGTGAAGGTGCAGGAAGGCCTGTACACCTCGGTCGAGTCCTGCACCGAGGCCACCGGCGATCCGTCGTCGTGCCGCAACGCCTTCGCCGAAGCGCAGAAGCAGGCTGCCGATGCGGCGCCGAAGTACGCCAGCAAGGAAGCCTGCGAGAAGGACTACAAGCCGGAACAGTGCGTGCAGCAGCACACCTCGGCCGGTACCTCGTTCATCGGCCCGATGATGATGGGCTTCTTCATGTCGCAGATGCTGAGCAACCGCGGCGGCCTGGCCCCGCAGGCGCCGGCGGCGTCGCCGGCCTACCAGGACAAGAGCGCCGGTTGGGCGCGCCCGGCCCCGGGCGGCAGCGGTGGCCTCAACACCGCCAGCGGCATCGGCGCAGGCAAGGCCGGCCTGGCCCCGGTCACCAGTGAACCGAACCGTGCGGTCACGGCCAGCCGTGGTGGCTTCGGCAACAGCAGCGAACGCCGCAGCACCAGCGGCAGCTACGGCGGCTGACTGACCCATGCAGCGCATCCGGATTGCCGAGCGTGCCCAGTGGCGGGCACGCGCGGAAGAGGCGGGTTTCCGCTTCCACACCATCGACGGCCAGCCGTACTGGGATGAAAGCGCGTACTACGCGTTCACCCTGCGCCAGATCGAACAGGACATCGAAGACCCCAGCGCCGAGCTGCACCAGATGGCGCTGGACCTGGTCGGTGATGTCATCGGCAGCGAACGGTTGATGGACCAGTTGGCGATTCCGTCGCACTACCGCGACTGGATCGCCGACAGCTGGCGCCAGCGCCAGCCACACCTCTATGGCCGCCTGGACCTGGCCTACGACGGCACCGGTCCGGCCAAGCTGTACGAACTGAACTACGACACGCCGACCTCGCTGTTCGAGGCCAGCTTCTTCCAGTGGCAGTGGCTGGAAGACCAGCGCAATGCCGGTCGCCTGCCGCAGCACGCCGACCAGTTCAACGCGATCCACGAGGCGCTGGTCGAGCGTTTCGGCGAGCTGGCCACGCAGTTGCCACCGCCGCTGTACTTCAGCGCGGTGGGCAGTTCCGAAGAAGACCGTGGCACCGTCGATTACCTGCGCGACTGCGCCTCGCAGGCCGGTCTGCATGGCCAGGCCATCGCCATCGAGGACATCGGTCTGTCCGAGGATGGCCGTTTCACCGCGCTGGACGACTCGGTGATCGGCACGCTGTTCAAGCTGTATCCGCTGGAAGACCTGATGGCCGAAGAGTTCGGCCGCGCGCTGCCCGGTTCGGGCGTGCAGCTGCTGGAACCGGCCTGGAAGGCGGTGCTGAGCAACAAGGGCATCCTGCCGCTGCTGTGGCAGCGCAACGTGGGTCATCCGAACCTGCTGGAAGCGCACTTCGACGACGGCAGCACGCTGGCGTCGGGCTGGGTGCGCAAGCCGCTGTTCTCGCGCGAAGGTGCCAACATCGAGATGCACCTGGCCGATGGCAGTACCCAGCGCAGCGACGGTCCCTACGATGGCCCGGCGATCATCCAGCGCGCCCATCCGCTGACCCACTTCGAAGGCGGCTATCCGCTGATCGGCAGCTGGGTGGTGGGCGACCGCGCCTGCGGCATCGGCATCCGCGAGGACGACAGCGCGATCACCCGCGACAGTGCGCGCTTCGTGCCGCACGCGATCGTTGATGAGGCGCCGACGCGGATCTACGTCTGATGACGGTGCGGCGCAATCGCGACCTGCGGCCTGCGCCGCTGCCGGGTCGGCATCTGGATGACGGCCACGCCCTGTGGCGCTATGCCGACCGTATCGCGGTGCGTTGCCACCGCTGCGATACCCCCGGCTGGGTGGTGGGTACGTCGGAATCGCGACGCTTCCGCTGCCTGGGCTGCAGCGAAGCACTGAACGGAGGCTGCGGCTGCAGTCGTTGTGGCCCGGGTGACTGGGTGGGACCGGTGCGCTACGGCGGCTACCGGCCTTGCGGCTACTGCGGCCACAAGTGGGTAAGCGCTGAAGTGCATCGTGCACGTGCGACGCCGCCACTGCGGACGCTGGCGGCGGACTGCAGTCAGTGCGGACGTAGCAGCGAGGTGGAGGTCACGCTGTCGCGATGGCGTGGCAATGAGGCGATCGACCCGCATTTCGGCCTGCCGCTGCGGTTGGTCGAAAAGACGGCGGCGGGCGTGCTGTGGGCCTACAACGAGGCCCATCTGCAGGCACTGCACGATTATGCCGCCGCGCCTCTGCGCGAGCGCGCGGGCGTCACCAATGGCTCCATGTTCTCGCGCCTGCCGCAGTGGATGAAGCTGGCCCGCAACCGGGTGCTGCTGCAGCGAGCGGTGGAGCGGCTGCAGCGGCGATTGCTGCAGGGGTGATGCGGGCCTTGGTCGGCGCTGTGGGTTTCGTGCCAACCAAGGTTGGCACCTACCCGGGCGATGTGCCGGCTGCTGCATGGGTAGTGCCGGCCGCTGGCCGGCAGCCGTTGCTGGTAGATGCTTGATCGGCGCTGTGGGTTCCGTGCCACCCAAGGTTGGCACCCACCAGAGCGATGCAGCGGTTGTTGCAGGGGTAGTGCCGGCCGCTGGCCGGCAGCCGTTGTTGGTAGATGCCGACCTTGGTCGGCGCTGTGGGTTCCGTGCCACCCAAGGTTGGCACCCACCAGAGCGATGCGTCGGCTGTTGCAGGGGTAGTGCCGGCCGCTGGCCGGCAGCCGGTGCTGGTAGATGCCGACCTTGGTCGGCGCTGTGGATTCCGTGCCAACCAAGGTTGGCACCCACCAGAGCGATGCGCCGATTGCCGCAGGGGTAGTGCCGGCCGCTGGCCGGCAGCCGTTGTTGGTAGATGCCGACCTTGGTCGGCGCTGTGGGTTCCGTGCCACCCAAGGTTGGCACCCACCAGAGCGATGCGCCGATTGCCGCAGGGGTAGTGCCGGCCGCTGGCCGGCAGCCGGTGCTGGTAGATGCCGACCTTGGTCGGCGCTGTGGGTTCCGTGCCACCCAAGGTTGGCACCCACCAGAGAGATGTGCCGGCTGTTGCATGGGTAGTGCCGGCCGCTGGCCGGCAGCCGTTGTTGGTAGATGCTTGATCGGCGCTGTGGGTTCCGTGCCACCCAAGGTTGGCACCCACCAGAGCGATCGTTGGTATCAGAGCAGACCTTCGCGCTTCACCGCCAGGTAGCGCTCTACCAGCGCGCCCGGCAGGGCATCGGCGGTCACGTCGAGCACCATCACCTTCTCGCTGCGCAGCGCTTCATGCGCCTTCGCGCGCTGCTGCAGGTACAGCGCTGCGGCACCGGCCTGGGTGGCGTCCTCCAGCGTCTGCACCTCACCCTCCAGTGCGCCGTCCAGCTCGCGCTCGCGCAGGCTGGCCACGCACACCAGGTGGCGCCGCTGCAGCAGGCGCACCGCCGCCAGCAGGTCTTCGATGTCCTCGTCGCGCACGTTGCTGACCAGCATCACCAGCGCACGCCGGCGCTGGCGCAGCGACACTTCTGTGGCGGCGGCCAGGTAATCGGTGGCCACCGCGCGCGGCTGCAGGTCGTAGCTGGCGCGCAGCAGGTGCTCGACGGTGCCCATGCCGCGCTGCGGCGCCACCCAGCGGCGTTCACCACCAGCAGCGAACAGGCCGGCGGCATCGCCCTGGCGCAGCGCCAGGTAGGCCACCACCAGCGAGGCGTTCAATGCGTGGTCGAAGTGCGAGAGTCCGCCTTCGCTGGCCAGCATGCGCCGGCCACTGTCGAGCATCAGCAGCAGCTGCTGGTTCTTCTCGTCCTGGTATTCGCGCGAGATCAGCTTGCGCGCACGCGCGGTGGCCTTCCAGTCGAGTTGGCGCAGGCTGTCGCCGATGCGGTACTCGCGCATCTGGTGGAAGTCGGTGCCTTCACCACGGCGGCGCTTCACGTGCGCACCAACCAGCCGCGAGGCCTGGTCGGCACTGAACAACGCAAAGCGGGTGAGCGGCACGAAGTTCGGATAGACCCGCACGTCCAGCGCGGGCGGCAGCGTGCGTTGCTGCCACCACAGGCGCCACGGCGAGCGCATGCGCAGGTGCACGCCCTCGAAGCGGAAGTGCCCACGCTGCAGCGGCTGCAGGTGATAGTGCAGGGTGGCAGCGGTGCCCGCCTGCAGGCGCACGCGCTGCGGCAGCGCTTCCAGCGGCCAGCCGCCGGGCACCAGGTCGAACACCTCTACGCTCATCGACGCGTCTGCCTGCAACCGCAGCGCCGCCTCGCGGCGCACGCCCAGCGCCAGCGCTTCGGGTAGTTCGCGCTGTACATGCGGCGACGGGCGCCGCGACTGCCGCCACAGATCCATCAGCGCCGGCACGGCAATCGCCAGCGCCGCGAGCGCCCAGCTCCAGCGCGGCAGCAACCCACCCAGCACCAGGCCGCCCAGGGCAGCCCAGGCCAGCAGCAGCGCCAGCAGCAGCGGGGCCGGCCTCATCGGCGCGGTGCTTCCACCTTGGCCAGCAGCGCGCCCAGTACATCGTCGGCGTCCTGGCCTTCGATCTGCAGTTCCGGGGCCAGCGCGATGCGGTGGCGCAGCGCGGGGCGCGCGATGTCGCGCACATCGTCCGGAGTGACGAAGTCGCGGCCGGCCAGCACCGCCTGCGCGCGCGAGGCACGCACCAGCGCGATGCTGCCGCGCGGGCCAGCGCCGACCGCGATGCCCGGCCACTGGCGGGTCGCCGCGACGATGCGCACTGCGTAGTCGATCACTTCGTCATCGACGGTGATCGCCGCGGTCGCGCGCTGCAGTTCCAGCAGCTCGCCAGCCCCCAGTACACGTGGCACCTGGCTCAGGTCGAAATCGCTGGCGGCACGGCCACTGGTGATCGCGGTCACCATGCGCTTCTCGTCCTCCAGCTGCGGGTAGTCGATCAGCACCTTCAGCAGGAAACGATCCAGCTGTGCTTCCGGCAACGGGTAGGTGCCTTCCTGCTCCAGCGGGTTCTGCGTGGCCAGCGCCATGAACGGCGGTGCCAGGGTGAAGGCCTTGCCTTCGATGGTCACCTGGCCTTCCTGCATCACTTCCAGCAGTGCCGACTGGGTCTTGGCCGGCGCACGATTGATCTCGTCGGCCAGCAGCAGGTTGGTGAACACCGGGCCGCGGCGGATCTTGAAGCTCTCGCTCTTCGGGTCGTACACCGCGTGGCCACTGACGTCGCTGGGCATCAGGTCGGGGGTGAACTGCACGCGGCCGTAATCCAGTTCCAGGGCCTGTGCCAGCGCACGCACCAGCAGGGTCTTGCCCAGACCGGGCACGCCCTCGATCAGCACGTGGCCACCGGCCAACAGCGCCACCAGGATCTGGTCCAGCACTTCGGCCTGGCCGATGAAGGCGTGGCCGATGGCATCGCGGATGGCATCGACGCGTTCAATCAGGCGGGCATTGGCGGCCGCCGGCAGCTCGGGGACTTCGGTCATAGCAGGGATCTCATCTGGAGCAGCAAGCGGATGCGCTCGCGCAGGGCGGAGGAATCGTGCGGCGGAGGTGGCGTGAGCACGCTGGCAACGCGGCCTTGCGGCCACTTCAGCAGTTCGGCGATGGCCTGTTCGCGCGGTGCGCCCTCCAGTGCGGCGGCCACCGGTGCGCGCAGGCGCAGGCGATGCAGGAACAGGGCGAGCACGGCGTCGTACAGGCGCGCGCCGTGTCCGAAACGCAGCAGCAGCTCGCCGCTGGCACGTACGTGTTCCAGCAGCGAGCGACGCTCCAGCACCGGCGACGGCAGGCGGCTGCCGAAGCGTTGCGAACGGCCCCACAGCCAGCCCAGCAGCGCCAGCAGCAGCGGCGCCCACACCGGCCAGCCCTGGTAGAACAGGCGCGCCCACAGCGACGGCGGGCGGCTGGCGTAGACCAGCCAGAAAACGCCCTTTCCGTAGTTCGGATCGAGCAGGTAACGGGTCAGGTCGCGGTGCGAGAGATCGTGCAGGCCGTCGCTGGCCTTGCCCGCAGCCGACGCCAGGCGTGCCGCCGGCGAGTCCACCTCGCCGCGCATGAATTCCATGTCGGCCAGCACGCTCACCCTGCCCTGGCCATGGCGCAGTCGCGCGAACACCAGGTTGCGCTCGTTGCCCCAGCGTCGTTCGGCCTGCGCGCTGGCGGCAAAGCCCAGCGTGAAGCGACGGCCGCCGCAGAATTCCACATGGCTGGGATCGTCGATGACGTGGAACGGCTGGCAGTCGCTTTGCTGGTACAGGCTGTCCACGCCCAGCTGGTCCAGCAGCGGCCCCTGCGTGCTGCTGGCGTCGTCCTCGGCCGGTGGCGGCGTGCGCACCAGCAGATGGCCACCGCCGCCGACCCAGTCCAGCAGGGCCCTGGCCGCCGGCGCCGGCAGTTCGCTGCTGTCCTGCAGCAGCACCACCGTATCGTGCGGGCCCAGCGCCATCTGCTGCAGGTCCAATCGGGGCCGCGAGTGCACGTCGATGCCATCGGCACGCAGGGCCTGGCCGAGCACGTACAGCGGGTTGTAGCCCGCTTCGCCCTGCGGCGGCAGCTGCACGGTCTCGGTCACGCGTTCGTGCGTGCGCAGGTAAAGGATCGTCAGCGGTACGCCGAACAGCACCAGCCCACCCAGCAGCAGCGACCAGAACAGGCGCGGGCTCATGCCAGCCACCTGTACTGCTGGCGCAGGGTATCGGCCAATGCATCGAAATCGGCGCGGCTGGGCAGGCGGCCACCGTAGGCGGCGTACTGCCACATGCGCACGATGCGCGCGAACAGGTCACGGTCGGTGGCATCGGGCATACGCCGCGAGGCGCGCAGGCATTGCGCTTCGGTGGCACCGGGCGGAAGCGCGATACCACTGCGTTCGCCCACCGTGCGCACGCTGGCGCGGTACAGCAGGGCCAGCGCCTGCCGCGGCCGGCCCTGATCCCACAGCAGGCCGGCCTGGGTGGCCACGTCCGGCGGCAGCACCACCGGCAGCTCCACCTGTTCCTCCACCACCTGCGGTGCAGCGTCGGCCTTGCGCCGGCCACTGCCGCGCAGCCACGGCAGCCACAGCCGTGCGGTCAACAGCAGCACCAGCAGCAGGACGCCCAGCAGGCCCCACAGGCCCCACTCGGCCAGGCGCGCCAACCAGGCGATGCCGGCCTTGCGGTTGCTGCGCTCGCCCTTGTTGCTGCTGTCGCCCTGCGGCGACGTGTCTTCCTTCTTCTTTTCCTCGGCCTGTTCGATCGGCTTCCAGCGCGTGACCTGGCGGGTCGGGCGCTGCAGCGGGTCTTCATAGGCGCGGTTCACCGCCTGGCGGAAACCGGCGGTGTCCACTGGCGCCGCACCGAAGATCATGGCCGGTGCATTGGCCGGATCGTTCGCCGCGGTGGCGGGTTCCTCCGCGCTGTCTTCGTCCTCGTCGGCATCGTCTGCCTGCTCCGCGACCGTCTGCGCGTCCTGCGCATGCACCGGCATGGACACCAGCGGCAGTGCCAGGCACAGCAGCAGGGCCAGTGTCGACGCCGCCGGCAGCAGCCGCTCGCGCAGGCGGCGCAGGGCGATCTCCACGTCCCAGGCTTCCATCTGGGTGCGCCGGTTCAAGTACAGGCCGAAGCCGGCGCCGACGTAGAACGGCCCGATCAGCACCGACGCCAGCCAGCACGCCAGGTTGAAGCCCAGCCGCGCCCATGCAGGCGTGTCCTGGCCGATCATGTCCCATGCGGCCCGCCACGATTCGGACATCAGCTCCAGTGGCATGAACATGAACACCGCGCCGATTGCGCCGGACACCAGCACCGCTTCAAAGGCCATGCAGGCCACGGTCAGCACGACAGCGGCGCCCGCGGCACCGGCGACCACGGCGCGGCGGCGTGCGCCGCGCTGGGCCGGCGCATTGCCTTCCAGCAGGTTCACCGGCAGGCACAGGCTGCGCAGCACGCTGAAACGGCGCCAGCCCAGATAGCCCCAGAATCCGCTGTTGCCCCAGCTGCGTTGCGCGCGCAGCGCCGCCAGCGTACCGACCGGCTCGCCGAAGATGCCGCGCGACAGCACGTACAGCGGCGCTCGTTCGAACAGCGGCTTGCACCACCACATCGCCAGCCAGGCCCAGCCGAACGCATCCAGCCACCAGCCCAGCGCGTTGAAGATCACGAACAGCGGTGCGCTGGCCAGCAGCCAGCTGCCCCATACCGCACGTGCGTGGCGGCGCGACAGGGCGCTGCCCAGCTCCATCGCTTCCCAGCCACTGCGTGCGCGCAGCACCACGTCCAGGCGGTCAATTCGCATTGCCGCCTCTGCGTCCGCCGCGCCACAGCCACAGCAGCACACCGGCCCACAGCACGCCGGCCACGCTGAACTTGCCCCACGCCGGCACTTCGGCAATCGACGACCAGAAGGCCTCGATGAAGGCGGCCACCAGCAGCATGAACGCCACGCCCAGGCACAGGCGGGCACCGATGCGGCCGCCCTCGACCAGCGCATCCAGGCGGCTGCGCCGGCCGGGTGCCAGTAGTTTCATGCCCAGCTGCAGGCCGGCACCGCCGGCGATCACGATCGCGGTCAACTCGAAGGCGCCATGGCCGACCACGAAGCGCCAGAACGGGCTACCGTGGCCGATGTGCTGCAGGTGGCCGGCCACCGCACCGATGGTCACGCCGTTGAACAGCAGTACCAGCAGCGTGCCCAGGCCGGCCAGCAGGCCGCTGGCGAAGGTACGCAGGGCGATGCTGATGTTGTTCATGACGTAGTGGCCGAACATCATCCAATCGGTGCCGCTGTCGCGCCCGAGGCGCTCGGCGGCCGGATCGTACATGCGCTCCATCTCGGCGATCTGGCGGTTGTCCATCACCATGTGGATCAGGTCCGGGAAGACCTGCACCAGCACGAAGCAGGCCACCGCCGGCAGCGCGAACATCGCCAGCGCCACCCACATGCTGCGCGCCTGGCTGCGCACCAGCAGCGGGAAGTCGGCCACCAGGAATTCCAGTGCACCGCGCCAGCGCGTCGGCGGCGTGCGGTACAGCACGCTGTGGCCCTGCTGCATCAACTGCTGCAGGCGCTGAACCAGCTGCGGGCTGTAGCCGCGCTCGCGGGCCAGCGCCAGTTGCTGGCACAGGCGCCGGTAGCGCTGCGGGAAGGCGGTATCGTCCAGCGCCAGCGCGCTGGCCTTGCGCCGCGTGCGGCGTGAAGCACCGGCGCGCAGCAGCAGCCAGTGTTCCAGGTCCTGCCATTCCTGCTGGTAGCGGGCGACGAACTGCTCCTGCTTCATCGTCGCCCCAGCAGCCAGTTGGCCATGGCATACAGGCGCAGCACGCCGATCTGGCCGTGGGTGCCGGTCAGCGGTTCGGCAATGCCGGCCAGTTCCTGCTGGCGCGCCGCCGACAAGCGCGGCGCGCGCTCGGCGAAGGCCATCAGCGCCGCCTGTTCTTCCGGCCGCAGCGGTTGCGGCGGGGCCAGCACGCTGTCGATGGTGGACGGAGGCGGCAGGTACAGCGCAGGCGCGTGCACCACCACGGTGCCAGCCACCAGGTCACCCAGGCGGCGGCCATGCGGGTCGAACAGACTGCTGATCAGGCCCAATGCATAGCCGAACGGCAGCATGTCCACGGTGCGCAGCAGGTTGCGGGTGATCGACGCCATCCAGCCCACCGGTGCGCCATCGCGCGACAGTACGCGCAGGCCCAGTGCGCGCTTGCCCAGGGTACGGCCCCACAATGCCTCGCAGACGATCGGGTAGGCCCAGTAGACCAGGAACATCAGCACCAGGTAGAGGCCGGAGCCGAACTTGTCCAGCAATGCCAGCGGGATCGACATCATCACCAGCACCGCGATGCGCACGCCCAGATCCACCAGCCAGGCCATCGCCCGTGGCACCGGGCCGGCCGCCGGCAACTGCAGCGGCACACCCTCCGGCGTCACCACCTCGCGGTAGGTATCGAGCATCGGTGCGGCCATCAGTGCGATGGCCTTCGTTGTGGGCGGCGGAGTCCTCTCCGGCAGGCAGCCACAGGCATGGGGGTCTCGACAGGTCCTGGTCGGGCCCAGACTTTAGCAGAGCCGCATGGCGGCGTTGGCCGTTCAGCCCAGGTATTCGTCCTTCAGCCGCACGTAGTGGTCGGCCGAGTAGTGCAGCGACTCGATCTCCTTGTCGCTCAACGTGCGCGCCGGGCGCGCCGGGTTGCCCACCCACAGCTCGCCTTCGCCGACCACCTTGCCCGGGCCGACCACCGCACCGGCACCGACGAAGCCATGGCGTTCCACACGGGCGCCATCGAGGATGCAGGCGCCCATGCCGATCAGGCTGTAATCACCGATGGTGCAGGCGTGGATGATGCAGCCGTGACCGACCGTCACGCCTTCGCCGATCAGGGTCGGGTAGCCGGCCTTGTTGTACGGGCTGTGGTGGCTGACGTGGATGATGGTGCCGTCCTGCACATTGGTACGCGCACCGATGCGCACGTAGTTGACGTCGCCGCGGATGATCGTGCCCGGCCACACCGACACGTCCTCGGCCAGTTCCACGTCACCGATCACGGTGCAGGCCGGATCGATGTACACGCGCTCGCCGAGGACGGGCATCTTGTCGCGGAAGGGGCGCAGCGGGTTCATCGGTGTCTCCGGAAATCAGGGCGTTCACCGCGATGATACGCGCGTGGTCCCCACGCCGCGTGGTAGTGCCGGCCGCTGGCCGGCAACCTCATGGGCGCATCTGGATTTCTGCGGTTGCCGGCCAGCGGCCGGCACTACCAGGCGCAGCTGCGGCTCTTCATGCCGGTGCGTGCTCGGCCAGCATCCGCCGGAACAGCACGTCCAGCCAGGCGCTGTCGCCCTGTCCGGCCGGGAGCTGCGGAGCCTGCGCTGCGCGAACAGCCATCGCATGGTCGATGTACTCGCTGATGAGCGCGATGCGCGGGCGGGCGCTGACCTCGGCGCTGGCGCGCTTGACCACCAGCAATGCGTCGATGGCGTGGCGCACCGGGCCGTCCGGCAACAACCGGTCCAGCAGATCCTCGAAGGCCATCGGCGGCGGCGTGGGCTCGCTCTCGATCCACTGGCAGGCAAGCAGGGCGCGCAGCACATACAGGTACTTCTTGGTGCTGATGGTGGGCTCACCCAGATGGCGGCTGTGCGTGGTCCTGGCCATGCTCATGTAGTGCCACCAGCTGCCCAGCGGCGAATAGAACCCCTTCGCCGCTTCCCACAGCTGCGCCACCGCAGCGTCCTCCTGCCGGTACACGATCGGCGAGCGCAGCCACTCGATCAGTGTCGGATTGGATTTTGAAACCAGGCGCAATGCCTTGCGCAGGTCCCAGCCGCTGACATCGAGCTCATCGTCGATCGGCAGCTCGATCACATCGCGCTGGGCATCGCCCGGGCCGGTGCTCTCGTTGACGCTGAGATACCACGGCTGGCGATGCACGTAGATGAAGCGTGCATCGTAGTCGCTGTCCGGCGAAGAGAAGCCCCAGCCACGGCTGCCGGATTCGCAGGCCAGCAGCACACGCACATCGTGGCGCTGTTCGATGTCGGCGAGGCTGGAAAGAATGGCGGCGCGCTTGTCCGGCGCGATCGGGTGGATGTCGTCCATGCAGTTGTGTTCGTAATGTCGAGCGTGCTCGACTGTAACGCAGGTGCGCACGGGTCGTGCCGGCCAGCGGCCGGCACGGCCCGCTACGGTTCGTAGCTGTAGCCCATCCCGTATACCGAACGGATCGGCTCGCCTTCCATGCCGGCGTCGGCCAGCTTGCGGCGCAGGTTGCGCACGTGGCTGTCGACGGTACGGTCGACCACCACGCGATGGTCCAGATAGAGGCGGTCGAGCAGCTCATCGCGCGCCCAGATCCGGCCTGGCGTGGCCAGCAGGGTGCGCAGCAGGCGGTACTCCACCGGCGTCAGGTCCAGGCCCTTGCCGTTCCAGGTGGCGCGTGCCGCCGGTTCGTCGATGTGCAGCCCGCTGTTGGCGCGTGCAGCGGGGTCCGGGCGGTAGCGGCGCAGTACCGCCAGCACCCGCGCGACCACTTCGCGCGGGCTGAACGGCTTGCAGATGTAGTCGTCGGCACCGATGTCCAGGCCCAGCAGGCGGTCGATCTCTTCCACTCGTGCGGTGACCATGATCACCGGTACGTCGCTGCCGGCGCGCAGTTCGCGGCACAGGTCCACGCCGTCGCGCTGCGGCAGCATCAGGTCCAGCAGCACCAGGTCGGGCTGGTAGCGCGCGAACGCGTCGATCACCTGGCCGCCATCGTCCACCCATTCGCTGGTCATGCCGGCGGCGGCCAGGTAGTCACGCAGGACCGACGCCAGGCGTGGCTCGTCCTCGACGATCAGGATCTTCGCGGACGTGGCGGGGGACGCGCTCATGCAGACTCCGGCAGGGTGATGACCACGCGCAGCCCGCCCAGCGGCGAGGGCTCGGCATGGATGTGGCCGCGGTGGGCGAGGATGATGTTGTGGCTGATGGCCAGGCCCAGCCCGCTGCCGCCGCTGGCCCGGTTGCGCGAGCTCTCCACCCGGTAGAAGCGCTCGAACAGCAGTGCGCACTTGTCGGCCGGAACGCCCGGCGCGGTGTCTTCCACGATCAGCTGCACGCCGGCCGGTACGCGCGCGGCCTGCACACGTACGTGGCCGCCGGCATGGGTATAGCGCAGCGCATTTTCCAGCAGGTTGGCCAGGACCTGCTGCAGGCGTCGCTCGTCACCGGATACCTGCAGCGGTGTGGCGGGCAGGTCTTCTTCCAGTGCCAGCCCCGCAGTGTTGAAGCGCACGCGCATGCCATTGAGCTCGCTGCGTAGCAGCGCTACCAGGTCCAGCGGGGCGAAGCGGTAGGCCAAGCCACCGGACTGGGTCATCGACAGATCGTGCAGGTCGTCGACCAGCTTGCCCAGCTGGCGGATCTCGCTCTGCAGCGCACCGAGGTTGGCGCGGTCCAGCGGGCGGATGCCGTCCTCGATCGCCTCCAGCTCGGCGCGCACCACCGCCAGCGGCGTGCGCAGTTCGTGCGAGATGTCGGCGATGAAGGCGCGGCGGTTGCGCTCGGTGTCATCAAGCGCCTGCGCCATCCGGTTGAAGTCGTTGACCAGTGCATCCAGCTCGTCATCGCTGGTGCGCTCGATGCGGGTGGCGTAGTCGCCGGCAGCGAGCCGGTGGGTGGCCGCGGCCAGCTTGGCCAGGCGCTGGCGCAGCGCGCGTGACACCAGCCAGGCCAGCAACACCGTCACCAGCAGCAGCGAGATGCCGATCACCCACCATGCGCGCATCTGGGTGTTGTAGAAATTCAGGTCGTTGGTGGCGATGACGGTCTGGAACGGCACCATGCCCAGCCAGCCGACGGTGCGCCCATCCAGCTGTACCGGATGCGGCTCGTCATCGCTGGTGGCATCGGGGTTGCCGGCCACGAATCGATGCTGCGCATCGAACAGGCCCAGCCGGGAAGGAACGCCGGTCTGGTCGGACAGCGGTGGTACCGGTCCTTCGTGCCCATGGGCCAGATCCGGGCGCAGCAGTCGCGCCCAGCGGTCGCTGTCACCGCGCAGATGCTCCCAGCCGCCGTGCGCGCTGTACTCGCGCTGCAGGTGTGGCATCAGGCGCTGCATGCGCAGATCGCCCTGATCGTTGAGGTAGTCCAGGAAGCCGGTCTGGAACGCCACGCGGCTGGCAATGCCGTTCACTGCCAGCACCAGCAGGCAGGCGGTGAAGATCGCGAGGAAGGTCTTCGCGGTCAGGCCGAATTTGAGTCGAATCTTCGCCATCGCGGGGGCCATTAGCGGCGCATGCGGCGCCGAAAGCAAGCGCCAGCTGAGCCGGTCGCACAATCTCCATATTCTCTGCACAGTTCCACGGCAGCGTGCACGGGTCAACGAAAGGCCCCCACGCCCCCCATGTCACTCCTGCGTCCGCTGTCCTGCTCCCCCCGTCCGCTGTTGCTGCCCCTGCTGCTGGCCCTGGCGGCCTGCTCGGCGGGCAGGACCGAAGCCCCGGCCACCCCCGAAGTGGGCGTCATCACTGCCAGTGCGCAGGCGCTGGCACTGCAGCAGACCCTGCCTGGTCGGGCGGTGCCGTTCGAGGTGTCCGAGGTGCGGCCGCAGATCGGTGGGCTGATCCGCCAGCGGTTGTTCACCGAAGGCCAGCAGGTCAAGGCCGGCCAGTTGCTGTACCAGGTCGATCCGGCGCCGTACCAGGCCGCCTTCGATACCGCGCGTGGCCAGCTGGCGCAGGCCGAGGCCACCGTGCTGTCGGCGCAGCCGAAGGCCGAGCGCACCCGCACGCTGCTGGGCATGGATGCGGCCAGCAAGCAGGACGCCGACGATGCCACCTCGGCACTGAAGCAGGCCCAGGCCAATGTGATCGCCGCTCGCGCCGCATTGCAGGCCGCCCGCATCAACCTCGACTACACCCGGGTGACCGCACCGATCGAGGGCCGCATCGGTACCTCCAGCGTCACCGCCGGCGCGCTGGTCGCCGCCGGCCAGGATGCCGCGCTGGCGACCATTCAACGGTTGGACCCGGTCTATCTGGATGTCACCCAGTCCAGCACGCAGATGCTGGCGCTGCGCAAGCAGCTCGATGCCGGCCTGGTGAAGGCCATCGACGGCAAGGCGCAGGTGAAGGTGCTGCTGGAGGACGGCAGCACCTATGCCCATGAAGGCACCCTGGAGTTCGTCGGCAGCGCGGTCGATCCGGGCACCGGCAACGTGGTGCTGCGCGCGGTCATTCCGAACCCGGACGGCCTGCTGCTGCCGGGCATGTACCTGAAGGCAGTGCTGCCGATGGCCACCGACGCGCGTGCCCTGCTGGTGCCACAGAAGGCGGTGCTGCGCAATGAACGTGGCGAGCCGCTGCTGCGCCTGCTCGACGCAAAGGATCGCGTGGTCGAGCGGCGGGTCAGCACCGGCCAGGTGGTGGGCAACCAGTGGCAGATCACGCAGGGGCTGAAGGCCGGCGAGCGGGTGATCGTCAGCAACGGCAGTGGGGTTTCGCTCGGCCAGCAGGTGAAGGCGGTGGCGGCCACCACCGCACAGCTGGCAGCAATGCCGGCGATCGACCCGAACGGCAACACCGACGAAAAGTCGCACTGAGGCCTGCCGCGCATGGTTCGTTTCTTCATCGACCGGCCGATCTTTGCCTGGGTGATCGCCATCGCGGTCAGCCTGCTCGGCCTGCTCGCGATCCTGATCCTGCCGGTGGACCGCTACCCGCAGATTGCCCCGCCCACCATCACCATCCGCGCCACCTACACCGGCGCCTCGTCGCAGACCGTGGAAAACGCGGTCACCCAGGTCATCGAGCAGTCCCAGCAGAGCCTGGACCACCTGATGTACATGACCTCCACCAGCGCTTCCGATGGTTCGGCACAGGTCAACCTGGTGTTCGCCACCGGCACCAACCCGGATACCGCGCAGGTACAGGTGCAGAACCAGCTGCAGGCCGCCATGGCCACACTGCCGCAGGCGGTACAGCAGAACGGCCTGACCATCACCAAGTCCAGTGGTTCGATCTTCGAGGTGCTGTCGTTCACCAGCGAAGACGGCAGCATGGACAACTTCGATGTCGCCAACTTCATGGAAGCGCGCATCGACGATCAGATCAGCCGTGTCAGCGGCGTCGGCAACATCCAGCCGATCGGCCAGGAATACGCCATGCGCATCTGGCTGGATCCGGAAAAGATGCGCCAGTACGCACTGATGCCGTCGGACATCGAGACCGCACTGCAGGCGCAGAACACCGACGTGTCGGCCGGTGAGCTGGGTGGCCAGCCGGCGCTGAAGGGCCAGCAGCTGGACGCAACCGTGACCGCGCGCAGCCGCCTGCACACGCCCGAGCAGTTCGCGCAGGTGGTGCTCAAGGCCGATGCCAACGGCAGCGTGGTGCACCTGGGCGACGTGGCGACGATCGGCCTGGGGCCGGAGAGCTACGACAGCATCAGCACCTTCAACGGCAAGCCGTCGGCCTCGCTGGGCATTGAACTCAATGCCGGTGCGAACGCGATCGCCGTCTCCAAGACCATCGATGCACGGCTTCAGCAGCTGCAGAAGTACTGGCCTCATGGCTACACCGCCCATGTGGCATTCACCACCACGCCGTTCGTGACCATCTCGCTGAAGGAAGTGGTGATCACCCTGATCGAGGCGATCGCGCTGGTCGTGCTGGTGATGTACCTGTTCCTGCAGAACTGGCGGGCCACGTTGATCCCGACCATCGCGGTGCCGGTGGTGCTGCTGGGCACGTTCGGCGTGCTGGCCGCGTTCGGGTACTCGATCAACACGCTGACCATGTTCGCGCTGGTGCTGGCCATCGGCCTGCTGGTGGACGATGCCATCGTCGTGGTGGAGAACGTGGAGCGGGTGATGACCTTCGAAGGGCTGGCACCGAAGCCGGCCACGCTGAAGGCGATGGGCCAGATCACCGGTGCGCTGGTCGGCATCGTGCTGGTGCTGACCGCGGTGTTCCTGCCGATGGCGTTCTTCAGCGGTGTCACCGGCGTGATCTATCGCCAGTTCTCGGTGACGATCGCTGCTGCGATGATCCTGTCGGTGCTGGTGGCGATGACCATCACCCCGGCGCTGTGCGGCAGCATCCTGCATCAGATTCCCAAGGGCGGCCATCCGCATGGCGACCACGCTGGCGAGCCGAGCCTGCTGGGCAAGTTCTTCATCTGGTTCAACCACCGCTTCGAGCGCACTTCCAACGGCCTGCGCCATCGCGTGGATGGTTTCCTTGGCCGGCGCACGCTGGGGGTACTGTTCTACCTGGTGCTGAGCGTGGCCACCGGCCTGCTGCTGTGGCACCTGCCGGGTGCATTCCTGCCCGATGAGGACCAGGGCATGCTCAACGCGCTGGTGAAGCTGCCAGCCGGCTCCACCCTGGAGCAGACCCGTGCGGTGATGGATCGCCTCAGTGCCGCCGCAGTGAAGGACGACAGCGTGCTGTCGATCCAGGCCACCGCCGGTTTCAGTGTCACCGGCAGCGGCCAGAACGTCGGCCAGGCCTTCATCCGGCTCAAGGACTGGGATGACCGCAAGGACGACGCCGATACCATCGCCGCGCGGCTGACCGCCGCCATGGCCAGCGTGCCCGATGCGCAGGTGTTCATCACCTCGCCACCGGCCATCCTCGGCCTGGGCGATGCGGGTGGATTCACCCTGGAACTGCAGGACGAAGGCGGTGCCGGCCATGCCGCCGCTGTGGCCGCGCGCAATACCCTGCTGCGGGACGCCGCCAAGGATCCGAAGCTGGTCAACGTGCGTTATGCCAGCCTGGAAGACGCGCCGGTGTACGCGGTGAAGGTGGACGACGCCAAGGCACAGGCCATGGGCGTGAATCCGCAGGACATCAATGACACCTTGAACGCGGCGTTGGGCGGCGACTTCGTCAACAACTTCATCTACAAGGGCCGCATCAAGAAGGTGTTCATCCAGGGCACGGCCGAAGCGCGCATGCAGCCGCAGGACATCGAGCGCTGGAGCGTGCGCAACCAGGCCGGGCAGATGGTGCCGCTGTCGTCGCTGGTCAGCGCCCACTGGACCAGCGCGCCGGCCGCACTGCAGCGCTACAACGGCGTATCGGCGATGGAAATCACCGGCCAGCCGGCGCCGGGCGTCAGCTCCGGTGAAGCGATGGCCGAGATCGCGCGCCTGGCCGACACACTGCCGGAAGGCTTCAGCCATGCCTGGTCGGACATGGCCTACCAGGAACAGCTGTCGGGCAATCAGGCGCCGATGCTGTATGCCATCTCGCTGCTGTTCGTGTTCCTGTGCCTGGCCGCGCTGTATGAAAGCTGGGCGGTGCCGTTCGCGGTGATGCTGGCGGTGCCGGTGGGCGTGTTCGGTGCCGTGCTGATGATGAACCTGCGTGGCCTCAACAACGACGTGTACTTCCAGGTCGGCCTGTTGACCACGATTGGTCTGGCAGCGAAGAACGGCATCCTGATCGTCGAGTTCGCGCGCATCCTCGAACAGCAGGGCAAGAGCACCCGCGAAGCGATCCTGCAGGCCGTCTATCTGCGGCTGCGGCCAATCGTGATGACTTCGCTGGCGTTCCTGATGGGCGTGTTGCCGCTGGTGTTCGCCACCGGCGCCGGTTCGGCTGCGCGCCGTTCGCTGGGTACCGGCGTGGCCGGCGGTACGGTTGCCTCGATGGTGCTGGGCATGTTCTTCGTGCCGTTGTTCTACCTGCTGGTGCGCCGCATGTTCCCGGGCCGCGCACCGGCCGAAGCCACTGCCCCGGAGGCAAGCCCATGAAGCCGATGCTGCTGCGCGCCCTGGCGGCCGCAACGATGACCACCGTGCTGGGCGGCTGCGTGAGCATGGCACCGCACTACCAGCGCCCCGAGGCGCCGGTGCCGGCACAGTTCGGCAATGCCGCCACCGGCGAGGCCGGGCCGGCACTGGCGGTGCCGGCCTGGCGCGAGGTGTTCCTGGAACCGCGCCTGCAGCAGGTGATCACGCTGGCGCTGCAGAACAACCGCGACCTGCGCGTGGCGGTGCTGCAGGTGGAGAAGGAACGCGCGCAGTACCGCATCCAGCGCGCGGCGCTGCTGCCGTCGGTGGATGCCAGCGGCAGTGTCACCCGCTCGCGGGTGAGCGATGCCAACAGCGAGATCGGCGTCACCCAGGTGACCGAATCCGATAGCGTGCAGGTCGGTATCAGCAGCTGGGAGCTGGACCTGTTCGGCCGCGTCCGCAGCCTGAAGGACGAGGCCCTGCAGAACTGGCTGGGCAGTGCCGAGAACCAGCGCGCCGCGCGCACCAGCCTGGTCGCCGAAGTGGCCACGGCCTGGCTGGCGCTGGCGGCCGACGAACAGTCGCTGGCGTTCACCCGGCAAACCCTGGACAGCCAGCAGCAGACCCTGCTGCGCACCGAAGCCCGCCATGCACAGGGCCTGGCCTCGGGCCTGGACCTGTCGCAGGTGCAGACCAGCGTGGACGCCGCGCGCGGCGCGCTGGCCAAGCTGCAGACCCAGCAGGCGCAGGATCGTGACGCGCTGCAGTTGCTGGTGGGCGCGCCGCTGGACGTGGCATTGCTGCCCAGCGCGCAGGCACTGGACGGCACCGTGGCGCTGGCGCCGTTGCCTTCCAACCTGCCGTCAAGCGTGCTGCTGCAGCGCCCGGACGTGCTGTCTGCCGAACACGCGTTGCAGGCGGCCAATGCCGATATCGGTGCCGCGCGCGCCGCGTTCTTCCCGACGCTGACGCTGACTGCCAACTACGGCCACAGCTCCACCGCGTTGTCGACGCTGTTCTCGGCTGGCACCCGCGGCTGGTCGTTCGCGCCCAGCATCACTGCGCCGATCTTCCACGCCGGCGCGCTGAAGGCCTCGCTGGATGCCTCGAAGATCGGCAAGGACATCGGCATCGCCCAGTACGAGAAGGCGATCCAGCAGGCCTTCAGTGAAGTGGCCGATGCCCTCGCCTCGCGCGATCACCTGGCCACGCAGATGGACGCCCAGCGTGCACTGGTCGCCGCCAGCCAGCGCAGCTACACGCTGGCCGACGCGCGTTATCGCACCGGCCTGGACGGCTATCTGCAGGCGCTGGATGCGCAGCGCAGCCTGTATGCCGCGCAGCAGGACCTGATCGCCCTGCAGCAGCAGGAGGCGGGCAACCGGGTGACGTTGTTCAAGGTGCTGGGCGGTGGCGCGGACGCACGGTAACGCGCCCGCCAATGTGTGTATGTCTTCCGCTCCGGTGGGTGCCGACCTTGGTCGGCACAAATGCCTTCATCCACGCATGGCGTGGATCTACCGGGGGGGGAGGCCTTGGTAGGTGCCGACCTTGGTCGGCACAAATGCATGCAGCATCGCGATCTGATGATTCGTGCCGACCAAGGTCGGCACCCACCAGAGCAGGTGCGACCGCTTACGCCACGCGGCCGCGCCGCGCCCGCTCCAGGTGCACCAGCAGCAGCGAGATCGCCGCCGGGGTCATGCCCGGGATGCGCTGTGCCTGGCCGATGGTCTGCGGGCGCACGCGCTCCAGCTTCTGCAAGGCTTCGGCCGACAGCCCGCGCACCGTCGCGTAGTCGAAGGCTTCGGCGATCGGCGTGGCTTCATGCCGCTGCTGGCGCTCGATCTCCTCGCGTTGGCGGTCCAGGTAGCCGGCGTACTTCACGCCGATCTCCACCTGCTCGGCCACCTTGGCGTCGGTCACGGCCGGGCCCAGCGATGGCACCTGCATCAGCTGCGCGTAATCCAGCTCGGGGCGCTTGATCAGATCCAGCACGTTGGTTTCGCGACTGACCGCCACGCCCAGCGTGTCCTGCACCTCGCGGCCCAGCGCATTGGCCGGGGTTGCCCACAGTGCGCCCAGGCGTGCGCGCTCGGCGGCGACGGCGGCCTGCTTGGTCTCGAACGCGTTCCAGCGGCGGTCATCCACCAGGCCCATCTCGCGGCCGGCCGGGGTCAGGCGCTGGTCGGCATTGTCCTCGCGCAGCTGCAGGCGGTACTCGGCGCGGCTGGTGAACATGCGGTACGGCTCGTTGGTGCCGTGGGTGATCAGGTCATCCACCAGCACGCCCAGGTACGCCTCGTCGCGGCGCGGGCACCAGCTGTCCAGCCCGCGCACCTGGCGCGCGGCGTTGAGGCCGGCCAGCAGGCCCTGCGCGGCGGCCTCCTCATAGCCGGTGGTGCCGTTGATCTGGCCGGCGAAGAACAGGCCGTTGACCAGCTTGGTTTCCAGCGAGGCCTTCAGCCCGCGCGGATCGAAGAAGTCGTACTCGATCGCGTAGCCGGGGCGGGTGATGTGCGCGTTCTCGAAGCCGCGGATGCTGCGCACCATCTCCAGCTGCACGTCGAACGGCAGCGAGGTGGAAATGCCGTTGGGGTAGATCTCGACGATGCCCAGGCCTTCGGGTTCGACGAAGATCTGGTGGCTGGCCTTCTCGGCGAAGCGCACCACCTTGTCCTCGATGGACGGGCAGTAGCGGGGGCCGATGCCTTCGATCTGGCCGCTGTACAGCGGTGAGCGGTGCAGCGCATCGCGGATGATCTGGTGGGTCTGTTCCGTGGTGTGGGTGATCCAGCAGCTGACCTGCTGCGGATGCTCGTCCACCGAGCCGAGGAAGGACATCACCGGGCGCGGCGAGTCGCCGGGCTGCTCATCCATCACGCTGTAGTCCAGCGAGCGGCCGTCGATGCGCGGCGGCGTGCCGGTCTTCAGGCGGTCCACCTGGAACGGACGCTCGCGCAGGCGCGCGGCCAGCGTGGTGGCCGGCGGGTCGCCCATGCGGCCGGCGGCGTACTGGGTCGGGCCGACATGGATCTTGCCGGCCAGGAACGTGCCAGCGGTCAGCACCACGGCCTCGGCATCGAAGCGCAGCCCGGTCTGGGTAATGACCCCGCGTACGGCGTCGCCTTCAATGACCAGGTCGTCCACGGCGGCCTGGAACACGGTCAGGTTGGCCTGGCCTTCGACGATGGCGCGGATCGCCATGCGGTAGAGGTTGCGGTCGGCCTGGCAGCGGGTGGCGCGCACGGCCGGGCCCTTGGACGCGTTGAGGGTGCGCCACTGGATGCCGGCCCGGTCGGCGGCATGCGCCATCGCACCGCCGAGGGCGTCGATTTCCTTGACCAGGTGGCCCTTGCCGATGCCGCCGATGGCCGGGTTGCAGCTCATCGCGCCCACCGTCTCGATGTTGTGGGTCAGCAGCAGGGTGCGCACGCCGGTGCGGGCCGCGGCCAGCGCGGCTTCGGTGCCGGCGTGGCCACCGCCGATGACGATGACGTCGTAACGATGGAAGGACGGGTTCATGGGGGCTGTTCAGCTGGGGGCGGGCGCGGCCGGGGCGGCGCCGGGGTGGCGATTTTAGCGCCATTCGGGGCCGGGACGTCGGCACCGGCCGGCCGGCGTCGAAATCAGCCCTAAAGTTGGCAGGATTTTTGCAGATAACCCAATAGCACCCACCGTGGCTGGCGCCGTAGGCGCCCGTGACCGGAATTGGAACAGGGGCCGGTACAGGCGCACGGTGGGGGAGCAGAGGGCCGGCAGTCGGGGGACTGTCCGGCCCTGTTTTTTTTGGCTGCCGGGAAGGCGCGATCCACGCATGGCGTGGATCCACTGACGCTGGGGCTCTCGCCGGTTGGGGCGCCCCGGCAAAACAAACGGCCCCGCGCTGCGGGGCCGTCTGCCTTCAGAGGTGCCGACATCCGACAGGGCCGGAACAGGGGGGATCCAGATGTTCCTGTCGGATATCGACGTAGAGCTTTTTGCGGCGGCCCGTGTCGTTTTTGTCACTTTGTGACGCGGGCCGTCACTGGTCCCGTAGAGTGCGGCTTGGACCGTGTGAAATGCAATACGGTTCAGCGCTCAACTGTGCGCTGCGTCCCACGATCCATGTTGCGCCAGGGGGAGCCGTTCATCCTCGGCGCACTGGGCGCCGGGGCCGGACGGGCCTGCGGCGGAGGTGCCGACGGCTGGATGTTCGATTGCGGCGGGCGACGCATCGAGTCCATGTTCCGCCACGGCGAACCGCCGTTGTACGACGGCCGCGACGGCGGCGGACGGTTCTCGCCACCGTTGCCGGGCGGGCGCGGCGGCGGACGGTGGTTGTGCGGCGGGCGGTAGACCGGGCGCGAGTAGTACGGGTTGCCATAGCCGCCGTAGTAGCCGCCATAGCCACCGTAGTACGGGTAGCCGTAGTTGTAGGGATAGCCGGCCGGGTAGCGGTATTCCACCGACGGCGCACCGTGGTAGTAGCTGCCGCTGCGGCCACCGCCGACATAGTCGTAGGTGGTGCAGCCGGTCAGGGCCAGCATCAGGCCACCGGCAAGCATCAGGCGCGTTTTCATGGTGGGTCCCCCCAGAGGACGGGTTGTGCAGTCAGCTTCGTGCGCAGGCGTTGAATCGGCCCTTAACTTCACTGGCCAGGATGAATGGAGGTGAAGGCCCTCATGCTGGCATGACCTGTGCCGGGGTCGCCAGCGTGGAGCCATACGTTAATCTTGCGTCATGAGCGATTCACTGTTGCCCCGTGCCGATGATGTCCTGGCTGCCGCTGCGCGGATCGCGCCGCACGCCAGCGTGACCCCGGTGCTGCGCTCGCGCACGCTTGATGCGCTGGCCGGCGCGCAGCTGGCGTTCAAGGCCGAGCATCTGCAGCGCGGTGGCGCATTCAAGTTCCGCGGCGCCTGCAATGCGGTGTGGTCGCTGGATGCCGATCGCGCCCGTGCCGGCGTGGTCACCCATTCCTCCGGCAACCACGGCGCCGCCCTGGCCCTGGCCGCGCGCACCCGTGGCATTCCCTGCCACGTGGTGGTGCCCGAAGGTGCGGTGGCGGCCAAGCTGGCCAACATTGCCCGCCACGGCGCCACGCTCTGGCGCTGCCCGCCCACCATCGCCGACCGCGAGGCCACCTGCGCCAAAGTACAGGCTGATACCGGCGCCACGCTGGTCCACCCCTATTCGGACCCGGCGGTGATGGCCGGGCAGGGCACCGCGGCACTGGAACTGCTGCACAGCGACGGCCCGTTCGATGTGCTGGTGGTGCCGGTGGGCGGCGGTGGCCTGGCCAGCGGTACCGCCCGGGCCCTGCAGCTCGCCAGCCCGCAGACCCGGCTGGTGCTGGCCGAACCGGCCGGCGCCGACGACACCGCGCGCTCGTTGGCCGCAGGCGAGCGCCAGGCGGCCGTCACCCCGGACACGATCTGCGATGGCCTGCGTACCCTGATCGGCGCACCCAACTTTGCGTTGCTGCGTGCGGCCGGTGCTGAGGTGATCGTGGTCGATGATGCCGCGACGATGGCGGCGATGCGCCTGCTGTGGGAGGTGCTCAAGCAGGTGGTCGAACCGTCCTCGGCCACCGTGCTGGCCGCGGTGCTGGCACAGCCGCAACGTTTCGCCGGCCTGCGCGTGGGCCTGGTGCTGTCCGGCGGCAATGTCGACCTGCCCGCACTACGCTGGGGGACGCCGTGAGCCGCGACCGGCATCGTCCTCGTACCGGCCTGCTGGGCTGGCTGTGGCGGCTGTTCGTGGTGCTGGTGATCTGGCTGCTGGGCGTGACCGCCTGGATCGTCTGGGTCGGCGAGCGTGACCAGGCCGCCAAGGCCGACGCCATCATCGTGCTCGGTGCGGCGGCCTATGACGCCAAGCCGTCGCCGGTGTTCGAAGAACGCATCCGTCATGGCCTGGATCTCTATGAAGCCCGGTACGCACCATTGCTGATCTTCACCGGCGGCTACGGTGGTACCGGCGCGCGCTTTTCCGAATCGCAGGTGGCGCGGCGCTATGCGCTCAAGCATGGCGTGCCGGACGATGCGATCCTGATCGAGACCGCCTCGCGCAACACCGTGCAGAACCTGGTCGAAGCCAAGCGGCTGATGGACCAGCGCGACCTGCACCGGGTGATCATCGTCAGCGACCCGCTGCACATGGCGCGCGCGCTGCGCCTGAGCAAGGCGCTGGGCATCGATGCGCTGGCCTCGTCCACGCCCAGCACGCGCTTCCGCAGCTTCCACACCAGCTGGCGCTTCCTGGTGCAGGAAATCTATTTCTTCCACCGCGACCTGGTGCGCCCGCCGCTGAGTTCGCCGGCCAATACCTGAGGCGGAAGCCTGCATTTGGGTGGGTGCCGACCTTGGTCGGCACACTGCTGGCGGCACCGCGATCTGATGGGGTGTGCCAACCAAGGTTGGCACCTACCGGAGCGATTCGCGTGCGGTGTGGAATGCGGTAGTGCCGGCCGCTGGCCGGCAGATGCCCACTATGGAATCGTGAGGTTGCCGGCCAGCGGCCAGCACCACCGGACGATCAGGTCTGCTTGCGCCGGATCGGAATCGCCGACACCGGCACCGAGGCCACGTCGTGCCCGCCTTCGCGGATTGGTGCGCCCGGGTCCGGTGCCCAGGCGTGGGCATAGATCACTTCCCAGCTGCTGGGCAGCTTGCCGTCGGCGCGCCGCATCGGCTCATACGCCGCTGCCGCAGCGGTGAAACGGCCACGCCCGGTCAGCGTGTGGCGGCGGTCCACCCGCGCATTGGTCGCGCCCATCGCGCGCAGCTCGCGCATCAGCGAGGGCAGGTCGTCGTAGGTCAGGGTGAATAGATCGCGGTCCAGCACCGGGTCGCGGAAGCCGGCCATCATCAGCGCATCGCCGAACTGGGCGATCTGCGCGAAGCGGCTCACGTGCGGGCGGTCATCGGCGGCCGCGAAGGCTTCGTTGAGTTCGACCAGCGTGTCCGGGCCGAAAGTGGAGCACAACAGCAGGCCACCGGGCTTGAGCACGCGACGGAACCCGGCGAACACCGCCGGCAGGTCGTCCACCCACTGCAGGCACAGGTTGCTGAAGATCACGTCCACGCTGTTGTCGGCCAGCGGCAGCGCGGCGGCGTCGCCGCACAGGCGCTGGAACGGCTTCCACCAGCCCGCCTGGCGCTTGGCCTGGTCCAGCATCGGCAGCGCCACGTCCAGCGCAATCACCTGCGCCTTCGGCCAGCGCTTCTTCATCAGCGCACTGGCGTGGCCGGTACCGGCACCGATGTCCAGCACCACCTCGGGCTTGCGCGCCTCCAGGTAGTCCAGCGATTCGATCAGCCGCGCCTGCACCTCGCGCTGCAGGGCGGCGGCGGCGTCATAGCTGTTGGCGGCGCGGGCGAACGCGCGGCGGACATGGCGGGCATCGAAGTGGGACGGCATTGCGAAAGTCTCTTAGAACGTACCGGGGTAGGCGCCGCCGTCGATCAGCAGGTTCTGCCCGGTGAGGTAACCGGCCTGTGCACTGCACAGGAAGGCGCAGGCGGCGCCGAATTCATCCGGGGTGCCGAAGCGGCCGGCGGGAATCTGCTGGCGGCGGCGTTCGGCCACTTCGCCGGCATCGCCGTCCTTGCCCGCAGTGTGGGCGAAGTTGGCGCGCAGGCGGTCGGTGTCGAACTGGCCCGGCAGCAGATTGTTGATCGTGACGTTGTGCGCCACGGTGCGGCGCGACAGGCCGGCGACGAAGCCGGTCAGGCCGCTGCGCGCGCCGTTGGACAGCGCCAGGATGTCGATCGGGGCTTTCACTGCCGAGGACGTGATGTTGACGATGCGGCCGAAGCCGCGCGCGATCATCGCGTCCACGGTGGCGCGGATCAGCGCGATCGGCGCCAGCATGTTGGCGTCCAGTGCGGCGATCCAGTCGTCGCGCTCGAAGCTGCGGAAATCACCAGGCGGCGGACCACCGGCATTGGTGACCAGGATGTCCACCTGCGGGCACGCGGCGAGCGCTGCGGAGCGACCGGCCTCGGTGGTGACATCGGCGGCGACCGCGCGCACCTCAGCAGCGCCGGGCAGGGCGCGCAGTGCTTCAGCGGCAGCCTGCAGGGCGGCTTCGCCCCGGGCCACGACCACCACGTTGACGCCCTCGCGCACCAGCGCGCGCGCGCAGCCCAGGCCCAACCCCTTGCTTGCGCCGCAGACCAGTGCCCAGCGGCCGTTGATACCCAGATCCATGCGTCAATCCTGCGGAATTCGGAGGGGGCTCATTGTCCGCCATCGGCCGGTGACAGGCCGGCAACGAAGTGTTGCAGGGCCGCGGCGACCTCGTCGGCATGGCCGAGGAACGGCGCATGGCCGCCGTGGGCGATGGTCAGCGCCTGCCCGCCCGGGGCCAGTGCCGCAGCGGCCTGCATCGCCGTCGGCGACACCAGCCGGTCACGCTGGCCGGCGATCCACAGGCTGGATTTGCCCAGCGTCGGCAGCGCGCCGCGCAGGTCGGTGCTTTCCAGCAGGCGCAGGCCTTCCAGCAGGGCGCGTTCGGTGGGTGCACCGCGCTCGACCAGGCGCTGGCGCAGCGTGCGCAGCTCCTCGCGGGCGTGTGCCGAGCCCATCACATCCAGCGCCAGGAAGCGCTCCAGCGTGCCGCCGAAATCGCTGGCCAGCTCGCGCCCGAACTGTTCGAACACCGCCGGTTCCACTGCATGCGGCCAGTCTTCGCCACGCACGAAGCGCGGCGTGGCCGCGATCATCGCCAGCCCGCGCACCTTCGGCAGCGTTGCGGCGGCGTGCAGCGCGAACAGGCCGCCCAGCGACCAACCACACCACACCGCCGGCGGCGTGGCCGCGGCAATGGCGTTGACCACGAACGGCAGGCGCAGCGGCGTGGTGTCCTCGCGGCTGTGGCCGTGGCCCGGCAGATCAACCAGATGCAGGGTGAAGCGATCGGCCAGGCGTTGCACCAACGGCGCGAACACGCCGCCCTGCAGGGCCCAGCCATGGATCAGTACCAGGTCCGGCCCCTGGCCGGTGACGTCGATATGCATGGGAAAACGGCAGCAGGCTCAGGCAAAGACAGGCAGCGGCGGTGGCGCGGCCTCACGCGCGGCCAGGTCGACGCGATCGCGCGCGCTGGCGATGGCTTCGACCAGGCCACGCACCTGCTCGGGGGTGTGCAACGCGGACAGGGTGACGCGCAGGCGCGCCTTGCCTTCGGGAACCGTGGGCGGGCGGATCGCGCCGACCAGCCAACCGGCCTGTTGCAACGCCTTGGACATCGCCACGGCGCGGTGGTCGTCGCCACACAGCAGCGGCTGGATCGGCGTTTCCGAGGCCATCAGGTCCAGGCCATGGCGGCGGGCTTCGCCGCGGAACAGCGCGATCAGGTCGGTCAGTTTCGAACGCCGCCAGTTGTCACGGCGCGCCAGGCGCACCGCTTCCAGTGCGGCGGCGGCCAGCGGCGGCGGCATCGCGGTGGTGTAGATGTAGGGGCGCGCGGTTTCGGCCAGGTGCTCGACCAGGTCGTCGCGGCCCAGCACCAGCGCGCCGGAACCGCCCAGTGCCTTGCCCAGCGTGACCAGCTGCAGCGGCACATCGTCCACGCCCAGTCCGGCAGCCGCGACCGCGCCACGGCCATCGCCCACCACGCCCACGCCATGCGCATCGTCCACATAGAACAGCGCCTGCTGCAGGCGTGCCACAAGCGACAATGCACGCAGCGGTGCGATGTCGCCATCCATGCTGAAGACACCATCGGTGGCCAGCATCGCCGCGCCATCGGGCGCGTGCTTGAGCTGGCGCATCGCGCCTTCGGCATCAAGGTGCGGATAACGGCGCAGGCGCGCACCGGCCAGCCGCGTCGCATCGAGCAGGCTGGCGTGGTTGAGCTTGTCCTGCACGCACACATCGTTCTCTTCGCTCAGCAGCGCCTGCTGCACGGCCAGGTTGGCGGCGAAGCCACTGCCGAACAGCAGCGCGCGCGGGTAGCCCAGCCACTCTGCCACTTCGCGCTCCAGCGCGTCATGCAGGGCGTGGTGGCCGCAGACCAGATGCGAGGCACCCGCGCCGGTGCCTTCGCGTGCGGCCGCATCCTGCAGTGCGTTGACCACGCTGAACTGCTGGGCCAGGCCCAGGTAATCGTTGCTGCAGAAGCCGGTCAGCCACTGGCCGTCCACTTCCAGGCGGACGCCGTCACGACGGGTGACCGTGCGCCGCGTGCGGCGACGGCCTTGGGCATCGCGCAGGGCGCGTTGGGCGTGGAGGCGGGCGGTCAGGTCGGGGCGGGCCATGGCGGCTGAATGCGGCGACGGGGCGGCTAGGGTAGCGCGTTGCTGCGGCGCCTGCTTGCGGCCGGTCTCAGGCCGCGTGAGCGCAGCCACAGGCCGGCGCATCGGCGCTGATATCGGCGTGCACGGTACCGCCGTGGTCATGGCCCTCGGCATCCACCTGCACCGCCATCGGTTGCAATCCCAGCCGAGCGAACAGGGCCAGGTCGCGCTCGCTCTCCGGGTTGCCGGTGGTCAGCAGCTTGTCGCCGTAGAAGATCGAGTTGGCACCTGCCAGGAAGCACAGCGCCTGCAGTTCGTCGCTCATCGCCTCGCGCCCGGCCGACAGCCGCACCATCGAGCGCGGCATGGCGATGCGTGCCACCGCGATCATGCGCACGAACTCGAACGGGTCCAGCTCGGCGCTGCCGTGCAGCGGCGTGCCCGCCACCTGCACCAGCTTGTTGATCGGCACCGAATCGGGATGTGCCGGCAGCGTGGCCAGCGCCAGCAGCAGGCCGACGCGCTGCGCGCGCGTCTCGCCCATGCCGACGATGCCGCCGCAACAGGTCTTCAGGCCGGCATCGCGCACGTGCTCCAGCGTGTCCAGACGGTCCTGGTACTGGCGCGTGTGGATGATCGAATCGTAGTAGTCCGGCGCGGTGTCGAGGTTGTGGTTGTAGTAGTCCAGGCCCGCCTCCTTCAGCGCACGCGCCTGCTCGCGACTGAGCATGCCCAGCGTGGCGCACGTCTCCAGGCCCAGCGCCTTCACCCCGGCGATCATTGCCGCCACCTTCGGAATGTCGCGGTCCTTCGGCGAACGCCACGCGGCACCCATGCAGAAGCGCGAGGCACCGGCGGCCTTGGCCTGGCGTGCCTTGGCCAGCACCGCATCGGTTTCCATCAGCTTCTGCGCGTTCACCCCGGTGCTGTAGCGCTGCGCCTGCGGGCAGTACGCGCAGTCTTCCGGGCAGCCGCCGGTCTTCACCGACAGCAGCGTGGAGACCTGCACCTGCGAGGGGTCGAAATGCTCGCGATGGACCGCTGCGGCGCGGAACAGCAGCTCGGGGAACGGCAGATCGAACAGCGCCTGCAGTTCGTCGTGTTGCCAGTCGTGGCGGATGGCAGCAGCCATGGCGGGACCTTGGGTACGAATGGAGCGAGGGCGGCAGTGTGGGTGGGTGCGCCCGAGCTGTCAACTTAAATATTCGTTCGTGGTTTACAGAAATCGACCGCCGGAAATGCACGCTACGGTGTAACTTCATTGCTGCATACGGACTCGCGAGCATGTGCCATGGACAGCCACCAGCCCTACCCGATCCGCCGCGATGCGGTGCTGTGCAGCCTGGCCGAACTGCCTGACGGCGGCCTGCGCGTGGTGATGGATGATCTGCGCCAGGCCAATGCGCCGGGGCAGTGGAAGAATCACGCCTTCGTGACCTTCAAGGACTACCCAGCAGGAGAGCTCGATCCGGCGATGCTGCCGAAGGAGGAACTCGAAGCATTCGGTCACTATGTCTTGGTTCGCTTGTTGGCGATAAACGGTTGCCTGCGTGATACGGACGAAGGCCCCGACAGCGATGTCCATCTCACTGACCAGTAGCGGCAAAACACCGCCGCGCTGACCGATGGAGGCATCGCCCGGATCGATGCACAACTGCTTTCCCACTGCGATGGGCAGTTCCGAAAAATCGCCTGCATCGTGGGCAACGCGATGTCGCTGGACCCGCAGCGCCGCCCCGGCATTGCCGATGTCTTCTACGCCCAGCGCGTGCGCAAACTGGTCGCGCGCGGCGTACTGGAAGCACAGGGCGACCTGGCGCGCATGCGCCATGGCGAAGTGCACATCCGGCAGCAGCCCTGACCGGTGATGCGAGCGATGATGAGTTGGCACATCTGCCGCGCTATCTGGAGTGGCTGCGGCAGCAGCCCAACGTGCGCAGCGTGGAAAAGCGCCGGTGGCGGGAGCGGCTGCCCGTCTAGCGGCGCACGCACGGGGCAGGCTGTCAGCAGGATCCATGCCCGGGCATTTCACCGCATCCTGCAAGGCCTTCAGCCACAGTAGCCGCTGTCCGCCTTCCTCCGCAGCGTCCAGACTGCCCTGCATGACCGATCTCCATCGCCTCCGCGGCCGCATCACCGCGCTGGTTCTCAGTGAGGCCTGGCGGCGCCGCGCCGCACTCTGGGGCGGCGCCGTGGCCGTGGCACTGGTGGCCATCCTGTTCGCCAAGGCCAGCGACGCGGCCTTCCACCTGTTCCAGCGCATCACCTCGCATTCGCCGTGGTGGGCCCTGCTGCTCACACCGGGCATCTTCGCGCTGCTGGCGTGGCTCACTTCCGGTGTGCTGAAACCCACGCGGGGCAGCGGCATTCCGCAGGTCATCGCTGCGTTGGACAAGCCCGATGAGCCATTCCGGAAGACTAATCTTTCGCCTGCGGTCTCAGCCGGCAAGCTGCTGCTGACGTCGTTGTCGCTGCTCGGTGGCGCGTCGGTCGGGCGCGAGGGACCCACCGTGCATGTGGGCGCCAGCCTGATGTACCTGTTTGGCCGCTGGTTCGGCTTCAAGGATCCACGCGAGCTCTCGCACTTCCTGCTGGCCGGTGGTGCAGCGGGCATTGCGGCGGCGTTCAACACGCCGCTGGCCGGCATCGTCTTCGCCATCGAGGAGCTCAGCGGCCGTTTCGAGCATCGGTTTTCCGGCACCTTGCTGACCGCAGTGATCGTCGGTGGCGTGGTGTCGCTGGGCCTGCTCGGCAACTACACCTATTTCGGCCATGTAAGCGCGCGGCTTCCGCTGGGACAGGGCTGGCTGGCGATCCTGCTGTGTGGCGTAGTGGCCGGATTGCTGGGTGGATTGTTCGCGCGCGCGGTGCTGGCCAGTGCCGCGGGCCGCCCGCGTTGGCTGGGCCAGCTGCGGCAGCGGCATCCCGTCCTGCTGGCAGCAGGCTGCGGCCTGGTGGTTGTGGCGCTGGCGTTGACGTTCGGCGAAGGGGCGTTCGGCACCGGCTACGAACAGGCGCGCAGCCTGGTGCAGGGGCAGGCGATGGTGGGCCATGAATTCGGTCTGATGAAGCTGCTGGCGAATCTGGCGTCCTACGTGGCGGGTATCCCCGGTGGCCTGTTCTCGCCAGCGCTGGCGGTCGGTGCCGGCCTCGGCCACAACTTGGCGGTGCTGATGCCGGGCGTGGATCCGCGCGCGTTCGTGCTGCTGGGCATGTGCGCCTACCTGACCGGTGTCACCCAGGCACCGCTGACTTCGGCGGTGATCTCGCTGGAGCTGACCGACAGCGGCGATCTGCTGCTGCCGATCCTGGCCACGGTGTTGATCGCGCGTGGTGTGTCCGGGCTCGTGTGCCGGGTGCCGATCTATCGTGGTCTGGCGGAGTTGTTGATGATGCCGGCTGCGCCGCCGTCGGATGCTGGACATCGCGAACGTCCTTCCTGACGGGGACGCGATGACGGATAGCACCGACGCCGCAGCACGTGCTTCGCCGATGGCGAAACCAGCGCAGCGATGGAAGGCTGGCGCATGCGCATCAACGTCCTGCACCTGGCAAGCACCGTCCCCCGTGCGCTGCTTCGCGTTCTGTTGCCACTGCGGTGCCTGGTCTGCGGCGACCCGGGCCACGATGATCTTGACCTGTGCCGCGCCTGCCTTGCCGACCTGCCGTGGTCCGGCCGCGCCTGCCTGCGTTGCGCGTTGCCGCTGCCCGACAACGCGCTGATCGTCTGCGGCAGCTGCCGCGAGGAAGCACCACCGCAGACGGCCACCCATGCCAGCCTGTTGTACCTGCCACCGGTCGACCAGCTGCTGGTGCGCTACAAGTTTCATCAGGACCTGGCGGCCGGCCGCCTGCTGGCGCAGTTGATGCGACGCGCACCGCCGCCCTGGTCATGCCCACCGCTGGTGCCGGTACCGCTGCACCGGCGCCGCCTGCGCCAGCGCGGCTACAACCAGGCCGCCGAACTGTGTCGCCTGCTGCCGATGCCGGTCTGGCACGGGCTGTACCGGCAGCGGCATACGGCGCCACAGTCCGAACGCACGGCCGAACAGCGCCGGGAGAACCTGTTCGATGCGTTCGATGTCGATGGGCCGGTGCCCACGCGCCTGACCGTAGTCGACGACGTGATGACCACCGGCAGCACGGTGGTGGAGATTGCCGAAACACTGCGCTGCGCAGGCGCAGAAGAAGTGCGCGTGTGGGTCTGTGCGCGCGTGCCGTGATCGCTCTCTTCATCGCCGGGGGCTAGGATGAGGCCGGTACTGGACTGAAGGAGTAGCCATGAATTCCCCCCTGTCTCCCTTGCTGTCAGCGGTTGCACGCAGCTGGTGGATCCTGCTGCTGTATGGGCTGGTTGCGCTGGGCTTCGGCATCGTTGCCGTCGGCTGGCCGCTGTCGGCGGCGATGGCACTGGCGTGGACGCTGGGCGTGATGGCCATTGTCGAAGGGGTGATCAGCCTGTTCGCACTGGTCAGCGGAGGCAGTGGTGCCTCGCGCGGCTGGCTGGCGCTGTATGCCATCGCCTCGCTGGGCTTCGGCATCCTGGCGGTGATCAATCCCTTGGCCACCGCCAGCGTGCTGGTGCTGTTCCTGGCGGCATGGCTGCTGGTGGCCGGCATCTATCGCATCGTGTTCGCGATCCGGGTGCGCAAGCAGATCCAGGGCGAGTGGCTGCTGATTCTCAGCGGCGTGCTGGCGGTGGTGCTGGGCCTGCTGTTCGCTGCCAATCCGTATGCAGGCGTGGCGGTGACCACGCTGTGGATCGGCATCGGCAGCCTGCTGTACGGGCTGTTGCAGGTGCTGGTGGCGTTCAAGCTGCGGAAGCTGAAGTGAGGGTTGCGCTTCCGCTCCTGCTGGGCGCGGCGCTGGTGCTGGCCGGATGCATGCCGGGTGCCACGCCCGGTGTGCTGGCAGGCAAGGATCATGCGCCGCGCGCCGGCGTGGATGTGCGCCTGAGTGCGGTCGATGCGGACGGCAAGGGCTCCCCGGCGCAGTGGCAGGGCCAGACCCTGGCGTTGCGTGATCCGCCGATTGCCGGCAGTGCGGACATTGCCGATGTGCGCTACGTGCAGGACTCGAATGGGCAACCGGCATTGCAGATCCGCTATCGGCCAGAAGCCCATCAGCGCATCCACGATGGTACGGCAGCGCTGGTCGGCCAGCGTGCGGCGATCAGCGTGGATGGCCGCGTGCTGATGGTGGCGACGGTGCAGGGGCCGTTCGGTGAAACGATGATGCTGAGCGGGCTGTCCAGCGTTGCAGAGGCGCGGGAGCTGGCGAAGCACATCACTGGCGAATGACGGGCGCGCCATGAACCCGCGCTGCGCGCGGAGGTCGACCAAGGTCGACCGCTACCGGGCAAAGCGAGCTTCGATCTCCTCTAGGGATTTGCCCTTGGTCTCCGGCAGCCAGAATGCGGCCACCAGGAAGAACACGAAGGTGCATGCCGCCCAGAACACGAACATGCTGGCATAGCCGTAGTGGCCCACCGTCGGCAGGAAGATCGCGGCGATGGTGGTGGACACGAACTGGTTGATCAGCAGCGCGATGCTCATGCCATTGGAGCGGATGCGGTTGGGCATCAGCTCCGACAGCGCCAGCCACACGCAGACGCCGGGGCCGACCGCGAAGAACGCGACGAACACCAGGATGCAGGCGGCCACCGCCCAGCCGTGGGCCGGCGGCGGCACCGGGCCGATGCGTGCCTGCTCGATGTGCAGCGGTGCCTGCGCGGCCTTGGCCGGGTCGGCGAACGGGTTCAGATGCAGCTTGCGGAAGAACGCGCCGATCACACTGTCCGGCTGCACGGTCCCGGCACGCTCGATGCGCAGCTCGCGGTCGGTCAGGCTGTCGCTGCGCAGGGCGCGCACATTGGTGAAGTCACCGTAGGCGTACGACACGGTCAGCTGCATCGGCCGGCCTTCGCTGTCGATGCCACCGCCCAGGCGCTGCCACTGTGCGTCGTCCAGCACCAGCTGCAGGCTGTCGCCGCTGACTGCGGCCTGCAGGTGCGGCTGCACGTCGGCACGGCCGCGCTCGGCCTGGAAGAACAGGGTGGCGGCGGCCAGCAGGGCCACGCAGATGCCGCCGCTGCCGAGCATCAGCAGGAACTTGCGGCCCTTGCGGTCGACCAGCAGCAGCGCGACCACGGTCATCACCGCGTTGAGCAGCTTGATCGCCACGTCGGCGCCGTTGGCGACCGAGCCGGACAGGCCGGCCTGGTTGAGGATGTTCACCGCGTAGGCCAGCACCGAGTTGATGCCGGTGGCCTGGGTGCAGGCCAGCACCACGCAGGCCAGCACGAACGGGACCACGTAGCGGCGGCTGAGCAGCGGGTCACGCTTGCCATCGTTGCTGCTCGACTCCGGTGCCTGGATCTGTGCAAGGGTGGGTTCCACCTGCGCCGCAGGCAGCACCCGCTGCAGGCTGCGGCGGGCGTCGTCGACGCGGCCGCGGCGCACCAGCCAGCGCGGCGATTCGGACAGCCAGAAGATGCCGGCGCAGAACAGCAGGCCTGGGGCCAGGCAGCTCCAGAAGATGGTGCGCCAGGCGTGGTCCTTCACCGTGAACAGCTCCTGCGCCTGCTGCCCCAGCGGCAGCGAGCGCACGGCTTCGGCGGCGGCATCCACCGCATGTGCGTGGTACAGCCCGATCAGTGCGGCCAACACCAGGCCGATGGTCAGCAGCAGCTGGAACATCGCCGCACCGCGTCCACGTCGCTCGGGGCTGAGCACTTCGGCCAGGTACAGCGGCACCACCACGCCGATCAGGCCACCACTGACACCCTGCAGCAGGCGGCCCAGCAGCAGCGGTGTATACCCCGAGGCCAGCGCCATGATCGGAATCGAGGCGGTGAACAGCAGGCCGGCCAGCAGCATCGCGCCGCGGCGGCCGATCAGGTCGGCGACCATGCCGGCGAACAGCGACGACAACACGCTGCCCAGCAGTACCGCCGCCACCACGAAGCCGAGTTGCTGGCTGCTGAGCTGCCACGCGTGGCTGGCGGTGGCTTCAAGATAGGGCAGGGCACCGGCGATGATGCCGATGTCGATGCCGTACAACAGGCCACCGAGGCCGCCGATGAAGAGCAGGTAGCGTACGGGCCAGCGCGGAGCGGTGGAAGCGGGTACGGCAGGTGCGGCGGCTGCGGTCATCGGCGTATTCCTGGAATAACGGGGATGGTGCGTGGCTGAGGCATTGCGCTTGCGCGCTTCATGTAGGCCGAGCCATGCTCGGCTTGCCGCGCGAAGCACGGCGCGGACGTCATCGATGTCGGTACGAAAAGCAGCCGGGCATGGCTGGGCTCTACAGCAATGCGCGGCTCAGTTCAGATCGACCACGCGCCCGCCAATGACCACCCGCTGCAGGCGCAGTTCGGCGTCCAGCACCACCAGGTCGGCGCGGGCGTCGGGCGCGATGCGGCCGCGATCGCCCAGGCCCAGGTAGTCGGCCGGGAAGGTGGAAACGCGCTGCGAGGCGTCGGCCAGCTCCAGGCCGACGCGCACCAGGTTGCGCAGCGCCTGGTCCATGGTCAGGGCGCTGCCGGCCAGCGAACCCGTGGCCAGTCGCACGCAGCCGCCGCACTTGTGCACGCGCTGCTCGCCCAGCGCGTACTCGCCGTCGGGCATGCCGGTGGCGGCGGTGGCATCGGTTACTGCGTACAGGCGCGGAATCGCACGCGCGGCCAGGCGGATCACGCCGGGATGGATGTGCTGCAGGTCGGGAATGATCTCGGCGTACTGTGCATGCGCCAGTGCTGCCGCCGCGATGCCCGGGCGATAGTGATCGACGCCGGTCATGCCGTTGAACAGGTGAGTGAAGCCGGAGGCACCGGCCTGCAGCGCGGCCACGCCCTCTTCATAGGTGCCGGCGCTGTGCCCGAGCTGTACGCGGATGCCCATTGCCGAAAGCGCGGGTATCAGTGCGGTGTGCTCGCCGATTTCCGGAGCCAGCGTCATCACCCGGATCGGCGCCAGCGCGTGCAACTGCTGAACCAGCGCCAGCGTCGCCTCGATCGTACGATTGGGCTGTGCACCCAGGCGCTGCGGGCTGATGAACGGTCCTTCCAAGTGCACGCCGACGATGCTGGCGGCGTCGGCATCGGGCGCCGCCATCGCCGCAGCGACGCCGTGCAGCGCGTGCTCGATCTCGTCCAGGCCGGCGGTCATGGTGGTCGCCAGCAGTGTGGTGGTACCGAAGCGCAGATGGGTGCGTGCGATGGTGCGCGCGACATCGCCACCCTGCATCAGGTCCACGCCGGCCGCACCATGCACGTGCAGGTCGATGAAGCCGGGCAGGATCAGCGGCAGCTGCAGGTCGTCAGCGCCGCTGTGGTCATCCACCTGCAGCTGGCGCACATGTGAATCGAAGTGGACGTGGCCACGCCGCCAACCCAGCGGGGTGAGGATGCGGCCGTGCAGGGAGCGGGTGTCGGTCATGCGGGAGGCTCGGCGATGATCACTTCGATGCCCAGCCGCTGCAGCCCTTCGCGGGTTGCGTCGTCGATGCCGGCGTCGGTGATGATGGCGTGGATCTGGTCGAGGCGGGCGATGCGGTGCAGGCTGACGCGGCCGAACTTGGAGGCGTCGGTCAGCACCACGATGCGGCGCGCGCGCTCGACCATGCGGTGGTTGAGGCGGGCTTCGGCCTCGTCGTGGGTGGTCAGGCCGAACTGCAGGTCCAGGCCATCCACGCCCAGGAACAGGGTGTCGAAGCTGTACGAGTTGAGGCTGGCTTCGGCCTGGCTGCCTTGCAGCGACAGCGACTGCTGGCGCAGCAGGCCGCCAGTCAGCAGCACGTTGATGCCCGGTGCGTTGGCCAGTTCCCAGGCAATGTTCAGCCCGTTGGTCATCACCGTCACGTCGCGGTGCGCGCGCAGGTGGCGCGCCAGCGTCATCGTGGTTGAGCCGGAGTCGATGATGATGTTGTCGCCCGGCTGCACCAGACGCGCGGCACAGCCGCCGATGGATTCCTTCAGCGGAAGGTTCAGCGCGTCCTTCTCGTGGATGTCCTGTTCCTGTGGCGGCGTGCGCACCAGGGTGGCACCGCCGTGGGTACGGTTGGCCAGGCCCTGCGACTCGAAGTGGGTCAGGTCGGCACGGATGGTCACCGCCGACACGCCGAAGCGCTCGACCAGATCGGCGACCTGCACCGAGCCGTGCTCGATCAGCAACTGCAGGATCTGTTGCCGGCGGGAGCGGGTGTTGCGCATGGCCATTCTCGGTTTCGCGGGGAAAGGTAGAGATTAGCCGTTCGCAAGAACGCTGGCAGCCGAACCTGCGCTCTGCACGCGGGTTCCGGCCTGGTTGGCGCTGCAGGCGCGGGCGTACTCGCCCAGGCACAGGCCGATGCGGTGCTGCACCAGTGCGGTGGGGGTGTTGGCGAGCGTGCCCTCACGCACGGCGCGGTACTGCTCCGGCAGATACTGGCTGAGCAGCACCAGTGGCGGCGCGTGCTGCTCCAGGTTGGCGAACAGGGTCTGCACCGCCTGCACCAGCGCGGGCTCGCCCCAGTAGTAACGGCAGCGGTCGCTGAAGGAGTAGCTGCGCAGCAGGCGCAGCGCGGCGTCATCGCCCTGGTAATAGGACTGCCAGTACTTCGGCTGCGCCACCATCACCTCGTCCAGCACCTGCGGCAGACGCGAGCACTGTGCGGCCGGCAGCAGTTCGGCTTCGATCGCGGCCAGCGCGAACAGCGCCTCGCGGTAGGCGAAGGTGGCCGCCGGCCCGACCTTGAGGATCGCGAAGTGGTCGCGCACCAGCGCGTGCAGGCCGCTTTCGCGCTGGTAGTCGGTGGAATGCGCTTCGAACACGATGCGCGGCTGCTGTTCGAGGAAATCGGCCAGCGTGCCGGCGGCGGCCGCGTCGTATTCGTGCACGCTGCTGTGGTCGAAGTCCACGCCGGGCTGCACCACCATCGCGATCACGCGCTGCCACGCATCTCGCAGCTGCGGCGTGTCGAACGCCTGCTGGTGGATGGCCAGGGTCTGCGCGGCGGCGGCCGGCGTGGTCACCTGCAGGCCCTCGGCCAGCGAGGCTTCGCCACCGGGAATCGGCACTTCGGTACCGATCACGTAGACCGGCGCCGGCAGGCCATGTTCGGCAGCGGTGCGTTCGGCGATCTCGGCCAGCTCAGCCGAACGCGCGGCGACGATGGCATCGGGCAGCGGCACCGGATCGTCGGCGCAGGACATACTGCAATCCAGATGGATCTTGTGGAAACCGGCGGCGACGTAGGCTTCGATCAGCACGCGCGCGTGGGTCATCGCTTCGGCCGCCGGGCGCTTCTGCCAGGCATTCGGGCCGAGGTGGTCGCCGCCCAGGATCAGCCGCTCGCGCGGGAAGCCTTCTTCATCGGCCAGCGTGCCCACGTAATCGCGGTACTGCGGCGGGGTCATGCCGGTGTAGCCGCCGAACTGGTCGACCTGGTTGGAGGTGGCCTCGATCAGCAGCACGGTGCCATGTGCCAGTGCCACGTGCATGGCCGCGCGCAGCACCTGCTCGTTGCTGCAGCAGACGCTGTACAGGCCGACGTTGGCACCGGCGCGGTGGGAGGCAAGCAGGGTCTGCAACGGGGACATGGTCAGGCTCCGGACATCAGGAAAACGAGGGTTGGCAGGCGAGCAGGGCGGCACCGCGTGCGCCGCCGGCATCGCCGAAACGCGGCGGCACGATCGGCGGTACCTGCACGCCGTTGAACAGGTGGGCGGCGATGGCCGCTGGCAGCAGCTGGTACAGCGGTGCGTACTGCGAGAGGCCGCCGCCGAGCACGATCACGTGCGGGTCCAGCGCCAGCACCAGCGCGGCCAGGCTGTGGCCAAGCAGATCGCGGTGGATGTCCAGCGCCTTGCGCGCACGTGCATCGCCGGCCTCGGCCAGGGCGATCACCGCGCTGGCGTCGGCGGCGCTGCCACCAAGGTGGCGTTCGATCATCGCCACGCCACTGCCGGAGACATAACGCTCCACGCAGCCCTGCAGGCCGCAGGCGCAGTCGATCAGCGGCAGGCCGTGGCGCTGCAGCAGATGACCGGGCACGCTCCAGTGGCCCCATTCGCCGGCCAGCCCGTTGAAACCGGACAGCAGCCGGCCCTGCAGGCAGAAACCACCGCCAGCGCCGGTGCCGAGGATGGCGCCGAACATGCTGGGATAGCCGTCGGCGGCACCGCCGTGTGCTTCAGACAGGGCAAAACACTGCAGGTCGTTGCCGAAATGCAGCGGCCGCTGCAGGCGCGCCTGCAGGTCGGCCGCCACGCTGTGGCCGGTCAACGCCGGTACATTCGCGCTCAGCTGGCGGCCACTGCGGCGGTCGCGCACACCGGGCAGGGCGATGCCGATGGCCGCATCACTACGGCCAAGTGCGGCGTCTGCCTCGGCCACCAGCGCCACCACCGCCTGCAGGAAACCGTCGTAGTCGCCCTGCGGCGTGGCCACGCGGCGGCGCCAGGTGACCTGCATCGCCGCATCGCACGCCACCAGCTCGATCTTGGTGCCGCCGATGTCGATGCCGTAGCAGGCGTGGGCGATCAGCTCAGCCATGGTGGATGGTGACGCCCTTGACGACGCGGTTGACGGTGCCGTCCGGGAACGGGTTGTCCGGGGTCAGGCCCAGCGCGGCCGAGCGCTGCAGCGCGAACAACTGCGCAAAGCCCAGCCACACCGGTGCCAGCCACGGATCGTCGGATGCGGTGTGAAGCGGCGGCACCACAAGGGTGTACTCGTCGTCGGCACCGATGTCCGAATGCGGGCCGATCGCCAGTACCTGGCCGGCCACGCCATCGCGGCGCAGTTCTTCCAGCAGGTCCTGTTCGTAGCGGCGCGCCAGCGGCTGCACGCTGCGCACCACCACCACCAGGGTGTTGCCGTCCAGCGTCGATTTCGGGCCATGGCGGAAGCCCAGCGGGGTGTTGGCCAGCGCCAGCACGCGGCCGGCGGTCAGCTCCAGCACCTTCAGCGCGCACTCGCGTGCCAGCGCTTCCAGCGGGCCGCTGCCGAGGTAGATCACGCGATTGAACGGGCGTTGCGCCAGCGCCGCCACCGGTGCATCCCACTGCGCCTGGCCTTCGCGGGCCAGCGCGGCGATCTGCTTCAGGCGCGCCACGCGCGCATCCCACGGCGAACGATCGAACACGGTCAGCGCGGCCAGCAGCATGCAGGTCAGGCTGCTGGTCATGGCGAAGGCGCGGTCGCAGCTGGCCGAAGGCATCAGCAGGGTGCAGGTATCGGCACGGCCGGCGCCACGACGGGCCAGTTCGCCATCGGCATTGCAGGTGATGTCGAGGAAGCGCGCGTCATCCACGTCGCTGCGCACGCGGTCGACTGCCGCCACGCTCTCCGGGCTGGAGCCGCTGCGGCCAAACGAGACCAGCAGGGTCGGGCGGTCGCGCTGCAGGTACAGCGCCGGGTGGGTCAGCAGGCTGGTGGTGTGCACCACGCGTACATCAGCTGGCCACTGCGCGTTGATCGCGTCGGCCACCATTTCGGCGATGAAGCCGGAGCTGCCGGCGCCGGTGAACAGCACGCGCTGGTTGGGATCATTGAGGCTGTCGCCGAGGAAGGCCTGCAGGCGGTCGCGGGCACGCGACAGGTCCTGTGCGAGGGCTTCCCACAGCGCAGGCTGCTGGGCGATTTCGGTAGCGGTATCGGCTCCGCCAAGGCGCTGCCAGGCGGACACATCGGAAAGCAGGGTGACGTCCATTCGGAGGTTCCAGTTGGGCCAGCGCACCATCAGTGTTTTCTTTCGAAATGTCAAACATCGAAAGTAAAAGGAAAGAAAATGGGTGAGTGACTTTCCGCGTCGTGAGGTGCCCGGGAAAACGAAAGGACCGACGAAATGCCGTATCGCACAATGCTTAACAGGCACCTGCAAGCGCTTACACAAAGTATTGCGGCGCAACAACTTTCGTTTCAATAGAATATATCTTCCTTTTTCCTTTCAATTTGTTGACATCTTTCGAATCGCTGCCCTAGAGTCGGCCCAACCGCTTTCGAAACGCCCGGTGAACGGGTTGGGAGTCCGCGTGGAAAACTGCGTTCGTCGCTCGCCGCTGATGCTGGCCCTGTTGCCGGCATTGATGCTGGCGTCCATGCCGGCCAGCGCCGAGCCGGTCGGCAACCTGCGTTCGGTGGCCGCCAGCGACAGCCGCGACGGCGTGCAGGGCTGGGACCTGCAGACCGACAAGGGCGCGCGCATCCGCATCGAGCTGCCGGCCACCGACATCATCCGCGTGCAGGCTGGCCGCAACGGCAAGTTGACCGGTGCAGGTGACAAGGCCGCGCCGATCGTGCTGCCGCAGCCCAAGGCGAACGTGCAGGCGCAGCTGGAAGAAGACGCGCAGGAGATCCGCGTGCGCACCGATGCACTGGTGCTGCATGTACAACGGCAGCCGCTGCGCCTGCGCCTGGAGCGGCTGGACAACGGCCAGCCCACCGCCCTCTGGCAGGAGCTGCAACCACTGGACCTGGATGCCACGCAGAGCGTGCAGGTGCTGTCCTCGCAGGCCGACGAAGGCTATTACGGCGGTGGCCAGCAGAACGGCCGCTACCAGTTCAAGGGCCGCGAGCTGGAAGTGTCCTATTCCGGTGGCTGGGAAGAGGGCGACCGCCCCAGCCCGGCACCGATGCTGCTGAGCAGCCGCGGCTGGGGCATGCTGCGCAATACGTGGAGCGATGGCAGCTACGATCTGCGCGAGCCCGACCAGGCCACGCTGCTGCATCGCGAAGACCGCTTCGATGCCTATTACTTCGTCGGCGCCGATCTGCCGAAGCTGATCGAGCGCTACACGCAGCTGACCGGCCGCCCCAACATGGTCGCGCGCTGGGCGCTGTCCTACGGCGATGCCGATTGCTACAACGACGGCGACAACAGCAAGAAGCCCGGCACCGTGCCCGAAGGCTGGAGCGACGGCCCGACCGGCACCACGCCCGATGTGATCGACAGCGTGGCCAAGCAGTACCGCGCCAACGACATGCCCGGTGGCTGGATCCTGCCCAACGATGGCTATGGCTGCGGTTACAAGCAGCTGCCGGAAACCGTGCAGGGCCTGGCCAAGTATGGTTTCCGCACCGGCCTGTGGACCGAGAACGGCGTCGACAAGATCGCCTGGGAAGTGGGCAAGGCCGGCAGCCGCGTGCAGAAGCTGGACGTGGCCTGGACCGGCAAGGGCTACCAGTTCGCGATGGACGCCAACCGCCAGGCCTTCAACGGCATCCTCGACAATTCCGATTCGCGCCCGTTCCTGTGGACGGTGATGGGGTGGGCCGGCATCCAGCGCTATGCCGTGGCCTGGACCGGCGACCAGAGCAGCAGCTGGGATTACATCCGCTGGCACGTGCCGACCCTGGTCGGTTCGGGCCTGTCCGGCATGGCCTACGCCAGCGGCGACGTCGACGCGATCTTCGGTGGCAGCGCCGAGACCTTCACCCGCGACCTGCAGTGGAAGGCGTTCACCCCGGTGCTGATGGGCATGAGCGGCTGGTCGTCGAATGCGCGCAAGCACCCGTGGTGGTACGACGAGCCCTATCGCAGCATCAACCGCGATTACCTGAAGTTGAAGATGCGCCTGACCCCGTACATGTACGGCCTGGTGCACGAGGCCGCGCAGACCGGTGCACCACCGGTGCGTGGCCTGATGTGGGACAACCCGCGCGACCCGCATGCGCAGGATGAAACCTACAAGTACCAGTTCCTGCTCGGCCGCGACCTGCTGGTCGCGCCGGTGTACCGCAGCCAGGCCGCCAGTCGTGGCTGGCGCCGCGACATCCACCTGCCGGCCGGCGGCTGGATCGACTACTGGGACGGCCGCCGCGTGCAGGCCGCCGCCGATGGCCGCCAGCTCGACCGCCAGGTCGACCTGGCCACGCTGCCGGTATTCGTGCGTGCCGGTGCGATCCTGCCGATGTATCCGTCGATGCTGTTCGATGGCGAAAAACCACTCGATGAAGTGACGTTCGACCTGTACCCGCAGGGCGATTCGCAGTACACGCTGTACGAAGATGACGGCAACACCCGCCGCTACCAGCAGGGCGAATCGAGCACGCAGCAGATCCGCGTGCAGGCGCCGGCACAAGGCAGTGGCCCGGTGCAGGTGCAGATCGACGCCGTGCAAGGCCAGTACAACGGCCAGCTGGCGCAGCGCCGCTACGGCCTGCGCGTGCTCAGCCGCCAGGCGCCGCGCGCGGTGCAGGCCGGTGGTCGTGCATTGCCGGCGCTGGCCGATGCCGCCGCCTTCAACAGTGCGCCCGAAGGCTGGTACTTCGATGCCAAGGAGCGCCGTGGCACCGTGCATGTGCGCACGGCCACACAGGACATCCGCCAGCCACTGCAGCTGCAGCTGGACTTCGCGGTGGCCGCCGCGGCCGCCGACGATGCCTATCCGGCCGCGCCGGTGCTGGGCCGCGAACTGCCGGCTGACAGCCTGCTGGTGGTCAACCGCCCGGCCGAAGAACCCGGCCATGCGCTGGAAAATGCCTTCGATGATGATCCGGGCACCTGGTTCCGCAGCGTGCGCAACCAGGCCGTGCGCACCGGCGCGCATGAGTGGGTGATCGGCTTCGGCGAGCGGAAGATGATCGATGGCATCGACATCGCGCCGCGCAACGACAAGAACTGGAAGCACGGCCAGGTCCGCGACTACGAGGTGTACCTGGGCGACAGCAATGGCGAGTGGGGCGAGCCGATCGCCCGCGGCCGCCTGCAGCTGAAGGAAGGCGTGCAGCGCATCGACTTCCCGGCCCACGCCGGCCGCCTGCTGCGCTTCCGCGTGCTGAGCGTGCAGAACCCCGAAGGCGACGGCGCCAGCAGCACCGACCCGATGGTGACCGCCGCACAGGGCAGCGCCCGCGCGTTCGATGCATTGCAGCCGCGCGATGTCGGCCCGATCGCACTGTCCACCTTCCACATTCTTGAACACCAGGAACCGGAGCGACCGGCCCGGCAGCGCTATCTCTCCGAGCTGCCGGTGCCGGCCGCGCTGGCCAGCCAGCTGCGCACCGACCAGTCCTTCCGTGGCGACACCGGCATGCGCATGAACGGCCTGCAGTTCCGCCGTGGCCTGGGCGTCGGCGCCAACAGCCGCATCGACCTGCGCCTGCAGGGCGGCTGGCACCTGCTGCGGGCCGACCTCGGCATCGACGACGCCTGCCGCAACGCCGGTGGCCTGCAGTTCCAGGTCTGGGGCGACAACCGCCTGCTGTATGACAGCGGCCTGGTGAAGGCGCCCGGCGTGGTCAAGCCGGAGCTGGACATCCGAGGCCTTTCCACCCTGAGCCTGCGCACGCTGGGTGCGCAGGGCAGCCAACCCGCCCAGGTCTGCGCCAACTGGGCCAACGCCGTACTGATCGGCCAGGAGGGCGACTCCGCCAGCATCGTCGCCCCATGACCCCTACGTAACACCGCTCCTCCCCCCGCCCATTCCGACTACGGCCCTCATGGCCGTGGCCCGGGAGCGTTTTGCCCGCCGAACGCCCACGCGCTCACTTTTTGCGCCGCACCCCTGCCAGGAGAGAACCCCGATGTTGCCCGCCCGCCACCACCGCCCCCCCTGTCGCTCGATCGCTCCGCTGACGCTGGCCATTGCCGGCGCGTTGTTCTCGATTGCCGCTCCTGCCTTCGCCCAGGAGAGCAAGGACAAAGCCACCGACCTGGCCCGCATCGAGGTCACCGGTTCCAACATCCGCCGCACCGACGTTGAAACCGCCTCGCCGGTGCAGGTAATCAGCAAGCAGGACATCCAGAACATGGGCGCGCGCACGCTGCTGCAGGTGCTCGACAACCTGCCCGCCGCACGCCCGGCGCAGCAGGATGCGCGCTCGCTGTTCACCGGTTCCGATGGTGCCTCGCAGGCCAACCTGCGCGGCCTGGGTGCACAGGGCACGCTGGTGCTGCTGAACGGACGTCGCCTGTCGTACTACGGTGCGCCCGCCGGCTTCCAGACCCAGTTCGTCAACATCGACGCGATCCCGGCCGCGGCCATCGAGCGCATGGAAGTGCTGACCGACGGTGCCTCGGCGGTGTACGGCACCGACGCGGTGGCCGGCGTGATCAACGTGATCACCAAGCGCAACTTCCAGGGCGCCGAGGTCAGCTTCACCAACGACACCTCGTCGCGCATCGATTCCTACGGCGAGCGCCAGGCCAGCATCACCGCCGGCTTCGGTGACCTCACCGAGAACCGCTTCAACATCTACGGCGCGGTCAACATGTACCGCCGCGATGCGATTCCGCTGGCCGACTTCTATGACAAGCGGCCCGACCAGTACTACGTCAACAATCCGAACTACCTCAACAACCTGCGCCTGGGCGTAGGCAGCAAGCCGGGCGAGTTCAATCCGGGCAGCTACTTCGCCTTCGATCCGGTCACCGGCCGCCGCGTGCAGGAAGCTGCACCCGGCTGCAAGAACGTGCTGACCAGCGAAGCGGCCGGCCCGCGCTGCGTCTGGGAAACCTGGATGAACAACGAGGTCGATGCGGGCGCAAAATCGGAGCGTAACACCGCCTACCTCAACGGTACCTTCCTGGTCGGTGACAGCACCGAGATCTTCGCCGAGGCGACCTACACCGATATCGACCTGCGTGCCAACGGCGGCACGCCGCGCACCTACGGCACCACCACCGGCAACCCGACCAGCTGGTTCTCGCGCAACACCGGCAACAACGTCAACCAGTTCCTGTACCCGTTCCTGGGCCCGAACAACGAGTACAACCACGCCAGCCCGGAAATGAAGGCGATGATGGGCGGCGTGGTCGGCCTGAACTACCTGCTGCAGGATGCCGGCCCGAACTACTTCGGCCAGCGCAACACCGACAAGAGCTACCGCGTGCTGGCCGGCGCGCGTGGCAACCGGGGTGACTGGAACTGGGAGACCGCGTTCGCCAGCGCCGGTACGCATTCCACCACGTACCAGACGATCAACGTCAACATCAAGGGCTTCGAAAAGGCCTTCGGCCCGTACTCGATCGATCCGACCACGGGTCGCGTGATCATCTCCGACCACCCGGCGTACAAGTTCGGCGAGATCAGCGAAGCCAACGCTGCGCTGATCCGCGAAGCATTCCCGACCTTCGACATCCAGTCGTGGACGCGCCTGCACACCCTGGACGGCAAGATCGAAGGCCCGCTGTTCCAGCTGCCGGCCGGCGAGATGCGCGCCGCGTTCGGCTTCAACGCCAGCCGCGAAACCTTCTACACCCCGGGCAACGCCGATGCAGCCAATGGCCTGATTTCCCAGCAGGGCGGATCGTGGTTCGACGGCAAGCGCAACACCTACGCGCTGTTCGCCGAGACCGTGGCACCGATCACCGACAAGCTGGAACTGGATGCCGCGGTGCGCGTGGACAAGTACCCGAACTTCAGCGCCAACGTCGCGCCGAAGATCGGCTTCAAGTACCAGGCGTTCGACCAGCTGATGCTGCGCGGTACGTACTCCACCGGTTTCCGTGCACCGAGCCTGGCCGAGTCCGGCAACGGTGGCGTGTTCGCTCAGCTCGGCGGCTTCCGTGACGAGCTGCGCTGCAACGAGACCAACGCCATCGCCAACCTGTTGCTGAAGTCGCAGCGGCCGGGCGATGTCGATCTCGGCAAGACCCTGCTCAACGTCGACTGCAGCCGCACCGTGGCGCGCATGACCCAGCCGAACAAGGACCTGAAGCCGGAGAAGGCGAAGATCGCCACCCTTGGCTTCGTCTACGAGCCGGCGAGCTGGCTGTCGGTGTCGGCCGACTACTGGTTCATCTACCGCAACAATGAAATCGTCGCGCCGGACTATCGCCGCATGGAAGACATCATCTCGATGTCGCGCTCGCCGATCACCGACAGCGACCGTGCCAACCTGGCCCAGCTGGCGGCGATGTGCGCCGACCCCGCCAGCGGCGTGAGCTGCCCGACGAACCTGCCGGGCTACTCGGCCGGCAACGTAGCCAGCGTGGTGGGCCAGTACAAGAACCGCGGCAAGACCCTGATCGACGGCTTCGACATCGATGCGCGCAGCCGCTTCTCGCTGGGCGACTGGGGCAACCTGAACATCGGCCTGGCCGCGACCATCGCCAACCGCAACCGCTTCTACATGGACGCGGAGAACGGCTGGTACTACGGCGACGTGGTGGGCTACTACAACAACCCGCGCCTGCGTGCCACGCTCAATGCCGACTGGACCTACAAGCAGGTGACCACCAGCATGTTCGTCAACTACGTCGGCGGCACCAAGTGGGCCACCGACCAGGTCGATGAAGTGAGCAACAACAAGGAAACCTGCACCGGCGGCTACCTGGCCCTGCAGAAGAGCAAGTGTGACGGCGCGCCGTCGTGGTGGACCGCCAACATGAGCGTCACCTGGCGCCCGGATGATGCGTGGAACCTGAGCTTCACCGTCAAGAACCTGTTCAACCGCCTGCCGTTCTACGATCCGAACAGCTTCCTGGGTGACTCCAGTGACTACGCAACCATCTTCGGCCGTGGTTACAGTGTGACCATCGGCTACCGGTTCAAGTAATTCCGTTTGCGTGACCTGGCGTGCCGGCTGCGGCCGGCACGCTGCCAAGAGGAGAGATGTTTGCCATGAAGCGTAGGGAATTCATCGCGGCCAGTGCCGCTGTCGCCGCCAGCAGCCTGCTGCCGCAGACCCCGGCCTGGGCACGCGGGCGCAAGGTGCGCCTGGCCATGATCGGTACCGGCATGCGCGGCCTGGTGCTGCTGAAGGAGCTGGTGCGGCGCGACGATGTCGAGGTGGTCGCCCTGTGCGACATCGAGCCGATCATGCTTGGCCGCGCCGTGGACATGGTGGCCAAGGCCGGCAAGCCGGCGCCGAAGACCTATGGCCAGGACCGCGACACCAATGCCTGGAAGCGACTGCTGGAACAGAAGGGCATCGATGGCGTGATCATCGCCACGCCGTGGGAATACCACGCACCGATGGCGATTGCCGCGATGCAGGCCGGCGTGGCCGTGGGCTGTGAAGTGGTGGCCGGCATCACCCTGCAGGACCACTGGGACGTGCTGAAGACCCAGCTGAGTACCGGCACCCCGTACATGCTGCTGGAGAACGTCTGCTACCGCCGCGACGTGATGGCCGCGTTGCAGATGGTGCGCCAGGGCCTGTTTGGCGAGCTGGTGCACCTGCAGGCCGGCTACCAGCACGACCTGCGCGGCGTGAAGTTCAATTCCGGCGACCCGAACCAGCCCTACGACAGCGGCGTGGAATTCGGTCCCAAGGGCTGGAGCGAAGCACGCTGGCGCACCGAGCATTCGGTGGAGCGCAACGGCGAGCTGTATCCCAGCCACGGCATCGGCCCCTGCGCGATGTACACCGGCATCAACCGCGGCAACCGCTTCACCCACATCAACGCCTTCGCGACCAAGGCGCGCGGCCTGCACGAATACACTGTGGCCAAGAGTGGCGGCACCACCCATCCCAGCACCAAGGTGAAGTTCAAGCTGGGCGACATCGTCACCACCACGCTGGCCTGCGAGAACGGCGAGACCATCCTGCTGCAGCACGATACCTCGCTGCCGCGCCCGTATTCGATGGGCTTCCGCGTGCAGGGCACCAAGGGCCTGTGGATGGACGTGAACCATTCGATCCACATCGAAGGCCGCAGCCCGCCGCACCAGTGGGAAGAGTTCAAGAAGTACCAGGACGAGTACGAGCACCCGCTGTGGAAGCAGAATGCCGACACCGCCGCCAGCGCCGGCCACGGTGGCATGGACTGGTTCGTCATCCATGCCTTTGTTGAAGCGCTGAAGGCCAAGGCACCGATGCCGATCGACATCTACGACGCGGTGACCTGGAGTGCGATCACCCCGTTGAGCGAGCAGTCGATCGCGAACAGCTTCCAGACGCTGGAGTTCCCGGACTTCACCGCCGGTGCGTGGAAGCAGCGCAAGCCGATCTTCGCATTCGACGGGAAGTACTGAGGTTTACCCCTTCCATGCTGTGACGGAAACGCCGGGCCATGCCCGGCGTTGCTGTATATGGCGTACTGGCCCCTGTAGCGCCGGGCCCACGCTCGGCCGCCCGTTCGGTCGGCCGCCCGCTTTATCAGAAAACTCTGAAATCCGACCCATTCCACAGTTTCTGACTTGAATGTGTAAACCACATCGGAGATAACGTCCCCCGTGCGGTCAGCCCGCATTCCGGACCAGGGACGATCCGACGCATGACGTGGTGAGGCAACCGCCCCACGTTCTCGTTCCTGCCGGTGCTGTGTTCGTCCAGGAAGGAGAACAGGGATGTTGAAGCGATTGAAGGATCTGTCGAGCGCAGTGCTGGCGATGGCCGCGCTGGGATGCATGGGCACCTCTGCGGTTCAGGCGCAGGAGGTGAAGAAGCAGTGGTTCGCGTTCGCGTCCGGCAACCAGCCCCGTGCGACGGAGAAGCTGGTACAGAAGGACATTGAAACCCGCTTTGCCGCCCATCAGGCCTATGGCCCCTTCAGCTGGGAGATGCGGGGGACCACTACCCTGACCGACAAGATCATCTATGACTACGCGATCAAGCCCGCGAAGCTGATCAAGACTGATTGGACATACCGCTTCGACAGCCAGGCGCATGGCTCGGAGGAGGCCCTGTTCGAGGCGCTCAGGCTGACGGTGCCCATGGAGCCCGCCTGCCCGGCGCCGCAGGTTTCGATGACACAGGCGTGGACGGGGATCCCTGGCGGTGGCGCAGGTGCCGGCGCCGATGGCAGCAATGTGGGTGAGCAGGGCGTGGCCACCGTTTCCTACCACTTCTTCAATGCAGGCAGTGCAACCTGCGAGCCGATGACAGCGCCACGCCCTGTCCAGCGGACACGGGAAGTGAAGTGCCCCAATACCAGCAGCACCATCATGAAGTGGCGTGAAGATCTGCAGATGTGCGGCATGCCCCCGGCGCTTGAGACGGGGACGGCGGCGATGACCCGCCGATACCACAGCCCGATGATCGCGCAACAGTGTGATGCACCTGGAAATCCATGCGACCCGACAACAGGTGACAAGACCCAGCCCGAGCCCGATTTCGATCTGGGCTGGATCAGCTTCCGCCGTCACTACCACTCGCTGACCAGCACGCCTGGAGCCGCCTTGGGCACGGGTTGGACGCACTCGCACAACCTGCGGTTGACGGTCGGTGTGGACAGCACCACGTTCCCACCGGGCACCGAAGTGAAGGTCGGTCGGATCGGTCAGGACGGCACGCACCTCGCTTTCCCCAAGCGCGGCGCCTACTACGAAGCCAATGACGGCAGCGGCGAGCGGGTAACGCAGCAGGGTTCCAACTGGCTGCTCTCACGCGCCGGGGAGCGCATCCTGTTCAGTTCCACCGGCCTGATGCAGCGTCGCGATTTCGAGGACGGAACGTCGCTGACCTATGCGCACGACAGCCGTGGCCGCCTGCTCAGCGTCACCCATTCAACCGGGCGGCGTCTGGATATTCAGTACCTCCTGCCAGGTGACGACTCGCTGATCTCCGCGGTGATGGTCGCCGGCCAGCCTGTGGTGAGCTACGCCTATTCACCGGCCGGCGAACTGATCCGTGCGACCTACGCAGACGGCGCCAGTCGTACTTACCATTATGAAGACGCCCGCTTCCCGGGTTACCTGACTGGCATTACCGCCGAAGACAACCAGCGCTACAGCTGGTACGGCTATGACACGCAAGGGCGGGTCACCTGCAGCCGCCATTCCGGCGATTGCAGTCAAGCCGACGTGGGCATTGATGGCGTGCGCCTGGAGTACACCCCGGCAGGCACCACCATCGTTACCGACGCACTGGGCAAGCAGAGCACCTACGCATTGACCGCCAGCGGTACCAGCGGCCTTCCGCGCAAGGTCAATGGCATCACCGAAAGCAACGGCAGCATCACTCGCGCCTATCTGCCCGAGGGCACCGATTTCCGGCGTCGGCTGCAGTCGTTGACCGATCGCCGTGGTGTTGTCACCAGCTACGCCTATGCTGAGGCCAGCGATTCTGCCGCAGGCGCCGTCAGCGTGACCACCACGACGGAAGCGGCGGGTACCCCGGATCAGCGCGTCAGCGAAACGCGCGTGGCCATGGACAGCAATCGGCTGGTGCAGCAGACCGTCGGTAACCGTGAGATCCGCATCGCACGCAATGCACGCCTCCAGCCAACCACCATCACGGTGCGCGACATGGTGACCGGTGACACCCGCGTCACCACGCAGACCTACTGTGAGGCCGAGGGCCCGGAGTGCCCGCTGGTAGGACTGCTGCGTAGCGTGGATGGCCCACGCAGTGATGTGGCGGATGTCTCCACCTATGCCTACTACACCGCGGACGACGCGGGATGCGCGGCCAATGGTGCCTGCAGTTATCGCAAGGGCGACCTGCGCAGTGTGACCAATGCGCTGGGCCAGACGGTTGAGACCCTGGCCTACGACGCACTCGGGCGGCCGTTGTCGGCGAGGGATGCCAACGGCGTGGTCACCGCCTACACCTACCATGCACGTGGCTGGCCGACCTCGATCACCGTACGCGGCGCGACCACTGCCGAGGATCGAGTGACCCAGATCAGCTACTGGCCGACCGGCCAGGTGCAACAGGTCACCGAGCCTGACGGCAGCAGCGTTACCTATGTCTACGACGCCGCCCAGAGGCTGACGGACATCGCGGACAGTGCGGGCAACACCATTCACTATGCGCTGGACAACGCCGGCAACCGCCTCAAGGAAGACACGCTGGACACCGGCGGAACCCTGCGTCGCACCCTGGCACGGACCTTCAACACGCTTGGCCAGCTGACCGCGCTGAAGGACGCAGGCAATCACGCCACCGGCTTTGTCTACGACGCCAACGGCAACCCGCAGACGATCACCGACGCCCTGCAGCGCGTGACCAGCCAGCAGTACGACCCGCTGAACCGCCTGGCGCAGACCCTGCAGGACGTCGGCGGCGTCGCGGCCGAGATCCGCAGCCAGTACAACGCGCTGGACCAGGTCACCCAGGTCACCGACCCGAAGGGCCTGCATACCACCTACGCCTACAACGGGTTCGGTGACCTGACCGGCCAGGTCAGCCCGGACAGTGGCGCCAGCAGCTTCACCGTGGATGCGGCAGGCAACCGCAAGACCACTACCGATGCACGCGGCGTCACCGCCACCTATCACTACGATGCACTCAACCGCCTGATCGGCATTGCCTACCCGGACCCCAACCTGGACGTGGGCTACAACTACGACGTGGCACCGACCGCCTGTGCCGCCGACGAGCGCTTCGCGAAGGGACGGCTGGGGCAGGTGCTGCACGCCAATGGCAGCACCCAGTACTGCCACGACCGCTTCGGCCAGGTCACCCGCAAGGTGCAGACCGTCAACGGCGTTGCCAGCACGCTGCGCTATGCCTACAGCAAGTCGGGTCGCCTGACCGCGCTGACCTACCCCGATGGCAGTGTGGCCGACTACGTGCGCGATACCCAGGGGCGCATCAGCCAGATCGGCCTGACCCGGCCCGGCCAGGCGCGCCAGATCGTGGTGAACAACGTGACCTATGCGGCCTTCGGCGCGGCGACCGGTTGGACTTATGGCAATGGCCGCCAGCTGCAGCGTCCGCTCGACCTGGACTATCGCCCGCAGGCGGTGCACGACCCGGCCGCGGGCGGACTGTCGCTGGGCTACGGCTATGACCCGGTGGGTTCGATCACCGAGCTGAAGAACGGCGCAGGCTCGGCGGTGCTGGCCAAGTACGCTTACGACGCGCTGGGTCGCCTGACCCAGACCCAGGACGGCGCGACCGGCACGCCGATTGAAACCTATGCGTATGACGCCACCGGCAATCGCACCGCCCTGACCACCTCTGCAGGCACCGCCAGCTACACCTATCCCGCAACCAGCCACCGGCTGACTGCCGTGGACGGCGAGGTACGCAGCCATGACGCGGTGGGCAACACCACCGGCATCGGTGGCAAGACGTTCATCTACAACGATGCCAACCGCATGAACGCGGTTAAGCAGGGCAATGCCGTACTGGAAAGCTACGCCTACAACCATCGCGGCGAGCGCGTGCTGCGTACCCCGGCTAGTGGCGCTGCGCAGATCACCCTGTATGACGAGGCGGGGCAATGGCTGGGCAACTACTCGGTCACGGGCCAGGCGCAGCAGCAGGCCATCTGGCTGGACAACTACCCGGTGGCACTGATCAATGTGCCAAGCACAGGTGTGGCAGAGCTGGCCTACGTACAGCCGGATCATTTGGGTACGCCGCGCGTGGTGATCGATCCGGTGCGCGATGTTGCGATCTGGGAGTGGAGCAACAAGAGCGAAGTGTTCGGTAATCAGATTCCGAGTGCCGACCCGGACGGCGATGGCGTGGTGTTCGAGCTGGCGCTGCGCTTCCCGGGCCAGCAGGCGACGGATGCGAGTGGGTTGTTCTACAACTACCAGCGCGAGTACGACACGGCGGCGGGGCGGTATTCGCAGAGTGATCCGATTGGGTTACAAGGTGGGATCAGCACCTACGGATACGTTGGAGGGAATTCTCTGCAAAGAGTTGATAGCCTGGGACTCCAGGCCATTCCCCTGCCTCTGCCAGTTGCTCCACCAGGCTATGTTCCTTACAACCCGGATCGAGGGGGGGGCGAGTACGGACAGTCCGGAGACATTTACATCAATACAGATGCCATTGCCCAAGACATCGTTCTAAAGGGAATTGGCATTATCACGAGCCCCATAAGTCCGGTGCGACCGCTGATTCAGATGGCCGCAAAGCCAGATAGAGAGCAGCGACCCCAAGACTGCCCCGCAGGCACCAAGCCGATCGATCAATACCCAGGACTAAGCAGTAGCGATATTCACAGAATAAAGCGTGGGATCAATGCTCGAGGAAAGGATTGGGTCGGCGTCAGTCCTGATCGCTCGATCTGGGTGAATGAGGGCGGCGAAGCCTCTGATCAGGGAAAATTGGATGACTATCTGCCATGATTGAGAAAACGACATATGCTATTTCATTGCGAATCACGCACCCTGATATGGACGCCTCTTTGTTTGAGGGGGAGCTTGGGCTTGCTCCAGAGATTTTCTACACGGCTGGCGATCCAAAGCTAGCGGGGAATGGCAGGGAAATTGGTGGTGTCAGAAAGGAATCATTCTGGTGCCATGCGTATTCGATTGAAGATGGCGACGAGCTTGAAGCCTCATTGGATAAGTTGGTGATGGGGCTGGAGAGAAAGAAAGATTTCCTTAGGCGCATAGCCGCATCTGGTGGTCGTGCCGAGTTCTTTATAGGATGGTTCTCTTCCACTAATTCGGGTTTCGTCCTGAAAAGTCGGACTCTTCGTCATCTTGCTGACCTGGATTTAGATCTCTCGTTCGATATATACCCAAGTTGAGGCTCGGCGATGACGTGGCAGTCATCGCAACACTGCGCTGATAGGTGCTGCGCTCGACTTCGGTCAAGCGCATCGCGCCTGGGAAGCTGTGGCGGTTCGCATTCTTGGACGTACTGTTCACTAAGAGGTGCACAGCTGGGGAAGGCTGGTCGGCGCAAAGGCGCGTTCAGCTTCGCCCCCCTGAGATTCCCCGTCCTCAGAGCCCCTGCGGCCGGGCGACCTAGTGTCTGGCCGCAGGCGGTGCATGAACCGGCCGCGGGCGGCCTGTCGCTGGGCTATGGCTATGACCCGGTCGGTTCGATCACCGAGCTGAAGAACGGCGCAGGCTCGGCGGTGCTCGCCACGTGCGCCTACGACACGCTCGGCCGTCTGACCCAGACCCAGGACGGTACGACCGGTACGCCGATTGAAACCTATGCCTATGACGCCACCGGCAATCGCACCGCGCTGACCACCTCGGCAGGCACCGCCAGCTACACCTATCCCGCAACCAGCCACCGGCTGACTGCCGTGGACGGCGAGGTACGCAGCCATGACGCGGCGGGCAACACCACCGGCATCGGCGGCAAGACGTTCACCTACAACGATGCCAACCGCATGAACGCGGTGAAGCAGGGTGATGCCGTGCTGGAAAACTACGTTTACAACCACCGCGGTGAGCGCGTGCTGCGTACCCCGGCCGGTGGCGTTGCGCAGATCACGTTGTACGACGAGGCTGGGCAGTGGCTGGGCAACTACTCGGCCACGGGCCAGGCGCAGCAGCAGGCCATCTGGCTGGACAACTACCCGGTGGCGCTGATCAGTGTGCCAAGCGCAGGTGTGCCAGAGCTGGCCCACGTCCAGCCGGATCATCTGGGTACCCCGCGCGTGGTGATCGACCCGGCGCGCGATGTGGCGATCTGGGAGTGGAGCAACAAGAGCGAGGTGTTCGGCAACCAGATTCCGAGTACCGACCCGGATGGGGATGGTGTGGCGTTCGAGCTGGCGCTGCGCTTCCCGGGCCAGCAGGCAACGAGTGCGAGTGGGTTGTTCTACAACTACCAGCGTGAGTATGACCCAGCAGTGGGGCGGTACTCGCAGAGTGATCCGATTGGGTTGGAAGCAGGTGTGTCGACATACTCATATGCCGAGTCGAATCCGAACTCAAATCTGGATGCGTTAGGTTTGGAGTCTGGGCAATTCCAGTTCGGAAAGTATCGAATGAAGCAGCCTGAGGCGCCGCCAGCGACAGACATCGGTGATGCGCTCGTGGCGGGCAGAATACTTATAAGATATAACTCGGAGATGAAGTCGAGAAAAATAACCGGTTCAGATCAGTTCTATCATTGCTTAGCGGCTTGTCGGGCAACCCAAGTAACAAGTAACCCCGGAGTTGTGTTGGAGCTAATGGCGCTGAAAGAGGTGAAGGACTACTATGCAGGCCGGGTCGGCCTCTACGGGGATGGCCGTCCAAGGGGTCATTCAGAGATGCAGATAGATAACTATGGAGACATGGCCGCAAACCGCAAAGGAGCGGCGTGTAAGCTGGGTGAAGATTGTGCGAGGCGTTGTGCCAGCTATGTCCCGGTTTCGTCTCGTGTTTTTCTGAAGAATTACATTCCGGAGTGGAAAGGTGCAGACTAAGGTAAATGGACTGGCATTTTCACTATTGATTTTTGTGGTCATTATTTCCGGCTGCAATCAGGCGGGGCGTAGCTATGATTCGTTATCAAAAATAGTTGACGAAGGTGATCTGTCTGTCGCAAAGGCTGTGGCGATTCCTGGTGACGCTACGTCTATCAATATTCGGTCGGATACTGAGGCGGGCCTCTACTATATTTCATATGATACAAGCTATGTGGTGCGCTATATTGAGGAAAACGGGATGTTGGAGGTTGGAAATGAGTCGGTGCCCCTGATTCGCGATTCGCTTGGATTTAATGCTGAGCTGCCGCCAAACATCTCTCTCTATTACAGGTGTGCTGCTCCTTCAGTTCCTCTGCAGGATGTTCGCAAGAATGCTCGAGAAATAATAATGATGGGCTCGGATGGTCAGCGGCAATACGTGTGGAATCGTCGCAATGATCGAGATCTGGAGGCTGTCCTCTGCAGACCTGTTGGGAATGGGTTGCGCCAGTTCTGAGGCCAACTCGCGCGGAGTTGGCCTTGACGTAGACTGGATTGGCCGCGACGGCTGCCGAATTGAAGTGCCGTGAAAGCTCACGGTCGCAGGTCAAGTACGCCTACGGCACACTCGCCGATTGATCTTGATGCAGAAGGAAAAGGTTGGCGCACTGATTGGGACGCATGGCTGCGCACCGCATCAAGCTGCCTCATTTTCTTGGAGGGGTCGCGCTTGTTCCCGCCGAGAAATCTAGTGCCGGTGCCGTAAGGGGGGCTGAATGTTGATTAAGGATTTGGAGGAATTCATTGAGGAAAATGGTGGTCTCCATGATTGCGTGGCCAACGGATTTTCATGGTGTGAAGCGAATCGCCTGGAAATCTCGATCTTTGATATCAATGCTAACTTTAATGGGTTGCCGGAGTATCCTGGCCCCCAGCCTGGGTTAATGATCTTTGATGGCATTCACTCAGTTGAAGTAGACGGGGGTTCCGGCAAGCGATTGGCCAAAGAGGTGCGCCTATGAGTATTGATATCCACGATTTCCAGCTGGCTGGAATTCGTCTTGATCCGGTGTCAGGTGTGACTGTTTCTCTGTTCGATGAATCTTCGCAGGCATCCTATGATTTGGTCTTTGGTCGAGTCAGGAGAGCAAGCGTTGATGGTTTCTCTAGCCAGAATGTCGTGCTCGATCTTAAGGTCTTCAATCGAAAGGAAGATTCCTTTGAATTCCAGCGGTGTTGCTTCCTCCTTGGTCTAGACCAAATGGCTGCCCGGGAAATTGTCGATGGCGACACCTTGGTCTTCATTGAGGCCTCTGTCGGCGCAGAGATTGCACTTCTAGTAGAGGGCACTTGGGAAGGCCGGTTGATTCCCGTCAAATCATGATTCTTGAGCAGAGCTTCCCGGGGGCAATCGAGCTATCGATCACGGGGGCAACAGCAGACGGACACGCCGGATGGGGACGGAATTTTCATTTCCGCGTGAATCCATCGTGGGTGCGGAGTGATCGGATTTGGTGGCGCATTGACCGATTGAGGGCATCGCTCCACGGCGCACACACCGCCTGGTTTGAGCTGGGGCGGGCTGCGCGGCATGTAGGCCGGCAGGGAGCTGACGGAGAGATGGATTACAGGACGGACCACCATCGGGCCAACGCAATGGGCTCTACCGTGCCTGCAGCCCGATGAACATCATCGATCCTGTACTCAGCGAACTGCTTTCCCGGCTCGGTGTCGACACTGACTTCGGCGATACGGTGCTGACTTGTCCGGAGACCCAGGGAGCCTATGAGGACACGCCCCTGCATGTGGTGGCCTATTACAACGATGTGGCCCTCCTCAGCGCATTGATGCCCTTCGTGACCACCATCGATGTGCGTGGTGATCTTGATCTGACGCCGCTGGCAAGCGCGGTGGCACATGGCAGCGTCGCGGCAGCGGCCTATCTCCTCTGGTGTGGTGCAGACCCACACGCAGGGAATGAGCTTGATCGGACACCACTGGAAATGATGTGCCAGGACCCGAGGTTTGATGATGTGGTGCGTATGGTCGACGCCGCAGATGGAGCCTGGTGATGGAAATTTCTGAAGAGAAGTTCTACCGATGCGCCTGATGACCTTCATCTGCCCACTTTGTGGCGCTAGCGGGCAGCGCTTTCCTCTGCGATTTGCTGGAAAGCGTCAAGCGAAGACGTCCTGCCGGGGGTGTCGCGTCGAGCTTCGTTCAGACCCGCGGTTGGGCACGTACACGCTCTATCTTCTGTACACACAGGTCATCATTCTGGTGGCGTCATTGCCGCTGATCGGGGCCAGTGTCGCGGGTGAATGGACACGGCTGGGAATGATCTGTCTGGTAGTGCTGGTGCTGTGCTGGTTCCCGGGCGTGATCAGGCACGCACGAAGTCCGATCGTGCGCGCCTGCCGGGATCCCGATTACAGCTATGCGCGCAGGCCGGGTGCTTCGACTACGCACGCTGCCGCAAACCCGGAGCAGAGTAGCGACACGCCAAGCGCCAGCCCATGATAGGGAAGTCAAAAGATGACATACCATCTTGGGCGCGAGGTACAAATCCTGGATCGTTTTGCAGAACGGGTTGCAGATGGCAATTAGCATTTGGCCGGCCCTTTCTGGGGCTCTCATGTCTATGCCGAAGGCTGGCATCTTGCGTGCAGCGGTGCTGCTCTTGCCAATGCTGGGGGGCTGCAGCATTCACCAGTTTCAACATACGGAATGGAAGTCGGACTGGGTAGATGTTTCGTCCGGTGCGATTTTCCCTGGCAATTCAACGACCCTGCCGCTTGACCGCATTTCCACGCTTGATCCTGCTAGTGAAGCAGCCATTGCGGAGTGGATGTTGAAGCATTCGCTGGTCGTGGTATCGGCATCAGAGGTTGAAGGGAAGATCGGTCCAATGCCGTTGAGTGACCTGAAGCCAGCGCCCGGGGAGAGCGTCTATCTCGCCAGGGCTGCTTCGGATGAAAGTAGGGGCAAGTTCATCGGCTACGTCAACGACAAGGGACTTCTCATCATGTATGGGGTGATGGGGGGCTGCGGTGAGCAGAAGCAACGGGTGGTTGCCGTGAGCCTTCGGGAGAAGCCCGCCAACGTATTCGGTCGATGCTCGGCGGCGCTATAGTGCGCTGAAGCGTCGAGCTCCGCCTACTATCTGGCGGATGACGCCAGGGGTGCGACCAATGGCGCGTTCGGCAACCACAAGGGGGATCTGCGCGGCACGACCAATGCGTTCGAGCAGATCGTTCTGGGGAGTAATGGAAAGCAGTCAAATGAAATCGGGGTTGCTCAGGAGTTCTCTCGATGCAAAAGGCTTCTTCCTACGCGCTTTGTCTTTCGCGTCCGTCTGTGTGCTCGCCCTGAGCGGATGCGGGAATGACCGCTTAGGGGAGCTGCAGCTGAAACCCATCTACGCTGAGCTGAGTAGTGCGTACTACGGTGGGATGTGCGAGGGTGCAGCCGGTCCAGACGCCAGTATCGAGAAGGTTCGTGCGGTGCGCGTTGGTACGATCGCTGGTGATTGCGCAGTGCTCTATTTGGATGGAGTAGATAGGAAGGGTGAGCCCGTGATCTATGGAGCGAAAACTGGTGATCGGCCTGAATGTGCTGGATTGATACGGAAGCTCGAAGTCGGACGGGCAAGTGCGGCCGTTCTCGGCAGGATGCGGGAAATATGCAGATATTGATTTTCAGATACTCTCCGTCTCACCTCCAGTATGGGGCGCAGATGCCCGCTGTGGGTCGGTAGGCGCAATCTTCTTTTCAGTACCACCCTGGCCCTATGAAATTAGAATTTGATGTCTAGCATGAAGATGAATTTGGACACCTTGGAAAAGGTCTCATCAATACTGTTCGACGAGCTGCGCTCCAGGGGCTTGCAAGAGATTGAAGTGGAGGACGTGTTCTACCGCGTGGTGCCGTGGTCGGAACGCCACTCCATCGGCGGTGAGCGGGTGGAGCTTGAAGTTGGAGGTCTTTTCGATGACTACTCTGGTACTCAAAGAGTCGCATTGGGGCAGCAGGAACCACTGGCCTATCATCTTTCCGCCCTGGCCTGCCTTCTCTACGAGATAGGGGGGAGGTTGAGTGAAGAAGTGTGATTGCAGATATGCGTGCAGGTTCCGGAGCATCCCATGCGCCGTGTGATCGCTGTGAGCTTGAAGGAGAAGCCCAACAGTGTCTTCGCAGGATGTTCTGCAGCGCGCTGACAGCTCTGTTCGTTGTCGCCGGTCCAGAGTAATCAGTGCAAAGGCTGGAATGGGATGGGTAATCCAAATTACTTGGTTGAATGGACGGTGATTTACCATGGAGCTTGAAGCGAAAAGGGTAGTTTTCTTTTCTCAGCAGGATGAACGGTTCTTCTTCGAGTGGATTGGTCGAATCGGCTGCATCGGGAATGTGGTCGGCAGAGGGGATGTCATCTATCTACCCCTGGATCCAGATGCGGTTCTGGAGGCGGAGGTCTGGGAACTGGCTGCACTGTTCAGGAGATATCGGATTCCACTGGTCCAGCTGCAAATGCTGGAGGCAGGCAGGTACTCTCGAGCGCTGCGCGATGCATTGCGCGAGTAGGGCGCCAAGCGGGAGGCAAGGTGCATGAGCTCCCGCGCTCCTCCACAAAAGAACGCGATCGGTCTGCACGCTCTCGGAGAGATACAAGATGAAAGCCAGGCAGATTCTTCGGTACGGGCTGGCCTACGCGGTGTCGTGTGGAGCGCTCTGGCTGTTCCTGCACATTGTGGGCAGGGCGCTTTACGCCTTCGACTCACATCAAGTTTTCTTCTGGCTGTATGCCGTCAGCCTTCTGTTGCTGGGAATTGGCGCACGGGTTCCCGCCGCTGGTCGCCTGACGATCAGGCGGCTTGCCAAGGGGGCTGGCTTGGGGCTGCTCGCGGGCCTTCTGGCCCAGGTCGTGGTGCTTGCACTGGAAGCCTATAGATTCAGCGGGTTCAGGCCATCGCTGCTCTGGCAGGTACCGGTTTCGCTGATGGTGATGAGCGCCGTGCTGCTCACGCCGCTCTGGGGCGTAGTGCTGGTTGCCCTCACCGCCGCATGCCGCCGCGACAACAACCCACATCAGGCCTCGAACCCATGAAGCGCTTGACTGCCTTTTGCCTCGTGGTTGCACTGACATCCTGTGCGGCGCATCCGAACCGCACCACGAAGTGTCCGCCGGCCCATTTCACCTATGTTGGCACCGAGAGAGTCGACGGGTTGACCTTCGGGCGCTTCCAGATCACCCACAACGCTGATCAGCCACTTCAGCTGTGGGTGGATGAAAGACGCAGGTTGAACTCAAGGACCGCTCGCGCAGAGATGAGGCGTACAGGCGAGGATGCCTGGCGGCCTTACAACGTGATCCTTGAGGAAATCACACCGGGAGCGATCGGGCTGTCGATCGGGCAGGGTGAACAGCAGAGCGTTCTGTTCGATGGTGATGGCGTATTCCTGCCCGGCCAATCCAGCGCGGACACGGAGTACTCCATCGTGGTACGGGATGCAGCCGGTTGCGAGCGTCGCTCGGCATCGTTCATTCCCTGACGTTGCCACCGCTGTGCGAGATTCCCGGTCACCCCCGCTCAGCGGCACCCACCGCATGCGCAGAGGGTGCCCCACAGCGGTCTGCGCGATCTCAATCGGCAGACCAGCGCTCATTCACCCGGTCCGCCAGCGCCAGCTCGGTATCCACCTGCTGGCCATCGCGCAGATAACGGATGCCCACGCGCGTCCCAACCGGGCGCTCACGCAGCAGCGCACGCCAGTCCGCCAGTCTCCGCGTGGCAATCGGCTCGCCTGAAATCATGACGATGCGATCATCCCTTCGTAGCCCCGCGCGCGCACCAGCGCTGGTCGGCGCCACATCGGCCACACGCAGTGCACCGTGCTCGGCTTGCAACCACAGCCCGCTGCGGTCGAAGGCATCGGCCTGCGTGCTTTCAGCGTTGGGCACCAGATAGAGACGTTTGGCATCGTAGTCGATGCCCATGGAGAAGCGCCGCAGCACGCCGCCACCGAGAATCGCGCCATAGTCGGCCAGGGCCAGCGCGCCCTTGTCGGTGCTGGACAGGTCACCGACCAGGCCGGTGACCTCGATGCTGCCCATGCGCAGCACACCGAGCCGGGCCGGTCGCGCGCGGCCCGGGCCTCCGAGGCCCCACCCAAGCACCGCCTCCTCACTGGCGTGGTACTTCTCCAACAGACCATGGGTACGCACGAACGGGCTGCTCAGGCTCAGAGAATTGCGAGAACCGGTGTCCAGCCACAACCGCAGCGGGATGCCGTCCAGTTCGCCATTCAGTACCGGTGCGCGGTCGTCCTGTTCGAACGGCAGCACCACCGCGTTGGCGGGCGGCTGGTAGTGGCCCGGTCGGGTGAAGCTGAGCACGCGCGCGCCGTAGTCGAAGGTGGTGACGAAGCGCAGGAAGGTCTCGTAGCCGATGAAGCCATCGTGTGGCACGCCCATCGAGTTGATCTGCTGGCCGAGGTCGATGATGTGGAACACCGGGTTTGCAAGGTGCGCGCCACCGATGCGCAGGTGGCGGGCCTGCGCCAGGCCCAGGTCGCTGGCGTTGTCGCCGGCACCATGCACGCTCAGGCGGCCCGCTGTGGTCAGCCCCAGGCGCTTGGCGGCGATCGGTGTCAGCAGGTTGATGGCGCCGGTGTCCACCAGGAAGCGCGCCGGCTGGCCGTCCACGTCGGCCTCGATGTAGACATGGTTGTTGATCAGGTCGAACGGGACGCGGGTGGTGCCGCTGGCATCCTCGATGTAGCTGTCGTCGGCCATCGCTGGTGGTGCATACAGCCCATCCGGCACAGGGAGATCCACCCGGTAGCGCTGCACCTGCACGTCGCTGCGCAGCCGCGGATCGGCACGGCCCTGGGCATCGAGGGTGTCAGTGATGAGGCGATGGGGCAGCAGCAGGCCATCGACCGCCCGGTAGTCTTCCAGCGTGGTGGCGGTGGGTGTGCGCGCGGAGGCGATGACCACCCGGCCGAGCAGGCCACTGCGGGTGTCGAACCAGAGTTCGATCGGGTCCGCGCCCTCCGGCGTCGTCGCCAGCACGTCATAGCGCTGCCCGTCGTGGGCCTCGGTGCGTGGGCCTGCAAAGCGCGAGGCCGGATAGGCGCTGGACCAGTAGGCGCGGGTGGCCAGCCACGCCTGCGTGCGCACGGTGCGGCGTGGCACGCTGCCGTCCAGCAGGCCCACCTCGCCGCCATAGTCACGCCGCCAGGACAGCTGGCCGTCGAACCCCTGGGCGACGGTGAAGGCTCCCAGCTGGGCCTGTTCGGCATAGCGACCGGCGCGCAGGTCCTGGTTGAGCTGCCAGCGCCCGTGCAAGCCACCGAGCGACTGCTCGCCCTCAGCCTGCAGGCGCTGCACCGACAGCCACGGCTCGCCGCCACTGGCTGCACGGGCCCGGGCCAGCACACTCGCCGCATCCCCCACCGCAGCCTGCACGGGAACCGCCAGCATCCACAGCAGGCCGAACATCATCCGTTGCCATCGCATCGCATCACCTTCTTCGTCGGGTCGAGCGCTGATGGCAACGCAGCGGCGGGCGCCGTTCGACCGGGCGTGAAGGATTGGACGTTCAGCCGGAGGTGGCGCGGCTGCGGCGGTACTCGCTCGGTGTCTGCCCGGTGGCGCGCTTGAACGCGCTGTTGAAGGTGGACTTGCTGCCGAAGCCGGCGGCCAGGCCGATGTCCAGCACGCTGCGTGGGTCGGCGGGGTCGGAGAGGAAGGACTTCGCGGCCGTGATGCGGAAGCCGGTCACGAACTCGGAGAAGCTCTGGCCCAAACCCTGGTTGAGCGCCTGCGAGACCTGGTTGGGGGACCAGCCGCTGTGCTGGCTCAAGCCCTGGAGATCGAGCCCCGGGGCCTCATGCAGGCGCTCGTGCTGCATCAATGCGGTCAGCGCGCTGGCGATGGCCGCGCATTGTGCTGCGTCGATGCCCGAGCGTTCGTAGCGTGCGACGGCGACGTCCTCGGTGGGCGCGGGGATGAGATTCCCTACGCCCGGTGCGGCGGCACTCGCAGGCGCGCGCAGCTGCTGCCGCACCACGCGGCAGGCCAGCAGATACATGCCGGCGGTGGTCAGCAGGCTGAGCCCGATGCTGGCCAGCAGCGGAGCGGCGTCCGGCGGCCACCGGTTCATCGCGCTGGCAAGCCAGCAGCCCGCCATCACGATCGCCAGCCCGCGCAGTCCGCTGCGTTGGATCGCGGTTCCGCGTGGGGCCGAAGACCTACGCAGCGAGAGCCACAGCGTGGCCAGCAGGTAGGGCGTGCCCTGCAGCAGCCAGCCATGGAAGCTGAGCTGGAACAGCACCCTGCCCAGCGGCGAGACGTCGAAAGGGGCAACAGCATTCAACAGGGAAACGACGAACGCGAGCATGGCCGGCAGCAGATGCGCGAGCGACAGCGACGATGCGTGGTCCGGTGCAGGTGACAGCAGCACACGCGCATGGCCATACAGCAGCGGACCGAGCAGATAGACCAGCGGCACTTCAATGACCCGCAACCAGCGCACCGCGTCGGCCGAAAGCCAGGCCTGGCCACCCAACAGCACCAGTCCGAACAGATTGGCGGCGGCGAAACAGGCGAAGAAGGTGGTGAGCAGGTGGCTGCCACGCCGGGCGCGGCCGAAGCTCACTCCGGTGGACAAGGCGGCCAGGCCCAGAATCGCAGCGCCTGCCGCCAGCTGCAGCAGATCCGGTGGCGTCATGCGCGCAGTGTTGATGAAGCACGTGGCAACGTCCAGCGCGAGCTGGCGACGTGCAGGCAACACAGGGGAAGATGGCGCGCCCGGAGGGATTCGAACCCCCGACCAATGGCTTCGGAAGCCACTACTCTATCCGGCTGAGCTACGGGCGCGTTGTAGAACCGCCGCGCCGTCGGCCAGTGCCGGGGCGGGCATCGCAGCGCCATGAGGCGATGCGGGACGGGCATTCTATCCAGTTTCGCCGAACAAATCTCCCCCCACGGGCAAAGCCCTGCCAGAGGGGCAGGAGTATCCTATCGCCATGGCTGATACCCCCCTCACTTCGCCGCAGTCGCCGGCGACGCCGCGTTGGCGGCATTACTGGAGCCTGATGCGCGCTGATCGCCCGATCGGCACGTTGCTGCTGCTGTGGCCCACCTGGTGGGCGTTGTGGCTGGCCGCGGGCGGCCTGCCGCCGCTGTGGACGCTGTTCGTGTTCACCGCCGGCGTGTGGCTGACCCGCTCGGCCGGTTGCGTCATCAACGACTACGCCGACCGCTGGCTCGACCCGCATGTGGAGCGCACCAAGGCGCGCCCGCTGGCCACCGGCGCAATCAGCGGCCGTGCCGCGCTGGCACTGTTCGCCGTGCTGATGCTGGTGGCGTTCGGCCTGGTGCTGACCCTGAACGGGTTGACCATCGGCCTCAGCTTCATCGGCGTGTTCCTGGCCGCCAGCTACCCGTACCTGAAGCGCTACACCCATCTGCCGCAGGTCTACCTGGGCATGTCGTTCGGCTGGGGCATCCCGATGGCGTTCGCCGCCGTGCAGGGCGAGGTGCCGATGCTGGGCTGGCTGCTGTATGCCGGCAACATCCTGTGGTCCACCGCCTACGACACCTGGTACGCCATGGTCGACCGCGAGGACGACCTGAAGATGGGCTCGCACTCCACCGCGATCCTGTTCGGTGATCTCGACCTGGTCATCCAGGGCGTGTTGTACGCGCTGTTCCTGGCCACGATGGCGCTGGTTGGCGTGCGCGGCGGGCTGGGCGGGTACTACCTGGCCGGCGTGGCCGTCGCCACCGCGCTGGTGGTGTACGAGTTCTGGATCTGCCGCAACCGCGAACGCGGCCCGTGCTTCAAGGCGTTCCTGCACAACAACTGGGTGGGTGCCGCGCTGTTTGCGGGTATCGCCGTGGATCTGGCGCTGCGTTGAGCCCAAGGCCTGGTAGAGCCGGCCGCTGGCCGGCTGCACGACCATCCCGATTGGGAAATTGCCGGCCAGCGGCCGGCACTACCGTCCTGCCACCTACGACGATCCCTGGGTTTTGGTAGAGCCGGCCGCTGGCCGGCTGCACCCGTGCGCGATCCCGAAGTTGCCGGCCAGCGGCCGGCACTACCATCCTCCCACCTACGACGATCCCTGGGTTTTGATAGAGCCGGCTGCTGGCCGGCTGCACCCGTGCGCGATCCCGAGGTTGCCGGCCAGCGGCCGGCACTACCGTTCTGTGCCACCTACGACCAATAGGTGGCTGACAGCCCGCACCCCACCGCCCAGAATCGATCCATTGAACCTGGGAGGGTGAATGATGGCCTCGACGGCAGCAGTACAGGACGGCTGGATGGCGCGCGCAGCGCTGCGTTCGGCGGCCTGGGCGGAAAAGTGGTTCCCCGACGCGTACGTGTTCGCGGTGCTGGGCGTGGTCATCGTCGCGCTGGCCGCGATGGGCTTCGGCTCGACCCCGCAGGCCACTGCCAGCGCCTTCGGTGACGGTTTCTGGAGCCTGATCCCCTTCACCATGCAGATGGCCTTCGTGGTCATCGGTGGCTACGCCGTGGCGACCGCGCCGGTGGTCGCCCGCTTCATCGACTTCCTGGCCCGGGTGCCGCGCACTGGCCGTGGTGCGGTGGTGTACGTGGGCCTGGTCAGCATGCTCGCCTCGCTGCTCAGCTGGGGCTTCTCGCTGGTGTTCGGTGGCCTGCTGGTCCGAGCGCTGGCCCGCCGTACCGAACTGCGCATGGACTATCGCGCCGCTGGCGCTTCGGCCTACCTCGGCCTGGGGGCGGTGTGGGCGATGGGGCTGAGTTCGTCGGCCGCACAGCTGCAGGCCAACCCGGCCAGCATGCCGCCGGGGCTGGTGGAAATCACCGGCGTGTTGCCGTTCACCGAAACCATCTTCCTGTGGCAGTCGATCGCGCTGACCTCGGTGCTGATCCTGGTCTCGCTGTTGATCGCCTGGCTGACCGCGCCCGCGGCCGGCAGTGCGCGTACTGCCGAGGAGTTCCCCGGCGCCGCGCAGGCCGAGCCGGAACCTCTGCAGCGACGCACGCGCCCGGGCGAATGGCTGGAATACAGCCCGCTGCTGACCGTGCTGCTCTCGCTGCTGGCATTCGGCTGGCTGTTCAACGAGTTCGCCAGCAAGCCGGCGATCACTGCCATCGCCAACCTCAACACCTACAACTTCCTGTTCATCTCGTTGGGCCTGCTGCTGCACTGGCGGCCGCGCAGCTTCCTCAACGCGGTGGCCAAGGCGGTGCCGAGCACCACCGGCGTGCTGATCCAGTTCCCGCTGTATGGCGGCATCGCGATGATCCTCACCCACGCCGCTGGCGGTGATGGGCAGACCCTGGCGCACCGGCTGTCGAGCCTGTTCGTGCACGTGGCCAGCACGGATTCGTTCGCGCTGGTGATGGGCGTCTATTCGGCGGTGCTGGGCTTCTTCGTGCCGTCCGGTGGCGGCAAGTGGATCATCGAGGCGCCGTACGTGATGCAGGCTGCCAACGAACTGAAGGCGCACCTGGGCTGGGCGGTGCAGGTCTACAACGCGGCCGAAGCCCTGCCGAACCTGATCAACCCGTTCTGGATGCTGCCGCTGCTGGGCGTGCTGGGCCTGAAGGCGCGCGACATCGTGGGGTTCACCTTCATCCAGTTGCTGGTGCACATCCCGCTGGTGCTGGGCCTGCTGTGGCTGCTGGGCATGACCCTGGCGTATGTGCCACCGGTGATGCCCTGAATGCAGGGTTGGCGTCCGTGCACGACGTGGACGCCAGCCTCGTTCAGCGCGTGTTTCCGACAGCGGATGCGATGAATGCGCCTGGCCGCAAGGCCGGCATGAGCACATGCCGAACCCGCATGAATCCTTCATCCGCTTGTGCCGCAAGGGGCTCTGCGCGTTCATTCACGCGCGTACACACGGGTGTAGCCGTCCACCAACGCGCGATTAACTCTTTGCTGCAGACGATGGCCCCGTCCACCGCATTTCGCGCGTGGCTTTCGGAGAACGGACATGGCACAGCAGAACCAGAACCCGAACCAGAAGCAGCCGGGCCAGCAGAACCAGCAGGATCAGCAGCAGGGCCGTCGTGACCAGCAGCAACAGCAGCAACAGCAGCAGGATCAGCAGCGCAAAGAGCGCAACCAGCAGCAGGGCGGCCACGACGAAGAAGAATGACCGCGCCGCGCACGCGGAGTGACTGGCGAAGCCCCGCCCTGTGCGGGGCTTCGCTTATTCCAGCACGCCGATACGTTGCAGCACCGGTGCTGCCGACATGTCGTTCGGATTGGTGCCGGGCTGATCCTGCGGCACCTCCATGCCCATGCCGCGGTAAAGATCGACCCAGTGCTGGGCGATCTCGCCGGTCTGCGGGTTGCGGAAGTTCATCGGTTGCAGTGCGAACATGTGGTGCGCACGGAACGCACGCTCGATGAAGTCCGAGCAGTAGTAGCTGTCCTCGTTCAACACGTATGACGTGTTGTACGGTTTGCCCAGCATCGTGCGCGCGGTCGCAACCGCATCCCTGATGGCGGACTGCTGCGGCGCGCGCAGGCGATAGACCACGATCTGCCGCTGCTTTGCGCGCGCGTCCTGGCGGAAATCGGACAGCGACTGCCGGCGCGATCCTTTCTCATCAGCGTGCAACACCTCCCAGCCCTTCGGCGCGGAGGCGATCAGCGCGACATGATCGAAGCTGGTCGACCCCTGCTTGCCGGTGGCATCGTCGATGGCTGCGCTGAGGCCGCTGCGGCCGGCGGTGACGAACAGCAGATCGCCCTCGTGGAGGTCGACGGCCAGTGCCACGGCCGGCCACAGGGCGGGCAACAGCAGGCCGATCAGGAGCAGAAGGCGGTGCATGGCAGTCTCGGGCAGGCGGGATGCCGGAATTGTAGGGGGCGCGGTAGCATGGGGCGACCGGACCGGATTCAGGATGAGCCCATGTGTCGATACCGCTCTGCCGCAGTGCTGATGCTCGCCTGTGGCGTGGCACTGGTTGCCTGCGCGCCGGCGCCGCAGGCACCGCCCGCCGAGGCCACGCCTGTCACGCCGCCGCCGCCCAGAGCCGCGCCAGCGACCACCGCTGCAACGGTGGAGCCCGCGCCGGTCCCTGCCCGCAGCGAATGCCCCTACCCGGAATTCGATGCGTTCCTGAAGCATTTCGGCAACGAGATCACGCTGCAGGAGAAGGCCACTGCCGATCCGCTGCTGGACAGCTACATCGATGCCGAGGCCGAGCCGGAACCGCGCAAGGTGGAAAGCCGTCTGGCGCTGGCCGATGTCGAGTGGCCGGTGATGCCCGATCCTGCCGCCTTGGCCGGGCAGGGCCGCGAGATGCAGGTCAGCACGCTGGCCGACGGGCAGCGACAGGTACAGATCCGCACGCCAGACAGCAGCGATCAGCAGACCTACACCTTCGCGCAGTCGCCCTGCTGGATGCTGGTCAAGCGTGAGGATGAGTCGATCTGAGACGGCAGCGGATCAGCGGTCACTGACGGGGCGCTGGTGATGAAGACACCCGCCAACCCAATGCAACGTCTTCCACAACGCCCGGGCCAGCCACATCGCTGATCTGCAGCAGCAGCCCCTGCGCATTGGGCAGGTCTTTCTGTTCCGGGAACCAGGTGCGATCAGCGGCGACCACGATCAGCAGGCCTTCGTCGTCGCCCATCGGTGCGAACTGCGGCGAAGGCGGGCTGATCGGTTGCAGGCCGAAACGTTGACTGGACTGTTCGCGCACCGCGTCGACATCGCGGCTGGGCAGGCCGACTTCGCTCAGGCAGGCCAGTTCGCTGCCATGGAAGGCGCCGCCGCGCGCGCTGGCTGGCAAGCGGCGGCGGCCGATCAGTTCCAGGATCAGGCCGTCCGGGCCGGTGAAGTACACCGACTGCGACTGCCAGCTGCTTTCCAGCGCGAAGTAATCCAGTCCTGCCGGGTTGCGCTGTAGTGGCGTACGCTCGCGCAGCCAGGCCATCGCCTCGCTGAAGCGGTTGTCCGGCACGTTGAAGGCCAGATGCACGCCACCGACCGGACGCCCTGCCGCAGGCTGCAGTTCGATCGTGCTCCAGCCGATGTGCACATGGTTGCCGACCACGCGCTGCTGCAGCACATCGCGGAAGTACGCGGCCACGGTGGCGACATCGGATACCGGCAGAGTGAGGTGCAGCAGGCGCATGATCGATCCTCCCTGGACGCATCCACTGTAGCGCCGGGCCACGCCCGGTCGCCACTAGCGCAGGGAGTGGGCGAAGAACTGCAGCGCTGCGTCCACCGCCAGCGCGTGGGTCTGGGTCTTCGGCACTGACGTGGTGCACAGCTCTGGCAACCGCTGCTGTCCTGCCGGAGTGCACGCGGCCAGGAAGTCGTAATGGCCCACATCGGGCAGGCGTTGCAGCTCCGTGCCCGGCATCACCGCGTGCATGGCCTCGCCATTGCTCTGTGGAGGTGCAACCGCGTCCGCTTCGCCCAGCACGATCGATACCGACTGCCGCAACGAGGACAGCTGCTCGGGCGCAAAGGCCTGCACGATTGCTGGCGCCAGCAGGAATACTGCGCGCACGCCGGGGATCGTGCGCGATTCATTGGCGCGGGAGATCCATGGCGACAGTTCCGGCGAGCCTGCAGCGGCAATACGGGCCTCCATCGTGTGCGTGGCGGCCTCCTGCTGGGGCCGGCAGACACCGTCATACGGATGCGCGGTGCAGAAGGACAGCAGTCGTTGCAGGTCCGGTCGTGCACCGGCGGCCAGCAGCGCGGTGTAGCCACCGGCGGAGAATCCGGCGACACCCAGCCGCTCGGCGTCGACGTGGGGACCGAGCACGGGATCCGCCTGTACTGCCACCAGCGCGGCGCGCAGATCATCCGCGCGCAGCCAGGTCAGCACGCTGCCGGGCAGGGTCATCGTGTCGGCACCGTTGTTGCCCGGATGATCGACTGCGATCACCAGGTAGCCCGCCCGTGCCAACGCGGTGCCCAGCCAGCCCATCATGCGCGCGCTGCCGCCGTTGCCATGCGAGATCAGCAGGGTCGGCAGGCGATCACCCGCCACCGGCGCATCCATTGCGGCACGTCCTATGTCGAACAGCGGCGCATCGGGTGGTCCGAGGGTCAGCGCGGTTTCACGGCTGCCGGTCAGTGCCGGGTACCAGGCCGTGTAGCGCAGGGTGTCGCGGTGCTGCGCATCGCGCACGGCGGCGCTGGCCACCGACGTGGTGCCATGCCGCTCGCCGGCCGCTTGGGATTCGCGGGCAGTGGCGGTGGTCGCCAGGCACATCAGCATCATTCCCATCACAGTGGCTTTCATGCGCATCCTCAACTCCTTGTCAGCGTGGGCGTTCGTTCACCGGCAACAAGATCTCCACGCCGCCGTTGCCGGTGTGCTCGTCGAAGCGGGTGTCGTAGCGCTCCAGATCGGGTGCGTTGGCCAGGCTGAGGCCGGAGCCTGGCAGGTAATGATCCAGCAGCCAGAACCAGGTCGAGCGGATGGCTGATATGTGCCCGCCGTGCCAGGCCACAAGATAGCGACGCGCCGGCACGTCCACCCGTTGCCAATGCGCCGGCACGGTCGGCAGCGCGCTGGCGGGCAGTGCGGCAATGTAATCGAAGCCGCCATCGTCGTCGCTGTTGCAGCACACACCGAAGCTGATTGGAGCGGGCGTCGGCCATTCGCGGTTGAGCTGCGCCCATTGGCCGGGAATCGCGCCGCCACTGTCGCGGGTATGCCGCATGCCGATGCCCGCCACCTGGAAAGCGGGCGTGTCGAGCAGCTGCGGCGCTTCGCCGCAGGGCGCCGGCGCATCGTCCACGCGGATCGCCTGTACCAGGGCCAGGCCATCGGTGCCCTGTTCGCGTACGTGCTCCGGTGTCTGCCCGAATTGTTCGTTGAAGGCACGGGTGAACGCGGCGTGGGTGGTATAGCCGGCTCCCAGCGCGACCTGCAGGATATCCCCCGCCCCGGTGGCCAACCGCTGCGCGGCAGCGGTCAGGCGCCGTCCCCGCAGATAGCGCACCACCGAGGTGCCAGTGCGGGCCTGGAACAGGCGTGACAGATGGAACGGCGACAGCCCCGCTGCGGCGGCGATATCGGCCAGCGCCAATGGCTGGTCCGCATGGGTTTCGATGTACCACAACGCCTTGCCTGCCGCGCTCATCCTGCCGTTCCCCGAATCCGATGCCGGGCACAGTAGCGGATCGGCAGGCGTGGCGTTTAGCAGTTCTTGCGCTGCCGGGGCTTTGCGTGTGCCTGCGTACCGGCAACAATGCGCGCTTCATGGACGTTATGGGGACAGGAAAATGCGATCGACGACGTGGGATGCCAGGCCAGCGGAGCCAAGCCCATGATGGAACTGGTACTTGTCTACCTGGTGCTGCCCGCGGTGCTGACACTGGCCTTGCTGGTGCTGATGGTGAAGCGCGCGTCGCGCTGGAAGGGCAATCCCTGGCTTTACCGCGCCGGCTTCGCGTTCCTGGCCGGGTTGCTGTCACCCACGTTGCTGATGGGCGGTCACGGTGGGCTGCCTGGCCCGACCATCGGTGGACTGGTGATGGTGCTGGCGCGGTTGGAATGGATCGGTGACCTGCGTGCCAGCTTCATCGGTTTTGGCAGCAAGGACTTCGGGTTCCTGTCCGCTCCCTTCCTGGTGGTGTTCGTCCTCGCGATGTTCGTCCCGCTGCGAACGGCACGGCCGGCACGCTTCGGCTTCGACGACGAGAGCAACGGCTGACGCGGTGTGCGCGGCCATGAAGGGCCGGGTGTCCGTCGGCATTCCCCATCCACGCATGGCGTGGATCTACGGATGGGCCCTGGCAGGGGCCAACCATGGTCGGCGCATCAAGCTGTCGTACTGACGTCATGCCTCCTTCACACATCGGGCCGAGACTGCGCGCCTTGTCCAGGCCTGTTGTGTCCGCACAGGTGCTGGCCCTGTCGCGTCCTCCCGGAGCCCTGCCGTGCATCGTTCGAAGCTTTCGCGTTCCATCCTCCTTGCCCTTTCCATGGCCAGCGCAGGAGGCGCGATCGCAGAGGAGGCCGATGCGGTCGATGCCGCAGGCGGCAGCCGCACCGCACCCACCCAGCTCGACGCGATGCTGGTCACCGGCACCCGCGCGTCCAACCGCACCCAGTTCGAAACGCTGGCGCCGGTGGACGTGTTCACCAAGGAAGACATCAGGTCCGTCGAATCCACGGATCTGAAAGACGTGCTGGCCCAGCTGGTGCCATCGTTCGTGGTGCAGCGGCTGCCGATGGCAGATGGCCAGGTGTTCGTGCGTCCGGCGACGCTGCGTGGCCTGTCGCCGGACCAGACCCTGGTGCTGGTCAACGGTCGCCGCTTCCATCGCAGCGCGCTGCTCGGCAACCGTGGTGCACAGGCCGCTGATCTGGCACAGATTCCCACCAGTGCGATCAAGCGCATCGAGGTGCTGCGTGATGGTGCGTCGGCGCAATACGGCTCGGACGCCATCGCCGGTGTCATCAACATCATCCTCGAGGATGGTCCGGGCACCGAGATCACCGCCGGCTATTCGCAGTACGCGCAGGGCGACGGTGCCTCGCGCGACTTCAGTGCGCGCACCGGCTGGTCGTTGGGTGACTATGGCAGCCTGGTGCTGTTCGCCGAATCGTCCAACTCCGACGCTACCTCGCGCACGCGCCAGCGCCCGGACGCGATCGCCTTCCAGGCTGCACATCCGGAGCTGGACGTGCCCAATCCGGTGCAGCGCTGGGGCCAGCCGGAACTGGAAAGCCGCCGCGTCGGCTTCAACGTGAAGGCCAATGCCAGCGATACGCTGGAGCTCTATGCCTTCGGCCTGTACAGCCACAGCGATGGCGTCAGTGATTTCAACTGGCGCAACCCGGACACCACCACCGGCGCGTATCGCACCACCGCCATCTTCCCGGGCTGGAACCTGCGCTCGCTGTATCCGGTCGGCTTCAGCCCGCAGTACGGCAACGTCCAGAACGACCTGCAGCTGGTCGGTGGCCTGCGCGGCAAGATCACGCCGAAGCTGCGCTGGGATGTCAGCGCCTCGTATGGCCGCAACGCCATCGACTACAGCTTGAAGAACTCGATCAATGCCTCGCTCGGCCCGGCCAGCCCGACCGACTTCGATCTCGGCCGCCTGACCCAGACCGAGAAGAACGCCAACGCCGACTTCAACTACGAGTGGGACGTGGGCGCGCTGTCCAAGCCGATCAACGTCGCCTTCGGTGGCGAGTTCCGCCAGGAGACCTACCAGGTACGCGCCGGTGACCCGGCCTCGTACGCAGTGGGTCCGGGCGCGGCCGCGGGCCTGGAAGCCAACTCCAACGGTGCGCCGGGCTTCTCGGCCAGCCAGGCCGGGCAGTGGAGCCAGCGCAGCAAGGCCGCCTACGTGGACATGGAAGTACCGCTGGGCGAGCGCTGGAGCATCGGTGCAGCCAGCCGCTACGAGGACTTCTCCAGCTTCGGCAGCACGCTGGACGGCAAGCTCTCGGCGCGCTTCGCGATCACCCCGGACGTAGCCCTGCGCGGTACGGTGTCCACCGGCTTCCGCGCACCGACCCCGGCGCAGCTCAACACCACCAGCACCACCCAGGGGTTGGATACGCGCACGCTGCAGATCTTCACCAGTGGCCGCCTGTCGCCGAACGACCCGCTGGCGCAGCTGCTCGGTGCCAGGCCGCTGAAGCCGGAAGAATCGCGTACCGCGTCGCTGGGCCTGACCTGGCGCACCGACCTGGGCCTGTCCGGCTCGGTGGATGTCTACCAGATCAAGCTCACCGACCGCTTCAGCCAGTCGGCCAGTTTCGCCATTCCGGCCGGTACGCCCAATCCGCTGGGCTATACCTCGGTGAACTACTTCACCAACGACTTCGATACCACCACCACCGGCGTGGACGTGGTCGGCAACTACCTGCACGACCTTGGCGCCGGTCGCATGACGCTGACCCTGGCCTACAACTACAACCGCACCCGCGTGGACAACGGCAGCACCTCGGTGGCCACCAATGAGACCCAGCGCGTGCTGTTCGAAGATCGCCTGCCCGAGCACAAGGGCAGCCTGACCGGCAGCTGGGATGTCGGCGCCTGGTCGCTGATGGCACGCATGCGCTACTACGGTGCCTGGACCGACTCCAGTGGCAATGCGGTGGGCGATATCTACCAGCGCTTCGGTGCGATGAGCTTCCTCGATCTGGCCGTTGGCTATCGCATCAACGAACACCACAGCCTGCGCGTCGGCGCCGACAACGTGCTCGATCGCTACCCGGACGAGGCGGTGTTCCAGGCCAGCCGCGGCCTGGTCTACTCGCGCAACGCGCCGTATGACACCGACGGCGCCAACCTGTACGCACAGTACCGGCTGAGCTTCTGATGGACCCGACCCGTCGCTCCCTGTTGCGTGCCGGCACCCTGCTGCCGGCCGCAGCCGCACTGTCTTCACTGCCGGCCATGGCTGCCACGCGTTACGCTGCGCCCATGCAGATTCCCGCAACGACCGCGGCACCGGATGTGCTGGCCCGCGATGAAGGCTACTGGGCCACCGTGGCCAGCCACTTCGACATCACCGATGAAGTGAACCACCTGGAGAACGGCTACTGGGGCGCGATGGGCCGCGAGACGCTGGCCAGCTACCAGCGCCATACCGCTGAAGTGAACCGTGGCAACGCCTGGTACGGCCGTCGTGAGTTCCCGGCACAGTACATGGCGGTGCAGCGGCAGGTGGCCGAACTGCTGGGCGTGGGCGCCGACGAGATCGCACTGACCCGTGGCGCCACCGAGGCGATGCTGGCGCTGATCGGCGGCTACAACCGCCTGCAGCCCGGCGACCAGGTGCTGTACGCCGACATCGACTACGACAGCATGATCGGCGCGATGCGCTGGTTGCAGCAGCGCCGTGGCGTGCAGGTCGAGCGCATCGCGCTGCCGGCAGTGCCCGATCACGCGCAGATCCTGCAGGCCTACGAGGCCGCGTTCGCGCGCTTGCCACGCCTGAAACTGGTGCTGCTGACCCAGGTCAGCCATCGCCATGGGCTGGTGCTGCCGGTGGCCGAGATCGCCGAGCGTGCACGCGCACGGGGTATCGACGTGATTGTCGATGCGGCGCACGGCTTTGGCCAGATCGACTACGCGGTGCCGCAGCTCAAGGCCGATTTCGTTGGCATCAACCTGCACAAGTGGATTGGCGCACCGGTCGGCGTCGGCGCGATGTACGTGCGCAGGAGCCGCGTTGCGGATCTCGACCCGTACATGGGCGAGACCGACGACGGCCGCGTGGGCAGCCGCGTACACACCGGCACGGTCAACTTCGCCGCCTACCTGGCGCTGCCGGAAGCGATCGCGCTGCACCAGCGCATCGGCGCGGCCAACAAGCAGGCGCGCCTGCGCTACCTGCGTGAGCGCTGGACGCTGCCAGCGCGGCAGATGGCGCACATCGAAGTGCTGTCTTCGCCCGATCCGGCGCTGGCCAGCGCTCTGGCCAGCTTCCGCCTGCGCGGGCGCACCAGCGTGGCTGACAACGTCGCGCTGCAGAAGCGTCTGCTGGACGAGCATCGTGTGTTCACCACCCATCGCGACGGGTTGGACACCGGCGCCTGCGTACGGGTGACGCCGTCGGTGTTCACCCGGCCGGAGCAGATGGATGCGCTGGTGCAGGCGCTGGTGGCATTGGGGTAGTGCCGGCCGCTGGCCGGCAACCTCCTGATCCGTGCATGCCGTTGCCGGCCAGCGGCCGGCACTACCAGGTCCAGCGCACATCCACGCCCCGCGTGGATGCTCCCCGCCTACCGCTCGATCGCGGGCAACGCGTCCGACAACAACAACCGGTCAATCCGCCGCAACGCGCTCTCCAGCTGCCGGCGATCCGCTGCCAGCCCCAGCGACAGCCGCACGCCGTTCTGATGCTGCACCCCCGGCGGGCAGAACGCCGATGAAGGAGCGATGGCCAGCCCCTGCAGCTGCGCGGTCCGCACCAGCGTGGCGTCGGTCCATGGCACTGGCACCCGGCACCAGGCATGCAGGCCTTCGGCACGCAGCAGCAGCGAAGGCGCCAGCAGGTAGCGCGCCATGCGCATGCGCTCGCGCGCCTCGATGCGCACCTGCGCCAGCAGCGATTGCGCCGAGCCATCCAGCAGCAACTGGCTGGCCAGCGCCGACACCAGCGGGTGCCCCATCAGCCGGGTGGCCCGCAGGGCCGATGCCATTGCTTCGGCGTGCGTGGCACTTGGACAGCGCACGAAGGCGGTGCGCAGGCCGGGGCTGATCACCTTCGACAACGTCGCCACATGGAACACATGACGCGGTGCCAGTGTTGCCAGTGGTATCGGCGTGTTCTCGGCAAGGTGCCAGTACGGATCGTCTTCGATCGCCAACAGGCCTTCGCTCTCCAGTACACGCGCCAGCGCTTCGCGCCGCTGCAACGACAACGTCAGCGCGGTCGGGTTCTGGCAGGTGGGGTTGAGATAGACCAGCCGCGTGCCACTCCCGCGCGCCTGCCGCACCAGCGCCTCGGGGCACATGCCGTGTTCGTCGCCGTCCACCGGCACCAGCCGCCGCCCAAGCGCCCCCGCGGCCTGCAGCAGCCCTGGGTAGACCAGCGTGTCGCACAGGATCGCGTCGCCATCGCGGCCCTGGCTGAGCAGGATCGCGGCCAGCGCCACCTGCGCACCCTCGGTCAGCAGCAGGCAGGCATCGTCCACCGCGCCCAACATCGGCTGCAACCAGCGTGCCGCCGCGTGGCGATCGGTCGGATTGCCGCCGCCCAGGTGATAGGTCATCAGGTTCGGCGCGTTGCTGCGCGCAAGCACGGCGGCCGCACCACGCCGCAGCGTTTCGGCCAGCGCATCGGCGTCGGGTACCGGCGGTACGTTCATGCTCAGGTCCACCACCTGGTCGAAGCCGGCCTTGGGCGGTGCGATGAAACTGCCCTGCGGTCCACGCGCTTCGATCAGGCCGCGCTTGCGCGCTTCGTCGAATGCCCGCGTTACCGTGGTCAGGTCGACGCCGAGCTGCTGCGCCAACGCGCGCTGTGAGGGCAGGCGTTGCCCCGGTGCAAGACCACCGCGGCGCACCGTGCGCTCCAGCGAATTGACGATGCGCAGATAGATCGGCCCGTTGTGCGCGAGTACGTCCTGCACCCATTCGCGGGCTGCGACATCCGGTCGCGGCATGTACGGAGCATGTCGGGGCGTATCGTTGCTTTCAACGGCGGGAGCCTGTCCATAACCATCGGTCGGTTCGGACAGGTGACCGCCGTTGTTGTTTGCGGCGGCCACGCCGGCCAGCGTCAGTGATGTCATTGCGCGTCCTCAGCGCTTGGCCTGCCAGGGGCAGTAGCAGCCCACGGCAAGCAGTCCTTTCGGGCGCACGGTTTCGCCGCGCACCAGTTTGTCCAGCAGTGGTTCGACGAAGCTGTTGGCTGAGTTGCAGACCATGCCGATGCTGTACGGGCCGGCGTAGGCGAGGTGGCCCTGGCGATCCCAGATCGCGACAGCGGGGCTGGCCGGAATGTGCTCGATGCCCTCGATGGTGGGCAGGTTGATCACCTTGTCGCGCAGCGGCTTGGGCAGCTCGCCCTGGGTACCCGGGCGGCGGATCGCATAGAAGTCGATGCCGGCGCGGCGGTACATGCTGATCAGGTAGCTCAGGTGCGCACCGGTTTCGCGGTTGCAGACCGCACAGGCCGGGTCCCAGAAATGCACCACGCGGATGCGGCCGGTGTCACCGGCCAGATCGGCCGGCAGGCGCAGCTGCGAGTCGTCGAAGACGATGGCCTGTTCGGTGAACGTGGATTGCGCGCTATAGCCGAAGTACTGCCACAGCGCGGCCGCGACGCCGGCCATGAACAGGCAGGCGAGGGCGATCATCATCGGCAGCAGCCAGCGGCGGCGCGGCGCGGCTGCGCCCATCAGGACGCGTCCCCGCCGAACTTATGCACGTACTGCTTGCGCATCTCGCGGCAGGAATCAGCCTGTGCGCGACGCTGGATCTCGCTACGCGACGGATCCTCGCTGCGCTGCATGCATTGCTCGATGGCGTGGCGTTCGGCGGCCTGTACATCCACGGTCTGCGGCTGCAGGCAGACCCAGGCCAGCGCGGCCAGCATCAGCACCACAAAGCCGCCACAGCCGGCCATCACCAGGTGGAACTTCAGTTTCTCGGCGCGCATCGCGGCACGTCCCTTCATCCATACATTGCATACAAAATATCATCTTGTATGGATAAAGCGCCATGCGCCCCGTTCAGACGATGGCGTTGTGCCGGGCCTCGGGAGCTTCAGACAGGATCTCGTTCAGCTTGGCCAGCGCCCCGGCCAGCGCACCCTGGTCGACCGCGCCGCCCAGTGACAGGCGGATGGCGTTGCCCGGTGGCGGCTCTTCCACGCTGAAGGCATCGGAGCTGGCGATGCCCAGCCCCTGCTCCTGTGCGGCCTGGATCAGCCGATACTGGTCCAGCCGCGGCGGCAGTGGCAGCCACACGTGCAGGCCGGCCGGGTGTGCCTGGGCACGGGCCGGCAGATAACGGGCGGCAATCGCCTGGCGCTCGCGCAGCTCCTGCTGGAAGCGCTGCACCATGTCCTGGGCCTGGCCGCCGCGGATCCACTGCGAGGCCACCGCCACCATCGACTGGGTCGGCATCAGCGCGATCGCGCGCAGCGCGTCCAGCACCGGTTCCATCGGCTCGCCGGCCGGCACCACCAGGTAGGCGGTGCGCAGGCCCGGCGCCAGGCACTTGGACAGGGTGGAGATGTAATAGACCGGACAGCCGGCGTCGCGGTGTGCGGCCAGCGGCGGCGCGGCGTCTCCGGCCAGCAACCAGTAGGGATCGTCTTCGATCACGGTCAGATCGTGGCGCTTCGCGACCGCCAGCAGGGCCTGCCTGCGTTGTGCCGACATCGTCGCCGTGGTCGGGTTCTGGATGGTCGGCACCAGGTACAGCAGGCGCGGGCGGCGTAGCTGGCAGGCCTCCTCCAGTGCGTCGGGGAGCATGCCTTCGGCGTCCATCGCCACTGGCACCACGCCCCGCTGCAGCACGCGCGCGGCGGCCAGCAGGCCCGGGTAGGTCAGCTGCTCGGCGGCAATCAGCTCGCCCGGCTGGGTGCGGGCCAGGATCAGCGCGCACAGCGCGGTCTGCGCGCCGGGGCAGATCACCACCTGGTCGGCGCCGACCGTGCCCAGCATCGGGGCCAACCATTGCACGGCGGCGGCGCGGTCCTCGCGGGTGCCCGCGCCGACGTGGTAGCTCATCAGTTCGCCCTGGCCCAGCTGCTGGCCGACGTGCTGGAAACCGGACTCCATGCCCTGCGCGAACGGCGCGCTGCCCAGCAGCGGCGGGATGTTCATGCTCAGGTCCACCGAGGTGCTGCGGTTGCCGGCCGACAGCGCGATGAAGGTGCCGCCGGCGCCCTGCGCATCGAGCAGGCCGGCCTGGCGCAGCTCGGCGAAGGCGCGGGTGACCGTGGTCAGGTCCACGCCCACCTGCTGGGCCAGGTCGCGCTGCGGCGGCAGCCGGTCGCCCGGGCGCAGCACGCCGTCATCCACTGCCTCGCGCACCTGCTGGGCAATCTGCAGGTACAGCGGGCCGGCGCCCTCGCGGAAGGGGCGAACCCAGGTGCGATTGGGGTGTTTCAGGCGGCGGCCGGCGGCAGGTGGCGTCATCGGTCAGGCTTTTCCATACGTGCAGGTGCACAAGTCCATACAATGATGTATCTTGTATGGGCTTGATTGGAGTGGTTCGCCCTCTTGTAGGCGACCTCGTACCCACAGTGTAGCCGCTCCACGCCCGGGCGCTGCGCGCAGGCGAGCCGGTCAAGCGCGCTTCTTCAACAGGGTTGACCTCCAATGAATATCTGCTGGAACCGCATCCGCCTGGCGCTGGTCGCCCTGGCCTGCGTCGGCCTGTCGGGCTGTGACTGGGTGCTGCTGGATTCGAAGGGCATGGTCGGGCTCGCCCAGCGCGACCTGATCCTGATCTGCATCGGCGTGATGCTGATCGTGGTGATACCGGCCATCGTGCTGACCTTCGTGTTCGCCTGGCGCTTCCGTGCCGGCAACACCAAAGCGAAATACACGCCGGACTGGTCGCACTCCACCAAGGTGGAGATCGTGGTCTGGGGCGTGCCGCTGCTGATCATTGCCGGCCTGGCGGTGATCGTGTGGAAGTCGACCCACGAACTGGACCCGTACAAGCCGCTGGACGTGGCCGGTGAACCGCTGCACGTGGATGTGATCGCCACCGACTGGAAGTGGGTGTTCGTGTACCCGGACCTGGGCATCGCCACGGTCAACCAGCTCAACTTCCCGGCCAACCGCCCGCTGGCGTTCAACATCACCTCCAACTCGACGATGAATACCTTCTTCATCCCGCAGCTGGGTGGGCAGATCTACGCGATGGCCGGCATGCGCACGCAGCTGCACCTGATCGCCAACGAGCCCGGCCAGTTCCGTGGCATGTCCGGCAACTACAGCGGGCATGGCTTCTCGAACATGAAGTTCATCGCCACCGCCAGCAGCAACGAAGACTTCGAGCGCTGGGTGGCCGAGGTGCGCAGCGCACCACAGACGCTGGATTTCAACCAGTTCAAGGCGCTGGCCGCACCGTCGAAGAACGCGCCGGTGCAGCACTTCTCCAGTGTTGAACCGCTGCTGTTCAAGAAGGTCATCGACCAGTTCATCGGCGTCGGTGAGAACACCGCTGCTGCCACCCCGGCCGGTGCTGCCGGCGGTGCCCAGGTTTCCCAGGAGTAACGAACATGTTGGGTAAATTGACGTGGGAGGCCGTGCCACTGCACGAGCCGATCGTCGTGGTCACATTGGCAGCCATGGTGCTGGGTGGCCTCGCGCTGCTTGGCGCGGTGAGCTACTTCAAGCTGTGGGGCCCGCTCTGGCGTGACTGGTTCACCACCGTGGACCACAAGAAGATCGGCATCATGTATGTGGTGGTGGCGCTGGTCATGCTGGTGCGCGGCTTCGCCGACGCGCTGATGATGCGCGCGCAGCTGGCCGCGGCCGGGCCGGGCAGCGATGGCTTCCTGCCACCTGAGCACTACGACCAGATCTTCACCGCGCACGGCGTGATCATGATCTTCTTCGTGGCCACCCCGTTCGTGGTCGGCCTGATGAACATCATCGTGCCGCTGCAGATCGGCGCACGCGACATGGCGTTCCCGTTCCTCAACGCCTTCAGCTTCTGGATCTTCGTGGTCGGCGCAGCGCTGATGATGATCTCGCTCGGCGTTGGCGAGTTCGCCATGACCGGCTGGGTGGCCTATCCGCCGCTGTCGGGCATCGAGTTCAGTCCAGGGGTCGGTGTCGACTACTACATCTGGGCGTTGCAGGCCTCGGGCATCGGCACATTGCTGACCGGCGTCAACCTGTTCATCACCATCCTGCGCATGCGTGCGCCGGGCATGACCCTGATGAAGATGCCGGTGTTCACCTGGACCGTGCTGGTCACCAGCGTGATCATCATCGCCGCCTTCCCGATCCTGACCGTGGCGCTGGGTGCGCTCACCCTGGACCGCTACCTGGACTTCAACTTCTACACCAACACATTGGGCGGCAACCCGATGATGTACGTGAACCTGGTGTGGGCCTGGGGCCACCCGGAGGTGTACATCCTGGTGCTGCCGGCGTTCGGCATCTTCTCTGAAGTGACCGCCACCTTCGCGCGCAAGAAGCTGTTCGGCTACAAGTCGATGGTCGGTGCCACGCTGGCGATCGGCATCCTGTCGTTCATCGTCTGGCTGCACCACTTCTTCACCATGGGTTCCGGTGCCAGCGTCAATGCCTTCTTCGGCATCATGACGATGATCATCGCCATTCCCACCGGCGTGAAGATCTTTACCTGGCTGTTCACCATGTACGGCGGCCGCGTCGAGTTCAGCGTGCCGATGCTGTGGACCATCGCGTTCCTGGTCACCTTCACCATCGGTGGCATGACCGGCGTGCTGCTGGCCATCCCGGGCGCGGACTTCCTGCTGCACAACAGCCTGTTCCTGGTCGCCCACTTCCACAACACCATCATTGGCGGCGCGCTGTTCGGCTACCTGGCAGGCTTCGCCTACTGGTTCCCGAAGGTGTTCGGCTTCACCCTCAACGAGCGCCTGGGCAAGTGGTCGTTCGCGTGCTGGGTGATCGGCTTCTACCTGGCCTTCATGCCGCTGTACATGCTGGGCTTCATGGGCATGACCCGCCGCATGAACCAGTACGACAACCCGGCGTGGACGCCGTACCTGATCGCCGCCTTCATCGGTGCACTGTTCGTGTTCGCGGGCATCATCCTGATGCTGGTGCAGATCTACGTGAGCGTGCGCGACCGCAAGCGCAACCTGGACCTGACCGGCGACCCGTGGAATGCACGCACGCTGGAATGGGCCACGCCGTCGCCGCCGCCGTTCTACAACTTCGCCGTGGTGCCCAAGGCCGATGAGCTGGACGCCTTCCATGAGGCGAAGAAGCGTGGCCTGCCGCCGCCGCCGAAGAAGTACGCACCGATCCACATGCCGAAGAACACCGGCGTGCCGCTGATCCTCAACATCTGGATCCTGGTGCTGTGCTTCGCTCTGGTCTGGCACATCTGGTGGATGGCCGCGGCCAGCTTCATCGCGATGATCGTCACCCTGATCGTGCGGTCCTACGACGAGGACGTGGACTACTACGTCAGTTCCGAAGAGGTGGCGCGCACCGAAGCGGCCAGCCTGGCCAAGTTGAAGGAGGTACGCGCATGAACCTGTTGACCCGCCCGGAGCTGGCCAGCGACACGCAGGCGCACGAGGACCACCACGAACACGACCATGGCCACGAGCAGGGCGGCATGAAGGTGTTCGGCATGTGGGTCTACCTCATGTCCGACCTGGTGCTGTTCGGTTCGCTGTTCGCCTCGTACGCGGTGCTCAGCACCGCCTATGCCGGCGGCCCCACCGGCAAGGAGCTGTTCTCGCTGCCGTTCGTGATGGCCGAGACCTTCCTGCTGCTGGTCTCCAGCATCACCTACGGCCAGGCCGTGCTGGCGATGCATCGCCACGACACCTCGGCGGTGCTGCGCTGGCTGGGCGTGACCTTCGTGCTCGGTGCCTCGTTCATCGGCATGGAGATCTACGAGTTCTCGCACCTGATCCACGAAGGCGCGGGCCCGAGCACCAGTGCCTACCTGTCGGCGTTCTTCGCGCTGGTTGCCACCCACGGCCTGCACGTGGCCAGCGGCCTGATCTGGATGGCGGTGGTCATGCACCAGGTCTACCGCCGTGGCCTGACCCCGACCAACATCACCCGTGTTTCGTGCCTGAGCCTGTTCTGGCACTTCCTGGACCTGGTGTGGATCTGCGTCTTCACCTTCGTCTACCTGATCGGAGCCTTCTGACATGGCCCACGTCGAAACCTCGCGCGCCGGCAATGCGCACGGCTCCACCAAGTCCTACCTGATCGGCTTCGTGCTGTGCGCGCTGCTGACCGTGGTGCCGTTCGCGCTGGTGATGAACCCGGTGCTGTCGCGGCCGCTCACGTTGTTCCTGCTGGTCGGCTTCGCGGTGGCGCAGATCCTGGTGCAGCTGGTCTATTTCCTGCACATGGACCGCAAGTCCGAAGGTGGCTGGAACCTGGCCAGCTTCGTGTTCACCCTGGTGATCCTGTTCATCGTCGTCGCACTGTCGGTCTGGATCATCTGGAGCATGCACTACCACATGATGATCAACTGAGCCTGCGAACCGTGAAAGGCATTGCGTTCCCCCATCGTGGCCTGCGGCTGGCCGCAGGCCTGCTGCTCGGCCTGCTGGCCGGCTGCAGTGCGCAGTCGCGCATGGACTTCTATTCGAAGGACATCGCCTGCGAAGAACTTGGCCAGCAGTGGTCGATGCCCGACAGCCACGGCACCGTGCGTGGCCCGAAGGATCTGCAGGGGCAGGTGACCTATCTGTTCTTCGGCTTCACCAGCTGTCCGGATGTGTGCCCGACCACGATGGTCGAGCTCAGCCAGGTGAAGCACCTGATGGGCAAGGATGCCGATCAGCTGCAGGTGATGTTTGTCAGCGTCGACCCGGCCCGCGACACGCCGGAGGTCGCGCGCACCTATGTGGAAGCGTTCGACCCCAAGGCGATCGCGCTGGTCGGCAACGAAGCACAGCTGGCAGCGATGGCCAGCGACTTCAAGGCGTTCTACGAAAAAGAGCCCGGCCAGGTACCGGATACCTACACCATGAGCCACATCGCCGGTGGCTACGTGTTCGACCGCCAGGGCCGCCTGCGCCTGTTCGCGCCGTACGGCATGCCGGTGGAAAAGCTGTTCTCGGACGTGCAGCGCCTGCTGCTCGAACCCGGCCACCCGGCCGCCGGCAACGACGCACTGGCCAGCTGCCACCTCAAGCACAGCGGCACACTCGCCGCGCGGTAATCCCGGGCCAAGCCCGGCTTGTGCCGACCCTTGGTCGCGCGCGCTACCCCGGTAGGTGTCGACCTTGGTCGACACGCACATCCTCCAGTAGCAATCCCCGGCCGGCCAGGAGAGCCAACCGGCCAGGGGCACCACTCAACGCCTTACTTGGTCTCTTCCCACTGCACCACGTCCGGCTCGGTCGCACGGATACCGGCGGTGGACAGCAGCTTGGTGCTCGCATCCAGTGCCGCGTTCACCGACGGGTACTCCACGATCGCCTGGCCCGAAGCCTTGGAAACCTTCACCACGGTGCCACCGGTGGCGGTTGCCGCGCGCTGGGCCGAGGCTGCATCGGTGAAGAACACCTTGACCCGCGACGTCGCCACCACCGGCGCTCCGTCACGGGAGACCGCTGCCGCGAACTTGCCGGCACCGGCATCAGCAGGCGCGGCCGCCGCACTATCCAGCGAACGCTTGGTGCGCGAACTGGTGGTCGCCGCCGCCTGCGGGGTGATCGTGAACTGACCGCCGCTGGCCTGCTTCACGGTGGTCGAGGGGGACAGCTGGAAGCGCGTGCCGCCCACATCGAACGAGCGGCCGGTAGCGGACGCCTTCAGTTCCTGCGCATCCACGGTCGACAGGGTCCTGGCCGGAGGGGTCTGCCCCGAGCTCTGTGCCCAGGCAGGGGAGGTCATCGCCGCGAAGGCGAGCGTGCTCAACAGAATGGTGGTCTTCATCATCAGTGCCCCAGAACGCGGATCTTGAAGAATTCGAGGTTGCCGCGCGATGCTGCGGTCGCGGCCTGCCCCATGTCGGTGACTTCCAGCGTCCAGGTGCCGCTGGCATTCTCATCCAGGAAGGCATTGCTGGACAGCAGGTCCCAGCTGGTGAAGTTGCTCTGCGCGCCACCCGTGCCCGAACCGATCGCGGTGAACGCCGGCTGCACCACGCTGCGGGTACCGCTGGGCGACACCAGCACGAACTGCAGCTGGCGCGTGTTGCGGTGGTTGACCCGGAAGCCCAGCTGCACGCTTTCGATGTTGCGCGCGCCGTTGGCCAACTGGAAGGTCAGGCGTGCGGCGGCGGCCGAGGTGTTGCCGATGGCCACGGTACGCGTGGTGTTGCGCCAGCCGCTGTCGACCAGCGGTCCCAGCGACTGGAAGTTCTCGGCGACCTGCACTGCACGCGCAGCGTTGACCACACCGAAGCCGTACCAGTTGCTGTAGGCACGGTTGGCGGCATTCACCGTCCAACCCGGCACCAGCGTGCGCCCGTCGGCCAGCGTCACCGCCGGCTGGTTCGGGTGGTTGCGGGTGGCGGTGGTGGCCAGGATGTACTTCACATCGCGATAGGACAGGTTCGGATTGGCTTCCAGCACCAGTGCCGCCACGCCCGAGACCATCGGCGCCGACGCCGAGGTGCCGTTCATCTTGGCGGTGTAGTTGCAGGTGCTGTCGATGGCCGACAGGTTGCTGTCCAGCGTGTTCTGGCGGTTGGTGTTCTTGTTGCTGCCCTGCGCGCACCCGGTCACGTCGGTGGTGACGATGGCCGGGTCGTACGCGCGTGCCACCAGGCCGGGGGCGTACTGGGCCTGCAGGCCGTACTCGCCGCCAAAGGCCGACACCCACAGGGCCGAGCCGGTGGAGGAGTACGACGAGCGCACGCCATCGGCGCGCACCGCGCCTACGGTGATCACGTTGAACAGGTTGTTGCGCGGATCGCGGCCGGCCGGCACGCAGCCGGTGTTGCGGTTCTTGGTGTCGGTGGTGCAGACATCCTGGGTCTGGCTGATCGAGGCATTGTTGAAGTTGTTGCCGGCCGACTTCACGTAGATGCCACCACGGCCACCGCGCGTACCCGACAGGGCCTGCTCATACGAACGAATCGTGTTTTCGCTGTACGCCAGCGGCAGGTTCGGATTGCCCGGCCCGGCGCCCCAGCTGTTGTTGAACACCTGCACGTCGGCCGATTCAGCACCATCCCACCAGGCGTACTCGATGTTGCTCTGCTGGTTGCCCAGGGCTGAGCGCGAGATCGGGTTGAAGCCCTTCAGCGTCGCCGCCGGGGCCACACCGCGTACGCCCAGGTTGTTGGCGCCCACCGCACCGGCGATGCCGCCGACCATGGTGCCGTGGTTGTCGACATCCGGGTTGGTCGGGGTCGGGTTGTTCGAACCGTTGGTGAAGTTCTTGCCGGCCACCGCCGCCACGTTGGCGGCCAGGTCCGGATGCGCGATCTGCAGGCCGTCATCGACGATGGCGATGGTGACGCCCTGGCCGCGGATGCCATTGCGGAACAGGCCATCCACGTTCAGATCGTTGCCGGCCACCGGTAGCGTGTCGGCTGGTACCGTCTGCCCGGTGTTGAGCAGGTGCCACTGGATGCCCGCCAGCGGATCGGCCTGTTGGGCCTGGGCGGTGGCGGCCAGGCTGCCCAGCACCAGGGCAGTGGCGAGGGCCAGGCGCGCGGAGCGCGGTGGCGCGGAGCGTTGCGTGTGTCGCTTCATACACGAATCCTTCTGTTGTGAATCGGCATGGCAGGACGGCGGGGCGGAACTGCCCCATCGCAACGAGCCAAACGCGACACAACGAACAACCCCCTACCTCTTCACACAAGCAATCTGCAGATGTGCCAATTGCGTCACAAACACTTAGTACGTCTGGTTATGACAGTGCGCACAAACATCTTCACGCCATCTTCGCGCGGTTGAATTTGAGTCGTGGGAAACAGGGAGAACTACTTGCAGATGACCACACACATGAAGAACGAACGGCAGCGCGGGCGTGCGCGCGCGGACCAGACCCCGCTCTCGGTTGCCGCCATCCGCAAAGTGGTGCTGGCCGTGCATACGCGCAGCCACGACTATGGCGACGATGCCGATATCGCCGAGTTGCTGCCCGAACTGGCAGCATTCGGCATCACCACGGTGAAACCGCTGCGCCTGCTGATGAAGAAGCACCGTCGCGCGCTGCTGCAGGAGGAACGGATCGTCATGCGACGCGCAGAGACGCTGCATCTGCGCACCGAATGGCGGCCCGGTGGCATAGACGTGCATGCCAACACCAGCCGCTACGCCATCGGCGGCCTGGTCCGCACCAGCATGGAACACGAATTCGGCTTCGAGACGATGCTGCCCTTCCACGAGGTGCGCGAGGACGAATCCACGTAGCGCGGTGCCTGCGCGGTGGGTGTGGCAGCCCCGCCGGGGCGTCATCGCGCGCCCTCACATCCTGCTGTGCTACTACAGCCCGTGCACCCTTCCGCACGGAGCACGATGATGGTCAATCCGCTCGCCCAGGCCCATCGCGGCCTCGGCACCACACTGTTCAGCCTGTTGAACCCGATACCTTTCGGCTTCTTCGTCGGCGCACTGATCTTCGACGCGATCTATCTCAACAGCGCCGAGGTGATGTGGGGCAAGGCCGCCGCCTGGCTGATCACCTTCGGCCTGCTGATCGCCATCGTGCCGCGCCTGATCAACCTGTTCGCGGTCTGGCGCCGCAACGGTACCGCCACCCGCATCGACCGCATCGACTTCTTCCTCAACCTGGTCGCGGTGGTGCTGGCCATCTGGAACGCCTTCGTGCACAGCCGCGATGCCTATGCCGTTGCAGTGCCGGGCACGATCCTGTCGGCGCTGACCGTGGCCCTGATCGCACTGGGCCTGATCCTGCTGTCGATGCAGCCGCCGGTGCTGCAGGGAGGTCGTCATGGCTAAGCACATCCTGCCCACCGTGGCCGCCCTGGCGCTGGCCGTGATGCTGTCGGCCTGTGCCGGCAAGGCCGAATACCATCCCGCTGACCAGTCCGGTGCACAACCGCCGTTGCCGGCACCGAAGAACTTCCTGATGCCGCCGATGCAGGTGCCCACGGGCGTCGGCTGGGCCGACGGCCAGTCGCCCACGGTGGCCGAGGGCCTGAAGATCGAACGCATCGCCGCCAACCTGCAGCATCCGCGGCGGCTGCTGACCCTGCCCAACGGCGATGTACTGGTGGTGGAAGGCAACGGCCCCGGCGAAGAACCGGTCACCACGCCCAAGCAGTGGATTGCCGGCAAGGTGAAGGCGCGCTCGGGCAAGGCCGGCAAGGGCGGCAACCGGGTCACCCTGCTGCGCCGCACGCCGGGCACGAACACCTGGACCCAGCACGTCTACATCGAGGGCCTGCACTCGCCATTCGGCATCCAACTGGTCGGTGACACGCTGTACGTGGCCAACACCGGCAACATCGTGCAGTACCACTACGTACCCGGTGAAACCCGCATGTCCGACAAGGGCCGCGAGTTCACTGACCTGCCCAGCACCATCAACCACCACTGGACCAAGGAACTGCTGGCCAGCCGTGACGGCAGCAAGCTGTACGTGGGCGTGGGCTCCAACAGCAACATCACCGAGAACGGCCTGGCCGTCGAATACCGCCGCGCGGTGGTGCTGGAAGTGGACGTGGCCACCCGTGGCAGCCGCATCTTTGCGTCGGGCATCCGCAACCCGACCGGGCTGGACTGGGAGCCGAGCACCGGCACGCTGTGGGCGGTTGCGAACGAGCGCGATGAGATCGGCGCCGACCTGGTACCTGATTACCTCACCTCGGTGAAGGAAGATGGCTTCTACGGCTGGCCCTACAGCTACTACGGCCAGCACGTGGACGAGCGCGTGCAGCCGCAGCGGCCGGACCTGGTGGCCAAGGCGATCGTGCCGGACTACGCCATCGGCTCGCACGTGGCGCCGCTGGGGTTGCTGTTCTACACCGGCCAGGCACTGCCGGCGCAGTACCACGGCGGCGCCTTCATCGGCGAGCACGGCAGCTGGGACCGCTCGCCGCTGAGCGGCTACGAAGTGGTCTACGTACCGTTCAAGGACGGCAAGCCGACCGGGCGGCCGCAGACCGTGGTCAGCGGCTTCGCCTCGAAGGACGAGAAGACCCTGATGGGTGCGCCGGTGGGCATGGCGATGGATGCCGAAGGCGCGCTGCTGGTGGCCGACGACGTGGGCGACGTGGTGTGGCGGGTGTCGGCACGATGAAGGCCGCTGGCCGGCACCGGATGACCCGATGCTGGTCATTTCGTTACGATGCTCCCCGTCGATAGGGAGCATCGTATGAAGTTGAATCATGAAACGTCCAACGTGGCCGCGTTCAGCAGGAACCTGGAACGCGAACTGGAGAACCTGGGTCATAGTGCCTACATCGCGCCAACCGACCATCAGGATGTTCGGCTGGGTGCGGACGTGCTTGCCTCAGATGGCCGGAACTTCTCGCTGATAGAGTTCAAGGATGAGAAGCGCGATGCAGCCACTGAAGCAAGAAAGCCGCGCAGGAAGAAGCTGTGCCGCCTCCTGGATGGGTGGTCTGACATCCATGCAAGCTGCCATCTGATCGGCTGGCGATCGACCCAGGGGGCCAATATCGAGTTTCCCGTGAGGAGCTACGGAACCTATGTCTGTACTCCCGAGATCATCCAACTTCCTCAGGCTGATATCACCTTCAGCAGCCCCATCTCCATCCAGTGCGAGACGGTCCAGGAGTTTGCACAGGCGATGGTGTCGCAGAAGGTCGGAATCGACTTTCAGGGTTTCAGGGACTACGTGCGCTGGCTGCTGTCACTGGATGATGACACCGACGATAAAGGCGAAAGTGACGTTGCCGACGACGTCGAACTGTTGATGTGTTGTGTCGTCGGCGGTGAGCTGTACACCAAGGAGTTCGCAAACCTCGCCGAACTCAAGCTCTGGATCGACAACGCGCCCGGCCCCAGCCCGCGTAGAACCTTTGTGATGTGATGTGACGTGCGTCCGCGCCCACCGTGGCGCGGCCTTGCGCGTATGCCCGACCCCGCAGCCGAGTATCAGTTTGAGTTGCCACGCAGCCCGCTGAACACCGACTCGGCAGCAAACCCCACGCCACCCAGCAGCACGCCGAAATACACCACCGTAGCCACCACGAAACCGTAACCGGCCGCCACCGCGGCACCATCGCGCTGGATGAAGCCAATCGCAAACGACATCAGGGCCAGCGCCGGCAAGGTATTGCTGAAGGGAATCGGCCCGGCCGGGGCCATCAGCAGCAGGGTTGCGAACACCAGCATCAGGTTGTTCAACCGCATCATCTTCTTCGAGCGCACCATCACCGCCAGCCGCATCGGCCGCGACAACCGCTCCATGCGGTGCACCCACTTCAGCGCACGGCCGAGGTTGGCCTTCAGCTTGTCGGTGGCGATCTCGCGGCGCGCCAGTTTCTGCGGCACCCACAGCGGGCGGTTGCGCACGCGGCTCAGGCCGATCAGCAGGATCGAGGCGCCAAATACGGTGCTCAGCCCGGGAATCGACACCGGGATGATGAAGATGGCCGAGAGCAGGATCACGATCAGCAGCAGGCCTTCATCGCCCAGCGCGCTGAGCAGGGTGCCGACGCGCACCTGGTCGCCGGGCAGCTCGTCGATCATCTGCTCGATCTGCTGGGCCAGGGGCGCGCTGTCATTGGTTTCGGGGGCACGGTAGGTCATGCGTCGCAAGGTTCTCCAGGGAAGGGCGGTCAATGGGCCGTCCTGCGGTGGGGGACGCACAGGCTCCCGCAGTATCCCGGCCAACGTGGGCAAAGAGGTGAACCGGGCATGAGGGGTTAAACTGGCGTGCCCCGCACGAGTTGAACGCAATGGACATGGGCCGCAGGCAATCGACCATCGAACTGGTCGCCATCGACATGGATGGCACCCTGCTGGACCCCAGCCACACGCTCACCGCGCGGGCCAAACAGGCGATCGCGCAGGCGCGCGCGCTGGGCGTGCACATCGTGCTGACCAGTGGCCGCCCGGTTCCGGGCCTGGAACCATTCCTGCACGAGCTGGGCATCACCGGCGACGACGACTACTGCATCGCCTGCAATGGTGGCCTGGTGCAGCGCATCGGTACGCGCGAAACCGTGGTCGAGTATCCGCTCAGCTTCGACGACTTCCTGTTCTGCGAGCAGGTGGCCCGCGACCTGGGCGTGCACTTCCAGGCGCTGGACAGCCAGCGCATGTACACGCCAAACCAGGACATCAGCTACTACACCGTGGCCGACTCGCATCTCTCGCGGATGCCGCTGTCGTATCGCCGCGTGGCCGACATGGACCCGTCGATGTCCTTCATCAAGCTGATGATGATCGACGCGCCGGACGTGCTGGATGCCGCCATCGCGCGCCTGCCCAGCGAGCTGACCGAGCGCTTCGCGGTACTGAAGAGCGCACCGTTCTTCCTGGAAGTGTTCGACCACCGCGCCGGCAAGGGGCCGAGCCTGCAGAAGCTGGCCGAGCACCTGGGCATCGACCGCGCCAACGTGATGGCCATCGGTGACCAGGAGAACGACCTGACCATGCTGCAGTACGCCGGTACCAGCGTGGCGATGGGCAATGCCATCGACGCGGTGAAGGCGGTGGCGCGGTTCGAGACCACCAGCAATGCAGACGAAGGCGTGGCGCGCGCGATCGAGCGTTTCGTTCTGCAGTAACCGCGCGCCCATCTGCCCTGGTAGGTGCCAACCCTGGTTGGCGCGCATGACACCCCGGTAGGTGCCAACCTTGGTTGGCACACATGAAGGGCAAGCACCGACCTATACCCACGTATAACCCACCCATCCCCATCGCCATCGGCGCTGTACCACGGCGCAATGGCGGATGCGGCAATGCGATGCAAGAATTTCGCACGTCGAAATCACGCGATCGAATCCTGCGGCAGACGAACGACTTCCTCTGCCACTGACCGCCGCGCACTGCGCCGTCACTCCCTCAACGCAATCGCATCGCCAGCCAGGGCGCCGCCATCGGTGCTGCAACGCGCTGGGCGTGCGCCTGCGCCGCTCTCTCCCTGCACCTGGATCTGCCCATGAACACCCCACCCACGACGCGCCTCGCCTTGGCCATCATCACGGCCATCACCGCACCTGCGTACGCCGCCGAGACTCACGACGCAGCACATGACACCCCCACCACCTTGAACGCCCTGCAGGTCATCGCTACCCCGCGCGGTGCGGCCGTTGCGCCCACCCAGGTGGTCGGTCCAAACCGCTACATCATCAAGGCCGAAGACCTCGACGCGATGGTCACCGGCAACAACGGCCTGGCCATGCTCAAGCAGGTGCCGGGCGCCAGCTACACCGCCACCGACGGGCTGGGCCTGGATATCTCCGCCACCAGCCTGTTCGTGCGCGGCTTCCGCATGAATGAAATGGGCATCACCTTCGAAGGCGTGCCGCTGAACGACAACGGCTTCCTCTCGCTTACCGGCACCAGCGTGGTGAACGTGGGCGTGCCCGATGGCATCGGCGCGATCACGGTCAGCCCCGGTGGCGCCCCGGTCAGCGTGTTCTCCAGCAGCGTCAACGGCGGCAGCCTGGAATATCGTCTGCGCGACCTGCAGGACACGCCCAGCCTGCGCGTGAAGCAGGGCGTGGGCAGCAACAACACGCTGGTCACCACCGTATCCGGGCAGAGCGGCCAGCTCGGCGAGCATGGCCCGAAAGTGCTGGTCGACCTGCAGCGCGTGTCCGCCGACAAGTACCAGGGCGAGGGCACGCAGAACTTCCTGCGCGGCGACCTGAAGCTGCAGCAGGACGTCGCCTGGGGCGATTTCACCGTGTTCCTGTCTGACAGCAAGGCCAAGGTCTGGGGCTACAACAACATTTCCTTCGACATGATCCGCAAGCTGGGCTGGAAGGCCGACATCTTCTATCCCGATTACGCGTGGGCCTGGTACGTGGCCTCGCCCGAGAACGCAGACAAATCCTGCGGCGCCTACACCTGCGGTGAGCTGTCCGAACTGATTCCGTACGACACCGGCCAGACCACCCGCGACCGCGTGTCCTCGATCAACCATCGCTTCCAGATCACCCCGGCCCTGAGCGGCAACGTGCAGCTGTACAACGCCAACAGCCATACGCAGGCCACGCTGACCGACCCGACCGTACCGTCGCCCAACGGCGCGCCATTCTCCGAACAGGTGCAGACGCCGCGCCTCAACCGGCTGGGCGGCATGCTCAACCTGCAGTTCGAGACCGGCGCGCACACCTTCACCGCCGGCTTCTGGCAGGAGAAGAGCAAGGCTGCGGCCAAGACCGAGTGGTACCAGCAGCCGCTGCTGGGCGAGGGCCCGCCGCTGAAGGCCACCGGTCCGTTCGATGTGTACGGTCCCGCGTTCAAGACCGACAACGCATCGAGCTGGGTGACCCGCTCGCGCCAGTTCTACCTGCAGGACGACATCGTGTTGAACGACACGCTGAAGCTGGGTGTCGGCTTCAAGGCCGTGGACTTCCGCACCAGCGGTGGCGGCCTGGGTGATGCCAAGGACCGGCCGGTGAACGGCACGCTGCGCGCGAAAAGCAACTTCCTGCCGCACGTCTCGCTGTTCTGGAGCCCGACCGAATCCACCGACGCCTTCATCGACCTGGCCAATACCATGAACGGTTACCGCGTGGCCCAGCGTGGCAACATCGGCTACACCGCCTCGGCATGGACCATCACCGACCAGGAAGAGTTCGACCGCGTGGCGGGCACCCTGCGCCCGGAAAAGAACTGGAACCTCACCGTGGGCGCATCGCACCGCTTCGACCGGCTGACGATCACCGGCGATGTGTTCTACAACGACATCCGCAACCGCCTGCTATCGGCCGCCATCGGCACCCAGTTCGCTCAGATCAATACCGTGCGGTTGATGCCGAAGATGCACGTGATTGGTGCCGACCTCGGCATCACCGCCGACCTGACCGACCACCTGCAGTTCTACCAGGGCGTGGCCGTGGCCCGTTCGTACTACGACAGCGATTTCGTGGTGGGCGACACGGTGTACCCGATCAAGGGCAACGCCCAACCGGGCTACCCGCAGATCTCGCTGGTGAGTGATCTTTCCGCGCACTTCGGTGATTGGCGCTTCGGTGCCACCAGCACCTCCTACCTGCGCCAGCCCTTCACCTACGAGAACGATATCCGCGTGCCGACCTTCTGGCAGGTCAATACCTATGCCGCCTACCGCTTCGGTGCGGACAGCGTGGTGCCGGGGCTGGAGCTGCGGCTGGACGTGAGCAACCTGTTCAACCGCCACAACATCGGCACCGCCACCATCGCCGGCTCGTCGTTCTCGGGCGATTACCAGACCCTACAGCGCAGCGCCCCCCGGCAGCTGATGTTCAGTACCTCAATGGCGTTCTGAGGCAAGGGGTGGCGGGGTCAGAGCCCTTTGCTGCGCAAAGGGCTCTGACCCCCAAAACCCGCCTACAAACCTGCCTTGCGCAAACAACAGGGATTTTCTGGCGGCGACGCAAGGTTCCCACAATGTTGCTGGGTCATGCTGTCGGCATGGCACAGCACAACCCGCGAACCCCGCTGTTCGGCATCCGGGGCCCAGGACGGCCCCGGCAGGCGCTGTCCGTGGCGCCTGCAATCGACCTGCGGGCCGAGTACCAGTTCTGGCAGGTCTACGAACGCGTGGTCCGCCCGCTGCCCGGCGGTGGGCTCCCGCAGGCGTGGCTGGTCTGCCAGAAGGTCTATCGCGACCGTTGGCAGCGCCCGGAGGACAGCGAGGCGGCGGGGCTGTCGCGGGTGCTGTTCGGCGACAACATGACGGCTGGCCGGGCGGCGGAGCTGGCGGAGCTCCACGCGCTGGTCAGCCGTCGGGTGGCGTTGCTGGCGAGGCGCGGGCGGATTGATTCCGCAGCCTGATGCCTGCCCTTGGTAGGGTCGACTGTCAGTCGACCGCTCTTCGCGTCCAACTGTAGGTAGAAGGCCGTGCGTGGCAGATGTACCTGCCGCATCCACTGCGGCGGATTGCAATGCTTGTCTCCCGTGCGGTAGCGTGGTCAGGTACACCCCGGTACCGTCTCTGTCCTTCTGGGCATGCGGCCGGGGTATTTTTTTGATTGTTGCTGCTCCCGTGCGGACGAGGGCTCCAGGCAATCAGGCTCATGCATTTCCCCGATCCAACTGCCGATAGCCAATCGCTTCAGACAGATGCGCCGTCTGGATCACCTCGCAACCTGCCAGATCCGCAATCGTGCGCGCCACGCGCAGAATCCGGTGCATGGCCCGCGCGGAAAGTTGCAGGCGTTCAATTGCCTGCTCCAGTAAGTCCTGATCGGCCTCGCTCAGCTTCGTGCATGCCCGCAGCGCCGCCGGTGGCAGATGGGCATTCAGCCCGCCACGCGCCTGCTGCCGGGCATGGGCGGCTTCCACCCGTGCACGTACCGTAGCACTGGGCTCACCCAGCGGCGTACTCTCCCGCAGCTCCGCCGCGTCCATACGTGCCACGCTGATGTGCAGGTCGATGCGGTCCAGCAACGGACCGGACACCCGCGCGCGGTAGCGGTTGATACGTTCGTCGCTGCACAGGCAGCGGTTGCTACGGTCCCCGGCCCAGCCACACGGGCATGGGTTCATCGCTGCCACCAGTTGGAACCGTGCGGGATACTGCACGCTCCGCGCCGCGCGGGCGATGCGGATGTGGCCGGATTCCAGCGGCTCGCGCAGGGTTTCCAACGCACTTCGGTTCCACTCTGGAATTTTGCGCTGGAAGCTCTCCATTGGCATGATCGCAAGCCCCGGTGAGACGCGATGTCTGTGCTGCCTACACCGGTTGCGCAACGATGACACAATACTAAGTGTTAGGCAGCACGATGTAGTTGCCTACGCAGCTCGCTGGAACCAAGATTGATGTGATCGATCCTCTCAAAGCTGACGGCTAGATCTTGCCTCGTCTCTAAGACGTAATGCGGAAGGGCACAGGGTCCAGTAGTTACAGTTCGATCCCAAGAGGCTCTCTAGCGCGACTTCAATAACTATGGGGCTGCGCCAGTCGGCATTGGGCAAGAAGCAGAACTCTCTGGGGCCCAGTCTAGCTTCTTGCTCACGTCGCTGAAGCCATCGCGACCTAAGTTGCATCTCTTTACCCAGGGCTTGTATGGCTGCCACTTCATCCATCCCTGTCTGCAACATGACACTCGCTGCCACACGCATCCCCGACCAAACGACATATCGCCGTCTGCCCGAACTGAGATTGAACCACGGGCTTTCTTGCATTGCGATGACGCCGTCTGCCCGTTCTGGACTTACTCGGTGCCGTCGAAGGATGTTTGCCAAATAGGCAGAGATCTCGTCGTTGACAAGCCGCCCCCAGAGAGCGACCCGAGCTTCCGTATGGGCTGGCCCTTGCCAGCTCCTCAGGGCAAGGGCTATTGCGCCACGAAGGGCTGGGTGAGCATCCCACGCTGGAGAGTATGTCCAAGAGATAGGGTGGTAAAGCGACCTTCGAGTGGACGAAGACTCGCTCGTATTTGCCAGCACTACTCCTGCCGCTTGGAGGCTTCGTAGCAAACTCCGCACAGGCTCGTCATCTGAGGCGACTGGCGCATTCCTTGTGACAGAGTCTTCAAGCGCACACCACAGGCACGAGTAGTAGGGGCCAAGAGACGCGACCAGAGAGGCCAAGTCTGGCCTTGGAGTCGAGAGGGTCGGTTGGTCAAGGCCATGGCGCACTCAGTTCCAAGGGCTCCTACCAGTGAGTGATCTTACCGAGCGGCCAGCTGGGCTGTCTACATGATTTTCGTGTAAAGCAAGGATGGACCATAGATTGCTGTCCGCTTCCACGAGTGGGCGGAATGGCAACCAAGACGATCTACCAAGAAGCGTATCGGCGTCTCGTAGAGCAACTTCGAGCGAGACGGGAGGCTTTGGGAATTAGCCAAGTATCGCTTGCCTCACGCCTGGACTGGCCTCAGCAGACCATCTCCTCCATTGAGGCTGGTGCCCGGAGGTTGGACTTGCTCGAGTACCTCAGGCTGACCTCGGCTCTTGGCATGAGTGCTGCCGAGGCGAGCACGCTTCTGATGTCTGAGTGGAAGACTATGCGTGTCTTTCCAGTTCGGTGACGCGTGGATTAGCATCGTGCCGCCATCATGGCGTGGCTGCTAGTTCTATTACTGATGGTCAATAGTTCAAGCCTGCGGCTGACTCTGGCGTAGCGTTTATCCCGGCCTCAAAGCGGTGATTTGAGCGCTTCCAGCGAAGAGAATCGGTCCCGTAGCTATGAGTTACCTTGCTCGAACTCGCTACGGGCCGCCCGCAACACGCGTGCCGGATCGGTGGCCAGGGCTTCGGCGGGGGCGACGCCTTCGAGCAATGCGTGCGGTGAGAGGAACCACTCAGCCTCACCCAATCATTGCTGCGAGCTAGTCCGTCAGACTCGATCTCGAACGGACCAAATTCGCGAAGTACTGACAATATCTCTGCCAAATGGTCGATAGGCTCGCCAGCCGCACCGAACTGCCAGTCTAGGTGGCGATAGCTGGGCGCTGACTTCGTGACATAGACGCCGAGTAGTTGGCCGGCTCCGCGCAGCTGACCGGCCGGGTCACTACCGTTGGGCAACGACGACCCGAGTCGGGAACTAACTGTGGAAGCGCTGCACCACTGCGTGGCAAGTTCATCCCGCTTGACGGAGGCGTCGTACAGGATCTCTTGGCAGTACGAGGAGGCTTCTGAACGACCTAGAGTACCCGTCGCTTTGGCTTGGGGCTCTAGCTTTGTTTGGAGCGACGCCTAGATGAAGCTACTCGTTGAGTTGATGCGATCAAGCAATAGTCCAAATGCGATCGCCAGTCCATCGTCCTCTGGCGCATAGGGAGATGCAAACAGTGGTATCCGCACCCAGAGATGCTCCTGCCCTGGGTGTACATAGGGGCCATGATCATCTAGTAGCAAAGCCTCACCTAGATGCGGTGCGGCTAGCCGCAGATCCTTGGTGTTACCCGTCCAATCGATGTAATGAAGGCTCGCAAACCATGGAGGTGCGCTTCCCTCATGAACCAATAAGTTGGCGATGTTGCGAAAGCGCTCTTCGGGCACCGTCGTAAACATCATGAGCTGGCTGAAGTGCAATTGGACGTCTTCCAAGAAACGGAAGAGACCGGGCCTTGGGATCTGGCTTACTGCGTTGGAGATGAGCGTTCCCTCAAGGTCCAAAGCCAGGATGGTTGGCTTCATGTGCAGCTTCTGGTGGATGGGCGGATATACACCTTGCTCCGGTAAACTTCCGCTGTCCATCACGTGAGCCTACTGGTACGCCCACGCGTGAGCCTACTGGTACGCATGCAGCGTGAGCCTACTGGTACTTGTTGCCTGCGACAGGCAAAAGGATCACCTTTGCTGTGCTGTCCGGCGCCCCAATCCTGAGCGGTCCGCTGGAGTGATTACAGATCGTCACAGGCAGCATGGGTAGGCGCGCTGCGCTACGGCTCTCTTGTTCCCGCGATGGGGTTTCACTATGTGCAGAACTAGCCACACGCATCCACTTCATATCGCTACGCTCGCTGTTGGAATCAGCGGTGGCGCAGTAGGCATAACTTTCGCGCCCGGGAAATTTCAAGAGTTCGCGATGACGGGGGCGTGGAATCGTGACATTGACGTGGACCTTTCCACGATTCGCCAATGGGGGGCGGGGTACTTGATCTCTCTGATAGAGCCATGGGAGTTCGATGAGCTTAGGATTGCCGCGCTTCCCGAGCGGACCATGGCGCAGGGCATCAAGTGGTATGGGCTCCCAATCGCAGACGGCGCAGCTCCCAGTAGAGCTTTCTTGGAGGCATGGCGTGAACTGGGCCCAGCACTCAGTCAGGAGTTACTGCGAGGAGGCCGGGCGGTTGTGCACTGTAAGGGTGGGCTAGGACGAGCTGGCACCGTAGCCTGCTTGTTGCTGTTAGGAACAGGCATGGCCACCACTGGCGAGCAGGCCATACGCATGGTTCGACAGGTGAGGCCGGGTGCGGTCGAGACGCGCGAGCAGGAGAAGTTCATATGTGATTGGGGCCTGGGTCTAGGCAGTTGACTGCAGGACGCTTACATCGCCGTTCGGCATAGCTGCGGAAGCCTCCGGCGGGTTGGATTGTGCTTTCCACAACGCTGGTCCATAGCGCTCCAACCCCAAAGGCTATCAGCACAGATCCGCACCTGCGCTTCGCGTTGGCTGCATCGCGACCGGGCCAGCTGCGGCGATCGCATCATCCAGGAGTCCCCAAGCTCATGAACGAGCTCAACTTGGAAGAGGTCCGGGCGGCGATGTTCACCGACCCAGGCGTGAAGGCGGTAGACGATCTGCGGCTGGTCCCGGGCAAGCCGCCTGGCCGCGCGATCGCGGCCACCATCACGGTGGCTGCCCCCGCGGTTGACCTTGACCTGGTGCACGCTGTGATTGCCTAGGTGTTGTCAGATCAATTCAACATTGATCAGGTGGTGCTTTCGTTCAACGACCCGGGGCCGGTGCCGCCGCCGCCCACGGCGGCGCCCTTGAAGAAATTGTGATCTCTGCGGCTTGCCTGTGTGGTGCTAACGCGGTTATCGGGCAAACGGCAGCCAGATCCAGAGCGCGATGAGCGTGGCCAACAGGACGGGGGGCGTCAGGATGAGCCCCACCTTCATGTACTGCCCCCACGTAATCCGTTGGCCCTTCCCGCCAAGGACGTGCAACCACAGAAGGGTCGCCAGCGACCCGATCGGGGTTAGCTTGGGGCCGAGGTCATTGCCCACAACGTTGGCATAGATCATCAGTTCGCGGGTGGCTGCGGGGACGTTTGCCCCGTCGATGGCAAGCGCACCGACCAGCGTTGCCGGCATGTTGTTCATGATGGAGGCAAGCGCAGCTACCGCGAAGCCGGTGCCAACGGTCGCCATGAAGCTGCCCTGCGTTGCCAGCCACTCCAAGACCGCGCTTGCCACGTCGGTCAACCAGGCATTGCCCAGTCCATAGACCACCAGGTACATGCCGATCGAAAACAGCACGATCTGCCAGGGCGCGTCACGCAGGATCTGGGTCACGGCCATGGTGGCGCCTCGGCCACCGGTTGCCCAGCGGCCTGCAACACCCATCAGCACCAGAGCAGCGACCCCCGTCACCAAGGCTATGGGTACGCCGAGCGGGCCGGTTACAAAGTACGCAACCAGTAGCACTGCGAGAAGGGGCAAGGCGGTGCGGAAGACTGCCATGTCGCGTATTGCGTCACGGGGTGCTTCGAGATCATGGACTGGATAGCTGCTTGGGATGTCGCGACGGAACCAGAGCCATAGGACAACCAAGGTAGCTCCGACCGATACCAGGTTCACCGGTACCATGATCGCGGCGTAGCGCCCGAACGATACGTCAAAGAAGTTCGCCGTAACGATGTTGACCAGGTTAGAGACCACGAGCGGCAGGCTGGCCGTATCTGCGATAAAGCCGCAGGCCACAGTAAACGCCAGCGCGCCTGCAGGCGGAAAGTTCAAGCGCAACAAGATGGCAAGAACAATCGGCGTCAGTAGAAGAGCCGCGCCATCGTTGGCAAACACTGCCGCAATCGCAGCGCCAAGCAGAACGATGAGCGGAAAAAGCTTCCGACCATTGCCGCCGCCCCAGCAGGCCACATGCAGAGCCGCCCACGCGAAGAACCCGGCGGCGTCGAGGATGAGCGAGATGATGATGAGGGCGACGAAGGTGAACGTCGCATCCCAGACAATTCCCCATACCGTGCCGACATCGTTCCAGCCGACAACCCCGGTGGCCAACGCAACGGCGGCGCCGGCCAGTGCCGACCAGCCTATGCCGAGCCCGCGAGGCTGCCAAATGACAAATATGAGGGTGGCGATGAAGATCGCGAGGGCAAGCATGCAGCGCTCCGGCGGGGTTAGATGGAGCGCTGATTTACGCGCTTGGACAGATCTTCGGCGTTCTCAACGCGCTCGGAGTAACGATCGACCAGGTAGGCTGAGCGTCCGCGTACGAGCCAGGTAAATTTCACCAGCTCCTCGCATACGTCAACGACACGCTGATAGTAGGCTGATGGCTTCATGCGCCCGGCCTCATCGAACTCTTGGAAGGCTTTGGCCACGGAGGACTGGTTAGGAATGGTCACCATGCGCATCCATCGGCCGAGTACGCGAAGCTGGTTCACTGCATTGAAGCTCTGCGAGCCGCCGGAAACCTGCATGACGGCCAGAGTCTTGCCTTGTGTGGGTCGCTTGGCGCCGTCGGCCAGAGGTATCCAGTCGATCTGCGCCTTCATAATGGCGGTCATGGCGCCATGGCGCTCTGGGCTGACCCAGACCATACCCTCGGACCAGTAAGCGAGTTTGCGAAGCTCGCTCACCTTCGGGTGATCGGGAGAGGCGCCGTCGGGCAGTGGCAAATCATGCGGATCGAAGATGCGCACCTCGCAGCCGTACCAGCGCAGGAGCCGACCGACCTCCTCCGCGAGCAGCCGCGAATAGGAACGTTCCCGCAGCGAGCCGTAGAGGATGAGGATTCGCGGCGGATGGCCCGGGTCGCCGGCGCCTGTTAGGGCGTCGACGTCGATCGGTGCAAGTTGAGCGGGGTCGATGTTTGGCAGATCTGCGGCAACGCGATCGATCACAACGGCGCTCCGGCTGTCACAATTTCGCCGTCTTCCTTGGTGAAGGAAGACACCGGGTTCTCCAGCAGCGCCAGCACCTTCTCAGATGGCCGACACAGCGCTACGCCCCGGCCGGAAACCACGATGGGACGGTTGATGAGGATGGGGTGCGCCATCATCGCGTCCACCAGTTGGTCATCCGTGAGCGCGGGATTGCCCAAGCCCAGCTCCGAGAAGGGCGTTCCTTTCTGGCGCAAGAGATCGCGAGGCGCGATGCCCATCGCGCCGATCAGCTCGACCAGCTTCTCACGGGTCGGCGGAGTCTGCAGGTACTCGATGACCTTAGGGTCTTCGCCGGACTGGCGGATCATTTCCAAGGTATTTCGGGACGTGCCGCAGGCAGGATTATGGTAGATCGTCAGCGTCATGATGATTCCCTCAAGCCACGCCGGGTCGGGGCGACGTGGTGCCCTCGAACTGCCCGATGTCGCCTATCTGCGCTGTCAAGGTCGCCTTCGACAGCGTGTGGATCGGTAGCGCCACGAACGCCTTGATACGGTTCTCCATGTACACCAGCGCCTGCCGGAAGGCGGCGCGCTGCCACTTGTCGCCGCGCGTTTCGTGGCTAGGGTCCTCGATGCCCCAGTGCGCGGTAACCGGCTGTCCCGGCCAGAACGGGCAGGTCTCGCCGGCGGCTTGGTCGCAGACGGTGAACACGAAATCCATGCGCGGGGCATCCGGCACGCCGAACTCATCCCACGCCTTGGAGCGCAAGCCCTCGACTGGATAGCCGGCCTGACGCAGCGTCTCGATCGCAAGCGGGTGAACCTCACCCTTGGGATGGCTGCCGGCCGAGTGCGCGTTGAAGCGGCCATCGCCAAGCTTGCGCAGGACGCTCTCGGCCAGGATAGACCGGGCGGAATTGCCGGTGCACAGGAACAGGACGTTGAAGGGTTGAGGAGGGCTCATGGGCAGGTCTCCGAAGTACACGGGTTGCCAAGTGTGAAGAGGTCACCGCAGATCTCCGGTGTCCCGGCGCAGCAGTCCTCAGTGAGAAACGCTAGAAGCTGTCGCATGTGCTCGTAGCTCGCGGCGTACAGAACACGCCGTCCGTCGCGCCACGAGCGCAGCAATCCCGCACGCTCCAAAGCCGCGAGGTGGAAGCTCATGCGCGGCGGTGCGATCGCGAGAGCCTCGGCAATTTCGCCGGACGGCATGCCTTCGGGGCCAGCCCGAACCAGCATCCTGAATGCGGCCAAGCGGTCAGACTGAGCAAGCGCAGAGAGCGCTAGCACGGCGGAATCATCGTTCATGCGGGCATTCTACAACGATCCTTGTAGGATGCAAATGGAACGCCGCAAGCGTTCCTGGCTACCAAGCCGACTCAGTTCCGCCCATCAGGGTCTGTGGGTACATAGAGCCGGTGACCCAGCAGCGCACACGTCCCGGCATACACAAATGCCAGGCTCTGCCGTGCCCGGGTAAAGGCCACGTAGTATTTGGGGGGTGCGGTGATACGGGAGGCATCTCCCGTGCGCAGGTACTGTGTTAACGGCCCATTTGGAAAGATGAGGACTCGACTATAGGTGCGGCCTTTGGACTGGCCGAAGTTCACCGCGAGAAGTCCTTCGCACGCTTGTCGTCGATCATGCCGAAGCACGGTCGGCGAAAACTCCTGCATGTAAGCGGTCACATGCTCTGGCGCGACGAGGTAGATGCCATCATGACCTGTCGCTTGGTCATTGCCTGAGTGGGTCCGAGGCATCTGTGGGTAGAGCGCGTCGGCAAGATCACACAGCGCCTGCACGCAGCGCAAACTCGTAAGGCGGTGATCGATCTGGCACAAACCTTCAGATTCCCAAAGCTGGAACAAAGTCGCAAGGTTCGGCCCGCGGAACTGGCTGTGGCGAGGTGCGTAGTTGGTCGCATACGTCGCCTGGCGCGTATCGCCGACCAGCGTGACGGCAATGGAGCTTTTCAACAGCCGTTCGATCAGGTCCAGATCGTAGCCAGCCAAGTCCTGCACTTCATCAACGTACACCTCGTCGTACATGTCCGCCAGGCGCGCGATGACCTGACCCTGAGTCGACTCGTCGCAGCGAACGGCAAAGTCGGCTGCCCTATCGGAGTACATCCGATTGCCGGCGAGATAGTGCCGGGCGACCTGCGAGCGCGGCGCCCGGTTGTTGGTCCGTCCTTCGACGAACAGGATCGATTCGATCCGTGGCTCGCGGCAAAGGGCGGCCTGATACGGCCGAATGCACTCGCGTAGCAGAAAGCCGTACCAACTGTGCAATGTGACGTGCGCGGGCACAGCGCCGGCGTGGAACTCGAACGAACGCCGGATCTCTTCGAGGTTCTCCAGCGTGTAGGTAACGATGCCGATGCGGCGCAGCGGTCGCTCTAGGGCCTGGCGGACCAGCAAGGTGGTCTTGCCGGAGCCGGCGGCCGAAAGCAGCACCCGGTTAGGCGATAGCACGCTGGACATAGTCCGGGAACCTGATCGAGTGAGGGCTGTTAAAGATCGCCAAGGCCGTGTCGGTTTTATGACCTTTCATGTACTTGAGCAACGCCACCCCGTCGGCAAATGTCTTGCCCAGCACGGTGTTGAGGACAGCCAGCGAGTTGGCTTTTATCAACTGCTCTTCCAGGGATGGCGCGCTTTCGTCTGAGTCGTAGTAGATGGCGTTGGGATAGTCGGCATAGCGCTCTTGCACCACGGCGATATCGCCATCGTTATCGGTGATCACTCTTGCCTGAATGTGCAGACGCTCGGCGATCTGCAAAAAGCGCTTGAACGCCAGCGACTTGACCGAAATGATGTCCACCCCGTGGGCCAGTGCCGGCACGCCGTGGTGGTCGCGGTAGGCGCGCTGTACGATCAGCTCATCGGATGGGCCTTCCACCAGGATCGCCTGCTTGGCCAAGATCAGCCGCAGCGTGTCATGGCCTGGCAGCTTCATGAAATAGTCGTGCGTATCGGGCGGTAGCTGATCTAGTTTCATCTGGCCTTGGGCGCTGAACAGGATCACGTTGTCCACGCCAAGCTTGTTCAGAACGAAGCTGCTGTGGGTTGCTATGACCACCTGCTGGGCCGCCGAGAGCGCTGCAATCTTGTCGATCAGCTGGGTCATACTGGAGAAGGAGAGGTGGTTCTCCGGCTCCTCGATCAGCAGAACGTGCGCCGCGCCTGCAGCATGCATGGCCAACTTCATCTTGACCGCGCTTTGTTCGCCCTTGCCCGCCTGGGTGAAGGGAAGCTCATCCAGGTACGGTGACAGGCTGGTTTCCCATGTCGAGCGCGGCGATGTGTCCACGCCCACCGTCAATGCCCGGTGGCTGATGTCCCCTGTGTGCTCGGTGAGGTAGGCATTGACAGCGGCTACATCGGCTTCCTCGGAGAAGCTCTGCCGCATGCGACGGAAACTCAGCGACAGCGAGACGCGCTGCGCTGGCGTCAGCGCCTGTTCGATGATGCCGGCGATGTAGCGATCGGCTCCGGACAGCGTCCTGATGCCGTGGGTGTCGATGATGGTCGAATCAAACGGGATGGTACGCGCGGTGACGCCATTGTTGGCGAAGGAATACCAACGTACCGTGTAGTACTCGACCGGCAGGCTCGCCACTCCTTGGTGCTGCCTTAGGTAGGCATTGAACTCATCACGATAGTCATCATTCAGCTCGACCAGCAGCCGAATGCCCGCGCTGTCTAGGCCCAACGAATTGTTGGTGCCGCGCAGCGAGGCGAGCCTGGGATCGTTCCCTAAATAAGCTTCGATGGAAATCCGCGGCGGTGACCCGTGCGTGCCAGCGTCGACTGCAGCGAAATATTCCCGTACCGTGGGTTGGTGGAACAGATAGGGCGTGAGCTCATAGGTCAGGTTTCGGCCATGCAACTGTCCCGTCACCACTGCGTGGATAGCTTCCAGTAGCGTGGATTTGCCTACCTCGTTGTCGCCCACCACCAAATTCATGTGTGCGTTTAAGGTCAAGTCTAGGTGGCGAAGTGACTTGAAATTGTTGATGACGACGCGTTCGATCGGCATGGCAATCCTTTGGTGGCCAAGTGCGAGTGCGGAGGGAAGAAGGGGCAGCCATCCCGTGAGCGGACTTCTCCGTCCCGTAGCGTTTAACTGGCGATCACGAGCGCATAATGGCCCGATACGGCAATGGGCGCCAGATTGGAAATCGGTGGCTCGCCATCAGGGGGGCTTTGGTCTTACAACGGTCATCACGCCGCTCAAGTTCTTAGCGCACTAGGACCTCAGTAGCGGACGCTGTGCCTCCGCTCGACAGGCGAGAGTAGTCTGCGGACATGGGGTAGGCCCACCTATTCGGACTGGGCTGGGCCAAGGTCCCTGAGTAAAGCACTGGCCAATGACTCCATGGCCTCGGCTGTCCGTTCAGCCGAAGCGCCATGCGCAAGCTCCAAAAGCTGTACCTTGATAGAGTTCCTGAACGAGTCGATGGCACAGCTTGCCTTCACTAGGTCATAGCTCTTTTTGAAGTTGGTGACCTCATCAAAGGCCAAGTTGATGTATGGATCGAGGCTTGAGATGTCGGCGTGACCGGTGAACTCTATCGTCTTCAGCTTGAGCGCCTCTATGTCAACGAGCAGCCGCCTGAAGTCATCTGCACTCTTAGGCTCATACTGCTCGATAAGCGCCACGAGGAATTTGGTGATCCCGCGATGCCTAAACATATGGGCACATGCCTGCTCACTTATACCCGCCGCCTCCCGCAGCAGACGGATCTCGCCGGTTATTGTGTCAGCCTTGATAGGCTCGCCTGTACGATCATTCAGCAGGAGGCCACCGTTCTTGCCAGTATTGCTGGGACGTCGTCGCGTGACGCTACTGCGGTAGAACGTGATGTACTGCGCGATGAATTCCAGATCGCTTCTGGGCATAGGAATTTGACGAGTAAATTGCCCGCGCCGCTTTAGTGTCGGAAGTTCAATCATCGGTACATCCATCTGCAGGGCGTCAATTATCGACTTTGGCGTTATCTCATTGATCTCACTGCGCCTCCCCAGAGTGGTCTCCAGTAGCGTGAGCATCACCTGCCGACGCATGCGTTGATGCGCCGTGGTGCTGATGCGAGAGGCAGCGTCCCGGAGAAGCTCGATGTTTCGGCTGCTGATGGGCAAGCGCCTGCGCTTGGCAGTAGGAAGGGGAAGTGAGGCATGGGTCCATGTAGAGCTCTCGGATGCCGCGTGATTACTCCGTCGCTCCAAGCTGCTGTTGCGCTTTTTGTGCTCTGCTTTTGGCAATGTGGCTCGAATTCTGCCGTTCTGCCCGATGAAATCCACATCTCCTCTAGCGTCCGCAATGTAGGAAAGAAACTGCAGGCAGCTTCTACCAATCGCGATCACGGTACTGGAGTTTCGGGCGAGTTGTCCTTTGCGGGAGGCGTGCGGTTCTCGACAGAGGCCGTCAATGAACACCCTGAAGTGATTGTCATCGAGCTCGATTAGGTCAATCCGCTCCTTCCAGCAGTACCTGATTAGATGCGAGATGTTGGACGCCGTGACCGCAAGTGTCCCTCCTCTGTTCCGTCTTGACTGGCCTTTCTCCATCAGGTGGCGCACGAAAGCGTTCCCGTAATGGCACCAGTGGCCGCCCGGCCAGTATAGAAGCGGAATGTTCCCCCCGTTGCGGGTATGAAGCACTCCGTAGTGGTCGACGAAGTGAGGAACCCTAAAGTTCTCCTCGGTGAGAGAATGTAGCTGACCATCTATGACCGTGCGCACTGTCAGCGCCTCCCTCGTAATGGAACGACCTTGTCGGAAGGAAGGCTCAAGGTTCTGAGGCGGAAACTGGCCTCTAACTCCCGCTGGTGCGTATCGCACTGTCGAAGCTCCGCGTCGCCAGCCTTGGTGGCATAGGCCCTGGCTTGAAGGCAGCGGAGATCAAACGCCCTTTGTAGAATGAAGAGGTCTTGGCTGAGTGCCTTCACCATAGCCTCGAGCGCCAAGATCCGTTCCCTCTGACTCTCCCGAGTGGCGCTCGAGTGTCGTTGCTGACTCTTGTCCATTGGCTGGGTCCTTTCCAGGACGCGCCGCCGCAGGGAATCGAGTACCTCATAAGAGCCAAATGCATCGTTGGCTATCTTCTTTTGATGGTTCAATGACATTGCCACGATGCCCTCGTCATCACTACGGTACGCAGCCAAAAGTGACTGTGTTTGCAAAGCTCTTCTCAACTCCGGGCTAAGCTCTGCCGGCTCGATCAACGCGCGGTCAAGAACTTTCCTCAAAGCCAGAATGGAGTTGCGAGAGCGGAGAGATCGTCTGTTCATACCTGCCTCTTTACGATTTCAGCCCTGGCGTGCCGCGAACAATGATCGCGATCCTGTATCTGTTCCCATTGTCCAAGAACTGTGGCTCTACCTGGACCAGCCCGTCTTCGATGAGGTGATTCACGTATGCGGAAAGAGTCTCGTCGTCGATCACCGAGAACTCACTAACACCAAGTTCCTTCTTTAGGATTTCAGCCAGCCCTTCGGCCTCAGTCGTACCATGTCGTACCTGGTACGTTGCGAATCCGGCAGCCACGGACCTCAGCACGGACCCCGGGACTGACTCAGTGATGTAGTGCCAGAGATGCTTTGCGTCCGTATGGCCAAGGTACCATCTGAGCGTGTCAATGCTGCTGAAACCGTCGCCGTAGAAAAACAACATCGCAAAGAACCTGCGGAACTGGTGCTGACGAATGTAGTATCGAGCACCTGTCTCATCGCAAGGGATTTGAATCCAATCGAAGAACAGATCAATGGCTCTGCGATAGCTTGGCGATGTTAGGCGGGTGAAGCCAATTGGCTCTCGGTCTCTTAGCCTGGCAAAGAGAGGGAGGCCTGATGACTCTACCTGTGGGAAAATTTGGGACACGCCACTCTGAAGGCGTCTAATTAGCTTTATGCACCTGACCCCGATAGGTGCAAGCGGCCTTGAGGCTGTGGTTCGGTAGTCTCCACTGCCTGTCTTGCCCTGCTTGAATACTAGCCGGGTTTCTGTTTGGTCGAGTGGATCGCAGTGGGTTACGCTCCGGATCTCACCTTCTCGCCGTGCACTGAGTGCGCCCACAACCACTTCTGTTGCGCCTTGCAATAGGGTGAGACATTCAAGAAGGCCGGGGCTCGAGCGGAGTTCACGATAGTAATCCCGCCTATTTGCATATCTTCCGTGGAGGATGCGCCAGCCTTTAAAGGAGATCGAATCTTCGGCTCCAATCGTGCGATCGAACCAGGCGGGTTCTTCTAGAACTGCGGCGATCGTTTGACCCTTGGCTTTAGCTTCCAGCGCCGCCTCGAGGAAGGTGTCTACGATGGGGTCGCCAAATTTGACCACGAACTCGACGGCTTCGCGCAGCGCTATCATCATGACCGAGAACGGCGGGGTCTTGAATCGGCCGTCTGACTGCAGCGCGAACTCTTCAATCGCGGAGATCATCTCGTCAGCGAATACAGGGGGGCATGCCATTCCCTCGTCACTTAGCAAGCCGAAGCCGCCAAGAGTGTTTGCATACCGGCGGGCGAGGCGAGCTCTCATGCGGCCGTTACTACCACTGACGACCTTTGCCCTGGGGAGTTCGCAGTCACCGAGCGGGGAGCCATCGATGCATAGCTCATGCGGTAGCGGGAGATGGGTTCGCTGCCCAGCCAGTGTATCCGCGTAGAGCAGCAGCGCGATGGCCCTTCGATTGACCGTGTGTCGATACACTCCAGGCTTGTAGGTGTACAGCGACGCACGTTGTAGCCATTGCCTTGCGCGGGCAATCTCGGAGTCGGAAAGGTCGGTCAAGCGATGGTCGGCGATCGCATCGCTCCCATCTGGGGGGGGAGCCTGCGTTGGGTCGATGTTGGAAATGTTGGACCTTACAAGCTCCGATAGCCGACGGGGCCATCTGTAAACTCCGATTGCGACGTTCCTGTCGCTACAAATTTCCTTCAGAACGCCCTTCAGCATGTCGCTCGTAACTCCCCGCAGGCCGTGGGCAGCCAAGTCGAACTCTGCTGATCGCACCAAGAAATAGTCGATGCAATGGATGGCTCTGGCCAGCTGGTTGCTTTGAGTGCGGGAAGATACGAGGCGCCCACCGTTCGTATCCGGATGAGTTTGAAGTATGGCGAACGACTTGAATATCTCGAGAAGCTCGGTATTCTTGGGCGAAGTAAGGAGACTTCCATCGTTAAGGCGCACCCGCCAGTCGATAACTACTGCGCCCAAGACAGTAGTGGTCCACACTTCATCGTCAAATTGCGAGGTAAGCCATGATGCCTTCCTGTATCTACCCTTCAGATCTGAAGTGAACGGTGCGAGGATGGCTTCTACGTCTTCTGCAAGACGTGCTTTCGACCTAGCCATTGAGAATGCTCCGAACTAAGCCAGGGTTCGCACGTGCTTTCGCCTCGGCCGCAATTCTCCGGTACTCGGGCTGTTCCTTCTGACTCTCGAGATGGTTGAATAGCTGGCGGCCGATGTGGGCCCACCGGATAGCACGTCCACATGCGCTCTCTTCGTCGGTGGATACAGCGATCACCAGGCTCCAGAGCACTTGAAGAACGCCCAAACTAACGCCGAATACGACTTTGTCTGGCGTCTGGATGTCATGCCTGCTCTCCAGGGGAAGCAGATGTGCCGGAACTTGCTGAAGGGCATATTCGCTAAGGAATTGATCGAGCTCATCCATCGACGCAAAGCCGGATGCTTCAAGGAGATGTGGCGAGTCTTGTAAGGCGCGACAGACCATACTGGTTTGAAACCTGAGAACCAGGCTTTCGGAAAGGTATTGCTGTAGTGGCAGCGGAATGTAGCGTGACAGCAGCTCTGGCCTGTACTCTGCATGCCCCAGCGCCTTTGCCATCTCCTCAGTAGACCGGCTATTAATCAGTACCAGTACTCCGACTGAAGCGCGCAAACGAGTTAGGGTGAAGCGCCATCCAAGTTGGGTGGATTTTTCCTCGTCTATGCCCGTGATTATCTGCATTCTCGTGGCAAGGATCGGAGCGCGATAGTTGGCTGAGCCAGCTGGAGTCCAACTCCGAGGCAGGGATCCCATCGACTTGATGTAGAGAAACAGGAGCCTCCACTTGACGTCGCCGGTTCTTCTAAGATGATCTCTCAGTGGAGTAGTCAATTCGATAAGGCGATGCACCACCTCAACACACCGCGCGGTGAGGAGGATTCGCTGTTCCGCTTGATCCGGACCTTTGCGGTTCTTGTAGAGGGTCAAGTAGTGTCGCCCGTCGATTTCTACGAGCCCCGTCATTTGACCGTCCTTGTTGTAGAGCTCTATTTGGGAAAGGGGCGACGACGTAATTTCAGGGTGGTCGATAATAAGTAGCGAAGCGTGGGCAAAGAGCAGTACGTCACTGGGTATCCCGAGCTCCCAAGCCGTAAGCCATCCCGGTGTAGGATATTTGACGTATGCCAGGGCAGGGTCGGATAGGCCCTCGTCTTCAAATGTCGCAGCGGCGTGCATGAGATACTCTGGATGAGGCCTTTGACGGCGTTTTTTCATTCCAGTTGTCACGCCAAGCTGGCCCGCGCTATGGGGAGTTCCCTGCTTCGCAAGCATCTTTCGTTGCCGTGCACGTTCCCAAGACTGTCGTGTTTCTTCCGTGGCCCACTGCTCCACTAACCGCACGTCGTTCTTGATTGACTTGAAAATGAGCTCGCTTGCTTGGCTACTCGAAAGGTCAAGAGGTACGGGGGTAAGAAGAGAATTCTTAACTTCACTGCCGTCTTTGAGCGTGACTATCTTTGAATATTCGGGGGCTTGGCGGGGGGCGCTCGGGTATGGTACGGCCTTGGAGGGCGCTGCCCAGCTTAGCCCGAGCAGATGATCGACGAGAATGCTTCTGAACGAATTCCAGCGACTGACAGCGCTTGTTAAGTCGTACGCCTTTGACGCTGCGCCTCTCAAGAAGTCTTCAAAGAACCCACTGATTAGGCGCGAGACGTCCAATGGACGGCTGAAATCAGTTTCTGGATAGGTTCGGACGGCGTAAGCTGCAAACTCTTGGACGAGTGGTGCTCTTGTAGCCCTCCTTCCGCGTAGCCAAGTTGCTGCGGCGCCTAGAAGCTCAAGTGCCCGGGAGTTGCCAAAGTGCTCCGAGAACTGGTGTAGGCGCAAATTCACCTTCTGCCCTTGCTTATTCGTGCATGACCAACCCCGCCAGAAGTCCAGTCGTTCCTTGTCGAACGATGTGTCTCCAAATGCCGACACCTGATCTGCGAACGAAGATGGCCAACGATTCCTAAAAGCTGTGCATGGGAATTTAGGCCAATCTTCCTCGGGATAAATAACGCCGAAGGTCTGAACCGCGCGACGAGCGATTGCCCAAGGTGATGAGTTTGGGAAAAACTCTTCGTGAAAAAGCGCATAGATGAATCCTCGAATCGCCGCGACTTGACGCGATCGAGAATCACCCTCGTGAAAGCGGCGCCGAGTAATTTGGAGGTAACACTCAAGTTTTCTAAGATCCGCGTCGGATAGTGTCGATTGCTCGGACCGTAGGGCGCTCTCCATCTTTGGGGAGATGGCTCGGAAGCTGTAACCCGAGAAGCACTCGATCACATTGACACTTGGCATGGCCCGGGGACCTAAATATGCGCGCCTATCCTATTGATACATAAGGGTTAGTTAATTCTGTGACAACGCCGCTATCAGCGCTAAACACCGCGCTCATCGAGGAAAAGGACACCGTGATGAGCCAGCGAGATTTCGCCGGGGCAGGGAGGATTGCCGCCACCCACCAGCGCCGCCGCACTGGCACTGTGATGTGGGGATCGGAAAGGCCGTTGCCGCCAGCGCCGTGGGTCCAGCCCTTCACCACTCACCGAGGCAATCGCGGCCAGCTGTAACGCCTCGGCTTCCTCGGTGTCCGGCAGCAGGCTGGGCAGGCGTGACGCCAACAGCGTCTTGCCGCAACCAGGGCTACCGATCAGTAATAGGTGGTGTCCACCCGCAGCGGCGACCTCCAACGCGCGCCGTGCATGCGCCTGTCCGCGCACGTCGGCCAGATCCGGCAATGGCAACGGCGTCGTGTCCACACGCTCTACTGGCGGCAGCAAGCGTGGGTTCCCCAACCCGGCGCAGCACTCCAGCAACGTACGCGCTACCCGCACATCGGCATGCTCGGCCAACGCAGCCTCGGCGGCATTGCCCGGCGGCACCACCAGGATGCGCCCGGCGTCGGCCGCCGCAATCGCCGCCGGCAGCGCGCCAGCCACCGGGCGCAGTTCTCCGGTCAGGCCCAACTCGCCCAGGAATTCGTACTGCAGCAGCGACTGCGGATCGACCTGGCCGCTGGCCGCCAGAATGCCCAGTGCAATCGCCAGGTCGTAGCGCCCACCTTCCTTGGGCAGGTCGGCGGGCGCGAGGTTCAACGTGATGCGCCGCTGCGGGAAGTCGAAGCGCGCGCAGAGCAGGGCGGCACGCACGCGCTCACGTGATTCGCGCACGCTGGTCTCGGCCAGTCCGACAATCTGGGTGGCAGGCAGGCCGCCAGAGAGATGCACCTCCACCCGCACCAACGGGGCATCGACCCCGGCGCGGGCACGGCTGTGGACCAGCGCCAGGCTCATGTGTGGTTTCCTGCAGAGAGTCGCTTGATGGTGCGACAGGTAATCTGTGTGGGACTATCGGGATTTGCCGGCAATGCGTCTCGGGATATCCCTGCCTGCAAAGGGTGCAGCATTCGCATCAAGGGCAGTTGACCTGTGCAGCGCGGCGCTGTGATGGCGGTTTCGAAGGTCTTGCGTCAGACAAGGCTTACAACAGGGCAGTAAAGAAAAGGAGCGAGCTGAAATGCAGTGCATTCGAGTACTGATGGCCCTCTCGCTCGTCATGGGCCTGCCGGGGTGCCGGGATGAGGTGGAGAGTTCAACGTATCCCATTGGCCAGACGGGAGAGACGTGCACAGCCTACAAGGGCTTCGACCGCCAGCCTCCTGAAGTAGTTGTGGCCGAGCTTGCCAAGCGAGGGTTGGATGGTCGCCGATTGGTTCATAGGACAGTTTGCGGCCCGATCACCAGTTGGGACATTCTCCCCGCAGGAGCGTCGATCGACCGGATACCTCCGCCAGACGCATATGTAAACGTCCGCCTGCGGGAGGACGGCTCGGTTTCCGTCAGTACAGACCGCCCATGACCTTGGCGCCGCCCTTGATGATCGAGCATCGGGCGAACAGACAGAAATACGGATGGGCTCGCAGGCAGGGCGTGTGGCGCCCAGTCAACGCCATGGACTCGCCCCAATACCGTGGCAGAATCGGCGCTGGCCGGCCCCGTGCCCATCTACGGCGCCAGGCAGACCCACAACGCGACGCAGTGTCCTCCGCCGTCAGTGCCCAGGAGATCCCGTGCGATATTCGATACGACTCTTTAGTTGCGTGCGTCATCTCCGTGGCGGCCTCCGGCTACGCAGGTGTTCCCCACGCAGCAGCTCATGGAACCTACTGGCCGACGCATGGATGGCGCCATTCCTCCCCCAAAGCGCAATGGATGGATTTGGAGGTGCTGTACGCGCCGCGGTGTATAAGGACAGGACCGAGAGGGCGGCGATGATGAAGCTGAGAATACTAGCTGCTGCAGTTGCGTTGGCCAGTATGGTGGTGAGTATCCATTCCAGGGCGGATGATGCCCTATACATAAACTACGCGCCAGATATGCGGTACTCGACAAACGGCGTGGATTCCAGATTGACCATACTTCCCGGGAAGGGCCTTTTTGGTTATGGCAGCGAGTTCGGCAAGCTCGAGCCCTGCCAGGCTGGTGGTTCGTCGGACTGTCTCAAGATTGACTTCATGGCGCTCTACAAGGTGCCCATAGGAGGGAAGGTTGGTGACAGGTACAAAGAGGGCGCGTTTACCTTCGCCGTGGTAGAGGCCCTCTCCATTCCCATGCTGGCCGATGATCGCGAAGTTCTAAAGGTGGATGTGGAAAGGGATGGCGTCCACGCCAACTCCTTCTACTTCGATAGAAAAAGGGGGGTGATCGGCGTTAGAGTCAGGAACTTCGGCAATAGCACTATTCCGGAGTCGGTGTTCTTTCTCGAGAGAGGCAATGGCGTTTTCTCAAGTGAAGAGCGAAAGCCGGATTAAGTTGAGCTGGTCGTGGACACGACAGTGCTGATACGGCGTAGATACCTGGATCCCACTACCCGCTTGGAGGTGCTGATGACCTCCAACCCTGACGTCGCCCCGGAGTTCCGAACCATCGATGAAATCCGCGTTTCATCGATCAGCGCGGGGCAACCCGCCGCAGGCAGAACCGAGAGCTTGCGGGGTGTAAAGCTGAAAGGTGTTGCCATGGATGACCCGGCGTCCAAGGCCATCGGCACAGCACGCAGGTATGGCCAGGGGGAAACAGAGCAGGCAACGCTGGGCGGCTTCAAGGTCGAGCGAACCTGCGGGTTCTCGGAAGGCGGATCGAACATATGCTTCTACGTCCGGGACGGAAAAGTGGTTGCAATGGCACTCGGGTTCGGCCCCTGACCGGTTGCTCTGCCCCTTGCGGTGCAGGCGCAACCCCACTGCAAGCGTCGGCCTACGATGGCACTCCAGCGCTGAAGTAGTTGCTGGGGTTGACCTGGTGGTGGCCTGGGCCCCCAAGCAGACACCGCTGCTCATCAGGCACCAACCCAGTGAAGCGCCCAAACCGCGCCTCAATCCACGAAGGCCCCGCGCTTTCCACAAGCAACCGCCCCTGGCTCTGGTGCAGATCCAGCCAGCGCTCGAAGCTGCTGCGCAGGCGTTCGATATCCGGCGCCCGCCATCGCGCATCGGCAGGCATGCGGATCAGCACGCGCGAGGGCGCGTTCTCCACGTCCATCACCAGCACGCCCTTGCACCGGATCTCGAAGGACGTCGCTCCGGCATGACGCGCGTGCAGTTCAAAGCCCTCGTATGCCTTCGCGGTAACGAAGCCGAGCGCATCACTGCGCAGCTGGCGGTAATCGGCCGGTCGTAGCTTCTGGTAGGCCCACACCTGATCGCCCGCTGGCTCGGGCCACTCCACCCACATCGCGCCGATCACCGCGATGCACCCCACCGCAGCGGCAAAGCCGTGCATCTTCATTCGTCACCCTGCACACAGGCAGAAAGGTCCGCGCCATAAGCGCGCTCAGTCCTTGGGTCGCATCCGCTCGTGGATGAAGGCGGTCAGCGCCAGATCGGCCATCACCAACCCCTCCATCACCCGGTCGCCCACGTACTGCTCCGGCTCGCCGTTCTGGCGCGTGCGCTCGGCCGCCAGCAGGATCTCCTGCACGATGCGCTGGCCGGTGAGTGCGCAGTCGGCGTCGGACAACGCCATTTGCCGGCTGCGTAGATGGTGCCGCTCGGGCCAGGGCTGGCCGTCGGCCGCAGCGCCCGCGCCGATGGCGTGCAGGATGGCGATGAGGCTGTTGGGGTCCGGGGCCGGAGCGGCCGAGGGCGCTTCCTGGATCGGGCGAGGGGGCGGGGAGTGCGGTGTGGTCATGGCGGGCTCCGTGCATGCAGGCAGAAGCCGCCACCGATAAAGGTGGCGGGCAGAGCGTGGCTCGAAAACCGGATGTTGGGAACCGGCGGGTACAAGACCCCCACGCCCCGCCCGCCATAGCCGGCAGACGGATTGCCAGCCGGCACCACGCGCGGTGGTGCCGGCTGGCAAGCGCAAACTACTTCCCAACAAAACGGGCTTTCGAGTCCCGACCACCGATGGACGGTGGCGGAGTAACGATTACCTGCTGTTGTTCGGAATGCCAACGGGTAGGGGTCAATGCCGCCAAATCCCGAGACGCTTTTGGCATTGTCGCATAGCACCGGAAGCGGCGAGAGCCTTGGCGTGCTAGGCGGGACGGCACTTCTGGAACGGAGTCGTCAGAACCTTCCGCCAGAGATGCAGGGAGCGGCAAATGCGACAGCATCGGGCCGACGGCAATGTGTGATCGCTCATGTAACCGAACCGCTGCGACACCCGCTGGATGGTTTAAATGACTTCTTGCCTATTGAACCTACCGAATGCCGCGCGCAATCTGACTACTGCTGTAGTCACGCGGGGCTGCCCTGCCCGCAGCAGGACGGTCTTGTAGCGTTTGAACGGATTCCACCCACTGGCGCAGGCCAATACAAGGATCACTGTACGTGTTACGCCGCAATCGACTTCTTCTGTCTGCGGGTCTGGTCCCGCTTCCGTGGTTCCTGTTCTGGACCAGCGTTGCCGCCGTGTTTGCACCGGGCTACAACCCGCTTGCACAGCACGCCAGCGAGCTGCTGCAGGCGCCAACGCTCGCAAGCATCTGCGCCAGGATTGCCGCCATCGGCTCCGGCGTGAGCTTCGTGGCGTTTTCCATCGGGGTGTGGCGGGAGTCCGGGCGACGGATTGCCGTGGGTGCGATCTGCTGGATGATCTTTGGTATCTCCATGCTGACCAACGGGCTCTGGCCCATGGGCCATCCGATGCACGGCTTCTACACCATCGGTATCGCAAACATCATTGCACCCGCGATGTCGCATATCGAATTGAGCACGTGGTCTGCAAACCGAAGGGCGTACGCCGTGACCGCATTGGTGAGCATCGCGGGCATCGTCTATCTCTGGTTGAACGTGGTGGGAGCGGATCCGGAGGGCTTCAGGGGGCTGACACAGCGCCTGTTCTCGTCGATCAACTCGCTGTGGCCGTTCCTGGTTGCGTTGTACCTGCTGCGAAGGGGTTCAAGCGCGCTGAAGGCGCAGCCTGCGCATTGATGGAAGGGTATGCATGCACTTGGCCGACGATTGAGCGTGCGGAGTTGGGAGCAAGATGAGAACTTTTCGCCGCCAGCTGGTCTACGTTCAAGTGCACCAGGATCACTTCACTGCGCGCGTGGTGGGTGGAGACATCCGTAGACGGTAGTCGTTTGTTGGACGGCCGGAAGGAAAATCATAGCGGACAAAGGTCGTTAACGTGGCAATTGAGGGCAAGCCCAGAGCATTGGTCGTTGGCATCGAGTGGACGACGACGCGATACTAGAGATAATCGGAAAGCTCTGGTCAGATGGAGGTGCGCGTGACTGCTGAATTTCAGGAGATCGGACACTCTGGAGGAAGAATCGAAGTTCGGGTAATGACTCACCACGATTCCGGAAGGAGGGCCTACCAACTTCGATATGTCCATCGCCGTGCGGTCCCCGCAACATTGATTCAACTGTATGTCCTGCCGCAGGGCATCGCCCTTGAACCAGTTGACGCTGCAGGAATAGGAGAAGCGACTACGCCGCCATCGGTGCCAGGTGCTTGGCTGGTCATGATTTGCTCAGATAGCACGGGTCAGTTTGGACATCGTTGCCCGCGCTGTGAGGGATATTGGCGCAGCGGACCGTGGCCAGCGATCTGCCCCTACTGCCGTTTTGAAGCTCCGCCAATTAGTTTCCTGTCGGATGCGCAGAACGCTTTCATCAGGCAGTACTGCGCCCGCATGAGCGAAGCTTTCGATTCAGATGAAGATGGCGTCATTGAGATAGACATGGATGCAGTGGCTGATGCGGTAGGTGCGGATACTCCAAAGCCAGCATTCTACGTATCCGAACAGAGTCAACAGCACCAGTTTTATTGCGCCGCATGCCGATCATTCAATGACGTACTTGGACGTTACGCGTATTGCTCGTCATGTGGAACGCGCAATGATCTTGCAGTTTTCAAGGGTGAGTCCGTATCCGCAATTCGCGAAATATTAAATTCCAACAGTCGTGCCGAAGATGCGGTGCGAAGTGCAGTTTCCGCATTCGACTCGTTCGCGGGTCAGTACGCGAAGCAGCTGGCAATCCTTGTCCCCATGACAAACAGAAGGCTCGACAGACTTCGTAGAAGGTTTCATAACTTTGACGAAACGGCTTCGATGTTCAATTCGTTCTTTGATATCGACATCGGTCGTGATTTGAGGTCAGAGGATCTCAAGTTCATCGCGCTACAGTTCCATAGGCGCCACGTTTTTGAGCACAACGGCGGTGAGGTTGATGAAGTTTACCTTCGGGAAAGCGGTGATGCGTCCGTGAAACTGAAGCAAGTAATTCGGGAGTCATCGGCCAGCGCCCACCGGCTCTTGGATTTGTTGAGCCGAGTAGCAAATAACCTACATGATGGGTTCCATTCGATAATCCCCGTCAGGTCGGCGCCCATTGAATGGGCTCGTGAACATGGTGCACTGTAGCGATGGTGAAAGCGATCATGGCAATAGAGCCCGCCGCGCATGTCTAACGATTCGAACAAGCTGGCGCTGTTCGAGGCACGGTTTCATTATTCGCGTGGCGCGTCGGTGGCTCAGGCACTAGAAACCGGGTCACAGGATGGTTTTCATATGAGCCTTGGGTAGGCTGTATAACCGTACCCATAGGGCCGTCTATTAGATAATTTTCCAGCAATGGGGAAATCATGGTCGATCCAAATTTTTCAGAGTCGCAACTGCAATCTGCTGTGAATGGCGCCTTGGTCCGGCATGCTTGGGAATACCACGGGGCTTGGCTGTTGCCACACGTTGTTTCACTTTGGGATGAGTTCGATCTTGGCTGGGATACTGCATTTGTGGTGCCATGGTTTGGAGGCGGGCATCCTGATCAGGATGGGTGCAACCTGTTCATTCAGTACAAGCTTTCGGATCAACTAGTTAGCCAGGGCGCAGCGCAATGGGCTCATTGGAATGAGCCATACTACCGGTTCAAGATTCCGCATAGTACGCTGGGTAAGAGTAAAAAATACATTGACGATTTTCATCAATGGGAAAGCCTTGCGAAGCTCGCGAAAGCTGGCTATGCAACCTTCTATGCGACAAATAGCACACTTTGCAAAAAGGAGCTGCAGGCTCATTACAATGCAGGAGAGTTACTGGATCGAATTGCTTGGCTAGACGTGCACGATGTTAAGCATAAGAAGCATCGCCATGTCACTTTCACGCCTGAATCGAATTTCTTTTATCTCCACAGTGAATTGGAAAAAGTGAACAGGCGGCCCATCGTAGAGGTGCTGATACACCTATCCGAGGAGCGCCTGAACGAGAGCTTGCCACGCGCAAATGAGAGGCTGATTGCTTACTTGGCGGAAATTTTGGAGCAGGAAGGATCGGAGCAAGGCGGCGGTCCATATCGCGATGAACTCGCACGAATTCGTAACTTCTCGGCAGATGGAAATGATGCGTTCTTCGCTAGGCGCGTTCACCTTCTACTTAGGTCATTTGTCAGCCGGTACCTAGGAGCCACGCTACTCTGGATACCTCGGCGTACCGGCTAACAATTCGTCTGTGTCGACGGCACTTTGAATCGGAGCCATCTTTGTAGGCTGCCAGCAGTCTGGGCACGTCCGCTTCTGGCAGTTAGCTGACATCCAAGAGGCATGCAGAAAGAAAGGAATTCCCAAAGGACAACTGGATTCCCATGGCCGCATTCGATCATTCCCTGGTAACCCTCCGATTCTTCGGGGACGACCTCCTGCCCGAAGAAGTCAGTGCCTTGCTCGGGGCGACTCCAACCGCTTCGCATCACAAAGGCCAGGAACTCAGAGGCAACCAATCAGGCACCGTGCGTATCGCCAGGACTGGCAGCTGGCAACTTGATGCGGAGCGTCGTGAGCCTGGAGATCTGGACGCTCAGATCTTCGAAATCCTCGATCAGCTCACCGGCGATCTCGCCGTATGGCAGTCTCTGGCACGCTTCCGGCCTGATCTGTTCTGCGGTCTTTTCATGGGCAGCAGCAACGGTGGTGTCTCGCTTTCGCCCCGCGCGCTGCTCGCCCTTGGTCAGCGCGGCATTGAGCTAGGGCTGGACATCTATGAAGCCGATGAAGAAGCGCGCAACGCCCAACGCCAACAGGTCATCAATTGATGATCTCCCCACTCCCCGAAGCAACAAACGCCCTCAACTGCCGAACGAACTCCGCGTCGTAGGCTTCCCACTCCGTAATCTCCCCCACCACCCGCAACGGCTGCGCACTGCGATACGACCGCGTCGGATTCCCGGGAAACTTCTTGTTGGTCACGTTCGGATCGTCTTCAAACGGCCCGGTCGGCGCCACCACATACACACGCGGCCGCCCTTCACCCTTGGCCATCTCCGCAGCCAGCCCGGCGCCCTTGGCAATCGTGGTGAAGTAGATGTGGTTCATCACCACACTATCGCGATAGTTGGAGCGGAAGCCCGCGCTCAGCAGTTCGCCCACCGCCAGATCAGCGCGGGTGCCGTGGTAGAACGGCCCGACGACCTGGTCGCAGGTGTCATGCGAAACGGGTGTCCATTCGGTGTCCTGCGCCATCGGCACTGCCCCTGCGTGTCCTGCCGGATTGACAGGCCGGCGAGTCTAGGGCGCCCGGTGGGCCTTGCTGCAAGGCCCCATCCGGGAAATACTCTGTAAACGGGAGGCGCGGTGCGCCTCCTTTTTTCATTCTGCGGCGCCGCGTCCTTCCAGCTCGCGCACGGCGGTTTCCAGCGCGTCCAGCTTCTGGCGGGTCTTCAGCAACACGGCGCGCTGCACTTCGAACTCCTCGCGGGTGACCAGGTCGAGCTTGGCCAGGCCGGCCTGCAGCGCGCTCTTGAAGGTGGCCTGCAGTTCCTCGCGCGATTCGCGCAGGCCCGGCGGCACCAGGTCGCTGAGGCGACGGGCGAGGTCATCGATTTGGTTCAGGTCGATCATGGGGTGCTCCGTGGGGGTGGGCCCGTGCATCCGGCGCGGGCAGGCCATTCGGGCACAAGGATACTGCTGGCACCCATCGCCCGGACAGGCGGCAGCGGCTTCGCACGGGCCGCGTTCAGGCGCTATCCTCCACGCCGGAAGACAGGAGATAGACGATGAAGATGGTCATGGCGGTGATCAAGCCGTTCAAGCTCGACGACGTGCGCGAAGCGCTGGCCGAGCGTGGGGTCACCGGGATCACGGTGACGGAAGTGAAGGGCTTTGGTCGCCAGAAGGGCCATACCGAGCTGTACCGCGGCGCGGAGTATGTGGTCGATTTCCTGCCGAAGGTGAAGCTGGAAGTGGCGGTGACCGATGACCAGGTTGAGGCCGTGGTTGAGGCCATCGTGAAGGCCGCCGGCACTGGCAAGATTGGCGACGGCAAGGTGTTCGTGTACGACCTGGGCAGCGTGGTGCGTATTCGTACCGGTGAGCTGGACGCGGACGCGTTGTAACCCGTTCGGCGGGATGTTGTAGAGCCGAGCCGATGCCGGCTCTACAGAGGAGCGGTCGAGCAAGCTCGACCCCTACCAAAGCAAAGCATTTACCGGCGCTTCGCCCACTTGTAGAACCGCTTCCAGCCCTGCCGCACAGCCGCTACCCAACCAGGGTCGGCCACCAGCGCGGCCTGCGCGGCACTCGGCGCCTGGCCGGTCACGCGCTGGCGGATCTTCAGCAGGTTCTTCATGTCGCTGCGGCGCATCTGCCGGCTCAGCGGGCCGCAGCGCAGCCAGCGGGGTACGCGCCAGGCGGAGGTGAAATCCAGCAGCACCGGCACGCCGCCACTGACCACCACGTTGGTGCCATGCAGGTCGTTGTGGGTGATGCCGGCGGCATGCAGGCGGCTGAGCGCGTGCTGCAGCTGCTCGAAGACGTCGTTGCCGACGGCCTGCGCGGTGCTGAGGGTCTGGCCGGGAATGAACTCCATGCCCAGCGCCAGGCCGCCCAGGGTGCCGAGCAGTGCGGGGGCATGCTTCCAGCCGCCCAGGCGCTGCAGCATGCGGGCTTCACGGCGCACCATCAGCCGCGCGATCAGTGAAACGGGGGTGCCGCGGTAGCGGGAGTAGTCCTTGATGACGGCCTCGCGCCCATCCAGGCAGGTGCGGTAGACGTCGGGGGCCAGGAAACGCTCGCCGCGCTTGAGCAGCAGCGGGGAGGCGGCGTCATTGCCGCAGGAGGAGGGGGGGAGAGCAGGAAGATACATGTCGGGGTCTCGGACGACCCGGTGGGTGGCGCAAAGCGTCAAGCGAACCGGTGTTACAGGGAGTTACTAAGTTTTCGTTAATTTTAGTACTCGCCAGTTCGCTATTCCACGATTTGTCGGAGAAATGTCGGGGTCGTGGCTGGAACAGTTCGTCATGCAGAATCGGACAATTCCGTCTCACTTATGAGGCTCGCCCTGCTGGATCAAGGAGTTGGGCGCGCTTCCGGCCCATTCATCGGCGCCGCGCTGAACGCCACGCACGTCCGGCTTGACCCCGGCGCACGCCCTGCCGACCATAAGCTGTTAACCCGCGACATCGGCGGCCGCCCCCCTCCGGCACGTCCCCGTCCCCTGCCGCGTTCCCAACCGGTGCTGGCCGCCAGGCCGTGCATCGCCCCGTTTCCCGTTCCGGCTGCGGCTGGAGGAAAGTGCTTTGATCATCAAAATCGTCATTGCAGCGCTGTTCGTGGCCTGCGTGCTGTACATCCACTTCCGTGGCAAGGTGCGCGCGCGCTGGTCGCGCCAGCTGCTGGACCACTCCAGTTTCATGGCCCCGATCAACGTGGTCATGTACATGTTCTCGAAGGTGCCGACCACGCCGTTCCTGGACCCGGCCAAGGAGTTCCCGCAGCTGGAGCCGCTGCGCCAGAACTGGCAGATGATCCGCGACGAGGCGCTGGCGCTGCGCGATGCACAGAAGATCGCTGCGTCCAGCACGTTCAACGATGCCGGCTTCAATTCGTTCTTCCGCCGTGGCTGGAAGCGCTTCTACCTGAAGTGGTACGGCCCGTCGCACCCGTCGGCGAAGGCGATGTGTCCCAAGACCACCGCGCTGCTGGAGTCGCTGCCGGATGTGCGCGCGGCGATGTTCGCGCAGCTGCCTTCGGGCAGCGAGTTGCGCCCGCACCGCGACCCGTTCGCCGGCTCGCTGCGCCTCCACCTGGGCCTGGCCACGCCCAACAACGACGGCTGCTACATCGAAGTGGACGGCATCAAGAAGAGCTGGCGCGATGGCGAGTGGATGATGTTCGACGAGACGTACATCCACCATGCGCACAACGAGACGCCGGATGACCGCGTGATCCTGTTCTGCGACATCGCCCGCCCGCTGCGCTTCGGCCTGCCGGGGCTGTTCAACCGCGCGGTGGCGGCCACGCTGCTGGCCGGTGGTGCCTCGCCGAACCTGCCGGGTGACCCGACCGGTGGCGTCAACAAGGCGTTCGGCAGTGTCTACAAGGTGCGCCTGAAGGCCAAGGCACTGCGCGAGCGCAGCGTGGTGGCCTACCAGTTGATCAAGTGGGGCCTGGTGGTGGCGGTGATCGCGGGTATCTGGGCGCTTTGATCGTTACATGCGGTTGCCGGCCAGCGGCCGGCACTACCGGAACATGAAAAAACCCGCGCTGTCGCCAGCGCGGGTTTTTCTTTTGCATTGATGGGTGCCGACGTTGGTCGGCACGCCTTACTTCAGTGCCGCCTGTACGAACGGCGGGGTCACCAGCACGCCGGTGTGCAGCGCGGCGGTGTAGTACAGGGTGCTGAAGGTCTTGGCGGCCGAGTCGGCCTGGCGGAAGTCGAAGCTGCTGTCGCCCTTGCGCGCCATGGTCACGCTCCACCAGCCGGTGGGGTAGCACGGCTGCGGGAACGGCAGGGTCTTGAACGAACCGAAGCCGGCCTTGCCCATCTCGGTGCGCATTTCGTTGATCAGCTCCAGCTGCATCAGCGGCGACTCGGACTGCTGCACCAGGATGCCGTCGTCCTTCAGGGCCTTGAAGCAGCTCTCGTAGAAGGCCTTGTTGAACAGGCCCTCACCCGGGCCGACCGGATCGGTCGAGTCGACGATCACCACGTCCACGCTGCCCGCCGGGCAGTTGGCCATGTAGGCCACGCCGTCGTCGAACAGCAGCTCGGCGCGGGCGTCATCGTTGGAATCGCACAGTTCCGGGAAGTGCTTGCGCGCCATCACGGTGACCTGCTCGTCGATATCGCACTGGGTCACGCTCTCCACGCCGGTGTGCTTGAGCACTTCGCGCAGGGTGCCGCAGTCGCCGCCACCGATGATCACCACGCGCTTGGGCGCGGCGTGGGTGAACAGCACCGGGTGGCTGATCATCTCGTGGTAGAAGAAGTTGTCCTTGCTGGTCAGCATGATGGCCCCGTCGATGGTCATCAGGTTGCCCCAGTCGGTGGTCTGGAAGATCTCGATCTTCTGGAACGGCGACTGCACCTCGTCCAGCTTGCCGGTGATGCGGTAGCCGATGGCCGAGCCGGTGCGCTCGAAGTGTTCGATGTACCAGTTGTTGCTGTCAGTCATTGAAAACAGTCCTGTTCGGAGGGGTGGAGCCGGGCTGGCGGGCGGGGCCGCGTGGCACAGATGCCACATCCGGACGGATCGGCCCGTTCAGGTTGAAACCTGTCACGGGCGCGGGCGCGCATGATAACGAACCTGTGGGCATATAGGCGTTATCATGCCCCCCCTTTTATTGCCAACAAGGCCGACTGAAATGACCGATTGGTCCCTCGACCAAGCCCGCAAGACCTACTCGATCCCGCATTGGGCGGACGGTTACTTCGACGTGGATCAGGCCGGGCACATGGTGGTGAGACCGACCGGGGCGGACGGCCCGGTGGTGTCGCTGCCCAAGGTGGTGGACGCGGCCCGTGCGGCCGGCGCCAAGCTGCCGCTGCTGGTGCGCTTCCCGGACATCCTCGGCCAGCGCCTGGGCAAGCTGCAGGCGGCCTTCGGCCAGGCCCAGCAGGACTGGGAATACAGCGGCGGCTATACCGCCGTGTACCCGATCAAGGTCAACCAGACCCGCGGCGTGGCCGGCACCCTGGCCAGCCACCACGGCGAAGGCTTCGGCCTGGAAGCGGGCAGCAAGCCCGAGCTGATGGCCGTGCTGGCGCTGTCGCGCCCGGGTGGCCTGATCGTCTGCAACGGCTACAAGGACCGCGAGTACATCCGCCTGGCCCTGATCGGCCGCAAGCTGGGCCTGCAGACCTTCATCGTCATCGAGAAGCCGTCCGAGCTGAAGCTGGTGCTGGAAGAGTCCAAGGCGCTGGACGTGAAGCCGGGCCTGGGCGTGCGCATGCGCCTGGCCTCGCTGGGCGCCGGCAAGTGGCAGAACAGCGGTGGCGACAAGGCCAAGTTCGGCCTGTCGCCGCGCCAGCTGCTGGACCTGTGGAAGTCGCTGCGTGACACCGAGTACGCCGACTGCCTGAACCTGCTGCACTTCCACATGGGTTCGCAGATCTCCAACGTGCGCGACATCGCCAACGGCATGCGCGAAGCCACCCGCTACTTCGTGGAGCTGTCGCGCCTGGGCGCGAAGATCACCCACGTCGATGTGGGCGGTGGCCTGGGCGTGGACTATGAAGGCACCCGTTCGCGCAGCTTCTGCTCGATCAACTACGGCCTGCATTCCTACGCCAGCAACATCGTGCAGCCGCTGGCCAATGCCTGCGAAGAGTTCGGCCTGACTCCGCCGCGCATCGTCACCGAGTGCGGCCGCGCGATGACCGCGCACCACGCGGTGCTGATCGCCAACGTGTCGGAGGTGGAAGAGGCGCAGGAAGGCCGCGTGCCGGACCAGCACGACGACGAGCCGGCGGCGATCCGCCACCTGCGCGAGATCCACGACGAGCTGGACGTGCGCCCGGCGGTGGAGCTGTTCCAGGAAGCGCAGCATTTCCATGCCGAAGGCCTGGCCAGCTACGCGCTGGGCCAGATCGACCTGCCGCAGCGTGCGCGCATCGACGATCTGTTCTACGCCATCGCCCACGGCGTGCGTGCGCGCCTGAGCTATGACGAGAAGAGCCATCGCCCGGTGCTGGACGAACTGAACGAGCGCCTGGTCGACAAGTACTTCGTCAACTTCAGCGTGTTCGAATCGATCCCGGACGTGTGGGCGATCGATCAGGTGTTCCCGATCGTGCCGATCGAGCGCCTGGACGAGACCCCGGACCGTCGCGGCATCATCGCCGACATGACCTGCGACTCGGACGGCATGGTGGAAACCTATGTCGAGAACGAGAGCCTGGACAGCTCGCTGCCGCTGCACAAGATGAAGCCGGGCGAGAGCTACCGCATCGGTTTCTTCATGGTCGGCGCCTACCAGGAGATCCTGGGCGACATCCACAACCTGTTCGGCGATACCGACGCGGTGGAAGTGCTGGCCGATGCCGATGGCTACGCCATTACCCAGCAGCGCCGTGGCGACACCACCGATGTGATGCTGGATTACGTGGGTTACCGCCTGGACGAACTGCGTGCGACCTATGCGCAGCGCGTGGCCGAGGCGCAGCTGTCGCCGGAACGCGCGCAGGAGCTGTCGGAGGCGCTGGAAGCCGGCCTGACCGGTTACACCTACCTGTCCGACGAACCGCTGGTCTGAGGTAAACGGGAACGCCGGGCATCGGCCCGGCGCTACCGGCCCCGATGAGCGCGCGCGCGATCTTCCACCTGTTCCTGCATGCCGCCGTGCCAGCGCTGCTGGCATGGCTGTTCTGGCGTAAGCGCTTCGCCTCGGCGTGGCTGCTGATGCTGCTGGGCTGGATCATCGATCTGGACCATCTGCTGGCCGACCCGATCTATGCGCCGAATCGCTGCAGCATCGGGTTCCACCCGCTGCACACCGCACCGGCCATCGCGGTCTATGCCGGGTTGTGCGTGCCGAAGAAAACGCGGTTGTTCGGCATCGGTTTGATGATCCACATCGTGCTGGACGCGATTGATTGCTGGTGGATGCATCACCGTTGATGCTGGGTGCGTGTCGACCGAGGTCGACACCTACCGGGTGCACGGCGACCGGTCGGATTGGCGCTTGGTAGAGCCGGCCGCTGGCCGGCTTCCGCAGGGTGTTCCCGGTGACCACGTGGTTGCCGGCCAGCGGCCGGCACTACCCACCGTCAGGTTGGCCGAGGTCGATACCTACCGGGTGCATGATCATCGGCGGAACTGACGGACTGCTTTGGTAGATGCCGACCTTGGTCGGCGCTTTTTGATGCATGTCGACCGAGGTCGACACCTACCGGGTGCACGGTGACCGGTCGGATTGGCGCTTGGTAGAGCCGGCCGCTGGCCGGCTTCCGCAGGGTGTTCCCTGTGGGCAGGTGGTTGCCGGCCAGCGGCCGGCACTACCCACCGTTAGGTTGGCCGAGGTCGATACCTACCGGGTGCATGATCATCGGCGGAACTGACGGACTGCTTTGGTAGATGCCGACCTTGGTCGGCGCTTTTTGATGCATGTTGGCCGAGGTCGACACCTACCGGGTGTACGGCGACCGGTCGGATTGGCGCTTGGTAGAGCCGGCCGCTGGCCGGCTTCCGCAGGGTGTTCCCGATGACCGCGTGGTTGCCGGCCAGCGGCCGGCACTATCCACCGTCAGGTTGGTCGCTTCACGCCACCGGCAACCACAACGTCGCACGCAGGCCGGGCTGCGCATTTTCCAGCGCCACGCGTCCGCCATAACTGGCAGCGATATCCCCGACAATCGCCAACCCCAATCCACTGCTGCCCTCGCGCTCATCCAGCCGCACGCCACGATGGGTGACCCGTTCCAGCGCATCCGCAGCCAGGCCGGGGCCATCGTCGCGCACTTCGATGCGCAACTGCCCTTCGCTGGTTTCCGCTTCGACAGTGACCTGCTGTTGCGCCCAGCGCCCGGCGTTGTCCAGCAGGTTGCCCAGCATCTCTTCCAGATCTGCACTGGCACCGGCGAACTGCAGCGCCGGATCGATGCCTTCCGCCGTGAATGTGATGCCACGTTCGCCATGCACGCGTGCCATCAGCCGGCACATCGCCTGTGCGACGGCCGCCACGTCGGTGCGCTGGCGATGGTCGGCAGCCAGTCCTGCAGCCAGGTAACGGTCGACACTGGCCTGCATGCGCGCACTCTGCTCGCGCACGGTGGCACGCCAATGCCTGCCGTCGCCGTCAGCTTCGGTGGCCAATACGCTCAGTGGGGTCTTCAGCGCATGCGCCAGATCCTGTGCACTGGTGCGCGCACGCGCGACCATGCGTTGCTGGTGGTCCAGCAGCGCGTTGAGTTCTTCACCCAGTGGTGCGACCTCCGCGCCCAGTTCCTGCGTGTCGATGCGCTGCGCATCGCCGCGCCGTACCCGTTCCAGCTGCGCACCGAGGCGATGCAGCGGGCGCAGGCCGAAGTGCACCTGGCTGACCAGCACCGCCAGCCACGCCGCGACCAGCACGCCCAGGGCGATGGCGGTGCGCTTGCGGAACGCGGCGACATCCGCATCCAGCGCGCTGCGATCGGTGGCGACCGCGGCCACGAACGGTTCGCTGGCGCGTGGCAGGCGAACCTGCTGCACGCGTGCGCGCAGGGATTGCTGCATCGGTCCGGGCAGATTGCGCGTGGCCGGCCCGGTAGCCGGCGCCGGCAGGGTCTCATCCCACAGCGAGCGCGACTGCAGCAGCACGCGGCCATCGGCACCGGCAATCTGCCAATAGGCACCGGAAAACACGCGCTGGAAGCGTGCGTCATTGGGTTCCTGGCGCAGGCGCAGCTGTCCGTCTGCATCCACTTCGGCCTGCGCCAGCAGGGTCAGCATGTCCTGCTGCAGTTCGTGGTCGAAGCGGTCACGCGCGCTGCGCTTGAACAGCTCGCCCAGCAGTGCACTGGCCAGCAGCGAGACCAGCAGCAGGCCGACACCGCCGGCCAGCAGCAGGCGCCGCCGCAGCGACGGCTGTTGCTTCATGGCGCGGCCAGCCGCCAGCCCTGGCCGCGCACGGTCTGGATCAGGTCGGTGCCGAGCTTGCGGCGCACGCGTCCGAGCAGCACGTCCAGTGCGTTGGAGTCCGGGTCATGGCCGCCGTCGAACACCTGCTCGCCCAGCCGGTCGCGGCCGATCACCTGCCCGCTGTGGTGGATGAAGTAGCTGAGCAGGCGGAACTCCTGCGGACTGAGGGGCAGCGTCTGCCCGTCCAGTTCGAAGCGGCCGGCGTTGACGTCCAGCTGCAGCGGGCCGCAGTGCAGGCGCGGGCTGGCGTGGCCGTGGCTGCGGCGGATCAGGGCGCGCAGGCGCAGCACCAGTTCGTCGGCCTGGAAGGGTTTGGTGAGGTAATCGTCGGCGCCGGCGTCGAAGCCGGCCAGCTTGTCGTGCCAGCGCCCGCGCGCGGTCAGTACCAGCACCGGGAAGCTGCGGCCGTTGCCGCGCCAGCGCTCGATCACGCTCAGTCCATCCAGCCCGGGCAGGCCGAGGTCGACGATGGCGGCCTGCAGGTCCTCGATCTGGCCGATCTCTTCGGCCTCGCGGCCATCGGCGACCACGTGCACCACGTAGCCGGCCTGTTCCAGCAGGGGCACCAGGCGTTGTGCCAGTGCGGCATCGTCTTCGGCCAACAGGATGCGCATCAATCGTCTAGCTCCGTCTTCAGCAGCTTTCCGCTGCGCGCATCATAGTCCAGCTCCACCACCACGCCGTCGCCGCGCAGGATCTCCACTTCGTAGACGCCGTCGTCCAGCTCCACTTCCAGCAACTGGCCCGGGTAGCGCTTGAGTGCGTCGCGGACCACGCTTTCCAGCGGTACGTAGCGGCCCTGTTGCACGGCACGGCGCGCGACCTGTTGCGCCGGGTCCTGTACGGGCGCGGCGGCGATCGGGGCGTTGGCCAGGGCCAGCAGCAGGGGCAGGGTGGCGAGCATGCGGGTACGGAAAGAAAGAGGGGTACAGGCGCGAGTGTGGCCGGGATGACTAACAGCGGGCTAACAGCCACGGCTAAGGCGCTGTTAACCGGGGCATGCATCGTGGCGTTGCCGGGATGGTCCGGCCACGAACACGAACAGGAGAACCCCCATGTTGAAGTCCCTCACCCTCGCCACCCTTGCTGCGCTGGCCATCGCACCGGCCGTACAGGCCGCACCGCTGGGCATGGCCCAGGTCGAACAGACCCTGCGCAAGGCCGGCTACACCCAGATCCACGAGATCGAACGCGATGACGGCCTGTGGGAAGCCGACGTGAGCCGCGCTGATGGCCGCTTCAGCGAGGTCTACGTGGACCCGAAGACCGGCGAGATCTTCGATGAGCGCAGCGGCCGCACGCTGCTGACCACCGAGCAGGTACTGGCTCGTGCACAGGCGCATGGCCTGCGCGAAATCCATTCGCTGGAACGCGATGGTGCGACCTGGTCGCTGGAAGCGCGCAATGCCCGCAACCAGAAGGTGGAAGTGCGCCTGAGTGGCTATGACGGCCGTATCCTGCACAGCGAGCGTGACGGTTGGCTGGATTGATTCGCGTACCGGTAGGTGCCGGCCGCTGGCCGGCACAGAGCGCAGAGCGTGTCGACCAAGGTCGACACCCACCCGCACATGCGAGGTCGACACCTACCAAGCGTACACTGCGGTAGCGGCCGACCTTGGCCGGCCCAGGCCCGGCGCGGGGCTTACCAGCCGTACGGCGGCGGGTAATCCCAGCCCGGGCCGCGGCCGTAGTAGCCGCCATACGGGCCGAAGAAGCCCGGACCCTTGCCTTCACTCACGTGGATGTTGAGGTTGACCCCGTGGGTCTTGCCTTCATCGGTGGTGTAGTTCTTGCTGAGGTTCAGCGTGGCGGCGTTGTAGTGGCTGTTGCCGCCGTTCTTCGAATAGCCGATGCCGGTGGTGAAGCTGCCGGACACCTTTACCTTGTCGTCGGTCACGTCGGCGATCTTGGCGTCGTCATGCACGCGCGGGCCGCTCTTGTCACCGTAATAGGTGCCGGGCGGGTCCTGCTGCAGGGCCGGGTCGTTGAGGTAGCGCATCGGCGCCTGCGGCAGCGTCAGGTCCAGGCCGGCAGCCTGCGGCGCGGTGGCGCCAGCGGCGGACTGGGCCAGCACGGTTCCCGGCAGGGCCAGGCACAGCAGCAGGGTCAGGGGGCGGATCATGACGGCGCTCCAGCGGACAGGTGGCCGCGCAACACGCGGCGGTACAGGCCGACGCTAGCAGGGGTTGCTTGAATGATGCCTGTCGGCGCCGGATTGGGGTAGAGCCAGGCCATGCCTGGCTGCAGGTCACAACCGGCCGAACCCGAACAGCCCTTCCAGCGCATGCCTGCGCCGCTCGATCCGGGCCCGCAGCAGCTGGGCGCCGATCATCGAATAGGTGATGCCGTTGCCGCCGTAGGCCATGGCGAAATGCACCCGCGGGCCCCACTGCGCGTGGGGGCCGAAGAACGGCAGGCCGTCGGCGGTTTCGGCGAAGGTCCCGGCCCAGGAGAAGGCCGGCACCGGGTCCAACCGCGGGAACCAATGCAGCAGCTGTTTCATCAGCGTGTCGGCCTTGCGCTGTACGCGCCGGTCGCGCCGGGCCGGGATATCAATGGCATCGTCCAACCCACCCACCAGCAGGCGACGGTCGCCGGTGGCGCGCAGGTACAGGTACGGGCGTGCGCTCTCCCACACCATCGTGTTGCGCAGCCGGCCGAGCACGTCCGCATCGATGGGATCGGTGATGAAGGCATAACTGCTGCGGTTGCGTGCGACGCGCTGCTGCAGCCACGCCTGGTTGGCATAGCCCATTGCCAGCACCACGTGGCGGGCATGGATGGTAGCGCCGCCCTCGGTGACCGCGCTCACGCCGCGCGCGGTGGGTGTCAGCGTGTGCAGCACCGTGCGGTCATGCACATTGCCACCGCGCCGGCGCACGCGTTGCAGCAACCCATAGGTCAGGCGGTAGGGATCGACCCGCGCGGCCTGCCGGGTCAGCAGGGCACCACCAGCGTTCACGTCGAAGCGTTCCTGCAGTGCCTCCGGGCCCAGCCAACGGGCATCCAGGCCGATGCTGCGCCGCGCCTCGCCTTCGGCCATCAGGCGCGGCACGTCGCGATGGCGGCTGGCCAGGTACAGGCTGTCCATGCGCTGGAAATCCACGTCCTTCACCCCGCGCGCCACCTCGGCCAGGGCCGGGATTGCCTCCGCACAGGCCCGGTACGCCCGTGCAGCGGCGTCCTGACCGTAGCGCTCGGTCAGTTCCAGCAGATGGGTATCGATCTCGTACTGCAGCAGCGCGGTGCTGGCGGCGGTGCTGCCCCAGCCGATGTCGCGCTGTTCGATCACCGCAATGTCGTGGCCGTTATGGGACAGCTCGTCTGCGATCAGCGCACCGGTGATGCCGCCGCCGACCACCAGCACGTCGCAGCGCAGGTCCTGCTGCAGCGGCGGGAAGGCATGGATCAGGCCGTTGCGTACCGCCCACCAGGGGTAACCGCTCTTCAGGTCCATGGCTGCGCGTGGCTCAGGCCGTGGGCTGGCCGGTATGTGGGGTCTGGATCAGTTCGGACAGATCGAAGCCCTGCAGGCGGGCGGCCGCCAGATAATGATCCTGCACGGTCGCGTCCAGGCGTGGCTCGCGCGCCAGCAGCCACAGGTACTTGCGATCCGGGCTGCCGACCAGCGAGACGCTGTAGTCCGGGGCAACCTGGATCACCCAGTAGTCGCCCTTGGCGAACGGCAACCAGCGCAGGCCCTTGGGCAGGAAACTCACTTCCAGGCGCGCGCTGTCGTTGTCGACGGCGCAGGCCTCGCCAGTGGCTTCCTCGATCTCGCCGTCCATGCGGCAGCGGTTGGTGACGCCGACGTTGCCGTTGTCGAGCAGGGTGTAGTGCGCCGACACGTCGGTGCAGCCCTCCGGCTCGTGGCGCATCGGCAGGCGCGCGATCTCGTACCAGGTGCCCAGGTAGCGGGGCAGCTTGAGGTCGGCGACGGTCTTCAGCGGCGGGTGCTCGGTCATCGGTCATCGTGACAGGGGTGGGCCTCCACGATGCCGATGGCCTTGCCATGGGCGGGTGAAGCCGGGGCGATGGCCGTGTCCAGAACGGTCCGTCGCCCCGGCGGAGCGCGCGTTGTCACCGGCGTGGCGGTATCCTGCCGCCAGCGCCGTGTTTTCCTGATCCAACCGAGGTGGAGGTGCCGATGTACCAGGTGATCCTGTTGAAGAGTGAATCCGCGTTCGCGCGCGAACAGTGGCCGCAGGTCGACGACCTGGTCGACTACGAGGGCGTGGCCTACAGCCTGCGTGCCGGCCCGCGCCAACCGCTGCCGACCGACCACGACTGGCACCCGGTGGCGGTGTACGCGCCCGATGAGATCACCGAGGAAGAGTTCCAGGACTGGTACGCGCTGCAGCAGCCGACCGTGGAAGAGCTGCGCCTGAAGTACTGAGTACCGCGGACGGGCAGTGTCGAGCCTGCTCGACGCTGCTGGAACCGCGCATCCGCCCTTTACCGCCTCTGCCGTATAGTCGCGCGCAGGCGCGGTGGTCCGCGCGAACCGGTGTGGCTGCGTGTCTTCTTTCCTGCGATCGATCCGTGCACGGGGGCCCTGGTGGGTCCTGCTGCTGTGCACTGCCTTCCTGCTGTCTGCGCCGGTGCTGGCGCAGGATGAGGACCCCACGCCGAAGCAGCAGCTGGCGGATATCGATTCCAGCCTGAAGGATGTGGAGCGCAAGCGTGGCGATGCAGAAGCCACCGAGACGCTGGCGATGCTGTCCGAGAATGCCTCGCAGGCACGGCGTGACGCCGAGGCGCTGGAAAAGGCGCTGCAGCCACAGTTGGATCGACTCAACGAACAGCTGGCGCAGCTGGGAACGCCGGCAGAAGGCACGACCGAACCGCCGGAACTGGCAACCCAGCGGCGCACCCTCACCAAACAGCGCGACGGCCTGGCCGCTTCGGTGGTGCAGGCCAAGGCCAGTGCCGTGCGTGCGCAGCAGCTGGCGGCGGACATCGAGCAGCAGCGCACCGCACAACGCACGGAAGAACTGGGCCAGAAGGTCGCCTCGCCGCTGTCGCCTGCGCTGTGGAGCAAGGTGGCCGAGCGCCTGCCGATCGATATCGCGCGCGTTGCGCCGTTGGCCGAGCAGGGGCGCGACGCGCTGGTCGCCGGCATCCGCACCCATGGCTGGGGCACGCCGTTGCTGGGCCTGCTGGCCGCGCTGGTGATGATGTTCCCGCTGCGGCTGTGGCTGCGCGCGCTGGGACGCAGGTTCGCCGCGTCCGAGCGCGCGCCTGACGGTCGCCTGCGCCGGTCCGGCCTGGCCATGTGGCTGCTGCTGGTGGGCACGCTGCTGCCGGGTTATGCGGTGGTGGTGCTGATGGCGGCGCTGGATGCCATCGACGCGATCGCGCCGCGCTTGCAGGTGGTGGCCGACGGGCTGGAGACCGCCACCTTCCGTGCGGCCTTCATTGCAGCGCTCAGCGCCTGCCTGCTGGTGCCCAAGCGCCCGTCATGGCGGCTGTTGAACCTGGACGATACCGCCGCGCTGAAGCTGCGCAAGTACGCCTGGGGTGCGGCGGCGCTGGCCTGGCTGAGCACGGTGCTGGTGGCCCTGGACCAGGCCACGCGCACCAGCGATGTCACCACGGTGGCGTTGGACGGCTTGATTGCGCTGACCTACCTCGGCCTGATCATGGCCATGTTGGTGACCCTGGCGCGCCTGCATCGGCGGCAGACCGCCGAGGCCGAGGCCAAGCTGGAAGCACAGGCCGATGGCCTTGGCGTGAGTACGCCGGTGCGCCGCAGCAGCTGGCTGGTACTGGCCCGGGTAGCGGGCAATATCGCCGTGGTGGCCGCCATCATTGCCACGTTGCTGGGCTACCTGAATTTCGCCAAGTTCGTGAACCAGCAGCTGATCGGCGGCAGCATCGTAGTGCTGGCCGCGACGTTGCTGTTCAAGTTCGTCGACGACCTGAGCACCTGGATGCTCAACGCCGACAGCAAGGTCGGCCAGACCATCCTGCTCAGCACCGGCCTGAGCGTGTCGCGGCTGGAACAGGCGGGCGTGCTGCTGTCGGCGGCGTTGCGCACGATTGTCGTGCTGCTTGCGCTGCTGGCGTTGGTGGCGCCGTTCGGCAACATCGGCGCGGTGGTGGAGCGCTTTTCTTCGCTGTTCACCTCTGGATTCGATATTGGCGGAACCAAGCTGGAGCCGGTGCGCATCGTGCTGGCGGTGCTGGTGCTGTTGGCTGGCCTGGCCGTTACCCAGCTGGTACAGCGTTGGCTGACCGACACCTACCTGCCCAAGACCGAGCTGGACCTGGGTGCACGCAATTCGGTGAGTACCGTTGCCCGTTACGTGGGCATCATCATCGCGGTGATCTGGGCGCTGAGCGCGATGGGCCTGCAGCTGAGCAAGCTGGCATTGCTGGTCAGCGCGCTGTCGGTGGGTATTGGTTTCGGCCTGCAGGTGATCACCCAGAACTTCGTCTCCGGCCTGATCCTGCTGGCCGAGCGCCCGGTGAAGATCGGCGACTGGGTGAAGCTGGGCGACCAGGAGGGCGACATCCGCCGCATCAGCCTGCGTTCGACCGAGATCCAGGTGGGCGACAAGTCGACGCTGATCGTGCCCAACTCCGAGCTGGTCACCAAGACCGTGCGCAACATGACGATGGGCAACAACCAGGGTCGCATCCAGATCCAGTTCGCGGTGCCGCCCAGCACGGATGTCGGCAACCTGCGGCAGGCGCTGCTGGATGCGTACACCGCGCACACCAACGTGCTGAAGCAGCCGGCGCCGACGGTCTACATCGACAGCATTGCCGGTGGCCAGATCACCATCAACAGTTTCGCGTACGTGGCCAGCCCGCGGCAGGTCTATGCCACCCGCAGCGATCTGTACTTCAGCCTGCTGCAGATCCTGGCCGAGCGGAATATTCCGCTGTCGACCCCGACCGATATCCACATCACCCGCGATCCGCAGGAGTAGGGGTTTCTTTGCAGGGCTGCGCCCTGCACCTGCTACAAGCCGGAGCAACGGCAACAGCAACCGCAACGGCAAAAGCTGGTTTCCTGTGGGATGGCGGGGTGGGTCCGGTTGCGGGAGACGTCGTAAACCCATCCCTGGGGCTTGGCCGCGGCATCCATGCCGCGGACACTCCCGCAACCGGACCCACCCCGCCTTTGACAGATTTCCGTGATCTGCTGGACATGCTCTTGGGGTCAGATCCGTTTTCCGGAGGAAAACGGATCTGACCCCGGAAATTCATTCGATATCTGACAGATGTGTCGACCAAGGTCGACACCTACCGGCGGCCGCAGAAATCTGTCAGAGGTGGGGCGGTGTCGGAGTGCGGGGTGTCAGCCGCATGGATGCGGCTGCCAAGCCCCCAGGGATGGGTTCACGGCGTCCCCGCACTGCGACACCGCCCCGCCATCCCACGGAATGCCCGCTGTTGCTGTTGCTGTTGCCTCTGAGGTTGCCGGCCAGCGGCCGGCACTACCACGGGTGCAGGGCGCAGCCCTGCAAAGAAACCCCTATCCTCGTGGTCGGCTGCGCGAGGGCACCAGTGCGAACGTATCCACCGCCAGCTTCTCGGCGTGGTTCAACCACGCGCGGATCTCCAGATCATCCACTTCGTGGTCCAGCCCGAACGACACGTTGATCTTGCCGTTGGCATCGGGCTGCACCCATTGCTGGGCCAGCACCACCTTGCGCTGCGAGGAAACCGCTTCGATCCAGAAACCGCGATCCGGGCGCGTGCTCGCCACCAGCTGCAGCATGTACTGGCCGGCACGGGTGCGGCGTCCCTTCTGGGTGATCATGTGCGCCTGGCGCACGCTCGGGCGCGGGCCCTGCAGCGCATCCAGCGGTGCATCCACCGCGATTCCGCCGCGCAGGTCGTTGTCGCGGTACAGCTTGATGCCGTTGTCGCGGTTGACGAGGAGGGCGCACCAGTCGCCGTCGGCCGAGCCATCCTCGAATGCGGTGCAGCGGTCGACGTAGGCCAGGGTGTTGTCCGGATTGGCATCATCGAACTGGCGCGAGGTGTTCTCCAGGTACACCGACTTCAACCCCCAGTCCTTGTCGTACTCCAGCAGTACCGGTGGCTGCACGTGCTGCAGGCCGACCACCACCTGGTCATCACCATCGATCTTCAGCTCGCGGGTCGGTTCGCCCAGCCACAGTGAACGCGCGAAGGCCAGGTACTGCGGATAGTCACGGCCACCATCGCGCTGGGTTGCCACGCTGGCGCTGGGCGCGCGCTGGCTGTCGATCAGCGAACGGCCGAAGCCCATCGTCTTCAGGTTCGGGTCCAGCAGGCTGAGCAGGGTCGCACCCGAATCCAGGGTGGTGCCGGCGTCGGCGCTGAGCTGCTGCGGGGCAATGCCATCGCCGAGGAACAGCAGCAGGTTCTCGCGCTTCTGCCGGGTCAGGATGTGGGTCAGATCGTTGGGCATCGCCAGGTGGTCGGAGGCGATCACGATCAGCGTGTCCTTGCCGTACGGGCTAGCCTGGATGCGCTGCACCAGCTGCGAGATCAGCCGGTCGCTGCACTTGAGCGCGTTGAGCATGTTGATGTTGCCGTACTGGCTCTGGTAGCGCTCGCCCTTGCACGACACCGGCAGGTGGCCCGCCGGGTGGTGCGTGTCCATGGTCAGCGTGGTCAGCATGAACGGCGATCCGGCGCGCGAGAGCTGCTCGAAGCGCTGGTAGGCGGTATCCAGCAGCACATCGTCGTGCACGCCCCAGGCCGAGTAGTGGATGCGGCCGATCTTCTTCTGCTGCTTGAACCACGCCAGGTCATGCACTTCATCGAAACCATGGCTGGCCAGGAACTGGCCCTTGCCGGCGAACTGGCCGTTGGCACCACCCAGATAGTGGTTGGTGTAGCCCTGCTGCTTGAGGTAGTCGCCCAGGCAGACCGCCTTGGGCAGGAAGCTGCCCATGCGGTCCATGCTGTTCTCATCGCCCTGCGAGGTGGTCAGCGGCACGCCGCACATCGACGAGACCAGCCCGGCGATGGTCCAGCCGCTGCCCTCGGCCGAAGCCAGGGCACGTACGTCCAGCGACTTGGACGCCAGGCGGTTGAGGTTGGGCATCAGGCCGGGAAACACGGCCTCGTCCAGATAGGTGCGTTCCAGGCTTTCGCCGTAGATCCAGACGATGTTGCGCGGGCGCTGTAGCGGCTGCGTCGGCACCTGGTACTCGGGGGCGATGCGGGCGAAGTCGACCGGGCGCAGCTGCTGGTACAGGCGTTGGCCGTCGCGGGCAAGCGGGCTGATCATGATCGTGGCCACCCACACGGCCGCGAAACCGGCGAACAACGCGCCACCGTGGCCGGGCCGGCGCCAGCGCTTCACCCGTGTGGCGAACAGCGGCAGCAGCGAGACCAGCGCGAGCACGATGAAGCCGGCGATATATCCCTTGAAATCGGAGACACCGGCGCCTTCCATGTCGGCGCCGAGGTGGTACAGGGTGGCGGCATTGAGCCCATCACCGGACAACTTGTCGATCAGCCACCACGCGCTGAGCGTCAGCAGCAGCACCGAGAACGCACCGGCCTTCCACCACACCCACTTGTCGGACGCGAGGAACAACCAGCACAGCAGCAACAACGACAGCAGCAGTATCCAGAGCATAGGCAGCTTCGGCAGTGACGGGGTGGTGGTGATGGACGTCGTACCGACGCGTGTCCATCCGACCGACGCTGCCGCAAGCACACTCACATGACAGGCCGATGACCCGATAGTGCATGCACGAACCTGACTGAAATGTTTGTTGAAATGACGCGCGCGCAATCGCGCTCAGAAGGTAAAACGAGCGTGAAATGATTCGTTGGGTTGCATTAAAAACCGCATGAATACGCGGCTTTTTGTCGATGTACTAACGGTGCCCGCGTTCCTCGCGTGCCCGTGCGCGGCGGTCGAACAGCAATGCACTGATGACGATGCCCAACCCCAGCACCACGCCGATCAACAGCAGTACCAGCGCGATGAGGGGATAGCCGAACAGGTGCCAGCCGGTGTCGATCTTCATCATCATCGCGGCGGCCATGATCAATGCCGCGCTGATGATGCCGGCCGCCACGCGGTTGGCGATCTTCTGCAGGTTCTCCATCAACCGCGATTCTTCCAGGCCGGTCACCTTCATCTGCAGGCGGTTCTCGGCCAGCAGCGCCATGATGTCCGACAGCTTGCGTGGCCCATCGCGCAGCAGCTGCTGCAGCTCCATCGCTTCGCTGGCGATGTTGGCCGCCGACAGTGATTTCTTCAGGCGCGCGCGCATCACGTGCTGCAGTTGGCGCTCGACGATGCGGCGCGTGTCCAGCTCCGGTGCGAGCAGCCGGCACACGGTTTCCAGGTTGAGCAGGGCCTTGCCGAGCAGACTCAGTTCCGGCGGTGTGCGCAGGCCGCAGGCAGTGGCGATGCGCACCATGTCCAGCACCACGCGGCCTTCCGAGAAGCTGCCACTGGCGGCGTAGCGCGCGATCAGCTGGCCGGTCTCGCGCAGGTAGCGCTCCTCGTCGAAGGCCTCCAGCCGCGTGCTGATGCTGATCAGGTCGTCGGCCACTTCTTCGCCACGACCATCAACAGCGGCGAACAGGATCTTCAGCAGCCGCTCGCGCAGGCGCGGCGGCATGTGCGCGACCATGCCCAGGTCGAAGATCGCCAGCCGGCCATCGGGCATCACCCGCAGGTTTCCGGGGTGCGGGTCCGCATGGATCTCGCCGTGCACGAAGATCTGGTCCAGGTAGCCGCGGATCAGTGCCGCCGCCAGAGGATCCATCGATTGCTCGGTGCGGCGCACATCGGGAATCGCATCCACGCGCACGCCAGTGGCCAGTTCCATGGTCAGCACGCGTTGGCTGCTGTAATCCCACAGCGGCTGCGGAATCCACAGGCGGCGGAACGGCTTCAGGTGTCGGCCGAACCGGGCCAGGTTCTCGGCCTCGGCGTGGTAGTCCAGCTCCTGCATCAGGGTCTTGGCGAACTCGTTGAGCCAGTCGCGCAGGCGCACGCGACGGCCCACCTGGGTCAGGTGGTCGGCGGCCAGCGCGAAGCTGCGCAGCGCCTCCAGGTCCGAACGCAGTTGCGCGGCGACCTCGGGCTTCTGCACCTTCACCGCCACCTGGCGGCCATCGTGCAGCACTGCCCGATGCACCTGCGCGATCGACGCACAGCCCAGTGGCTCGGGATCGAACGCGGCGAACAGCTTGTTCACCGGTGCGCCCAGTTCCTGCTCGACGATGGCATGGATGCGCTCGACGGGGATCTCGGCCACCTTTTCCTGCATGCGCTCCAGCGCCGTGGCGAATTCCACCGGCACCATGTCCGGGCGGGTGGACAGCATCTGGCCCAGCTTGACGAAGGTCGGCCCCAGCGCTTCCAGGTCGCTGACGAACTGTTCCGGGTTGCCGTCGGCCGGCACGTCGGCCTGGTTGCTGGCGGCGTCCAGGTTCATGCCCGAGAACACGCCCGAATGGCGGTAGCGCATCAACAGGCGCAGGATCTGGCTGCGCCGGTTCATGCCTTTGACCAGCGGGGGATTGCCATTGGCGGTGGGCGGATTGCTCAAGCGGGACTCCCATGCGGCAAAGGCGGTCGTGCCGGGCGCTGGCCGGCAATGTCCGGATTTCGCAGTGTCGCCGGGGCACGGTAGGCACACAGTGAACCCCGCGGCTATCGCAGGGACCGGCGGATCGGTCAGAATCGGCGCATTCCCTTTCTTGGACGCCCCATGGCCGGTGCCAGCCTGTTCGCCCTGCTCGACGATATCGCCTCCCTGCTCGACGATGTCTCGGTGCTGACCAAAGTCGCGGCGAAGAAGACCGCGGGCGTGCTGGGCGACGACCTGGCGCTGAATGCGCAGCAGGTCACCGGGGTCAACGCCAACCGCGAGCTGCCGGTGGTGTGGGCGGTGGCCAAGGGCTCGCTGGTCAACAAGGTCATCCTGGTGCCGGCGGCCCTGGCGATCAGTGCGCTGGAGGCGTGGTTGCACAGCCGCGGCTGGAACGTGCCGCTGATCGTGCCGCTGATGATGATCGGTGGTGCCTTCCTGTGCTTTGAAGGCGTGGAGAAGCTGGCGCACCGCTTCCTGCACTCCTCCGACGACGATGCCGAGCGCCAGACCGAACGCCGCAAGGCGCTGGCCGATGCGCAGGTGGACATGGTTGCGTGGGAGAAGGACAAGGTGAAGGGTGCGATCCGCACCGACTTCATCCTTTCGGCCGAGATCATCGTGCTGACCCTGGGCGTAGTCGCCGCCGCGCCGTTCACCAACCAGATCCTCACCCTGAGCGTGGTTGCGCTGGCCATGACCGTGTTCGTCTACGGACTGGTGGCAGGCATCGTCAAGCTCGATGACGTTGGCCTGTATCTGTCGCGCAAGGGCGGTGCCATTGCCGCCTTCGGTCGCGGCTTGGTGGCGTCGGCGCCGTGGCTGATGAAGTTCCTGTCGGTAGCCGGCACCATCGCCATGTTCCTGGTCGGCGGCGGCATCCTGGTGCACAACGTGCCGGCGCTGCACCACGCGGTGCAGGCGCTGGGCGGCGAGGGGCAGTGGGGCTGGCTGATCGGTGCTGCGGCCAACATGGTGGTCGGCATCATCGCCGGCGCCATCGTGCTGGCGGCGGTGACCGGGTTCCAGAAGCTGCGCGGTAAGTAAGCGGCGGCTCATTGCCCGGTAGAGGCCGACCTTGTTCGGCGCCTTGTTTCCACGCGTGCCAACCAGGGTTGGCACCTACCGAAGCGCTGTCCTCTGCGTTGGTAGAGGCCGACCTTGGTCGGCGCTTTGTTTCCACGCGTGCCAACCAGGGTTGGCACCTACCGAAGCGCTGTCCTCTGGGTTGGTAGAGGCCGACCTTGGTCGGCGCCTTGTTTCCGCGTGTGCCAACCAAGGTTGGCACCTACCGAAGCGCTGTCCTCTGGGTTGGTAGAGGCGGACCTTGGTCGGCGCTTTGTTTCCGCGTGTGCCAACCAAGGTTGGCACCTACCGAAGCGCTGTCCTCTGCGTTGGTAGAGGCCGACCTTGGTCGGCGCTTTGTTTCCACGTGTGCCAACCAGGGTTGGCACCTACCGAAGCAGTTTTCGGTGTACGGAAGAACTACCCCGCCTGTACCCGGTTCTTGCCCTGCCGCTTGGCTGCATACAGCGCGTCATCGGCGCGCCGCAGCAGGGTTTCGATATCGTCGCCGGGCTGCCATTGCGCCAGCCCGGCGCTGAAATGCACGGGCACGCGGCGGTCCTGTACGGTCAGCACGCGATGCGCCAGTGAACGCTGCAGGCGCTGCACGGTGGCCATGCTGTCGGCGCCCTGGGTTTCCGGCAGCACCAGGACGAACTCGTCGCCGCCCAGGCGTGCGATGCCGTCGGTGGCGCGCAGCAGCAGCTTGCACACGGCCACCAGGTGTTGAAGCAGCGCATCGCCACCGGCGTGGCCGTGCGCATCGTTGGTCTGATGGAAATCATCAAGGTCGATCACCGCCACGCCCAGCGGCGAGTTGTTGCGTGCGGCGCGGGCCAGCTCGCGCTGCAGCAGTTCGTCCAGGCCACGTCGGTTCAGCGCCTGGGTCAGCGGATCGATGCGTGCCAGGTCACCGGCGGCACGCAGTTCCTGCTCCAGCTCGGCAATGCGCTGCTCTGCACGTTCCACTTCCTGCCGCGCGTTGGCCAGGTGGTCGCGGGCCTGTGCGGCCTGCTGCTGCACCTTGCCGGTGTCGCGCATCACGTCCTGCAGCAGCTGGTTGAGGTCGGCGATGCTGCGCGCCTCACGCAGCTGCAGCGCGTAACTGCCGATACGGTCATGGTACTCACCGGTGCTGGTGGCCATGCCGTCCATGCGCTCGATGAACTCGCCCATCAACCCGCGCATCGCCGCCTTCGAGTCGTCGATGCCCTGGCGCAGCAGGCCCTGCTTGTAGATCACTTCGCGCAGTTCGGCGCGGGTGCGCTCGACCGCCTCGGCTTCCAGCGGCCCGTCCAGCAGCTGGCGTACCGCCGCGATCTGGCCCTGCAGCCAGCTGCGGTCATCCAGCAGCTCGCTCACGTTCTCCAGCAGCAACGCGAACAGCTCCAGCAGCAAGGCCTGCTGCTCCTGCCAGCTCTCGGCGCGCACGCCGACCTGGTGGCCAAGTTCGCGCACGCCCTGTTCGATCGGTTCCAGCGCCGTACCGGGCTGCCACTGGCGCAGGTTCATGGCCAGTGCCTGCGCTTGTTCGCGCAGATCTGGGTCGTGCTGCAGCAGGGCCACCACGGCGCCGCCCAGCAGCAGCCGCAGCTGCTCGGACAAGCGCAGGCTTTCCGGCTGCCCATCCGGGGAATGCTGTTCGATGGTGCGGATGTACTTGTCGATCAACTGCCGCATCGCGCGCCCGTAGCGCGGCCAATCGGCACTGGCCTGCGCCGATTGCAGGCGGTCGCCCATGTCGCCCAGCTCGCCGGGCAGGGTGGCCATGCCGTTGGCGAACGCCGCCAGCAGCGGCTCCGGCGCATCGGCGCCGGCGAACAGCTGCTGCAGGGCCACGCCACCGCCACCCTGCAACACCACGCGGTCGCCCAGCCCATCGTCCACCACCGCGCGCACGCGTGCCGGCGGCCCAAGGGCGGTACCGGGGGCAGGGCGGTGGTCGGGCTGGTCCGTCATCGAGCAAATCCTGGAGTTGGCAGGGACTGGTTCCAGCATATCGGCGCGGCCGCCGACGGCTTGAACGGCTAGGATGGGCGACAGGATGCCGCAGTGGAGGTGGTGATGCGCGTGATGTTGCTGGGGGCAACCGGGCTGGTCGGCGGGCTGGCCCTGCCGATGCTGCTGGACGACCCGCGCTGCCGTGCCGTGGTGGCCCCGACCCGACGGGCGCTGACCCTGGCCCACCCGAAGCTGTACGCCCCGCTGCTGCAGTTCGACGCCCTGCCGGAGGCGCCCGACTGGGCGCAGGTCGATACGGTGATCTGCGCGCTGGGCAGCACGATGGCCCAGGCGGGGAGCCGTGAGGCCTTCCATCGCATCGACCATGACTACCCGCTCGCATTTGCGCGGCTGGCACGCGGCCAGGGTGCGCGCGCCTTCGTACTGAATTCGGCAGCAGGGGCCAATGCAGGCTCCGCGATCTTCTACAACCGGGTGAAGGGTGAACTGGAGCGCGATCTGCGCGCGCTCGAATTTGCTTCGCTCACTCTGGTGCGGCCCGGCCTGATTGGCGGGCAGCGGCAGCAGGTACGCCGTGGCGAGCGTTTCGCACTGACGGTACTCGGCGTGCTGGGGCCGGTACTGCCGCGGGCGTGGCGGATCAACCCGGCCAGCGAGATCGCCAAGGCACTGGTGGATGCCGCGCTGGCCCCGCAACCGGGTGAGCACGTGGTGGCATCGAGCGCACTGGCCGGCTGATGTCGCGTGCGCTGCGCCTGACACAGCTTCAACAGCTGCTGCGCCGCCATCGGCGGCCGGTCGCGGGGCAGGTGCTGGCCGAAGCGCTGGGCATCAGCCTGCGCACGCTGTACCGCGATATCGAGACCCTGCGCGAGCAGGGCGCCGACCTGCGTGGTGAGGCTGGCGTCGGCTACCAGCTGGCACCGAGCGATACCCTGCCGCCGATGACCCTGCCACCCGCCGAGATCGATGCACTGGTGCTGGGCCTGCGTTGGGTTGCGGCGCGCACCGAGCCTGCGCTGGCCGAGGCCGCACGTGATGCCCTGGCGCGCATCGCGCATGTATTGCCTGCCGCGCGTCGCGAAGCGCTGCGTGACAGTGGTCTGCGCGTTGGCCCTTCGCGCGCTGGGAGCAAGGTTCCCCCCGCGCGTCTGCAGGCCGTGCGTGAGGCTGTGGGTTCACAGCAGCGCCTGAAGTTCGGCTACGAGGATGCGCAAGGCCGGCGCAGCGAGCGCATTGTATGGCCGTTCGCGCTGGGCTACTTCGACGAAGTGCCGATGCTGGCGGCGTGGTGCGAGAGCCGCGAGGATTTCCGTCATTTCCGACTGGACCGCATCCGCCAGGTGCGCGCGCTGGAGGATCACTACCTCGTGCCTCGTGCCACGCTGCTGCGGCGCTGGCAGAAGGCGCAGGGCATTGCGCCGGACTGGCTGGATCGTTTGTAGCATCGAGCTTGCTCGACTGCTTCCGCGCTTCGCTTCCTGCTTCTGGGGGAGGGGGCCTTCGTTCTTCGTTCCTGGTAGGGGTCGAGCTTGCTCGACCGCTTTTGATCTTCGCGAACAGCAGTCGAGCAAGCTCGACATCTACCAGGGCAAGGGCAACAGCAGTCGAGCAAGCTCGACATCTACCACGGCAGAGGCAACAGCAGTAGAGCAAGCTCGACCTCTACCAAGGCGGGGGCAACAGCAGTCGAGCACGCTCGACGCTACTGACAGAATCTGTCAGTAGCGCCGTACCACCATGAACGCTCCCAACAACGGAGCTTCCCCATGTTCAAGCCCAGCACCCTGCTGCAGTACGTGCGCGACGTCGCCGCCAGCGCCACCTTCTACAGCGGCATCCTCGGCAAGCCGCCGGTCGAGCAGTCGCCTGGCTTCGCCCTGTTCCTGCTCGGCGATGGCGCCGCACTGGGCCTGTGGCAAGGCGACGACGTGCAGCCGCCGGTGTCCGCGCAGGCCGGCGCCGCGGAACTGGCGATGGTGGTCGGCAACCCGGAGGCCGTGCAGAAGATGCACGATGCGTGGCGCGCGCTCGGCGTGCGGATTCTGCAGGCACCGGTGACACTGGAATTCGGCCACACCTTCGTCGGTGCCGACCCTGATGGTCACCGCCTGCGTGTGTACAGCCGTGCCGAGGGCATGGTCGCGCGCGATTGAGCACATGCGTTCTGTAGAACCGAGCCACGCTCGGCTTGCTTTTCAGTAGATCCACGCCATGCGTGGATGAAGGCAAGAAGCAGCCGGCCATGGCTCGGCTCTACGGTAGAGCAGGCACAAAAAAACGCCGGGCAGTGCCCGGCGCTTTTCCCGTACATGTGCCAACCAACGGTTGGCACCCACCGATCAGGTGGTCGATCAGCTGGCCAGTGCCAGGTCGTCCATCATCGCGCGCAGGAAGCGGGCTGCTTCGCCACCGGTGGCCGCGCGGTGGTCGAAGGTGACCGACAGCGGGATCACCTTGTGCGCTTCCACGCCGCCCATCACCGGGGTCATCTGGTGGCGGGCACGGCCGGCACCGACAATGGCCACGCACGGCGGCACCACGACCGGGGTCGCGTAGCGGCCGGCGAACATGCCGAAGTTGGACAGCGAGATGGTGTAGCCGCTCAGTTCCGAGGCGGCGATCGAACGCGATTCCACCTGCTCGCGCAGGCGGTTGACGCCTTCGCGGATGCCGCGTGCATCGAGCATGTCGGCATTGCGCAGCGCCGGCACGAACAGGCCGTCGTCGGTGTCCACGGCGATGCCGATGTCCACCTGCGCGTGCAGGGTGCGGGTCAGCGCTTCGCCGTCGAACCAGGCGTTCATCGCCGGAACCTTCTGCGCGGCGACCACGATCGAGCGCACCAGGCGTGCGGTGACGTCGTTGCCCGGCAGCCAGGCGTGGATGTCGGCGTCGTCGTTCAGCGTGGTCGGCACGACCTTGCTGTGCGCATCGGCCATCACGCGGGCCATGTTGCGGCGCACGCCCTTCAGCGGTTCCGGCTGGCCCTTGGCGACCACGCCCGGCGGCTGGGTGCGCATCGGCTTGCCGGCGGCAGACAGCGGGGTGCGTGCTTCGCTCTGCACCGGGGCAGACACCTGTGCCGGGGCCGGCGCGGCATAGGCGGCGGCAGCGACCGGTGCGGGAGCAGCGCCGAGCTTGGCGGTGCCGTTGGCGGCGGCCTGCTTGACGTCGGCCATGGTGACCGCGCCATCGGTGCCGGTAGCGGCCACGCGGCTCAGGTCCACGCCCAGCTTGCGCGCCATCGCACGCACGGCCGGCACGGCCTTGACGCCACCGACGGCCAGCGCCTGTTCGGCGTGCACGGCATTGGAGCTCTGCATCGCGCCGACCACGGTACCGGCGTCATCACGCTCGGCAGCGGCCGGCTTGGCGGCTTCGGCGGCCACCGGTGCAGCGGCGGCCGGCAGCGGCGGCGGGGTCGGTGCGGCGGCCGGTGCGGCGTGGCCATGGCTGTGGCCGGTGTCCTGGCCATCGGCACGCTGCGGCAGGTTCGGGTCCAGTTCGAAGCTGGCCAGCACCGATCCGGTCGGGATGATGTCGCCGGCACCACCGGACAGCTTCAGCACCTTGCCGGAGAACGGCGAGGGCACTTCCACCACGGCCTTGGCGGTCTCCATCGAGACCAGTGGCTCGTCCAGCTTGATCACATCGCCTTCCTTGACGAACCACTCGACGATGGTCGCGTCCGGCAGGCCTTCGCCCAGGTCGGGCAGGTTGAAGTTCTTGGTCTGGCTCATTTGCAGTTCTCTTCCAGCAGTTCCAGTTCGCGGGCCGGCAGCCAACCCGTCGCGCCATTGGCGCGCTCGGACCACCACCACCCGCCGTGTTCGTGATGAAGCTTCACCATCTCGCCGCTTTCCACATCCAGCTCGCGGGCGTCGTAGTCGCACAGCGCTTCGGCGCGACCCTCGTCCAGCAGCTGCAACCAGGCGACGGGCGCCCATCCAGCGCGCCCATCGTTGGTGCGAACCCAGGCAAACGCCGGCCATTCCTCGTCACGGACACCTACTTCGACGATCTGGCCGGTGTGGAACCGGAGCGGGTTGGGATACTGGCTGCGGTAAGCCCCCAGAAGGCGGGCCCGCATGTCAGCCGGCCGCCACCGCGCGCTTGGCCGCAGCCACGATCCGCTCAACGCTCGGCAGGTACTTCATTTCCAGGCGGAAAAGCGGAATGTGGGTGTCGTAGCCAGTGACGCGCTCGACCGGGGCCAGCAGGTCGTAGATCGATTCCTCGGCCAGGCGCGCGGCGATCTCGGCGCCGAAGCCCGCGGTCTTCGGGGCCTCCTGCACGATCACGCAGCGGCCGGTCTTGGCCACCGATTCGGCGATGGTGGCAAAGTCCAGCGGACGCAGCGTGGCCACGTCGATGACTTCGGCACTGATGCCTTCACCGGCCAGCTTGTCGGCCGCTTCCAGCGCTTCCTTCACCTGCGCGCCCCAGGTCACCAGGGTCACGTCGGTGCCGTCGCGCAGCACGAAGCAGACGTCCAGCGGCAAGGCTTCGCCGTCGTTGACGACCACTTCCTTGTACTGGCGGTAGATGCGCTTGGGCTCCATGTAGATCACCGGATCCGGCTCGCGGATCGCGGCCAGCAGCAGGCCATAGGCACGCTGCGGCGACGATGGCAGCACCACCCGCAGGCCCGGCACGTTGGTGAAGATCGCCTCGTTGGCTTCGCTGTGGTGTTCCGGCGCGCGGATGCCACCACCCCACGGCACGCGCAGCACCATCGGGCAGTGCAGGCGGCCACGCGTGCGGTAACGCAGGCGTGCGGCGTGGCAGACGATATGGTCGACCATCGGGTACATGAAGCCATCGAACTGGGCCTCTGCCACCGGCTTCATGCCTTGCGCGGCCAGGCCGATGGTCAGGCCGGCGATGGTGGTTTCGTCCAGCGGGGTGTCGAGGATGCGGTCCGAGCCGAAGCGCTGCTGCAGACCGGCGGTGGCGCGGAACACGCCGCCGTTGACGCCCACGTCTTCGCCCAGCACCAGCACCGACGGGTCGTGTTCCAGCTCCCAGGCCAGCGCCTGAGTGATGGCTTCGATGAGGGTGATCGGGGTGGTGGTCATGCTGTCATCTCCGCGCGCGACAGCAGCGCTGTCGGCGGCGTTGGTGTGCGCGCCGGGCGCGCCGTTCTTGATCTCATCCATGGCGCTTCTCCAGGGCGATTGCCTGGGCACGCTGGGCCAGCAGGTCCGGCGGCGGATCGGCATACAGGAAGTCGAACATTGCCTCGACCGGCTGCACCGGCGTGTTGAGGTACAGGTTCACTTCCTCGTCCACGCGCGTACCGCACTCGGCGACCCAAGCGGTTTCCTCTTCTTCGCTCCACACACCGGCGTTGATCAGGTACTTGCGCAGGCGCAGCATCGGCTCGCGCTGCCAGGCATCCTTCACTTCGGCGTCGTCGCGGTAGCGGCGCGCGTCATCGGCGGTGGTGTGGTCGGACAGGCGGTAGGTCATCAGTTCCAGCACGGTGCCGCCGTCGCCGGCCAGCGCACGTTCGCGCGCCTGTTCCATTGCCGCCAGTACCGCGATCAGGTCGTTGCCGTCCACCTGCAGGCAGTGCAGGCCGCCGGCCAGGCCCTTCTGCGCCAGCGTTTCGGCACCGGTCTGTGCCGAACGCGGAACCGAGATGGCCCAGCCGTTGTTGACGATGCACAGGATCAGCGGCAGCTTGTAGGCGCCGGCCGAATTCAGTGCCGCGTAGAAGTCGGTCTTGGAGCTGCCGCCGTCGCCGCACACCGCAACGGCGATCTGCGGTTCCTTGTTGAGCTTGAACTTCAGCGCGGCGCCTGCGGCATGCAGGCACTGGGTGGAAATCGGCACGCAGAACGGGAAGTCCTTGGCCGCGTTGCCGCCGTAATCGTTGCCGCGTTCGTCGCCGCCCCAGTACATCAGCACGTCGTGCGGGCGCACGCCACGCATGAACATCGCGCCATACTCGCGGTACGAAGGTGCGAACACGTCGTCCTTCTGCATCGCAGCGCCGATACCCACGTGCGCGGCTTCATGGCCCAGGCAGGCGGCATAGGTGCCGAGCTTGCCGGTGCGCTGCAGCGCAATGGATTTGCTGTCGAACGTACGTACGAACAGCATCTGCTTGAACAGCGGTACCAGGACCTTGGGGTCGCGCAGCGACGCGGGCAGGTCATCGCGGACGAGCTTGCCGTCCGCGTCCAGGTACTGCAGGTATTCGATCTTGAATTCAGCGGCAACCGTCATTGCGTACTGCACCTTCGACAGAGAAGTTACAAATGATATGAATCGCCATGTTAAGGAACGCGTACGGAATAGCCTTCCTGCGCCGCAACACGGCGATTCCCCGTTTTACCCCTGCCGGCGGGTGGGGGGCCAATAACAACAACGTATTCAGTCGTTGCTGCAAAGCATCAGAATACGCCTCTGGCTGACCGCCAGTACAACGGCCTGGACGGTTCCACGCGCAGGCCCGGCATCGGCCGATGCTCCACGACCAACCGCACGCCCCGGTATGGACCCGGCGGCTGCCAGCGCGGCGGCAACGCGCTACCCTTGCCGCCCCCGATCTGGTCCCGCCCATGTCCGTCGACAACAACCAACGCGATCTCGAAGCCGGCATCCACACCGACCTGCAGGGACGCCTGACCTACGGCGGCTACCTGCGGCTGGACCAGCTGCTCAGCGCGCAGCAGCCGCTGTCCAGTCCGCCGCACCACGACGAGATGCTCTTCATCATCCAGCACCAGACCTCGGAGCTGTGGCTGAAGCTGCTCGGCCACGAACTGCGCGCGGCGATCGGCTTCCTGCAGCGCGATGAAGTCTGGCAGTGCCGCAAGGTGCTGGCACGCAGCAAGCAGGTGCTGCGCCAGCTCACCGAGCAGTGGTCGGTGCTGGAAACGCTGACCCCGTCGGAATACATGGGTTTCCGCGACGTGCTGGGCCCGTCTTCGGGCTTCCAGTCGCTGCAGTACCGCTACATCGAGTTCCTGCTGGGCAACAAGAACGCGCAGATGCTGCAGGTGTTCGAACACGACCCGGCCGGGCAGGCGCAGCTGCGCATCGTGCTGGAAGCGCCCAGCCTGTACGAGGAGTTCCTGAAGTACCTGGCCCGCTTCGGCCATGCCGTCCCGGCGGTCTACGAGGCCCATGACTGGACCCAGCCGCATGTGGCCGACGACGCACTGCAGCCGGTCTTCGAACGCATCTACCAGGACACCGACCGCTATTGGCGCGAGTACTCGCTGTGCGAGGACCTGGTGGACCTGGAGACTGCCTTCCAGCTGTGGCGATTCCGACACATGCGCACCGTGATGCGCGTGATCGGCTTCAAGCGCGGCACCGGCGGCTCGTCCGGCGTGGGCTTCCTGGCCAAGGCGCTGGAACTGACCTTCTTCCCCGAACTGTTCCAGGTGCGCACCAGCCTGCAGGCCGCGCCCCCGGCAGAGCTGGGCTGATCCCCATTCAGCTTGGTTCCCGGCCGGCGGCTGGATCGTTTCAGATGCAAGTTCAGCGAGCAGGTTGCCACCTGCCTCAAACGGCGTGTATTTGACGTGAACGCCAGAAGTCGGTGATCCTCGCGCGTTGCTCCAACTGCACACCGGACGTGCTCGTCATCCACCGAACCAGGAAATCCGCATGAGCCTAAACGCCACTGCGAACACCCCAGAGCCGGCGCTGCCGGACTTCAAGACCACGATGGGCCATCCGCGCCCGTTGTGGATGCTGTTCATGACCGAGTTCTGGGAGCGCTTTGCGTTCTATGGCATCCGCTGGGCCTTGGTGCTGTACATCGTTGCCCAGTTCTACAACGGCAGCGCTGCCGGTGAAGGCGACGCCAGCCGCATCTACGGCGCCTACCTGGCCCTGGTGTACGCCGCGGCGATCTTCGGTGGCTACGTGGCCGACCGGGTACTGGGCTACCAGCGCTCGATCCTGACCGGCGCGATCATCATGGCTGCCGGCCTGTTCATGATCTCGCTGCCGCAGGAGCACATCTTCAAGCTCGGCCTGGCCACGATCATCGTCGGCAACGGCCTGTTCAAGCCCAACATCTCGACCATGGTCGGCAAGCTGTACGGCCTGAAGGATGAGCGCCGCGACTCGGGCTTCACCATCTTCTACATGGGCATCAACATCGGCGCGATGATCGCCCCGGTGCTGACCGAGTACCTGGCCCGCAAGGTGTTCGGTACCGATGCGATGCCGTCCTACAAGGTCGTGTTCATCGCCTCCGGCGTGGGCATGCTGATCTCGCTGGTGTGGTTCTACATCGGTCGTGCCGGCCTGAAGGGCATCGGTGCACCGCCGGCCGGCGCTGAAGGCTTCGGTCGCATCATCATGGTGCTGGTCGGCGCCGTGGTCGCCATCCCGGTCGCGTACTTCCTGCTGGCCACCGGCGCAACCGCGCTGGCCTGGATCCTGGGCGCGATGTTCACCGCCCTGGCCATCCTGCTGCTGGTCGAGGGCATCCGCGAGGGCAAGGTGCAGCGCGACCGCGTGATCGCCATGCTGATCATCTTCGCCTTCAACGTGATGTTCTGGATGTTCTTCGAACAGGCCGGCAGCTCGTTCACCTTCCTGGCCGAGAACATCGTCAACCGCCAGATGGGTGACTGGACCTTCCCGACCGCGTGGTTCCAGTCGGTCAACTCGGTGGCCATCATCACTCTGGCGCCGATCATCGCCTGGATCTGGGTGGCCCTGGGCCGCGCCAATCCGTCCATTCCGCGCAAGTTCGGCCTGGGCCTGCTGTTCAACGGCGCCGCCTTCGCCCTGCTGATGTATGCGCTGTCGCAGATGGTCGTGGACGGCAAGATCCCGTTCTGGACCCTGTTCATGGTCTACGTCATCCAGTCCGTGGGTGAGCTGTGCCTGTCGCCGATCGGCCTGTCGATGGTGACCAAGCTGGCCCCGGTGCGGCTGGTTGGCTTCGGCATGGGTGGCTGGTTCCTGTCCACCGGCATCGGCAACAACCTGTCGGGCATCTTCGCTGGCGTGGTCAGTGGTGAAGGCGGCATGACGGTCGAGTCGGCCCTGAAGGGGTATACCTTCGGGTTCTGGGCCCTGATCGGCTCCGGCGTGGTGCTGTTCCTGGTCGCCCCGCTGATCAACAAGCTGATGCACGGCGTCAAATGATGATGAGAGGGTAGAAGGCATGCGTAGCAAGCTCGGTAGTGCAGTGGTGGTGGTCTGTGCGGCGCTGATCGGCGCCTGTTCCCAACCGCAACCGCCTGCCGCTGCCGAGCCTACGCAGCCCCTGGATACCCGACCCACCGAGCCACCGGTCGCTGACCCCAGCGAACCGGTGGCCTCGGGCAACACCCCGGTGGCGGCGGACATCGCCGCCATCGCCGGGCTCGGCGCGCAGTTCGACCCGGCCCGCGACCCCGCCGACGATCTGGCCACCGCCAAGGTGGAAGCCCAGCGCGGCAAGAAGCGCATCCTGCTCGAGGTCGGCAACGCCGCCTGCGATCGCTGCCGGGCGTTGGACGAAGTGGTGGAAGGCAACGGCGACCTGCGCCGCTTCCGCGATGCCCACTACGTGTGGGTGAAGGTCAACGCCAGCGACGAACAGCCCAACGCCGCCTTCTTCGCCCACTACCCGGTGATGGAGCGCGACTACCCGTACCTGCTGGTACTCGACGCCGATGGCGGCCTGCTGGTGTCGCAGGCGACCGGCGAGCTGCGCAAGGGCGAATCCTTCCAGGCCGCACGGGTGACCGCCTTCCTCAAGCAGTGGGCGCCTGACAAACCGGAATAGGGTAGTGCCGGCCGCTGGCCGGCAGCTTCGGTGGGTGCCGACCGTTGGTCGGCACTGATGTTGGGTCGCATCCACGCATGGCGTGGATCTACTGTGGTTGCGGTCACATTCCCGGAATCGGCATCTCAATATCGCACCGCGCTCGCCGTTACCGGCAAGGACCTCAGTCGACGCCCCGTCGACGCAACCTACCGGAACGCCCATGCACAGCGACCACGCCGAACGATTGCCCGAACCTGCCAGCGACCTGGCCGAGGGTGGGGCAGGCGAGGGCGTGACCCTGCCGCCGCAGGAGGCCCTGCTGGATGACGCGGGCATCGGCGAGGACGCTGTTGAACTGGAACCGCCACGCCACCGCCTGCCGCAGATCGCGCTGCCCGACAACGTGGTGCTGAAGGGCGCGGTGCAGAAACTGGTGGAGCAGAAATCGCGATTGGACGCGTTGGCCGCCGAGGGCCAGCTGGCTGGCCTGCTGCCGCCGGAATGGCAGGGCCACGGCGTGCGTGCCATCGATCTGTCCACCTTCATCCAGGGCGTGCTGCCGTTCCTGCAGACCGGCGAACGTGGCGAAACCGCACCGGCCCGCCTGCCGGTACGCCACGTGCTGGGGGACGACAGCCGCTGGGGCCTGGACGATGTCGCCGAGCCGAAATCGCTGGCCTGGTATCTGGCCAGTGACGAACGTGCCACCGCCGGCAGCAAGGACGTCGCAGAGGCCTGGCTGGTCGGCGCGCTGGGCCTGGCGTGGATGCAGGAAGGGCGTAGCCGCCCCGGTTTCCTGCGCGCGATGGGCCAGGACAGCCTGGCAGCGCGGGTGACCATGCTGGGCTATCCGCCGGCCAACGAACTGGCGCTGTACAGCGTCACTGCGCACGGACAGCCGCAGATCTGGTGCGTGCACGGCCGCCGCCGCATGCGCCCGCTGGTGGCGCCGTGGCTGAGTGTGCCGCTGCTGACCGCCTACGGCGTGCCGGCGCCGGTTGCGTGGCCGTCCAGCTTCCCGCCGGTGGAGGCCGTGGCCGAACTGCTGGCGACCGCCCGCCTGGGGCGCGCGCTGCCGGAAGTGGATCTGGGCAAGGTGGTGGCGAAGATCGCCGAGGATGCAGCGTCCGACGCCTGGCAACCGGTCAGTCTGCTGCAGCTCAACACCTGGTCACCCCGCTGGCACTTCTTCCTGGGCACCTTCGTCGGCCTGCCGTCGCTGCTGCTGGTGGCCGCGGCGCTGGCGCTGCCGGGGGCAGTCGAAGCCGCCACGGTTGCCGCCTCGCTGGGCTTCGCCGGCGGTGCCATCGCAGCGCTGGCCGTGCCGTGGATCCATGCACGGCGCAAGCATCTGAGCTGAAAAAAGGGGACGGAGGGGATTAAGTCGTATCACGCACACATGTGCTGATTACGACTTAATCCCCTCCGTCCCCTTTTCCCTCAGACCCCTTCGCCCATCCGTTCCAGGCCTTCGCCGGCCAGGCGCAGGATCAGCTTTTCCAGTACCTGCTCTTCCTCGTCGCTCAGCACCGACATCAGCTTGCGGGTGATCTCGATCACCATCGGGGCGATGGTCTCGTACACCTCGAAGCCGGCTGCCGACAGCGCCAGCACCGAGCGGCGGCGGTCGTCACCATGGGTCTCGCGCTTGATGAAACCGCGCTCCAGCAGGCGGGCCACGGCCCGGCTGACCGCCACCTTGTCCATCGCTGTGCGGTCGGAGACCTCGCTGGCCGAGGAGCCCGGGTACAGCGCCAGGATGGTGATCACCCGCCACTCGGGGATCGCCAGACCGTAACGATCGCCGTATAGCTTGGCGATGTTGCCGCTGACCCGGTTGGACAGCACGCTCAGCCGATATGGCAGGAACTGTTCCAGGTCGAGCAGGACGTGCGAGGAACGCAGGCGGGTCGAAACGGGATCGGCGGGGCTCATGTTGCGGTGCACCTTGCTGGTGGTTTCAAGTGTAACTATAAGGGGTAGGTCCAGACCCTGCATTCTCGCCGGGTCCCTACCTGCCCGCACCTGGTTTGTACCGATGCGGTACCGATTCGGAGCCACGCCATGAATACCGCAGTCCCGACCGCCTCGCACCCCAACCCCGGCATGCAGGTCACCACCTTCGAGAACCCGATGGGCATCGACGGCTTCGAGTTCGTCGAATTCGCCGCCCCGGCCGGCCGTGGCCAGGAGCTGCACGAGTACTTCCGGAAAATGGGCTTCAGCGCGGTGCTCAAGCACAAGCAGCGTCCGATTACCGTCTATCGCCAGGGCGACGTCAACTTCCTGGTCAATGAAGACCCCGATTCGTTCGCTTCGGACTTCGCTGAAAAGCACGGTCCGTGCGCTTGTGGTTTCGCCATCCGCTTCAAGAAGCCGGGCCAGGAGGTCTACCAGACCGCGCTGGGCAACGGCGCCGAAGCCATCGCCTTCAAGCCGGACAGCAAGGCGGTCAGCGCGCCGATCATCAAGGGCATCGGCGACTGCATGCTGTACCTGGTCGATCGTTACGGCAGCGCCGGCAGCATCTTCGACGGCGACTACGAGCCGATCGCCGGTGCCGACCTGCACCCGGTGGGCTTCGGCCTGACCTTCATCGACCACCTGACCCACAACCTGTACTTCGGCAACATGCAGCAGTGGTCGGACTACTACGAGCGTCTGTTCAACTTCCGCGAGATCCGCTACTTCGACATCAAGGGCCTGAAGACCGGCCTGGTGTCCAAGGCGATGACCGCGCCGGATGGCATCGTGCGCATCCCGCTGAACGAATCGTCCGACCCGAAGAGCCAGATCAACGAGTACCTGGACGCGTACAAGGGCGAGGGCATCCAGCACATCGCCTGCTTCACCGAGAACATCTATGAGACCGTCGAAGCAATGCGCGCGCAGGGCGTGGATTTCCTCGATACGCCGGAGACCTACTTCGACGTGATCGACCAGCGCGTGCCGAACCACGGTGAAGACGTGGCGCGCCTGGCGAAGAACAAGATCCTGATCGATGCCGATCCGGAAACCCACCAGCGCAAGCTGCTGCAGATCTTCACCCAGAACTGTATCGGCCCGATCTTCTTCGAGATCATCCAGCGCAAGGGCAACGAAGGCTTCGGCGAAGGCAACTTCACCGCGCTGTTCGAGAGCATCGAGCGCGACCAGATCCGCCGCGGCGTGCTGTAAGGTCTGCAGGCAATGCCGGCTTCCCGCCGGCATTGCCTGTCCGAATGGTAGTGCCGGCCGCTGGCCGGCAATCTCTGGAGTTCCCATGTCCCCCGCCATCACCGCCCGTGGCTATCAGTCCGGTTTCGGCAACGAATTCGCCACCGAGGCCGTCGCCGGCGCGCTGCCGGTCGGGCAGAACTCACCGCAGAAGGTGGCCCACGGCCTGTACGCCGAACAGTTGACCGGCACCGCGTTCACCGCGCCGCGTGGCAGCAATCGCCGCAGCTGGCTGTACCGGATCCGTCCGGCGGTGACCCATGGCGAATTCACTCCGTTCGCGCAGTCGCAGTTGCAGTGTGATTTCGGCGCACAGCCGGCCTCGCCGAACCAGCTGCGCTGGAGCCCGCTGCCGCTGCCGCAGCTGCCGACCGACTTTGTCGAAGGCCTGTACACGATGGGTGGCAACGGTTCGCCCGACGCGCATGCCGGCGTGGGCATCCACCTTTACGCTGCCAACCGCGACATGGTCGGCCGCTACTTCTACGACGCCGACGGTGAACTGCTGATCGTGCCGCAGCTGGGCGCGCTGCGCCTGCTGACCGAGCTGGGCGTGATCGAGATCGAGCCGCAGCAGATCGCGGTGATCCCGCGCGGCGTGCGCTTCCGCGTCGAACTGCCCGACGGCCCGAGCCGCGGCTACATCTGCGAAAACTACGGTGCGCTGCTGAAACTGCCCGACCTTGGCCCGATCGGTTCCAACGGCCTGGCCAACCCGCGCGACTTCGAAACCCCGCACGCAGCGTTCGAAGATGTGGACGGTGATTTCGAGCTGATCGCCAAGTTCGAGGGCCGCCTGTGGCGTGCGCCGATCGACCATTCGCCGCTGGACGTGGTGGCCTGGCATGGCAACTACGCGCCGTACCGCTACGACCTGCGCCGCTTCAACACCATCGGTTCGATCAGCTACGACCACCCGGATCCGTCGATCTTCCTGGTGCTGCATTCGCCCAGCGACACGCCGGGGACCAGCAACATGGACTTCGCGATCTTCCCGCCGCGTTGGCTGGTGGCGCAGAACACCTTCCGCCCGCCGTGGTTCCACCGCAACATCGCCAGCGAGTTCATGGGCCTGGTGCATGGCGCCTACGATGCCAAGGCAGAGGGCTTCGTGCCGGGTGGCGCGTCGCTGCACAACTGCATGAGCGGCCACGGCCCGGACGCGCCGACCTTCGACAAGGCTTCCAGTGCCGATCTGTCCAAGGCCGATGTGATCAAGGACACGATGGCCTTCATGTTCGAGACCCGCGCGGTGATCCGCCCGACCGCGCAGGCCTTGGATGCCGGCCATCGCCAGGGCGATTACCAGCAGTGCTGGAACGGCCTGCGCAACAACTTCCGCTGATCCGGAAAAGGGGACGGAGGGGATTAAGTCGCAAACAGCACACCTGTGTTCGAAACGACTTAATCCCCTCCGTCCCCTTTTTCTTCAGGCGGCCTCGACGAACGCGTCGCAGTGCTCCAGCGGCAGCGCTTCCAGCAGGCGTTGGCGCACACGCTGGCAATAGCCTTCCGAGGTCAGCCCGGGCAGGATCCGCATCGCCGATTGCAGCACCTGCAGTACTTCGTTCTCGGCGCGGGCCTGCTGCAGGTCGCGGAACAGCGCCGCCGCCTGCGGATGGCGCTGCATTTCCAGGATGCCCAGCACATAGATGCGTGCGGCCACCAGCGAACGGCGGCGCTCGACAGCTGTGGTCGTGGCTGCAACAGGTGCCGCGGCCGGTGCTGCGGGCTGCGGGGCCACCACGGCTGCCGGCGACGGCGGTGGGGCTGTGGCGCCGGTACCGGTGCTGAGGTAGCCGGCCTGCACCAGCTGGATGACCATCGCCGGCGCGTCCTGGCCGAGCAGGCCGGTCAGATCGGCGATGCTGCGCTGGCCGTCGCACAGGATCAGCAACCGGCGCTGGCGCATGTCCAGCGGCGCGCGGTGGGCCTGCAGCGCGGTTCGGGCGAGTTCGGTCTTGCGCGGTTGCATGGAAGGGACAGCCAAGTCGGTGCACGCCGAGCCTGAACGAAGGCGATGAAACCGCGATGACAATGCAGCGCCTGCACGCGCGCTGCGCTAGCGTGCAGCTACCTTCGTGCCAGGGAACCGCACCGATGAAGCACCTTCCGATTGCCGGTCTTTTGCTGCTGTCGCTCACTGCCTGCAACCGCAACGCCGAGGCGCCGTCGCCGACCGCCACGGCTCCCAGTACGGGCGCCACCGCCGCGCCTGCGCCAATGGTCCCGGCCGCCGAGCAGGGCCCGGCGCGCCTGGACGGCTTCGCCGGTGCGAAGCTGGGCGCCGGCATCGCCGAAGTCCGCAGTGGTTTTGGCACACCGCTGCAGGGGCTGGGTGCTGATGCCGCCGGCAAGCCGCTGCCGGCTGACGATGGCAACGATGGCTGTTACTTCCTGCGCCCGCAGGATGCCGAGGATCCGCGACTGATGATCGAAGGCCGCAAGCTGGTGCGCTACGACGTGCGCAGCGCAGCCATCACCGCACCAGGCGGCGGCAAGGTCGGCATGACCCTGGGTGAGCTGCAGGTGCTGTACCCCGAGCGCGCTGACGTCGGCCCCGACAAGTACGACGAGAAGGCACAGCACCTGCGCGTGCGGCCGGCGCAGGAGGGCGGGGCGGTGATCGACTTCGCGCTCGGTGCCGATGGCCGGGTGGGTGCCTGGCGCGTCGGGCAGACCCCGCAGGTCGACTATGTGGAAGGCTGTGGCTGATCCTTGATCCACCGCCCAGCCATGCGCTCGGGCCAAGCGTAGAATCGCGCCACCACTGCTGGGGGAGTGCTCGATGATCGCCATTGCCATTGCCTGGTTCCTGCTCGGCCTGCTGTTGCTGGCGCTGGGCGGGGACTCCATCGTCAAGGCCGTGTCCGGCCTGGCCCAGCGCTTCGGGGCCAGCCCGTTCACTGCCGGGCTGCTGCTGCTCGGGGTGACCACCTCGTTGCCGGAACTGGCGGTCAACGCGCGCGCGCTGGCGGTCGGTCAACCGGAGCTGGCACTGGGCAATGCGGTGGGCAGCAGCATCGTCAACCTGGGCCTGACCCTGGCGGTGGCGGCCATCGCGGCACCGCTGCTGCTGCGCGCGCGTCTGCAGACGGTGCTGTGGTGGTCGCTGCTGGCGGCCGGCGTGCTGCTGATCCTGTTCGGGCTGGATGGTCGCCTGGTGCGCTGGGAAGGCGGGGTGCTGGTGGCGGGCTTCATCGTCGTGCAGGTGTTGCTGCTGCGCCGCGGTCGCGTCGAGAGTGCCGAGGTGCAGGTGGCCATCGCCGAATCCGCACTGAGCCGCACCAGCCTGCCGTTGAACGTGCTGCGGGTGCTGATCGCCGCGCTGACGCTGTACTGGGGCGCACGCCTGGTAGTGGGCGCCGCTGCTGACTTCGGGGCAGCGCTGGGCTGGACGCCGCTGCTGGTCGGCCTGCTGCCGGTGGCGATCGGCACCGCGCTGCCGGAGGTGGCAACCGCGATTGCTGCCGCCCGTCGCGGCCACGGCGACATGGTGCTCGGCCACGTGCTGGGTTCCAGCGTGGTCAACCTGCTGCTGGTGATCGGTGCGATGGCGGTGTTGCAGCCGTTGGCGTTGCCGGCCTCGTTCGTGCGCCTGGAACTGCCGGCACTGCTGGCGTTCGCGCTGGTGCTGTACCCGATGCTGCGTGGCGACCTGAAGATCAGCCGCAGCGAAGGCGGAATCCTGCTGGTCGCGTTCGTCGGCTGGTTCGTGCTGGAGCTGCTGCTGGTAGGCGCACCGGCGTTGTAGATCCACGCCATGCGTGGATGCGGTTGATGTCGTGCCGACCAACGGTCGGCACCTTGCCGGTCACGCCGCCGATGATGCGGTAGCTGCCAACCTTGGTTGGCACTCGGGGAAAAAGCGCCGACCAAGGTCGGCCTCAACCGGCACTACCGATTCTGCGCGTGCTCTTCTTCCCGCACCGGTTCCGGCGGCGGCAGCTGCTCTTCGGCGGCCGGCTCGTTGCCCGGAAGGCTGGGGCGGGTTTCCATCAGCAGCGACAGCGCGGCCTTGGCCATCATGTGCGCGCTGATCGGCGCGGTGATGAACAGGAACACGGTGATCAGCAGCTCGCGCGGCTGCGGGTCCTGGCCGAGGAAGATGTGGTAGCACACCGAGCACACCAGTACGCAGCCCACGCCCAGCGTGCTCGCCTTGGTCGGTGCATGCAGGCGCTTGAAGAACGTGGACAGCTTCACCAGGCCCAGCGCGCCGACCAGGATGAAGAAGCAGCCGAACAGCAGCAGGATCGACAGGACGATCTGGATCGCGGTGATCATTCGACGATGTCCCGGCGCAGCACGAACTTGCTCAGCACTACGGTGCTGCCGAAGCCGAGCATGGCGATGATCAGCGCCGCCTCGAAGTAGATCGGCGAGTTGAGGTACATGCCGAACAGCATCAGCTCGGCGATCGCGGTCACCGACAGGGTATCCAGCGCGAGGATGCGGTCGGGCACGGTCGGCCCGCGCAGCAGGCGCCAGGTGGCCAGCAGCATGGCCAGGCCGACCACGTGCATGCATACCACCAGGGTGGTCTGGATGACTTCAAAACCGGTCATGGGAAGATCTCCATCAACGGCGCCTCGTAACGGCGCTTGATCGTATTGATCAGGTCCTGTGGGTCCTCCAGGTGCAGCACGTGCACCAGCAGGAACTTGCGGTCGTCGCTGAGCGCGGCCGAGACCGTGCCCGGGGTCAGGGTGATCATGCTGGTCAGCGCGGCGATGCCGTGGATGTTGGCGATGTCCAGCGGCAACCAGATGAAACCGGGGTGGATGTTCTTTTCCGGGCCCAGCACCTGGATGGCGACGCGGATGTTGGACATCAGGATGTCCCACAGGGTCACGCACAGCAGTTTCGGCAACGGGCGCAGGGTGCCGATGCGGGCGAACTCGCGGTCCAGGCGTGCGGCGAACAGCGGCACCACCACGCCCAGTACCAGCCCCAGCACGATCTGGCCGAGGGTGAAGCTGTCGGACATCAGCAGCCAGAACGCCACCACCATGATGCTGAGCATCGGCGAGGGAATGATGCGGCGGAACAGGGAGCGCTGGGCGGTCATGGCTGGCGGATCTCCGGCGTGGTCGCGCGCAACTGCTGCACGTACTCGCTGGGGTGCAGCAGCTGTGCGGCGGTGGCGTCGGTGTAGCGCATCAGCGGTGCAGCGGCCAGGGTCATGCCGATGCCGTAGGCCAGCAGGATGCAGGCCGCGTACAGCTCGACCCGGCGCAGGCGTGCCTTGCGCGGCTTCGGTGCATCGGCCTCGACCGGCGGCACGCGCCAGAACAGGCGGATGCCACCCCGGGTCAGGCCCATGATCACCAGCAGGCTGCTGACCAGCACCGCAGTCCAGACCGGGGCGGTGTACTGCGCCGGCATGCCGGCGAGCAGCGCAGCCTTGGCCAGGAAGCCGGACAGTGGCGGCAGGCCGGCCACCGACACTGCACCGATCAGGAACAGCACGGCTGGCGTTTCCTTGCCCGGCATCGGCGCGACCACTTCCTTGCGGTCGCTGGCACCACCGCGTCGGCGGCGGATCAGGTCGGCGATCAGGAACAGCGCGGCGGCGACGAAGCTGCTGTGTGGCAGGTAGTAAAGACCGGCCGAGAGCACCTGCGGCGTGCCGACCGAGAAGGCGATGAACAGCGTGGCTGCCGACACGATCACCAGGTAGGAGATCAGCACGCGCAGGCGGGTTGCAGCCAGCGCACCCAGGCCACCCAGCACCAGCGTTGCCACGCCGGCCCACAGCAACCAGTCGCGGCCATAGCCGGCCATAGCGCCGGCATCGTCGCCGAACCACAGCATCTGGATGCGCAGCACCGAGTACAGGCCGACCTTGGTCATGATCGCGAACAGCGCGGCCACGGCGGCCGGCGCGCGCGAATAGGCTTCCGGCAGCCACAGGTACAGCGGCATCAGCGCGGCCTTGGCACAGAACACCAGCAGCAGCAGGCCCATCGTCGCCTTCACCAGGGTCAGCTGTGCCGGCGGCACTTCAGCGATGCGCTGCGACAGCTCAGCCATGTTCAGCGAGCCCAGCGAGGCGTACAGCAGGCCCAACGCGATCAGGAACAGGGTCGAGGCGGTGACGTTGAACACCACGTAATGCAGGCCGATGCGCATGCGCAGGCCACGGCCACCACTGAGCAGCAGGCCGTAGGAGGCGATCAGCATCACCTCGAAGAACACGAACAGGTTGAAGATGTCGCCGGTCAGGAACGCACCGTTGAGGCCGACCAACTGGAACTGGAACAATGCATGGAAGTGTGGCGCGCGACGGTCCCAGCCCGAGCAGGCATGCAGCAGGCAGGGAATGGCCAGCAGCAGGGTGGTCAGCAGCATCCATGCCGACAGCCGGTCGGCCACCAGCGCGATGCCCAGACGCGACGGCCAGTCGCCGAGCAGGTAGACGTTGATCTCACCGCTGGCAGTGGTGGCGAACAGCAGGCCGACCGCCAGTGCCAGCGCCGACAGCGAAGTCCAGGCCACCGCGCGCTGCACCCTGGGGCCATAGCGGCGGTGTTCGACGAACAGCGACAGCGCAGCACCCAGCAGCGGAATCAGGATCGGCAGGATCACCAGGTGATTCATGCGCGGTCCTCGCCCTGGCGCGGCGGCACGCGCTCATCCTGCAGGTCGTCATCCGGCTCATGGGCGTCCACGTGGTCGCTGTGGTTGTCGCTGCGGCTGCGCATGGCCAGCACGATGCTCACCGCCGTCATCGCGAAGGCGATCACGATCGCGGTCAGCACCAGCGCTTGCGGCAGCGGGTCGGTGTAGTTGCCGAGATGGCTGTCCACGCCTTCCTGCAGCACCGGCGCCTTGCCCAGCACCACGCGGCCACCGGCGAAGATCAGCAGGTTGGTGGCGTAGGACAGGAAGGTCATGCCGAGGATCACATCGAAGCTGCGCGCACGCAGCAGCAGGTAGATGCCGATGGCGGTCAGCACGCCGATCGCGGTAGCCAGGGCCAGTTCCATCAGTGCATCTCCCCGGTGCGTGCCGAGCGGCGTTGCAGGTCGATCTCACCCTTGCGGGCAGTGCGGGTACGCGACGGCTTGATCGTGCCCATCATCGACAGCATCAGCATGGCGCCGCCGAACACCACCAGATAGACGCCGATGTCAAAACCAATCGCGCTGGCCAGCGGCACGTCGCCGATCAACGGCAGGTGCAGGTCGAGGTGGCCACTGGTCAGGAACGGCACGCCGAACAGCATCGACGCGCTGCCGCTGAGCAGGGCGATCAGCAGGCCCATGCCGATGCAGCGGATGTAGTCGAAGCCGAAGCGCGATTCCACCGATGCGGTGCCCTGGATCACGTACTGGATCAGCAGCGGTACCGCCAGCACCAGGCCGGCGATGAAGCCGCCGCCCGGTGCGTTGTGGCCGCGCAGGAACAGGAAGATCGACACGGTCAGGGTCAGCGGGAACATGATCTGCGCCAGGTCGGCCGGCACCGGCAGCTTGATCGGCGGGCCGGGCATGATCTGCTCCGGTGCCATCCGCGTACGCCGCAGCAGCGCATGTACCACCAGCGCGGCGATGCCGAACACGGTGATCTCGCCGAAGGTATCGAAGCCGCGGAAGTCGACCAGGATCACGTTGACCACGTTCTGGCCATAAGCCTCGGGCAGCGCACGGGCGAGCAGCTCGCCGGCCATCGTGTTCGGCGGCAGGGTCATCGCGGAATAGGCCAGCGCGCCAAGCCCGGCACCGGCGATGATCGCGATCACTGCGTCGCGGCGCTTGCGCCAGCGCGGCCGCTCCGAGCCGGACTGCGCCGGCAGGTAGTTCATGCCCAGCAGCATCAGCACCAGCGTCACCATCTCCACCAGCAGCTGGGTCAGGGCCAGGTCGGGCGCGGACAGGAACACGAAGGTCAGCGCCACCATCAGGCCGACGCCGCCGACCAGCAGTACCGCCAGCAGGCGCTGCTTGTAGACGCGCAGGGTGGCGACCGCGCAGGCCATCATCACCAGCCACAGTGCCCAGCCCAGCAGCGGAATCGGCTGCGGTGCGGTCCAGTTCGGCGAGGCCGGGTTGGCCACGAATGGCGCGGCGGCGACCACGATCGCCACCAGCACCAGGCCCAGCAGCATGCGCTGCAGGCTGCCGTTGGCGATGCCGTTGGTCAGGCGCATGGCCAGCGCGGAGATCGCATCCAGCTGCGCATGGAACACGTTGCGGCCGGTGGTGCGGGTTTCCACGCCGTGCAGGTTGATCAGCTTGCGCAGGCCGAAGTACAGCGCCACGCCGCCGACCACGCCGATCGCGCTCATCGCCAGCGGCAGGTTGAAGCCATGCCACACCGCCAGGCTGTACTCGGGCATGGCATTGCCGAGGATCGACTCCGCGGCGGCATGCAGCACCGGCGCCACGGTCAATGCCGGGGCCACGCCCACGGCCACGCAGATCACCACCAGCAGTTCCACCGGCACCTTCATCCAGCGCGGCGGTTCATGCGGTACGCGGTCCAGGTCGTGCGGGCCAGCGCCGAAGAAGGTGTCGTGCACGAAGCGCAGGCTGTAGGCCACGCCCAGCACGCCGGCCAGCAGCGCGGCGATCGACACCGCCGTGCGCATCGCACCCGGGCCGCCACCGGCCGTCAGCGCTTCGGCGAACAGCATTTCCTTGGACAGGAAGCCGTTGAGCAGCGGGATGCCGGCCATCGCCAGCGAGGCGATGATCGCCAGCGCGCTGGTGAACGGCATCAGCTTGCGCAGGCCGCCCAGCTTGCGCATGTCGCGGGTGCCGGTTTCGTGGTCGATGATGCCGGCGGCCATGAACAGCGAGGCCTTGAAGGTGGCGTGGTTGAGGATGTGGAACACGCCGGCCACCACCGCCATCGGCGTGGACAGCCCGAACAGCAGGGTGATCAGGCCCAGGTGGGAAATGGTCGAGTACGCCAGCAGGCCTTTCAGGTCGTGCTGGAAGATCGCATTCCAGGCACCGATCAGCAGGGTCAGTGCGCCGATGCCGCTGACCGTATAGAAGAACAGGTCGCTGCCGGCCAGCGCCGGGTGCAGCCGCGCCAGCAGGAACACGCCGGCCTTCACCATGGTGGCCGAGTGCAGGTAGGCCGAGACCGGGGTCGGCGCCGCCATTGCGTGCGGCAGCCAGAAGTGGAACGGGAACTGCGCGCTCTTGGTGAAGATGCCGGCCAGCACCAGGAACAGGGCGTAGGGGTACAGCGCGCTGGCGCGGATCTGCTCGCCGGCGGCCAGCACCACGTCCAGGTCGAAGCTGCCGACGATGCGGCCGATCAGCAGCACGCCACCGAGCAGGGCCAGGCCGCCGCCGCCGGTGATCACCAGCGCCATGCGTGCGCCTTCACGGGCGTCCTGGCGGTGCGACCAGAAGCCGATCAGCAGGAACGAGCTGATGCTGGTCATTTCCCAGAAGATCATCAGCAACAGCAGGTTGCCCGACAGCACCATGCCCAGCATGGCGCCCATGAACAGCAGCAGGTAGCAGTAGAAGCGGTGTGCGTTGTCCTGCTGGCTCAGGTAGTAGCGCGCATACAAGACCACCAGCGCGCCGATGCCGAGCACCAGCCCGGCGAACATCCAGGCCAGCCCGTCCAGGCGCAGGGTGAAGTCCAGGCCGATCTGTGGCAGCCAGGGCAGCAGGGTGCGGACCACCTGGCCATCGAGCACCGCCGGGGTCAGCCAGCCGAGGATGGCCAGCCCGCCCAACGGCGCCAGCGCCGCCAGCCAGGCAGCAGTCGAGCGCGAACTACGGGGGAAGGCCGCAACAGCCGCTGCCATCAGGAACGGCAGGGCCAGCAGCAGGGGCAGGCTGGGGAGCATGCAGGGAATCCATGATTCACGAGCAGGTCAGGGAGGATAACAGGCTGCGAAATGTCGCCGAAACCCACCGAACAGCGATCAATTGCATGTAACGTCCGCTGATTCATTTTTTCTGCGGCGCAGCATCGCGTTCCTGCAGTCCCTCCCCGGTTGCCCTCGGGGGACACCCTACGCCCACGCAGGGAGACCGCAGGCCCTGTCGCACAGGGGCTGCCATCGACGGGCGGGAAGCGGGGAGCGAGTCACCGGCGCAGGCTGGCAGGGCCGCCGTGGAGTGTGGGTGATGGAATCCGCCCGTTCAGGAAACGACGGCCGCTGTCGGCCGCCGGCAGATCAATAGCGCCAGTCGAGCTTGCGGTAGAACTTGGCCATCACCCAGGCCGGGCCGATCAGCAGGTAGGTCAGGTCGGTCAGGAAGCTGGGCTTGCGGCCCTCGAACTTGTGGCCGATGAACTGCGCGATCCAGGCCACCACGAACACCCCCACCGCCAGCCAGCGCAGGGCATGCAGGCCGATCTCGGCCTCCAGCAGGCGGCACAGGCAGCCGAACACGAAGAACTGGATGAGCATGCCGATGCCCAGCGGGCGCGACAGCTTGTTGTAGAAGCACCAGGCGCTGAACATCGCGAACGCCGACCAGATGCCGTACTGGAACCAGGTGATCAGCGGTGGCAGGCACCACAGCAGGGCCACCACCGACCACAGGATCGCCGGTACAGCCACCACGTGGATGCGCTGGTTGATCACATTGCGGTGGTCGTCGGAGTAGCTGGCGAAATAGCGGTCGATCGGCCGCGCAAGCTCGGTGGATGTCTGCATGCGGCCAGCATACTCCCGCCGGACCCGTCAGTAGAGTCAGGCCATGCCTGGCTGCAGGTGTTCACCGAGGTTGCCGGCCAGCGGCCGGCACTACCCCAGGCAACCGTCGTAGAGCCAGGCCATGCCTGGCTGCAGGTGTTCGCTGAGGTTGCCGGCCAGCGGCCGGCACTATCGCATTCAGAACGCCCCCGGCCAGGCCGGGGGCGCAGGTGGATCAGTCGACGCTGATCCCGGCCAGGCGCTGCAGCGCCTCGGCGTACTTGGCGCGGGTGCGCTCGATGATTTCGGCCGGAATGGTCGGGCCCGGCGCGGTCTTGCCCCAGTCCAGCGTCTCCAGGTAGTCACGCACGAACTGCTTGTCGTAGCTCGGCGGGCTGGTGCCCACTTCGTACTCGTCGGCCGGCCAGTAACGCGAGGAATCCGGCGTCAGCATCTCGTCCATGATGTACAGGCGGCCATCGGCGTCGGTACCGAACTCGAACTTGGTGTCGGCCAGGATGATGCCGCGCTCGCGGGCGTAATCAGCGGCGAACTTGTAGATGCGCAGGGTGGCGTCGCGCACGCGCTCGGCCAGGTCCGCACCGACCTGCTTCACCATTGCGTCGAAATCGATGTTCTCGTCATGGTCGCCCACGGCGGCCTTGGTCGAGGGGGTGAAGATCGGCTCGGGCAGCTGTTCGGCCTGGCGCAGGCCGTCGGGCAGGTCGATACCGCTGACCTTGCCGGTGCGCTGGTAATCCTTCCAGCCGCTGCCGATCAGGTAGCCGCGGGCGATCGCTTCCACCGGCACCGGCTTCAGCTTGCGGGTGACCACCGCACGCTTGGCGTACAGGGCCGGGTCCACGCCCTCGGGCAGCACGCTGGCCACGTCGATGCCGGTCAGGTGGTTGGGCATCAGGTGCGCGGTCTTGGCGAACCAGAAATTGGACACCTGGCAGAGCATTTCGCCCTTGCCCGGGATCGGGTCGGGCAGGACCACGTCGAACGCCGACAGGCGATCGGTGGCCACCATCAGCAGGTAATCGCCCGGCGGGGTCCCTGCAGGCAGCCGCTCGCGCGGGATATCGAACACATCACGCACCTTGCCGCGGTGGCGCAAGGGCAGGCCGGGGAGATCGGATTGCAACAGCGTGGTTGGCACGGGCACTCCTGGGGCGTTGTCGATACGGCTGCCCAACGGACCCGGCGGGCCCGCTGACCAGCGGGCGGCCTAGTGTAAAGCCGTCCGGGCCCGCTGTGACGTAAAATGAGCGTCCATTTCGTCGGTCGACCCCGGAGCGCCATGCGCTGGTACGGAAAACTGCTCGGATTCATCGCCGGCGCCCTGCTGTTCCGGCCCAATCCGCTGTTCGGCGCGGTGGTCGGCCTGCTGATCGGCCATGCCTTCGATTCGGACTGGTTCCGCCTGAACAAGGAGAACCCGTACCGGGAGCTGGGGCTGACCTCCGAGGCCACCGATGCCGAGGTCGAGCGCGCCTATCGCAAGCTGATCTCGCAGTACCACCCCGACAAGCTTGGCGGCGCCGCCCCCGAGCTGCAGCAGCAGGCCGAGCAGAAGTCGCGGCGCATCAATGCCGCCTACGACCGCATCAAGACCCTGCGCAAGCGCTGACCCCTTTCCCCTCGTTGCAAGGCCCGGCCATGTCCCACTGCCTCATCGCCCCCTCCATCCTGTCCGCCAACTTCGCCCGCCTCGGCGAGGAAGTCGACAACGTCCTCGCTGCCGGTGCGGACTGGGTCCACTTCGACGTGATGGACAACCACTACGTGCCGAACCTGACCATCGGCCCGATGGTCTGCCAGGCGCTGCGCAAGCACGGCGTCACCGCGCCGATCGACGTGCACCTGATGGTCGAGCCGGTGGACCGCATCATCCCGGACTTCGCCGAGGCCGGTGCCACCTACATCAGCTTCCATCCGGAGGCGAGCCGTCACGTGCACCGCACCATCCAGCTGATCCGTTCGCTGGGCTGCAAGCCGGGCATCGTGCTCAATCCGGCCACCCCGGTGGACATCCTCGACTGGGTGCTGGATGACCTGGACCTGGTGCTGCTGATGTCGGTCAACCCGGGCTTCGGCGGCCAGGCCTTCATCCCCTCGGCGCTGGACAAGCTGAAGGTGGTGCGCAAGATGATCGATGCCAGCGGCAAGGACATCCGCCTGGAGATCGACGGTGGCGTGAAGGCCGACAACATCGGTGAGATCGCTGCCGCCGGTGCCGATACCTTCGTCGCCGGTTCGGCCATCTTCAACGCCAAGACCAGCTACCAGGACGTGATCGCGCAGATGCGCGCCAACGTCGCTGCGGCGCGGGGCTGAGCCATGAGCACGGTGGCCCTGTTGAACATCCGCCCGGCCACCGTGGCCGACGCCGGCCTGATCCTGCATTTCATCCGTGAGCTGGCGATCTACGAGAAGGCCGAGCATTCGGTGCAGACCGATGAGATCGGCATCGCCGAGAGCCTGTTCGGTGCAGATGCCACGGCGCGCGCGCTGATCTGCGAAGCCGACGGCGAGGCCATCGGCTACGCCGTGTATTTCTACAACTATTCGACTTGGCTGGGCCGCAAGGGCATCTACCTGGAAGACCTGTATGTCAGCCAGGAAAAGCGCGGCGCAGGCGCTGGCAAGGCGCTGCTGAAGTACATCGCGCGCCAGGCCGTGGCCGAGGGTTGCGGCCGCTTCGAATGGTCGGTGCTGGATTGGAACACCCCGGCCATCGAGTTCTACACCGCCGTTGGCGCCACGCCGCAGGACGAGTGGACCGTGTACCGGTTGCAGGGCCAGGCGCTGCACGATTTCGCCAACGGCTGAAGCGAAGTGCATCCACGCATGGCGTGGATCTACCAACCGGGTGGGTGCGAACCGCAACCCGGTGGGTGCGAACCTTGGTTCGGACTCCCTGCGCACCCCAAAAAAAAGCCACGCCAATCACTGGCGTGGCCTTGCTGCATGCGTGGGAGGCTGATCCTGCCTCCATCCATCGTCCCTGCTATGGCCTTCCATTCTCCAGCAGCTGAATGACACCTGCGTGACATTCACTGCGGACAAACGGCGCATTGCTAGCCTGTGCCGCCCCGTCCTGGAAGCTCTGCATGACCACCCCGCGCTGGCGCCTGATCCTCAATGGCAAATCCGCAGGCAACGATGAGCTGCGCGACGCCGTCGGCCATTGGCGCGGGCAGGGCGTGCAGCTGGACGTGCGGGTGACCTGGGAGGACGGCGACGCCGAGCGCTACGTAGCCGAGGCCATCGATCATGGCGTGGACGTGATCGTGGCCGCCGGTGGCGATGGCACGCTCAGCGCGGTTGCAGAAACGCTGGCGCATCGCGAGGAACCGGCGGATGCGCTGCCATCACTGGCACTGATTCCGATGGGGACCGCCAACGATTTCGCCACCTCGGCCGGTATCCCGGCCGCGCCGAAGGAGGCCTTCGCATTGATCTCGCAGGCGGCGCCGCGTGCCGTCGACCTGTTGCGTGTAGACGCCGATGGCACGCCCTGGTGGTGTGCCAATCTTGCCAGCGGGGGCTTCGGCACGCAGGTGACGGTGGAGACCGATGCCGGCTTGAAGAAGATGCTGGGCGGGCTGGCCTACGTGATTACCGGCATTGCAAAGCTGGGGCGGATCGAGCCGATCAATGCGCGGCTGTCGGGCCCGGATTTCGCGTGGCAAGGCGACTTCATCGCACTCGGTATCGGCAATGGCCGCCAGGCCGGTGGTGGCCAGCAGTTGTGCCCACAGGCACTGATCGATGACGGGCAGCTGGACGTGACGGTGCTTCCGGAGCTGGAAGGTGAAGTCACCGCCACGCTTGGCCAGATGCTGAAGTCCGGTACCCAGGCCGCGCTGGAACAGCTGGCGACGCGCGCGCGCCTGCCGTGGCTGCAGGTGGAATCCGAGCGCCCGTTGACGCTCAACCTGGACGGCGAGCCCGTGCAGGCCCGTCACTTCCGCGTCGAGTGCGTGCCGGGCAGGGTGAGGATGCATCTGCCGGCCGACTGCCCGTTGCTGGCTGGGCAGGGGTAGAGCCGACCGATAGGGGCGAAGGGTAGAGTCGACTGTCAGTCGACTTGCGCGCGTAGCGCGGGGGGTTTTACGCCGTCGGGACGAAGAGCAGTCGACTAACAGTCGACTCTACCGGTTCCCGCGCCGGTCGCCGCCACAGGTCCCCGCCATCGGCCCCGTGCTTGTCGTGGTTCAGTTTCACAGGGTTCCCCTCCCGTCCAAGCTGCGATACAGTCAAGGGGTGTCCAGCCTGACGACCCCGCATACCCTTTCTTCCGCACGCCGTTGGTGGCGATGGTGGCCCGTTGCCGTCGTCCGCCCCCATAACGCTGTGTCCCGGAAGGAAAGTCGTCTTGAACTCGCACGCTCAGTTTCAGCTGCAGGCCGCTGAAGGCCATACCCATATTCCCGTCGTCCGTGAAGTGCTGTCCGACCTGGACACGCCGCTTTCGGTCTATCTGAAGCTCGCCGACGGCCCCAATACCTACCTGTTTGAATCCGTCGAAGGCGGCGAGCGCTTTGGTCGTTACTCGATCATCGGCCTGCCGGCGCGCCGCGTGTATGCCTTCCATGGCCACACGCTGACCGTGCGCGAAGACGGCCAGGTGGTGGACACCCGCGAGGTGGCCGACCCGTTCGCCGAAGTCGAGGCGCTGCGCAGCGCCCACTCGGTGCCGAAGCTGGAAGGCCTGCCGGGCTTCACCGGTGGCCTGGTCGGCTGGTTCGGCTTCGAGTGCATCGGCTACATCGAGCCGCGCCTGGCCCCGCCGGCCGGCCGCGATGAACTGGGTACCCCGGACATCCTGCTGCTCGATTCCAACGAACTGGCGGTGTTCGACAACCTCAAGGGCCGGCTGTACCTGATCGTGCATGCCGACCCGCGCGTCGACGGCGCCTTCGAGCAGGCGCAGGCGCGCCTGGATGCGTTGACCGCGAAGCTGCGTGCACCGGGCGCCGGCTACCCGGCGCCGCTCAACAGCGACGTGCTGGACGAGTCCGATTTCGTTTCCGGTTTCACCCGCGAAGGCTTCGTCGATGCGGTCCAGCGCAGCAAGGAGTACATCCGCGCCGGTGACATCTTCCAGGTGGTGCTCAGCCAGCGCCTGAGCGTGCCGTTCAAGGCGCGCCCGGTGGATGTGTACCGCGCGCTGCGTGCACTGAATCCGTCGCCGTACATGTATTTCCTGGATGTCGGCGACCTGCAGGTAGTCGGTTCCTCACCGGAAATCCTGGTGCGCCTGCAGGATGGCGAAGTCACCGTGCGCCCGATCGCCGGTACCCGCCCGCGCGGTGCCACCGTTGAGCAGGACCTGGCGCTGGAAGCCGAATTGCTGGCCGATCCGAAGGAACGCGCCGAGCACCTGATGCTGATCGACCTCGGCCGCAACGATGCCGGTCGCGTGTCCAAGGCGGGCACCGTGGAAGTGGGCGAGCAGTTCGTGATCGAGCGCTACAGCCACGTCATGCACATCGTCAGCGAAGTGACCGGGCAGCTGCAGGCGGGCCTGAGCTATGCCGACGTGCTGCGCGCCACGTTCCCGGCCGGCACGGTCAGCGGCGCGCCGAAGATCCGCGCGCTGGAAGTGATCCGCGAGCTGGAACCGATCAAGCGCAATGTCTACGCCGGCAGCATCGGCTACATCGGCTGGCACGGCGATGCCGATACCGCGATCGCGATCCGCACCGCAGTGATCAAGGATGGCCGCCTGTACGTGCAGGCCGGTGCCGGCATCGTCTACGACTCGGACCCGGACAAGGAATGGGACGAGACGATGAACAAGGGCCGCGCGCTGTTCCGCGCCGTCGCCCAGGCCGCCAAGGGCCTGTGATGCTCCCCGTGCCGTGGCCTGCGCCGCGGCACCTTCCGCTGTTCCCATTCAAGACAAGGAGTACCGCATGAAGCTGCTGAGCGCATTGCTGTGGTCGTCACTGCTGGCCACGATGGCCCCGTCTGCGTGGGCGCAGGCCAACACCATTCCCTCGCAGCCGCACCTGCTGGTGAAGGGCGAGGCGCGCCGCGAGGTGATGCCTGACCGGTTCGGCCTGCAGTTGAACATCGAAGAGACCGACATGGACGCCGATGCGGCGCGGCGCCGCGTGCAGGACAACGTTGCCCGCGCGCTGGCGCTGTTCAAGCAGAACAAGGCGGTGGAGGGCAGCGTGCGTGCGGACAACCTGCGGATCGGCCCGGCGACGCGCTATGAGCAGAACCGGCAGGTCTTCATCGGCACCCGCGTGTCGCGCCAGCTGCGTGCCAGCTTCGCCAGCGTGAAGGCGATGCAGGACGTGCTGGGTGCGCTGAAGGCCAACGAGAACGTGCAGGTCAGCAGCGTGGCCCCGACCTATTCGGGCGAAGTGGTGCTGCGACGCGAACTCAAGGGCGAGGCAGCGGCCAAGACCCGCGAGTCCGCGCAGGGCCTGGCCAAGGCCTATGGAACAAAAGTGCGTGGCCTGTACAGCATCTCCGATGTGGCGCCGGACTTCGCCTACGGCATCCAGGCCGGGCAATGGCCGCAGCCGGGCGAGGATGGTGAGTATCTGGACAGGATCTCGGTGACCGGCAGCTATGCACCGGCCTCGGCACCTGCGCCCGGTGCACCGGAGTCCATTGAAGCCGGCCCCATCACCTACACCGAAAACGTATACGCCATTTTCCTGATAAGCGACGGAACCTGACCATGTTGTGGATGATCGACAACTACGACAGCTTCACCTACAACCTCGTGCAGTACCTGCAGACGCTGGGCGCCGAGGTGAAGGTGGTGCGCAATGATGCGATGAGCGTGGACGAGATCGCCGCGCAGAAGCCCGAGCGCATCGTCATTTCGCCCGGCCCGTGCACGCCCAATGAAGCGGGCGTGTCGCTGGAACTCATCCAGCGCCTGGGCCCGACCACGCCGATCCTCGGCGTGTGCCTGGGCCACCAGGGCATCGGCCAGGTCTACGGCGGCACCGTGATCCGTGCTGGCAACATCATGCACGGCAAGACCTCGCCGATCCGCCATGAAGGCAAGGGCGTGTTCGCCGGCCTGCCGGACCGTTACCAGGCCACCCGCTACCACTCGCTGGTGGTGGACAAGAACAGCCTGCCCGAGGTGCTGGAAGTGACCGCCTGGACCGAGAACGACGACGGCTCGATCGAAGAGATCATGGGCCTGCGCCACCGCCAGTTCCCGGTGGAGGGCGTGCAGTTCCACCCCGAGTCCATCCTCACCGAACACGGCCACGCCCTACTGCGCAATTTCCTGCAGCGTCCGGCGGCCTGATCCAAGGAGCATTCCCATGAGCTTCTCCCCCCAGGAAGCCCTGCAACGCACCATCGAGCACCGCGAAATCTTCTTCGACGAAATGGTCGACCTGATGCGGCAGATCATGCGCGGCGACGTGTCGCCGATGATGACCGCCGCCATCCTCACCGGCCTGCGCGTGAAGAAGGAAACCATCGACGAGATCGCTGCCGCGGCCACGGTCATGCGCGAGTTCGCGCTGGCGGTGCCGGTGGCCGACAGCACCCACCTGGTCGACATCGTCGGCACCGGTGGCGATGGCTCGCATACCTTCAACATCTCCACCTGCGCGATGTTCGTCGCGGCCGCGGCCGGTGCGCGCGTGGCCAAGCACGGCAACCGCAGCGTGTCGTCCAAATCTGGCAGCGCCGATGCGGTGGAAGCACTGGGTGCGGCCATCGAGCTGCAGCCGGCGCAGGTGGCCGCTGCGATCGAACAGACCGGCATCGGCTTCATGTTCGCGCCGATCCATCATCCGTCGATGAAGGTGGTCGCGCCGGTCCGCCGCGAGATGGGCGTGCGCACCATCTTCAACATCCTCGGCCCGCTGACCAACCCGGCCAGCGCCCCGTCGGTGCTGATGGGCGTGTTCCATCCCGATCTGGTGGGTATCCAGGCGCGCGTGCTGCGCGAGCTGGGCACCGAGCGCGCCATGGTGGTCTGGGGCCGCGACAACATGGATGAGATCTCGCTGGGCGCCGGCACCCTGGTGGGCGAGCTGCGCGACGGCAAGGTGCGCGAGTACGAGATCCACCCGGAAGACTTCGGCATCGCCATGTCGGCCAGCCGCAACCTGCGCGTGGACAGCCCGGAGCAGTCCATCCAGATGCTGCGTGCGGTGCTGGACAACACCCCGGGCCCGGCACTGGACATCGTGGCGCTGAACGCCGGCGCCGCCCTGTACGTGGCCGGCGTGGCCAGCGACATCGGCGACGGCCTGGCCCGCGCCCGTGCCGCCATCGCCAATGGCAGCGCCCGCCAGCGCCTGCAGCAGTATGTTGAGACCACCCGCGCGCTGGTTGCCTGAGCGCGCGGTTCAGCCTGACCCCGTCGATGGCCGATAATGGCCGTCCTCACCGCCCCCGCACCGAACCGAAGACGATGAGCGACATCCTGCAGACGATCCTGGCCCGCAAGGCCGAAGAAGTGGCCCAGCGCCGCGCCCAGCGCCCGCTCGAGGAGCTGCAGGCCGCCGTGGCCAGCGCCCCGCCGGTACGTGGCTTCGTGCGCGCGTTGCAGGCGGCGGTGGCCAACGGCGACCCCGCGGTGATTGCCGAAGTGAAGAAGGCCAGCCCCTCCAAGGGCGTCATCCGCCCGGATTTCCGCCCGGCCGACATCGCGGTCAGCTACGAATTCGGGGGTGCCAGCTGCCTGTCGGTGCTGACCGACGTGGACTTCTTCCAGGGGGCCGACGCCTACCTTCAGCAGGCGCGCGAGGCGTGCACGCTGCCGGTGCTGCGCAAGGACTTCGTGATCGATGCCTACCAGGTGTACGAGGCACGCGTGCTGGGCGCCGACTGCATCCTGTTGATCGTGGCTGCGCTGGACGACACCCAGCTGGCCACGCTGTCCGAACTGGCGCTGTCGCTGGGCATGGACGTGCTGGTGGAAGTGCACGACATCGATGAGCTGGAGCGCGCGCTGCAGGTGCCGGCGCCGATGATCGGCATCAACAACCGCAACCTGCGCACGTTCGAGGTGTCGCTGCAGACTACGCTGGACATGCAGAAGGCGGTGCCGCGTGACCGCCTGCTGGTGACCGAAAGCGGCATCCTCGGGCCGCAGGACGTGGCGCTGATGCGCGATGCCGGCATCCATGCCTTCCTGGTCGGCGAGGCCTTCATGCGCGTGGAAGAGCCGGGCGAGGGCCTGCGTCAGCTATTCTTCGCGGCATGACAACGCACTATCCGACGCCGCGCGAGGATGCGCCGCTGGTGGTCTTCGACTTCGACCACACCCTCTACGACGGCGATTCAGGCACCCACCTGTTCGCCTCGCTGATCAAGCGCAACCCGTTGCGCATGCTGGCGGCGCTGCTGGTCACGCCGATCGCCGGGCCGATGGTGGCGATGCTGCCGACCCGTCGCGCGGGCATCTCGGTCTATGTGTGGATCGGCAGCTTCGGCCTGCACCGTGCGCGTGACTTCAACAAGGTCATCGACGCCTACGTGCTGCGCAACCAGGCGCAGATGCGCGCCAAGCTGCTGCCGCAGGCGCTGGAGGTGTTCGCCGCGCACCGCGCCAAGGGCGACCGCGTGGTGGTGGCCACCGGCGCGCCGCCGGAGTTGGCGCGGGCGATCCTGGCCTTCGTGGCCCACCAGGATGTGCCAGTGATCGGTACCGAAGTCGGTCCGCGGCTGGGCGGCGTTGGCCCGACCCGCCACTGCCACAACGAAGAGAAGATGCGCATGCTGCGCGAGCGCGGCTATGGCGATATCGATATCGCGTATTCCGACAGCACCGCCGATCTGCCGCTGCTGCTGGCGGCCAAGGCGCCGGTGGTGGTGAACCCGAAGCCGGGCCGGGTGGACTTCTTCCGCCGCGTGCTGCCGGCTGGCACCCGCATCCTCAACTGGGGTTGCGTGGACCGCGGCGGCGACAAGGCGTAACCCGGGGTCAGATCCCCGTAGGGGCTCTGACCCCATCGCAGGATGACGGATCTGCCGGCCAGCGGCCGGCACTACCCGCCTCCGTTCCGGCAGTGCCGGCCGCTGGCCGGCAAACGCTCAGCGCCCCAGGTGCCCGTACACCGCGTGGCCGATCTGGAACAGGCTGATGCCCAGTACCAGCACGCCGACGGCCACCAGTACCCAGCGCTCCTTCAGGCGCTTCACCAGCAGAGCGGCCACCGGAGCGGCCATCATGCCGCCGATCAGCAGGCCGGCCACGATCTGCAGGTGATGCAGTCCCATCGACAGCAGGAACGTTGCTGAAACCGTCAGGGTGACCACGAACTCGGCCGCGTTCACCGTGCCGATGGTGGTGCGCGCCTGGCCGCCGCGGGCCAGCAGGGTGGAGGTGGCCACCGGCCCCCAGCCGCCGCCGCCGCTGGCATCCAGGAAGCCAGCCACGAAGCCCAGCACGGGCACCCGCTTGACCTCCCCCTTGGGCATCAGGCGGCCGGCGGCGCGGGCCAGGATGATGATCGCCAGCACCAGCAGGTAGAGATAGATGAGCGGGCGGATCACCTCGCCGGGCAGCTGGGTCAGGCCGTAGGCACCCACGGCGCCACCCACCGCGCCGGGCAGCGCGAGGCGCAGGAACAAGCGCTTATCGACATTGCCGGCGACCAGATGCGACACGCCGGAGGCGCCCGTGGTGAACACTTCCGCGGTATGGATGGCGGCGCTGGCCTGTGCGGGTGGAATGCCCATGGCCAGCATCACCGACGACGACACCAGGCCGAACGCCATGCCCAAGGCGCCGTCCACCAGCTGTGCGCCGAGGCCGATGAGGATGAACCACCAGAATGCGCTGCTCAGTTCCATGAACCGAGCCTAGCGCGCGAAGAGGTGCGGACCAAGGTCCGCACCCACCGGGTGCTCAACGGTCAACGGGTGCCGTACAGCACCACGGTCTTGCCGCGGGCATGCAGCAGGCCGTCGGTCTGCAGCTTCTTCAGCACGCGGCCGGCCATTTCGCGCGAGCAGCCGACCAGGCGTGCCAGTTCCTGGCGCGAGACGCGCAGCTGGCTGCCCTGCGGATGGCTCATGGCTTCCGGCTCCTGCGCCAGGTCGTGCAGGGTGCGCACGATCCGATCGGTAACGTCCAGGAATGCCAGGCGGCTGGCCTTGCGGCTGGTATCGAGCAGGCGCTTGGAAATCTGCTGGCCCAGCGCATACAGCAGGCGCGGGGCATCGGCCGACAGCGGGCCGAGGAACAGCTGATGCAGGCGCTCGTAGCTGATTTCAGCCAGCTCGCAGGCGGTACGGGTCCGCAGGATCACCTCGCGGCGGTCCGATTCGACGAACAGGCCCATCTCGCCGACGAACTCGCCGGCACCGAAGTAGCCCAGCACAAGCTCGCGATCGTCATCTTCCTCGGCCATGATCGAAACCGAGCCGCTGATGACGTAATACAGGGTTCCCGCCGGGTCACCGGGTCGGAAGACGTCGGTACGGGTGGGATATCGCCGCCTGTGGCTGTGCGCCAGGAAACGATCGATGGTGGCGATATCCAGGGCCAGTGGACTGCTAGCTAGGCGCACGGTTGACACGATAGGGGCGCTCCCTCTGCGCATGAACGGATTCACGGGGTCGATAGCGGAGCTTAACCAGCGCAATTGTTAAGGGCAAACAGTGTGCCAGAACTCTTGCGTCTTCACGTTCCCCCCGAGGGCAGTTTGCCCCATAATTCCTCCTTTCCCTTCTTACACAGGAATCGACCGCCGTGGTCAAGCCGTTGCCTCGCCTGAGGCTGCAGGGTTTCAACAACCTCACCAAGGCGCTGAGCTTCAACATCTATGACGTGTGTTACGCGCGCACCGAAGAGGAGCGTCAGCGTTACATTGAATACATCGATGAAGAGTACAACGCCGACAGGCTGACTCAAATCTTGACCGATGTCGCCGAGATCATCGGCGCCAACATCCTGAACGTGGCCCGCCAGGACTACGACCCGCAGGGTGCCTCGGTGACCATCCTGATCTCCGAAGAACCGGTGATCGACAAGAAGCAGGCCGGCAAGGAGCTGATCTCCGACGCCGTGGTCGCGCACATGGACAAGAGCCACATCACTGTCCATACCTACCCGGAAACCCATCCGCAGGAAGGTATCGCGACGTTCCGCGCGGACATCGACGTGGCCACCTGTGGCGTCATTTCGCCGCTGAAGGCCCTGAACTACCTGATCGAGAGCCTGGAATCGGACATCGTGATCATGGACTACCGTGTCCGTGGCTTCACCCGCGATGTGAAGGGCAAGAAGCATTACATCGATCACAAGATCAACTCGATCCAGAACTTCCTGGCCAAGAACATCAAGTCGCGTTACGAGATGTTCGACGTCAACGTCTACCAGGAAAACATCTTCCACACGAAGATGCACCTGAAGGACTTCGACCTGGACCAGTACCTGTTCGAGGAAAAGGCCAAGAACCTGTCGTTCAAGGAACGCATGAAGATCGAAGCGCTGCTCAAGCGCGAGATCGAAGAGCTGTTCCACGGCCGGAACCTGTCCGAGTAAGCCCCATGCGCGATGCCTGCAGGCATCGCCGCCCAGGCGGGACGCCCCGCCCCGTGGAACTGGTGTCGCGCAAACGATATGGTTCCACGGTGATGTACCGACCCACGGCCCGGTGTGAAAACACCGGGCCGTTTCGTTTTTCTCAAAAAAGGTAAGGAGCCCCCACCCATGCCCTGGATCTACCTGCTGCTGGCCGGCCTGTTCGAGATCGGTTTCGCCCTCGGAATGAAGTACTCCGAAGGCTTCAGTAAACCCCTGCCCACCGTTGCCACGGTGGTATCTGCCCTGATCAGCCTGTACCTGATGAGCCAGGCGATGAAGAGCATCCCGGTCGGCACCGCCTATGCGATCTGGACCGGCATCGGTGCCATGGGCGTGGCCGTGCTCGGCATCTACCTGTTCAACGACAGTGCGTCGCCGGCCCGCCTGGCCTGCGTGGGCTTGATCGTGGCCGGTGTGATCGGCCTGAAGCTGGTCTCGCCGAACTGATCGGTAGTGCCGGCCGCTGGCCGGCAACCTCCTGATCTTCCGCGGAGCCTGCGTGGTTGCCGGCCAGCGGCCGGCACTACCGGGCGGTCACAGCCGACCCCGTGTCGCGGCTACAGCCGGTAGGCGATGGTCTTCATCACTTTGGAGGCCAGCGCCATTGCGCCTGGGATCGGGAATGGCAGGCGGCGTGCACCGGCCTGTTCGGCGTGCTCCGCATGGCGGGCCTCGTCTTCCTTCATCACCTGGATGACGGCGCGGCTGCGCAGGTCGCCGGCCGGCAGATCGACCAGGTGCTCGTCCAGGTGGGCTTCCACCTGGCGTTCGGTCTCGACCACGAAGCCCAGGTTCCAGCCGTCGCCACGCAGGCCGGCGAGGGTGCCGATGGTGTAGCTGCCGGCATACCACAGCGGGTTGAACAGGCTGGGACGGCTGTCCAGCTCGCCCAGCCGGGTCGCGCACCAGGCCAGGTGGTCGGTTTCTTCCTGGGCCGCTTCCAGCAGGTGTTCACGCGTGGCCGGATCGCGGGCCACGGCCGCCTGGCCGAAATAGAGGCCCTGTGCGCAGACCTCGCCGACGTGGTTGATCCGCATCAGGCCGGCCGCGTGGCGGCGCTCGGCGCTGTCCATGCCCGGCTCATCGGTGTCTGCTGCCGGGTAGGGGCGGGCCGCCGGAGGGTTGCCGAACACCGTGTCCAGGGCGCGCTGCGCCTCGGTCAGCAGGTGGTCCAGCGGTGTGGTCTGGCGGAGCACGGTCATGGCGGTACGCGGTGGGGCGGAAGACCCCTCGATTCTCGCCCGGCTCCGGCCCCCTGCCAACCCGGGGCAGGGCCAGCTTGCACCGGGGGCTTGACCTGCGTACAATCCCGCCTCTTACGCTTCACCTTTCACAACGCGTGGCAGAGTTCCGGCGAGTCGTTCGCCGCAATGAGCCCGACCTAACCTAGAGTTCTTCATGAGCACTTTCACTGCCAAGAACGAGACCGTCCAGCGCGACTGGTACCTCGTCGACGCCGAGGGCAAGACCCTGGGCCGTCTCGCCACCGAGCTGGCCCGCCGTCTGCGTGGCAAGCACAAGCCGGTCTACACCCCCCACGTTGATACCGGCGACTACCTGGTCGTCATCAATGCAGAAAAGATTGCCGTCACCGGCAAGAAGCTGCAGGACAAGATGTATCACCGTTTCACCGGTTACATCGGCAACCTGAAGACCGAGTCCCTGGCCCAGGCGCTGGAGCGCCACCCGGAGCGCGTGATCGAGATCGCCGTCAAGGGCATGCTGCCGAAGGGCCCGCTGGGTCGCCAGATGTACCGCAAGCTCAAGGTCTACGCCGGCACTGAGCATCCGCACGCCGCACAGCAGCCGCAGGTTCTGGATATCTAATCATGGCTATCACTCAAAACTACGGCACTGGCCGCCGCAAGTCCTCCACCGCTCGCGTGTTCCTGCGCAAGGGTTCGGGCAACATCACCGTCAACGGTCGTCCGCTGGACGAGTTCTTCGGTCGTGAGACCGCGCGCATGATCGTGCGCCAGCCGCTCGAGCTGACCAAGAACACCGAAAGCTTCGACATCCTGGTCACCGCCGCTGGCGGCGGCACCACCGGCCAGGCCGGTGCGATCCGTCTGGGCATCGCCCGTGCTCTGGTCGAGTATGACGAAACCCTGAAGTCCGAGCTGCGCAAGGCCGGCTTCATGACCCGTGACGCCCGTGAAGTCGAGCGTAAGAAGGTCGGTCTGCACAAGGCCCGCCGCGCCACCCAGTTCTCCAAGCGCTGATTTACCGCGCCTGGTTGGGCTCCTTCGGGGGCCCGCTGGTTGGAAAAGCAAAAGCCCGGCTTCGGCCGGGCTTTTGTCGTTCTGGGGTGGGGCATTTCCGGATTGCCGGCCAGCGGCCGGCACTACCCGGGGCGTCGCATGTCATCAGGATGGGATCGTGCAGAAAAGGATCCGACCCCGGGCCCCTCTCTGGAGGAGAGCCCTCTTGATGTTCAAGGGGGTGCGCCGACAGGCGCGGGGATCAGGTGGGATGCGTGACCAAGCAAAAAAGAAAAAAGCCTGATCTTTCGATCAGGCTTTTTTCTTTTTTGTTTGGCTGCCCCGGATGGATTCGAACCACCGAATGCCTGAGTCAGAGTCAGGTGCCTTACCGCTTGGCGACGGGGCAAAACGTGCAACGATTTTCTCACTTTTCACGCTGAAAAACAACTTGATTTTCAGTGTGGTGGCTATGGGTGGACTCGAACCACCGACCCCAGCATTATGAGTGCTGTGCTCTAACCGGCTGAGCTACATAGCCTTGGTGAGCCCGCTATTCTGCGGATGTGTATCGACCCTGTCAACACTTTTGTGTCGTGCTTGTGGGCCGACAGAGGGCATGGGATAGTCCCGACCAGTAGATTTTCTTAGGAGTCCGCATCGTGATCGATCCGGACGGCTATCGACCGAACGTCGGCATCGTGCTGATGCGGCAGGACGGCCAGGTGTTCTGGGCACGACGTGTGCGCCGGGACGGCTGGCAGTTCCCGCAGGGTGGCATGAATACCGACGAGACGCCTGTCGAGGCCATGTATCGTGAACTGCAGGAAGAGACCGGCCTGCTGCCTGAGCACGTGGAAGTGCTCGGGGCCACGCCCGGCTGGCTGCGCTACAAGCTGCCGGCGCGGGCCATCCGCCGCAATGAGCGGCAGGTCTGCATCGGCCAGAAGCAGGTCTGGTTCCTGCTGCGCCTGACCGGCGACGAATCGCATGTGCAGCTGGACCATACCGACTCGCCCGAGTTCGACCACTGGCGCTGGGTGGACTTCTGGTACCCGGTGGAGCACGTGGTGATGTTCAAGCGTGGCGTCTATGCGCGCGCTCTGCGACATCTGGCGCCGTTGGCGCGTGGGGTGGCCGGGCAGGGCGTCACCGCCATGCCCAAGAGCGCCGCGGAGGCCTGGATGCCGGGCCACGCGGCCGGCCACGACAGGCCCCGCAAGCGCACGCCCAAGCGCGGGGGGTACTGGCCGCGCAAGGCCAAGGGTGAGCCGGGGGCGGTTTGATGGGGACGCCGCGCAGACCGCGGGCCGATCCGTCACAACGCGTCCCCGCCGGGTATTTCCAGCAGGCCCTGGCTGTCCGGCTGGCCGGCCTGCCCTGGATGGCAATGGGCGTGGTGGTGCTTGGCGGCAGCGCAACGATCCCGCTTGGGCTGGGCCTGGTCCTCACTCTGGCCAACTGTGCCGGTGCCCTGTATCTGGCGGACTACCTGCTGCGCCTCAGGGCGGCAGGCGGTGGCCCGCACTGGTTGATCATCTTCTTCAGTACGCCGGTGCTGGCCCTGTTGTATTCCATTGCACTCTGAACCGTATCGAGAATGGTTCAGGTCTCTGATTGACAACCATTCTCGTTTCCATTGGAATAGCCAACAGGCCACTCTTGGCCTGTCAGCCCGGTTCACGCCTGTGTACGTCTGCATCTGCAACGGAGTCACCGACCACCAGATCCGCGAAGCCGCCAGCAATGGCGTCAGCACGGTGGCCGAACTGACCATGCGTACCGGTTGTGGCGCCACCTGCGGTTCCTGCCTGGACATGGCCGGCGACCTGCTGGCCAAGGCACGTGCGACCCACGACCTGCCGCTGCCGGTATTGGGCCTGGCCCAGGTCGCCTGAGCATCCTGTTCGCGGCGCGTTGACGCCGCGCTTTCGCATCCTTCACGTGCGGCCGCGCAGGCCAATGCGCACGATTCGCGTTCCTTCACGACCGCACGCAAGGCGTTAAAGTGCCTGCGTTTTCAGCGTGCAGGAGCACCCCCATGAAGGGCGACACCAAGGTCATCGAATTCCTCAACAAGGTCCTCTACAACGAGCTGACCGCGATCAACCAGTACTTCCTGCACGCCAAGATGCTGAAGAACTGGGGCATCAAGGAACTGGCCGAACACGAGTACAAGGAATCGATCGACGAGATGAAGCATGCCGACATGCTTGCCGACCGCATCCTGTTCCTCGAAGGCCTGCCGAACTTCCAGGCGCTGGGCAAGCTGCGCATCGGCGAGAACCCGACCGAGATCCTGCAGTGCGACCTGTCGCTGGAACGCGATGGCGTGGTCACCCTGCGCGAGGCCGTGGCCTATTCCGATTCGGTTGGCGACTATGTCAGCCGCCAGCTGTTCGTGAAGATCCTCGACTCGGAAGAAGAGCACATCGACTGGCTGGAAACCCAGCTCGACCTGATCGAGCGCATCGGCGAGCCGAAGTACCTGCTGAGCAAGCTGGAAGAGTGAGTCAGCCGCCCTGGCCGGCGCGATGCTGTGCCAGGTAGCCCGTCAGTGCAACGCGCGCCCGGGCGAATTCCGCAACCAGCAGCGCCACCGCCACCGCGGGGCGCTGCAGGCTGCCACTACGCGCTTCGTGTTCGATCCGCTGCGCGATCGCCGACAGCGACAACGCCCCCACGTTCGCGCTCGATGATTTCAGGCTGTGCGCAACAGCCTGCATGCGCGGTTCATCGCCGTTCTGCGCGGCCAGTTGCAACTGCTGCACCATGACCGGCGCATCTTCAAGAAAGACCGTAACGATCTGGGTGGCAGCGTCGCCGATCACCGCGTGCAGTTCATCCAGCACAGTGCGGTCGAGCACCGGTTTCGGTGTCGCTGGACTCTCCGTGCCTTGCAGCACCGGGCCATGCCCGGCGGATGGAGCGCGACTGCCATTGGATGTCGGCACGGCATGGCTTGGCTCCACAGAAGGCCGTGCCGGTGATGCAGCGTTACCGCCACCCCAACGCTGCAGCAGCGCATGCAGCGTGGCGCGCGCGATCGGCTTGGACAGGTAATCGTCCATACCGGCCTGCAGGCAGCGTTCGCGGTCGCCAGCCATGGCATTGGCCGTCATCGCGATGATCGGCAGTCGCGCACGCCCGGTTTCCGCTTCTTCGGCACGCCAGTGGCGCGTGGCGGTGTAGCCGTCCAGCACCGGCATCTGGCAATCCATCAGCACGATGTCCACGCCGCCTTGGCGGAGGGCGGCCAGTGCCTGCTCGCCATCGGCGGCGTTGCGCACTTCGCACTGGAACACCCGCAGCAGCTGCTCGGCCACCATCCGGTTGACCGTATTGTCTTCCACCAGCAGCACGCGCAGATGCAGCGGCGGCAGCGTGGCAGCCGGTTGCTCGTCGTCCGCGCTGACCAGCAGCGCAGCGGGGCGGGCAGGGGCGGCCGGTACAGCCAGCAGTGCATGCAGGGCCGCATCGTCGAAGTGCGAGGGCAGCTGGCGCTGACGCGGGCGTTGCGGAAGCGCTTCATCCTGCAGCCACAGCACCTGCAGTGCATCGTCGTCACCGCGTTCACCCAGTGCCAGCTGCAACGTGGCCTCACCGTTGCGGCGTGCGCGGGCATCGACCAGCAACCATGCCGGCGCCGGTTGCCCGGGCCGCGCGGGAGCGCGCAGGCGCTCGACCACGGCATCCAGCTGCGCCAGCACCTGCACCTGCAGCCCATGGTGGGCGGCGATGCGCTCGATGCGTGCCTGCAACGTTGCGTCGGCACTGAACAGCAGCAGCGGTGCCGGTGTGCGCGCCATCGCCGGCAGGTCGCCAGGGACTTTCAGCAGCGGGATCTCGAACCAGAACGTAGCACCCTGGCCCGGCGTGGACTGCACGCCGATCTGCCCGTGCATCAGGTCGATGATGCGCTTGCAGATGGCCAGACCCAGGCCGGTGCCGCCGTAGATGCGGGTGGTGGATGCGTCGGCCTGGCTGAAGGACTGGAACAGGCGCGCCTGCAGCGTGTCATCGATGCCGATGCCGGTATCGATGATCTCGAAACGCAGCTGGTGCTGCGCGGCACCTTCGCCCAGCCGCAGCACGCGCAGCTGCACCTGGCCGCGGGCGGTGAACTTGATGGCGTTGGCCAGCAGGTTGCTCAGCACCTGGCGCAGGCGCACCGGGTCGCCGCGCACCGGCAGGCGCACCGATGGATCCAGTTGCAGGCCCAGGGCCAGGCCCTTGGAGTCGGCGGCCCGCTGCATCAGCTGCACCACGCCATCGAGCAGATCGCGCAGGTTGAAGCTGGTGATTTCCAGTTCCAGCGCCTGTGCTTCCAGCCGGGAGTAGTCGAGGATGTCGTCGACGATGCGCAGCAGCTGCTGCGAGCTGGCCGAGGCGGTGGCCAGCATCTGCCGCTGGTCCTCGCCCAGTGGCCCGCGCGCGATCAGTTCCAGCATCGGCAGGATGCCGTTGAGCGGGGTGCGGATCTCGTGGCTCATCGTGGCCAGGAACTCGCCCTTGGCCAGCACGGCCGCCTCGGCGGCCTGCTTGGCCTGCAGCAGCTGTTGTTCCAGCTGGCCCTGGCGCTCGGTGGTACGGCGCAACTGGTCGCGTTCGGCGGACAGTGTGCTGTGCGTGCGCTGCAGCTGCGCCAGCGCATGGTTGCGCGCGCGCAGCCGCAGGCCCAACACCATCAGCGCGATGGCGGCCGCGGCAAGGGCAACCAGCAGCACGCCCCACAGCGGCACGTCAGAGCACCGCGTTGTGGAAGTCGAAGTTCAGGTCGCTGCCGGCCGACTGCACCATGTTGCCCTGGATGTAGTCGACGCCGCCGACCCACATCGCCGCTGCAGCCTGCGGATCCTCGATCTGCTGGCCGATGATCTGCAGCCCGGCGGCATGGGCCTGTTCGATCGCCTTGCGCAGTTCCTCGCGCGCCGCCGGATTGGAATGGCTGCTGGAGAAGCGCGCAGCCATGCGCACGAATGACAGCGGCAGCTGGGTCAGCAGTGCATCGGCCTCGCCGCTGGGTTCGAACTGGCTCAGGCAGAAGCGCACCCCGGCACCGGCCATGCGCTGGCAGAACTGCTGCAGCGGGACGGTGTGGATCAGTGCGTCGGGCAGGCGGACGTCGATCACCAGCGCACTGCCGGGCAGGTCGCGCTGCTGCAGCGATTCCAGCAGCCAGTCGGCGAAGGCATCGCGCTGCAGAGTGCGCAGCGACTGCGAGACGAACAGGTTCAGCGGCTGCGTCGCGTGCCGGTACAGATCCAGCAGGCCCAGCGCATGGTCCATCACCTGCTGGTCGAGGTCGGCGATGCGGCCAGCCGCTTCGGCGGCCGGAATCACCTGGCCGGCCGCCAGTACCGTGCCGTCGGCCTGGCGCAGGCGCAGCAGCAGCTGGTACTGCGCGGTGTTGCCACCGGCAACGGCGACGATCGGCTGGTAGGCCAGTTCCAGCTGGCCTTCCAGCAGCGCCAGGTGTTCCTGTTCGGTGACCGCCTGGCGGTGCACATGGCCGGCCACGCCGGCACTGAGCAGGCGTGCCTGCAGGGTGGTGCGCTCGACGGCTTCCAGCGCACTGTTGGCATCCTCGAAGCCCGGTGACAGCGGTGCATAGCCGACCACGCCGCGCAGGTGCACGGATTCGTCGTCGCGGATCACGAAGGCGCGTGCCGACAGCTGCTCGCGCAGGGTGGCGGCGATGCCCTCGAGGGCGTCCTCGTCGGTGTTGCGGGCCAGCAGCAGGAAGCTGTTGTCGTTTAGGCGTGCCAGCAGGTGCGGATGGCCGGCTTCGGCCAGGCGCTGCCCGGCCTGCACCATCAGCCGTTCAAACGCGGCATAGCCATAGCGTTCGCGCAGTCCCAGCGCGCTGGCCACTTCGATGAAGAGCACGCCGCCCTGATCGCGGTGGGCGAGAGCGGTGTTGAGCTGCTGCAGCACGTGGTGGCGCGTCGGCAGGCCGGTTTCCGGATTGCTGGTGGCCGGTGCGCCGGAGGCGCCGGGCAGGGTCGCGGCCTGGGCACGTGCGCGGCGGATGCGGTTGGCCACCGCCGCGATCAGGTGGCGTGGCCGGATCGGCTTGCTCAGGTAGTCGTCGGCGCCGCTGTCGAGCACTTCGAACTGGCGCTCCGGATCCGGATCGCCGCTGAGGAACACGATCGGCAGCAGCTGCAGGCCGGGCTGCTGGCGGATCAGCGCGGTCAGGCGCATGCCGTCCAGCCCGGGCAGGTGCAGGTCCATCAGGATCAGGTCGGGGCGGTGTTCCTTGATCGCCTGCAGCGCAGCGTCGGCATCGCTGTGCACGATCGCCTGCATGCCGGCGCCGTGCAGCACGCTCTGCGCGAACAGGGCCTGCGCACGATCATCTTCAACGATCAGCACGCGGTAGGGTGAGTCCGATGGCGGTGGGGCCAGGTCGTTGTTGCCGGCTTCGGCCAGTGCGATCGGGCCGGGCAGCGGCGGCGGCGCGTTGCTGGCCAGCGCAGGCGCAGGCGCAGCGGCCGCGACCGGCGATGGCGTCGCAACCATCGGTGCAGCCGCGACGGGGGCTGCCGCCTCGGTGGTCCAGCGTTGCCAATGATCGGCCGGAGGGGTTTCAGCGCGTCCCGGGCGGGCGCCCGCGGGGGATTCGTTTGCGGCCATCGGTGCTCCTGGTGTTCGCGTCCATTATGCGACAAGCCCGGCGCTCAGCCGGTACCGGTGTGCCCCGGCGGTGCTGCCGATGCACCGCGCGCCAGCCAGCGCACGCCCTTCCATAGTGCGCGCCAGACCAGCCACACCAGCAGTGCGCCCGCCAGGCTGCAGGCCAGCACCACGATCAGGGCGATCCACGGGTGAGCCAGCGCCAGTGCCAGTCCACCGATCACCACGGTGTCTTCGGCCGCAGAGGCGACCCAGTTGCTGGCCGGCTCCGGCGAGGTGTTGAGCAGGGCGCGGGTACCGGCCTTCAGGCCATGGCTGGCCAGGGCGACGCCGGCACCGGCAGCAAGCGCACCGGTGCCCAGCTGGCCATCCGGCGACAGCGTGGCTGCCGCGAGGAATGCGCCGGCGGGTACACGCGCGAGCGTCTGTACCAGGTCCCAGACCGAGTCCACGCCGGGGATCTTGTCGGCGAAAAACTCGGCGACGGCCAGCGCCGCCGACGTGCCCAGCACCCACCAGGATTCGGTGGCCTGCAGGGCGGGCGGCAGGTCGACCCAGCCGAGCAGGCCGGCCAGGCCGACGCCGAACACGGTGAGGTAGACGCGGATGCCGGCCAGCCAGGCCAGCAGGATGCCGATCACGAACAGGTGGGCTTCGGTCATGGCGGTGCTCCGGCGACGGAACTGTGCAGGGGGCCACACTATCGACGATGGCGTGCCTGAACGCCACAGACCGTGGCCAGCCACTGCGCAGGAAACCCACCCGTCCTGTCATACACTAGCCCGTCGTTTGCCACAGGGGCCGTACCGGTGTCGCCCTCGCGATACCCCGGAAACCACCCATGACCAACCGTCCTCCCATGCGCGTGCAGGTCCGCCTGCCCGGCGCGCCGCAACCGCCTGCCGACCGTCGCCGCCTGCTGGTGATCGGCGGCGTCTGGCTGCTCAGCCTGGTGCTGGCGGTGCTTGGCGGCTGCTGGATGGCCACGCCGCGCGATGCCCAGGGCCAGCGCCTGCAGGCCGCCGAGAAGCGTGCCGGGACGCTGCAGGCGCAGCTGACCGAACTGCGCCAGAAGCAGGCCACGCTGGAAGCCTCCGACCGCATCAGCCGCGCTGCCAATACCGAGGTGCAATCCTCGCTGGCCGAGCGCGATGAGGAAATCGCCGGCCTGCGTGCCGACGTCGCCTTCTACGAGCGGCTGGTCGGCTCGACCAGCCAGCGCAAGGGCCTGAACACCCATTCGATCGAGTTCAGCCCTGAAGCGGCCGGCACCTGGCAGTACACCGCCGTGCTGACCCAGAACCTCAACCGCGGTGCCATCAGCCAGGGGCAGATGCGCTTCACCGTGGAAGGCGTGAAGAACGGCAAGCTGGCCACGATCAGCTGGGATGATCTGCACCAGCGCAGCAAGGTGCCGGGACAGGATTACTCGTTCCGGTACTTCCAGCAGATCACCGGCAGCGTGATGCTGCCGGCTGACTTCACCCCGCAACGCGTGCGGGTGACATTGGGGAGTGGTACGGGGGGTACCACCCAGGTATTCGACTGGAAACAGGCCGGCGCGCCGGCCAGCAAAGGGGAGTAGGCAGATGTTCGGAAGCAGCAAATCCAACCGTGAAGGCCAGCTGGTGGTGGATGCCCTGATCGGCAACCAGGTGGTGATCCGCGGTGATGTGGAATTCAGTGGTGGCCTTTATGTGGAAGGCCGCATCCACGGCAAGGTGATTGCCGCCGAAGGCGCCAGTGGCGCGACCCTGACGGTCGCCGAGCATGGCGTGATCGAGGGTGAGATCCGGGCCCAGGTGGTGGTCATCAGCGGCCGTCTGGACGGCGATGTACACGCCACCGAGAAGGTCGAGCTGACCCCCAGCGCACGGGTCAATGGCAACGTCCATTACCAGGTGGTGGAGATGAATGCGGGCGCCCAGCTGAACGGCCGCCTGATCCATGCCAGCGCCCCGATGGCGGCCCTGCCGGCGCCGGAAGGCGACGACGCCAATGATGGCAAGGGCGACACCGCCGCACGCCGCAAGTTGGCCGAGGCGATGGCTTGAAAGCCATCGTCGGCACCCCCATGCTGACACCATGAGCACGCTAGTCTCCCTGCCCGGCGCCACCCCGGTTGCCGCGCCCGATTACCAATCGCTGGAGCGCCCGCTGAACTTCACCGAGTCGGCGGCCGCCAAGGTCAAATCCCTGATCCAGGAAGAGGGCAACCCCGACCTGGCCCTGCGTGTGTACATCGAGGGAGGTGGCTGTTCGGGCTTCCAGTACGGGTTCGAGTTCGACGAGAACCGTGCCGAGGATGACCTGGCGGTACAGACCAGCGGGGTGACCCTGCTGGTCGACCCGCTGAGCCTGCAGTACCTGATGGGCGCCGAAGTGGATTACACCGAGAGCCTGACCGGTGCCCAGTTCGTGATCCGCAACCCGAACGCGAAGACCACCTGCGGCTGCGGCAGCAGCTTCAGCATGTAGTAGATCCACGCCATGCGTGGATGCGTGGTGCCCGCGACCTCGCCCGTGGACCACACGGGCAAATTGCGCACAGTGCCGACCTTGCCACCCGCATCGATTGGCGGCAGGCTTGGCGGATGCCCAATACTCCTTCGCCGCTTTCCGGTTTCGCCTTCGTTGGCGAACCGTTGGAGCGCGCCGATGCCCTGCGCGAAGATGCCGATGCACTGGCGCGCCTGTGGCCGGGCGCGCGCATCCTCGTCCTCGATCACGATGGCAGTGCCTTCACCGGTGATGATGACCAGCCGCTGGCGCTGACCGGCGCCGACATCGGCGGTGGCCCGGGTGCCGCGATCTTCCTCGGCCTGCGCGGTGATCAGGCGTGGTTCTCGATCGAAGCTGCCAACGTTACCGTCAGCGCACCACGCCGTCTCGATCTTCGCCAGGCCGCGTTGCTGTGGCCGATGGCCGATGCGACCGCCTTCAGCTATGCCCGCGGCATGTCCTACTGGCACTCGCGCACCCGCTTCTGCGGCGTGTGCGGCGGCACCGTGGCATTTGCGCGCGGTGGCTTCGTCGGCCGCTGCGCGCAGTGTTCCACCGAACACTATCCGCGTGTCGACCCGGCGGTGATCGTCGCCGTGGAAAACCAGGGCCGGCTGCTGCTTGGCCGGCAGTCGAACTGGGCCCCGCGTCGTTACTCGGTGCTGGCCGGCTTCGTCGAACCCGGCGAGACGTTCGAGCAGACCGTGGTGCGCGAAGTCCATGAAGAGAGCAAGGTGCGGGTGACCGCTTGCCAGTACCTGGGTTCGCAACCGTGGCCGTTCCCCGGCGCGCTGATGGTCGGCTTCCGTGCACAGGCGCAGGACGACCTGCCGACCGTGGATGGCGAGCTGGAGGATGCGCGCTGGTTCAGTGCCGAAGAGGTCGGCGCTGCGCTGGCACGTGATGTGGAGGACGATGGCCAGGGCATCCGCCTGTCGCCGCCGATCTCGATCTCGCGGGGCCTGATCGAACACTGGTACCGCCAGCAGCGGGGCTGAGTCGGCGTTTCTGCCGGGCCGGTCGTGGCAGCTGTATTGCCGCCACCTGAACACGGCCCGGGTTACAGTCCGGTTCACCCGCGAGGGCACCGCTGCGACAGGTAAGGTAGCGGCGCCGAGCGTTCTGTTTCGTAGGGAGACCTGCCATGTTCACCACTCTGGCCGCCGTGCTGGTGGCGCTGGCCCTGGGCCACGTTGCCCCGGCCGCTGCCGCCTCGCTGCGCCGTTTCGACGGCTTCCGGCGATGGCTGGGCTGGCTGGACGCGCGTGGCGGCAAGGCCTGGCAGGGACCTGCAGGTGTCGCACTGGCGCTGTTGCCGCCGCTGCTGCTGATGGGCCTGCTGGCCTGGCTGCTGCGCGGGGTGTTGTTTGGCCTGCCGTCGCTGCTGCTGGGCGTGGCGGTGCTGGCCTGGTGCTGGGGGCCGCGCGACCTGGACCGCGATATCGAAGCGATCATCGATGCGGACGACGCCGCGACGCGGCAGGCTGCGGTGCGCAACCTGCAGGCCGCCGGTGGCAGCCTGCGCGAGGACGTGCCGTCGCTGGTCGAGGCGACCGTGCTCAACGCGCTGCGTCGCTGGTTCGCGGTGCTGTTCTGGTTCCTGTTGCTGGGCCCGGCGGGCGCGCTGGGTTACCGGCTGCTGGCATTGATGGCGGAAAGCCCGATGCGTGCACGCGTGCCGGTGGAGCCGCTGGCGCTGGCGCAGCGCCTGTTGGGCTGGATCGAGTGGCCGGTGGCGCAGCTGATGGCGTTTTCGATGGCGCTGGTGGGCAACTTCGATACGGCGTGGAAGGCCTGGCGCCAAGCGCATGGCGAACGTCTGGCGGGCAACATCGGATTCCTGGGCGCGGTGGCGCGGGCCAGCGTCAACGCCGAGCTGCGCGAGGATGCGCACGATTACACCGAGGCGGGGTTGTTGCCGGTGTGGCAGCGGCTGCCGGACCTGCGTGATGCGATGAGCCTGGTGTGGCGGATGCTGCTGCTGTGGCTGGCGATCCTGGCATTGCTGGTGATTGCAGGCTGGGTGACGTAGTGGCTTTTGCAGGGCTTGCAGCCCTGCACCTGCAGAGGCAACAGCAACGGCAACAGCAGCTCTGGATTGCTGATGGTTGGGCGGGGCGGCGTGGGGCTGCAGGACACGCCGTAAACCCCCAGACCGGCCCAGCCGCTGGCGGCTGTGCGTTCGGGCGCTTGCGAAGCAGTGCTTCGCAACCAAAGCGCCCTCACCCCTGGGGGCTCGATGGCGCCTTGCTCGTGTGCGCTGTCCTGCGCACACGGCAAGACCGGGGTTGGGCGTCCTGCCCAACCCGCCCGAGGCATGCCTCGGGCCCATGGCGCCAACGGTCCTGCAGCCCCACACCGCCCCACCCCCGACAGATTCCCGGTGACGGTGGGTGAACTGCGATTGCCGGTAGGTGTCGACCTTGGTCGACACGGTAGATCCACGTAATGCGTGGATGCAGAGCGAAGCGATCCGCTTCCGCTTTTGATCTTCTCTTTCTTTTCCGTGGTGGACGCACACGGAAACTGTCCGTGGCCGGGTGGGTGGGCTGCGCAGGGGCGTGAGCCGCATGGATGCGGCGACCGAGCTTACATGGACGTACTTGCAGCGGCCCCTGCGCAGCCTACCCGCCCGGCCAACCCCATGATCGACAAACGCCGCCCACCACGAGGGGCTGCGCCGTTGGCTGGAAACCTAGATCGGTGCCAGCGCGGTGAACGGTGCCCACGGCAGGTTGCGCAGCAGCGCATACCCGGGCAGCACCCAGAGCCAGAACGTGGGATTGGCCAGTACCCGCATCAGCGGGTCGAGCACGCGCGGCCGGATGCCGGCGACGTTCAGCAGCATCAGCAACAGGAAGGGCAGGCTGATGACCAGCAACGGGTTCATCGCCATCGCGCCGGGCAGGTCGAAATGGACCAGCGAATACAGGCAGCGGGTGCTGCCACAGCCCGGGCAGTACAGGCCGGTCAGCGCGTACAGCGGACAGCTCGGCAAGGGATTGCCGGCGACATACGGATTGACGTTGCGCAGCACCACTGCGGCACCCGCAGCCAGACCGGCGGCGGCCAGCAGCGGTGTCCAGCGGGCGAGACGGGAGCGGGCGGGAAATACGGACATTGCAGCAACGGATCCGGCGCGCGCGCCGGATCCGTCCACGCGGATCAGTAGCCGCCGTTGTTCATTGCACCCATGCCGCCGACAGCGACGATCAGGATGCCGTACAGCACGCCGACCACGACGGCGGCGATGGCCGACCAGATGGCCCACTTCTTGGCCTTGGCCGAGGATTCCTGGGCACCGGCGATGTCGCCAGCGGCCAGCTTGCCGTTGACCTGGGCGGCGTAGACGATCGACACGATGCCGGCCGGCAGGCAGCAGAACAGGGTGCTCAGGATGGCCCAGACCAGATTGTTCGGGACCTGCGGAGTGGCGGTGTTCATGGGTTCAAGCTCCTTGATGGGTGGTGGTGGTGAATCATTGGTCGGAAAGAGCGCCCAGTACGGCCAAGCCGCCGAACAGCCCGAACCACAACAGCAACAGGACCGGCAGGGCCACGGCCGAAGCCACCGCCCACCAGCCCGCCTTGCGCGACGCGCTGTAGGCCCCTGGCAGGTCGCCGGCCGCGCGGCGGCCATCGACCTGGGAGGCATAGACGATCGACACCACGCCCAACGGCAGGCAGCAGAACAGCGTCGTCAGGATCGCCCAGACCAGATGGTTGGGGATGTAGACCGGACGGCTGAGCGGTGGTGGTTGATTCAAAGCGAGACTCCATTCCTTGGTGGCCGGCCATGATGAAACGGCCGGACCTCCCCCCTGTGGGTGCGTAATCTACCTCAACCCGCGTTGCATGTATGCGTTTACAGCCACGGCATGCCGTCTCCGCCACTGGACGCTGGCGTATGTGGAGAGGTCACTCGACCCGCCAGGCGGGCCGATTCCGTCAGGCGTGATCACCGCGCAGGGCCCGCACCTGGGCCTCCAGCACCGGGGCGCTGGTGCTGTGGCCATCGACGGCCGGCGCCGCCACGACCTCGACGGTGGCGCGGAACCGGCGCGGCACGCGCATGCGGCCAAGGCGGCTGTCGCGCCGGCTCCACATGCTGGACCACATGCCGCGCAGTGCCATCGGCACCACCGGCACCGGCCGCCGTTCGAGGATCTTCTCGACCCCGGACTTGAACGGTGCCATCGCGCCATCCTTGGTCAGCGCACCTTCCGGGAAGATGCAGACCAGCTCGCCTTCGGCCAGCGCGGCGTCGATCTCATCGAAGGCGCGCTGCATCAGCGCCGGGTCTTCACGCGCTCCGGCAATCGGGATCGCCTTGGCCGTCCGGAAGATCCAGCGCATCACCGGGATGTTGAAGATCTTGTAGTACATGACGAAGCGCACCGGGCGCGGGATGGTCGCCGACAGGATCAGTGCGTCCATGTAGCTGACGTGGTTGCAGACCAGCAGTGCGGCGCCTTCGTCCGGCACGTTGGCCTCGATGCCGTGCGGGCGCAGCCGGTACAGGGTGCGCACCATCAGCCAGCTGAGGAAGCGCATCAGGAATTCGGGGACGATGGTGAAGATGTAGATCGCCACCAGTGCGTTGGCGATGGCCAGCGCCAGGAACTGCTGCGGAATGGTCCAGTGCAGCAGCTTGTGCGCGGCCAGCGACAGCAGCGCCGCAGCAACGATGAAGCCCGAGTTCTGGATGTTCAGTGCGGCGAACACGCGCGACATCTGCGCCTTCGGCGTGCGGCTCTGGATCAGCGCGAACAGTGGCACCACGAAGATGCCGGTGAACAGGCCGATGCCGATCAGGTCGATGACGATGCGGATGCTGCCGGGCTGCTGCAGGAACGGCCCGATGGTCAGCCCGTGCGCCGTCGCTTCGCCGCTGCGGGCGAAGTACAGGTCGAGCAGGAACGCGGTCATGCCGAACGCGCCCAGCGGCACCAGGCCGATTTCCACCGTGCGGGCCGACAGCTTCTCGCACAGCAGCGAGCCGACGCCGGTGCCGACCGAGAACAGGGCCAGCGCAAAGATGTACAGGGTCGGCTGGCCGCCCAGGTTGGTGACCGCGTAGGCCGGCAGCTGCGAGGTCAGCACGGTGCCGACGAACCAGAACCAGGACACGCCCAGGATCGAGTTGCGCACGGCCTTCTGCTGGCGCGCCATGCGCAGCACCGCCAGCGATTCCGGCAACGGATTCCAGTTGATCTTCAGGGTGGGATCGCCGGCATCGACCTTGGGAATCAGGCGGGCGGCGATGTTGCCGCAGATCGCCAGGGCGATGATCGCGCACGCAGCCACCACCGTACCGTGGCTGCCGGCCACGGTGAACACCAGGCCGCCAACGATCATGCCGGAGAGGATCGACATCGAAGTGCCCATCTCGACCAGGCCGTTGCCGCCGGTCAGTTCCTCGGGCCTGAGCACCGACGGCAGCACCGAGTACTTCACCGGGCCGAACAGGGTCGACTGCATGCCGGTACAGAACAGCGCGACCAGCAGCACCGGCAGGCTCTGGGTGAGGAAGCCGGTGGCCGCCAGCGACATGATCACGATCTCCATGGTGGTGGTGATCACGATCAGCCGCGATTTTTCCAGTTTGTCTGCGATCTGCCCGGCCAGTGCCGAGAACAGGAAGTACGGCAGGATGAAGATGGCCGGCGCCAGCGTGGCATACAGCCCCAGTTCTTCCTCCGGCACGGCCATGAACAGCAACATGCTGATGATCGCCTGCCGGTACACGTTGTCGTTGAACGCACCGAGCGCCTGGACCACGAAGAACGGCAGGAAGCGGCGCTGGCGCAGCAGGGCAAACTGGTTGTGACCGGACATGGAACCTCCTTGACCGGCGCAGCCTAGCATTCCTGCCCATGTGTCGGGACTGTGGTGAGAAGCATCCACGCATGGCGTGGATCTACTGAAGCCCCACAATCGTGGTTGCGGGCGGGTGGGTGCGGACCGTTGGTCCGCACACCTGTCGACGGCTTCAGACGATATCGTCGACCACGCCGCCATCCACGCGCAGTGCCGCACCGGAGGTGGCGGAGGCCTGCGGTGAGGCCAGGTACACCACCATGTTGGCCACTTCCTCGACCGTGGCGGTGCGCTGGATCACCGAGGACGGCCGGTGCGCCATTACGAACTCGCGGCCGATCTGTTCCAGCGGCTTGCCGCTGCGCTGGCGTTCATCCTCGAACATCGCTGCGAAACCATCGGAGAGGGTCGGGCCGGGCAGCACCGCGTTGACGGTGACGCCGCTGCCGGCCACGCGCTTGGCCAGGCCGCGCGACAGCGACAGCTGCGCGGTCTTGCTGACCCCGTAGTGGATCATGTCGGCAGGGATGTTGCGCGCCGACTCGGAAGAGATGAACAGCACGCGGCCCCAGCCAGCGTCGACCATCGCCGGCAGCAGCGCACGCGACAGGCGTACGCCGGACATCACATTGGTCTGCCAGTAGCGCTCCCAGGTCGCGTCATCGGTTTCGAAGAAATCCTCTGGGCCGAAGATGCCGGCGTTGTTGACCAGGATGTCGACCTTCGGCAGGCCAGCCAGCAGCGTATCGACACCGGCTGCATCGGAGAGGTCGGCGGCGACGCCGAGTACGTCGGCTCCCGGCACGGTGGCGAGCAGGTGCCGGCGGGCGCGCTCGACGCTGTCGGTGCTGCGGCCATTGAGGACGATGCGTGCGCCTGCGGTGGCCAGGCCTTGGGCGATGGCCAGGCCGATGCCGGCGGTGGAGGCGGTCACCAGCGCGGTGCGGCCGCTGAGTTCGATTTTCATGGTGATGATCCGGAGCGGGGGGATTGCCCAGTATCCGCGTGGCCGCGTGATCGAACTGCAGCACCAGGCGCAACGCGCCGTTGCACACGGCGCAGCAGATCCACGCCGTGCGTGGATGAAATGCCTGATTCAGCGATGAGGGATCAGGCCAGACTGGTCACCGCCTCATTGGCCGCTGCCCGCACCTTCGGCAGCATCCGCAGTACCAGCGCCATCTGCGTGCGGATCAGCTGCAGCTTCGGCGGCATTGTCTCGTCGATCTGCTCCAGCTCGGCAGCCACCGCGCGGTCGGCGTCATTGGCATCTTCGGCGACCGGTTGCCGCGCGGTCAGGGCCGAGGCCAGCTGCTGCAGTGCCTTGCGCACGCGCTCGCCGGCCGCCAATGCCAGCGGATCGCCGGCATAGCTGTCCACCTGGTCGCGGTGCGCACCCAGCGCCGAAAGATGGCCGAGCAGCATGTTGGACAGTGCCAGGAAATGGAAACCGGCATCCAGGTTGCGGCGCACGTGGCCCGGCTCGCGCAGCATGTTCGACAGCGCGGTGGAGAGTGCGGCATCGGCGTTGTGCATGTCACGCCGCGCGATGCGGTAGGCCAGGTCGTCGCGCATGCCGCTGCGATACTGGCCCAGTACCGAATCCAGGTAGCGAGCGGCGGTGTCCAGCACGCGTGCCAGTACAAGATGCAGCTGGCGGCCCTGCCAATCGGGCAGGATCAGGAACGCCGCCGCCGCTGCGATCGCGCAACCCAACACCGTATCGACCATGCGCGGCACGATCAGCACGAAGCCATCGCCGATCAGGTTGAAACAGGTCAGCGCCATCACGGTGATCGCGGCCGACGCCACCAGGTAGCGGTCGGTGCGGGTGAAGAAGAACAGCAGTGCCGACAGCAGGGCAATCAGCAGCTGCACGTGCAGTTGCGGGAACAGCTGCAGCAGCGCCCAGGTCAGCACCAGGCCGGCCAGGGTGCCGACGATGCGCTGGGCCAGACGCTGGCGGGTAGCGCCGAAGTTGGGCCGGCACACGAACACGATGGTCAGCAGTACCCAGGAGCCGTTCTGCGCATTGAACAGGCGGATCGCTGCAAAGCCGGCGATCAGCGCCAGCGCCATGCGCAGGCCGTGGCGGAACAGCACCGAGCCGGGCGTGAGCTGCTGGCGGATGCGCACGCCCATCTCGCGCAGGGTGTGCGGGTTGCTGTCGCGCAGGCGGGTATCGACGTTGTCCAGGCTGGCTTCGGAGCGCTCGGCGTCCAGCAGGCGGCGTTCGATGCTGCGCAGGTTGTGCACCAGCAGGTCCAGCGAGCCGAGCAGGCGCTGCCACTGCGGCCGCTGCTGGTCGCGCAGGTAGGCCAGCGCATCGGCCAGGTCACGCCCGGCCTGCTGGTTGCTCTCGCCGTATACGAACGGACGACGCAGCCGGATCGCCTCGCCCAGGCGGGCACAGGCCTGGCCCTGCAGGTCGAGCAGGCGCTGGCAGCGGTACAGCACGTCGCTGTGGAAGAACGCGTCCACCAGCGCACCGTACGGGTAGTGCGAGGAACTGGCACGCTCGTGGAAATCCTGCGCCATGTAATACAGGCGCAGGTACAGGCCGGAGTTCACGCCCGGCCGGCCGGAGCGGCCGAAGCGGGCCAGGATCGCTGTCTTGGCTTCGTTCAGCGCACCGACCACGCGGCGGTTCTGTTCGGCCAGGTCAAGCTGGCGACGTTGCAGGTCGGCTTCGCGCACCGGTTCGAACAGCGCAGCCTTCAGCTGCAGGTAGCGGCCCAGCTCAACGTACAAACGCGCCACGCGCTCGCGCACCGGCCGGTTGGCGAACAATGCGGTCCACAGGATCGACAGCAGGCCGTACCAGACCGCACCGGCCAGCAGGTGGCTGACCGCGTCCAGCGCGCTGTGCAGATCGCTGGCACCGTGTTGTTCCAGGCCGATCATGGTGTAGATCGCCAGCGTCACCGTGGCCTGGGCGATCGACGCGTAGCGCTCGCCGAGCGCGCCAAGCAGGGTCAGGCCGAAGGTGGACAGTGCCAGCGCGCCAATGAAGATCCACGGCCACGGGAACAGCCAGATCACCGAGGCCGCAGCGACGCAGAAGCACAGCAGCGAAAGCACCACCGCCTTGGTCCGGCCCCACCAGTTGTCGTCGGTTTCTGCGATGGCGCTGGCGATGATGCCGAGGAACACGCCGGGCAGGGCCGTCAGCGCATCGAACTGCCAGCACACGGCAACGGCCGAGGCCAGCGCGATGAACACGCGCAGGCCGTAGCTGGCCTTTTCGTGGGCCCAGAGGCGGCTGAGGCGGGATTCGTGGGCGGGCATGCAGGCTCGGTGGAAGGGTCTCCCACCATTATTGCGGGTGCGGGGTGAAGGGGACAGCCTGCGCACGAATACGCGGTAGTGCCGGCCGCTGGCCGGCTCCTCGCACCGCCGTCCGGGCGGACGAACAGCCGGACGGCGGCCGGTACTATCGGTTTGCCGGGCCTTACATGTCGAACCGCACGCTCAGTGCAAACGTGCGTGGCAGACCGACGCCGGCGTTGGACCAGTACTTCCGGTTGGCCAGGTTCTCGACGCCGGCGCGCAGCATGACCGGATGGCCGGAGGCCAGCATGCGATACCCCAGGCCCGCGTTGACCAGTGTGTAGTCGGGCAACTTCAGGGTGTTGTCGGCGTCGTACCAGACATCACCGTAGTAGCGCACCACTGCGTAGGATTCCAGACCATCCAGCCATGGCAGCTGGTAGGTGGCATGCAGCACGCCGTTCCAGCGTGCTGCACCGGCGGTGCGGTTGCCCTCCTGTGATGCGCTGGCCGGGGACAGCCGGTCGTAGCTCGGGTCCAGCCACGTCACGCCGCCTCCGAGTGTCAGCGCGTCGGTCAGGTGCAGGTCCGCGCTGGCCTCGATGCCTTCGTACAGGGTGATGCCGTCCTGCACCAGGCGCTTGCCGGCCGGAGTGAGCTCATCGATGTTGGCGCCACGTTCGAGGCGGAACGCAGCCACGTTCGCATTCCAGCGTGTGGCCTCAACCTTGGCGCCGATCTCGTACTGCTTGCTGAGGGTCGGATCCAGCACATCACCGGCATTGATATAGGTATCGCCGACACGGCTGCCGGCTTCCAACGATTCGATGTAACTGGCATACAGCGTGACGTCCTCGCGTGGCTTGAACATCAGCGCATAGGTCGGGGTTACCGGGTAGGTGTGGTAGCGGCCCTTGGTTTCGTAATCGCTGTACCGCCAGCCGGCCAGCAGCGACCAGCCACCGCCGAAATTGACCGTATCGCTGGCGAATACCGCCTTCTGCACGGTTTCGTCGCCACGGCTCATTGCCCGCGAACCCACCGCGTCGTGCCGCAGTGGCGAGCGCTCATAGAGGTTGGCACGGCCCACCAGGCTCCATTCGTACGGACGATCCCAGCCCAGCCCGGTCTGGTGGCTGAGCCCGGCCACCAGCTGATGCATCAGTTTTCCGGTGCGGAAGCCGCCCTGGACCTGCGCCTGGGCCAGCTTCCACTCGCTCTTGCCGCCCAGCTCGTAGACGTTGACATCGTAGTCGCCATTGGGCGAATCGATATAGGCGAAGATCTTGTTGACGTCGTTCCACGAAGTGGTGACGCCATAACTGAGGCTGGCCTTCCAGTCGCTGTTGATCTGCCAGTTCAGTGCTGTCGACAGCAGGCTGGAGCGGGTGTTGTAGTAGGTGCCGGCTACGCCGTTGTCGACGTCGCCAGCGACCGGGCGTGGGACCGAGGTCAGGCCACGGAAGTAGTACTGCGGCGCCTCGCCGCTGAGGTCGCGCGACTGGAACACGCCGTCCGCGGTCCAGGTCAGGGTGTCACTCAGGCGCGCGTCCAGCGACAGCGCACCCACCTTGCGGTCTACGCGGCCGCCGTTGAAGGTCTCGCCCTTCTCCCGGTAGGCATTGAAGCGGTAGCCGAACATCTGCTCGTTGCCGAAGCGGCCGCCCACGTCGACGCCGCCGCTGACGATGCCCTGTTCGCGCCAGCCCAGCTGTGCGCTGTAGGTCGGCAGGTCGGTCGGCTTCTTCGTCACGTAGTTGACGATACCGCCGGGCACGCCGAAGCCATACAGGAAGCCGCCCGGACCCTTCAGCAGCTCGATCTGCTCCATCACTTCCAGTGGCCACTCGGTGCCCCACGAAGAAACCTGCAGGCCGTTGACCCGGTAGCTGTCGAAGTTCAGGTCGATGCCGCGGTTGCGGATCGGCGAGCTCCAGCCGCTGGCATAGGCACTGACCTGCGTGGTCACCGAAGGATCGAGCAGGAAGGCTTCGCCCAGCGAGACCACCTGGCGCTGCTCGATCTGTTCACGGCCGACGACGGAGATGGCGAACGGCGTATCGCGGAGTGCACGGTCACCGAGGGCACCGGCAGCGGCGTGGCTGCGTTCGGCGGTGACCTTTACCGCATCCAGATCGGTGGCGCTGCGGCCGCGGGCGACACGATCCGGTGCGGACTGGGCCTGCGCAGCACAGGCCAGAGACAGGGAAACGGCAAGCAGGGCCGGGCGGCACAGTGGGTGCAATGGCATGGTTCGGTCATCCTCGGCGGACGGCCACAGGCCATCCGCCCACGCGTGTGGGAAGGGTCGGTGGCTGGGATCACGCAGGCTGGCCGGAGAGGGCAGCGGGGCGCCGCGAAGGGGCGCAGGACCATGGCTGGATGAGAATTGTTCTCTTTTCGTTGCGGCGCGTCAAACCCGTTGGCGTGCGGACCAACGGTCCGCACCCACCGTCTGCGCCCACGGTTGTGCCGGCCGCTGGCCGGCAGATTGGCTGTATGGAGAAAGCCGGCCAGCGGCCGGCTCTACCAGTAGATCCACGCCATGCGTGGATATGCGTTCCTATGCCCGCTGTGCGCGCTTGAGCAGTTTCGCTTCGCGCTTGCGTGCGCGACGTGCGCGCCAGCGCTCGGCCAGGCAGGAGAAGATCACGTACAGCGCCGGCGTGCTGAGCAGGGTCAGGCTCTGCGAGAACAGCAGGCCGCCGATCATCGCGATACCCAGAGGGCGGCGCAGCTCGGACCCTTCACCCAGGCCGATCGCCAGCGGCACAGCTGCCAGGATCGCGACCATCGTGGTCATCATGATCGGGCGGAAGCGCACGATGCTGGCCTCGCGTGCGGCATCGCGCGGCGCCAGCCCATGCTCGCGCTGCGCCACCAGTGCGAAGTCGATCATCATGATCGCGTTCTTCTTGACGATGCCGATCAGCAGCACCAGCGCGATCATCGAAATCACCGACAGCTCGGTGTTGGTGCCGAACAGCGCCAGCAGCGCACCGACGCCTGCCGCCGGCAGCGTGGACAGGATGGTGACCGGGTGGATCAGGCTCTCGTAGAGCATGCCCAGCACCAGGTACACGGTCAGGATCGCCGCCAGCACCAGGATCAGCATGTCGCTGGGGTCGGAGTTGAAGCCGAAGCCCGCATCGTCGGCCAGGCGGATGTCGCCGGGCATGCGCATGCCGGCCACGGTGGCATCGATGATCGCCTTGGCCTCACCCATGCTCACGTTGGGAGCCAGGTTGTAGCTGAGGTCCATCGTCGTGTACTGGTTTTCGTGGGTGATCTGCGAAGGGGCCAGGCCGGGCATCTGGGTAGCCACCGCGGTGATCGGCACCATGTCGCCGTTGCGCGCACGCACGTACACCTCATCCAGCGCCGAAGGGGTGGCGGTCTGCGAGGGCAGGGCGTTGACCACCACGCTGTACTGGTTGATGTCCGAATAGATGGTGGAGATCTGGCGCTGGCCGAACGCACCGTACAGCGCGCCATCGATGGCACCTACCGTGATGCCCAGGCGCGCGGCCTTGGCGCGGTCGATCTGGATGTTCTGGCGCAGGCCGGCATTGTCCACGTCGGTACCGACGTCGCGCAGCTTCGGGTTCTTCTTCAGTTCCGCCTGCAGCTTGGGCAGCCATTCCTGCAATGCGGCCAGGTCATTGCCCTGCAGCGAAATGCGGTACTGCGCGCCCTGGCTGGACCCGCCGCCATCGTTGCTGGGCAGATCCTGGATCGCGCGCAGGCGCAGCTGCAGGTCCGGGTAGCGATCGGCCTTGGCACTGAGGCGCGCCAATGCATGTGCGGTGGTTTCGCGGCGGCCGTCGCTGCGCGACTTCAACTCGATGTTGAACTGTGCGCTGGAGCCCTGGCGGCCGCTGCCCAGGCGCACGCCCACGGTTTTCACCGCCGGGTCACCCATCAGCATGTCGGTGATGCGGCGCTGGCGGGCGACCATGTCCTCGAAGGACACCGTGGCGCTGGAGTTGGCGCGGCCCCAGATCAGGCCGGTGTCCTGCGGCGGGAACGCGCCCTTCTTCACCGCCCCGAACAGGAACACGGTGACGCCGATCAGGATCAGCGGGGTCAGCGACATCAGCAGCGCGTGGCGCAGCGAGAAGTCGAGGAACACGGTGTAGATGCGCAGCATGCGCTCGTGGCCGGCATCCAGCCAGCGGCCGAAGCGCGACGGTGGCGCGCTGTGGTCGTGCGCACTGAGGAAGCGGCTGCACAGTGCCGGGGTCAGCGTCAGCGAGACGATCATCGAGACCACGATGGCCGCCACCAGGGTGACGGTGAACTCGCGGAAGAACGCGCCCATCATGCCGCTGGCGAACAGCAGCGGGATGAACACCGCCACCAGCGAGGCGGTGATCGATACGATGGTGAAGCCGATCTCGCGCGCCCCGGTCAGCGCCGCCTGCATGCGTGGCATGCCCTCGTCGAGGTGGCGCATGATGTTCTCGATCACCACGATCGCATCGTCGACCACGAAGCCGATCGCGATCACCAGCGCCAGCAGGCTCAGGTTGTTCAGGGTGAAGCCCATCACGTACATCACCAGCGCGGCACCGGCCAGCGACAGCGGCACGGTCACCGCGGCGATCAGCGTGGGTGCCAGCCGGCGCAGGAACAGCGCCATGGTCAGTACCACCATCGCCAGGCTGATCAGCAGCGTGATCTGCACTTCATGCAGCGACGAGCGGATGGTCGGCGTACGGTCGAAGTACGGCGTCATCGTGGTGCCGGGCTGCAGGTAGTCCCGCAGGGTCGGGATCTGTGCCTTGACCCGATCCACGGTCTCCACGATGTTGGCGCCGGCACGGGTGAACACATACATCACCACCGCCGGCTTGTGGTCGAACCACGCGGCCTGGTAGGCGTCCTGTTGGCCGTCGTAGACATTGGCGATGTCCTTCAGGCGGATGACCCGGCCATCGCCCTGGGTCTTGACCACCAGGTCGGCGAAGTCGGCGGCACGCGCCACCGAGTCGTTGGCGATGATCGCGGTAGTGGTGTTGCCATCGCTGAGGAAGCCGGTGGGCGAGGTCACGTTGGCCGCGCGTACGGCGTTGCGCAGGTCATCGGCGGTCAGGCCCAGCGCGTTCATCAGGCGCAGGTTGACGTCCACGCGTACCGCTGGCGTCGAGGCACCGGCAATGTCGACCGAAGCGACACCGCTGATCTGGCGGATGCGCTGTGCCAGCAGCGAGTCGGCGACGTTGTACAGCTCATCGGCCGACTGCGTCTGCGAGGTCAGCGCGATGGCGATCACCGGGTCGTCGTTCGGATTCGCCTTCTGGTACATCGGTGACCCCATGCCCGAAGGCAGGTCGGCCTGAGCCGAGTTGATCGCCGTCTGTACGTCCAGTGCCGCCGAGTCGATGTTGTGGCCGCTCTGGAAGATCATGAATACCAGCGAGCTGCCTTCCGAGCTCGACGAGCGCATGCGGTCGATGCCCGGCAGCTGGCCGAGATGGCGTTCCAGCGGCGCGGTGACCGTGGAGGCCATGGTCGCCGCATCGGCGCCGGACTGGCTGGCATGCACGAAGATCACCGGGATCTCGATGTTCGGCAGCGCCGATACGCCCAGGCGCAGGTAGCAGATCAGGCCGACCATGAACAGGCCGATGGCCAGCAGCGCGGTGCCGATCGGGCGGCGGATGAAGGGGCCGGACAGGTTCATCGTGCGGCCCCCCGCAGCAGCGGGGCGTGGATCATGCCTGCGGCTCCTGCAGCGACCCGTTGCGCAGCGCGCGCTGCTCGCGGCGGCGGGCAAGCCACTCGGAGAAGCGTTCCATGTACAGGTAGATCACCGGCGTGGTGTACAGGGTCACCAGCTGCGACAGCAGCAGGCCACCGACGATGGCGATGCCCAGCGGGCGGCGCAGCTCCGAGCCGATGCCGGTGCCCAGCGCCAGCGGCAGTGCGCCGAGCATTGCCGCGGCGGTGGTCATCATGATCGGGCGGAAGCGCAGCAGGCAGGCGCGGCGGATCGCTTCATGCGCGTTGGCACCGGCGCGGCGCGCCTCGATCGCGAAGTCGACCATCATGATGCCGTTCTTCTTGACGATGCCGATCAGCAGCACGATGCCGACGATGCCATCCACCGACAGGCTCAGTCCGCACAGCATCAGCGCCAGCAGCGCGCCGACACCGGCCGGTGGCAGCGTGGAGATGATCGTGATCGGGTGGATGTAGCTCTCGTACAGCACGCCCAGCACGATGTAGATCACCACCAGCGACGCCAGCAGCAGCCACACCACATCGGTCTGGCTGCCGGTGAACTCGGCGGCCTTGCCGATGAACTCGGCATGCAGGTGGGTGGGCATGTCCAGGCTGTCCTTGGTCTCCTGGATCGCACGCACGGCCTCGGACAGCGAATAGCCCGGCGCCACGTTGAACGACACCGTCACCGCCGGCAGCTGCTGCTGGTGGCTGACCACCAGCGGCGCACTGCTGACCTTGCCTTCGGCCAGCGCCGACAGCGGGATGATGTTGCCGGCGCCGACCGTGATGCCGGTGTTCTGCGCGCCGATGCCGGTGGCGGTCGACGAGTTCGACGAGGTGACCTGGCCGAAGCTGGTGGCGTTGGTGCCGGTCAGTGCGCCGGCACCGTTGGAGGCGACCGCCAGCTGTTCCATCAGCGCCGTGCTGGTACGGAATTCCGGCGCCACTTCCAGCACCACGCGGTACTGGTTGAGCTCGGTGAAGATGGTCGAGATCTGGCGTTGGCCGAACGCATCGTAGAGCGTGTCGTCGATGGTCTGCATCGGCACGCCCAGCACGCTGGCCTTGTCGCGGTCGATGTTCAGCTCCAGGGCACGGCCCTGGTTGGACAGGTTGTTGTCGACGTCCGCCAGTTCCGGGCGCTTGCGCAGCGCTTCGGTCAGGCGCGTGGCCTGGGTCGCCACCGTCGCCGAATCCACGTCCGACAGCGAGTACTGGTACTCGGTAGCGGCCACACGGGTATCCAGGGTCACGTCCTGCACCGGCTTCAGGTACAGCGCCACGCCCGGAATGCCGGCCACTGCCTTCTGCAGGCGCGGCAGGATCTCGTCCAGGCCATCGCGCTGGCTGCGTTCCTTCAGCACGATCGACAGCTGGCCCTGGTTGAGCGTGGGGTTCATGCTGCCGGCACCGATGAACGCTGATACGCCGGTCACATCCGGATCGTGCCGCAGTGCTTCGGCGACCTGCTTGGTGCGCTGCTCCATCTGCGGGAAGGCGATGTTCTGGTCGGCCTGCACCACGCCGGTGATCAGGCCGGTGTCCTGCTCGGGCAGCAGGCCCTTGGGAATCAATACATACAGCAGCACGGTCAGCACCAGTGCGGCGCCGGCCACGGCCAGGGTCAGGCGCTGGTGGCCCAGCACCCAGTCCAGGCTGTGCTCGTACAGGCCGACGGTGCGCGTCCACAGGTTCTGCTTGCCGGCCGCCGCCGCGCGCTCATGCGCGTCCTCGCCCTCGGGCAGGGCATCGGGCTTGAGCAGGTAGGCGCACATCATCGGGGTGAGCGTCAGCGAGATCAGCATCGACAGCACCACGGCGATGCTCAGTACCCATGCGAACTCGTGGAACAGGCGGCCGGTGACGCCGGGCATCAGCAGCAGCGGCAGGAACACCGCCACCAGCGAGACGGTCAGCGACAGCACGGTGAAGCCGATCTGGCGCGCGCCGATCTCGGCGGCTTCCTTGCCACTCTTGCCCTGCTCGATATAGCGCACGATGTTCTCGATCATCACGATCGCATCGTCGACCACGAAGCCGGTGGCCACCACCAGCGCCATCAGCGAAAGGTTGTCCAGCGACATGCCGGCGAAGGCCATCACCGCGAAGGTGCCGGCCAATGACAACGGCACCGCCACCGACGGGATGATCGTGGCCCACAACCGGCGCAGGAACACGAAGATCACCGCCACCACCAGGCCGATGGTGAGGATCAGCGTGAACTGCACTTCATGCACCGAGGCGCGGATGGTCTCGGTACGGTCGTTGAAGATTTCCAGGTGCACGTCGGCCGGCAGCACGCCCTGCAGCTGCGGCAGGATCGCGCGGATGCGCTCGACGGTCTGCACGATGTTGGCACCGGGCTGGCGCCGAACTTCCAGCAGCACCGCCGGTTTGCCATCGGCCCAGGCGGCCAGCTGGTCATTCTCCACGCCATCGATCACCTCGGCCACGTCCGACAGCCGCACCGGGCGGCCGTTCTTGTAGCTGATGATGGTGTCGCGGTACTCGGCGGCGCTGGCCAGCTGGTCGTTGGTGCCGATGCTGTAGGACTGCGTCTTGCCGTTCAACGAACCCTTCGGCGCATTGACATTGGCCTGGGTCAACGCGCTGCGCAGCTGCTCCAGGGTCAGGCCCATGTTCGACAGCTGCGCCGGGTTGACCTGGATGCGCACGGCCGGGCGCACGTTGCCGGCAATCGAAACCAGGCCGACGCCCTGCACCTGCGACAGGCGCTGGGCCAGGATGGAGTCGGCGTAATTGTTGACGTCGCGCAGCGGGCGCGTGTCAGAGGTCAGCTTCAGGGTGACGATGGCCGCGTCGGCCGGGTTCACCCGGTTGTAGACCGGCTGGTAGGGCAGCGACGAGGGCAGGGTGGCCTGGCGGATCGCCGCCTGCACGTCCTGCGCGGCGATGTCGATGTCGCGGTCCATCGAGAACTGCAGGATGATCGTGGACAACCCGGCCGACGAATCGGAGGTCATCAGCTCCAGCCCGGAAATCTGCCCGAACTGGCGCTCCAGCGGGGTGGTGACCAGCGAGGCCATGGTGGTGGCGTTGGCACCGGGGTACTGGGTGGTGACCACCAGGCTGGGCGCATCGATTTCCGGCAGCGCCGACACCGGCAGCTTGCGGTAACCGAGGATGCCCAGCAGCAACAGGCCCGCCATCAACAGCGAGGTGGCGATCGGGCGGCGGATGAAGATCGTCGAAAAGCCCACGGACTGATCCTTGCTGGCACTTCAATGTCGGCGCCGGCAGGGTCGCCGGCGCGAGGGAGATCAGTGGCCTGCGCTCAGCGCGGGCCACCACCGCGACGGCCACCGCCGCCTGCGTTCTTCTGTTCGGCCGCCTTCAGTTCGGCCTCGGTCGGTGCGGCCGGCGTCTCGCCCGGCTTCAGTGCGGTGACCTTGCTGCCCGGCTTCAGGCGGAACTGGCCTTCACTGACCACCCGCTCGCCGCCCTTCAGGCCTTCGGCGATCTGCACCTGGCTGTCGCCCACTTCCACGCCGCTGCGCACGGTCTGCATCTTTACCGTGTTGTCGCCCTGCACGATGTAGACGTACTCGCCGTCCGGGCCACGCAGCACCGCCTGGGTGGGGATGACCACGCCGCCGGCGATGGTACGCAGCTGCATGCGCACGTTGACGAACTGGCCCGGCCACAGGCCGTTGTCGGTGTTGTCGAACAGGGCACGCGCCTTGAAGGTGCCGCTGTCGGCACTGATCAGGTTGTCGACCACGTCGAGCTTGCCGTCGCCGGACAACACGTGCGAATCGGCGCGGTCCAGCGCGGCCACCGGCACCGTACCGGCGGCCTGCGCCTGGCGCACGTCGCCGAGCTGACGTTCGGGCAGGTTGAACAGTACGTGGATCGGATGGATCTGGGTCAGCGTGACCAGCGCGGTGCCAGCGTTGACCACGTTGCCCGCGTCGACCGCGCGGATGCCGGCGATGCCGGTGATCGGTGCGGTGACCTTGGTGTACTGCAGCTGCACCTGCGCCGAGCGCATGCTGGCCTCGTTCGCTGCGACCGCGCTTTCGTACTGTGCCACTTGGTTTCGCTGTGTATCCAGATCGGTCTTGGCGACGTACTGGCGATACTCCGGCGCGTTCGAACGCTGGAAGTTGGAGCGCGCGGTGGCCAGCAGGGCTTCGTTCTGGCGCTTGGCCGCGGCGGCCTGGTCATAGCTGGCCTGGGCCGTTCGCGGATCGATCACCGCCAGCACCTCGCCCTGCTTCACTTCCTGGCCTTCGCGGAAGTTCAGGCTCATCAGCTGGCCGCCGACCTGCGGGCTGACGGTAACGGTGTTCATCGCGGTCACCGTGCCCAGTGCGCTGGCATACACCGGCACGTCCTGGCGTGTGGCATCCACCACGGTCACCGGTACTGGACCGGCATTCGGATCCTCGCCGCCCTGGCGCGCCCCCGCCTCTGCGCCACCGGCCTTGTCCTTGCCCCCGCCCATGACGCGCAGGCCGACCACGGCCAGCACCAGCACTGCCACGACCAGCAGCACGATCTTCCAAACACGTGACATTACGAGGACTCCGAGAGGGCTGGACCAGGCGGGACGCCGGGGCAATGCGCAAAGCATACCTGTGCCACATCACGTTTCCTGCATGACGGATGGGACGGGCGCTAAGACCGGATCCAGCGCCGGAGGTTCCCGTGGCGGCGGTGTTGCCCTACATTCAGCTGGAACCCTTCTGCTGTGGAGATTGCGATGCGCCGTTCGCTGCTGCTGTCCGCCCTGCTGCTGGCCCTGCCGGCCCTTGCCCACGCCCAGGACGGGCAGCGCCCGGAGGTGACCGCCGCCGCGCAGCGGCTGCAGGCCAAGGTGGTCGAATGGCGCCGCGACTTCCATCAGCATCCGGAGTTGTCCAACCGCGAGGCGCGCACCTCGGCCGAGGTCGCCAAGCGCCTGCGCGCGATGGGCCTGAAGCCGAAGACCGGCATCGCCCATCACGGCGTGGTGGCGATCATCGAGGGCGGCAAGCCCGGCCCGAAGATCGCGTTGCGTGCCGACATGGACGCGTTGCCGGTGACCGAGCAGACCGGCCTGCCGTTCGCCTCCAAGGCCACTGACCAGTACCGCGGACAGACCGTGGGCGTGATGCATGCCTGCGGCCATGACGCGCATACCGCCACCCTGCTCGGCGTGGCCGAAGCACTGGTCGCGATGAAGAAGGACCTGCCGGGTCAGGTGATGCTGATCTTCCAGCCGGCCGAGGAGGGCGCACCGCCGCCGGAAGAGGGTGGTGCCGCGTTGATGCTCAAGGAAGGCCTGTTCGCTGATTTCAAGCCGGAAGCGGTATTCGGCCTGCACGTGTTCTCCAGCGTGCAGGTAGGGCAGATCGCCGTGCGCGGCGGCCCGTTGATGGCCGCCTCGGACCGGTTCGGAATCAAGGTGATCGGGCGCCAGACGCACGGTTCGGCGCCGTGGAACGGTGTTGATCCGATCGTCGCCACCGCCGACCTGGTGGGAACGGCGCAGACCATCGTCAGCCGCCGCGCCAACCTGTCCAAGCAGCCGGCGGTGCTGACCTTCGGCGCGATCAACGGTGGCATCCGCTACAACATCATTCCCGATGAAGTGGAGATGGTCGGCACCATCCGCACCTTCGACGAAGGCATGCGCCAGCAGATCTTCGCCGACCTGCGCAACGTGGCCGAGCACACCGCTGCCGCGCACGGCGCGAAGGCGGTGACCGAGATCTACGAGGCCGATGGCAACCCGGCCACGGTGAACAACCCGGCACTGACCGCGAAGATGCTGCCGAGCCTGCAGGCCGTGGTGGGCAAGGACAACGTGTATGAGCCGCCGCTGCAGATGGGCGCGGAGGATTTCTCGCTGTACGCGAAGGAAGTGCCGGGCATGTTCTTCTTCGTGGGTTCGACCAGCGTGGGCATCGACCCCGCAACGGCGCCGGCCAACCATTCGCCGAAGTTCCTGCTGGATGAGAAGGCGTTGGATGTCGGGTTCCGCGCGCTGCTGCAGGTGAGCCTGGATTACCTGCACGGTGCCGGCACTCCTGCTGGCTGAGGGTTTCAGGCAGGGCTTGCAGCCCTGCACCCACCGAAGCAACGGCAACGGCAACGTCAAAAGCGGGCATTCCGTGGGATGGCGGGGTGGGTCCGGTTGAGGGGGACGCCGTAAACCCGTCCCTGGGGGCTTGGCCGCGGCATCCATGCCGCGGACACCCCCTCAACCGGACCCACCCCGCCTTCAACAGTTGTCCGCGGCTGTTGGTGCCCGCTGCTGTTGGTGGGTGCCGACCGTTGGTCGGCACGGCGGACGTCATGAACGTCTGAAGGATCGGATTCTGATTTTGATTTTCTGATCTTTCCCGTGGTGGCGGCCGCGCGTAGGGAGCTGTCAGGGGCCGGGTGGGTAGGTGGGGCGGGGGTGTCCGCGGCATGGATGCCGCGGCCAAGCCCCCATGGATGGGTTTACGGCGTCCCCCGACCCGCCTACCCACCCGGCCAAGCCGATAGACCGCCTTCCGCGACCAACCAACACACCCACCACGGAGGGGCTCCGCCGTTGGCCGGCCCGGCCGAAGGCCCGCCCTTCGCGCGATACAATGACCCCCATGAACACCCCACAGGATTCCAGCCTCGGTCGCGAGGTCAGTTACCCGTCGCAGTACGATCCCGGCCTGCTGTTCCCCATCCCCCGCAGCGGCGCCCGCGCCGAGATCGGCCTCGATGAGGCCGCGCTGCCGTTCGTCGGCCACGACCGCTGGCATGCCTTCGAGCTGAGCTGGCTCGACCCGCGTGGCAAGCCGCAGGTGGCCGTCGCCACCGTGCAGGTGCCGTGCATCTCGCCGCGGCTGATCGAGTCGAAGTCGTTCAAGCTGTACCTCAACTCCCTCAACAGCACCCGCATCGACAGCGCCGAGGCACTGCGCGAGCGTCTGGTGGCTGACCTGTCAGCCTGCGCCGGTGCGCCGGTCCAGGTCGAGTTCGGTCTGCCGGGCCTGCGCGAGACGCCGCTCGGTGAATCCGTCGACGGGCTGGATGTGGAGATCGACTGCTACGGTCCGCCGCAGGCGGACTTCCTCACCGCCGATGCGCATGAAGTGGTAGAGGAGACCCTGGTCTCGGCGCTGCTGAAGTCCAACTGCCCGGTCACCGGCCAGCCGGACTGGGCGACGGTCAGCCTGCGTTACCGCGGGCCGAAGATCGACCGTGCCGGCCTGCTGCGCTACCTGGTCAGCTACCGCGAGCACGCCGAGTTCCACGAGCAGTGCGTTGAGCGGATCTTCAGCGAAGTGTCCGCCCGCTGCCAGCCGCAGTGGCTGGAAGTGGAGGCCCGCTATACCCGCCGTGGTGGCCTGGACATCAATCCCTGGCGGGCCAGCCCCGGCATTGCCGCCCCGGCTGCGACCTACCGCGAGCTGCGGCAGTAACCGCCGCAGGCGGTTGCCCGTTGTGCCGGCCGCTGGCCGGCAATCGGCCAAGGCCGGATCCCCCTGGCACAGCCGGCCAGCGGCCGGCACTACCGGGCGTCCATTCCCCCGATTGTTCAGCCGCCCCCGGGGGCGGCTTCACATCTGCACCATCCCCATTTAACAACCTCCATGGCACCGTGCGAACCACGTAGTCATGCAGACGGGAGTTGTGGATGAGTACCGAGAAGAAAGCCGATTTCTCCGGCGTCAGTGGCAGTGTCGACAGTACCGCCGAGCAGGTGCCGAAGGCGGACTTCTCCGGCGTCAGCGCTTCGGTGGACAGCACCGCAGACGTTGTCAGCGGCGGCACCTATACCGTGCAGAAGGGTGACTCGCTGTCGAAGATCGCCAAGCAGCATCTGGGCGACGCCAATGCCTGGAAGAAGATCTTCGAAGCCAACCGCGATGTGCTTGATGACCCGGACAAGATTTTCCCGGGCCAGACCCTGAAACTGCCGCCGAAGTAAGCCGGCCGAACGCCGTCCGACAATCCCTGGGAGGAACCCCGAATGATCAAGACCACCCCGCTCCAGACCGCCCTGATCGCCGCCCTGCTGGGCAGCGTCGCCCTGGTCGGTTGCAAGAAGAAAGAAGAGTCGACCGACAGCAACGCCGCTCCGGCAGCCACCGCCCCGGCCGAGCCGGCGGCACCGGCCCCGATGACCGGCGCACCGCCGCCGATGGCCGAAGCCGCTGCAGTCAGCGTCTCGGCGGTCACCGTGGGCAAGACCGCAGCCGCCGACAAGTCGGTTGCGACGACGGCATTGTTCGCCCCGAAGGATGACGTCATCGTCTCGGTCAAGACCGACGGCGCTGCCAACAACGTCACCGTTGGCGCGAAGCTGACCTACCAGGACGGCCAGGTGGCCGGCGAACAGAACGCCACCCTGAACACCAGTGGCGCGGAAACCACCAACGTCACGTTCAAGAATGCAAAGGGCTGGCCGGCCGGCAAGTACCGCGCCGAGGTCACCGTCGATGGCAAGGCGGCCGGAACGCCGCAGGAGTTCGAGGTCAAGTAAGTCCTGCCGACTCTCTCCCGGCAGGGCTCACGATGGACGCAGCCGCGAGGTTGCGTCCTTTTTTATTGGGCGACGGTTGGCCCCATCCACGCATGGCGTGGATCTACTGGCAACCGGGCCGCGCTTCATCCACACCGTGCGTGGATGGATCACAGCGTTGCCGGCATGCAGTACCGCCGCGTATGGCGCGGCTTTGCCCCGCGCGGCTGAAAACGCGACAATGCAGGGGTTTCCCCGCCGCGCGCCCACCCTGACGGCGACGGGGGAAAGCGTGGGGCCCGGCCCCGCGCGCGACACGGTTGCACGTGGCCCGGCGCTGGCGCCGGCCTTCCCCTGAGCATTGCTACAGAGTCCAAGTCCCCCATGTCCAAGATCCTCTACACGCTGACCGACGAAGCACCGTTCCTGGCCACCCAGTCGCTGCTGCCGATCGTCGGCGCCTATACCGCCACTGCCGGCATCGTGGTGGAAACCCGTGACATCTCGCTGTCCGGCCGCATCCTGTCGCTGTTCCCGGAACTGCTCAGCGACGCGCAGAAGGTCAGCGACGACCTGGCCGAGCTGGGCCAGCTGGCGACCACGCCGGACGCCAACATCATCAAGCTGCCGAACATCTCCGCCTCGGTGCCGCAGCTGAAGGCAGCCATCAAGGAACTGCAGGACCAGGGCTATCCGCTGCCGGATTACCCGGAAACCCCGGCCGACGACCAGCAGCGCGACTACAAGGCGCGCTACGACAAGGTCAAGGGCAGTGCGGTGAACCCGGTGCTGCGCGAAGGCAATTCGGACCGCCGCGCGCCGCTGTCGGTGAAGAACTACGCGCGCAAGCACCCGCATCGCATGGGCGCCTGGGCGTCGGATTCGAAGTCGCACGTCGCGCACATGGCCGCCGGTGATTTCTACGGCAGCGAGAAGTCGGCCACCCTGGCCAATGCCGGTGCGCTGAAGATCACCTTCCACGGCAACGACGGCAGCACCGTCGTGCTGAAGGAAAAGACCGCAGTGAAGGCGGGCGAGATCGTTGATGCCGCCGTCATGAGCCGCAAGGCACTGGCCGCGTTCATCGCTGAGCAGATCGCCGATGCCAAGGCCCAGGGCGTGCTGTTCTCGCTGCACCTGAAGGCGACCATGATGAAGGACTCCGACCCGATCATGTTCGGCGTGGCGGTCAACGAGTTCTACAAGGACGTGCTGGCCAAGCACGCCGACGTGCTCAAGCAGGCCGGTTTCGATGCCAACAACGGCATCGGTGACCTGGCTGCGCGCCTGCCGTCGCTGCCCGAGGCCACCCGCGCTGCAATCGAAGCCGATCTGGCGGCCGAGTACGCACAGCGTCCGGGCGTGGCCATGGTCAACTCGGACAAGGGCATCACCAACCTGCATGTTCCGAGCGACGTGATCGTCGACGCCTCGATGCCGGCGATGATCCGTGACTCCGGCAAGATGTGGAACGCCGAAGGCAAGCTGCAGGACACCAAGGCCGTCATTCCGGACCGCTGCTACGCCGGCGTGTACCAGGCCGTCATCGACGACTGCAAGGCGCACGGTGCGTTCAATCCGGCCACCATGGGCTCAGTGCCGAACGTCGGCCTGATGGCACAGAAGGCCGAAGAGTACGGCTCGCATGACAAGACCTTCCAGATCGCTGCCGATGGCGTGGTCAAGGTCACCGACGATGCCGGCACCGTGGTGTTCGAACACGGCGTGGAAGCCGGTGACATCTGGCGCATGTGCCAGACCAAGGACGCGCCGATCCAGGACTGGGTCAAGCTGGCCGTCGAGCGCGCCCGCCTGAGCAGCACCCCGGCCGTGTTCTGGCTGGACGCTGCCCGCGCCCATGACGCACAGGTCATCGCCAAGGTCGAGCAGTACCTGAAGGACCACGACACCAACGGCCTGGACATCCGCATCCTGCCGCCGGTGGAAGCCACCGCGTTCTCGCTGGACCGCATCCGCAAGGGCGAGGACACCATCTCGGTGACCGGCAACGTGCTGCGCGACTACCTGACCGACCTGTTCCCGATCATGGAGCTGGGTACCAGCGCCAAGATGCTGTCGATCGTGCCGCTGATGGCCGGCGGCGGCCTGTTCGAGACCGGTGCCGGTGGTTCGGCCCCGAAGCACGTGCAGCAGTTCGTTGAAGAGGACTACCTGCGTTGGGATTCGCTGGGTGAGTTCCTGGCCCTGGCCGCGTCGCTGGAACACCTGGGCAACCGCTACGACAACGCCGCCGCCCGTGTGCTGGCCAAGGCGCTGGACGAAGCCAACGGCCAGTTCCTGGACAACGACAAGTCGCCGTCGCGCAAGCTGGGTGGCATCGACAACCGTGGCAGCCACTTCTACATCGCGCTGTACTGGGCCCAGGCCCTGGCCGCGCAGGACGAAGACGCCGCACTGAAGGCGCGCTTCGCCCCGCTGGCAAAGGCGCTGACCGACAACGAGCAGAAGATCGTCGAAGAGCTGATCGCAGTGCAGGGCAAGGCCGTGGACATCGGTGGCTACTACCGCCCGGACGTGGCCAAGGCCAGCAAGGCGATGCGCCCGAGCGCGACCTTCAACGCCGCGCTGGAGCAGCTGCGCGGCTGATCCACTGCCGTTCGGCCGTGACACCGGAACCCGCGCTTCGGCGCGGGTTTCTTTTTTGGCTCTGGGGTCAGATCCCTTTTGCCACGCAAAAGGGATCTGACCCCAGGCGATGAAACCGTGACATCCGTCGGCTGTCGGAAAGCCGTCAAAGGGGCATGAAACTTGCCCGCGATGGCCGTCGCAGAACCGATAGGAGGCGGTCTGCAGCCGCCCTCAATCTGAGCAGTCGATCACGACGGCCCTCGCCGGCAATGCCCTAGCCTTGGCGACGCGAGACCACCGGGGAGGTGGTCGCTCGGGGATCACGGATGGCACGCGTGCTGGTAGTGGGAACCGACATCCAGGGCGAGCAGGCCCTGCTGCAACGGCTGCGTCTGGCGTCGGCACTGCCGGACGGCCAGATCCGCCGCAGCCAGGATCTGGACGATTGCGATCTGCTGGTCATCCGCGATACCCCGGCACTGCGCAACGCGGCCCAGCGCATGCGCCAGCAACGCCCGCGATTGCAGTGCTGGATCGAGGACATCGGCGGCCAGCTGCGTGACGGCGACGGGCACCAGGATGTGCTCGACGATGGTGCGATCGGCCGCGCGCTGCGCCGCATGCAGTTGGCACCGGAGCCCATGGCCATGCACGCACCCGCACCGATCCGCCTGGCCGATGGCGCGCACGCCATCACCCGCCTGCTGCGCGAGCGGCTGCCTTTGAGGCAAGGGCAGGCATTGTTGAGCGATGCAGGCGAGCCTCTGCTGCTGATGGATCTGGAGCAAGACCAGGCCGTGCTGTTGCAGGAACCCGCGAGCGCGCTGGTGGAGCGCCTGGCCGATGCCTTCGAACGCCTGCAGCTGGATGCACTGACACCGGCGCGCCTGCAGGCGCTGGGTGGTGAGCGACCACGCCAGCCGCTGCGGCCGCTGTTATGGCAATGGGCGCAACGTAGCCGCCATTGGCAGGCACTGGACGAACGCCTGCGCGGCGCCTCGGTGAAGCTGCTGCGCTGGCCGGATTTCCGCGTACTGGGTCACGACCACGATGGCTTCCGCCTGTGCTCGCTGCTGCTCAAGCGCGCGTGCACGGTTGAAGAATGCGCGATGCTGCTCGAGTTGCCGGCTGCGGCGGTGCGCGATTTCATCCATGCAGCCTATCTCTGCGGTTACGCGCAATTGCAGAGCGCCCCGGCGACACCGATGACGGCACTACGCGGCAATGGCACCGACAACGGATTGCTTGCCCGCTTGTGGCGGCACCTGCGCGGGAGCGAGCGCAATGCGTGAGCACAAGGTGGTCGTGCTCGGCGGCATGGGCAGTGGCAAGTCGACGCTGGTGCGCAGCATCGCGGCCGGCGCGGTGATCGATACCGATGTGGCCAACAGTGATCGCCTCGGCGCCGACAAGGCCTCCACCACCGTTGCGCTGGACTATGCGGACATCGACCTGCCCAACGGCGAACGCCTGCGTCTCTACGGAACGCCGGGCCAGCAGCGCTTCGATTTCCTATGGCCGATCCTGCTGCAGGGCGCGCGTGGCGCGGTGCTGTTGCTGGACGCGCGCCGCGCCGGCGTAGCCAGCGAGCTGGAGGGCTACCTGCAGGTGCTGCAGCCGTTCGCATCATCCCTGGCACTGGTCGTGGCGGTCACCCACCTGGACCAGGCGCCACAGGCCGCGCTGGATGACTGGGCCGCCCGTGCCTGCCTCGATGACCAGCCGCTGCCGCTACTGGCCGTGGATGCCCGTGACCGCGAACAGGGACTGCTGCTGATGGATGTACTGATGAGCGAAATGGAAGCGCACGCACTGGTGGCTGCGCATGGCTGACGGGCAGATGGCGGTACTGCCCGATGCCGGCCAGCGTGAGCGCCTGCAGCCCTTGCTGCAGGACCTGCAGCAGCGGGTCGAAGGGGTGCGCACGGTGGTGCTGGCCAGCGTCGATGGCTTTGCCCTGGTCAGCGCCGGTGCCGAAGGGCGCGGCGAACGGTTGGCGGCGATGACCAGCGCGATGCTGGCGCTGGCCGCGGCGGTCGGGCGCGAACTGGTGCTGGGCGATCTACAGACACTGATGCTGGAAGCGGCGGGCGGCAAAGTGCTGATGCTGGCGATCCAGGCCGACGGGCGCGCACCACTCCTGCTGATGGCGGCCTGCGACCAGCGCAGCGTGATCGGCCAGGTGCTGTGGCAGAGCAGGGAATGTGGCCAGGCGATCCTGGCCGAACTCGGCGGATCGTGAGCCCAGCCGCAGGGGAACGAGGGGCTCGAACCAACATCGACAAGGGGTGCGACGTGGCTGGATTGAATGAATCGTTGAACGCACTGATGGGCATCGACGGCGCGCAGGCAGTGGCGCTGGTCGACTATGAAAGCGGCATGCTGCTGGGCGAAGCCGGTGCCGGCATGGACATGGAGGTGGCCGCCGCCGGCAACACCGAAGTGATCCGCGCCAAGATGAAGACCGCCGCATCGTTGAACCTCAACGACAGCATCGAGGACATCCTGATCTCGCTGGGCAAGGCGTACCACATCATGCGCCCGGTGGCGAAGAAGAAGGGTCTGTTCTTCTACATCGTGCTGGACCGTACCAAGTCCAACCTGGCATTGGCCCGGCGCAAGGTGCAGGACGTGGAGGCCGAACTGGCGATCTGAGCGGCGGGTCTCTGTAGGGCCGGGCCATGCTCGGCTGCTTTCAGCCGAAGCAGCCGAGCACGTCCGGCGCTACGCTCACTGCGGCGGAAGCAGCAGTGTGGTCACGAACGAAAGCGCTTTGTTGTCGCGCTTGGCGAAGTACGCCGGCGCCTTCTCGGGCAACCACACTTCGTTGAAGTGGCGGCGGAAGTCTTCGTAGAGCTCGTTGGGATACAGCTTGGCCTGCACCGTGCGCCCATCCGGGTAGGAGTGGTCATACGTGGGCAGTGCATCGGTGTTGATACCCCGATGATCCCTCAGCCATTTGCAGAACAGGCGGCCTTCGGAGATGTCCGGCACCAGCTCCTGCGGGAGCGTGTAGCCTGCCTGCTCGAGCGGCGCGATCAGGTTCAGAGTCAGCTCGTTGAGCATCGAAAAGTGGGTATAGGGCACCTTTGCGCGGTTCTGCATGTAGCGGTCGATATGCGCAGGCATCACCGCGTTGGCGCGACCCTGCTGCCATTCCACCACCCACTGCGAGACCTTCACTGCGAACTTGCGCGACAGCCACTGGCCGAGGTGGATGGCGAGGTACGGGTGGATCCAGGTGCCCTGCATTGCCGGGTTCCCACCGGAGACCACGTGGATCAGTTCATTCTCGGACAGCTTCGTCTGCGCCATGAGCTCCTGCAGGAACTCCTCCGTCGATTTCAGCGCCCGGTAGTCGGACCAGCGCTTGGCGACGGACTGGCAGAGGGCGGTAGCGCTGATGTAGCCATCGCGGGCACGCTGCGGGATTACGTTGCCTTCCTCCACGCGTGGAATAAAGCTCATTTGCTGCATGCGTCACCTGGTGCCGTTGTTGGGCCTGAAAGGGTAGGCAGCACAGGGGCATCGAGTCTGTAGGAATCGTTGCGTCTTTCGCGGCGCGCAGTGGCGCTGCCCCAGTAGGGCCGGGCCGTGCCCGGCGGGTCCAGGCAGGCGCAGCCGAGTACGGCCCGGACCCTACACAAGCCACCCCACGCCAGCGTATGGTGAAGCCGGTCTTCCCGGGTGAGCCCTGCATGTCCGAGCCTGACATCGCTGCCGAGCTGGCGTCGCGCATCGCTGGCGCCATCCACGCTGGCTTCGAGCAGTACCACGCCCGCTTTGCGGCGATCACCGCCCGTGCTCGGCAGCGTTTCGAGCAGCGCGACTGGGCGGCTGCGCGCCAGGATGCGGTCGAGCGCATCGTGTTGTACGACCTGTGCATCGCCGAACAGATGGATGCGCTGCGCCGCCTCGCCGGCGAAGCGATCGGGGAGCGCGCGCTGTGGCTGCAGGTGCATGCACGCTACAGCGCGTTGCTGCGGGGGCTGATCGACGCCGAACTGTACAAGACGTTCTACAACACGCTGTCGCGGCGCTTGTTCTCCACCCGTGGCGTGGACCCGGCGCTGGAGTTCATCGCCTTCGATGTCGAGCCGTCCGATGCGATCACCCATCCAGTCGCACGGCATACCTACGCGGTTTCGCCGACGCGGCCGGTGGAGGCCCTGCAGCGCGTGTTGGCCGATTACCGCTTCGACATTCCGTATGCGCACCAGCTTCGCTGCGCGGCGGCCATCGCCGTTCGCCTGCAGGACGATCTGGCCCACTGGGGCGATACGCCGGTGCGCAGCATCGAACTGCTGGATACCGTGTTCTATCGCGAACGCCGCGCCTATCTGGTTGGACGCGTGTTCGGCGAGCACCGCTTCTCACCGTGCGTGATTGCCCTGGTCAACGATGGCCAGGGCCTGCGTGCCGATGCGGTGCTGACCCGTCGCCGCGATGTCGCCCACCTGTTCGGTGTATCGCGCAGTTACTTCCAGGCTGACCTCGCCACGGTCGGCGATGCGGTGGTGTTCCTGCGCAGTCTGCTGCCGGGCAAGCCCATCGATGAGATCTACACCGTGCTGGGTCGCGCCAAGCAGGGCAAGACCGAGCGCTACCGGACCTTCTTCCGCCACTTCAACGAACATCCGCAGGAGCGGCTGGTGCCCGCCGAAGGCACGCCAGGCATGGTCATGGCGGTGTTCACCCTGCCCAGCTATCCGCTGGTGTTCAAGCTGATCCGCGACCGCTTCGCCTGGCCCAAGGCGATGTCGCGGCAGCAGGTGGAAGAGAAATACGCGCTGGTGTTCAATCTCGACCGCGTCGGCCGCCTGCTCGATGCGCAGCCGTATCGCCACCTGCGTTTCCCGCGCGATCGCTTCGCACCGGCCTTGCTGGAAGAGTTGCTGCAGCAATGCGCGCAGAGCGTTCGCGTCGATGGCGACCAGGTGGAAGTTGCACTGTGCTATGTGCAGCGTCGCTTCCGTCCATTGAACCTGTACCTGCGCGAGCAGGGCGGCGAGGCGGTGCGCGCGGCGGTACTCGACTACGCGCAGGCGATCACCGACATGGCGCGCAACAACATCTTCCCCGGCGACATGCTGCCGAAGAACTTCGGCGTATCGCGGCATGGTCGGGCCGTGTTCTACGACTATGACGAGCTGTGCCTGGTCAGTGACTGCGTGTTCCGCGCCTGGCCGCAGCCGCGGACACCGGAGGAGGCCATGGCCGACGAACCCTGGTTCCATGTCGGTCCACGCGACGTGTTTCCCGAGCGCTTCGGCCCGTTCATGGGGCTGCCGGCGGGAGAGCTGGCCGCAGTGCGCGAGCACTACAGGCACCTGTTCGATCCGGCGTGGTGGCAGGGCCTGCAGGTGCGCTTCGCCGAGGGTGATTATCCGGATACGCCGCCCTACGCGACGGCCCATCGCCTGGCCTGAACGGATGGGCGTGAACCGCCTGCCGGTCCGGTCCGGACTGCGGTACGCTCGGCGCTCACTTCATCACCACGGATCCGGCAATGATGCGTTCCCCCCTGTTCCTTGCCCTGGCCCTGGCGTTCTCTGCCGGTGCCCCCCTGCTGCCGGCCGATGCCGTCGCCCAGAACGCGCGCGCCGTGCGTGCCACGGCCGAGATGAGCATGGCACTGTCGGGCAGTATCGACGTGGCGGCCGACGGTTCGGTCAGCAAGCTGGTCCTGGACCAGCAGGCAATGCTCGCACCAGGCATCGCGTCGTTCGTGGAGGGCGCCATCCGTGGCTGGCAGTTCGAGCCGACCCTGCACGATGGCAAGCCGGTGGCCGTCCACGCGCCACTGCGGGTACGCCTGCGTGGCAAGGAGCAGGACGACGGCAGCTACCAGGTCAGCATGACCAGTGTCGACTTCAGTGAATATGATCCGAAGGCTACCGATTCGGTGACCCAGAAGCGCATGCCGCCACCGCGCTACCCCGAGGAAGCCTTCCGCAATGGCGGGCAGGGTGACGTACTGCTGCTGGTCAAGGTCGCACGCGACGGCACCGTGGCCGATGTCATTGCCGAGCAGGTGAACATGACCGTGGTCGCACCGGAACGGACCATGGCCAAGATGCGCGACATCCTCGCCAAGGCCAGCATCAGCGGGGCCCGCAAGTGGACCTTCGTTCCGCCGACCACCGGTGAGGACAGCACGCTGGATTCCTGGACCGTGCGTGTGCCGGTCACCTTCGCCCTGAACAACAGCAGCAACGGCCAGCCGGAACGCTATGGCCGCTGGCGCGCCTTCATCCCCGGCCCGCGCCAGGCTGCACCGTGGCGCAAGCCGGATGCCGTCGAACAGGCGGGCAGTGATCTGCTGCCCGCCGGGGGCGTGTACATGGTCGATGGCACCCAGCGCGGCCTGCGCCTGCTGACGCCGCTGGCCCAGCGCTGAGCCCGGCGCGGTGAAGCGGTCGGCCAGGCCGGCCGCTTCTCAGTCCGCGTACGGGTAGACCACCACCCGGTTGCGACCCTGTTCCTTGGCCATGTACAGGGCCTTGTCGGCCAGCCGCAGTGCCTGCTCGGCATCGACATGGAAGCTGGGGAAGTGGGCCACGCCCAGCGATACGGTGATGGTGCCGACCGGCTCGAACGGATGATCGGCGATGTGCTGGCGCAGGCGCTCGCCAGCCTGGCGCGCCGAGTCGGTGTTGATGCCCGGCAACAGCAGCAGGAACTCCTCGCCGCCGGCGCGGCAGAGGATGTCGCTGTCACGCGAGTAGCGGCGCATCTGGTCGGCGATATGGACGATGGCGGCATCACCGACGTCATGGCCATGGCTGTCGTTGATCGATTTGAAGCGATCGATGTCCAGCGCCAGGATCGCGAACGGAATGCCCTGCACCTGCAGCGCATCCAGCGCCTGCTGCAGGCCGCGGCGATTGAGCAGGCCAGTCAGCGGATCGGTGCGGTTGGCGCGATTGAGCGTGCCGATGCGGTCCTGCAGGGCGTTGAAGCTGTGCAGCACCGCCTGCTTGAGCTGGGCAACCTCGAAGTACCACGCGCGGATGCCGCTGACGTGGTTGATCGCGTTGCCGGTGTCCTCGCCACCCTGCACGTTGCGCGCCAGCTGCCACAGCGGCATCGAGATGCGCCGGGCGAACCACCAGGTGATCAGCAGTGACAGCAGGCCGAGCGGGATCGCGTTCCAGATCACCGCGGTCATCAATCGCGACAACGGCTGCAACGTGGCTTCGGTCGGCCGCTGCGCGATGATGCCCCAGCCGGTGGCCGGTACCGGCGCATAACCGGCCAGCATCGATACGCCCAGGTTGTTGCGCACCTGCTGCGCACCGCGTTCACCGCGCACCACCGCCTTCACCGCCGGGTTGCCGACCACGTAGTCGCCGACCCGCTTGCCATCGGCGTGATACAGCAGGCGGCCATGGCGATCAACCACGTACAGGTAGGAGCCGTCGCGGTAGTAATGCTTGCCCAGCAGCGTGTGCAGCGCGCTGCGCTGGCGCAGGTACAGGGTGCCGCTGACGTAGCCGCGATAGTGGCCCTGGCGATCGAAGATCGGGTGCGACAGCGAGACCAGCAGCTTGCCGGTGGCCGACTGGTACGGGTCACTGATCATCGGCTGGCGCGTGGCCAATGCGGCGTTGTTGCCGACGCTGTGCAGGATCTCGCCCTGGAGCTGCAGGGTCTGCGGCGAGGTGGCGATCACCAGACCGTCGGCGTCGACCACCAGCGAGGAGTTGAAGCTGTTGGTCTGCAGCTGCAGGCGGCTGGCCTCGTCCTGTGCCTGTGCCGGATCGAGGTCACTCTGGCCGAGCCGCGTGGCGGCGTAGGCCAGCTCCTGCTGCGCGGCCAGCAGGAAGTTCTGGGTGGTCTCGGCCAGCTTGGTGGCATAGACGCGGTTGGCTTCCAGGGTGTTGCCGACCAGCTGGTCGCGCTGCACGCGGTAGCTGGCCAGCAGGGTATTGGCCAGGGCGATGATGGCGCTGAGCAGGGCCAGGGCGAGGATCAGCTTGCCCAGGTTGAGGCGGGGGGACAGCGTTCGCATGCGTCGACGGATCCGGCAGGAGGCTGGACCCGACCGGTTCTCCGGAAGGGGCGACAGCGGGAATCGGTGGCCACGCCCTTGGGGCCGGGCAGGGTATCGGGCGAATTATCGCCAAAAGTCAGCGGCGGCAAAGTGAAGTCGGTCGCCCTGCAGGCAAAAAAAAACCTGCCGCAGCGAGCGGCAGGTTCTTTTCGATGCAATGCCGTGGATCAGCGCTTCATCGAACCGAAGAACTCGTCGTTGGACTTGGTGTTCTTCATCTTGTCGAGCAGGAACTCCATCGCGGCCATTTCATCCATCGGATGCAGCAGCTTGCGCAGGATCCAGATCTTCTGCAGCAGCTCCGGCTCGATCAGCAGGTCTTCGCGGCGGGTGCCGGAACGGTTGATGTCGATGGCCGGGAACACGCGCTTTTCAGCGATACGGCGGCTCAGGTGCACTTCGCTGTTGCCGGTGCCCTTGAACTCTTCGTAGATCACCTCGTCCATCTTCGAGCCGGTGTCGACCAGCGCGGTGGCGATGATGGTCAGGCTGCCGCCTTCTTCCACGTTGCGCGCGGCACCGAAGAAGCGCTTCGGGCGATGCAGGGCGTTGGCGTCCACACCACCGGTCAGCACCTTGCCCGAGCTCGGCACCACGTTGTTGTAGGCGCGGGCCAGGCGGGTGATCGAGTCGAGCAGGATCACCACGTCCTTCTTGTGCTCGACCAGGCGCTTGGCGCGCTCGATGACCATTTCGGCCACCTGCACGTGGCGCGCGGCCGGCTCGTCGAAGGTCGAGCTGATGACCTCGCCGCGCACCGTGCGCTGCATTTCGGTCACTTCTTCCGGGCGCTCGTCGATCAGCAGCACGATCAGGTGCACGTCCGGATGGTTGGTGGTGATGGCGGTGGCGACCTGCTGCATCATCATGGTCTTGCCGGCCTTCGGCTGCGACACGATGAGCGAACGCTGGCCCTTGCCCTGCGGCGCCATCAGGTCGAGGATGCGGCCGGTGATGTCTTCCGACGAACCGTTGCCACGCTCCAGGGTGAAGCGGCGGCGCGGGAACAGCGCGGTCAGGTTCTCGAACAGCACCTTGTTCTTCGACGCTTCGATCGGCTCGCCGTTGATGGTGTCGACGATGTTCAGCGCGAAGTAGCGCTCGCCGTCCTTCGGGAAGCGGATGCGGCCGGAGATGTGGTCGCCGGTGCGCAGGTTGAAGCGACGGATCTGGCTGGGCGAGATGTAGGTGTCGTCCGGGCCGGCCAGGTAGCTGGCTTCGGCCGCGCGCAGGAAGCCGAAGCCGTCCGGCAGGATTTCCAGCACACCGTCGGCGGCGACGCCGTCGCCATGGCGGGTCAGCACCTTCAGCAGGGCGAAGATCACATCCTGCTTGCGGGCACGGGCCACGCCTTCGGAGATCTGCAGCTGCTCGGCGATTTCCAGCAGCTTCTGTGCCGGCATGCGCTTGAGGTCGCTCAGCGAGTAGACCGGGAAGCCCTCGGGCACGTTGGCGTGCGGGCGCGGCACGAACGGCTGCTGCTCGCCGCCGTCGTTGGGCAGGCCATCGTCGCGGAAGCGGTTGTTGCGGTCACGGTCGCGGCGGTTGCGGAAGCGGTCGCGGCGGTTGCCCTGACCTTGCCCCTGGCCCTGCTGGCCGTTCTGGTTGTATGGGTTCTGGCCCTGGTTCTGGCCGCCCCCCTGGTGGTTCTGCTGCCGCGGCTGGCCGGATTCGCGACCCTCACCACCGTCTCCACCGCCACTGCTGGCAGGGGCCTCGGCGGCGGGCGCGCTCGGTGCGGGGGCGGGCGCCGGTGCTTCTGGCGCGGCGGCCAGCGGCAGGGTCGGCTGCGCCGGAGCGGCGCTGGTTTCGGCGGCTGCCGGGGCGGCGGCCTTGCTCACGCGGGGCTTGCGCACGCGCTTTTCGGCGGGCGCATCAGCGCTGCCGGTTTCGGAAGTGTTATCGGACAAGAGCGTTATTCCTCGCTTGAAGGTGCGAGCGCCCGGCTGGGGCGGCGAACGTTGGGAATGGGTCTGGAAGAAACTGCGTCCAGAGGGTGCGGCACGCGAACGCGGCCGGATATGCCGACACTATCATCGGCCTGCGGCGCCATGCAAGGGTCGCCGGGAACAGCATTCATCATGGGCGCGGTGCGCCCGCCGGCAGCCGCGCTCGGCGGCTGCCGGGGAACCACGGGATCAGGCCAGGGCCTTGTCCAGCAGGCCGGCCAGCTGGGCCTTGCCCACCGCACCGATCTGCTCGCCGACCTTCTCGCCGTCCTTGAACACGACCAGGTACGGAATCGAACGCACGTGGTACTTGGCGGCCAGCGCACGGTTGTGGTCGACGTTGACCTTGGCGATCTTGGCGCGGCCCTGGTAGGCATCGGCCAGTTCGTCCAGCGCCGGGGCGATCATCTTGCACGGGCCACACCACTCGGCCCAGAAATCGACCAGCACCGGTTCCTTGGAATTCAGCACTGCGCTATCAAAGTCGGCGTCGCCGACATGTACAACCTTGTCGCTCATCTTGGTTTCTCGTCTTGGATTGCACCCGGCGATGCCGGAGGTGGGTGAACTGGGCCATGCCCGGTGGCGCGACCCTCGTCGTTGCCTCGTGGCGCACTGCCACGGTGCGTTCGGCGGGATGCCTGGACGCTCACGGCCGGCAGTGTACCCCTATCGCAGGGCAGGGACAGGCGCCGGCTGGAACCCAGCGTATCGTGATCGCTTCGATGCCCGGTATGTGTCGGATTTCACTGTCTTCCTGTACATGGGGCTGGCAGTGGGCGACACCAGCGCCCCGGGCCGGGCCGTTCAAGTCCGGTGTGGCTGGGTGAAGGTCGCTCGTCTCCCATGCTCGTGAGACGATGCATTCCGGTATGTGCGCCCGAGTGCGTTAAACTGGGGCATTGTGCGGCGCACGGACCGGGTGGTCCCAGCCTGCCAACCCGCCGCAGGGGCCGCAGTTTGCGACGGTGCCCCTAGACGATGAAGTGCCAGCCGCCCCACGGGCCGGCGGCCATACCAAGACGGACTCATGAGCGACAAACCGCTGACCGATTTGACCTTCTCCTCCTTCGAGCTGCATCCGGCCCTGCAGGCCGGCCTTGAAGGAGCCGGATTCACCCGCTGCACCCCGATCCAGGCGCTGACCCTGCCGGTCGCGCTGCCCGGTGGTGATGTTGCCGGCCAGGCCCAGACCGGCACCGGCAAGACCCTGGCCTTCCTGGTCGCTGTCGTGAACCGCCTGCTGACCCGCCCGGCCCTGGCCGACCGCAAGCCGGAAGATCCGCGCGCGCTGATCCTTGCCCCGACCCGCGAACTGGCCATCCAGATCCACAAGGATGCGGTGAAGTTCGGTTCCGACCTGGGCCTGCGTTTCGCGCTGGTCTACGGCGGCGTGGATTACGACAAGCAGCGCGAGCTGCTGCAGCAGGGCGTGGACGTGATCATCGCCACCCCGGGCCGCCTGATCGACTACGTCAAGCAGCACAAGGTGGTTTCGCTGCACGCCTGCGAGATCTGCGTGCTGGACGAAGCCGACCGCATGTTCGACCTGGGCTTCATCAAGGACATCCGCTTCCTGCTGCGCCGCATGCCGGAACGCACCATCCGCCAGACCCTGCTGTTCAGCGCCACCCTCAGCCACCGCGTGCTGGAGCTGGCCTATGAGCACATGAACGAGCCGCAGAAGCTGGTGGTTGAAGCCGAGACCATCACTGCCGCGCGCGTGCGCCAGCGCATCTACTTCCCGGCCGACGACGAGAAGATCCCGCTGCTGCTGGGCCTGCTGTCGCGCAGCGAAGGCGCGCGGACCATGGTGTTCGTCAACACCAAGGTGTTCGTCGAGCGCGTTGCCCGCTCGCTGGAAAAGGCCGGCTACCGCGTCGGCGTGCTGTCCGGCGACGTGCCGCAGAAGAAGCGCGAGAGCCTGCTCAACCGCTTCCAGAAGGGCCAGCTGGAAATCCTGGTGGCCACCGACGTCGCCGCCCGCGGCCTGCACATCGACGGCATCAAGTACGTCTACAACTACGACCTGCCGTTCGATGCCGAAGACTACGTGCACCGCATCGGCCGTACCGCGCGCCTGGGCGAAGAGGGTGATGCGATCAGCTTCGCCTGCGAACGCTACGCGATGGGCCTGCCGGACATCGAGGCCTACATCGAGCAGAAGATTCCGTCCGAGCCGGTTACCAAGGAACTGCTGACCCCGCTGCCGCGCCCGGAACGCCCGGCTCCGGCGGCAGGCGAGGAAGGCGAGGACAACGAAAGCGTCGGCCAGATCTTCCGCGAAGCGCGCGAAGCCCGCGCCGCTGAGGAAGAGCGTCGGGGCGGTGGCCGTAGTGGCGGCCGTTCCGGCAGTGGTGGTGGCCGCGGTGGCCGTGACGGTGAGCGCAGCGGCGAACGCCGTTCGCGCGGCCCGCGCAAGCCGCGCGTGGAAGGCGAGCAGGGCGCTGCCGCCCCGGCCGCCGGTGCTGAAGGCGCCGCCGCCCAGGCCCCGCGTCCGCCGCGCCCCCCGCGCGCCGAAGGTGCACCGGAAGGTGCGGTGGACGGTGAACACAAGCCGCGCAAGCGTCGTCGTCGTCGCCACGGCCGTCCGGTCGAAGGTGCCGAGGGCGTGCAGAACCCCGCCGGCAATGGCGCCAGCCCGGTCACCCCGGTACAGGTGGTGGCCAAGCCGGTGCGTACGGCCGCCGATACCGGCGATTCGTTCCTGACCCGCATCGGCCGCAAGATCCGCCGGATGCTGTCGGGCAACTAAGCCGCCGATGGTGGGTGCGGACCTTGGTCCGCACTGCCCCATGGGGTGGGGTAGTGCCGGCCGCTGGCCGGCAACCCACACAGCTGCCGGCCAGCGGCCGGCACTACCGATCGCGCGACCGTCTCCACGACGTCGCGCCGGTCCTGCATAATCGGGGCATGAGTGTCCTGCGCTTCGACAATGTCAGCAAACAGTACGCCGGTGGCCACGAGGCACTGACCGATGTCAGCTTCGAGGTTGCGCCGGGCGAGATGCTGTTCGTCACCGGCCATTCCGGTGCGGGCAAAAGCACCCTGCTCAAGTTGATCCACCTGGACGAGCGGCCCAGCCGCGGCGCGGTGGTGTTCGACGAGCGCAACCTGCTGAAAGTGCGCGGTGGCGACGTGCCCCGCCACCGTCGCGCGGTGGGGGCGGTCTATCAGGACCACCGCCTGCTGATGGATCGCTCCATCGCCGAGAACGTGGCGCTGCCGCTGATCCTGCGCGGTACCCGCCGTGGCGACATCAACAAGCGCGTGCGCTCGGTGCTCGAGCGCATGGGCCTGGGCCATCGCGAGAAGGCGCTGCCCTCGCAGCTGTCGGCCGGTGAGCAGCAGCGCGTTGGCATCGCCCGCGCCATCGTCGGTGAGCCCAAGCTGCTGGTGGCCGATGAGCCGACCGGCAACCTCGACCCGACCCTGGCGGCGGAGATCATGGCCCTGTTCGCCGAGCTGCCCTCGCGTGGCACCAGCGTGCTGGTGGTCAGCCACGACCTGCCGCTGCTGCGCCGCATGCGCAAGCGCGTGCTGATCCTCGACCACGGCCGGCTGGTGGATGACATCTCGCCGCAGGACCTGGCGGAGTAACCCATGGCCAAGAACGAAAACAGCGAAGCCGCCGCCCCGTCGCGCGTGGGGGTCTGGTTCCAGCACCACGTGCACAGCGTGGTGTTCAGCCTTGGCCGCGCCTGCCGCAAGCCGTGGGCGACCCTGCTGACGGTGATGGTCATGGCGCTGGCGCTGGCGTTGCCGCTGGGGCTGTCGATCGCGCTGGACAACCTCAAGCAGTTCGCCGGCAGCGTGCAGCAGTCGCGCGACATCAACGTGTTCCTGAAGGGCAACGTCGATGGCCCCGGCGCGCTGCGCCTGGCGGGCCAGCTGCGCGACCGCGACGACGTGGCCGAAGTGAACGTGCGCACGCCCGAGCAGGGCCTGCAGGAACTGCGCGATGCCGGCCTCGGTGAGGCGATCGACGCTCTCAATGACAATCCATTGCCCTCGCTGCTGGTGATCACCCCCGGCCAGGGCAAGGACGACGCACGCCTGGCGCGCGCGCTGGAAAGCCTGCCCGAGGCCGACCTGGTGCAGCACGACGCACTGTGGCGCCAGCGCCTGGATGCCTGGCTGGCGTTCGGCGCACGGCTGGTGCAGGTGCTGTCGGTACTGCTCGGCGTCGGCGCCGCGCTGGTGGTCGGCAACACCGTGCGCCTGGACATCCAGGCCCGTCGCGAAGAGATCGGCGTGCTGCAGCTGCTCGGCGCCAGCGATGGCTTCATCCGCCGTCCGTTCCTGTACCTGGGCGCGTGGTATGGCCTGGGTGCCGGCGCGGTGGCGCTGGCCCTGATCGGGGCTGCCGGCGCTGCCCTGCGCGTGCCGCTGGCCGAACTCTCGCGCAGCTACGGCAGCCCGTTCGTACTGCACGGCCTGGACCTGCTGCACGGCGGCCTGGTCCTGCTCGGCACGCTGTTGCTGGGCTGGCTGGGCGCGTGGCTGGTGACCGGCCACTTCCTCCGCCAGACCCGACCGACCGACACCTGAGACCGGCATGCAACCGCAAGCGCTGAAGCACCTTGAAGGGCCCGCGACGCGGGTGATGGTGGTCGATGGGTCGAAGCTGGTCCGCAAGCTGATCGCCGATGTCCTGCAGCGCGACCTGCCGGGCGTGGAAGTGATCGGCTGCGACAGCATCGAGGACGCGCAGCTGGCGCTGGCGCAGGGCCCGGTGGATCTGGTGACCACCTCGCTGACCCTGCGTGATGGTGATGGCCTGGCACTGGCGCGGATGGTGCGCGAAGCCGCGGGCCAGGCCTATGTGCCGGTGATCGTGGTGTCCGGCGATGCCCAGCAGCATCTGGAGCAGCGCCGCTTCACCGAGTACGTCACCGACTATTTCGACAAATCGCTCGGCCATGAGGCACTGGCGACCTTCATCCGTGGCTATGTGCAGCCGCAGACCATTCCCGGCGCCACCATCCTCTACATCGAGGACAGCCGCGTGGTGGCCGAGGCCACCAAGCGCATGCTCGAGCGCCAGCAGTTGAACGTGCTGCACGTGGTCAGCGCCGAAGAAGCGTTCACCCTGCTCACCGCCGAGTCGCTGGGCCGCAGCCGTCATCGCATCGACCTGGTACTGACCGACGTTACCCTGAAGGGTGAGCTGAGCGGCCGCGACGTGGTGCAACGCGTGCGCGTGGACTTCGGTTACGGCAAGCGCCGCCTGCCGGTGCTGGTGATGACCGGCGACGGCAACCCGCACAACCAGACCGGGCTGCTGCAGTCCGGTGCCAACGACCTGGTGCTCAAGCCGATCGAAGAACGGCTGCTGGTCACCAAGGTGCTGTTCCAGCTGCGCCTGGCCCGATTGAACGATGGACCCCTGATTCGATGATGGATGAAGTAGCCGACACCCCGACGATCCAGCTGGAGCCAAGCTGGAAGCAGCATGTCGGCGATTACCTGATGCAGCCGCAGATGCGCGAGCTGTCTGCTTTCCTGCGCCAGCGCAAGGCGGGCGGCGCGGCGGTGTTCCCGCCGGGCCCGCAGATCTTCGCGGCGTTCGACGCCACGCCGTTCGAGCAGGTAAAGGTGGTGATCCTCGGGCAGGACCCGTACCACGGTCGTGGCCAGGCCCATGGCCTGAGCTTTTCTGTGGCGCCCGGCGTGCCGGTGCCGCCGTCGCTGCTGAACATCTACAAGGAGATCGAGAGCGATCTCGGTATCCCGCGTCCGGACCACGGCTGCCTGATCCCGTGGGCGCAGCGCGGCGTGCTGCTGCTCAATGCCGTGTTGACGGTGGAAGAGGGCAAGGCCGGCGCACACCAGGGGCGTGGCTGGGAAGGGTTCACCGACCACGTGGTGGATGTGCTCAACCGCGAACGCGAAGGACTGGTGTTCATGCTCTGGGGCGCCTATGCGCAGCAGAAGGGCAAGGTCATCGACACCCGCCGCCATCGCGTGCTGAAGTCGCCGCATCCGTCGCCGCTGTCGGCCCATCGCGGCTTCCTCGGCTGCCAGCATTTCTCGATGGCCAACGAGTACCTGCGCCGCCGCGGCCAGGCACCAATCGACTGGTCGCTGCCGCCGCGTTCGGCGCTCTGAGCATCGGCGGACGGCTGGGCCTGAACACCGGGCAACGTTTCCTGGCCTGAATGGGCCTCCGGGACGGCCCGTTCAGCTCCGCTTGACCGGAATCGGCCGGTTTCTGGTGGGTAATTGCTTGAATTCCAAGGGATTGAGAATCCCGAAAAGCGTGCTCGCCACTGTCATCAATTCGCGCTACGGTAGGGTCCTGTTTGGGACCAGTGTTGCACCAATGGGACGCTGGAACTTTTTCCTCCTTTAGCAGTCCAAATGCCGGACTGCTAAGATGGGTGCCTATGAGCCAGAACACCTCTACTGCCCTTGTGGCAAACAATCTCCCGATTCCCAGTGCGCTCGGTTCGCTGGACGCCTACATCGGTGCCGTGCACCAGATCCCGGTGCTGTCGGTCGATGACGAACAGGACCTGGCCCGTCGCTTCCGCGACGGCAATGATCTGGACGCTGCCCGCGAGCTGGTGCATTCGCACCTGCGCTTCGTGGTGCACGTGGCCCGCGGCTACAACGGCTACGGCCTTGCCCTGGGCGACCTGATCCAGGAAGGCAACATCGGCCTGATGAAGGCGGTCAAGCGCTTCGACCCGGACATGGGCGTGCGCCTGGTCTCCTTCGCCGTTCACTGGATCCGTGCCGAGATGCACGAGTTCATCCTGAAGAACTGGCGCATCGTGAAGGTCGCCACCACCAAGGCGCAGCGCAAGCTGTTCTTCAACCTGCGCAAGTCGAAGACGCGCCTGGGCTGGATGAACGCGGCTGAAGTCAGCGCGGTGGCCAAGGACCTGAACGTGTCCGAGCGCGAGGTCATGGAAATGGAGTCGCGCCTGTCCGGTCGCGATATCGGTTTCGATGCGCCGACCGACGAGGACAACGAGCACGCGCCGCCGTCGCCGGCTGCGTTCCTGGTCGCCAATGACGAAGACCCGTCGATGGCCTACGAACGTGCCGACAGCGAAGATAACCAGATGCAGCTGCTGCGCGAAGGCCTGGCGGAACTGGATGCGCGTTCGCGTGACATCATCCGCCGCCGCTGGCTGGATGCCGACAGCAAGGTGACGCTGCAGGAGCTGGCCGACGAGTACGGCGTGTCGGCCGAGCGCATCCGCCAGGTTGAAGCGAACGCGCTGAAGAAGATGAAGGCGCTGTTCACCGCGTAAGCGGGGTGGCGTTGAAGCGATGAAAAGGCCCGGCATTGCCGGGCCTTTTCTTTTCCGAGGTGTTCAATCCACGCATGGCGTGGATCTACCCCAGCTATGCAGAACCAGTAGATCCACGCCACGCGTGGATGCAGTACAGCCATGGTCTGACGCGATCAGCTATCGAACTGACGAGCTGATTCTGCTGGGATATGCGAAACAGCGCAGAAGGTGTTCACTCATCATGGCTCCGAAGGGGATGCGTTCAAAAGAAGCACTACTGCAGGCGATATACGATGCAGCTGTGAGCCTGCACGGTCATGGCGTCATCGATACGCCTCGTTTGAAGATCTACGAGGCACATTGTCTTGGGCCTGATCCCGAGCACGACAGTTCGCAGGTAAGGAAATCGCGGCCGTCCACGGCGCGACCTGATTGAACACAACGACAGTGATTCGGAAAAGGCCCAGCAAGGTCGGGCTTCCATCCACGCTATGCGTGGATGCCCTGATACCGCACCTGCCTCAGCCCTCGCGTGCGATCGCGCGCCAGCCGATGTCGGTGCGGTGGAACTCGTTGGTCCAGGTCACCTTGGCCACGCCGGCATAGGCGTTCGCCTGCGCATCGCGCACGCTGTCGCCCAGCGCCGCCACGCACAGCACGCGGCCGCCGGCACTGAGCACCTGGCCCTGCGCATCCAATGCCGTACCGGCATGGAACACCTTGGCACTGGCAGGCACGTCGTCCAGGCCGGAAATCACGTCGCCGGTGATCGGCGCTTCCGGGTAGGGCTTCGCGGCCAGCACCACGCCCAGCGACGGGCGTGCATCCCACTGCGCTTCTACCTGGTCCAGGCGGCCGTCGATGGCGGCTTCCACCAGCTCCACCAGGTCCGACTGCAGGCGCAGCATCACCGGCTGGGTTTCCGGGTCGCCGAAGCGCACGTTGAACTCGATGACCTTCGGTGCGCCGCTGGCGTCGATCATCAGGCCGGCGTAGAGGAAGCCGGTGAACGGGATGCCGTCGGCGATCATGCCCTGCACGGTGGGATTCACCACCTCGCGCATCACGCGTGCATGCACCTCCGGGGTCACCACCGGCGCAGGCGAATAGGCGCCCATGCCGCCGGTATTCGGGCCGGTGTCGCCGTCGCCGACGCGCTTGTGGTCCTGCGAGGTGGCCATCGGCAGTGCATGCACACCGTCCACCATCGAAATGAAGCTGGCTTCCTCGCCGTCGAGGAATTCCTCGATGACCACGCGGGCGCCGGCATCGCCGAACGCGTTGCCCGAGAGCATGTCACGCACCGCGTCTTCGGCTTCGGTCAGGGTCATTGCGACGATCACGCCCTTGCCGGCGGCCAGGCCATCGGCTTTGACCACGATCGGTGCGCCCTTCTCGCGGATGTAGGCCAGGGCGGCGTCCACGTCGGTGTGCACGGCGTAGAACGCGGTGGGAATGTTGTGGCGGGCCAGAAAGTCCTTGGCGTAGGCCTTGCTGCCTTCCAGCTGCGCGGCGGCGGCGGTCGGCCCGAAGATGCGCAGGCCGGCGGCACGGAAGCGGTCGACCACGCCGGCCACCAGCGGTACTTCCGGGCCGACCACGGTCAGCGCCACGCCTTCGGCCTGTGCCAGCGCCAGCAGGCCGTCGATATCGGTGACCTTGACCGCCACGTTGCGGCACTTGTCTTCGCTGGCGGTGCCGGCGTTGCCGGGCGCCACGATCACTTCGGTGACACGGGAGGACTGGGCCAGCTTCCATGCCAGGGCGTGTTCGCGGCCGCCAGAGCCGATGACAAGTACGTTCATCACGAGATTCCAGATTGCGTGGGAAGGGAAGATCGATATCCCCGGCGGCGCGCGTGGCTCACTCGCAGCCTTCGCGTCGCAGCGATTCGGGGAAGGAATAGGCCCAGGTCTTCGGGTCCAGGGTAAAGCGGTGTTCCTGCCGGACCTGCTTGCCGCCGCAGGTGTTGCCGGTTTCCTCGATCAGCAGTGGCCAGACGCGCGCGCTGCGGTCACTGTCGTCGAAACGCAGTGAGAAATCGATGCTGAAGCGGCGGGTTCGGCAGTCATTGGCCGTGTCGGGGTCGGTACTGGCGTCGACCGTGTCGCACTCGTACTGGGCGTCATTGTCGATATGGCTGCGCACGCTGCCACTGGCAACCAGGCCGTTCGGGCCGGGCAGGATCAGCGACTGCGAGAGCAGCGAGAAACCCTGCCCGAACCAGCCGTCCTCGACGCGGAAGCCATAGAAGTCGCTGCCGGCGCGGATGATGCTGGCGGTGCCGGGCTGGCCACCGCTGCCGAAGCGCTGGCCGGTCAGTTCGCTGGCCACTTCAAAGCCCTCGCCTTTCGGGCGCAGCACGAAGAACTCGATGGTTCCCGGGTCGATGTGCGCGCCATCGACCAGCGCACCACACACGGCCAGCAGCTGATGCCAGTTGTCACCGCTCACCACCGGTTGTTCCGCGCAGACCTGCCAGTCCATCGAATGGGTGTCGCCGTCCTGGGTCCAGCTGCCGCGCCATTCACCGGAGAGCTTGGCGTTGCTGCCGTAACGCTGGACCAGGAAGGCCTGCAGCCGCGCGGTGCGGCTGACATGCTGTTCTGGCGCGGTGGCGGCCACCACAGGCGCATCCACCTTCGGCGCCATGCTGGGCTCGGCAGCAGGCTTGCAGCCCGCCAGCACGGCCGCACCCGCGAGGGCGAGGGCGGCCAGCGATTTCATCGAAACTGTGGACATCCGTGTCGCTCCAGGATCAATGGCGGAAGTGGCGCACGCCGGTGAACACCATGGCCAGGCCATGTTCGTCGGCGGCGGCGATCACTTCGGCATCGCGCATCGAACCGCCCGGCTGGATGACCGCCTTGATGCCGGCGGCGGCAGCGGCATCGATGCCATCGCGGAACGGGAAGAACGCATCGGAGGCCATCACCGAGCCCTCGACCACCAGGTTCGCATCGGCGGCCTTGATGCCGGCGATGCGGGCCGAGTACACGCGGCTCATCTGGCCGGCACCGACACCGATGGTGCGGTTGTCCTTGGCATAGACGATCGCGTTGGACTTCACGAACTTGGCTACCTTCCAGGCAAACAGCAGGTCGGTGAACTGCTTGTCGGTCGGCGCCAGCTTGCTGACCACCTTCAGCTCGTCGCGGGTCATGCCGCGGTTGTCCGACGACTGCAGCAGCAGGCCCGAGCCGACGCGCTTGCTGTCGAAGTTGTTCAGGCCATCGCCATGCGGGATACGCAGCACGCGCACGTTGGCCTTCTTCTGCGCGTATTCCAGCGCGGCCGGCTCGTAGTCCGGGGCGATCAGCACTTCGACGAACTGGCGGTCGAGGATCACCTTGGCGGTGGCGGCGTCCAGCGGCTTGTTGAAGGCGATGATGCCGCCGAAGGCGCTGGTCGGGTCGGTGGCGTAGGCCAGCTCGTAGGCATCGCCGTTGCCGGCACCGACGGCCACGCCGCACGGGTTGGCGTGCTTGACGATGACGCAGGCCGGCGCATCGAACTGGCGTACGCATTCCCACGCCGCATCGGCATCGGCCAGATTGTTGTAGCTCAGCTCCTTGCCCTGCAGCTGCTGGAAGGTGGCCAGCGTGCCCGGCACCGGGTACAGGTCGCGGTAGAACGCGCCGCTCTGGTGCGGGTTCTCGCCGTAGCGCAGGTCCATCACCTTCACGAAGGTGGAGTTCATCTGCGCCGGGTACTCGGCACGGGCCGGTACGGCGGCGTCGGTGGCGGTGACCGCCGACAGGTAGTTGCTGATCGCGGCATCGTATTGGGCGACGCGGTTGAACGCGGCCACCGAGAACGCGAAGCGGGTGGCGGCTGACAGCTGGCCGTCGTTGGCGTCCAGCGAGGCCAGCAGCTCGGCGTACTGCGACGGGTCGGTGGCCACTGCCACGCGGGCGAAGTTCTTGGCCGCCGAGCGCAGCATGGCCGGGCCGCCGATGTCGATGTTCTCGACCGCGTCGGCCAGAGTGCAGTCGGCCTTGGCGGTGACCGATTCGAACGGGTACAGGTTCAGCACCAGCAGGTCGATGGCGCCGATGCCGTGCTCGGCCATCACTCCATCATCCAGGCCGGAACGGCCCAGCAGGCCGCCGTGCACCATCGGGTGCAGGGTCTTGACCCGGCCGTCCATCATTTCCGGGAAACCGGTGACCTCGGCCACGTCCTTCACGGCCAGGCCCGCATCGCGGATCGCCTTGGCGGTGCCGCCGGTGGACAGCAGCTCCACGCCGCGTGCCGCCAGCGCAGTGGCCAGCTCGACCAGACCGGTCTTGTCGGAAACGGAGAGGAGGGCCCGGCGGACGGGCAACAGATCAGCAGTCATGGGACAGAATCGGCAGCGGAGCGGGGCCGATATTGTAGGCGGTGGGGACCGGTGACGGGCGCCGGAAGGGGCAATTGGCGTCGGCAATCGGTGTATGGCCGGGTCAAGCACATCGAACGGGCTCGATCCGGGGCACTGGGCTGCGGGCCGGGGCCAGGTTGTCGGAATCTGCCGACGATGGGGTAGGCTGTGCCCGCACTGCCAAGGATTAGCGGGTACAGATCGTGTCGATCTATGCATTGAAAGGACGTTTCCAGGACCTGTTGCGTCCGGCCGTACGCGGCCTGTACCGCATGGGGATCACCGCCAATGCGGTGACCGTGGCCGCCGCCGTGGTCTCGTTGCTGGTGGCCGCCGCCGTCTGGTGCTGCGCGCCGGCCCAGCCCCTGCTGTACCTGCTGCTGCCACTGTGGATGCTGCTGCGCATGGCGCTCAACGCCGTGGACGGCATGCTGGCCCGCGAGTTCGGCCAGCAGTCGCGGCTGGGCGCCTATCTGAACGAGCTGTGCGATGTGATCGCCGACGCGGCGCTGTACCTGAGCCTGCTCAGCGTGCCGGGCGTACGCCCGGAGGTGCTGTGGCTGCTGGCCTGGACGGCGGCCCTGAGCGAGTACGCCGGTGTGCTGGGGCTGATGGTCGGTGCCAGCCGCCGCTATGACGGCCCGATGGGCAAGAGCGACCGCGCGTTCGTGATTGGTGCGCTGGGCCTGCTGCTGGCGTTTGAGTGGGTTGGCGCGATGACGGTCACTGGCGTGGCCGAGGTCATGGCGGTGCTGTGCGTGTTGACGATGATCAACCGCGTCCGTCGCGGACTGCGGGAAACGGCGGTTTCGCCGAATTAATCAAGCAGATACAAAAAGACAATCAGGAGATTGCATGCGTCAGGCGCAGGAACGGGAATTCCACAGCTTCGACCAGGTACCGCTGTTCTACCGGTACTGGGCGGGCACCACCGCAACGCCGGCCACCAAGGCCATCGTGCTGCTGCATCGCGGCCATGAACATTCCGGCCGGGTCACTCACGTTGTCGATGAGCTGGACCTGCCCGACACCGCGTTCTTCGCCTGGGATGCGCGCGGCAATGGCCGGTCGCCGGGCGCGCGTGGCGATGCACCGGGCTTCCCGGCGCTGGTGCGCGACCTGGACAGCTTCATCGCCCACATCGGCGCCGAGCATGGCATCGCGGTGGAAGACATCGTGGTGATCGCGCAGAGCGTGGGGGCGGTGGTCGCCGCGACCTGGGTGCACGACTACGCCCCACGGCTGCGCGCGCTGGTGATGGCTTCGCCGGCGTTCAAGGTGAAGCTGTACGTACCGTTCGCGCGCCCGGGCCTGGCATTGATGCAGAAGCTGCGCGGCAACTTCTTCGTCAACAGCTACGTCAAGCCGCAGTGGCTGACCCATGATCCGGCGCGGGTGGAAAGCTACCGCACCGACCCGCTGATCACCCGGCCGATCTCGGTGCGCGTGCTGCTGGGCCTGTACGAAGCGGCTGACCGCATCGTTGCCGATGCGCAGGCGATCAGCGTGCCGGTGCAGCTGCTGGTGTCCGGCTCGGACTTCGTCGTGCACCGTGGCCCGCAGGACCGCTTCTACGAGCGCCTGTCCAGTCCGATCAAGGAGCGCGTGCACCTGCCAGGCTTCTTCCACGACACGTTGGGCGAGCGCGATCGGGCGCCGGCGCTGGCGCGCATCCGCAGTTTCATCCAGGCACGTTTCGCCGAGCCGCTGCGTGAGCTGTCACGGCGTGATGCGCACCGCCATGGGCCGACCTTCGAAGAATCGGAAATCCTGGCCTGGCCACCGGAGCGCAACAGCGTGGCTGACCTGCGCTGGCGCGTGGTACGTGGCGGCCTGCGTTTCGGCGGGACGTTGTCCGAAGGCATCGCGCTGGGCCTGCAGACCGGTTTCGATTCCGGCAGTACGCTCGACTACATCTATCGCGACGAAGCGCGTGGCAAGGGTCCGCTGGGCCGCATGGTCGACCGCAACTATCTGGACGCGATCGGTTGGCGCGGCATCCGCATTCGCGGCCAGCACCTGCAGGAACTGCTCCGCGACGCTGCCCAGCGCCTGCGCGGGCAGGGCACGCCGGTGCGTGTGCTGGACGTGGCCGCTGGCCATGGCCGCTATGTGCTGGAAGCTCTGGGCCAGGGCGAGCAGCGCGCCGACCGCATCGTGCTGCGCGACTTCAGTGATCTGAACGTGACCCAGGGCCAGGCGTTGATCGAGCGCCTCGGTGCGGCCGACATCGCACGCTTCGAGCAGGGCGATGCGTTCGATCCGTCGCAGCTGGCCAAGGTCGATCCGTCGCCCACGCTGGCGGTGGTGTCCGGCCTGTATGAACTGTTCCCCGACAACGACGCCGTGCTGCGCTCGCTGCAGGGCATCGCCGCAACGGTGCCGGTGGGTGGCTACCTGGCCTACACCGGCCAGCCCTGGCACCCGCAGCTGGAGTTCATCGCACGCGCATTGACCAGCCACCGGGGTGGCGCAGCGTGGGTGATGCGCCGCCGTACCCAGCAGGAAATGGACGAACTGGTGCGCCTGGCCGGGTTCGAGAAGGTGGCGCAGCGCATCGATGACTTCGGCATCTTCACCGTGTCGCTGGCTCGCCGGGCCGCGTGATGGCGACGCTCGCTGCAACCCCGCTGGCCGCGGAAGGGCGCCCCTGGCGGCGCGCCCTGCTGTGGCTGGCCTTGCTGGGCCCGTTCTTCTTCGCCAGCTATGGCTTTGCCAACTGGATGGCCGGCCGCCACGCCACGCTGCCGGTGATGGCGTTCGCATGGGAGGCACGTATTCCGTTCGTGCCGTGGACGATCGTGCCGTACTGGTCGATCGACCTGTTCTACGCGGTCTCGTTCTTCCTGTGCCGTCAGCGCCTCGAACTGGACCGGCACGCGCTGCGGCTGTTCAGTGCACAGCTGATCGCAGTGAGCTGCTTCCTGCTGTGGCCGCTGCGCTTCAGTTTCGAGCGGCCGGAGATCGGCGGCGTGTTCGGCTGGCTGTTCGATGTGCTGCTGGGCTTCGACAAGCCGTTCAACCAGGCGCCATCGCTGCACATCGTGCTGCTGATCGTGCTGTGGGTGAAATTCGCGCAGTACCTGCACGGTGCCTGGCGCTGGGTGCTGCATGTGTGGGCGCTGCTGATCGGTGTCTCGGTGCTGACTACGTTCCAGCATCATTTCATTGATATCCCGACCGGCCTGCTGGCCGGTTGGCTGTGCGTCTGGCTATGGCCGGAGCAAGGCACGCCACCATTGCGCGCCTGGCGCACTGCGCGTGATGCCAGGCGCTGGCGATTGGCAGCGCTGTACCTGCTGGGGGCCGCTGTATTGCTGGTGCCGGTGGTGCTTCTGCGTGGCGCGGCGTTGTGGCTGCTGTGGCCGGTGGTGTCGTTGCTGCTGGTGGCGCTGGCCTATGCCGGGCTCGGTACGGCGGTGTTCCAGAAGCGTGCCGATGGTCGCCTGACCATGGCCGCACGCTGGCTGCTGGCGCCGTACCTGGGCGCCGCCTGGATCAATTCGCGGCTATGGACGCGGCGTGCGCCGCAGCCGGTGCCGGTGATGGATGGCGTGTGGCTGGGGCGCATTCCCTCCGAGGCAATGCCGGCACCGCTGGTGGGCGTGGTCGATGCCTGTGCCGAGCTGTCCTGCCGCGCGCCGGGCGCGGTGTATGCCAGCGTGCCGATGCTGGACCTGGTGGTGCCCACGCCGGAACAGTTGCGCGAGGCGGCCGAGGCCATCGAGCGGCTGCGGGCGCAGGGGCCTGTGCTGGTGTGCTGCGCACTGGGTTATTCGCGCAGTGCTGCCAGTGTGGCGGCCTGGCTGCTGCGCAGTGGTCGTGCCGCCGATACCGATGCCGCGGTGGCGATCGTGCGCGCGGCACGTCCCGGTATCGTGCTGGGCGCGGCGCATCTGCATGCCATCACTGCTGCAGCGGGAGCACGCACGTGAGTACGGTTCCCGATCTGGCGACCATGCAGCTGCTGCTGCGGCAGGGCCGTTGGCCGGCGTCGCTGTCGTTGGGCCTGTTGCTGGTGGCGTTGCTGCTGCTTGGCACCGAGCCGGGCCTGGCGATGGTTGCTGCCGGCCTGCTGCTGGTCAGCGTCGTCGTCGGGCTCACACAGGCCTACCACGCATGGCGGGTCGGGCTGGATGCCAGCCTGCTGCAGCTGCTGCGCGATGAAGGCCTGGACGGCGACGCCGCTGCGCGCCGTATCGACCAGCTGCTGCACGACAGTGGCCTGCGCCGCACACAGCCCGACGCGCCGCTGCGCGGCTGGGACGTGCGCTGGGCCGGCATGCGCCGCCTGCTGCTGCGCCAGTACCTGTTGACGGCACTGCAGGTCGCACTGCTGGTGCTGGCCGTGTTGTGGCCGCAGACGTGAACCGGAGGGGTCGATGTTCGCCGAACTGATTGCCCGCGCCTGCAGTGGCGCGATCCATGTGGTGACCGGTGCCCGCGCGCTGTGGATCGGCTGTGCGCCGTCCAGCGAACGCCGCGTGTACTACGGCAACCACGCCAGCCATGGTGACTTCGTGCTGATCTGGTCGTCGATGCCGCCCGCACTACGGCGCCAGGTGCGCCCGGTTGCCGCGGCCGAATACTGGCAGCGCGACGGCCTGCGCCGCTACCTGATCGATGCGGTGTTCAACGGCGTACTGGTCGAGCGCGAGGCTGGCCATCGCCAGCAGGACCCGTTGCAGGTGCTGCGCGATGCGGTGGACGAAGACTGCTCGCTGATCCTGTTCCCGGAAGGCACGCGCAATGTGGGCGATGAGCCGCTGCTGCCGTTCAAGAGCGGTATCTACCACCTGGCTCGGCAACGGCCGGAGCTGGAGTTCGTGCCGGTGTGGATCGACAACCTGAAGCGGGTGATGCCGAAGGGCCGGTTCCTGCCGTTGCCATTGCTGTGCACGGCCACCTTCGGCACGCCGCTGCGGCTGCAGGCCGACGAGGATAAGGCAGCCTTCCTGGCCCGCAGCCGGCAGGCGCTGCTGGACCTGGCGCCGAATGGAGGTCGTGCATGAGTTTCGTGCTGGATGTATCTGGCGATCTGGCAACGCAGAGCGTCGGCCAGCAGACCGGCCTGCTGTTTGCCGGTGTCGGCGCGGTGCTGGTACTGGCCACGCTGGTGGCCGAGACCCTGCGCTGGCGCCAGCGCGAGCGGCCCAGTGCGGTGATCGCCAACCTGGTGTCGCGCATCCGCGCCTGGTGGGTGATGGCGATCGTGGTCGGGTTGGCGTTGTTCTTCGGCCGTGCCGGGGTGATCGTGCTGTTCGCGATCATCTCGCTGTTCGCGCTGCGCGAGTTCATCACCCTGGCACCGACGCGCTCGGGCGACTACTACGCGTTGCTGGCAGCGTTCTACATCGTGCTGCCGTGGCAGTACTACCTGGTGTGGATCGACTGGTACGGCATGTACACGCTGTTGATTCCGGTCTATGCGTTCCTGTTCCTGCCGATCCTGTCGACCATCGGCGGCGACACCACGCACTACCTGGAGCGGACGGCGAAGGTGCAGTGGGGGCTGATGATCTGCGTGTTCTGCATTTCGCACGTGCCGCTGCTGCTGAACCTGCATGTGCCCGGGCATGACCCCTCGCGCAACGTGTTGTTGTTTGCCTTCCTGGTGATCGTGGTGCAGTCCTCGGACGTGCTGCAGTACATCTGGGGCAAGCTGCTCGGCAGGCACCTGATCGCGCCGAAGCTGTCGCCATCGAAGACGGTGGAGGGCTTCGTGGGCGGTGTGCTGAGTGCCAGTGCGCTGGGTGCGGCGCTGTGGTGGATCACCCCGTTCACGCCGCTGCAGGCGTTCGGCCTGTCGCTGCTGATCAACCTGATGGGGTTCTGGGGTGGCCTGGTGATGTCGGCGATCAAACGCGACCGCGGCATCAAGGACTGGGGCCACATGATCGAGGGCCATGGCGGCATGCTCGACCGGCTGGATTCGGTGTGCTTCGCCGCTCCGGTGTTCTTCCATGTGGTGCGGTATTACTGGAAGGCGGGCGGGGGCGGCTGACTTTGCCGGGTTTCCATCCACGCACGGCGTGGATCTACGGGTGGGGGCGCGGCGGCTGACTTTGCCGGGCTTCCATCCACGCATGGCGTGGATCTACTGGACGGGCGGCGGTTGATTCCGCAGGGGGTGGCATCCACGCATGGCGTGGATCTACCGGTAGTGCCGGCCGCTGGCCGGCAACGGCAACATCCTGCCATCGTTCATGAGGTTGCCGGCCAGCGGCCGGCACTACCCGCGCGCGCTCAGGCGCTGATGCCGTATTCCTTCAGCTTCTTGCGCAGGGTGGCGCGATGGATGCCCAGCATCGCCGCGGCGCGGCTCTGGTTGCCTTCGCAGTGGTTGAGCACTTCCACGAACAACGGGATTTCCATCTCGCGCAGCACGATCTCGTAGACATCGTCCGCGTCGCAGCCATCGAGGTCACGCAGGTAGCGGCGCACGGACTGGGCGACGTGTTCACGCAGCGGTGGCCGGGGAGCGCCACGACTGTTGTCAGGACGAGAGAGGACAGCGTTCAAGGGGGTTCCCGATTCGGTTGGCCCGTGCACGCGGAGCGCGCGGCCGGACGAGGTGGTGGCGGTCAGTCTAGCGCGAGCGTGCCCGACCTGCCACGGCTGGTCGCCTCTACCTTGGTCAGAGGAAGTCGAAGGTGAATGCGACGGTGGATGCGGCGGGCTCCTGCACGCGGAACGCGATGCGTGCGCTCTGGCCCGGCTCCAGCAGGGCCGCGCCGGGATTCTCGCCGAGGTACTGCGCGGGTGCGAACACGCCGCTGCCGATCACTCGGCCATCGGCATCGGACAGCGACAGGCGCAGGTCCGGCCAGGCCTGTGCCCAGCGCGCATCGTTGCGGATGCTGGCCTGCACCTGCAGCACGCCGGCCTGGCCTGGCAGGGGCCGGATCTCGCGGCTGGTCATGGTGAACGCGGTGGGCTCGTGCCAGGCCGGCAGGCTGCAGCGCAGTACGCCGCACAGTGCGCCCAGCCAGGCGCGGTTGCCGGCGTCGGCGGCCAGTCGCGCTCGATCGGCCAGCACGCTCTGCAGGATCAACAACAGTGCCAACCCGGCGACCAGCATCCAGTGCCAGCGCGGTGTCGGCAGTGCGCGTGGCCGAGAGGTGCCCAGGAAGCTCGGCGCATCGCCGGCCACGGCGTGCGGGGCCGGGGCGGCAAGGACGGGTTCGATCACGGCCGCTTCGTCGACGATGACGATGTCATCGCTCTGTCGCGTTTCCGCCATCGGCGGCATGGCCGCGTCGAGCGGGGCGCGGACTTCCACTGCCGGGATGTCATGCATCGCCGGGTCGGGCGTGCGCGCATCGGTCGCAGGTGCAGCCTCGCCTTCCGACGCGGGACGCAGGAAGGTGGCCAGAGGGCGGCGCGGCGGGTTCGGCTCGGACATGCTCAGGGCGCGGGCTCGGATCCAGCGGTCATTCAATCACGATCAGGCGCGGCGCACGCCGGTGATGCGCATCCAGTCGCCATCCTGGGTGGCCTGCAGATCGTCGAACCATGCGGCATAGCGCTGCAGCAGTTCGCCTTCCTGGCCATGCAGGATGCCCGACAGGGCGATGCGGCCGCCGGCGGCGACGCGCGCGGCCAGCAGTTCGGCCAGCGCATCCAGCGCCGAGGCGAGGATGTTGGCAACCACCACCGGATAGGTGGCGACCGGTTCGTCCTGCGGCAGGTACACGTGCATGCGGGCCTGCTCGCCATTGCGTTCGGCATTGTCGGCGGTGGCAACCAGCGCCTGCGGGTCGTTGTCCACGCCGATCGCTTCGGCGGCACCCAGCTTCAACGCGGCCAGCGCGAGGATGCCCGAGCCGCAGCCGAAGTCGAGCACGCGCTGGCCCTGCAGCTGGCCGTCCACGGCCAGCTGGTCCAGCCAGCGAAGGCACAGTGCGGTGGTCGGGTGGGTGCCCGAGCCGAAGGCGAGGCCCGGGTCCAGACGCACCACGGCGGCATCGGCGGCCTGCGCGGCGTCCGGCAGTTCATGGTTCCACGGCACGATCCAGGTACGGCTGCCGAAATCCATCGGCTGGAACTGGTCCAGCCAGGCGCGTTCCCAGTCTTCATCCTCGACGGCACGGAAGCTGCCGTTGCTCCAGTCCAGTTCCGGGTCGAACGACTCCAGCGCGGCCAGCAGCAACAGCGCGTTGCTGTCGGCGGGGAACAGTGCGCTCAGTACCAGGGTGTCCCAGAGGGGCGTTTCACCCACGCCGGGTTCGAGGATGGCCTGTTCGTTGCTGGTGTCGGCTTCGGCATCGAGCAGGGTCACGGCCAGTGCGCCGACGTCCTCCAGCGCATTTTCATAGCGGGGCTGGGTGGCTTCGGTGCAGCGCAGGGTCAGTTCCAGGAACGGCATGGCGGTGGGGGCAATCGCGGGAAAGGGGCCATGCTAGACCATCGGGGCGTCTCCGTATTGCCTGAGATGCTGCTCTGAGATGAACGAGGGCAGTTCAGACAGGCCTGCCGGGCCTTGCTAAACTCGGCCCTTTCCTGTGCGCCGTGAACGCTCACACCCGCCGATGGCCTTCGCTCCGACCCTGAAAACCTGGTTGCTCGTGCTGCCGGCGGTGGCCGTGCTGGGCGTGGCCGGGTATCGGGCCAGCGGGCATGCTGCGGGCGTGGCATCACCGTCGCCGGACCTGCCGACCGCCGTGGCCAGCCGTGACAGCGGAGCGCCGCTGCCGGTGGTACCGGAAGCGCTGGCGCGGCGGCTGGCCACCTTCGAGCGCGGCAACATGCTGCCGTCGGGCCTGCCGCTGGACCTTCGCGCCGACATCGAGGACGCCAGCGATCTGTATGCCTACGCCCAGCGCCTGCGCGTCCAGGCCGATACCGGCAACCATGAAGCGCGCTGGATGCTCAGCCGCGTCTACGACTATTGCGCGCAGTACGCGCTCGATCCGGGCGGCTACCGCCTGGACAACAACGTATTGAGTGGGTTGGGCCTGACCGCGGCGCCGGCGATGATCGAGGCACGCGAGCGCGTGGCACAGCGGTGTGGCGGTTTCGTGCCGGGCGACAAGCTGGGCGCGGCGCTGGTGCTGGCCGAACGCCGCAAGGCGGCCGCGCAGGGCAACCTGGCCGCAGAAGCATCGCTGTTCGCCGAGGGTGAGCCGCTGCATGACAGTGCCGAGTACCGCCGTGACCTGGTCGAGCGCGTGCGCACCTCGCGCGACCCGGAGGCCTACATGGCCATTGCGCCGGGCATGGGCGTGCGGGCGGCGGGTGACAACGCGCTCGACGGCCTGGTGGCGGGCGAGCAGCTCAGTGAACTTGCATGGCGGCTTGCGGCCTGCGAACTCGGTCTACCGTGTGGAGCGGACAGCGTGCTGGTCAACAGTTTTTGTGCGAACGGAGGGATCTGTTCGCAGGATGGAGCGCAGGATTTCCGGGATTTCGTGTATGACGCTGCGGTATCGCGGCAAGGTGCTGGGAAAATGAAGGAATGGATCAAGCGATTGGTTGGAAAGAGGGACGGGCGATGAATTACCGTCGATTCCTGCATGGGGCCAAGTTCTGGTTCTGGGTGGCGCTGTTCGTGGCCTACTCGGCCGGTGCGGTCGGCCTGCTGATGATCGATACCTACGAGGATCGCTACCGGCATCTGTCGAAGGTGGAACTGACCACGGTGAAGGCGCAGGAAGACGTGCGCCGTGCCGGTGCCAGCCAGGTCGCTGCGGTCTATCGCGCGCAGACGGGCATGCCGTTCGCCTCACTGCCGGCCGGCAGCACCTTCCAGGTGGTGTGGCCGGATGGTTCCACCGAAACCATGGTGATCGTCGATCCGACCTCGCCCAATGGCGTGCGGCCGCTGGCCAATTCGCAGATCCCGGCGACGGCGGCGGACGCGCGCTGAGCCTGCCTGGGTAGAGCCGGGCAGGCCCCGGCTGTGCTTTCCGGCAAGCCGAGCATGGGCTCGGCTCTACAGAAACAGAAAAGGGCGGGGAGATCCCCGCCCTTTTCATGTCCAGCACCTGGCGCCGATCAGGTCAGCGCGATCGGCTTGTTCTTGCGCTCGGCAAGGCGCTTTTCCAGGTAGTGGATGTTCTGGCCACCGGCTTGGAAGCCCTTGTCGCGCATGATTCGCTGCTGCAGGGCGATGTTGGTCTTGATGCCATCGACCACCATCTCGCTCAGTGCCACCCGCATGCGGGCAATGGCGGTTTCGCGGTCCGGACCGTGCACGATCAGCTTGCCGATCATCGAGTCGTAGTTCGACGGCACGCGGTAGCCACTGTAGATGTGGGTGTCCACGCGCACGCCGGGGCCGCCCGGCGGATGGAAGCCGGTGATGGTGCCCGGGCTCGGCACGAAGGTTTCAGCGTCTTCGGCGTTGATGCGGCATTCGATGGCATGGCCGGTCAGCACCACGTCGCTCTGCTTGATCGACAGCTTCTGGCCGGCGGCGATCTTCAGCTGCTCGGCCACCAGGTCGATGCCGGTGACCATTTCGGTGACCGGATGCTCCACCTGGATGCGGGTGTTCATTTCGATGAAGTAGAAGCGGCCGTCCTCGTACAGGAACTCGAACGTGCCGGCACCGCGGTAGCCGATGCGCACGCAGGCTTCGGTGCACACCTTGCCGATCTGCTCGCGCTGCTCGGCGCTGATGCCCGGTGCCGGTGCTTCTTCCACCACCTTCTGGTGGCGGCGCTGCATCGAGCAGTCGCGCTCACCCAGGTGGATGGCGTTGCCCTGGCCGTCGGCCAGCACCTGGATCTCCACGTGGCGCGGATTCTCCAGGAACTTCTCCATGTAGACCTCGCCATTGCCGAACGCGGCCTTGGCCTCGCTCTTGGTGGTTTCGATCGACGTCTTCAGCGAGGCTTCGGCGTGCACGACGCGCATGCCACGGCCACCGCCACCGCCAGCCGCCTTGATGATGACCGGATAACCGATCTCACGGGCGATCTTGGTGTTGGCGACGATGTCCTCGCCCAGCGGGCCGCCCGAGCCGGGCACGCACGGCACGCCGGCGGACTTCATCGCGCGGATGGCTTCGACCTTGTCACCCATCATGCGGATGGTGTCGGCCTTGGGGCCGATGAAGATGAAGCCGGATTCTTCCACGCGCTCGGCGAAGTCGGCGTTCTCCGACAGGAAGCCGTAGCCCGGGTGGATGGCCTGAGCGTCGGTGACTTCCGCCGCGGCGATCAGTGCCGGGATGTTGAGGTAGCTCTGCGGCGACGGTGCCGGGCCGATGCAGACCGACTCGTCGGCCATGGCCACGTGCTTGAGGTTGCGGTCGACCGTGGAGTGCACGGCCACCGTGCGGATGCCGAGGGTATGGCACGCGCGCAGGATGCGCAGCGCGATCTCCCCTCGGTTGGCGATGACGACTTTGTCGAGCATGGCGTGCCCCTCAGCCGATCACGAACAGCGGCTGGTCGAATTCCACCGGCTGGCCGTTCTCGCCGAGGATGGCGACGATGGTGCCGGACTTGTCGGCTTCGATCGGGTTGAACATCTTCATCGCTTCGATGATGGCCAGGGTTTCGCCTTCCTTGACCTGCTGGCCAACGGTGACGAAGGCCGGCTTGTCCGGGGCGGACGAGGCGTAGAAGGTGCCGACCATCGGCGAGCGCAGCACGTGGCCTTCCGGCAGCGCCGGGCCCGGCTTGGCGGTGCCGCCGGTGGAGGCTTCGGTCGGCGACTGCATCGGCATCGCCTGCGGCGCCGGAGCGGCCGGAGCGGCATACACCGGGGCCGCAATCGGGGCGGCATAGCCGGCCACCGGGGCGCGCGACAGGCGCACCGACTCTTCGCCTTCCTTGATTTCGATTTCAGCCAGGTTCGACTCTTCCAGCAGGTCGATCAGCTTCTTGATTTTGCGGAGATCCATGGTGGCCTCTTTGCTCTTGATGTCAGTGTGGTGGAGAGTGCGGTCGCACCCGGGTCAAAGCAGTTCGTAGAACTCGCGCAGCTGCCGCGTACGGTCGCGCGCGAGGGTGGTCAGGCAGCGCATCTGTGCGCCGTTGCGCGCGGTGCCATCGGAATTGAGGGCATAGACCGCGTTGCAGTCGTGGTCGCGCAGCTGCATCCAGGCGCGCTGCGCCAGTACCAGCTCCTGCTCGGCATTGCCGCAGTAGCTGCAGGTGCCGCCGCTGGCCGGTGTGCGCAGCTGGCGACGCGCCTGTGCATAGACGGTATTGAGTTCGGCATCAGCGGCCGCGGCCACGTCCGAGGCGCACAGGTCGCTCTCCATCGTGGTGACCGGATGGGCGCAGTCGATGCCTTCGTCCTTGCGGTCGAACGCTGTGGCGGCGCCGCAGATGCCGGCCCACGCCACAACGCCGGCGAGCACGCGCGGCAGCAGCTTCACGCGCGGGCCGCCTGCACGCGCAGCAGCGCCGCGTCCATCGCGTAACGATAGCTGTCGGCACCGAAGCCGCACACCACGCCCACCGCCTTGTCACTGAAGTAGCTGTGCTGGCGGAACGGTTCGCGGGTATGCGGGTTGGACAGATGGATCTCGATGAACGGCACCGCCACCGCCGCCAGCGCATCGCGCAGGGCCACCGAGGTGTGGGTGAAGGCGGCGGGGTTGATCAGGATGAAAGCGGTTCCGTCGTTGCGCGTGGCCTGCACGCGGTCCACCAGTACATGCTCGGCGTTGGACTGCAGGCTTTCCACGCTGTGCCCGGCGGCCGATGCCTGGGTGGCCAGGGCCTGGTCGATGTCGGCCAGCGTGGTGTGGCCGTAGACCTCCGGCTCGCGGGTGCCGAGCAGGTTGAGGTTGGGGCCGTGCAGGACCAGCAGCTTCGCCATGGGATCCGGAAGACGGGAAAGGGCGGCAGTCTGGCGGAACCGGCGGATGCTGTCCAGTTCGGCGAAGTTTGCAGCGTTTCAATCGATTGTTTGAAATTCGCCGAAGTGCTTGTCGCCGTATGGCGGGCGCTGGATCAAGGCGCGCTGAACGCCGTGCTGGCCGGGGATGCGTGCACGTAGGCCGACGATAGTGGCAAGGCCGGGCAATGGCGGATGCCGCAATGGCCTGCGAGGCGGTAAACCCACCTCATGCGTGGATGAGGCCACCGATCAGTAGATCCACGCCATGCGTGGATGAGGGAAGTTCGGTGCGCAGCAAGCTACGCACCCACCGAGGGGGCTGCCCAAGGTGCGCTGCACACGACCCACCGCCCCCACCACACACCCGCTCAGGTCTCCAGCGGCACGGTCGGCACTACGTTCGGGAACACTTCCTCCAGCGGCTCCCGTTCCCCCGGCTTCGGCGCCGGCCAGTTGTAGGCGTTCACCGGCTGCGCGCGGTTCACCCATAACGCGTAATACAGATGGTCGGCGCGGCCATCACCGGTGTTGGGGTGGATCAGGATGGTCAGGCCCAGGCTGTTGAGCTGCAGCCAGGGCACCAGCACCGGCAGCAGGTCGTTGGTGAAGCCGAAGTAGAACGATGGGGTGACGTGGGGGCCGCGCGGCTCCAGGTTCCAGTTGCCCAACTCCACCGGGAAGCGCTCGGCCGCCCAGCGCCGCAGCAGCGCGGCCTTCTCGAAGGTGTCCTCGTCGAAGTAGATGTGCGCGTGATAGCTCTTGATGGCGGTGTAGGCGCGCGGTGTGGCAGGCAGCGTGGCCTCGCCGGGGCGCACGCTGGCCGGGCGCGGGGTCGGCTCGCTGGCGGTGGCCTGGCCCCAGGGGCTGCGGCCCTCGGGCGCCGGCGGAACGATGGCGCGGAAGCCGGGCCGCCCGGGTTCGGTGGTGTTCACGGCGTTGTCGCTGCGCGCGGCTGCGGTGGCGGTCGATGCGCTGGCCAGGCCGCCGGCGGCCAGTCCGGCCGAAGCGATCAGGCGCCGCCGTGCGGGCGAGAGCAGGTCGGCCCAGTGGGCGTCATCGTCGCCGGCGTCGATGAGGGTCTGCGGGTCCGGGTGCATGGAGGGCTCCGTGGCGGCACTGTGTGGGCAGGTAAGCACGCTCGGGCAGGGCTGCCGGTGGCGTCCAATAAGCAGCCAGCATCACCTCATGCAGCGCCGCCTTGAGCGCGACAGGACCGCGGGCTAGGGTGCAGGTCTGCCGCCGTGGAGCCCGCCATGACCTCGTTCGATGCCGACACCCCGCGCAAGCGCGCGACCTTCCGCCAGTTGCATGCAGCAGGGTGCTTCGTGCTGCCCAACCCGTGGGACGTCGGTAGTGCGCGCTACCTGCAACGGCAGGGCTTCGAGGCCCTGGCCACGACCAGTGCCGGCTGCGCCTGGAGTGAGGGGCGGCCGGACGGCGCGGTATCGCTGCAGGCCACGCTGGAGCATCTGCGCCTGATGGCGGCAGCGACCTCGTTGCCGTTGAATGCCGACTTCGGTGATGGCTTCGGCGCCACGCCGCAGGCGGTGGAGGAGGCGGTGGCCGCGGCGCTCGATACCGGCATCGCGGCGTTGTCGATCGAGGATGCCAGCGGCGTGGCCGATGCACCGCTGCGACCCATCGACCAGGCGGTCGAGCGACTGCGTGCGGCACGTGCGGCCATCGACCGCGCTGGCGGCGACGTGCTGCTGGTCGGGCGAGCCGAGAATTTCTTCGTTGGCGTGCCGGATCTGCAGGACACCCTGCGGCGCCTGCGTGCGTATGCCGAGGCCGGTGCCGATGTGCTGTATGCACCGGGCATCAGTACGCGCGAGCAGATCAGCGCGGTGGTCGCCGCTGCGGGGTCGAAGCCGGTGAACCTGCTGATCGGTGGACCGACGTCGCTGAGCCTGCAGGACATCGCGGCACTTGGCGTTCGCCGGGTCAGCCTGGGCGGTGCGCTGGCGCGTGCCGCATGGGGTGGACTGATGCAGGCGACCCAGCCGATCGTGCAGGACGGGCGCTTCGATGGCCTGCAGCAGGCGGTTTCCGGGGCCGTGTTGAACGCGCTGTTCCGTTGAGGGAAACCCCGGTGCGAACTCTGGCCAGCAGGGACAGTAGATCCACGCCATGCGTGGATGGATGCGCCTACGCCTACAGCGCTTCCGTCTCACTCTCGGGCAGGACCACGTCCGGTTCCAGGTCGGGCAGCAGCAACTGCAACAGCCCGGGGTTGTCCGGCAGCGCGGCGCCATCCAGATAGCGCCATTGCGTGGTACCAACGCGGCGCACAGCAACCATGAATGACGTGCTGCGCATCGGCGCTTCGCGCACGCGCAGCAGTGACTGGCGCGGTACGAAGCAGACTTCCTCGTCACCGGCCGCATAGGTGCGGCCCGGCACGCCCGCCTCGTCGCTGATGATGGTGACGCCGGCCTTGCGCAGCGCCTTCACCGTGTCGCGGGTCGCCCGCGCATAGGCCTCGTCGCCGCCGGCCAGCTGCTTCAGGCTGGGATGGGTGCGCGCGATGATCTGCTCGGTATCGCCCCGGGCGAAGGCGTCCATCATCGCCTGCACCTCCTTGCGCAATGCAGCCGAGTCTTCCGGACTGAGTTCACCGGCCAGCGCTGGCGCAACGGCCATTGCCATCGACAGGGCCAGCAGAAGGGCAAGCAGATATCGGTGCATCGTCGGGTATCTCAGCGGGAACCGCCGCACTATACGGTGGATGCGGAAACAGCGTCCCACGCATGGTGCTGGTATCCCGGGCGTCACTACTTACTATTGGTAGTTAGTGAATTCCGGACATCCCCCATGCACACCCTCATCGTTACCGCTCATCCTGAATCCGCCTCGTTGACCCATGCCATCGCCAGGCGCATCGGCGAAGCCATCACCGCGTCGGACGCCGCCAACCGCGTGACCCACGCCGATCTGATGGCCGAAGGCTTCGATCCGCGCTTCAACATGCAGGACCAGGCGCTGTTCCGTGGCACCGGCGCAACTCCAGCCGACGTCGCCGCCGAGCAGGCGCGGCTGGAGGCTGCCGACACACTGGTACTGGTCTACCCGCTGTACTGGTGGTCGTTCCCCGCGTTGCTGAAGGGCTGGATCGATCGTGTGTTCACCCAGGGCTGGGCCTACCAGGACGGTGCCGATGGCAAGGTGCAGAAAAAGCTGCAGCGGTTGCGCGTGCACCTGGTCGGCATCGGCGGGGCCGGCGCGGACATGATCGAACGGCGCGGCTACGGTGCGGCGATGAAGACCCAGATCGACATGGGCATCTTCGACTACTGCGGTGCGCGCGTGCTGTCGTCCGACCTGCTGCTGGACGCCGATTCCGGTGCAGCCGAAGCGCATCTGCAGACCGCGCTGGCGATCGGCCGTAAAATCGGTACTCCGATGCGCTGACCGCCGTGCTCCGCCGATGCCTGCCAACGCCGCACCCACGCGCCGCCGATTGACCCGTGAGCAACGCGCCCGCCAGTTGCTGGACGTGGCCTGGGCGCTGGTCGGCGACGAAGGCACCGACGCGCTTACGCTGGGGCGGCTGGCCGAGGCTGCGGGTGTGACCAAGCCGGTGGCCTACGATCACTTCGTGACCCGCAATGGGCTGCTGGCCGCGCTCTACGATGATTACGACGGCCGCCAGACGCTGGTCTTCAACGAGCGCATCGGCCGCGCCCGGGCGCAACTGGTCGATCGTGCTGCGGCCATCGCCTCCGGCTACATCGACTGCATCCTCAGCCAGGGCAGTGAAGTACAGGGCATCCTTGCCGCGTTGGTCGGTGCACCTGAACTTCACGAGGTGCGGCGGCGCTACCAGCAGGATTTCATCGACAACTGCGACACCTGGCTGGGCCCGTTTGCGGCCGATGGCACGGTGCCACTGGCCGGACGCTGGGCCATCCTCGGTGCGGCTGAAACTCTTTCAGAGGGCGTGGCTGCCGGCGCGCTGGACAAGGCCGGTGCCGAGGCCGAGCTTCAGCGTTTGATCGTGGCGACAGTCAAGCGGCGCTGAGCCGCGCGAGCGGTCAGCTGCCGGCCAGCGCGGCGAATCCTGCCGCCAACTGATCGCGCACCAGTGCGTCGCGTGCGTCGCGGCTTCCAGAGCCCAACACCACGGTAATCAGGCGTACCGGCAGGTCCCGCCCGGGCACTGACCGGCATGCAGTGGCAGCCAGGCAGAAGCCTGCGGCCTGGGTGTAGCCGGTCTTCAATCCATCCACGCCGTCTTTGCCAAGCAGGGCGTTCTGGTTGTTGCGGTTGAAGCTGCCATGCGCGAACGCGCGCTGCGCAGTGATCGCCAGGATCTGCGGATGGTCGTTCAACAGGCAGGCGGCCAACACCGCCATGTCGCGCGCGCTGGACGCATGGTGCGGTGTGGTGATGCCGGAGACGCTGGCAAACCACGTGCTGCGCAGGCCCAGCTGGCGCGCATGCCGGTTCATGCGGTCCAGGAATGCGGTCTGCGATCCGTCCAGGTGGCGCGCGATCGCCAGCGCAGCGTCATTGCCGGAGACGACCATCAACCCTTCGAGCAGGCGCGCGAGGGTGATTGTTTCGCCGGGCACCAGACCCATGCGCGTTTCATCATCGGCCACGGCATGCACATCGTCGTCGACGATGGTCACGGTCTCGTCCCACGTGCGTCCGTTCTCTTCGACGCACGCATAGGCGGCATAGGCGGTCATCAGCTTGGTCAGCGATGCGGGTTGCCGCGCGGTTTCAGCGTTGTACTGGTGGATCACCGCGAAGGTATTGGCTTCGATGGTGATGGAGGAGAGCGCGGTCGGCGGTGCGGGCATGTCGGCAAGGCTGTACGGGAACGCCGCACGAGGATAGCGGATCACGGGTGCGTGGATCGGCCTCCGGCATGAATCTTGCCTGTTCGTCGACCCGTACGAATGTGCCAGCAAGTACGCTAACGTTGCGCCTCCGCCGGGCCGGAAAGCCCGATTTTTCAGTAGCGAAGGGACATCCATGAAGAAGCGTCTGATCGTCACCGGCCTGGCCTGCCTGATGCTGGTGGCATGCGCCAACCCGAAGAACACCGTGATTCCGCAGGACGTGGACCAGTTGGCCACGATCAAGCCCGAGCTGGAGAAGCTTACCCCTGAAGAACAGCAGTTGGCTGCAGCCTACATCGTGCGTGTGACCCTGACGTCGAAGATGGCCGGCGTGTTCGGCGGCAAGGAAGGCCAGGGAATTCCAGCGGGCATGACGCTGGGCAAGGCCGTGGAAGAGCAGCGCCGCTTCGTCGAAGAGCGCAAGGCCGAGGAAGCGCGCCAGGCCGCGTTGAAGGCGGAACTTGAAGCGCGTCGCGAAGCGGCGATGAAGCCGCTGCGCGAGGCGGTCACCGTCACCGTGGTGTCCAAGGACATCGAAGTGCAGCGTTCGCACGGCATCACCACCGACGAACTGCTGGTCGTGGATTTCGGGTACCAGAACAACACCGGCAAGGACATCGCCGGCGTGAAGGGCTATGTGTCGGTACGCGATCTGTTCGGCGAGGAGATTTCTGGATTCGCCATCACCAATGACGTGACCATTCCGGCTGGCCAGAGCGTGATCTGGCAGGGCAGTCGCTCGGTGCGTTTCTCCCAGGCCAAGAGCAATGACCGCAAGCTGGCCAGCCTGGATGAGAGCAAGTACACGGTGGTGTGGACGCCGGAAGCCGTGGTGTTCGTTGATGGCAGCTCGCTGACGTTGCCGCAGGACGCGGCGTCCTGAGGCCGTCGGCCGGACCCGGCGGCGGGTCCGGCCCCTTGGGCGCTGCCGCGGTGGCGCCCGCATACTCCTGCAATATAGCAATGCTATAACGTTGCAAAAGCGGCGCGATCCGTCGCTGATCCGTCTGCAGGAGCCCATGACCCGACCCGTTGCGCGACGTTGGCTGTGCCCGTCGATCCTGGCCGTACTGGCCACCCTGAGCGGCTGCCAGCCGAATCTGCGCGCCGATGCTGTTCCCCCTGCCGAAGCCCGTCCGCACAACGTGATCGTGATGATCAACGACGGCGCCGGCTGGGGTACCTGGGATGCCGCCGCCTACTGGCAGTACGGCAGCCGCGAGGGCGCACCGTATGCGGATTTCCCGCAGCGCCTGGCGGTGGCGACCTTCCCGTTGAACGCCAGCAGCCAGCCGACCCGCGACAGCGCGCAGACCCTGGGTTACGACGCAGCCAGGGCGTGGGATGACACCCCGGTGCCGGCGCCGGACCTGCCGTTTGCCGGCTACCAGTACCTGGCGGCGGTCGCGACCGACAGCGCGGCGGCGGGCACCGCGTTGTCCTCGGGCATCAAGACCTACAACAACGCCATCAATTACAACAACGATGGCAATCCGGTCGAATTCAACACGCTGCGCGCCAAGCGCCTGGGCATGGCCACCGGCGTGGTCACCTCGGTGCCGTTCGCGCATGCCACGCCGGCCGCGTTCGCGGCGCAGAACGAATCGCGCAACAACTATCACGCCATTGCGCACCAGATGCTGGCGCAGGGCCACATGGACCTGGTGATGGGGACCGGCGGTCCCGGCTACAGCGTCGATGGTCGCGCCTGTGACGAGGGTGTCGGCGCGGCGAAGGCCGAGGGCTGCGCGAACCCGTGGGAGTGGATCGCGCAGCAGGACTGGCAGCAGCTGGAGGCGGGCAACGCCATTGCCGGCAATCCGGCGGGGCCGTGGCGCCTGATCCGCAGCAAGGAACAGTTCGCCGCACTGGCGCAGGGACGGCTGCCGGCCGATCGGCCGCTGATCGGCGTGCCGCGCGTGGCCAATACGCTGCAGCAGGCGCGCCAGCTGCAGGTGCTGGGCAAGGATGCGAGCACGCCCTCCGGCGTGAGGAAGATCGACAGCGTGCCGGACCTGGCGACCATGACGCGTGGCGCACTGCAGTTCCTGCAGCAGCGTTCGACCAGGGGCCTGTTCCTGATGGTGGAAGGCGGCGCCACCGACTGGGCGGCGCATACCAGCGCCTGTGGCACCGAATGGCACTACGGCCAGTGCAGCGACCAGCCGCAGTACGGCCGGCTGATCGAGGAAACCGTGGAGTTCAATGATGCGGTGACGGCGGTGGTCGAATGGATCGAACGCAACGGTGGCTGGGAACGCAACCTGCTGATCGTCACCACCGACCATGACAACAGCATGCCGATGGGCCCGGATGCACAGGACGTTGCCTTCGCGCCGGTGCGCAACAACGGTCGAGGCCGCATGCCGGGGATGAGCTTCCGCCCTACCGGCAACCACTCCAACGCGCTGGTGCCGCTGTGGGCCAAGGGCGCTGGCGCGGAGCTGCTTGGAAAGCGCGTGCGGGGTGTCGATGCCGGCTATCGCCAGCATGTGCGCTGGAATGATGGCAGTTACATCGACAACACCGACGTGGCTGTGGCGGTGCAGGAGGCGCTGCAGCGTTAGGGGCGTGCCGGCCAGCGGCCGGCAGCTGCGGGTTGCCCGGTTGGCGAAGCTGCCGGCCAGCGGCCGGCACTACCCGGAGTGCTGCTGGGTGGCGGGACCGGGCTGGCCAGCTGCCGAGCCAGCTCGGCGTTGGCGACGTGGCCGTGCAGGAACAACAGGCTGCCGAAGATGTTCATGAGCGTGCCTCCACTTGAGTGGATTGCACGATACGGGCAGCATGGACGGGCAAAAAGCGACATTTCCGCAAGCGTGTCTTGAGAGGAATTCAAGCCTTATGTCCCGTCCGCCCCTTCATGCCCTGCAAGGCTTCGTGGCTGCCGCCCGGCTCGGCAACCTGTCGCGCGCGGCGGCGTCGATGAACCTGACCGTCAGTGCGCTCAGCCACCAGATGCGCCAGCTGGAAGAGCGGCTGGGGCAGCCGCTGCTGGTCCGCCAGCCGCGTGGCGTCACCCTCACGCTGGAGGGGCAGCGCCTGCTCGACCAGGTCGCCCCGCATCTGGATGCGATCAACGAAGCCTTCCAGCCCTATGCCGCACGCGCCGAGCACGTGCTGACGATCAGCGCGGTACCGTCGATGGCGTCGGCCTGGCTGGTGCCGCGGCTGGGTCACTTCGTGGCTGAGCACCCGCAGATCGAGATCAACCTGCAGTCGAGTGAACGCCTGATTGATTTCGAGCGGCAGCGCCAGTTCGACGCCGCGCTGCGGCTGGGCAGCGGGCAGTGGCCGGGCCTGGTGGTGGAGCCGCTGTTCGACGAGTGGCTGCTGCCGATGGCCAGCCCGGCACTGATCGAACGCATGGGAGGCGTCGAACGTGTGCCGTTGAACCGATGGCCGCTGCTGGGTGATCCCGATGGCGCGTGGGGCGCCTGGTTCGCGTTGAGCGGGCAGAGCCCACCGCCGCGCTTCGTGGCGGTGCTGGATGATTCGGAGGCACACCACCGTGCGGCGCTGGACGGGGTGGGCGTGGCGCTGGGGCGGGTGACGCGCGCGCGCCTGCTGCTGGATTCCGGCCAACTGGTAGCGCTGTCCAGCCTCCGCCTGAAAACCGCCTGGCCGCATTGGCTGGTTTACCCGCAGCGTTCGACCCGCCATCGCGGCTTTCTCGCCTTCCGCGACTGGCTGCACGCGCAGGCTGCCGAGCACGTGCGGCACATGGCAGACGCGCAGTTGTAGCGTCGAGCCACGCTCGACGGCTGCTGCTCGACCCTACAGTCACCGGACCAGCGTAACCGCCTGTCCCGCACGGGCAAACGCAGCTTCCAGCAACGGGCCGGCCTTGATCGCCTCCACCTCGTTGAACAGCGCCTGCAAGGCATCGGCCGGGCGCGAGGCCGGCGCCGCGACCGCCTGCTGGATCGCGGTGAAGCGGTCGGCCAGCACGCGGTGGCCGGGATGCGTCTGCGCCCAGCCGGCCAACGGTTGGCGCACGCCGGCGGCGGCATCCAGGCGCTGCTGCTCGAACAGGGTGATCGCCGCCGCCGACGTCTCGGCCCGCTCGATCTTGGCGTGGCGCAGTTCACGGCTGAGGAACAGATCGTAGGCCGCGCCACGACCGACCGCGATGCGCAGGCCATCGCGGTCCAGGTCGGCCACCTGCTGCGCAGGGCTGTCCTCGCGCACCAGGTAAGTGCCCTCGATCTCCACATAGGGGGCGCTGAAGGCGATGCGGTCGGCGCGCGCCGGATCGATGGCCAGGAAGGCCAGGTCCCAGGCATCCTCGCTGGCTGCAGCGACCACCGAGGCTGCGGCGTCGTGGCAGCTGAAGCGTGCCTGCACGCCCATCCGCTGCGCCAATGCCGTGGCCAGTTCCAGCGAGGGGCCGCGCGGGGCGTTCGCATCGCCCTGCGCCAGCACTGGATTGCCCAGGTTGATGGCCACGCGCAGGAAGCCCAGCGGCGCCAGCGCACTACGATGATCGGCCAGGGACATGCAGGACTCCGCGGGGAAAGGGCGGTCCAGCATGCCAGTGCCGCCCTGCAAGGCCGTGTCAGTATCCGGTTATCCTGCGGACATGAACCCCATCCTGCACGTTGAGATACCGGTCACTGACCTGGCCCGGGCCATCACGTTCTACCAGCAATGGCTGCAGGTGGCGGTGGACGAACCGATCCTGCTGCACGACTGCAGGATGGCCTACCTTCCGTTTGCCGACGAGGTCGTCGGTGCCAGCATGGCGCTGGTGCAGGGTGCGGACTATCTGCCTTCCGAACACGGCGCGCGCATCTACATCGGGGTTGATGACCTGGACGCCAGCGTCGATCGCGCGCTGAAGGCGGGCGCTGGGCTGCGCTTCGGCCCGGCCGATGCCGGCGACTGGCGCGTGGCCGAGATTGCCGACAGCGAAGGCAACCGCATTGCGCTGCAGGCGCGCACGAATCCATAGAGACGGGCCCATGCTCGGCTGCTGTTGATTACGCCGCCAATGCACCCGTCAAGCTTGGCTCGACGCTACACGTGCAGCGGCTACTCCGTCGGGGCACGCGAGCGCTGCAGCCAGTCGTTGATCGCCGGATCCAGTCGTCGGTCGTCCGGCAGCTGCATGCCGAAGCGCTGCTGCAATACCTCGCGCACGTCGCCAACATCATGCAGCGGGCGCTTGTCCGGTGCCTTGCCGGGGCGGTACTCGGTGTAGTTGCCGCTGCCGATGGTGCGTCGCCAGTCCGGCCCGGTCAGCGACGCGCGCAGCTGGCCGGGGAAACTGGAATCGGGATGGGTGCACACGTACCAGTTGCCCACCACGTTGTCGATCGGCGCGGGCGCGTGCAGGTCGAAGCGGTACATCGCCCGCCAGCCGTCGGCGGATTCGGCGGACAGCACGAAATCCCCCCCACCGGGCAGGCGCTGCAGCAGGTAGCGCTCGTGTGGCGTGGCCTGCGGCTGCGGGTCGTGCAGGCGCAGCGGTACGGTCGGGGTCAGGCTGCCGAAACCGGCATCCACCAGCCAGTCATCGCCGTCCACCTGCACGCGCAGCAGCAGGTGGGTCCGCGCGGTCAGTTCGCCGTCCTGGGCGGCCAGCAGCACGCGCGCGCTCAACGGCTGCGCATCGAAGCCCAAGGCCTGCAGCAGCGCCAGCAGGCCCCCATTGAGTTCGAAGCAGTAACCGCCACGGCGGTCGTCGAGCAGCTTGCGCTGCACGCTGTCCAGGTCGATCGGTACCGCATCGCGCAACAGGCAGCTGAGGGTCTCGAACGGCAGCAGTGCGTTGTGGCGCTGCTGCAGCAGCGTCAGACCCGCCAGCGTCAGCGGTGGCGGGGCATCCAGCTGCAGGCGTTGCAGGTAGCGGGGGACATCGAGCGTCGTCATGGAGGCACCGGGCGGGGGAGGGAGTCCACTGTGCTCCCCCAACCGGGGTTGAGGTCAAGCACCGCGCGGGTGTCATGCCCCCGTCGCCTGTGCCGGGTACAAAGGCCGCGTCCGCCAGCCATCGGTGGGGCTGGCCCAAAAAATCCCTAAAGTTGCTCCAGATCCAGCCGATACAGGTGCGTCCTTCCGCCTGGAGCCTGTCATGTCGGCCGTCGTCCCCCACTTCCGGTCCCTGCGCCTGCGGCTTGCCGCGCTGCGCTCGGCGTCCCCCGGCCTGCTGCTGTGGCTGCAACCGCACCGGCTGAGCGTGGCCAACAAGCTCAAGGCGACCTTGTGGGTCTGTGGCCTGGGCCTGATCGCGATCGCTGCCGTCTACGGCTGGACCGGCCATGCCAACACCCAGGCTGCACGCAGCCAGGCCAGCTACCAGCGTGGCAGTGACCTGGCCGCGAGCCTGGCCACGCGGGTGGCCGAGGCGCGTCGTCTGCAGACCCAGTATGCACGCAGTTTCGACGATGCCGACCGCGCGCAGCTGCTGGCAACGCAGAAGGCGTTGCAGATCGATCTGCAGGCGCTGCGCGCGATGCCGATGGATGCCGGCCGGCGCCAGGCGCTGCAGGCACTGACCGAAGCCGCCGACGCGTTCTCGCAGGGTGTGGCCGCGCTGTTCGAACGCGTCGATGAGATGGGGCGTGGTGATGCGGGCCTCGCTGCGCAGCTGCAGCAGGCGGCCGACACCCTGCAGGCGCAGGTGGATGCGCTGCAGCGGCCTCCGTTGGCGTTGTCTCTGCAGAAGATGCGCAGGCAGGAGGCGCTGCTGCTGCTTGACGGCGACTCCACCCATGCCGACCGCGCCAGCGAGGAAAAGCTGCCCTTCGACCTCGCATTGACCGGGTTGCCTGCCGACGTGCAGGACACCCTGCGCAGCGGCATGGACGGCTATCAGATCGCGTTGCTGGGCTACACCGCTGCCCGCGTCGGCCTGGATGTGGAAGCGCAGTCGCTGCTGGATGCCGCTGCCGGCGTGGCGCCGGCACTGGCTGCGTTCCAGCAGGCGCAGGTAGCGGCGCTGGCCCATGCCCAGGCCCGCCAGCAGGCCGGTGCGCGCACCATGAGCGTGCTGTTTGCAGTGACCCTGCTGCTGGTCGCCGGTGTGTTGATCACCAGTCTGGTGCTGGTGCTGCGTGCGGTGCGCCAGCCGATCGAGGACACCCTGCGCTTCGCCAGCGACATCGCCGATGATCGCCTCGACACCACCTTGCGCGTCTACAACGCCAATGATGAGATCGGCCAGCTGGCCCAGCGCCTGGTCGACATGCAGCAGCGCTTGCGCGCGCGCATCGGGACCGAGCGTGCCCTGGCACGCGGCAACACCCGTGTGCGGCAGGCATTGGACAGTGCGCAGACCGGCTTGATGGTGATCGATGCCGAGGGCCAGGTGGCCTACGTCAATCCGGCACTGCTGCAGCAACTCGAGCGCGAGGTCGAAGATCTGGTGGGCAGCGATGCAGTGCGCCTGCATCCGGCGCTGGCCAGCCTGGCCGACGTGCGCCAGCGCGAGGAGCGCGAGATCGGTCATGCCGGTGTGCGCTACCAGCTGATTGCCAACCCCGTCATCGACGAAGGGCAGTTCCTCGGCGTCGCGGTGGAATGGCGCAGTCGTGCGCTGGAAACGCTGCTGGAAACCGAAGTGGCTGCCCTGGTCGATGCTGCAGCACACGGCGACCTGCATGGCCGCATCGTGCTGGAGGGCAAGCAGGGCTTCGTGCGCACATTGTCGACCAGCATCAACCGCCTGCTGGCCACCTTTGAAACCAACCTGGGCGACCTTCAGGCATTGTTGGCCGCGCTGGCCCGTGGCGATCTCAGCGTGCGCATGGAGGGGGAGCTGCAGGGTGTGTTCGCACGCATGCGCGACGATGCCAATACCACCGTCGCGCAGCTGGGCCGCATTGTCACCCGCATCCAGCACGTTGCGTCCAGCCTCGATACCGGTGTCGGCGAGATCGTTGCCGGCCATCACGACCTGTCGCAGCGCACCGAGCAGCAGGCCGCCAACCTGGAAGAGACTGCGGCGTCGATGCACGAGCTGACCGATACCGTCGGCCGCAACGCCGATGCAGCAGGTCGCGCCGATGCCCTGGTGCAGGGTGCGGCAGTGGTGGCCCAGCGGGGGGGCGAGGCCGTCGGCCAGGTGGTCGCGACCATGCAGGGCATCAGCGAGGCCTCGCGACGGATCGGCGACATCACCCAGCTGATCGACGGCATCGCCTTCCAGACCAACATCCTTGCCCTCAATGCGGCGGTGGAAGCGGCGCGCGCCGGCGAGCAGGGCCGCAGCTTCGCCGTGGTGGCTGCGGAAGTACGCCTGCTGGCGCAGCGCAGTGCCGAGGCGGCCAAGCAGATCAAGGGACTGATCGAGGATTCGGTGGCGCGCGTCGGGCAGGGCAACCAGCAGGCCGAGCAGGCCGGCACCACGATGGGCGAGATCGTCGGCAGCGTGCAGCAGCTGGCCGACCTGCTGGCTGGTATCCGCAGTGCGTCGCAGGACCAGCATGCCGGCATCGCGCAGGTGAACCAGACCATCGTGCAGATGGAGGCCAGCACCCAGCGCAATGCCAGCCTGGTGGAAGAGGCCGGTGCCTCGACGGCGCAGATGCAGGCCCAGGTGCACGCTCTGGCCGAAGCGGTGGGCGCGTTCCGCCTGCAGTCGATGCCCCAGGCGCGCGCGGCGGCCTGAATCTGCCCCAGTAGTGCCGGCCGCTGGCCGGCACCACCGAATGGCTCAGTACACGTCGCGGCGGTAGCGCCCGTCCTCGAGCAGCGTTTCCACCACTTCATCGCCCAGCGCGGTACGCAGCACCTGGTCCACGCCTTCGGCCATGCCCAGCAGCGAACCGCAGACGTGGATCACCGCACCACGCTGCATCCAGTCGCGCAGCGTATCGCTGGCCGCCTGCAGGCGATCCTGCACATACCCGCCGTCGCCATCGCGCGAGAACGCCAGGTCCACCCGCGCGAGATGGCCCTGGGCCTGCCACGCTTCGATCTCTTCGGCGAACAGGAAATCGTGCGCACGCTGGCGTTCGCCGAACAGCAGCCAGTGCCCGTGGTCGCCTGCGTGGGCGGCTTCGCGCAACAGGCTGCGCAGGCCGGCGATGCCGGTGCCGTTGCCGATCAGCACCATCGGCACACCACTGACGCGATGGAAACCGGGGTTGCGATGCACGCGGGCAACGATGCATGCACCGATCGGTGCATGCAGTGACAGCCATCCCGAGCCCAGCCCGGCACGACCGGAGGCGTCATGCACCAGCCTCACCACCAGCTCCACCGCGCCATCGTCGACAGTGGAAGCGATCGAATACTCGCGCCCCGGCAGCAGCGGCAGCCCGCCCAGCCACAGGCAGGCATCCTGCACCGCCAGTGCGGCATCGGCATCGGGCAGCTCGCGTTCGCTGGCCAGTGCCAACAGCGTGCGCGGATGGCCGTCGACCAGCAGGGGTTGCTGCGCATCCAGCCCATGGGCCTTCAACACCGCGCTGGCATGCCGCGCGTTGTGGCGGGGGGCGATATGCAGGATGTCGCCGGCCTGCCACTGCACCTCGGCCGGTGCCGCAAGACGGATGCGCCAGATGGCACCGCCAACGCTGCCTGGATTGAGGCGATCGCGGCCGAGCAGGCGCCACTCGTGCATCTGCGTAGCGGCAGGCAGCACGCTGTCATCGGTGGCGATGCCGGTCAGCGCACCCAGCTGCTGCTGCCACTGGCGCAGCGCCGGGACCGAGGCGGCATCGACGTCGATGCGCTCGAACAGTGCGTGCGCGCCGTTGCGGATCAACCAGCCATCGACCTGGCGGCCGAAGCCGCAGTAATGCGGGTACTGGCGGTCACCCAGCGCGAGCAGGCCGAACTGCAGGCCCGACAGGTCCAGCGCTTGTGCCAGCAACTGCCGCGCTGCGCGCCGGGCGGCGTCGGGCGGCTCGCCGTCGCCGAAGGTGCTCAGCACGAACAGCGCGTTCGATGCACGCAGCAGGTGCGCGGCATCGATGCGCGCCAGCGGCAGCACCTGCACCGCATGGCCGGCCGCCTGCAGCTGCGCCGCCGCACGCCAGGCCAGCTGCTCGCCCAGCCCGCTCTGGCTGGCATGCACCACCAGCCACGCCGCGTTGCCGGCATCGCTGGCCGGCATCGGCAGCGACTGGCGCAGCCCGCGCGCGGCACGCTGGCTGCGCCGGCGGTCCAGGTACAGCATCCAGCCGGTGATGAAGAACAGGCTCATGCCCAGGCTGCTGAGCATCACCACCACGCGACCGGGTACGCCGAAGTAGCTGCCCGAATGCAGCGCGAACACACTGGTGGCCAACTGGCCGCCGGTGCCCTGGCGTGCATAGGGGCGGCTATCGAGGACGGCGCCGGTGCCTGGGTCCAGCTGCAGCAGGTCGTGTGCCCGATCATGGCCGCCGCTGCGCTGCGCCGGGTCACCGGCCATCACCCGCACATTCAGTGCCTGCCCGGGTTTCTCAGGCAGGCGCAGGTCGATGAAGCCGGTGCGCACGCCTGGCAACGCGTAAAGAGTGGCTTCAATACGGTGCAGATCCAGCGGCGCATCGGTGGCGACCTTGTGCTTGGCCGCCGGGGCCACGCCCAGCAGCGTGTTGGCCGCGCTGCGGTACCAGTCGAACGACCACCACAGGCCGGTCAGCGCGCTCATCAGGTAGATCAGCAGCACCCAGGTGCCGACCACCGAGTGCAGGCTCCACAGGAAGCCCCGTCCGCTGCGTTTCCACTCCACTGCCAGCCAGCTGCGCCAGTGCCACCAGCGTCGTGGCCAGCGCAGGTAGAGCCCGGACAGGGTGAAGAACAGCAGGGCGATGGCACAGCTGCCGGTGATCCACTTGCCGCGTTCGCCCGCGGCAAGGTGGCGATGCAGATCCTCGACGAAGTCGAAGAACGCCTGCCCGCGCAGGGCGCTGAAGCGCTCACCGCTGTAGGGATCGAAATACACCCAGTTTTCCTTGCCACCAGCAAAGCGTGCCACCGACGGCCGCTGCCCGGTGGCATCCACGCGCAGGCGTTGCAGGGGGCGGTCGCTGCCGGACTGCAGCAGCGGCACCAGTTCACTGAGTGCAAGGGGATGCTGTCCCTCGGCATGGTGCTCGGCGATCTCGGCGAAGCCGGGATTGGCGGCGCGCAGCAGCTCGTCCTCGAAGGACAACGTGGCGCCACTGAGGCCCATCACGGCCAGCACGGCACCGGCGGTGATGCCCAGCAGCCAGTGCAGTTGGAACAGGACGTTCTTGAACATCGAAGGAGGAGGGCCCGGAAGGCTGCCGCCCGCATCCTGCGCAACAGCAAATGAGAATTAGTCGCGGAATTCTCCGTGGCGCCCTGCCTGCGGTCAAGCGGGGGGATCGGCCGGGCGGCGCCCGGCACCCGCAGTAGTGCCGGCCGCTGGCCGGCAACAGCAACAGCAACAGCAACAGCAGGTTTCCTGGGGTTGGCGGGGTGGGTCCGGTTGCGGGGGACGCCGTAAACCCATCCTTGGGGGCTTGGCCGCGGCATCCATGCCGCGGACCCCCCCGCAACCGGACCCACCCCGCCTTAGACAGATTTCCGCGATCTGTCGGAAATACTCTTGGGGTCAGATCCGTTCTTCCGCAGGAAAACGGATCTGACCCCGGATTCATTTCGATATCTGACAGATGTGTCGACCAAGGTCGACACCTACCAACAGCTGCGGGAGTCTGTCAGAGGTGGGGCGGTGTGGTTGGGCAGGACCGTTGGCGCCATGGATGGCGCCATCGAGCCCCCATGGGTGAGGGCGCTTTGCTTGCGAAGCACTGCTTCGCAAGCGCCCGAACGTACAGCCGCCAGCGGCTGGGCCGGACCGCGGAGCGGGGTTTACGGCGTGTCCTGCCCAGCCGCACCGCCTCGCCAAGCCATCAGCAATCCTGAGCCGTTTTGGCGGTTGCAGTTGCCGTGGCTTGAAGGCCTCTGCAGGTGCAGGGTGCAACCCTGCCGAACCCTCACTTCACCCAGCGGTCGATCTCGCCGTGGGCGAACGGCCCCAACTTGACCTTCACCATCCGCCCCTGTGCATCGAACAGCACGCTGTAGGGCAGCAGGCCCTGCGTATTGCCCAGCTGTACGCTGGCATCGCGTGGCCCCGGCGTTTCGACCACGATCGGGTAATCCACCGGTACCCGCTGCAGGAAACTGCGCACGTCGTCCGCGGTGTCCAGTGCAAGGCCCAGCACCTGCACGCCGGTGTCGCCCTGGGCATCGGCGAAGCGCGCCAGTTCGGGCATCTCTTCCACGCAGGGCGCACACCAGCTGGCCCAGACGTTGATCAGCAGCGGGCGGCCGGCGAAGCGAGCGCGCAGGTCCAGCGGCTGTCCCGCCAGGTCCGGCAGCGTCAGCGCCGGCAAGGGATCACCCACCTGCAGCGTGGGCGTCACGGCCGTCGCTGTGGAAGCCGTCGCTGGCGCGGCCGGTGCAGACGGGGCAGGTGACAAACGATGCCCGGCCCACAGGCCGAGGCCGGCGGCCAGCACCGCTGTCCACAGCAGCGCTGGCCGTTGCCATTTCATCGTGCGGTGCGCAGCAGCGCTTCCTCGACCACCGCCTGGGTCAGCAGGGTCGGCAGCACGGTCGGCGGCGCACCCGGGCCGTACACCACGTACAGCGGCACGCCCACGGCCTTGTGCTCTTCCAGGAACGTGGTGATCTGCGGATCGACGTTGGTGTAGTCACCGCGCATGTACACCGCATTGGTGCGCTTGAGCAGTTCCTTGAACTCCGGCCGCGACAGCACGGCACGCTCATTGGCCTTGCAGCTCACGCACCAGTCGGCGGTCATGTTGACGAACACCACGCGGTTGTCGGCGCGCAGGCGGTCCAGCAGCTGCGGCGAATAGTCCACCACGTTGTCGCTGGCGGCCTGTGCGGCACGCGCCGGTGGTGCCAGCTGGGTGACGCCCCAGGCGGGAACCAGTGCACCGATTGCCAACAACACGCCGAGCAGGGTCACTGCCCGCGAGCCGGTCCAGCGGTTGCGCTCGAACAGCCACAGGCCGAAGGCGAACAGCAGCAGGCCACCCAGCACCAGCGCCATGCCGTCCACGCCGCGCTGCTTGCCCAGCACCCACAGCAGCCACAGCGCGGTGGCATACATCGGGAAGGCCAGCACGTGCTTGAGCGTTTCCATCCAGGGGCCGGGCTTGGGCAGGCGGCGTGCGAGCGCCGGCACGAAGCCGATCAGCAGGAACGGCAGCGCCAGGCCCAGGCCGAGGAACAGGAACACGGTCATCGCCTTCAGCGGCGGGGCAATGAACGCGTAGGCGATCGCACCGCCCATGAACGGGCCGACGCAGGCACTGCCGACCAGGCAGGCCAGCGCACCGGTGAAGAAATCGCCGGCCGGGCCGCTGCGGCTGGCCAGCGACTGGCCGAGGTTGCCGATGCCACCGCCGAGGGTGAACACGCCGGACAGGCTCAGGCCCACCGCGAACATGATGTACGCCAGTGCCGCCACCACGCCCGGGTGCTGCAGCTGGAAGCCGATGCCGACGGCGTTGCCGATCGCACGCAGGCCCACCATCAGCGCGCCGATCACCGCGAACGCGACCAGCACGCCCAGCGTGTACCAGAGGGCGTGGCTGCGCGCCCGCTCAGGGCTTTCACCACTCTGCGCCAGGCTCAGCACCTTCAGCGACAGGATCGGCAGCACGCAGGGCATCAGGTTCAGCACCAGGCCACCGGCCAGCGCCAGCAGCAGCACCCAGACGAACGAACGGTCCGGGTTCGGGGTGGTCGCCGGCGGGCGCGTGCGCAGCGCGTTGTCACCCCGCGCGTCGGCGGCGAACTCATTGCCTGCGCCTTCACTTCCGGCGGTAGCCGGGGCGGCAGCGCCGTCGTTCGGGACGGTCGGCAGCAGGCGCAGCGGTGCGCCGTTGGCGGACTCACGCGGCTCACCGGCAGCGCGCAGCGGATTGATCACGTCGTCGCGCGCTGGCGCCTGGCCGGCGCTGGCGTTGATCTTGCCGGCCGGAATCGACAGCTTCACCCGGCGCGTCATCGGCGGGTAGCAGATGCCATCGGTCTGGCAACCCTGGAAGGTCACCACCAGGGTGCTGTCGACCGCCTCAGTGACGGTGCGGCGCAGCGGCAGCGGCACCTCCACCTGGTTGAAGTACACCGAGACATCGCCGAAGTGCTCGTCGCGATGCGACTGCGCGGCCGGCCAACGCGGCTTGTCGGCCAGCACGCCGGCGCTGCCTTCCAGCTTCAGCGAGGTGCGGTCGCGATACAGGTAATAGCCGGGCGCCGGGCTGAAGCGCAGCAGCAGGGTGTTGCCGTCGCTGGCGATGGCATCGAAGCCGAACGCCTGCTCCGACGGCAGTGGCAGCGCCTGGCTGTTGCTGGCCGCGCCCGGCAGGCGCAGCCCGCCCGTGTTGCCGGCACCGGCCAGCGGGTTGTTGAACGGGCTTGCCGCACCGGTACGCGCGGCAGGCGGCGCGGACGCCGCACCGGCGCCCGGCAGGGTGACCTGCACCACGCGCTTCTGCGGCGGGTAGCACACACCGGCATCGGCGCAGCCCTGGTAACGCACTTCCAGGCTGATGGTGCCGGCGGCCTCGGTCGGCGTGCCGGGCAGGGTGGCCTGCAGGCGCTCGCGATAGGTCTCGACCTCGCCGAAGAAATCGTCGTGGTGCTTGTCGCCCTTGGGCATCTGCAGCGCGCCGGCGTTGAAGGCCGGGTCGGCCTTGACGCTGGTGCGGTGGCGATACAGGTAGTAGCCCGGCGCGATCTTGAACTGCAGTTGCACCTGGCCCCGTTCGGGGGCACTGGCGGTCAGCGCGAACGCCTGGTCCACCGGCAGCAGGTCCTTCTCATCCAGCGCGAAGGCCGGCAGCGAGAGCCACAACAGGGCGCACAAGGCGGCGCCGCGCGCAAACAGAGTCTTCAATCAGTGTCCTCCCGGGTCTGTGCCCGGATCCAGTCCAGATACGCCGGCAGGCCGGCCCGGGTTTCGACCGCGATGCACTCCGGGAGTTCATACGGATGCAGTGCGACGATCCGGGCAATCGCGTCATCGACGCGGCTCGCGGTGGTTTTCACCAGCAGCTGCAGTTCGGCGTCGGTGGTCACCTCGCCCTGCCAGCGGTAGGTCGACTGCGCGCCATCGAGGCGGGTCACGCACGCGGCCAGGCGCTCGCCGACCAGCGCGTGCGCGATGCGCTCGGCACTGGCCCGGTCCGGGCAGGTGGTCAACAGCAGCAGGACGGGATCGACGGTCGACATGACCGTCGAGTATAGGGCCGCCGCCGGGTCAGGGCCCGGCGGCGGCAATGGACCGCTGCGTTGCGCGGTCAGTTGGCCAGCTGGCAGGTCGCCGGCTTGGCCGAAGTGAACAGGGCCGGGGTTGCCCACTCGGGGTGGTCGACGAACGGGTTGCGGTTGCCCTGGAAGCTGTAGACCACGTCATTGCGCGCACGCTCGGCATCATCCGGCGGATCGGACAGATGCCAGTCGATCAGCGTCGACAGCAGGCCCATGTAGGCCGGCGAGCTGCTGGTCTTGGCGATCTTGCTGCGGTCGTCGGTCAGCTCCAGGTCCGGCTCGGACTGGCCGGTCGCCGCATCCTTGCCGCCCTCGTAGCGGATCGCCATGTACATCACCGCACGCGCCATGTCGCCCTTGCGCTTGCCCCACACTTCGAAGGTGCCGGTGTTGCCGTCCGGGGTGCGCACCCAGTTGGAATTGCCCGGATAGCCGCCGCTGCCGCCGCCCTGGCCGTTGTTGGCCTCGGTGGCGCGCTCGCCGCAGTTGGCGTCGCACTTGCCGAACGGCTTGTTGCCACGGTCGGCGTTCCACTGCGCGTCGGTCAGGTACAGCATGTGGGTGTCGGTATACGGCGCGTACGGCAGGCCCTTGTCACCGGTGGTGGTGGCAAAGCCCAGCGAGTTCGGCCAGGTGTGCTCGCGGTTGTACTTCAGGCCACTGCCGCTGCCGGCGCGGTCGGTCACCTTGGCGTAGCTGCGGTTGCGGTACGCATCCAGGATCCTGCCGGAATTGTTCGGATCCTCGTCGGCGATTTCCAGGATGGTCCAGGTGCTGGTGCCCGAGCCACTGTACGGATAGGCGGTATGGCCCTTGATGGTGGCGTGCAGCGAGCAGCGCAGCTGGCTGGGGCTGCTGGTGTTGACCTTGGAGTAGTAGCCGGCCGGCACGCCCGGGTTGCCCGGGTCCGGATTGCCGCCGGTGCTGGCCACGGTGAAGGCGATGCGGCTGTCGGCGGCCGGGTGTGCGCCCTGCAGGTCGGTGATGCGCGCGGCGCGGATGTCGAAGCGGCAGGCTTCACCGGCCACCAGTGCAGTGTTGGTGGACAGCTTCACGCTGCGACCGCTGGCCGGGAAGGTCAGCGGCACGCTGCCGGAGGTGCCGCAGCTCAGGGCGAAGGCGCCACTGGCCAGGTTCACCGTCTCGCTGAACACCACTTCCAGGTCGGCGGCAGCCGGGAAGGTGCTGCTGCCCTGCGCCGGGGTGGTGGTGGAGACCGACGGCGGCGTGTTCGGCCCCGGGGTACCGCCGCCACTGAAGGTCTGGCCGTTGTTGCAGCTGCCAAACGTCTGCTTGGCCGATTCGGCCCAGGTGAAGTGGGCGTACTGGCTGCCGCTGCCGGTCAGCTGCAGCGAGGTGCCCGGCGCCGTGCTGTTGGTCTCGGCCACCGGGATGTTCTGGCTGGTCATGCCGGCGGCAGGGCCGCCGGAGGCGGTGATGGCGCCCTCGTAGCTGAGGAACTGGACCACCTTGCCGCTGGCATCGACCAGGGCGATGCCGTCGTTCGGGCCGTTCTGGAGGCCGTTGGTCGGGTAGTTGACCACGGCGATGGTCGCGCTGCCGCAGCTGGCGGCGGTGCCGGCCGGGACCGGATTGTTGGCGTAGACCACGGCCGCCGAAGCGTTGGACCCGTTGTACAGGTACAGGCGGTAGCCGGACAGGTCCTCACCGGCGGTGGCCACGACCTCGATCGCTTCGCCGACGTCACCGGCGGCGGTGCTGTCGTCGTAGTGCAGTTCATTGATGAAGACCTCGGCCTGGGCCGGCGCAGCGGCCAGGGCCAGCAGGCAGGCGGCGGCAAGCGGGGACAGCAATCGCATCGACTACTCCTTGTGATTGGGAATGCGGGGCCGAGCCTAAGGCCGATCCAGTGACACTTTGTCGTAAATGAACGTCAGATATCTGACAGTGCGACGCGTATCACCAAATGTCGAGGGTTTTGGACACGGGGTTGTCGCGTTGCACCGGCCTGAATGTCTTCACGCAGGGCAGGGATCGGTGCATTTCCGGGCGCAGAAAATTTTTGCTTGTCCGGCCTTGAAAGGTCCGGGCGCAGCTCCATCTCTGTCCTGCTCCCGATTCATCGGGCTTTTTCGCGAGCAATGCTGGCAGTCACCTGGGGTGAGTGCTAACATCGCCAGACTTTTTCAGACCAATCAATAACTTAAGAGGTCTCTCATGAGCATCAAGCCGCTGCACGACCGCGTTGTGGTCAAGCCGATCGAAGCCGACGAAATCTCCGCCGGTGGCATCGTCATTCCGGATTCGGCCAAGGAAAAGTCCACCAAGGGTGAAGTCGTGGCCGTCGGCCCGGGCAAGCCGCTGGACAACGGCAGCGTGCGCGCTCCGTCGCTGAAGGTCGGCGACAAGGTCATCTACGGCCAGTACGCCGGCAGCTCGTACAAGAGCGAAGGCGTCGAGTACAAGGTCCTGCGCGAAGACGACGTGCTCGCCGTCATCGGCTGAGCCTCGGCGCGACCTGTTTCAACCTGATCCCCAAATCCCAGCCGCCGGGCCTTGTCCGGCGCTACCAATGAGGTAAATGCAATGGCTGCCAAGGATATTCGTTTCGGTGAAGACGCCCGTTCGCGCATGGTGCGCGGCGTCAACGTTCTCGCCAATGCCGTCAAGGCCACCCTGGGCCCGAAGGGCCGCAACGTCGTGCTGGAAAAGAGCTTCGGCGCGCCGACCATCACCAAGGACGGCGTCTCCGTCGCCAAGGAAATCGAACTGGCTGACAAGTTCGAGAACATGGGCGCGCAGATGGTGAAGGAAGTTGCTTCGCGCACCAACGATGACGCAGGCGACGGCACCACCACCGCCACCGTGCTGGCCCAGGCCCTGATCCGCGAAGGTGCCAAGGCTGTTGCCGCCGGCATGAACCCGATGGACCTGAAGCGTGGTATCGACAAGGCCGTCGTGGCCGCCGTTGCCGAGCTGAAGACCATCTCCAAGCCGACCGCTGACGACAAGGCGATTGCCCAGGTCGGCACCATCTCGGCCAACTCGGACGAGTCGATCGGCCAGATCATCGCCGACGCGATGAAGGAAGTCGGCAAGGAAGGCGTGATCACCGTTGAAGAAGGCTCGGGCCTGGACAACGAGCTGGACGTGGTCAAGGGCATGCAGTTCGACCGCGGCTACCTGTCCCCGTACTTCATCAACAACCAGCAGTCGCAGACCGCTGACCTGGATGACCCGTTCATCCTGCTGCACGACAAGAAGATCTCCAACGTCCGTGACCTGCTGCCGGTGCTGGAAGGCGTCGCCAAGGCCGGCAAGCCGCTGCTGATCGTCGCTGAAGAAGTCGAAGGCGAAGCGCTGGCCACCCTGGTGGTCAACACCATCCGTGGCATCGTCAAGGTCGTGGCCGTCAAGGCTCCGGGCTTCGGCGACCGTCGCAAGGCGATGCTGGAAGACATGGCCGTGCTGACCGGCGGCACCGTGATCTCCGAAGAAGTTGGCCTGTCGCTGGAAAAGGCCACCATCAAGGACCTCGGCCGCGCCAAGAAGGTGCAGGTTTCCAAGGAAAACACCACCATCATCGATGGCGTGGGTGACAAGGCTGCCGTCGATGCACGCGTCGGCCAGATCAAGACCCAGATCCAGGACACCTCCTCCGATTACGATCGCGAGAAGCTGCAGGAACGCGTGGCCAAGCTGGCCGGCGGCGTTGCCGTGATCAAGGTCGGCGCTTCGACCGAAATCGAAATGAAGGAAAAGAAGGATCGCGTCGACGACGCCCTGCACGCCACCCGTGCAGCCGTTGAAGAAGGCGTGGTCCCGGGCGGCGGCGTTGCCCTGGTCCGTGCGGTCACCGCGCTGGCCGGCCTGAAGGGCGCCAACGAAGACCAGAACCACGGCATCCAGATCGCCCTGCGCGCGATGGAAGCCCCGCTGCGCGAAATCGTGGCCAACGCCGGCGAAGAGCCGTCGGTCATCATCAACAAGGTCAAGGAAGGCACCGGCAGCTTCGGCTACAACGCCGCCACTGGCGAGTTCGGCGACATGCTGCAGTTCGGCATCCTGGACCCGACCAAGGTGACCCGTTCGGCGCTGCAGAACGCTGCCTCGATCGCCGGCCTGATGATCACCACCGAAGCCATGGTTGCCGAAGCTCCGAAGAAGGACGAGCCGGCCATGGGTGGCGCCGGTGGCATGGGCGGCATGGGTGGCATGGGCGGCATGGACTTCTAAGTCCGCGCCCCCGGCGGTCGTTGCCGACCTTGGTCGGCACGCTTGCCCGATGTAAAGAAAAACCCCGCCGCGAGGCGGGGTTTTTCGTTGCCCGGTTGCCGTCGCCGCAGTGCATCGCTACGCTCGGTGACCATGCCTACCTCGTTCATCGTCGTCGACGACTTCCTCTCTCCCGCCGATGCGCAGGGGTTGCGCCAGGCGGCGCTGGGCCTGACCTATCCCGTGCAGGAGGGCGCGTTCCCCGGCCGCAATTCGCAGCAGCGCCTGGATCTGGATGGACTGTCCGGCGCGGTCTCGCGGCTGGTCAACGAACCGCTGCGGCCGGTCAACCCGCTGCAGTCGCACGGCAAGTTCCGCCTTACCCTGGCCGGTGACACCGGCCGCGCCAAGGTACACGCCGACCACTCGCACTGGTCGGGCATCCTTTACCTGAGTGCATCGGAGCACTGCGAGGGCGGCACCGAGTTCTTCCGCCACCGCCGCACCGGCACCGAGCGCATGGCCCTGGATGCCGCGGAGCTGGCCGCATTGGGCTATGCCAACGGCGGCGACATGCATCGCGACATCATCGAGCGCGATAGCAACGATGACAGCCAGTGGGAAATGACCATGCGCATCCCGATGCGCTTCAACCGGCTGGTGCTGCTGCGGCCCTGGTTCTGGCATACCGCCGGGCCGGCGTTCGGTGACCGCCCGGAGAATGGCCGGCTGGTGTACCTGATGTTCTTCGAGCAGGCGCGCTGAGCGGGGCAGGCATCCACGCATGGCGTGGATCTACAGGTGCACGGTTTCGCTGGTAGATCCGCGCCATGCGTGGATGCACCCGTCCAGCCGCACTTGCCATGCAGGCGTCAACGCGCCCTCATTCGACGAATGCCTTCGCCGCGCCGTATTCCCACTGCCATGGCACGCCGGTATCGCCCAGCACGAACGCCACCAGTGCCGGGAACGTAGCCTCCGCCCGCACATCGTTGCCCAGGATCACCACGCAGCGTTTGTGCCGCTCGATGCACACCAGGGTGTTGCCGACCGCATCGTCGTGGCCGCCCTTGTAGAAGCCTGCACCCTGGGGACCACGGAAGGTCACTACGCCCAGGCCCGCGGCCAGATCCCTGTGCTGCTGCGCAACGGGCAGCTCCGGCTGCAGTGTTGGGAACTGGCTGGCGGTGGTGATCGGTAGCTGTGGCCGCACCAGCTCCCTGCGCATTGCCGGGGACAGCCCATCGCCGCGCACATAGCCGGCGGCGAAGTGGGCCATGTCGGTGATGGTGGTATCCATCGACCCCGCCGCCCGCACACGGCTGCGTTCATCGTGCGGCTCTGTATTGCCTTCGGCCGTCCAGCCATCGGCCAGGTTGCCGGCGAAATCCGCGCGCCACACCATGCTGGTGCGCGCCATGCCGAAGCGATCGAACACGCGCTGCTGCATCTACGCACCCACATCATCGCCCAGTCGCCCGCGTTCGATCACGAACTGCAGCAGGATCAGGCCCTCGCCGGAATAGGCGTAGCGGCTGCCGGGCTCGAAGTGGAACTTCAACCGGCCATCCGGTTCGAGAAAGCCGAAATTGGCAAAGCCGCTGGCGTGGCGTGAGCTGGCGCCAGCGGGCATCGCTGGCCAGTACGCTGTAGTCGGCGTACTTCTTCGGTTCCGGTGGATAGTCCGGCAGCGGTTTGTCCAGGGCGGTAGCAATGCTGGCGTCCAGATCGATACGCGCGTCCTGCACCAGTTGTGCGACCAGGTGGCCGAAGGCCATCTTGGTCAGTGACGCAGCGTACATCACGGTGTCGGTGCGCAGCGGCTCGCCTGCGGCGTTGCGTTCACCGTAGGCGGCCACATGCACCACCTTGCCGTCATCGATCATCGCCAGCGCCATCCCGCGCGCATGGGCCGCCTGCATCAGCCGCTGTGCTTCGGCATCGATGCGAGCCGGCGTGGGCACGGGTGGCGGCGCGGCCAGTACCGCCAGCGGGAGCAGCGTCAGCACATCAGGGTGGCACGGCACATGCGTGGAACTCCTGGTGGGGCGCACGGCGATGCTACGCCAGGCTGCCGCTGGCGTCATTGCCAGATGTCAGCTGGCCTGCGGCCGGCGCAGGCAGATCCGTGCTGCGCCGGCACCGATGTCCACCTGGCCGCCGCGCATTGCATCGGCACCGAGGATCAGCGCCGGCCGGGCCTCCAGGCCGATCGCCTTGAACACCGGCAGTTCGCTGATGCGGACCTCCATCGACGGGTGCTGCCAGCCGCTGCCGGTCATGCCGGGCAGGGTGTACAGCCAGGTCGCCTGCTTTCCGCCGCCCAGGCCTTCGGTGCCCTTTTCACGCACCCGCACCCGCGCGTCGCTGCCGTCGGTGCGCAGCCCCAGTGCGCGGGCTGCTTCGGCGTTGAGGATGGTCTGCGCGGCACCGGTGTCGACCACGGCGATGGCGTCCACGGCGGGCGCGCCCAGTGCAAGCGCGATGAAGCCGAACTGGCGCAGGCCGTCAGTGCGGCCGGGCAGCGCATTGGGCTGGCAACCCGGTCCTTCCAGGTTCAATCGGCCAGGCGTCCACAGCGCCAGTTGATTGCGGCCGAAGTCCCAACGGGTGTCCCAACGCCCGGTCAGATCGTTGCCGATCAAGCCGTCAATGTCCGGATCATCGTCCTTCGGCAACGACGACAGATCGACCTTCATGGCTTGGGCCTGCAGCTGCCAACTGCCCAGCTGCCAGGACGTGCTGCGCATGCGCTGCAGCCGCGCCGATGCTGCACTCGCCCCTTGGGCCTGTGATACCTCTGCATCCGCATCTTCCAGGCCATAGCGCCGCACGACGCGGTCATCGACCAGGGTGGCTCCCGCCGCGCTGTCGACCACGAAGCGCAGCGGTTCGGCACGCCCGTCCAGCGACACGGCCACGGCCGGATGACCGCCCTGCATCCACATCGGCAGCACGTGTTCGGGGGCATCGGACGCCGGCGCAGGCAGTGGCGCAGCAAGCAGGGACAGGAGGATGAGGCGCAAGGGAAATCTCCGCAGTGATCATGGGCACCCATTGGCGCGCAGCGGCGTATCGCGGGAATATCGCTGTTGATACCGTCCTGATACAGACCGGCCCGATACTGCCCGCATGACGACTCCCGCCCGTGTCATTGTTGTCGATGACGACGCCAGCATCCGTGATGCCATCGCCGACTGCCTGTTGCTGCATGGCTACCAGGTGCGTGTGGCGGCGGACGCAGCGGCGCTGGACGTGCTGCTGCAGGTCGACCGTCCGGATGTGATCATCCTCGACTGGATGATGCCCGGCGAAGATGGCCTGTCGGTCTGCCGACGACTGCAGGCACGGGCCATCCCGATCCTGATGCTGTCGGCGATGGGGAGTGCACCGGACCGGGTGATCGGCCTTGAGATGGGCGCGGACGACTACCTGGCCAAGCCGTTCGACCCGCGCGAACTGCTGGCACGGGTGCGCGCGCTGCTGCGCCGGCAGGACAAGCTGCGCAGCCAGGTGGCCAGCGAACTCCGCTTTGCTGGCTGGCGACTGCTGCCCGGGCAGCGCCGCCTGTTCGCGCCGGATGGAAATGAGCTGGTGCTCAGCCGCGGTGAATTCAGCCTGCTGCTGGTGCTGGCCGAACGTCCCGGGCGAGTGCTGGGGCGCGAGCAGCTGCTGCAGCTGAGCCGCGGTGAAGGCAGTGACAGCGTCGATCGCGCCGTTGACCTCGCGATCAGCCGGCTGCGCCGCAAGTTGGGGCAGGCCTCACCCGGTGCAGAAGCCCTGGTGCAGACGTCACGCGGCGAAGGCTATCGCTTCGACGTCGAGGTACAGGTGCTGTGAACACCCGGTGGTCGACCACACGCTGGATCGCAATGCTGGCCTTGGCCAGTCTACTGCTGGCGACCCTGGTCAGTGTGGCCGTGGTCGGCTGGATGCCTCGGCCCGCGCCGCCGCCGATGCGGCTGGATCAGGCCATGCAGGTGTTGCGTGGGGAACAGGCGCCAGCGCCGCTGGGCCTGCATATGGCAATGCAGGATGTGCCGCCACAGGGTAGCGCCAGCGACTGGCTTACACAGCTGGCGGCGCTTCAGATGGGCTTGCCGGTCAAGGATGTACGCCTGGTCTGGAGCGGGCAGGGCAAGGCGCCCGACGTGCAGGTCATCGAGGGCGGAACGGTGCTCGATGCCACGGCGCGGGCTGGCGTGCTGGAGACGCAGGCCGCGGCGCTCACTGCCATGCAATGGCCGCCGTTCGAACTGGGCGTGCGCCGGGCCGGTGGCGGTTGGCAGGTGGTCGGTAGCGATCACAGCGATCTGGCGGCCTGGCGACGCCAGGTGGTGATTGCACTGTTGGGCGGTGCCGTCCTGCTGGCGCCGCTGGCAGCGTGGGCGTCGGTACGGCTGGGGCGCCCGTTGCGGCGCCTGGCCCAAGCCAGCGCACGTGTGGACCTGCAGGCCGATACGCCGTTGCCGGATGACGGCCCACGCGAAGTTCAGATGCTGGCTTCCGCGATCAGCACCGGTCGCGATCGCTTACGCGTACAGGCACAGGACATGACCCACATGCTGGCCGCCGTAGCACATGACCTGCGCACGCCACTGACCGGCCTGCGCCTACGCGCCGAGTTCGCACCTGCGCCACAGGCGGCACGGATGGTGGCGGACATCGAACGCATGGATACGATGATCGAGCAGGTGCTGGACTACGCACGTGGTGAACTGCAGCCGATGCAGATGCACTCGCTGGATCTGGCTGCGCTGCTGGAGGAGTGCGTGCAGGCAGCGCTGCTGCGCGGTGCCGAAATCTCCCTCCAGGGGCCGGACAGTCTGCCCTGGCACGGCGACGCGCTGCTGCTCCGGCGCGCGGTCGACAATCTCATCAATAACGCCGAGCGCTACGCCGGGGGTGTGGAGTTGCGGGTCGCCATGGTGGGCCACAGCGTGCAGCTGGATGTGATGGATCGCGGCCCCGGCATCGCCGAGGCCGACCGCGCCCGCCTCCTGCAACCGTTCCAGCGTAGCGAGAGCTCGCGTAGCCGCGCCACCGGTGGCGCCGGACTCGGACTGGCTGTGGCTGCCAATGTAGCAAGGCGCCACGCGGGCGAACTGCAGCTGCTGCACCGTGAGGGCGGTGGGCTGATCGCACGCCTGCTGCTGGCAAGCACTAGCTGAAATTCACATACGGTTTGCCTGGTTCAGCTATTTGACAATATGATTAGCCGCCTAATCATATGCGACTGTCAGATGATCGAAGCCAAGCACCATGCCTTGATTGAGGAAGCGCAGCGGCGCGGCCATGCCAACATCGCGCAGCTGCGCCTGTGCTTCCAGCTGCTCTCGCTGTCTTCGTCGATCGATCGCGACTGCGCCGCGCGGCTGGCACCGCATGGGCTCAGCGAGGGTCGCTTCATCGTGCTGTTCCTGTTGCACGGGGCCGGTGGCGCACTGCCGCCGCACGCGCTGGCCGAGCGCGCCGGCGTGACCCGCGCCACCATCAGCGGCCTGCTCGATGGCCTGCAGCGTGAAGGCCTGCTGCGGCGTCGCAGCGATGACGGGGATGGTCGTCGTCTGCAGATCGTGTTGACCGCACCGGGAAAACGCTTGGCCGAGTCGCTGTTCGAGCAGCACACGCAATGGATCGGTGGGCTGTTCAACGGCCTGGATGCTGATGAACAGCAGCAGCTGTCACAGCTGCTGCACAAGGTCTGGCAGCACACGGACGCCGGACGGGAATCCGCAGCATGAGCCCGCGCATTCCTGCGGATCGACTGCGTGCACTCAATAGCGGCAACGCCGCCGCCACCCATCTGGCCGAATGCCTGGCAGTAGATTTCGCCGAGCTGTTGCAAGGGGTGGCGCCTGCGCTTGAGCCGGAAGCGCTGCAGTGCATGCGCGATGCATCAGGCAAGGGCATCACCCAGCGCATGGCGCTGGCGGCGCGGCTGCTGCACGAAGCCGGGCAGGGGGATCCTGCGCGTTGGCAGGCGCATGCATCGGACACGGTGCGTGGCTGGGCCTGCTATCTGACCGGCAACGATGCCGGCGCGACGCTGCCGGCCAAGCTGCAGGCGATGCGACCACTAGCCGACGACCCGCACTTCGGCGTGCGCGAATGGGCGTGGCTGGCGTTGCGTGCCGACATTGTTGCCGCGCGTGCCGACATTGTTGCCGCACCACTGCAGGCGCTGGAGTACCTGCAACCGTGGACGCAGGAAGGATCGCCGTACCTGCGCCGCTTTGCCTGCGAAGCGCTGCGCCCGCGCGGCGTGTGGGCCACACATGTCGCGCTGTTCAAGCAGCACCCGGAACTTGCAGAGGCGATGCTGGAAGCGCTTGCTGATGACCCGGAGCGCTATGTGCAGGACTCGGTCGGCAATTGGCTCAATGATGCCGGCAAGACACAGCCGCAGTGGCTGCATGCGCTGTGCGCGCGCTGGCAGTACGAACACCACGGCGACGCCAATGCCTACATCCGCAAACGCGCACTGCGCTCGCTCCGGTAGTGCCGGCCGCTGGCCGGCAACCCCCGAACCCTCAAGGAAGAACCACCATGTCCCACACCTTCATCGAGCTCTACATCGCCACCCCCGCCTGGACCACACTCCCGCCCGAGCAGCGGAATGCCTTCTTCGCCCGTATCGGTGCCGGCATGCAGCACTTCGATCCGGCACGCATTGCCCCACTGGCGATGGGTCGCATCGCCACGGACGTGCCGCACGGCAGCGGCGAGCAGTTCTATGCGGTCTGGCACTGCGCCAGCCGCGATGAGGCTGATGCACTGGTGGCTGGCATTGCTGCTACTGGCTGGCATGCGTACTTCACCACCACCCATGCCATTGGTGCAGTGGACAGCATGGACCAGCACCTGGCCGACCTGGCCGCGTTGTAGCGGTGCTGCGGAGGTGCCCAGGCACCCGGCCAGCAGCACGGGCGGCACATGCGCGTGTCACCCGGACGCGGTAAACAGGACATTGCCCATGTCCATCCGCAGGGAAGTTGATCATGCAGAGCAAGCTCCAGGTGACGCTGTTCGGCCCGCTTGGCGACAGCCCGGCATTGCAGTTGCCAGGGCTGGAAGGGCCGTCGGTGGCCATCCCGGAAGCGACCCTGCGGCGGTTGGTCTCCGATCTCTATACCGCGCGCTCCCTGCTCAACCCCGAGCAGCTGGACGAGGCCAGGCAGGAGCTGGACCGCGTGCTGGAGCGTTGGGCCGACATCCACGAAGGCCTGCTGCTGGACGTGGAAGTGCATGGCAAATGAGCGACATTGCGTGGCTGCCGCCGCGTAGGCAGCGCTGGAGCGCACCTCGCTGAACCGCGTCCCCAGTTGCGGATGAAACATTTTGCACTGCGCAAAAGCTGTGCTATCAATACACCCCATGAACGCAGCCGCTACCCGCTTTTACTGGTATTACTTTCCGAAGCCACTGGCGGAGGAAGGACTGCGCTCACCCTGAAGAAAGCTTCAGACGCATTCCCGAAAGCCGCCAGCGAACCTGGCGGCTTTTTTCATGCCGCCACGCTGGGGACCCCCAACGTTCCGGAGATCTCCTGCAATGCCCCCGCACACCGACGACCTGCGTATCCGCACCATCGAACCGCTGACACCGCCTGCCCAGCTGCTGGCGATGCTGCCCTGTGACGATGAAGCCTCCGACACCGTCAGCGCCTCGCGCGCGGCCCTGCACCAGATCCTGCATGGCCGTGACGATCGCCTTGCGGTGGTGGTGGGCCCGTGCTCGATCCACGACCCGAAGGCCGCCATCGAATACGCCCAGCGCCTGAAGCCGCTGCGCGATGCGCTGGCCGGCGAACTGGAAATCGTCATGCGCGTGTACTTCGAGAAGCCGCGCACCACGGTAGGTTGGAAGGGCCTGATCAACGACCCGGACCTGGACGGCAGCTTCAGGATCGACAAGGGCCTGCGCATCGCCCGCGGCCTGCTGCGCGACATCAACAAGCTCGGCCTGCCGGCCGGTGTCGAATTCCTCGATGTGATCTCGCCGCAGTACATCGCCGATCTGGTGGCATGGGGCGCGATCGGCGCGCGTACCACCGAAAGCCAGGTGCATCGTGAGCTGGCCTCGGGGCTGTCGTGCCCGGTCGGCTTCAAGAACGGCACCGATGGCAACGTCAAGATCGCCGCTGACGCGGTGGGTGCGGCGTCCAACCCGCATCACTTCCTGTCGGTCACCAAGCAGGGCGGCACCGCCATCGTATCGACCACCGGCAACCCGGATTGCCATGTGATCCTGCGCGGCGGCAAGCAGCCGAACTATGACGCAGGCAGCGTCGCCGATGCCTGCCAGGTGCTGGCCAAGGCCAAGCTGCCGACGCGCCTGATGATCGACGCCAGCCATGCCAACAGCTTGAAGAACCCGGAAAACCAGCCGAAGGTGATCGACGACATCGCCGTTCAGTTGGAAGACGGCGAACAGCGCATCGTTGGTGTGATGATCGAGAGCCATCTGGTCGGTGGCCGCCAGGAACTGGTCGAAGGCCAGCCGCTGGTCTACGGGCAGAGCATCACCGATGGCTGCATCGACTGGGACACCACCGTGACGGTGCTGGAGCGACTGGCTGCGGCCGTGCGCGCCCGTCGCGACGTGAAGGTGTCCGAAGCCGCCTGAGTGCGGCACGTGTGTGGATGGCGGCCAGCGCCTGCGGGGGTGCGGCCGCGATCAGGGCCGGTCGGAGTTGGAGACCGGCCCATCTGCACCGGCGATGCGCCTGGCGCTGCGCATGAGCGACAGCGCCAGGTACATCGCCGGGGTGGTGCGGTAGATCCGCGCCAGGCATGGAACCCCATGCTCGGCGAACGCGAACCTCAATGCACTTCGTCGTGGTACACGAACTTAGGCATTTCCCATCGGTAGTGGATCGCCAGCAGGCGCAACGCGAAACCGCCACCGAGGCAGCACAGGATCGCGGTGGCGTCGGCCACGCCCCAGTGCAGCAGCAATAGATACGCCGCGCCGGTCAGCAGCGCGATGATCGCGTACAGCTCCTTCTGGAAGATCAGCGGCACCTCGTTGCAGAGGATGTCGCGCAGCACGCCGCCGAACGCGCCGGTCAGCATGCCGGCGATCAGCACGATCGGCATCGCATGGCCGGCTTCGCGCGCGATCGAGCAGCCGATCAGGGTGAAGGCGATCAGGCCCAGTCCGTCGAGTACCAGGAAGGTGCGGCGGAAGTGGTGCATCCAGCGTGCGACCCAGGTGGCGATCAGCGCCGCGCATACGGTGAAGCCCAGGTACTCGGGATGCTTCACCCAGCCCAGCGGATAGTGGCCGAGCAGGATGTCGCGCAGTGATCCGCCGCCGAGGGCGGTGACGCAGGCGATCATGACCACACCGAACAGGTCCATGCGGCGGCGGCCGGCGGACAGTGCGCCGGTCATGGCTTCGGCGGAAATGGCAATCAGGTAGATGATGGACAGCAGCATGGGACAGGCTCCGGGCGCGGTGGGGCCGGCCATGCGCGTATACCGTCACTGCCTGCGCAATGACGGGATGACGATGACCGGTGCCGCTCCCGCTGTCCTTTTGCCTGAGAGTTCAGCGGCCTAGGCCGCGTGCCCCTTCGGCGGATCGTCCCGGGCGTGCCCGGTGACCTCTCTCCAGCTCGGCGAGTCGAATGCATGGTTGGTGGGATACCAGCCCACCGGCCTGAGCGATCATGGGAGCCTGCGCCTTCGGCGGGCGCCAGCGCGGCGCCTCTCTCCTGCATTCGGGCGCCAGTATATCCGCTGCAGTGCAGCACGGCATAATCCGGGCATGGCCCCGTCCCTCCGCCCGTGGTTCCTGTACCTGCTCGAATGCCGCGATGGCAGCTACTACGCCGGCATCAGCACCGATGTGGAGGCGCGTTTCGCCGCCCACCAGGCCGGCAAAGGCGCGCGCTACACCCGGGCCCGGCCACCGCTGCGCGTGCTGGCCGTGCGCGAATACCCGGACCGGGCCGCCGCCTCGCGGGCCGAGTGGCAACTCAAGCAGCAGCCGCGCGAACGCAAGCTGGCCTGGCTGCAGGAACCGGCCGAGACGCTTCTGTAGATCCACGCCATGCGTGGATGGGCCACCCGGCCCATGCGATGATCGCCCCGCGCCCAGAGCTGGAGACCCGGATGTCCACGATCGCCCTGCTGTTCGCTCTTTCCGCAGCAACGAGCCCCGCCGCCGACCCGGCCACCATCGCGGCCATCGAAGCCACCTGCCACGACTACGTCGACGGCCAGCTGGAGGCCGACCCGCAACGCGTCGCCCGCTCCCTGCATCCGGACCTGGCCAAGCGCGCGGTCCTCGGCGATACACCCGACGAACGCCTGGGCCTGCGCCGGATGTCGAAGGAAGAGCTGGTCTCGCTGACGAAGCAGGGCGCGTTGAAGACGCCGAAGGATCAATGGGATCGCCGCTGCACGGTGCTGGACGTGACCGGCAACGCGGCCTCGGTGCGGCTGGAAACCCCGTGGTTCGTCGACTACTTCCACATGGGGCGCTTCGACCAGCGCTGGGTCATCGTCAACGCGCTGTGGTACCCGAAACCGAAGGCGAAGTGAGCGCGATGCGCGCTGCCGGCAAGGCATGGATCTCCGTCGTCGTACTGGTCACCGGTATCGCGCTGCTGCCTGGCCTGCTGTATCTGCTCGGGCTGGCATTGGTGGACGGTCGACCGAAGCCGGCCGACCGCACGCCCAGTGGTGTGGCCGCATGCAGCGGTGAACCACGGGCGGGATACCAGCCGATGAATCCATGGCACTTCACCGCCCAGTTCTTCGACAAGGACGGAATGAAGAAGAAGGTGCCTGAAGTGGAGCGGGAGGCCTTCTGGATTGCCCGACGCCACCTGTGGCGGCAACCGCAGCGCGGCATGCTGCGCTGGCATCTCAGCAGTACCGCACTGACGATCTGGATCACCCGGCATTGGAGTACCGCGCAGATTGCCGATACCGCGAGGAAGGAGGACTTCTGCCGGACATGGTCGAAACGGCGGGTGCCCGGTGGCCCGATGAGGCAGTAGAGCCACGCCATGCGTGGCTGAGCTCGATGCGTCCTGCACAGACATTCATCCACGCATGGCGTGGATCTACTCCCAGGCAGAGAACCGTGTCCGTCTTCGGCTCTACCGCTTCGGCCGCCGGTCGTCGCGGTCATCACCGAAGATGATGCGCGCACTGCGCTGGTAGCTCCAGTACGCGACCGCCCAGTTCAGCAGCACCACGATGCGGTTGCGGAAGCCGATCAGGAAGAACACGTGCGCGGCCAGCCAGAACCACCAGGCCAGCACGCCGGAGAGCTGCAGCCGGCCCAGGTGCACGATCGCGGCCATGCGGCCGATGGTGGCCAGGTTGCCGTAGTCGGCGTACTTGAACGGGCCGGGCTCGGGCTTGCCGTGCAGGCGTGCGCGGATCACCTCGGCCACGTACTTGCCCATCTGCTTGGCGGCGGGTGCCACGCCGGGCACCGGCTTGCCATCGGCCTGGCTCAGTGCGGCCAGGTCGCCGGCCACGAACAGCTCCGGGTGGTCGGGCAGGGTCAGGTCCGGTTGCACCTGCACGCGTCCGGCGCGGTCCAGCGACACGTCCAGCGTGCGCGCCAGCGGCGAAGCAGCCACGCCGGCGGCCCAGACCACGGTGCGTGCCGCCACGAACTGGTCACCGAGCTTGAAGCCCTGGCTGTCGATGTCGCTCACCGGGGTACCGGTCAGCACTTCCACGCCCAGCTTTTCAAGCTGCCGGCGCGCCTTCAGCGAAAGCACTTCCGGGAACGAGGACAGCACGCGCGGCCCAGCCTCGACCAGCCGCACCTTGGCGCTGGCCGGGTCGATGTGGCGGAACTCGTTGCGTAGCGTGTGGCGCGCGATCTCGGCCAGCGTGCCGGCCAGTTCGACGCCGGTGGGACCACCCCCGACGACGGCGAAACTCAGCCACGCCGCCTTCTTCGCTGGGTCCGGCTCGGCCTCGGCGCGCTCAAAGGCAAGCAGCAGCTTGCGGCGCAGTGCGATGGCATCGTCCAGCGTCTTCAGGCCGGGGGCATCATCGGCCCACTGGTCATTGCCGAAGTAGGCGTGGGTAGCGCCGGTGGCCAGCAGCAGGCTGTCGTAGTCCAGCGCGCTGCCATCGGCCATGCGGATCTGCCGGGCCTGCTTGTCGATGGCCACCACCTCGCCCAGGCGCACTTCCACATTGCGCTGGTGGCCGAGGATGTGGCGCAGCGGCGCGGCGATATCCGGCGCGGACAGGCCGGCGGTGGCCACCTGGTACAGCAGTGGCTGGAACAGGTGATGGTTGCGGCGGTCGACCAGGGTGATGCGTATGCGCTCGCGGGCCAAGGCACGGGTGGCCCAGAGGCCGGCAAAACCGCCGCCGACAACGACCAGGTGGGGAACGCGCTCGCGACTCATCGACTCACTCCAGTGGGGGCATTGGGGGAAGCGCTTGGCATCTTCGCACGGCGGCTGCCTGTCACGTCAGCGCCCGCGTGGATCGGCGATACTCGGGTTCAGGCAACGGCCCCTGAGGAGCCCATGAGCGAACCGGAAAAGCGCATCGCCCTGTTGATCGACGCCGACAACGCGCCGGCCTCGAAGATCGACGAGGTCCTGGCCGAAGTCGCCCGCTACGGCGTGGCCAACGTGCGCCGCGCCTATGGCAATTGGAAGAGCCCGCGGTTGAAGGGCTGGGAAGCGGTGCTGCACGAGTATGCGATCCGCCCGATCCAGCAGTTCGCCTACAGCAAGGGCAAGAATGCCTCCGACATGGCGATGGTGATCGATGCCATGGACCTGCTGTACGCGCGCAACCTTGATGGCTTTGCCATCGTGTCCAGCGATGCCGATTTCACCCCGATGGTGATGCGCCTGCTGACCGATGGCGTGAAGGTGTATGGCTTCGGCGAGAAGAAAACACCCGAACCGTTCGTCAACGCGTGCTCGAAGTTCACTTACCTGGAAGCGCTGGGCCAGACCCATGCCAGCGTGCCGGATGCGGAGCAGGCATCGAGCGAACAGGCGTCGAACGAGCCCGTCGCCAATGATGATGCACGCCCGCGCAAGAGCGGTGCGGAGATGCGCAGCGACACCCGGCTGGTGAAGATGCTGCGCCGTGCGGTGTCCTCCGCCGAGGGCGAGGATGGCTGGTCGCACCTGGGGCCGGTCGGCAGCCAGATCGGAAACCAGGCCTCGTTCGATCCGCGCAACTACGGCTACGGCAAGCTCAGTGATCTGCTGGCAGCAATCGGGTTGTTCGAGTTGAAGAAGGACGGCAAGTCGTCCTACGTCCGCGCGCTGCCGAAAAAGAACCGGTAGTGCCGGCCGCTGGCCAGAAGAAGACCGGTAGTGCCGGCCGCTGGCCGGCAAGCCGCAGATGGCAGATCCCGCGTCCGGCACGCACACACCCCACCCGATCAGGCGTATCGTTGCCGCTCGCATTGCCAGCAAGGAAAACCCGCATGTTGAAGATCTGGGGCCGCCGCAATTCCAGCAACGTCCGCAAGGTGCTGTGGTGCGCCGAGGAAATCGGCCTGCCGTATGAGTCCATCGAAGTCGGCGGCAGCCATGGTGGTACGCAGACGCCGGAGTACCAGGCGATGAATCCCAACAGCCTGGTGCCGGTGATCGAAGACCACGGCCTGCCGCTGTGGGAATCGAACGCCATCGTGCGCTACCTGAGCGCCCGCTACGCGCTGGGCACCCTGTACGCCGAAGACCCGATGGAACGCGCCCAGGCCGAGAAGTGGATGGACTGGAGCACCTCGCGGATGGCGCCGCTGTACAGCGACCTGGTCTGGGGCATCATGCGCACCGCGCCGGCCGACCGCGACGAAGCACGCATCAGCGCCGCCATCGTCCGCGCCGGTGATTACCTGGCGATGGCCGATGCCACCCTGTCTCGACAGCCATGGCTGTCGGGCGAGAAATTCGCGATGGGTGATATTCCGCTGGGCTCGCTGATCTACGCCTGGTTCGAACTGCCGATCCAGCGACCGGAGCTTCCGCACCTGGCGGATTGGTATGCGCGCCTGCGCGAGCGGCCGGCCTACCAGCGCGGCGTGATGTCGCCGCTGACGTAAGCGAAAGCGTTCGGGGTCAGAGCCCTTTTCTGCGAAAAGGGATCCGACCCCAGGGTATCGGGGTCGGACCCCACCCAGTGGGTGGGCTCTGACTCCAGGTTGTTTTTCAGTAGAGATCCGTCGGGTCCACATCCAGCGACCAGCGCACCTTGCGTGCTTCCGGCAATGCATACAGCTGCGGCACCAGCTGCGCGAGCACGCCGTGCAGGGGCGGGCGCTGCAGGGCCGACAGCAGCAGTTGCGTGCGCTGGTAGCCGGCACGCCGTGGCATCGGTGCAGGCATCGGCCCGTAGGCCTCCACCACGTTCTGCTCGCCCAGCAGTTGCCGGGCCGCCAGCAGGAACGCATTGGCATGCTCCACCTGCTGCGCTTCGGCACGCATCAGTGCCAGATGCGCGAACGGGGGGAACCCTGCCGCCTGGCGCTGGTTCAACTCGGCCTGCGCGAACGGGTGGTAGCCACCACTCACCAGGGTTTCCAGCAGTGGGTGCCCGGGATGATGGGTCTGCAGCCAGACTTCGCCGGGGTCACGTGCACGTCCCGCGCGGCCGGCTACCTGGATCAGCTGCTGAGCCAGTTTCTCGCTGGCGCGGAAGTCGGCGGAGAACAGGCCTTCGTCGATGCCGACCACCACCACCAGGGTCAGCTTGGGCAGGTCGTGGCCCTTGGCCAGGATCTGCGTGCCGACCAGGATGCCGGGCTGGTCCCCCAGTTTCGCCAGCTGCTGTTCCAGCGCGTCTCGCCGTGAGGTGGTGCCGCGGTCGATGCGTACCACCGGGAAGCCGGCGAAGGCGGCGGTGAGGTGTTCTTCCAAGCGTTCGGTGCCGATGCCCTGCGGCTGCAGCGCCAGGCTGCCGCAGGCCGGGCAGGCCAGCGGCGCCGGTTGCCGCGCACCGCAGTGGTGGCATTGCAGGCGACGACCGCCGCCATGCACGGTCATCGGCGCATCGCAGCGCTGGCACGGCGCGGTCCAGCCGCAGTCGTGGCACAGCAGTACCGGTGCGTAGCCGCGGCGGTTCTTGAACACCAGCACCTGCTGGCCACGCTGCAGGTGCTCCCCGATGCCGGCCAGCACATCGGCCGAGAGGCCGTCGTGCAGCGGGCGCTTGCGTACATCCAGGATGCGCACGCGCGGTGGCCGTGCATCGCCGGCGCGCTGCTTCAGGCGCAGGTGCGTGTAGCGCCCGGCATAGGCGTTGTGCAGTGTTTCCAGCGAGGGGGTGGCGCTGCCGAGCAGTACCGGAATGCCCAGTGCCTTGGCCCGGACCAGGGCGAAATCGCGCGCGTGGTAACGGATGCCGTCCTGCTGCTTGTAGCTGCCGTCGTGCTCCTCATCGACGATCAGCAGGCCGGCCTGCGGCAACGGCGTGAACACCGCCGAGCGTGTGCCGACGATGACCCGTGCTTCGCCACGTGAGGCCGCTGCCCAGACGCGCGCGCGCTCGTTGTCATTCAACCCCGAATGCAAGGCGTGCACGGCGATGCCGAGGCGGCCGCGGAAACGTGCCAGGGTCTGCGGGGTCAGGCCGATTTCCGGGACCAGCACCAGCGCCTGCCTGCCCTGCGCGAGGCAATGGATGATCGCCTGCAGGTAGACCTCGGTCTTGCCGCTGCCGGTCACGCCGTCCAGCAGGAACGGCTGGAAGCCTTCCGCGGCGGTGATCGCGGCCACCGCCTCGGCCTGGTCCGGGTTGAGCGTGGGGCCGGGCAGTGGCTGTGCATGCTGCGGGGCCACGCTCAACGCAACGCGCTCGGCCAGCTCGCGCTTGGCCAGGCTGCGCGCGGCTGTGCGCCAGTCCTGCATGCGTTCGCCCAGCACGTCCTCATCCACGATGGCTTCGGCCAGCAGTTCGGCCAATTGCCGCGGGCGGCTGCCGGCGCGCAGCGCATCGCGCTGGGCGCGGCCTGCGGCGGTCAGCTGCCAGCCCCAGTGATGGGTGTCGGGCAGGGCCTCGCCATGGCGCAGCGGGCCGGGCAGGGCGGTGCTCAGCACCTCGCCCAGCGGTGCGTGGGTGTAGCGCGCCAGCCATTGCAGGCTCTGCCAGAGCTCGCCCTGCAGCAGCGGTTGTGGGTCGCACCAGGCCAGGGCCTGGCGCAGTCCCTGGCCGTCGTCGGTCTGGCCGTGACCGACCACCACACCGACCAGCTCCCGGTTGCCGAATGGCACCTTCAGGCGGCAGCCGACCGCGACCGCAGGGCCATCGCCCTCCGGCGACAGGTAGTCGAACAGGCGGGGCAGGGGGACGGGCAGGGCGACCTGCAGGGTCGGAATCGGTGAAAGCATCGGGCCAGTGTAACGGGCCATGCGCGCGCGAATGGCAGGGGGCAGAGGGGGCCGGCCAGCCTCTGTTGAATCATAAATGTCACCTAAATATCGGTGTCCATTGGAGATTCAGTCTTATCCACATGTTCTGTGGATAACACTGTGCGTTACCCGCTGGCGGACACCTGGGAGGCCGATGGCGACGGCCTCACCCTCGGGTTGGTCAAAAAATCGCCACACATCAAAAGATAATAAAATCAATGATTTAAGTGTGAAACAATGCTGAAACAGAGTGAATTCAGCCCGAAGCCACAGTTTTCGCCGGAGGGGTCGTGGTGCTGTGCACAACCTGCAGCACGAAGTGCCTGTGGGCGCAAGTCCTACGGGCGTCGATGGCCTGCCGCTATCATGCCGGCAGACCTTTGGAGTGACCGATGACGGCTGTGCCCGCCCCTGTTTCCTCGACCGCGGCCGGCGCGCTGTCGGCGTTCCTGCGCGGCGTCGAGCGCCGTGCCCTGGTGGTCGCTGAACTGCAGTGCGGCGATGCCGCGCGAGCCGAGCAGACCCTGGTGGCGGTGATGCGCGCCTTTGCGGCGGTCGCCAGCGATCTGCCGATGGCGCAGTGGCCGACCCGTTTCTGGACCCTGCTGGGCCAGCGCCAGGCACTGCGCGAGCCGGTGGGCGGGCAGTGGGTGCCGTCGTTGGCCGCGCTGGGCACGATGCCGCCACTGCCGCGACTGGCACTACTGCTGCGGGTGGGCGGCAGCCTGGACGAGGGCATCGCCATGCGCGTGCTCGACCAGGACGAGGCCGGCTACCAGCACCTGCTGGCCGATGCCTGCCCGCGTGACGCCCAGGGACAGCCCGATGCATCGGCCTGGCGCCAGTTGGCCGAACAGGTACAGGCCCGTGTCCGTGACCTGCCGGCCACGCGCCTGCAGCAGCTGCAGCAGCCGGCTGCACCTACCGCCCACAATGAAGCCCCGTCTTCCAGCTGGCGCGCACCGCAGCGGGACGAGCGTGCGGCCGCCAACGGCAAGCGCCGTCGTGCGAATGCCAAACCGCGCTGGCGCGGTCCGCTGATCCTGCTGGTGACCGTGGCGGTACTGCTGGCCGCTGCGCTGGGCTGGCGCTACCTGCAGGGACATTCCTTCGGCAGTGATGCACCGCTGCCGGAGGGCGTGGTGGGCGAAGCCGGTCCGGTGACGGTGGAAGCCCTGCCACCGAGCAACGTCAACGCCACGCCGGATGCGACCCAGGCCCAGGCCACTGACGACGCAGCGATGCTGGCCGATCGTGACTACCCGCTGGTTGCCGATGCCGACCTGTATGCATGGACCGCCGCCGGCGGCCCGCTGCCGGTGGACGAATCGCAATCCAAGCCGAGCCGGCCGGAGCCGGCCAGTGCCACGCTGGAAACCGCTGCTGCCGATGAATAAGTCCGTGTTCGCCAGCCTGCTGCTGGCCCTGCCGTTGTCGCTGTCTGCCGCGCCGCAATCGTTGAACGTGCCCTTGCCGCCACCGGTTCCGGGCAGTTCGCCGGCCGCGCCGGCACCGGCGACTGCAACCCCGACGCCTGCTGGATTCGCCCAGCTCGATGCGCAGCAGCAACGCCAGCGCCGCGCGGACTACGCCGCTTGGCGCGCGTTGCCGGAAGCGGAGCGCGAGCGCATCCGCCAGGCGGCTGCGCGTTTCAATGCACTGCCCGCGGACCAGCAGCAGCGCCTGCGCCAACAGTTCCGGGAGCAGGACCAGGCGTTCCGCGACGGGTGGCGGCTGGGCCCGCAACTGGGCCTGGAATTCCCCAAGCTGCATGGCCTGTTCGGGTTCGTGCCGCCGGAGCAGCGCGAAACCGCGCTGGCCGTGTTGCGCCAGCTCAGCCCGGCGCAGCTGGCCCAGCTGGCCCTGGTCGCGCAGCGCACACCGCCGCAGGAACGCGACACGGTGCGCAGCGCTTTCCTCGCCGTGCCCGCCGCCGAACGCGACAGCTGGCTCAAACGCCAGGCCGGCCAGTAAAAAAGGGGACGGAGGGGATTAAGTCGCATCCGGCACTAACGGGCCTGAAACGACTTAATCCCCTCCGTCCCCTTTTTGTGTGGGGCGGCTGAAACCCAGCATTCACGCCATGTCATGGGAATGCTGGCGCCGCCCGCGTAAGATGGGCGCCCGCAACCCGGTGCCTGTGCCCTTCGCGCGCAACCGCAGTTCGCGTCAAGCACCTTATGTCTACTGCAACCTCCACGCCGCGCTTCAGCAAGGAAGTCGGCGCCACCGGTCTGCTCGCCCTGCCGCTTGTGCTGGGCCATGTGTCCACCGGTCTGATCTCCTTCGTCGACAACGTGATTGCCGGCCACCACGCCACGGCGACCCTTGCCGCGGTCACCATCGGTACGGCACTGCTGTGGCTGCCGATGCTGATTCCGATCGGCACCCTGATTTCGCTCACCGCCTCGGTGTCGCAGCTGCATGGCGCCGGCCGCGAGCGCGAGATCGGCCCGCTGTTCCGCCAGGCACTGTGGCTGGCGCTGGGGCTGGGCCTGATCATGTTCACCTTCCTCACCGTGGTGCCGCCGCTGCTGCCGGCATTCGGCATCGCGCCGGACATCGTGCCGGGGGCGACCGCGTTCCTGCATGCGGTGCGCTGGGGTGGCCCCGCGCTGACCCTGTACTTCTGCATGCGCTATCTCAGCGAGGGCATGCACTGGACGCTGCCGACCATGCTGCTGGGCTTCGGTGGCCTGCTGGTGCTGGCACCGATGGGCTACGTGCTGGCCAACGGCAAGCTTGGCTTCCCGGAAATGGGCGCCGAAGGCCTGGGCATTGCCTCGGCGGTGATGATGTGGCTGCAGGCGATCGCCTTCGGCACCTACCTGTGGTTCACCAAGCGCTTCGCCCATCTGCAGCTGTTCTCGCATTTCGAAGGGCCGCGCTGGAAGGCGATCTGGGAGCTGCTGCGCACCGGCCTGCCGATCGGCATCACCGTGCTGATGGAAGGCGGCCTGTTCATCGTCACCGCGCTGCTGATCGGCCGCCTCGGCGCCAATGAAGCTGCTGCACACCAGATCGCGATCAACGTCGCGCAGCTGTGCTTCATGATCCCGATGGGCGTGGCCGAGGCCACCACCGTGCGCGTCGGCCACGCGGTCGGCCGTGGTGACGGCTTCGGCGTGCGGCGTGCGGCCTGGGCCGGTTACGCGATCATCATGGGCACGCAGACGTTGTCGGCGGCGGTGCTGCTGTTCGGCCACGATGCCATCGTCGGTGTGTACACCAACGACCTGGCGGTGGCCGGCCTGGCCTCGACCCTGCTGCTGTACGCGGCCACCTTCCAGTTCCCGGACGGCATCCAGGTGCTGTCGGCCGGTGCGCTGCGCGGCCTGAAGGACACCCGCGTGCCGATGTTCATCGCCATGTTCGCGTATTGGGGCCTGGGCATGCCGCTCGGCGCCGGGCTCGGCCTGGGGCTGGGCATGGGCCCGCAGGGCATGTGGATCGGCCTGATCGTCGGCCTGACCGCCGCTGCCATCCTGATGGGCTGGCGCCTGCGCCGCAGCAGCCTGCGCATCGGCCAGTCGATGCTGTCCTGATCATCCCGCCCGCCATGCCGACCCATGGCGGGCGATCCCCTGACTTGTGTCCGATGCTGCATCACGCGGCACCGGCTATGCTGGTACCACGGCAAGAAGCCATCCGGAGCGTTCCATGAATCAACCCGTGCCCCCGCTGCCCCCGGCGCGTCGCAATCCCGTCGCCAGCTTCTTCATCGGGCTGTGGGACGTCATGAACTTCACCCGCCGGTTGATCCTCAACCTGGTGTTCTTCGGCCTGCTGTTCCTGCTGCTGGTGATGTTCGTCATCGCCGCCGGCATGGGTGCCGGTGCCAGCAAGTCGCTGCAGGACCGCACGACGCTCGTGATCGCGCCGGAAGGCCGCCTGGTCGAGCAGTTCAGCGCCGATCCGGTCAGCCGCGCGCTGGCCAAGGCGGTGGGTGACAACGGTGCCGAAGAGATCCAGCTGCGCGACCTGCTGCGGGTGATCGAGTCGGCCAAGGAAGACAAGAAGATCGAGCGCGTGGTGCTGGAGCTGGACAAGCTGCAGCCGTCGGGCTTCGCCTCGCTGCGTGAAGTCGCCGCCGCGCTGCAGGACCTGCGCGCTTCCGGCAAGCAGCTGGTGGCCTACAGCGAGAGCATGGGCCAGTCGCAGTACCTGCTGGCTGCACAGGCCGACGAGGTCTACCTGGACCCGATGGGTTCGGTCGTGCTCGAAGGCCTCGGCCGCTACCGCCAATACTTCCGCACCGGCCTGCAGGACAAGCTGGGCGTGGACGTGCACCTGTTCAAGGTGGGCGAGTACAAGTCTGCGGCCGAGCCGTACGTGCTTGATGCTGCGTCGCCGGCCTCCAAGGAAGCCGACCTGTTCTGGATGAATGACGTGTGGCAGCGCTACCTGGGCGACATCGCCAAGGCCCGCCGCCTGGATCCGGCACAGCTGGCCGCCGGCATTGACACCCTGCCGGAAGGCATCGCTGCCGCCGGTGGCGACCTGGCCAAGTTCGCCCTGCAGCAGAAGCTGGTGACCGCGCTGAAGACCCGCGAGGAGTTCGAGGATCTGATGATCGAGCGCGGCGTGGCCGACGAGGATGCCGACGGTGGTTTCCGCAACGTCGACTTCGGCACCTACCTGGGACAGCTCGATGCGCGCCGCAACCCGGTGGACTCGCGTCCGCAGGTGGCCGTGGTGGTGGCCGCCGGCGAAATCAGTGGCGGTGACCTGCCGGCCGGCCGCATCGGTGGCGAGTCGACCTCGGCGCTGCTGCGTGCCGCGCGCGACGACGACAACGTGAAGGCGGTGGTGCTGCGCGTCGATTCGCCGGGCGGTGAAGTGTTCGCCTCCGAGCAGATCCGCCGCGAAGTGGTGGCGCTGCAGGCCGCTGGCAAGCCGGTGGTGGTGTCGATGGGTGACCTGGCCGCCTCCGGTGGCTACTGGATCAGCATGAACGCCGATCGCATCTATGCCGATCCCTCGACCATCACCGGTTCGATCGGCATCTTCGGCATGGTGCCGAACTTCAGCCGCGCGCTGGACAAGATCGGCGTGCACACCGACGGTGTCGGCACTACCCGTTTCGCCGGTGCCTTCGACGTCACCCGCCCGATGGACCCGGCCGTGGGCCAGGTCATCCAGACGGTGATCAACAAGGGTTACGCCGATTTCACCGGTCGCGTCGCCGACGCCCGCAAGAAGCCGGTCGAGGCGGTGGACGAGGTCGCCCGCGGCCGCGTGTGGAGCGGTGCACAGGCCAAGGAACGCGGTCTGGTCGATGCCTTCGGTGGCCTGAAGGATGCAGTGGCCGACGCCGCCAGCCGCGCCAAGCTCGGCAAGGCCGATGCCTACCGCGTGCGCTACATCGAGAAGGCAGCCACGCCGTTCGCGCAGTTCGTCAGCGGTTTCGCTGGCAGCCGCGCCGGTGCCTGGATGCTGTCCGATTCGGGCATGGCGCGGATGATGCTGGCACGCACGATGCCGGAAGTGGACACGCAGTTGCGCTTCGTCGAGAACGCGGCCCGCGAAAAGGGCAACGGCGCACCGGTGAAGGCGCTGGCGTACTGCTTCTGCGGGTTCTGATCGGCAACGGTATCGAATGAGAACGCCCGGCCTAGGCCGGGCGTTTTCGTTCATGGGGTCGGATCCCTTTGCAGCGCAAAGGGCGCTGACCCCACCGGTCACTGCGTTGCGTCAGCCTCGGCCTTGCGCTCGCTCGCGGCGGCGTCATCGACGGTTTTCTGCACGTCCTTGGCGCGGTCCAGTGGTTCGTTGATCGCACGCGACATCGCTCGTGGCACCGGTGGCTTCTCCGGGTTCGGCGTCGGCGGCCGCTGGCAGGCCGCCAGCAGCAGGCTGGCCAGCAGCGACGTGGACAGGATCAGGATGCGCATGGCGGCTCTCCGCGGTGGGCGTATGGGCAAGTGTCGCATCCCCGGCAGGGCGCCGCCGTGAGCGCGTATCCTTGCGGCATCGAAACACAGCGGGCGCGGCCCCGGAGGACACATGACCCAGCAACGGTGGCGCCTGGACGGCCAGACTGCCCTGATCACTGGCGCCAGCGCCGGCATCGGCCTGGCCATCGCGCACGAACTGGCCGGCCTCGGCGCCGACCTGATGATCGTCGGCCGCGACATCGACATGCTGGAGACGGCGCGCGACGAACTGCTGGATGTGTATCCGCAGCACCAGGTGCACGCGCTGGCTGCCGATGTCTCCGATGACGAGGACCGCCGGCAGATCCTGGACTGGGTGGAAGACCACAGCGATGGCCTGCACATCCTGGTCAACAACGCCGGCGGCAACGTCACCAAGGCAGCCACGGAGTACTCCGAGGACGAGTGGCGCAGGATCTTCGAGACCAACCTGTTCTCGGCCTTCGAGCTGTCGCGCTACGCGCATCCGCTGCTGGCCCGGCACGCCTCGTCGTCGATCGTCAACGTCGGCAGCGTGTCCGGCCTGACCCACGTGCGCAGTGGCGTGGTCTACGGCATGACCAAGGCCGCGATGCACCAGATGACCCGCAACCTCGCGGTCGAGTGGGCGGAGGATGGCATCCGGGTCAACGCGGTGGCGCCCTGGTACATCCGCACGCGGCGCACGTCCGGTCCGTTGTCGGACCCGGACTACTACGATGAAGTGGTCAATCGCACGCCGATGCGCCGCATCGGCGAGCCGGAGGAAGTGGCCGCGGCCGTGGGCTTCCTGTGCCTGCCCGCAGCCAGCTATGTCACCGGCGAGTGCATCGCGGTGGATGGCGGTTTCCTGCGTTACGGCTTCTGATCATGCGGTGGTAGTGCCGGCCGCTGGCCGGCAACCACAGGATCTTCAGATGATTGCAGTTGCCGGCCAGCGGCCGGCACGACCGGATGGTTGTCATCCCGGTACAGGGCAGTTGCTGGCCTCCAGCACGCCCTGCAGCCGTTCGCGTTCGCCACGGGCGTTTTCGCGGTTTTCCGGCGAGGCGAACCGCTCACGGCCACGTGCATCGCGAAAGCGTTGCTGCCAGCTGCTGCAGCGCTGCGCGTCCGGCAGTTCCTCGCAGCGGTCGCGCACCACTTCGCAGCCGGCGGCATTGACCGGCGTGGCGCCGCCCAGGCCCTGCACGGTCATCAGTTCGCAGCGCCCGGGGGCGGCTTCGTACTCGTGCAGGTAACTACCGCCCTGGCTGTCGGTGCACTGGAAGATCGGTGGCAGCGGCGGCTTCGGCGGCGCATTGCTGTCCGGCGCAGCATCGGCCTGGCGTGGCAGCGATGCACTGTCGAGTATCAGATCGCCGCCTTCGCGTTCGACCATGCCGGCTTCCATGATCGTGCGTCCTTCACCGGGGCGACGGGGGCTGGGCGCGGAAGCGGGTGGTGTACTTGTCGTCGCCGGTTCGGGTGGCGAAGGCGCCGGGGCCGGTGTGGCCGGCGCAGGCGGCGCGCTGGCGGCCGCCGGAATCCGCACCACCTGCTGCTTGCTGCCGGCAGGGCAGGGCGCACGTTGCAGGGTGGGCACATCGCTGCTGCTGGAGGTGCAGCGGTAGATCACTCCGTCGTCGGCCACTGCGTTGCCGGCGAACAGGCCCAGGGCCAGCCAGATCAGGTTCTTCATGTGCACAGCGTACATGCCACGGCAGGCGCTGCGCTCAGCGTTCGCAGTCCCGCGACAGGCGTGCGTCGATGCCACGCTGTTCGTCGCTGATGGCGGTGCGTTCACTCTGCAGCGCGCTGTTGTAACGGCGGTCCAGTTCCCAGCGGCGGTCGCGCAGGCGCGCGCAGACTTCCTGCGGCGGCAGCGCATGGCAGCTGTCGCGGACCAGCACGCTGCCGGCCGGAACCTGCACACCGACACCCACCGCGGGCGGCCGGTAGCCGGTTCCTTCACCGATGGGGGTGCCGACCGGCGTGCCGAAGGCCGGGCGTGGGCCGGGATGGACCGGGCCCTGGTGCCCGTGCGGAAGCCAGACGCTGGTCCACAACGGTACCCAGCGCGGATTGCCCTCGTTGTTGTCGCTGGTGTAGCGACGACCGTCGTCGCTCACGCACTCGTACAACGGCTGCGGCGGCTGGATGTAGACGTGGCGGACCTCACGATCGCGCATCACCGGCGCCTCATCCGGCGGCGCGGGTGTCGCGTCGCTGCGCACCACCCGTGGTGCCGGGTCGCGCGGGCGCTGCAGGTCACGCACTTCCTGCCGACCACTGCTGCATGGCTTGTCCTGCAGGGCCACGGCGCCGTTGCTGGCGACACAGCGGTACACGCGCACGTCCTCGGCGGCCGGTGCGGTCCATGGCAGCAACAGGCACAGGCCCAGGGCGGTGCGCAGCAGGTTCATGGCGGCAGGGTGCGCGATTGTCCGCGGCAGTGCAATCGTCGGTTCAGGAGCGCAGCACGTTGCCGCTGAGCGCGTCGCGGATCGGGGTTGGCTGGGCCAGGCCGCCGGTCTCGCCATCAAGGATGCCATCGAGCAGGCGCAGCAGGCGCGGGTCGAGCTCGGCACGGCTGCGTGCCGGTGGTTCACCGGCAAGGTTGGCGCTGGTGGAGACCAGGGGGCCACCCCAGGCGCGGCACAGGGCGGCGACCAGCGGATGGGCGCTGATGCGCACGGCGATGCCACTGTGCTCGCCGGTGACCCAGGGCTGGGCACGCGAACCGGCCGGCAGGATCCAGGTGTTGGCACCCGGCCAGCTGGCTAGCACCGCGCGCTGGCGGGCATCGGGCAACGCCTGCAGGCGCACCCAGCCCTCCAGCTGCGACAGTTCGGCGGCAACCAGGATCATTCCCTTCTCGATCGGGCGCTGCTTCAGCCGCAGCACCATGTGCACCGCCGCCTCATGCGAGGGATCGCAGCCCAGGCCCCAGACTGCTTCGGTCGGATAGGCGATCACGCCGCCGGCGCGGAGCGTGGCGACAGCAGAGTCCAGGGTAAGTTCTTTCATGGCGGCGACCGGCCCGACGTGGGCCTTCATTATCCCCCTGCCGCGTGCAGAAGGGGTGGTGGGTGCGGACGGTAGGTGCGGACCGTTGGTCCGCACACCTTGACCCTTCATCCACGCAGGGCGTGGAGTTACTTCGCGGCCTTCTTGACCGCCTTCTTGACGGCCTTCTTCGCCGGGGCCTTCTTTGCGGCCGCCTTTTTTACTGCTTTCTTGGCCGGTGCTTTCTTGGCCGCGGCCTTCTTCGGCGCCGCTTCCTTCTTCACCGCAGCCTTCTTGGCCGGTGCCTTCTTCGCGGCGGCCTTCTTGGCGCCGAAGCCCTTGCGCACAGGCTTGCCGGTTTCTTCCATCAGCTGCTGCACTTCGGCCAGGGTCAGCGATGCCGGCTCGCGATCCTTGGGGATCTTGCCGTTCATCTTGCCGTCGCTGATGTACGGGCCGAAGCGGCCGTTCAGCACCTGGATGTCGCTGCCCTCGAACTCCTTGATGATCCGGTTGCGCGCGATCTCTTCCTTCTCTTCGATCAGGAACACGGCGCGGGCTAGGTCAATGGTGTACGGGTCGTCTTCCTTCTTCAGCGAGGCATAGGTGCTGCCGCGCTTGGCGAACGGGCCAAAGCGGCCGATACCGACGCTGACCGGCTCGCCGTTGTCCTCGCCCAGCGCACGCGGCATCAGGAACAGTTCCAGCGCGTCTTCCAGCGAGATGGTGTGCATCGACTGCCCAGGGCGCAGCGAGGCGAACTTCGGCTTCTCCTCGGCGTCCTCGGCGGTGCTGCCGATGGCCGCGTAGGGCCCGAAGCGGCCCAGCCGCACGCTGACCGGCTTGCCGGTCTTCGGGTCGGTGCCGAGCTCGCGCGCGCCACTGGCCTCGGCACGATCCACCGATTCCTTCTTGTCTTCCACCAGCTCCTTGAACGGCTCCCAGAAGCGGGCCATCAGCGGGATCCACTCTTCTTCGCCACGCGAGACGGCGTCGAGCTCGTCCTCAAGCTTGGCGGTGAAGTCGTAGTCCACGTACCGGGTGAAGTGGCTGGACAGGAACTTGGACACCGCGCGGCCGACGTCGGACGGGCGGAAGCTGCGGCCTTCCATTTCCACGTACTTGCGGAACAGCAGGGTCTGGATGATCGAGGCGTAGGTCGAGGGACGGCCGATGCCGTACTCTTCAAGCGCCTTCACCAGCGCCGCTTCGGTGAAGCGCGGCGGCGGCTGGGTGAAATGCTGTTCGGCCAGGATGCGTTCCAGCGGGATGCGGTCGCCCGGCTTCATCGCCGGCAGCTTGCGGCCTTCGTCCTCGTCCTCGGCGCTCTTGTTGTCCTTGCCTTCCTCGTACACGGCCAGGAAGCCGGGCACGACCACGGTGGTGCCGCTGGCGCGGAACACGTGTTCGCTGCCGGCCGACAGGTCGACGCTGACGGTGTTGAGCGTGGCCGGGATCATCTGGCAGGCCACCGCACGCTTCCAGATCAGCTCGTACAACCGGCGCTCGTCGTCGGTCAGGAAGCGCGCCACCTGGGACGGCGTGCGCAGGGCCGAGGTCGGGCGCACCGCTTCGTGCGCTTCCTGGGCGTTCTTCGACTTGGTCTGGTAGGTGTTGGGCTGGTCCGGCAGCGAGGCGATGCCGTAGTCACGGGCGATCACGTCGCGGATTTCGGCCAGCGCGTCCTGAGACAGGTTCACCGAGTCGGTACGCATGTACGAAATCAGGCCGACCGTGCCTTCGTCGCCAATCGCCACGCCTTCATACAGCTTCTGCGCCACCTGCATGGTCTTGCGGGTGGTGAAACCGAGCTTGCGCGAGGCTTCCTGCTGCAGGGTGGAGGTGGTGAACGGCGGCGCCGGGCGGCGCTTGCGCTCCTTGCTGGCCACGTCGGTGACATGCAGCGAGCCCTGCGCAGCCTGCTGGATGCGCAGGCGGGCGGCTTCGGCGGTGTCGCCGTCGGTGACGGTGAACTGCTCGAACTTCTGCCCGTCCAGCTTGATCAGCTTGGCGTTGAAGTGCTGCGACGGGTGCGCGCACTCGGCAGCGATCGACCAGTACTCGCGGGCGATGAAGGCTTCGATCTCTTCCTCGCGCTCGACGATCATGCGCAGCGCCGGGCTCTGCACGCGGCCGGCGGACAGGCCGCGCTGCACCTTGCGCCACAGCACCGGCGACAGGTTGAAGCCGACCAGGTAGTCCAGCGCGCGGCGCGCCTGCTGGGCGTCGACCAGGTCGCTGGCGATCGCGCGCGGCTGGTTGATGGCTTCCTTGATGGCGCGCGGGGTGATCTCGGTGAACACCACGCGCTGCATCGGCTTGTCCTTGACCAGCCCGCGTTCCTTCAGGATCTCGGCGATGTGCCAGCTGATCGCTTCACCCTCGCGATCCGGGTCGGTCGCCAGCAGGATGTCGTCGGCGCCCTTGGCGGCCTTGGCGATCGCATCGACATGCTTTTCATTCTTGTCGATCACGTCGTAGTGCATGGCGAACCCGTTGTCCGGGTCGACCGCGCCTTCCTTCGGAATCAGGTCACGCACATGCCCATACGAGGCCAGGACGGTGTAGTCCTTGCCGAGGTATTTGTTGATCGTCTTGGCCTTGGCCGGCGATTCGACGATGAGCAGGTGCTTGGGCATGGCAGCAGTGTCTGTGGGGCGAGCCGCAGGGGAGGGGCCGCTAGGGTGGAGCAAACGGCCGCATTAGTGAAGCGGCCACGGACAAATCAATACGCTGAACGCCCGGTAGTGTGCCGGGCGTTCAGGTTTCACCTTATTAGAGGAATCACGCCCGGCCAGCCCCTGTCAAGCAGCCAGACGTGAGGATGGCCGTTCATGAGGCCATCTTGGCGATGAAGCCGACCGCGGCCACCAGCAGCACCAGGCCCGCCAGCGACAGCAGGCCGGTGAGCACCAGGATCACGATGGTGACCGTACCCAGCTCATGGCGCTGCAGGTGCGGCTGGTCGGTGTAGGCCCAGCGGTCGACCACCAGGGTGTCGCAGATCATGTCGTGCAGGCCCTGCTTGCGCTCGGTGAAGGCGGCCATCAGGAAGCCGATGCCGAGGGTGAAGCTGCTCAGCAGCATGGCCCAGTAGCGACCGAAGGCGCGGCCCCGGGTCAGGCGGTCACCGTTGCTGCGCACGACCTTGATGCCGACCGCCATCTTGCCCAGCGTGGCGCCGCCCTGCGAGGAGTGGAACCAGGTGTAGTAGGCCACGCCGATGGCCATGTTGATCAGCGCGCTGGCCAGCTGCGCGACGATCTCGATGGAGGTCTCGCCACTGCCCACCGCGCCCATGCTGGCGCCCAGCACCACGCCGATGATGGCGCCGATGATGCCGCCCGGGATTGCCAGTACGAAGTAGTCGATCATGTAGGCCGCGACGCGCTTCCAGAAGCCGGCGTAGACCACCTCGCCGCCTATCACCGGCTGCGGGCCACCGGCACCGGCGGCGGCCGGAGCGCTGTAGGGCGAGCTGCTGAGCGCGCCTGTGCCAGGCAGCGGAGCCGTGCCGTTGTCGATGGCAGCGTAGTCGCTGCGCAGGTCGAAGCCGCCACTGGCGGTGGCCGTGCTGGCGTCGGCCAGCGTCTGCAGGCCGAGCTCATCGACCACCTGGCGCAGAGCGGCCCACTGGGCCATGCCTTCGCGCCAGACCAGGGTGTCCAGGTTCAGTTCGCCGCGCTGGAAGCGCTGGCGGATGTCCTGGACCGACAGCGGGCCCTGGCGTTGCTGTCCTTCGGCGTAGTACCACTCAGTCATTGCATGTTCCCTGTTGGATCGTCCTTGGAGGTGCTGCCGTGCGCGTGGCTCAGCCGCGGCACGACGGCGGCAGGTACTTGTCGTCGCTTTCACCGCTGCATTCCCAGCGGCCGCTGTCGCGATCATATTCCAGCCACAGCAGGTCGCCATCGAGGCTCTTGCCGGGCACGGCCAGCGTTGCTTCGATGCCACAGTGGCCGTTGTTGAAACGGCCGATGTTCACCGCCGACAGGCCGGCCTGGGTGAAGTCACCCGGGGCCGGGAAACCAGCATCGTTGGCGCCGGGGCAGCGGCCTTCATCGTCGGCGAAGTGCTGCACCTGTTGCTTCAGCGGCTGCAGGGCATTGACCGCGGTGGCGATCTTGGCGCGCACGGTGTAGTCGTTGTACGCGGGCAGGGCGATCGCCGCGAGGATGGCCACGATCGGCACCAGCACCAGCAGCAGGCCGCCGCCGATGATTGCGGTCAGGGCGCAACCGGAGAGCTTCTTTTTCGGCGGCGGCAGGACCCCGGCCGACGTCTGGGTGGCATAGGGCGTGGATGGCGGCAGCACCGGCGGCTGCGGCGGAGGCGGCGCTACCGGTTCGGGTTCGGGCTCGGGTTCCACGGCCGGCGCGGCGACGTCCAGCGCCGGCACGATCAGTCCCAGCTCATCGACAACGGTGCGCAACGGCTGCCATTGCGGCAGGCCGTCACGCCAGACCAGGGTGTCCAGGGAGATCTGGTTGCTGCGGAACAACTCGACCAACTGTTCCGCCGGCAGCGGGCCTTGCTGCCGGTTGCCTTCTGCATGGAACCACTCGCTCACGGGGACGCTCCTGAATGCGCTATGCCCCCAAGTGTACGGTCAGTGCAGGGGTTCTGGCTCGTCCATGAACATCTGCGTCTCCATCCAGGCATAGGCCGCTTCGGAGCCGGGCTGGTTGAACAGCACCATCAGCACGACCCACTTCAGGTCGTCCAGGTCCAGTTCGTCCTGGTCCAGGGCCATCGCCCGGTCCAGCACCAGCTCGCGCTGGTCGGCGTCGAGGATGCCGTGCTGTTCCAGATACAGCAGGAAACCGCGGCATTCCACGTCCAGCTTGTCCAGCTCGGGGCCATGGTAGATGCGCACCGGGCCATCGACCCGCGCCTGGGCCACGCTCGGCCGCTGCGCGGCCAGGGCATCGAGCCAGTCGAACGCCTTGTTGATCTCGGTGGGACTGAAACCGGCCTGGATCAGGCCGTTCTGGAGCGAATCGCGGTCACGGATCAGGTCCGCATCTTCGCTGAAATAGTGTTCAAACAGGTACAGCAGTACATCCAGGATGCTCTCTTTCATTGCCCCTCGGCCTGCGTCGCGCGACGCTGTGGAGGTGAAGAAACTAGGGAGTTCGACAGTAGCGGCCGTGTACGCACACCACGATTCCCGCCAGTTCCATGGCCAGCAGCATGGAGGACACCTGTGACGCCGTCAATCCACAGCGCGTGATCAGTGAATCCATACCGCTTGGGTTGTGGTCCAGGGCCCGCCACAAGCACTGGTAGTCAGGGTCGTCGGCCCAGCGCGCCGGCAGGAGCGCCGGCGGTGCCTGTTCAGTGGGGGTGGCCAACCGCGATTGCAAGCCCGGCAACTGCTGGCGAAGGACGGGGGCGAGCAGTTCCAGAACCTCCTCGGGGCGCTCGACCAGCGCCGCGCCCTCACGGATCAGGCGGTGGCAGCCGGCCGCGCGCGGGTTGAGCACCGATCCGGGCAGGGCACAGACCTCGCGGCCGGCCTCGGCGGCCAGGCGCGCGGTGATCAGCGCGCCCGAACGCTGCGCGGCCTCGACCACCACGGTGGCCAGCGCCAGCCCGGCCACCAGCCGGTTGCGCGCGGGGAAGTGGCCGGGGCGCGCTGCCGTGCCCGGCAGGTACTCGCTGAGCACCACGCCTTCGGCGGCGATCCGCGCCTGCAGCCGGGCGTGGCTGTCCGGATAGGCCCGGTCAGGGCCGGTGCCGATCACCGCCACGGTGCAGCCACCGGCCTCCAGCGTGGCCTGGTGCGCTGCCGCGTCGATGCCTGCGGCCAGGCCGCTGGTCACCGCCAGGCCCGCCTCGACGAAGCAGCCGGCAAAACGTGCGGCCAGTGCGCGCCCGCCCGGGGTGGGGGAGCGACTGCCGACCAGCGCCACCGAGGGGCGCCAGGCCAGGCTGGGGTCACCGGCCACGAACAGGGCCAGCGGCGGATTTGGGACCTCCAGCAGCGATGGCGGAAAGACCGGGTCGGTGCACGGCAGCAGGTGATGGTCGTCCTGTTCCAGCCAGCGCCGGGCGGCTGTCCAGGCCCGGGTATCGGGGCGTTCCAGTGCGGAGCACTGCTCCGGCGTGCAGCCGTGTGCGCGCCAGTTCGCGGTGCCTTGCGCGATGGCGGCTTCTGCACCACCCGCGGCCTGCAGCAGGGCCCGTCGTGGCGCCAGTGCGCCTCCCGCCATCAACAGGCGCAGCAGCGCCTCATGTACATGCGTGGTCATTCCCCACTATCGGCTGCACACAACGAAGGCGCCCTAGGGCGCCTTCGCATGTGATCGTCGGGTTTTCCCGCAGGTGCCTGCCGACCCGCGACCGGCACGACCTGCGGTGGACCGGCAACGGTTACTTCGCGTCCGGGTGCAGCGCGTTGTAGCCCACCCGCACCGGCTTCACGCCCTGCATCACCAGCGCGTAGCTGACGTTGTCGAAGGTGCGGAACACCATCGCATGCGCGGCATATTCGTCCGGCAGCGAGACCCGGCCCGCGCCCGTGCTGAGCGAGTCGTCCATGCGCGAGGAGGTCGGGTACTTCATGCGGTGCGCCACATGGTGGCCCGGGCGCCACAGCGAGAACACGGTACCGTTGTCCACGCCCTGGGCACGGCCGGCGGAGATCGCGATCACGTCGCGTGGGCCACCGGCAGTGAACATGTCGGTGACGGCCAGCACGCGCACGTCCACGCCCTCGACACCCGCGGCGGGCACGTGGGGCACGAACTGCAGGTCGTACGGCTTGGCCTCGACCGGCACCAGGCGGTCGCCGGCGCGTACTTCGCGGCCGCCGACGTTCTTGTCCAGCACCAGCGTGGAGGCCTCGACCTTGCCGCCGGCGACCTGGGTTATGGTGCCGGTGGCGACCTGGGCCAGCTCGTAGCCGAGCACGCCACGGCGGGCGTTGGGCGCGTTGTAGGCCTTCCACAGGTTGCCGCTGCCCGGGGTGACGTCGCCATTGGCGGTCAGGTCCTCGGTCGGCTTGGGCTGGGCGTAACGCACGGTCGGGCGTACCACGGCCCAGCGCTGGCCCACCTGGGCATCAGCCAGGCGCACGTAGACGGTGTCGCCGCCGGACACGCGCAGGCGGCTGTCCTCCAGGCCGACCACGTAGGGCAGCTGCTTGACGCTGTCGACAACGCTCAGCTGCTTCAGGAACGGCTCGACCTGGGCCAGCGGAATGGCGTCGATCGGGGCCTCCTGGCGCGGCCCGGCCTGGGACACGGTCACGCGGTCCAGGTAGGCCAGGCTCAGCACGTCACCCGGATAGATCAGGTGCGGGTTGGCGATCTGCGGATTGGCTTGCCAGATCTCCGGCCACAGCCAAGGCTTCTGCAGGAAACGTGCGGCGATATCCCACAACGTATCCCCTTTTCGGACCACATAGGTGTCCGGGTGCCCGCCATTCACTTCCACGGCGGTAGCATAGGCAGCCACGGTCAGCATCGCCGCGGCGACGACCGTACGAAAACGAAGCAACATAGGTGTGAAGCCCTGATTCCCCAACAGGTCCGCGCACTATAGTCCAGAAACCGGGGCGCAAGGCAAGCGTTGGAGCTAGAATCTGCGACGTATGCCGGCGTGCCGGCCCCCTATCCGGAAACAGCCATGGCCCTTCTCCCCATTCTCGAGTTCCCCGATCCGCGCCTGCGTACCAAGGCTGCGTTGATCGAAGCCGCCGAAGTCACCACGCCGGCCTTCCAGGAACTGATCGACAACATGTTCCTGACCATGTACGACGCCCCGGGCATTGGCCTGGCCGCCACCCAGGTGGACGTGCACAAGCGCTTCATGGTCATTGATGTCAGCGAAGAGAAGAATGAACCGCATGTGTTCATCAACCCGGAAATCGTCGCCAAGGACGGGGGCCGGGTGTACCAGGAGGGCTGCCTGTCGGTCCCGGGCATCTTCGCCGACGTGACCCGTGCCGACACCATCACCGTGAAGTACCTGGACCGCAACGGCCAGGAACAGCAGCTGGAGGCCGGTGAAGTGCTGGCCACCTGCATCCAGCACGAGATGGACCACCTGGACGGCAAGCTGTTCATCGACTATCTGTCGCCGCTCAAGCGCGAGATGGTCCGCAAGAAGCTGGCCAAGCAGCGCAAGCACGTGGCGTGATCGCCAATCCGGGCCACCCTCCGGGTGGCCCGTGCCTGCGCGACGCGCGCGGGCTGTACGGCGCCGGCCGACGGCGCCGTTTTCTTTCCTGCACGAATCCATCCTGCAAGTGGGGTAGCCATGAGGATTGTCTTTGCCGGTACGCCGGAATTCGCGGTGTCGTCGCTGCGCGCCGCGGCGCGCCACCACGAGGTCGTGGCCGTCTATACCCAGCCTGACCGCCCGGCCGGCCGTGGCCGTGGCCTGGCGCCGTCGCCGGTCAAGCTCGAGGCCGTGGCCCGTGGCATTCCGGTCTACCAGCCCGAATCGCTGAAGGACGAGGCTGCCCAGCAGCAGCTGCGCGACCTGCAGCCGGACCTGATGGTGGTGGTGGCCTACGGCCTGATCCTGCCCAAGGCGGTACTGGCGATCCCGACCCACGGCTGCTGGAACGTGCATGCCTCGCTGCTGCCACGCTGGCGCGGTGCCGCGCCGATCCAGCGCGCGATCCAGGCCGGTGACGCAAAGACCGGGGTGTGCCTGATGCAGATGGAAGCGGGCCTGGATACCGGCCCGGTGCTGTTGCACCAGGAGCTGCCGATCGCGGCCACCGATACCGGCGGCCAGCTGCATGACAAGCTGGCCGAGCTGGGTGCACAGGTGCTCTCCGACGGACTGGGCCTGCTGCGTGCCGGCATCAAGCCGATCGCGCGGCCGCAGCCGGAGCAGGGCGTGACCTACGCGCACAAGCTGGACAAGGCCGAGGCCCGCCTGGACTGGGCGCAGGACGCCGATGCGCTGGCGCGTACCGTGCGTGCCTTCAATCCGTGGCCGATCGCCGAGGCCACGCTGGCTGGCGAACGCGTGCGCATCCACGGCGCGGTCGCCCTGGACCTGGCCCATGGCCAGGCGCCGGGCACGGTGCTGGCGGCCAGCCGCGATGGCATCGACATCGCATGTGGCCGGGGCGCGCTGCGCCTGCGCACGCTGCAGCGCGAAGGCGGCAAGGCGATCACCGCCGCCGACTACCTCAATGCCCGCCGCGACCTGCGCGTGGGGGCATAAGCGGTGTCGAAGCAGAATGATTTCTCCGTCGCCAAGGCGGCGCCGGGCGCAGCCACCCGCATGCTGGCCGCACGCGTGCTGGCGCAGGTGTTCACCCGTGGCCGCTCGCTGAAGGCGGAGCTGGCCTGGGCGCTGCCCAAGCTGGCCGACAGCCGCGACCGTGCGCTGCTGGAAGCGCTGTGCTTTGCGGTGCTTCGTCGCCGCAGTACCTATGACGCGGCCCTGCAGTCGTGGATGCAGAAGCCGCTGTCGGCGCGCGACGCCGACCTGCGCACCCTGTTGATGGTCGGCTTCGCCCAGCTGGACGTGCTGGAACTGCCGGCGCATGCGGCCCTTTCGGCCACGGTCGACGCTGCCCGCGCGCTGGGCCGTGAACGCCAGGCCGGCCTGGTCAACGCGATCCTGCGCCGCGCACAGCGCGAGGGTTTCCCGGAACAGCCTGCGCGTGAAGCCTTCCCTGAGTGGCTGGCCGATGCCATCGAGCGTGACTGGCCGGCCCAGGCCGAGGCGATTTTCGCTGCCAGCCTGCAACCGGCGCCGTTGTGGCTGCGTGCCAGCCGCCAACAGGGTGGCCGTGACAAGGCGCTGGCCACGCTGGCCGAGGCCGGCATTGCCGCCGAAGCCAGCCCGCTCAGTGCCGATGCGCTGCGCCTGGCGGCGCCCATCGCGGTGAACCAGCTGCCGGGGTTCGCCGATGGTGCGCTGTCGGTGCAGGACCTGTCGGCGCAATGTGCTGCGGATGCGCTGGCACCGGCGCCCGGCGACCGTGTGCTGGATGCCTGTGCAGCACCGGGTGGCAAGTCGGCACACCTGCTGGAACGTGACCCGAGCCTGCGCCTGCTGGCGCTGGATATCGATGCGCGCCGCCTCGCGCGTGCCCGCGATACCTACACCCGCACCGGCGTGGGCGAGGGCGCGCAGACCCTGGTGGCCGATGCCAGCGACCCCGGTGCCTGGTGGGACGGCACGCCGTTCGACGCCGTCCTGCTGGATGCTCCGTGTTCGGCCACCGGCGTGATCCGCCGCCAGCCGGACGTGATGTTCCACCGCCGCGCCGAGGACATCGATGCGCTGGTTGGCGTGCAGGCCCGCCTGCTGGAGGCCTGCTGGTCGATGCTGCGCCCGGGCGGCGTGCTGCTGTACGCCACCTGCTCGATCCTGCGTGCCGAGAACGTCGATCAGGTGCGCGCCTTCCTGAAGTGGCATCCGGACGCGGTGGCACAGCCGCTGGATGACAGATTCGGCCTGGATTGCGACGGGATCGCGCGCCAGCGACTGCCGGGTGACAGCGATGCTGACGGTTTCTTTTACGCGCGTCTGCTAAAAACAGCCTGACCCCCGCTGACGTTCCGAGTCCCATGCTGAAATCCCGCGCGTCGCGCGAGACGTGGTTGTTCGTGGTGATGGCCCTGCTGGTGCTGGGGGCCGGGCTGGGCCTTCGTGATCCGTGGCCGTCGGACGAACCGCGCTTCGCGCTGGTGGCCAAGCAGATGTTCGACAGCGGGCACTGGCTGTTCCCGCACCGCGGGACCGAGCTGTACTCGGACAAGCCGCCGATGCTGATGTGGTGGCAGGCCACGCTGTACAGCCTGGTCGGGCAGTGGCGCGTGGCCTTCCTGCTGCCGTCGCTGCTGGCGGCACTGGGCACGCTGTGGTGCGTGGTCGACCTGGGCCGGCGCCTGTGGACGCGGCGGGTGGGGCTGTACGCCGGCTGGGCGCTGCTGTTCGCGCTGCAGTTCACCTTCCAGGCGAAGAAGGCACAGATCGATCCACTGCTGCTGCTGTTCATCACCCTGGCCAACTACGGCCTGCTGCGCCACCTGCTGCTGGGGCCCGCCTGGCGCTGGTGGTGGCTGGGCTGGTTCTTCGCCGGCATCGGCGTGATCACCAAGGGCGTGGGAATGCTGGCGCTGCTGATGATCGTGCCCGCGGCGATCGCCGCGGCGCTGCAGTGGCCACGGGTGGGCCTGCATGCGCGCGATGCGCGCTTCTGGCTGGCGCCGCTGGCCTTCGTGCTGGCGGTGTCGTTGTGGCTGGCGCCGATGCTGCTGGCCGGCTTCGCCACCGGCTCGGACGAGTACCGGGCCTACATGGACGACATCCTGTTCCAGCAGACGGCGCGGCGCTACACGCATTCCTGGGACCACCACCAGCCCGGCTGGTACTTCCTGGCGACGATGCCGCTGATGTGGATCCCAGCGTTCCTGGCACTGCCCTGGGCGATTCCGGCCTGGCGCCGCCGGCTGCGCCGCCGCGATCCACGCTATCTGCTGCCGCTGGCCTGGTGGCTGATGGTGGTGCTGTTCTTCTCGATTCCCGACGGCAAGCGCGATGTGTACATCCTGCCGGCGCTGCCGATGTTCTGCCTGGTGCTGGCGCCGCTGTTGCCTGGATTGTTGAAGCGGCGCGACGTGCAGGCCGTGGTGGGGCTGTTCACCGGGCTGCTGTCTCTGGGCCTGGCGCTGGCCGGCGCGATGGCGGTGCTGGGCGACCCGGCCTTCGAGCTGCGCCTGACCCACAGCCGCGGGCTGGCGCCCGGAGCCGTCGACGCGCTGGCCTGGACGATCCTGGCGATGGGCGTGTGGGGCGGACTGAGCCTGCTGGCCTGCGGTCGTCGCCGGCATCTTGCGCTGGTGTCGACCCTGGCGGTGGTCTGGGTGCTGTACAGCCTGGTCGGCTATCCGCTGCTGAACGATTCCAGTTCCGCCCGCGGCCTGATGCGCACGGTCGGTACCCGTCTGGGCCCGGATGCCGAACTGGGGCTGGTGGCCTGGAAGGAACAGCATCTGCTGCTGGCCGACCGCCCCGCAGCGACCTTCGGTTTCGAGACGGACTGGGACGAGCAGCTGGTTGCGGCCACGCGCTGGCAGCGGCTGGCGCCCGGACGCCGGTGGTTGCTGGTCCACGAATACGCAATGCTGTCGTGCGTCGACCGCAACCGCTCCGAACTGGCCGGCGTGGCCAACCGGCGACGCTGGTGGCTGGTGCCGGCGGCGGCGGTGAAGGTGCCCTGCGTGGTCACCGCAGAGGAGCGGGAACGTGAACGGCGTTTGCAGGAACATGACTAGCCACCACGATTTCTGCTTGTCCAGTCTGCCCAAGCGGGCCCAAAGGCAGTAAAACAGCAGGCTGGGATGGCCCCCGTCGGTCCGTCCCGTTCTTCCAGCAGATTGCAGCGATACTTCCCGACGTGCCAGCTTCACCGGACAACCTGAACCTCATGGCCGGCGACCCGCTGGGCGTTCCCGTCGGTGGGCGCCACGGGCTCGCACACGCGCTGGCCCAGCTGGGCCTGTTCTGCCTGCCGGCACTGGTGCTGACCGTGCCGATCAACCTGTTGCCGTATGGTCTCCTGCTTCTGCTCAGCACCCTGCTGGCGCCGGAGCTGCTGTGGCGAGCACGCGGCATGGCCGGTCAGCCGGTGAAAGTGCTGGCCTGGCTGATGCTGGCGGTGCTGGCGCTCGGCGTACTGTCGGTGGTGTTGTTCGAGCAGGGCCTGCGTGACGTCGACAACCGTTCGCGCTTCGTGGTGATTCCCTGGATCGCGCTCTGGGTCTGCGCGCTGCGTCCCAACCTGCGGTGGCTCTGGTACGGGTCATTGACCGGTCTGCTCGCTACCTTCGCGATGTCGCTGTGGCAGGTGCTGGGGGGCGCCCCGCGTGCGGAGCTGTCCACCAACGCCATCGTGCTGGCTGACATCGTGATGGTGCTGATGGTGCTGCTGGTGTTCTGTCGCCCGTCGCGGCGCTGGTCGCTGGTGATCCTCGGCATGGCCGCCGGCTGCGGCACCATCGTGCTGACCGGCAGCCGCGGTGTGTTCGCCGCCTTGCTGGCGCTGCTGGTGGTGCTGGCGCTGAGCCTGCGCTGGCGTACCGGTGCGGCGCGCCTGTCGGTGCTGGCCGGCATGCTGGCGATCGGTGCGACCCTGCTGCTGTCGGTACCGGAGCTGCGCCACCAGGTCCGCCTGAGCGAGCTGCACAGTGACGTGCAGCGGATGGAGCTGGGCGACAGTGATTCTTCCGCCGGTGCCCGTGTGGAGCGCCTGCAGGTGGCCTGGGAGACGTTCCTCGATCACCCGCTGGCAGGTGTTGGCATCGGTCATTTCGACAGTGCGATGCAGCGCGTGCCGGTCTGCCGTGAGAACCCGGTAGAGGCGCGCTGCCACCTGGGGCATGCACACAACGATGTAGCCGAATGGGCAGCGACCCAGGGCATACCTGGCCTGCTGCTGTTGCTGGCGGTGTATGGCATCCCGCTGTGGTTGTTCGTGCGCCTGCATCGCCGCAGTGGTCGGTCAACCTTCCGTGGGCCGGCCGCAGCCGGCATCATGCTGGTGATCACCTACGCGTTGTGCGGACTGACCCAGTCGATGTTCGCGCACCAGATGACCGCCAGCTTCTACGTGACCCTGGTCGGCCTGCTGACCGGCCTGTCGATCGTCGAAGGCGCGCGCCACCGGGCAATCACCGGGTCGTGATGCATCGGCGCGCCGGGCTGGACCCGGCGATCAGGGGTTCGGCGGGTCGGCCACGGCCTGGCCGTTGCCCAGCATCCACAGCATGATGGTCTTCTGGCGCACGTAGTTGGCGCGCACGTAGGCGTAGACCAGGCCGTGCCAACCGTCGCGGAAGCCGCCACGGAACACGAAGCCGCGCCAGAACCGCCACGCCGGGGCCAGTACCAGCTTGCCCAGCGTCGCCCGCTTGCCGCGTGCGAACTCGTGCTCGGCCATCATCCGCGCGTACTTCTCGGTCTTGGCCAGCTGCTGCTGCAAGGAGCGGTAGGGATAGTGGACCAGGTCACCGCGCAGGGTGCCGACACTGCCATCAACGCTGGCGGCCTCGTGGATCTCGCGCTTGCCGCGCCAGCCACCGCGGCGGCGGTCGAACAGGCGCATCACCCGGTCCGGATAGGCATTGCCATGGCGCAGGAACTTGCCGAAGTACTCCGACAGGCGTGCGAAGCGATAGCCGGCATGGCCGGCGAAGCCACCGTCGCGGGCCTGTTCGATGGCCCCACGCAGTTCCGGGCTGATCCGCTCATCGGCGTCCAGGCACAGCACCCAGTCGTGGCGGGCCTGCTCGACGCAGAACGCCTTCTGGCTGCGGAAGCCGTCGAACGGGCGCTGCAGCACGCGGGCGCCCGCGGCCTCGGCGATGGCCACGGTGGCATCGGTGGACTGCGAGTCCACGACGATGATCTCGTCGCAGAAGGCCAGCGAGGCCAGGCAGTCGCCGATGCGGCCGGCCTCGTTGAACGCGATAATGCAGGCCGAGATGCGAGGCCGTTCGATGGGAGCGGTCGTGGAGGACATGATGGCCGGTTACCTGTTGTTTGCGACGGAGCGCTATGCGCTGCCTATTCTCGCCCCGTTGGTGCAGGCCTTGCACGCCTCCGGGCAGGAAGTGGCGGCCTGGTTCGAGGACGGCGCGGCCGGCAGCAGCCTGCCGGGGGTGCCCAACATCGGCCTGAAACAGGCCCTGGCAATGCGGCCGCGTGCCGTGTTCAGTGCCGCCAACTGGGTGCCGACCTTCCTGTCCGGCGCCAAGGTGCAGCTGTTCCATGGCTTCAACGTAGAGAAGCGGGACAGTGCGCGCGGCCACTTCCGGGTGCGCGGCATGTTCGACCTGTACTGCACGCAGGGGCCGGCCACCACCGGGCCGTTCCGTGAGATCGCGGCCCTGCAGGGCCACTTCGCGGTGGCCGAGACCGGCTGGCCGAAGCTGGACCCGCTGTTCCGCGACGATGGTGGCGAGAGCGCCGCGCTGCGCGCCGCCGCTGGGAGACGCCCGGTGATCCTGTTCGGTTCGACCTTCACCGAACGCCTGAGCGCGGCCCCGCACCTGCATGCGCAGATTGCTGCCGACATCGCCGAGGGCAACCGCTACTGGCTGCTGACCCTGCACCCGAAGTGCCCACCGGAACTGTTCGAACGCTACCGCGCGCTGGCCGGTGCCAATGCGCGCTTCATCGAGCCGGAGCAGGTGATGGCCGCACAGCGTGCTGCCGATGTGCTGGTGTCCGATACCTCGTCGATCGTTTCGGAGTTCATCGTCCAGCACAAGCCGGTGGTGACCTTCCGCAACCGCGTGCCCAAGCCGCACATGATCGACTTCGACGACCCGATGCAGTTGCCGGCGATGCTGCAGCGCGCGCTGCATCCGGACGCGGCGCTGCAGGCGGAGATCGTGCGCTATGCCGACACCATCCATCCGTACCGCGATGGCCTGTCCAGCGAGCGGGTGATCGCGGCCACCGAGGATTTCCTGTCCGGTGAAATGGGTGTGTTGCGGCGCAAGCCATTCGGCAGTTGGGTGCGCGACATGCAGATCCGCAAGGATCTGGGGTACTGGGGCCCGTCGCAGCGCTGATCGGGTTGATGTGGATCCACGCCATGCGTGGATGCACGGCCCCGCTCGCGGTAGTGCCGGCCGCTGGCCGGCAATCCGGGGCATGTCTGCGGTTGCCGGCCAGCGGCCGGCACTACCGGTATTGCTTACCAGCGCAGCTTGCGCCGCGCGAGCGCTGCGGCCAGCTGCTCCATCACCTGCTGCGCCTGCGCCTGCGGCAGGTAGTGCAGGGTGAGCGCCACATCGCCATGCGCACCGGCGGTATCCAGCTGCAGGCTGCTGGTGCCGAGCAGCTTGTCCAGCGGTGAACGCTGCAGGCGCAGGCCCTGCACCTTGTCCAGCTCGGCCCAGCGCCACCATCGCTTCCACCAGCCGCCGCGCACGGCCACGTAGTGGTCATCCAGGTACCAGCCCATGCGCGCCATCTGCCGATGTGCCACCAGCAGCGCCACCGGCAGCCAGGCCAGCACGACCAGCCCCCACGATCCCCAGCGCCAGTACGCGGCCGCCGCCAGCAACGGCACCAGCACCAGCGCGCCCAGGCACAGCCGCCACCAGCCACGCTGCGGAATGGATTGCCATTGCGTCGGGGGCCACTGCAGTTGAGGCAACAGATGCTGCACCAGCTGCTCGCAGCGCATTGCCGGGGCCAGCGGTGCCAGCTCGCGCAGGGCGCGATCCTCATCGCGCGAGGGTCCGCCGGCAGCACTGTCGATGCGCAGCTGGCGCAGGCCGAACCAGCGATGCAGGGTGGTTTCGCGCAGCGTCCAGGCCTGGATGCGGCGACGCGCGACACTGCTGCGGGTGCGGCTGAGCAGGCCGGCCGAGACGGTCAGGCGGCGATCCTGCTCGCTGAGGGTGAAGCCGTGATAGCGCAGCAGGGTCAGCACCACCGACAGCGCACGCAGCGCCAGCCAGCCCAGCAGCAAGGCTGCGGCCAGCAGCAGGAAGGCACCGGCCACGCCGGGATGCAGATGGCTGGCATAGCCGAAGGCTTCCCGGCCGCCACGCTGGATGGCCGCGTCCATCACCGGCCGCGGCACGGTCTGGAACAGCACACCGAAGGCGGCGATCGCCAGTGCCCAACCGCGGTTGGACAGCAGGCCCATGCGCACCACGTCCCAGCTCGACAGGCGCAGCAGCACCTGTTCGGCGCCGGCTTCGGTGATCGAGGGGGCGGCGATAACGTCGGCGGCCTGCGGTGCCTGCCCACGCTGGCGCACCAGTCGTTCAAGCGCCAGCGCCTGGTCCAGCTTCAGCACCCGCATTTCAGCTTCCGGACGCACGCCGCCGGCCGATTCCAGGCGCAGCTCGGCCACGCCGAACAGCCGGTGCAACGGGTTCTGCCGCACTTCCACGTTGTGGATGCGGGCGAACGGGATCTCGCGGCGGTTGCGCGCCAGCAGTCCGCTGCGCACGGTGATCGCATCGCTGCCGATGCGGTAGCGGTAGCTGAGGTACTGCAGCACCGAGACCAGCACCAGCGCGGCAATCGCCGACAGCGGAATCAGCTGCGCCCACATCGGGTCGCGGTCGCCGCGCTGGCCGAACACCAGCAGCGCCACCAGCGGCAGGAAGTAGTGGCGCAGCTGCATCAGCAGCACGAACAGCCACGACCACGGGTGCAGGCGATGGTCCTCGCCACCGGCAGGCAGCGATGCGGGCAGGGGCGGCGGCAGGCTCACAGGGCGTCGGCGTCCTGGTCCAGCTGGTGCGAGAGGGTGTCGCGCAGGCGCTCGGCGTCGGCTTCATCCAGGCCGCTTACGGTCACCGCGCTCATGCGGGTACCGGCGGTGTGCACGATCAGCGTGGCCAGGCCGGCGCGGCGCTCCAGCGGGCCCCGGCGCAGGTCCAGGTGCTGTACGCGCGATATGGGAATGCGGGTTTCCAGCTGCCACATCAGGTCGCGGCGCAGGCCCAGCCCCTGGGCATCCAAGCGCCAGCGGGTGCGGGTCAAGCGTCGGCGGCCGAGCCAGGCGCCGAAGACGATGCCGATCAGCAGCCCAAGGGCGGCAGTCCACAGGGCGCCGGGCAGATCGAAGAACCAGGCGGCCGCGGCCAGTGGCAGGCCCGGCACGAACAGACCGCCGAAAGCGCCTTCCAGTGCAGCGAGACGGGCGGCGCGCTGTGGCAGCGACTGCCAGGCATCGGTGGGCGGGGAGGTCAGGGCAACGTCGGTCACGCGGGCTCCGTCAGGCGGCAGGGCGGGCGATGGCGGCCGAGACCGCACCGCGCAGACGGTAGCAGGTCGGCTGCGTTACTGGGCAGCCTGGATCAGCGCGTCGACATCCAGCATGTGGCCAGCACGATCGGCCTTGGTGCGCAGATAGTGTTCGTTCTCGGCGGTGATCTCGCCGGTGACCGGAATGCAGTCCAGCACCTCGATGCCAGCGTTGCGCAGGCGCTGTGCCTTGGTCGGGTTGTTGCTGAGCAGGGCCACGCGCGAAATGCCCAGGCCGTGCAGCATCGCCACCGCGCTGCCGTAGCGGCGCTCGTCCGCACCGAAGCCCAGCTGTGCATCGGCATCGATGGTGTCCAGGCCGTCGTGCTGGTAGCCGTAGGCGCGCATCTTGGCGGCGATGCCGGTGCCGCGGCCTTCCTGGTCCAGGTACAGCAGCACGCCGCCGCCCAGTTCCTTCAGCTTGCGCAGGCCCCGCCGCAGCTGGTCGCCGCAGTCGCACTTGAGTGAGCCGAACAGGTCGCCGGTCAGGCACGAGGAGTGCACGCGTACCGGCACCACCGCCGACAGGTCCGGTTCGCCGACGATGATCGCGACCTGGTCGCGCTGGGCCACGCCGCCGCGGAACACCGCGAAGGTGGTCATGCCGACGTCGCGCAGCGGCACCGGCGAGCGCGCCACCAGTTCGTAGTCGTGGGTGGCGTGGGCCGCGCCCTCGGCCAGATCGCAAAGCGCCACTTCAGCAGCGCCATTGAAGGTGCTGTCATCTGCATCCAGGCGCACGGCCACCATCGCCGGCAGCAGCAGGCCCAGGCGGGCCAGCTCCACCGCGCCGGCATCGAAGGCATCGCCGGCCGTCCAGCCGTCCGGCATCGGGCCAGGCTCGCGCAGGTAGCCCAGCGAGGGCAGGGCATCGAAGGCAACGCCGGCCAGCGGCAGGCGCACGCCTTCCGGTGCCTCCACGCCGAGCACGCGGGCGCGGGTGGCGGTCAGGAACAGGTAGTGGCGCTCGCGTGCGGCACTGGCGAACGTGGCGAAGCTGCTGGCGGTGGCGCTGTCCAGGGCGATGACCGCCAGGCGCTGGCCCTGGCCATCGTGGAGCAGCACCGGGCGACCGGCACGCAGTTCGGCCACCGCGCGTTCGCAGCGGATCGCGGCGGGGTCGCCGAACAGGGAAGAGGCAGCAGGCATGGCAGGACCGGGGGAGGCGGACATCGCAGTCTCTATGGGGGCGCCGGCGTCGTATTCAACGTGGTGCGGCCGCCGGTCGCAGGGGCCGGATGGGCCTGGGCGCGAAGGCCGTCAGTGCGGATGCTCTTCGGTCGCATACGGATCTTCCTCGCCGCTGCCCGGTGGCCGCAGCGTATAGCGCTTGTAGGTCCACTGGTACTGCGTCGGGTCGCGGCGGGCGATGCGCTCGATGCCGGCATTGAGCGCGGTCGCCGCCACCTGCGGGTCCGGGTTGGCCACGGCCGGGTCGGTCGGCTCGATGTGCAGGGCGAACTCCATGTCGGGCCCGATGCGCTCGCACCAGCCATACAGCACGGTGGCGCCGGTGCGCTCGGCCAGCCGGTTGACCAGGGTCATGGTCAGCGCCTGCACGCCGAAGAACGGCACGAACACGCCATCGCCGGCCTTGGGTTGCTGGTCGGGCAGGATGCCGGTGGCGCCGCCATCCTTGAGCACCTTGAACAGCTGGCGCACGGCCGGGCCCTCGGCGCGCACCTGCTGCACATTCTGGCCGCCGCGCACCAGCTGCAGGAAGGCGTCGCTGGCCTCGTCTTCCGGCGGCTTGTAGACGATGGCGATCTGCCCGCGCGAGGCCAGCCACTGGTTCAGCAGCTCCCAGTTGCCGAAGTGCGGCGCGGCCACGATCACGCCCTTGCCGCTGGCCAGGGCCGCGTCGTACAGGGTTTCGCCGTGGCGCTGCTTCAGGTGCAGGCGCAGGTTGTCGGCCGGCCTCTGGCTCCACAGGCGCAGGGTCTCGATGGCCTGCAGCGCGGTGGAGCGCAGCAGTTCGCGGTGCAGGCGGTCGCGCGCCGGACCGTCCAGTTCCGGGTAGGCCAGTTCCAGATTGCGCCGGGTGACGCGGCTCTCGCGGGCATTGAGACGGACCCACGTCCACGCCAGGGCGTGCGCGAACCCCCGCAGCAGGGGCCAGGGCAGGCGGGCGAACAGGGTGGTGGCGCGGTAGACCAGCCGGGCTTTGCGTTGCGGATTCATCGGCGCCAGTTTAGCCAAGGGCGCTGCTATCGTGGCCGGCCCCGTTCATTGGAAGCCCACGATGCTCGTCCTGATCCAGCGTGTCAGCCAGGCTGCCGTCCATGTCGACGAGGAGGTGGTGGGGCAGATCGGCCCCGGCCTGCTGGCCCTGGTCGGCATGGAGCCGGGCGACACCGAGGCCCAGCTGCAACGCATGGCCGAGCGCCTGCTGGGCTACCGGGTGTTCGCCGACGAGGCCGGGAAGATGAACCGGTCGCTGCGCGACACCGGCGGCGGCCTGCTGCTGGTCAGCCAGTTCACCCTGGCCGCCGACACCCGTTCGGGCATGCGGCCGAGTTTCACCAGCGCGGCGCCGCCGGACGAGGCTGAACGCGGGTTCAATCGATTTGTCGACATCTGCCGTGAAAATCACGCGCCAGGGGTGGAAACGGGCCGGTTTGGTGCCCATATGGTCGTCAGCCTGGTCAATGACGGTCCCGTGACCTTCCTTCTCAGGCCCTGAGCCTGCGGGACCACCGCCCGGCAGGCGGGGCCCCGGGCTGGTATAATGCTACGTTCCCTATTTCTCCCTAGCCGGTGGCGCGAGCACTACATGGCCAACGAACGTCCTGCCCAATCCGAAATCAAGCAACTGATCAGCAAGGGCCTGGAACAGGGCTACCTGACCTACGCCGAAGTCAATGACCATCTGCCGGACGACATGGTCGACCCGGAACAGATCGAAGACATCATCGGCATGATCAACGGCATGGGCATTGATGTCCATGAAGTTGCGCCGGATGTGGAAACCCTGCTTCTCAACGACGGCAACACCGGTAACCGCGAAGTCGATGACACCGCGGCCGAAGAAGCCGCCGCCGCGCTGAGCGCGCTCGACACCGAAGGTGGCCGTACCACCGACCCGGTGCGCATGTACATGCGCGAAATGGGCACCGTCGAGCTGCTGACCCGCGAAGGCGAAATCGCCATCGCCAAGCGCATCGAGGAAGGCCTTTCGCAGGTCCAGGCCGCCCTGGGCCAGTTCCCGGTCTCGGTCGAGTCGCTGCTGACCGACTACGAAGCCCACAAGGAAGGCAAGAAGCGCCTGGCCGAAGTGATCGTCGGCTTCAACGACCTGGCCGACGAAGTGCCTGCGCCGGCCGCAGCTGCCACTGATGACAGCGACGATGCCGACGCCGACGGCGACGAGGACGAGGACGATGATGTCGAGGGTGGCGAGGAAGAAGCCGCACCGACCGGTCCGGACCCGGAGGAAGTCGCTGCGCGCATGCAGGCGCTGAGCGATGCCTTCAATGCCTTCAAGAAGGCGGCGACCAAGGGCGACAAGAAGAACCTGCCGCGCCTGCGCGAAGAGATGTCGGCGGTATTCGTCACCCTGAAGCTGCCGCTGCCGCTGACCGATGTGCTGACCAAGCAGCTGCGCGACACCATGGCGTCGATCAAGGCCCATGAGCGCCGCGTGCTGAACCTGGCGACCGTCACCGCCCGCATGCCGCGCAAGGACTTCATCCGTTCCTGGGAAGGCAACCAGACCAACCTGGAGTGGGTGGAAGACGCACTGAAGCGCAAGCAGAAGTGGTCGTCGGCCCTGCGCGAAGTGAAGGACCAGATCATCGCCGAACAGCAGGCGACGATCGACATCGAGAAGCTGACCCAGCTGGACCTGGAAGAGCTGAAGGAAATCAGCCGTGCCATGGCCTACGGTGAAGCCAAGGCGCGCAAGGCCAAGAAGGAAATGGTCGAGGCCAACCTGCGCCTGGTGATCTCGATCGCCAAGAAGTACACCAATCGCGGCCTGCAGTTCCTCGACCTGATCCAGGAAGGCAACATCGGCCTGATGAAGGCCGTGGACAAGTTCGAGTACCGCCGCGGTTACAAGTTCTCGACCTACGCCACCTGGTGGATCCGCCAGGCGATCACCCGCTCGATTGCCGACCAGGCACGCACCATCCGTATTCCGGTGCACATGATCGAGACGATCAACAAGTTGAACCGCATTTCCCGCCAGATGCTCCAGCAGTACGGCCGCGAGGCTACGCCGGAGGAACTGGCCAAGGAAATGGACATGCCGGAAGACAAGATCCGCAAGGTGATGAAGATCGCCAAGGAGCCGATCTCGATGGAAACCCCGATCGGCGACGACGAGGATTCCCATCTGGGCGACTTCATCGAGGACACCAACGTGGAGTCCCCGATCGAGAACACCACCAACATCAACTTGTCTGAAACCGTGCGCGACGTGCTGGCCGGCCTCACCCCGAGGGAAGCCAAGGTGCTGCGCATGCGCTTCGGCATCGACATGAACACCGACCACACGCTGGAAGAGGTCGGCAAGCAGTTCGACGTGACCCGTGAGCGCATCCGCCAGATCGAAGCGAAGGCCCTGCGCAAGCTGCGTCACCCGAGCCGCTCGGAGCAGCTGCGCAGCTTCCTGGATATCGATTGACGGGTATCCGCTGCATATGAAGCACCCGACAGACCCCGCGCAAGCGGGGTCTGTTTTTTTTTTGCCTGCGGACGTCCGCGTTGCGTGCGACGGGATAGGATGCGTGTCCTGTTTTTGTACTGGTCAATGGAATGCCGATGAAACTACCGATCCTGCTGCTCTCGCTTTCACCGCTGATTGCCTGGGCGGATACTCCGCAACCACCGCCATGCAATGCCGAGAGTTTCTTCAGCAGCCAGTTCGACTATGCCGTGGGCCGCGTGGTCGACGCCGGGCAGGTGCTGCTGCTGGGCGAGGCAGAAGGCTGCCTGGACGAGGAGCGGGAGGGTTGCCGCAGTGGCGAGGAGATGGAACCGGGTACCGGCCTGGTGATCGGTGACCGCTGGAACAGCTACTACTGCGTGAAAGCACGTCCGCCGAGCAAGGAAGTGGTGGGCTGGGCGCCGGAGTCGCGCGTGATGAAAACGAGCAACTACTACGAGACCAGCCTGACCAGCTGGGTCGCCCATTGGGAACGCAGTGACGGAAATGCCATCGACATCGCAGCCAAGGGGGACGCATTCGAGCTGAGCACGCAGGAGGGCGGCGAGGGGGCGGCACCGCGGTTCCTGGGCCGCGCTGCACCGGAGGAGGACGAAGACGTGCTGCATCTGCGCCAGGGTGACTGCACAACACGTGTACTGCTGCGCGGCGCCGACCTGGTGGTGGCTGACAACGGACAGTGTGGCGAGCGCGAGCGCCGCCTGCGCGGTGAGTACCACAACCGTGCGCCGTTGGATCGGTTGATGCAGCGCCTGGGGCAGTAGTGGCGCGCAGTGGAAACCCTTTGCAGGCCTCACTACACTGTGAGGCTGCGCCGGGCCTATAGCTCAACGGTTAGAGCAGGGGACTCATAATCCCTTGGTTTCAGGTTCGAATCCTGATGGGCCCACCACATTGACGTCCAGCGAAGTCCAGAGGCGTCCAGATGCACCCGGCATAGCCTGTTTTTACGGTACTTAGCCGTCCATCGGCATCCGTCGGCATCCACTTGCATCCGCAAAAAAAGTGAGTCAGGCTGTGAGTCGAGGGTAGGTAATTCCCGACCCTGACTCACTGGCGGATGACTCACATGCTCACCGACACCAAAGTTCGCACACTGAAGCCCAAGGCAGCGGCCTACCGTATCGCTGACTCGAATGGGCTATGCATTGAGGTGCGTCCAACAGGGTCGAAGGCTTGGCGGTACCGCTATAGGTACGCCGGTAGGGCCAGCATCGTCACCCTCGATGAGTACCCCTCAATGTCGCTGCAGGCTGCTCGCGTCGAACGTGACCGTCTACGTGCGCTGCTGCGTGGCGGAGCCAATCCCGCTCAGGTGGCAAGGGTCGAGAAGGCAGTGCAAGGAGAGCGCGCCGCAAACACCTTCGGAGCCATCGGGTTGGAGTTGCTCGCCAAGCGAACGAAGGAGGGCCTTTCCCCTGGATCCGTTGTGCGCGAGCGTCGGCTGATCGAGAAGGATCTGGCTGGGTTGGCGGATCTGCCTGTTGGGGACATCACTGCGCCGGTTCTGCTGGCTGCGCTTAGGAAGCTGGAACAGCGAGGCGTAGTCGAGACTGCCCATCGGGCTAGGGCTCACGCTGGTCGAATCTTCCGCTACGCCATCGCTACGGGTCGTGCTGATCGGAATCCCGCTCAGGACCTCACAGGAGCGCTTGAGCAGCCTCAGACCAAGCACTTTGCCAGCATGACCGACCCTGCCGTTATAGGTGGCCTTCTGCGTGCACTGTGGGGCTACCAGGGGGCACTGGTCACACAGGCCGCGCTAAAGCTAGCCCCAATGCTATTTGTCCGTCCCGGGGAGCTGAGGCAGGCGAAGTGGGCCGACATCGACCTTGAAGCGGCAGAGTGGCGCTACGTCACCAGCAAGACCAAGACTCCGCACATCGTTCCTCTCTCGAGCCAAGCCGTGGAAGTGCTGAGGGACCTGTATCCCTACACCAAACGCAGCGAGTTCGTGTTTCCGGGTGTCCGTAGTGCCCAAAAACCTATGAGCGAGAACACGCTGAACGCGGCGCTGCGAAACCTTGGATTCGACTCAGACACGATGGTGGGCCATGGCTTCCGAGCGATGGCAAGAACGGTGCTGGATGAAGTGCTTGGCTATCGCCCGGACTACATCGAGCATCAGTTAGCGCATGCCGTAAAGGATCCGCTTGGGCGGGCCTACAACCGGGCAACCCACCTGCCGGAACGCCGGAAGATGATGCAGGCTTGGTCTGACTATCTCGACCAGCTGCGCGTTTCAGAACCTAACGTGCTGGCCTTCAAGGCCAAGCGCGCCTAAACCTTAGAGGGGCCTTAAGGAGGGCCAGCAAGGCAGTAGAACCGCATAAACAAAGCGGCCGAGGAAGGGGCGGCAACCCCTGGCTCGGCCTACCACAACCGACTATTGGAGAGTCGATCATGGATAGCGTGAGTATAAGTGCTGCCTCCGGGAGCACGGATAAAGATCCCGTCACGGGTGAGCCGGCCATTCAGGCCCGTGACCCGATTGACGAACTCTTGGCAATGGGGGTGGCTCCCCGCTTGCTCATCTCTCATCAACTCGTTTGCATGGACTGGCTGGCCGTGCACCGTCGAGACAGGTTCTGCCTGTGCCACTACGACAACACAGGCGCAGTCGTGACGGAAATGGTGGGCGCCGACCAGCTTCTCACTCGTGCACAGGAGATCGGTTGGCGGCCCGTCGAGGACCCGATGGGACCTAGCGCGGGTTGCCACCTATTCGAAGAGGCTTCGTACAATCTGCGACGAGGCATTCACTGGTATGCGAGTGCTTACGACGACACTGACGAAATGCTTCCTCTTGGCTTTCCTGAGGTCGCGCTGATAGCGGGACGACAGCGGCAGCGTCGGCGCGATGCGGCAGCGGATAGACGCTTCAAGCGCGCACAGCGGGAGACTGCCAAGCGGGCGCGGGAAAAGGCAAGGCGGAGTCTCGAGAGGCTTGCAGAAGACCTGCTGCGTAATCCACCTGCCGACCGCCCTGAGCTCAGATCAATGGCCCAGGCGAGACGCGCGGCCCGCGATCTAGTGAACGACACTATCGCCCACCTGAGTGGCCCTAGGTAGGATGTCGGAAGCTCGGGAAGCCCCAGGCTTGAGACCACATCGGAGCAGCGTATGAGTACGACCCGATATTTCATGAGTCAGGAGGCGGAAGCCGCTTGGCGGAAGCTGACGGCATCTGCAGAGTATGCGCTGTGCCTGGATTCCCTGAAGGGAAAAGATCGGAGGCCCGGGATTTGGGCGGGGACGCTGGAGGACTGGGTTGGCGGTGTAGTGATGCACGGTCTCGCAGAACTGGAGCCATTCGAAAAGATGACATCCAAACAGCGGCAGGAAGCCTCAAAAAGGATGGTCGCCCACTGTGAGGCTCTCCGGGAGCTGCTCATACCGTTCTATGACGAGAAAAGTGGCCTGAATTGGCCCTTTCAGCCCGATCTGGATCTCGCTGCGCTCAACAGCGCGATCAACTACCAAGCTGCCCATCCTAGTGATTTCGAAGATCTTGACGAAGATGAAAGAGAGGACGCGTTCAACCGAATTCGGTTCTCTATCTATCACGGGATCAGGATGGACCTAGGACTCGTCTTTGACGCGATCCACAATGGCGCGCTTCGCCTGGCCGAATTAGAGACAGAGGTAAAGAGGCCGAATGACTCTAACGTAAGGAGGCTGCGCTTTATCCGGCGAGTGACTAGCAAATTCATGAGGGAGTTTGGTACGCCGCACAGAGCGCTGGTGCTCGCGCTAACCTCGGTTTTCTTTAGCACTGAGGACTTGGACGAGGCCGCTATCTCCAAGCTGGCTCCAGTCTCGAAGAGGGCGTAGGCCGACGACACTGAATCAGAATCGGAATTCCTGATTCTGATTCAGCTGAGCCAAATTCTTAAATTGCAGATTTGACGGCATGTTCCCTTAGGTCCCGCATCCATAAATTTCGACTCACCCGCCGCGCACAGCGGCCACACGGTGCAGTCAATGGATACGTATGGACATCGGGACTTCCGGCCCTTCATCCCGGAATGCGCGAAGGTAGGAATCGGTCGCTCCAAGGCATATGAGCTGGCAAAGGCCGGTCTTCTTGAGACGGTCAGCATCGGCACGCGTCGATTCGTCTACCTCGATAGTCTTTACACACTACCCGCACGCCTCGCTGCGGCCTCTACGGGGGTCGCAGCGTGAACGGGTTCAATTTTTCCTGTCTTAACCGGGAGCAGTCGGGTCTTCTGGATGCCGCCGGGTGGACCGCTGGCTGCGCTCGCCCAGCCCCTACGCGGCGCGCCGTCAGGGAATTGGTAGAGCGTGGGCTCATTGAGGCTTACCCCGCCATGCACGAGGACAACCACGGACCGTACAAGGTGATCGAGTACTACGTTCCGCAAGAGGTCCAGCGGGCCTGGCAGGCGTTGAACGCCTCAAAGGGACAGGGGATTGACCCAGGGGACCAGGAGGAGGGGCAGCTATGACGGAGCAGACTATTGGTCAGCTTGTTCCACACGCGTCGTCTGGCCTCCTTGTCAGTCTTTCTACCGGACGGATCTTTGACCGGGATGGATCAGAGGTAGGGATCCAGACTTCGGACACCTACGTCAGGGTGATACGGCGCCAAACGGCGGCCCATACACGCGTCACTTGGTACGCACACCGATTGGTATGGGAAGCCGCTCACGGACCTATTCCCGAGGGCATGCAGATTGATCATCTCGACTCCAACGCAGGTAACAACGCGCTGCCCAACCTGGATTTGGTAACCCCCCAAGAGAACCGCGCCAGGCAGGCAAGGAAGAACTTGGCGTTGTATGGCTGCAGATCACCGTACTGCAAATTGACGCCCGACCAGGCAAGCGCAATCCGCGATAGCGCGGGGAGCATTCCGGCAAAGGTCTGGGTCAAGCGACTCGGGATATCCCTTCGCACGGTGAACCAAGTTCGTAGCGGACAGACCTGGGCGCACCTCCCCGGGAAGCGGGCCGCGAAGGCACGTCGCAAGAAGCCCTAATCGGCTTCATACCTATGCCCTTGGGGGGTGTATGCACAGCACAAGTGAGGATCGCGATATGCGGTCCGTGGTGGGGCAATCATTTGGGCGGGCCCCCAAACCAGCAAGCAAGAAGCTTCGCCAGAAGCTAACTGGACGAAGTCAGACGCCGCCATTTCTACGGATTGAGCACCGAATCTCGGATTCGGAGGAGTTCGGTCGCCTGTCCGGGAATGCCGTCAAGCTTTTGCTGGAGCTGGCCCGCCAGTACCGACCAGGCAAGAACGGCGATTTGAGTATTCCGTGGTCGATGCTCTCCCTGAGGGGGTGGAGAAGCAAGGCGACAGTTCAAGCGGCGAAGCTCGAGCTTCTCGTTGCGGGCTGGATCATCGAGACGAGAAAGGGAGGCAAGAACATGTGCAGCCTTTTCGCTCTGACCTACTACCCGGTCGATGAGTCTCCCAAGCACCTCGAGCCAGCTACGACCGTTGCGCCCAATTTGTGGAGGACACCGCGCGATGGCTAGTCGCTATGTGGGCCAATTAGGTCGCTATGTGGGCCAACTGCGGAGAGAGTTAGCCCACATACAGACCTATGAGGTCGCTATGTGGGCCAGTCAAGCGGTTATCCACACCCCTTCGAGGTCGCTATGTGTACACCCTTCTAGATATATACCAAGCGGAGCGCGCTCTTCATCGCTTCCAGTGCTTCTGAAGCCTTGCTCTAGGGAGGGCGCCCCTTGAACGGTCGAGCACAGTTCAAAGCCAGCCCAAAGCAGGTACAGGCCCCGGAAATTCCAGGGCTGTCGAAGCCGTGGGTGGAGGGGTCGACTAATGTGGATCGAGCTTCCAAGGCCCTTGCCGCTGCTTTCGGTTGCGGGCCATGCATGTCACTGCCTGCACAGGCGACTTGGGTGGAGGTTCTTCCAGATGAAGACGGCTCACTTGATCCAGCGGGGCTAGCCATCCACACCAGGGGGCGCGTAGTTCAGGGCGCTCGCGGATACCTGCCCAAAGGTACACGGGCAAGAGCAGCTGCTCTACGGACCTTTAAGGCTGAGGACCGGCAAGCAGCCGAGGACTTCGACCAAGTAGCGAACATGCGTGCGGACGCGTGCGCTACGCGTGTCCGACGCGTACGGCGCTGGGAGAACCACAGTTTTGCAGGAGCGTTGGTCATCCCGACTGTGAGGCCGGTGCGGCCAGTGCTGCTGGCATTGTCCGACGCGTCACTTGATGGCCCGCTTGAGGCATGGCTGATGGTCTATGCAGCACAGAGGATGGAGCTTTGGCCCAAGGTCGAGCTCTATCTGACCGTGATGGGGCATACAGCTGAAGTGGCAAGGGCGGCGGCGGCCAAGCTTCTCGGCGTCGGGCGTAGCTACAAGGACGGCGCGCGCAGTTTCGGAGTTCGAGAGGCTACCTATCGGAAGCAAGTGTCGACCGTCGAATCCATTCTCTGGGACTGGCTCGAGCGGGCCAGCTATGCCCTGCTGGAGGAGCTCGGCGAGAGTACAGGATGGGATGTGGGGGTGGGGAGGATCTTGAACATGACGGCGAATGGGTAGCCAGTAAACCCAGCCCTTTCCTCTGGGTTCTTTGTCCCGGGCGCATTTGCCCGGGAGCGATTTACACCTGCCAAACGCCATAAGTAGTAGGGGCTCTACTACCCAAGGGCGGGCTCCTGGGCGGCGTCATCGAGTGGTGGCGCCGCCCACTCCCATCCGGCGCATGAGACGCCCTAGAAGCACAGGAAGCAAATGAACTCCTACATTCACAATTTCTTCGGCAGGGTCACGCCGAGATGGCAGGGTCTGTCCGAGAAGGACCAAGGCGCGGTTGCTCGCCAGAGCCTGCTATCCGCTGGACTTGCCATGCTCCGGCCGACCGGAGGCAACTTTGGCGCCGCATTGGCAAATGGCATCCAAGGTGGACTTCTCTCAGTCAATCAAGGCGTGAGCGATGCCGAGAACGCCCGCTACAAGGACGAAATCCTCGCTCGGACTCGCCAAGGCATGCAGCGGAACGCGGCTATTGAAGAGGCTCAGCGAGGCGTGCTGAACCAAGACGGATCGCTCAATGAGGGCTCATGGAGTCAGTGGGCAAGTGTCGACCCCGTAGGCGCCCAGGAGTTCCGGCAGAAGGTGAGTCCGAAGGCGAAATGGGAGCCGGGCCAGATTGGCTACCGCGATCCCAGGACGGGGAAAGAGGGGCTGCTGGATGTCATTCGCAACACCGATACCCAGGAATACCGGGATCTCCAAGGCAACATCATCAGCGGAGGCCTACTTGGCTCTGGAGCCGCTGCGCCGCAGTTGCCGAGTGCCGGTCTTCTGTCGCCTGACGCAGCGCAGCTGCAGATGCCCAGCGCGGGGCTGCTGGGTTCTGACCTCATTCCGGGTTTGGAACAGGCAGTGATGCAGGTTGAGTCGGGCGGCAATCCGGCTGCCGTATCGAGCAAGGGTGCGGTAGGCACCATGCAGACTATGCCTGGCACGCTGCGCGATCCGGGCTATGGCGTTGTTCCGGCCCGCGATCAGTCACCGGCAGAGCAGGAGCGTGTCGGAAAGGATTACCTGCAGGCCATGCTTCGCCAGTATGCAGACCCGCGTGCTGCTTTGGCTGCGTACAACTGGGGTCCGGGCAACGTCGACAACGCCCTGCGCACCGCAGGCGGCAATGTAGATGCCATGCTCGCATCCGCCCCTGCAGAGACGCGTGCCTATGTCCCTAAGGTGCTTGCGCAAGCAGGCCAGGCGAGGCAGCCGGGAACTGCGGGTCTGGAAATTGGCTTCAGACCCGATCGTTCGGCTCGTCAGGTGGAGCGCCAAGCTCCGTCTGGCTACCGCTTTAGTGCCGATGGCTCACAGCTAGAAGCTATCCCTGGCGGCCCCGCAGACCGAAAGAACAATCCTGCCCCAGGGGATCTGGCTCAGGCGGAGCAGGCGCTGCGGAAAGAGTTCATCGCCCAGACCAAGGTCCCCCAGACAGTGGTCAACTCTTACGAGCAGATCGCTCAGGCTGCGAGGAATCCATCTGCACAGAACGATCTTGCGTTGATCTTTTCTTACATGCGCATGCTTGATCCCACTTCGGTGGTTCGTGAGGGCGAGTTCGCGAATGCTCAGAACGCTGCTGGCGTTCCGGACCGCATCCGCAACGAGTACAACAGGCTCCGAGATGGTCAACGACTGAACCCAGAGCAGCGAACTGGCTTTGTTAACTCCGCCAAGGGGCTGCACGACCAGGCAAAGTCGCAGATCGACGCCTACAGAGAGCAGTACTCAGGGCTGGCACGGGAGTACAACTACGCGCCGGAACGTGTGGTGGGTAGGGCCACTGCAACCAACGGTGCGGCACCACGCGGGGCATCCGCAGTTCCCGCAGCGGCGGTGGACTTCCTTAGGAAGAACCCCAGCATGCGTGCTGCCTTCGAACAGAAGTATGGCGTTAGCGCAGACGAATACCTGAGGTAGCCAATGGAAAGAAATCCATTTGATCAGTTTGATGCCCCATCGGGTGCTTCTTCGACCGGGCAGAACGTCTTTGACCAGTTCGACCAGCCCGATGAGATCGTGACGCTCCCTGCCGTACAGGCCGCCAAACCCGATTTCAGCGAGGTAGCGTCCAGCTGGGATAGCACCGCCGAGTTACCAGGCAACGCCCTAGGTCGGTGGCTAGGCCAGTACGGCGGGCGCCAAGTCCTTCAAGGCGCGGGCGGACTTCTCGGTGCCGTTGGCGGTGACGCTTTCAATCACTATGTCGTGGATCCGATTCGGCGCCGCCTGCACGAACCTACGGAAGAGGACATCGCTACGGGGCGGGACAGCTTCGTTCCGACTGCCCCGTATCGCCAGGTCGGCGAGCAGATTGCGGATGAGTTGGGCATGCAGCGGCCCCAGACGAAGGCGCAGCGCATTGTTTCAGACATTGGCGAAGGGCTGACCGGTACCGCACTCACCTTGGGCGCAGGCTCTGCGGCTAGCGGTGGCAGAGGGCTTGCCCAGACTGCCGGCGAGTTCTTTGCCGCAAATCCTGTCCTGCAGACCGCTGCCACAGTGGCAGGCACAGGTGCAAGCTCAGCCGTTCGTGAGGCGGGTGGTGGTACTGGTGCACAGGTAGCCGCTGGGCTGGCTGGTGGCTTCGCCCCAGGCGTCGCTTCGGCGCTTCCTGGCATGCGTAGCGGCTTTGTTCCTCAGGCCGTCGCAGATGCTACCCGTGGAGCACTGAGAGGCCGCAATGCTTCGGGTGAGCGCGTGACCGCGCAGGACGTGGAGCGGGCGATTTCCGATTTCGCGGCAGCAGGGACTTCACCGAGTGTGGGCCAGGCAACGGGCGGGAGGTTTGCCCAGGCTACAGAAACCATGTTGGGCAACGTTGCTGGCGGCTCAGGTCCGATTGCGCGTCTTGCGCGCAACCAGGCGGATAGCGCCAACGCGGCGATTGGTCAGTACGCGGCGGAACTCTCTCCACGTGGCCGAGCCATGAGTCCAGAGCAAGCAGGACGTACCATCCTAGAAGGAATTGAGGGGAAGAGCGCTGCCGCCTTCGTCCCCAAGACGGCCAAAAGGGCGGAGGAGCTTTACGTTCGAGTCTCGAAGCAAATTGCACCGGATGCACGGGTGCCTGTGGAGAACACGCAAAGGGCGCTTGCCGATCTGAACGCCTCCATTGAAGGAGCCCCCAACGTTGCGCGCCTATTCCAGAACGCTCGCATTCGAGGAATCGGCGGTGCATTGGACGAGGATGTCGGCGGAATGGAGGCAGCACTGCAGCGTCCGGATGTACAGCGCCAAGCAGAGCAGCTGAAACAGCAGCTTGAGGGGCAGGCGCAGCGGACAGCTGCGGAGAACGCGCGCCTTCAGTCACTGGGGATGCGTGGCTCGCTTCCCGTTCTGACGCCTCAGCAGATCGACGAGCAGGTGGTGACCGCCGTATCTGGAATGGCCGACAACCAACTGCCGTATCAGGCGCTTACCAAGCTTCGCACGCTGGTTGGGCGGGAGCTCGATAACTACTCCTTGGCTGACAGCGTTCCCCGGGACAAGTGGAAAACGCTCTATGGGGCACTTACGAAGGATATGGAGGCCGCCGCCACGACACCCGAAGCGCGGCAGGCTTGGAGTCGGGCAAACGCCTACTACGCGGCGCGTAGCAATCGAATCGACACCGTGGCGCATGTGGTGGATAAGAGCGGCGGACCGGAGGCTGTTTACAGGGCGGCGTTTGGCAACACCCGAGAGGGTGCGACCACGTTGCGAGCGGTGATGCAGTCGTTGCCCAAGGACGCCCAGCGTGAAGTATCGGCGTCCTTCATCCGCCGCATGGGCCGGGCCACTGGCAGTCAGCAGAATGCGGACAGCGACGTCTTCAGTATGGAGACGTTCCTCACCAACTGGGCGAACATGAGCACTGAGGCAAAGCGGGTGTTGTTTGACCGGCATGGCCTAGGCTTCCGGCAGGACATGGACAGGATCGCCAGGATGACGGATCGAATTCGGCAGGGAAGCTCGGTGTTCCGCAATCCCTCGGGATCCGCTCGGCTGATCTCCCTGATAACTCAGTCGGCAGGTACTGCCAGCAGCGCCGGTAGCGCATTGGTGGCGGGTAGCCCGCTGCTGGCCGCAGGGATTGTCTCTGGCTCGATGGCGCTGGCGGGTGGCTTGAATGGATTGGCCCGCCTTATGACCAGCCCGGGCTTCGTGCGCTGGGTTGCGCAGAACGGCGAGAAGCCAATTGGTGAGCTGATACCGCAAGCGCGTTTGCTGCGGGAAATTGCAGAGCGGGAAGACAACCCGGATCTGGATGCGTTTGCAGATCGGCTTGAGGCTACGAGGCCACAGCGAAGCCCGTAAAGGCGAGCACTACCAAGCACGCCAGTAGAACGGGGACTGCGATCAGCAAGCCGGCAAAGGCAAGGCCGTACAGGCCGCCCTTCCGTCCGTCAGAAACGCGGTTGCTTTCCAGCGGCTGCGGCAGGGGATAGCTCGTCTTTTTCCAAGCGTCCATTTCCCGTCCATCGGAGAGGTGTGGGGTCAGGATACACCTGGCCCCGCTACTCAAACACTTAAGAAAATGAATGGGCACGGCAGGTGCCCAAGGGGTAAGTAATGGCAGGTTCTAGAGTTCCAGCCTTCTTCGCGGGGGCGCGCAATCGCGTTGTTAACGGGGCGGTACCAGGGAATGTCTTTGACGCTCGCGGAAACTACATGGGCAACGGCGGGCGAGCCGCCATAGCCACCGGCATCAAGTTCCTCGCAAACATGTTTGTCCCTGGCACCGGGTTGCTTGTGGATCGGGGTCTATCCGGCTGGGTGAACCGAGGGGCTGACTACGGTATCGGTGGCCCAGTCATGGAGCAGGTTGATATCCCGGGTGCTCCCGCGTCGAGCCGAGCATTCACTGCGCCCACGCCTTCGCAGATGACAGCACAGAACCTGGGCCTAGGCGCCCAGCGTCCTGGCGGCAGCTGGTACGGCTACACGGGAGGAGCTGGCTCTATGGGCAGCTTCGGCAACACCCAGTTTGGCAATGGGATGGCAAGCATCGGCCAGTGGAACCCACAGAGCGTATGGGGCCAGCAGGTAGCGGCTCCGACCGGGTCGAACCTTGGTCTGGGCAACAACGTGGGCGGCTTCATTGGGGGCGGCTCAGGCGGTGGTAGCGGCCAAGCAACTGGAGGCGGCATGCCAGGCATCGTAGGCGGCCGATTCGCAGGCAGTAACCCCGTGGACTACAAGCGCGGGTTCATCACGACCAAGAAGGCTTAGGAGACGAGCCATGACTCCTTCCTTATCGCCCTCAGCAGTGAAGGGCATCGCTGCAGTGATGCTTCGAGCTAACACAGGTCAGCGTGTCTACCTTGGCGGCTTGGACGTTACCGAGGTCGCCGCGAGCTTCCTACGGCGACACGTGGCGGAGGTGGGTCTGGGCGCTGCGGACAGGGCATTCCGTAGGCACGGACTTGCACTGGTAACAACTGAAAACAATAGGTGAAAGCTATGGCATTTAAGCCAGGGCAGTCGGGCAACCCGAGTGGCCGGCCCAAGGTAGATTTCGAGGTTCGGCAGTTGGCGCGAGAGTACGGCCAAGAGGCCATTGAGAAGCTGGTGACCATCATGCGGGGCGATAACGCTGCTCTCGCCAAGGCGGCCAGCGAGGCATTGCTGGATCGTGGCTATGGCAAGCCGGTCCAATCGGTTGGCGTAGACCCTGACTCGGCACCCGTCCAAGGGATCACGGTCCACTTTGTCTCCCCTGCACCATCCGAGGAGGACGGCAGTCATGGTTGAGGATCGGACCTCGATTTCTACTGTAGAAGTAGATGGAGCTGTCGAGTCCTGGGACGGTGTGACCTACGAAGTCTTCGCTGCCGAACGACAATGCCTGCCTGAGGATTTCGAAGGCCGGATGCAAGTGGCTACCGCTGCAATTGGCGCGCCTTGGAGGGCGTACGACCTACATGACGGGCGATGCCCCGTCCTGAGCGGTGGCAACTGCCAATGCGGGTTGGTCAGCTACTTCAGCAATGGACGGTGGATCGCCGGGGTGGATATGTTCCATTCGATCCAGGACATTTTCCCACTGCACTAGCCTTACTTCCGGGTCTCCTTGCAGACGTACATGTCCCACTCCTTCTCGTAACGGCAGCCAACGCCGCACTCATAGCTCCCGAGGTCGTCGGATGGGTTTTCAGCGGCCGATTGCCTGAGTGCGCTAATGGAGGCGCTTTGGCATTGTTCGAATGACTCGTAGTGGCCGTAGATCGCCCTGGAGGCGTCTTCAGCAGCCAAGGATCTCCCGGGAGGGTAGACGAAGGCCGTCCAAGTCTCTGGAGGTTTGGCGCAGGCCCCAAGGAGTGCGAGGGTGGGTAGGACGACGAGCGACAGTCTAAGCATGGCCGGATCCTTGGCGTTCCGGGGCAGCCTATCAGCATCACCATGCGTCCGCATTGCGACCGCATCTGCCAAGCATGACGAACGCAATGCAGCGGCTTCTTGATCCCGTGGTATGTCCATGGCACGGGCGGATCGGGTAGTCGGGGGCGGCGGCGTTGGAAGAACGGGCTTCAGAGAGTTAGCATCTGACCAGGGTAGGGGGGGGCGACAGGGGGCCTCCAACCGTCTTAGAGGATCGTTTGGGCCTTACTGAGGAGCGTCATGGACTGGATGCAGCAGTGCCGCGAAATCTGTGGACGGGCAAAGTACGTTGGTGAGGAGATCGTTTGGGACGCTCGCGATGACCATGCCGGCGCGCTTGCGGCTCGTTCCGCAGTCTTGGACCGTAGTCGGATAGTGATCCCGGGCCTGGAGTTTTTGGGTGAGGTCCAATATCGATCCTACGGCCCATACCAAAAATACAGTCTGATGCAGCTAAATGGAGGGCGGCGGCTGCGCGTCTTTGCCCTGGAGGTCATGCCCAGCCATAGGCGTTCTCATGTCGAGCCAGGCTTGGAGATCTATGGAAGTCATATCCAACTCGGTGACGAGCGAGAATTTGGGCTCTCGCATCGAGCGAGAGGGGTAAAATCGAGCTTGGATGTAAGCTCTGTTAGAGGATGGATCGAGCGATTTCAGAGACACGCGCGGGTGTACGATAGCGACGCGTACCCACTAAAGCCTCCTTTTGTCGGCGATCTCTTTAGCGATCCATGAACATGCTCAACTGCCAGGATCTAATGCGGATGTTGGGTTGGCGCTGCCAATACCTTGAGCAGCATGATGCTCTATATGTCAGCACGCCTATTGTGTTGCCGGGCGGATCGCCATTGGACTTCTATCTAACTCAGTCCCGAGGCATGACACATTTCACGGACGACGGCCTGACTCTTTTCCATCTCCGTGGACTGGGCTTCCGACTGGATGACAATCGATCCGTGCGTGGTATAGCGCAGATTGCGAAGGGCTTTGGTTTCGACATTGATCAAGCAGGATGCATTGTGGGCTCAATCCCCAATGATGATGGGCAGACGCTCGGCCGAGCAATCATCCAGCTTTTCTCGAAAATTGTTGCTTGGCAGGAGGAGCATTTTGACGCTCGCGACGCGGATCAGACGCTGGCGGAGGAAGTCGAACGGCTTATGAGAGGAAAGGCGCCCGACGTGGCTATCGAGCGATACCCCGTCGTGCGCTTGTCGAACGGTGAGAATGTAGACTTCATGTTTAAGTGGGGGCGTCATCTCGTTGATGCTATTCCGGCCGATGCACGTGCTACGAGCTCTCGCATGAGAAAGGCAATTCTGGTGCAGCGAGACGTAGAAACAGCGCTGGACATTCTGTATATCGTCGACGACCGGCAAAGGCCGGTAAAAGCAGCTAGCGAAACTGCATTGTTGGGACAGATAGCGAAAGCAATGAAGCTCTCAGATTTCCAAGATTATTACACCCCTGATCTCGCTCCTTTGCATTAGGAGTCATGGGAAGGCATCGAAACGGTCTGACGGTTGGCCGGTCTCGACAGGCATGAGTGGGGAGGCGATATTCTGCGGACCTGTCGATGAGTCCGCTATGAGCATCCTCAACGTTCTGCTCACTCCTGATCATCTGGTCGTCGCAGTGGACACCTTGGCGGAGGACGCCCGAACAGGTGCGCATTCGGCGGGGGCCAAGCTGCTGTTGATCCCTCAACACAATCTGGTGCTGGCCACTCGCGGTTCCACCCAGTTCTTCCTTCGCATCTACGAGCTGGCGCTGCAGGCAAGCTTCCGCGCGGACTTCACGATGGAGCAGCTATCGGTTGAGCTGGGGTTGGTTGTGGACCAGCTATGGCCGAACTATGAGAGGGCAGCGGCGGAGGCCGGCCTGCCGCTCGATCAGCTCGGTACTGAGTTGGTGCTGGCTGGCTGGTCGCCGAAGAACGGTCGAATGATGGCTACGGCGTATGCCAAGAACGACAGTCAGCATCCGACCCGAGTCCAGCCTATCGGCGGCCAGTTGGCGTCGCCAGGCGAGCCTCTCCAAGCTGTGACGCCGAGCATGGCCCAGACGGATCTGTTGGCCCATGCGCGCCTGCAGGCTAGCTACCTCAATCAGCAGGTGGGAAGAAAGGTGGCTGGCGGCAGGCTGCTGGCCGGGTTCCTGCAGAAGGGGCAGGCGGTGGTGAAGGACCTAGGGTTGATCTGAACCAGAGTGGTGCTGACCAGCTAAGCCGCACATGGCTGGAGGCTAGCCCTGCCGGCCGTGCCCAGGGTGTGTAGAGCCAAATTGTGACGTCGATCCGGCCTTCTCGACGCGCTGCTTACGGAGTCGGCTCTACGCTCGGTCTCCCCGAGGAGCCCGGAGAGTGCCATGCCCAACAGGGCCGTCGTTTTCGTAAGTGTGGTCGCACCCCACCTCGATGCGGAGCATTTGGCCGCGATCATGGCGGACGCGGCTCGATTCAACAGAAGCGCGGGTGTCAGCGGTGTAACCCTGTACGACGGCAGGCGATTTCTGGCGTACATGGAAGGGCCGCCGGATGGTCTGGATGTTGCGTTCTCCAGAGCTGCAGGCGCCTCAAGCCATGCCGAGTTGATGGAACTGGCCAGGGGGAGGGTGGGGCAGCGCAGGCTACCGTATTGGCCGATGCGCGTCTTGCCGGTGTCACCCGACGAACTGCTGCAATTGATCCGGGCGGACTGGACCTCGTTCGTGCAGCGAACGGTCGGGGAGTATCCGCCGGTGACGGCAATGGAAATGCTGGTGACGTTGGTTCAGCCCTTTGCAGAGGCGGCCTAAGCGACATCACAACCCGCAATGTATGCGAATTGACGATTTCGTCAAATCGACGATGCAGGGCTTTACAATTCCTTCGCAGAGCGATTCGGGCAGGTGGCCGCTTGCTGCTCGGGCGCACGAAAGGCACAGATTGCCGTTCAGTGATGAGTGTTAAATACTCTTTTGAAAACGACGCGATCCTTGTACTTTTCTTTGATGAGCTTCGCTAGGCCAAATACGACGATAGCGAACGCTGCTGCGCCGACGTAGACGTTGAAGGTAACAGCTAGATAGAGTCCAGAGATTATGGCGGCCAGCATCGCAGCCTGGCGAGCTTCCTTGGGGGCGCCATAGTGGACCTCCGCTCGGCAGCCTTGACAGACCCTAATCCCGAGCTGTGATTCTCTGAAGCAGTATGGGCAGCTGAGTACGAGTTCCATGCCTTCTCCTTGCGTTGACTGTGATTCTTTGTCAAGGGAGGATGGTTTGGTATCGGATTATTCCCGACACCTGGTCGGGGTTTTCCCTTGGTCACTGGAGCATCATTCGACGGTGGCTGTTGGGCTGGCATGCCAATTCATCTGGATCCGTGCCCGCAGGCAGCTCGCCCCTTGTGGCGCCTGCGCCGCGCCGGCACTATTCCGAACAGTTCAGTCAGGTCGCGATCCCGTTCGCAGGATCTGCGACCGCCGGCCGTATCCTTCCGATCATGTTTCCTTCGCACGGCTACCAAGGCTTCCGCACCGCCCCGATCCCCTCTGGCTGGGTCCAGTTGGGCGACACATGGGTGCTGTGGTGGAACGGCAGGCAGATCGTCAACGTCTCGGCAGCCAAAGATGGCAGCGTGCGCGTCCGACTGAACGCTCGGAAGATGTGGGATACCAAGGACGTGCGGGCCGCCAGCATCGCCCAGGGCAAGCGCTACGCCGAGCGCTGGTGCGCGGCCAGGCTCTACCCAGAGATGCGCCTGCGCGCGGCCGTGGCCCGATTGCTGGATACCACGCAGGTCGTCCCGCGCGGTCCATTGCTGGGCCTGCAGCCGACTCGCGAACAACAGCAGGCCCGGCGCTTGGCTGAAGCCGGGGCCTTAGAGATGGCGCGGATCAAGGAAGCGCTCGATCCGCGCAGAGTTCCAGCCGAGATCAAGCCCAGAGTAAAAGGCCCGACAAAGGCATGGATGAAGGCGAAGAGTGTTCAGAGCCGGGACTAGACTCGGATTTGGCCGTATGGGCTTGTAACAGGTGGAGGCTATGGCTGGGAAGCAAGCGAGAATATTGAACCTGCAGGCGGACCTCCAGAACATTGAGGTAGTGATGGCCAGGACGAGCTTGAGTCGCGCGACCATCTACCGCCGGATGGCGCTGGGATCCTTCCCTGCCCCGCGCAAGATCGGTGCTAGGTCGGTTTGGGTGAAGGCAGACATTGACAGGTTCTGTGCGGAGGTCGCGACACCCGAGTCTGGTGCATGAGGGCCAAGGAACCTGCCGCCAGGGCCAGTCCGGACCTCTGTTATTGAGCTATTCGCCTATGTCGCGGCTTCTTGGCCGCTTTGGTTCTGTTCGTCGCCAGCAGTCTTTCGAGTCGCTCATCAGCATCAGATAGGAGCGAGCCTGTGGGAGAGGTTTTCGGGAAGACTGTTGTGGGTGGGGGCATATACCGAGATCGCTGCCACCAAGCCTCTAGATCGGCAGCATGGATACGATCAGACTTCGCGCTTTGCCCCAGACGCATCGCAGTGAGCTGTCCATCGTTGATCGCCCTGCGAAGGGTTCGAGGGTGGCAGGCACAAAGCTCCGCAGCCTGAGCGAGCGTCATTAGCTTGTCAGCCGGAACCATTACCCCTTCCCCCTTCGCTGGTCGTATCGCCTCAGGCGAGCAAGAGCCTCCGCCACCCCAGCAGAACTCGGCACCATCGCTGGAGTGTTCGAGCCGACATGTCCGCGCGTAGTCCAGTCGCTCGCGTTTTGGATGGACTTATACAGCTCATTCTTCTCATAGAGCTGCTTGCCCATGAAGTTTCTGGGCACAAGGCCGAGATCAGGGGCGTTCCTTCGGAACTGACGGGATGACACCCCGCAGTAATGGGCCGCCTCGTCAACGGTGAGCCAGTCTTTCCCGCGAATGTCGAAACGGATGACCGCCAGCTGCTGGCGAAGAGCTTTGATCTCGTCCTGTAGGGAGACGTTGGATTCCGGGCTATCCATCTCGATCCCAGCCTGTGTGCCTGGCAGCACCGTGCCATAGAAAGAGCTACACGGTAACCCCAGCGATCAATCAACCGCATTTCAGACCCATAACACGATAGGGAGGGGTAGCAGCCTCTCTACTATGCCGGCGCAATGCCGGTTCCCTACTGACTAGGAGCCTATCGTGTTCATCGAACGATCCAATTCCCCCCTCGAGTACTTGGCCGCATTCGCGGTCGTCTTTCTGACTGCTCTGCTGGTGCGGTCCCCCATCGAATGAGTGCTATGCGGGGCGCCGATACGGGCCCCGCAACCCAGAAAGTTGGATCCCCCCCAAAAAAAAGTTGCATCCCCCCTCCAAGTCGACTCCTTATTTTTCAGTAACTTACCGACCACGGATCTGAGTGGAACATGCAGAGGCTGGCAGGCGCTGGCAACAGATCCGTACGCTCGCTCCACTCCCATCGGGCAAGAATGAAATGGACAACGGCGCCTTTCCCCACATTCGAATGCTTCGCCTCGCCGAGGTTCAGGCGCGGCTGGGCGTCGCGAGGTCAACCCTTTACGCATACCTCAATAAGCGCTCGCCGAGCTACTTGCCGGCATTCCCTAAACCTGTTCGTCTCGGCTCTACCGTAGCGTTCATTGAGCACGAGATCGAGAGCTTCGTGGTCGGCCTGATGCAGGCAAGGGAGGGGGCGCCGGACGAGCGCTAAGTTTTCATGGACGGGGCCAGCTCTCCCGTCCATTTCACCCCCAGTAGTGCCGCTTTCCCAGGGAGGAACTGCCAAACGGCTGGCGCATAGTGGTAGGAATGAATGTTGTTATATGTGGGTTGTTCTATTTGAGTAGAGCGGGTGTCACTATGAAAAGTGCTAGTGGTCTAATGCACCAGCGTGCGTACGTCTGGGGAGAGGATGGAACTAGGCACATCACTCACCAGCTGGACGCCGTATTCGAAGTGAAGCGGATTGTTGACATGATGGGCAAGCTCATCAGCAGTAAGGGCCCAGTCTTCCGTTGCTACAGGCGCGCAGGCAACGATTTTGTGGAGCGGACGAGAATTGGTGATGCGCTTGTCCTTTGCCTGAAGTCGGATCTGAAAATGATCGACGAGCAGTTCCCACAGCATCGGCACAGCCCGCTTTTTACGCTTTTCAAGCAGGTTTTTGGTGAGATCCATCTAGTTGGGCAGCGGCTTTGGCCTGAGGACATTGCAGCGCTGAATGCTGCAATTGCAGAGGCTCGTGCATGTGGCAAAGGAAAGGAGCTGCGCACGCACCTGAAGGATATGAAGCGCAGCGAGAGGTCGAACTCAACGGCCTGCGAGACTTTGCTTGACGGGTTGCGGCGTCGCTACTCAAAGCTGCTGGTGCTAAGGGTGGACTTCGAGTACTTCTCCACCTATTGCCCAGGTGTGGGTTTCCGGGGTCAAGTAATGACTCTGGATGAGGCGAAGGCTCATCGCGATAAGCTTCTCAAGTATCTCCGCAAGGGGCCGTACGGCAAGCACCTCGCCGGGTACATGTGGAAGATGGAGTATGGCTTCGAGAAGGGCTATCACTTCCACGTCGCCATCTTCTTCGACGGCCAGCGGGTAGCCAAAGATATCGTCCTGGCAGATGTCCTCGGCAAGTACTGGAAGAACGAGGTCACCGAAGGCAAGGGGATGTATTTCAACTGCAACAAGTGCAAGGAGGATTACGAGCGTTGCGGCATCGGCATGGTTAACCGCAGGGATGATGTGAAATGGTCATTTTTGGAAGAAGCAATGCGTTACCTGACCAAGGTCGACCTGTATCTGCGCTTCCAAGCCGGCAAGCGGACCAGAACATTTGCCACCAGCAACGCGTCCACCGGACGGACCAATGCGCCCCCTCAGGCACCTGTGCCTAGCATTGGAATGCAGCTTCGGCCCGCGATTTAGCAACGGGCGCAAATACGCCAACGGCGCGGTTGGAACCCATGTCCCTCAATGGGTCGTCAGGGCGTTGCTCTGACGGCCCTTCTTGTTAAGCGCGGTTGCCCCTGGCTACACGCGCCAGGACAGTCCTCCCATCCCACGGGCTGGCTTGCAGGATGTCTTCCGGCCAAGGACCTAGAGGTAGGGGCCCCAGTAGTGAGTCGATTTGCGAGTCAAAGTGGTTGTGACATCTGATTAAAATCAATTAAATCAGTAACTTGATTGTGTATTGCGGTTGCTGGTGGGCCACCGCAGGAATGGCACTTGGGTTCCGCCCAGGTGCTCTTTTTTTGTGCCGCGGGCAGAATTCACGTGGGGCAGGAGCGCGGGGTTGCCAGCGGTCCAGGTGAGCCTGATCGTCAGTGTCACGGATGTCCATGGTCATACCCCTCGCCTCTGCTATCACCTCCGAAACAGCGATTGGTCTCTGATGGCCGGTCTGTCTCTGAATGCAATGAAGGATGGCTCAACCACTATGGCAACGATTCACCTGGTCGAAGGGCCCGTCGGTGCGGGCAAATCCACGTTTGTTGCCGAGTTGCGAAGTCTGCATACGGCGGCAGGATTCATTCTGGACGCGTGGTTCGTACGGCTGTACAGCCCGGACCGTCCCGCCGCCAACCTGATGGAATGGTATGCCGCAAGGAAGGCGCGTTGCATGGCGCAGATATGGATCACAGCCTGCGAAGTGCTCGATACGGGTCGCGACGTTGTACTCGAGCTGGGCCTGGTGGAGAGAGCCAGCCGCGAGAGCTTCTACGCGCAGGTCAGGGAGGCGGGCCACGATCTGGCCGTGTATCTCCTGGATGCCCCACGTGACGTTCGTCGTGATCGCGTCCGCCAGCGCAATCGGGAGTAAGGCCCAACGTTTTCCATGGACGTGCCGGATGCCTTGTTTGAGTTGGCGAGCGACCATTGGGAGCCCATGGACCAAACCGAATGCGAGATCTGCGACGTCCAGGTAATCACCCGGATTCCAGGGTTTGCTTCTGATGCATGAGGGATATCAAGACTGTCGGGCGCTTCAGGAGCGATGTGATGGCGTGTCATCTGCCCCGCAGCCGCGATTCTGGTTCAAGGAGGGCGACAGCGGCAGCCGCTACGCGACTGCCGCTCATGTGGGCGTCCTGCTGCATGCAATTACTTCGGCATCAACACGGTATCGATCACGTGGATCACGCCGTTGGACTGGCCGACATCAGCAATGCTGATTCCAGCCTTGCCACCCTTGGCATCGATGACCCACAGCTTGCCGTCATGCAGAGCGACGGTGAGGGATTCACCTTCAACGGTCTTCAGCATGGCCTTGCCGCCGTGCTTCGTGGCATCGGCCATCAGCTGCGCGGAACTGTAGTTGCCCGGCACTACGTGGTAGGTCAGGATTTTGGTCAGTTGTGCCTTGTTTTCAGGCTTCACCAGCGTATCGACCGTACCTGCGGGCAGCTTGCTGAAGGCTGCATTGGTGGGCGCGAAAACGGTGAAGGGGCCGGCTCCATTGAGCGTATCGACCAGGCCCGCCGCCTTGACCGCAGCGACCAGGGTCGTGTGGTCCTTGGAGTTGATGGCGTTCTGGACGATGGTCCTGGTGGGATACATTTCCGCTCCGCCGACCATCACGGTACTGGCGGCGAAGCTCATTGAAGTGGCTGAGACGAGTACGGCGAAGCTTACTGTGGCGGCTATCCGCTGAAGAGCTTTCACGGCGCGTTCCTCTGTGGGATGCCCGCAAGGCGCGGGCATCCTACATACGCGCTGGCGCGGCCCTTGGATGCAGGTAGATGCGCCCGGGGCTTCCTGGCCTGAAGCGGCGACGCGTTGTAAAAGCCGAGTGAACGACTGCTCCTGCCGGCGCTTACGCAGTACGAACTGCGCGTCAATCAGCGTCGCGGATGGCGGATGTCGGATGCGCAGCCAGAAAGGCGCGCGTTGCTGATGGCCTGGCGGACACCACAGCTACGGCACGAGAGCACGGTTCCACCGGCAACGTGCTCCATCTCATGCTCATCCCACACGCTCGTTGATCCACAGGCGGTGCAGGTGGCGACGATCTGCAGTGCGCGGGCCAGCGTACCCTGCTCTCCAGCCGTGTAAGTGAGATCGGTGATCTGAAAAATGCCGGTATGACTCATGGGAATGCCGGGATGGTGCCTGTTGACGAACGATAGAGCCAACCAGGTATCGGTCGTGTCGGTGCCGCGTTGATGGATGGTTGAAGTGCAGGCTATTCGTCGTTGCGTCGGTTGAGCTCTTCAAGCCGTGCGCGGCTGACTGATTGGTGATTGCCGCAGGTTGGGCAGCTGAGGGCCGCCGCACCGTCGAGATCGACCAGGCCATGGTTGGGAATGGCCCTGAACTGCCAGGAACACTTGATGCAGGAGCAATCGATTCGGGTGACCTGCAGCAGGGTGCCGTCTGCCCGCGTCACTCCCTCGACGCTGATTACGTAGAACTGTCCGATGTCACGCATGAAGATAAACGAGATCCCTGAATCCGTAGGGCGCCCATCATGCTGTTTTGCGGGCCATCTGGCACAGAGGTGGTTCGGTCGAATTCTGAAGAGTTAAGAATGCGAGTGACGGTGCGGGCTTGTTCCCGGTGCTAGGGTATGGGCAGGTGCCGAGCCGGCACATCCTTCAAGGCAGAATCCATGCCCCTTCGGGCTGTTGTCTACGCAAGTCAGGTTGCCGCGGATCTTTCCGCGGAGCGTTTGGAGTCGCTCGTTGCGGACGCCGCCAGGTTCAACGGGATGGCCGGGGTTACAGGTGTCCTGCTGCACGACGGTGATCGCTTCGTGCAGTACTTCGAAGGGCCTGAAGACGGCGTTGCGAGTGTCTACGAGCGTGTGATGCAGTCGACGAGTCACACCGACATCGTTGAGCTGGCGCGAGGTCGCGTGTCTTCGCGGCAGTTTCCCTATTGGGCGATGCATCGCCTGCCGGCAGATCAACTGCTGGTGGGGAAGCTGGCGAGGGCGAATTGGTCGCGCTTCAAGAAGAGCGGGCCAGACGACGTCGCCGGGTCGATGTGGGGAATCGACGTGCTGGCCGTTGCAGTAGCGCCGTATGTTGAAGCTGCGTAGGGACTGACCTGGTTCCAGAGATGGGAGGGCTCACGTCGCAGTGGGACAAGTAATCCAACGCCGCCCGAGTGAGAGTTGGGATACGAGGACTGAGCGCCTTCCGCACGGCGTTCCAGGGCGTTATCAGCATGTCCCCGTCCGCTTGCCGGGATCATTTCCGTATCCGGCGGCGTGCGCAGGAGTGAATACAGACCGCGGGGGGGCGTGGTTGACGGCATGGTGTCGATCCATCGCCAGCACGCCCGTGTCACCGCGAGGGGGACGTCGACCACAGGTATGCTGGGCGTGCAGATGTTGATTCCGATCCCGACAGGAGACCGCATGATGCGCAGTACTTGTACGTTCTTCGTTCTGGCTGCATTGCAATGCGTTCCGGCATTCGCGTCCGACGCTGGCGAATCGCCCAAGCGCCCGTCTGTTGAAACCTTGAAACGCCTGATTGTCGACAAGGCACCGCAGACGCGCGTGCAGACACCGGACCATGAGCGGATCACTGCACGGCGCATCGACATCGTCGATGACACGGGCGTGATCCGCATGACGCTCTCCGGCAAGACGCCGGCGCCGATCATCGATGGCCTGCAGTACAAGCGGGCCTTCAACGTGGCCGGCATGGTGCTGTATGACGATAAGGGCAGCGAGCGCGGTGGTTTCGGTACTGCCGATGTTGACGGTGGGATGGCGGTGCTGGCACTGGATCATCCGGCGATGGATGCGATCGGCTGGCGGGTCTCGCCGGATGGGGCGGTGAGTTTTTCGATCAACCAGGCGCCAAAGCTGATCCGCGAGCCTGCACTGGGCAACAAGCTGATTCCCGGCGTGCAGGCACCGACCCGAATCGGCCTGGTGGTCGGCTCTGACGGCACGCCGGCCATTGCGTTGAATGACAAGGCCGACCGTACGCGGTTGCGGCTGACCGTCACTGCGGAAGGCTATGGTGCGATCGAGTTTCTGGATGCGCAGGGCAAGGTGATCCACACGCTGGCGCCAGAGGCCGAACTTCGCCGCTAGCGCGTGCACACTACGGATCGAGGCTTACCCGCGCCGACCGCGCCCATCAACGCTGTAGCGTCCAGCCCCGGTGCAGGCCAGCAGCAGGAACCCACCCGCCAGCCCCAGGTTCTTCAGGAACATGATCTGCTGGGTCTGATCGGCGAAGTTGTGGTGGAAGATGAAAGCGGTGACGAGGCTGAATCCCACCAGCACGATCGACACCAGCCGGGTCTGGAAGCCGAGCAGGATGCACAGGCCACTGCCGATCTCGAAGACGATGGTCGGCCATAGCAGGATGCCGGGCACGCCCATCGCTTCCATGTAGCCCTGGGTGCCGCTGAGATCGCCGAGCTTGCCCAGCCCGGAGACCAGGAACAGCGCCATCAGCAGGATGCGTGCAAGCAGGTAGGCGAGCGAATGCGATGAAGTGCTCAAAGGGATGTCCTCGGGGATGGCCGACGCAGGCGATCGGAGCCCACCGGCGGTGAAGCCCGTGTCTACGCGGTTGCCATCCGCCTTGACAGCCGCCGCGCCGCAGTGGACCTTTCCCGCATGACGATCGATATTGAATCGCTCAGCCTTCGAGAGCTGGGCGCCTTGGTGGTTGCCGCTGAACAGCGGAAACAGCTCATTTCCAGCCGCCGTCCGGCCAATGCGGTGCGGCGGATGCTGAAGGCCGCCGCTGCCGAAGCCGGCTACACCCTCGAAGAACTCTTCGGTGGAGAGGCCAGCGAGGTGGCCACATCCAACCGCAAACCCGCGCGGCGCAGAACCGGCAAGGTGGCGGCCAAGTACCGCGACCCGGAATACAAGCGGCTGACCTGGTCTGGCCGCGGGCGGATGCCGCGCTGGCTGGCCTCCAAGGTCCAGAAGGGCCACAAGGTCACCGACTTCCTGATTCCCGGGCTGGCGCGACCGACGGCGCGCAAGGGCAGCCCGATCGGCAAGCGCACGGTCTTCAAGAAGGATTGAGCCTGCCGCGCTGCTACCCTGCCTGGGTCTTTGAACGAAGGAGCGCGGGATGGCACACGATGGCGGTATGACGATCGGGCCCAGGATCCTGTACGCAGCTGCAGCCGCAGCCGTGCTGGTCAGCCTGCTGGCCTGGGCGATGGAATGGAGCGGAATGGCCTATGTCTGTCCGTACTGCCGCGTGCAACGCACGGTGATCGGCGTGCTGGGCCTGCTGACGCTGTTCGCGCGCCCGGGCGGCATCGTGGTGCCCTGGCTGTCGTACAGCGCGGGTGCCTTCGCGTTCGTGGTGGCGGCGATGCAGCACTTCAATGGTTGGAAGCGCATATCGGCGGGCGACTTCAGTTTCAACGATCAGTGGTACATCGACCCCTGGCTGTTGTCGGGCTGCGCGATGCTGGTCCTGGTGGCCCAGCTGATGCTGGTGCAGGCCGCCTGCCGGCGCAGGCTGCACTGAAGACCCCGCGCGGGGCGCAGTGCTAGGCGTTCTGGAATACCGCCAGCTGCGCGGCGAAGGCGCGCTGGTAGGCGGGCCGCTGCGTGGCCCGGGCCACATAGGCGGCCACCTGCGGGTACTCGTCGAGCAGGCCGCTGCTCTTCAGGCGCAGCAGTACCGAGACCATCATCAGGTCGCCCACGCTGAACTCGCCGTCCAGCCATTCCGCCTTGGACAGCCACGTCGACAGCTGCGCCAGCCGCGTCCGGACCCGCTCATCGAGCATCACCTGCCGCTGCCCGTACCAGGGTTGCTCGCGCTCAAGCACCCAGGCCATGGAGCGCTCGACGATGGGGGGCTCCACCGTGTTCAGTGCAGCGAACACCCACATGATCGCGCGCATGCGGGCGTCCGGATCTCGTGGCAGCAGGCCGGGATGCTGTTCGGCCAGGTGCAGGACGATGGCGCCGGATTCGAACAGGGTCCGGCCACCCTCCTGCCAGGTGGGAATCTGCCCGAACGGATTCCGTGCCAGGTGCGCGGGTTGCTTCATCTCGGTGAAGGTGAGCAGTTGTACGTCATAGGCTACGGCCAGTTCCTCCAGTGCCCAGCGCACGCGCATGTCACGGGCCAGGCCCTGGCCGCGGTCGGGGGAGGTGGCGAAGGCAGTGAGGATCGGCGGCATTGGAGCGCTCCTGCAGGCCGATGGGCCTGCCTTTCCTGTTCCGACGAACGACGGGGCGGGAAATCGACACTCGTGTCTGTGACCGTGTGCAGGCCACGCCTACAATTGCCCGATTCCTTCACTGGCAGGATGCCATGCGCGGTCTTTCCCGTTTACCCCCTTTCTGGATGCTGGCCATGGCGCAACTGCTGATCGCGGTGATCCTGGCCTCATCGTGGTTCTACGTGAATGCGAAGGCTGTCCTGGCGGGTCCGCCGAACCCCGATCAGTACGTGAACACCTGGGACTTTCAGATTGCGGTGTTCCTGTTCTACTGGCTACCCGCAGTGCTTCTGTTCATGGGCATTCTGCTGGGCATCGAACGGTTGGCGCTGGCGCCTCGGTATGCATGCCAGAAGGCCGCTGCCAGGCAGGATGCCAACTGACGGCACCTCTACCCGGCCCGATGCTGCTTCCGATACTGGTCGGGCGTGCACTGCGCGTGCCGCTTGAACATTTCGGCAAACGCGCTGACGCCTGAATAGCCCAGCTCCTCGGCAATGCGGCTGATCGGCTTGCGTGTGCACAGCGCCTCGGTGGCGCGCACGAACTTCACACGCCCACGCCAGTCGCCGAGTGACATGCCCAGTTCACTGCGCGCCATGCGCTCCAGCTTGCGCACGCTCATGTGATGCCGCTGCGCGATCTCGGCAACGGATCCGGCCGTGGACAGGTGTTTCTCCACGTATGCCATCACCTGCTTCAGTGCATCACTGCTGGCGATCGGCAGGAAGCTGGGCAGAACGGCGGCGTTGATGATCTGGTCGATCACCACCGCGGCCATGCGCCGTTGGTCAGGCGTCTGCGGATCGGTCACGCCCTGGCGCGCCAGTTCGTGCAGCAGTTCACGCAGAAGGGGCGTGACCTCCAGCGCCCGGCAGCGCGTGGGCAAGCGGCGCGACAACGCTGGCGACAGGTAAGCCGATCGATAGGCCAGCACCGATCGGTTGCGCGAGTAGTGGGCCACGCCAGGCGGAATCCAGAGCGCATAGTGCGGCGGGGACACCATCCACTCGCCCTCGATCTTCATTTCCATCACGCCCTGCGCAACGAAGTTGAACTGTCCCCAGGGATGGCTGTGCGTGCCCCAGTCGGTGGGTTCCATCGCACCCTGCCGGAAGTAGATCGGGCCGGGCAGCTGGCGGAAGGTGGGGATGGGTTCCATCGGTTGCCGCAAGCCCGGGTCGGAGTGGCGCATTTTCGGGATGTCCTTGATATGCGCCAAGCGTACGCTGGCCATTCCCCCGCGTACACCTGCCGTCTTGAACTATCTCTTCCCGATCCTCGCCTGCCTGCTGTGGGGCGCCAACACGATTGTCACCAAGTTGGCCTCCGGCTCGGTCGGTCCCATCGACATCGGCTTCTTCCGCTGGCTGGTGGCCGCGATCATCCTGCTGCCCTTCGCATGGCCACGGCTGCGCGGCCATCTACCGATCGTGCGCGCCAATCTGGGGCGCTTCCTGGTGCTGGGCTGCCTGGGCGGGGTGATGTACCAGTGCCTGGCGTACTATGCGGCGCACTTCACCTCGGCCACCAACATGGGCGTGATCCAGGCGCTGATTCCGCTGATCGCGCTGGCGCTGTCACGTCTTTTCATGGGCCATCCGGTGCGCGGTGCCGCCATCGTCGGTGCGGTGATCTCCACGGTCGGTGTGGTGGCCGTGGTGTCGCAGGGCGACCTGGCGCGGCTGGCGGCGCACGGCCTGAACCGCGGTGATGCGATCATGCTGATCGGCGCGTTGGCATTTGCCGCCTACAACGTGCTCATGCAGCGCTGGAAGATTCCGCTGCCGGTGCTGGAGTCACTGTTCCTGCAGGCCACGGCCGCATCGCTGATCCTGTTGCCACTGCAGCTGCTGGTCGGCAGCGGAGTGAACAACCTGACCGCTGTGGGCTGTATCGGTTTCGCTGCCGTATGTGCGTCGATCCTTGCACCCCTGACCTGGATGACCGGACTTTCGCGGTTGGGAGCGGCACGTGTCTCGGGCTTCTTCAACCTGGTGCCGATCGTGACGGCCGTGCTGGCGGTACTGCTGCTGGGCGAGTCGCTCAGCGGATGGGTGCTGGGTGGTGGGCTGCTGGCAGTGTCGGGCGTGGTATTTGCTGAGTTCAGTGCCAAGCGCGCGACGCAGGCCACGGCGGAATCGCAGGCGTAGGCTGAAATGGGCGATCAGGCGTGCTGCGCGGTCGCCAGTGCCTGTTCGATCCTCAGTTCCAAGGCATCGCTGTCGTGGCCGCGCTTGCCCTGCAGGCTCAGGTACAGCGACAGCGGGTCGATCACCGCGCCGACGCCGGTGAACGCCGGTGGATAGGCCCATATCTGCAACCGCACCTGCTGTGCGCAACCGGGGGCGGCCGTCGGCTGCGCAGCAAGCGCGCGCCAGGCATCGATATGCAGCGCACGGGTGGTCACCACCGCCGGCGATCCGTCCGCGTCCAGTGCATCCAGACCTGCACGCAGCGCTGGTTGGCCCGCATCGGCCAGCAGGGTGCCTATCAGCTCCCAGCAGACATCGACTTCTTTCAGGACCGGTGAGCGCAGGAAGGGTTGCGCCCTGGCCCAGACATCACGGCGATCGCCCGCCAGGCGCAGGAAACGTTCGCGGCCGCCCGTGGAGCGTTCGGCTAGGCCGCGCCCGACCAGCTCGGCGGACAACCGCGATGCGGTCATCGAGGTATAGCCTGCGGTGGCGCTGATCTCGCGGGGCGACCACCAGCGCGGCTGCCCGGACAACAGTACGTGGATCAGCACAGCCTGCGCCGAAGGCAGCAGCGAGATCGCCTTCTTCTCGTGGTCGGGCGCGTCGCGGAACTCGATGGCCAGGCTCGGTGCGAACAGCTGTGCGTGCGGCACCACGAAGTCGATGTGGTTCTCGACCAGGAAGCGTCGCTGTGTCGGTGTGAGGTAGGGCGAGACATACAGCACCAATGCGTTTGCTGCCGAGCGCAGGCTGCGTACGTCCTGGATGACGCGGCTGCTGGACTCGCCCGGCTCGCGGGCCACGGCGAGCATGGCAGGGGTTTCACCGTACAGGGTCAGCTCGGCGATGTGGTAGCGCGACGCCATCGCGCGCGGAATGGCGTGTGCCACCGTGACCGGATGCACCGCCGACGCAAGCCCCGGCAGGACCCTGCGCAGGTAGCGCTGCGCGTCAGCGACCAGGTCGGTCAGGCCGGTGCGAACTGCCGTCGTCATCTCGTACTTCCCTAGCAACGGTCTGGCCTGCATTGACGAATCGGGCCATGCCATTGCATGCAGTGGTGAACCTGGAGACGGGCATGCAGCATCGGTACGCGTGGCGATCCATGCGGTCCAGCTCCCTTGCCGTCATGACATCAGTGTTGCCGGAAACCTTGGAGATTCCGTCGAAGAACGATGGAGATTGGGTGGAGGAAGTGTGCAGCGTGGCCGGCGGACTCCCCTTCCGCCGGCCACGCGCACGGCCCGTTCAGGTCAGAAGCGCTGCGAGTACTTCACGTACACGGTGCGGCCGATATCGAACCCACCGTAGTAGGGGAAGGAGCTGGACGGCTTGGAGAACATGATCGGTCCCTGGTGGTTGAACACGTTGTTCGAACCCAGCGCCACGGTGCCGTCCCACGGCAGCTTGTAGCTGACCTGGATGTCATGGAACGCGTTGCCACCCACCCTGCGCTGCGCATCCGGTTCGCCATAGGCGTAGCGGTCGGGCAGGGTGCAGGGGCGATTCGGCACGCAGCTCTCCACCATGCCGGAGTAGTAGCGCAAGGTGTACTGGGTAGTGAAGTTGCCCAGCTGCCAGTTCACGCCGAGGTTGGAGCGCAGGCGGAAGATGCCCGGCTGGCCGACGCGGCCCATCATGATCGTTTCGCCGGCCGAGTTCTGGTTCTGCTCGTCGTAGCTGGAGACGTAGCTGTTCTGCAGGTCGAGGGTGAAACGGCCGAACGGGAATTCCGGCAGCCGGTAGCGGATGCCCAGGTCCCAGCCTTCGGTTTCCATGGCGCCGAGATTGGCCAGACCATAGAACATGCCGGTGATATGACCGTCGCCCGCGCGCTTGACGCTGCCGCAGCGCGGCGCATTGCCGAGCACGTAGCAGTCACGCAGGATGCGGTCGACGCTGTCCTGGATGATCATGTTGGTGATCTTGTAGCTGTACCAGTCCAGGTTGATGTCCAGCCCGTCGACCCAGCGCGGGCTCCAGACCACACCCACCGTCTTGCTCTTGGACTCTTCCGGGCGCAGCTTCGGGTTGGAGCCGGTGGTGAACTCGTCGGGGGTGGCACACGGGTAGCTGGCGCAGGGCTTGAGGCTCTGGTTCAGCTGCTGGTAGCCCAGCGGAACGCCGGCCGCATTGCATGCCGCATTGCCGTTGACGCTGTTGGTGGCACCCGTGCCACAGGGATCGACGTAGGTCTGGAAGCTGGTACCCAGCCCACCGTAGAGGTCGGAGATGCTCGGTGCACGGAAGCCCTCGGCGAAGGTGCCGCGGATCATCAGCTCCTCGATCGGGCGCCAGGCAAAGCTCGCCTTGGAGTTGGTGGTGCTGCCGAAGTTGCTGTAGTCGGAATAGCGCGTGGCCAGGTTCACGGTCAGTTCCTTGGCGAACGGCAGGTCGCGCAGCACCGGCACGTTCACTTCGGCAAAGAATTCATTGAGGCTGTAGTTGCCGGCGGTGGTTGATGCACCCAGCGCGGTGCTCTGGCGCGACTGCGCGAAGGCGTCGGGCACGAAGCGCCCTTCTTCCTTGCGGTACTGGTAGCCCAGCGCCACCGACAGCTCGCCGGCGGGCAGGTCGATCACCGGGCCGGAGATGTTGGCGAAGTAGCTGCGGGTCTTGGTGATGCCGGTATCGGTGAAGGTGGGGAACAAGAAGCGCTGCAATTCGGGGTCGGAGAGAGAGCCTGCCCCCGCGACACCGAATGGCAGCAAAGGATTCCAGGCCAGGCAGCCGGAGACCGGCGATGCCGCCGTGCCACACCGTGCCACGCCGTTGGCATCGAGGTAGGAAGCCCCCAATGCCTGCCGGGAAGCGATCAGGCTCATGTCGCCACGGCCTGTTTTTGTGACTTCATTGCGGTTGAACAGAGCGCCCACTTCCCAGTCGTAGGTCTTGGTGGCCAGCTCGAAATAGCCGGACAGGCTGGGGGCGATGCGCAGCGACTTCAGCTTGCTTTCGGTGGTGCGCGGCAGCTCCCACAGGCGGCGGTTGAACTCGACGTTGCGACCGACCGGGTTGAACACGCTGCCGGCCGCAAGTGGCGTGCCGAACTTGGTGGACTGGTACGGGTAGCCTGCGATCTGCTGGTCGGTGATGCGCTCGTTGTAGCCGATGTCGGTGCTGAACTTGATCTGGTCGGTCAGCGCATAGTCGGTACTGAGGAACAACGAGCGGCGCTCGATGCCGGTCTGCAGGTGCATCTGATCGTTGCCATTGGCGAACTCGGCCGGGGTGATCGGGTGGTAGTCGTTGGGGTTCTTCGGGTTGCCGCCAGGGTTGAGCGTCTTGAACACGGCATCGCCGGTGTTGCACTTGTAGAGCGCGGGGTCGCACCAGGAACCGTTCTGGCTGATGTTGCTCCAGTCCGCGCCGGGATAGTCGGGGCCGGCACCGCCATACTTCGAGAACGAACGATCGCGCGCGAACACGGGATCGGACTTCTGGTACTCCAGGGCCAACGTGTAGCCACCGCGCTCGCCGCGTGCGCCGGTAACCAGCGAGAAGGTGCTGTCCTTGCCGTCGCCCTGGCTGAACTGGCCGTGCTGCACGGAGACTTCCAGGCCGTCGTAGCCCTTGCGGGTGATGATGTTGACCACGCCGGCGATGGCATCGGAGCCGTACAGCGCGGAGGCACCGTCCTTCAGGACATCGATGCGCTCGACCGCACTCATCGGGATCTGGCTCAGGTCCTGCAGGCCGCCGGTGGTTGCCCCCAATCGCTTGCCGTTGACCAGTACGAGCGTGCGGGTGGCGCCGAGGTTGCGGATGTCGGCGTAGTAGCCGCCGACGTTCTCGCCGGACGCCAGCGCACGCGCGCGGGAGATGGCCGGCGAGCCGGTGGAGGTCAGGTTCTGCAGCAGGTCGGCAATGGTGGTGAAGCCCTGGTGCTCGATCATCGAACGGGTGATGGCGATGATCGGCTGTTGGGTTTCGATGTCCACGCTGCGGATGGCCGAGCCGGTGACCTGGATGCGGTCGAGGTTCTTCGGTGTCTTGTCGCCGTCGGTCTGTGCGTGCGCGGCCGGTGCCCAGGCAGCGGCCAGCGCGGTGCCCACTGCCAGCGAAAGCAGGGTGTACGAGTGATGCATTTGGCTCTCTCCAAATCCAGTTGTATGGGCTCCGCACATCGCTGTGTCGAAACCGATCTGAAACTCCGCTATGCGGAATCGGGAGGAACCTAACATTCCGTTTACACGTCAATTACGTTATGGACGCGTTATCGTCAGCGCGCCGCGCCGTTGGTCGTGCACGAGGCATCCACGCTCCGTCCACGCGACGGGATGCTGCTCTGCATCAGTCTGCCTCTGAACCCATAAACGATGAAGGAGACGTTGCATGAATACCCCGGGAAAACCGAAGCCCAGTTGGCGGCAGTGGCACGTTCTGCTTCTCGTTCTGGCGATCGTGCTGGTGATCGCATTGCTCGTCGTCACCGCGCCCTGGTGAATGCCGGACTGTTTGCTCAGTTCCCGTGAACGTTGTCGGGTCCGTGCATGAAGAAGTCAGTACGTGTTGTGGATGGTGACGCGCGGATCAATCGGCGCTCACCCTGGGCCCACATCCCCAACGCCACAGTGGACACGCAGGCAACGCAGATGCGTTTGCCGGTTTCCCACAGACTTTCAAGCGAACAGGAGTGATTTCCATGAGCACCCAGTCCACCATCGAGCATCGCCTCAACGACCTGATCGAAATCGCCCGAGATGGCAAGACGTTCTACGAGGAAGCGGCCACCAAGGTGAAGGATGCCGAGCTGTCCGCATTGTTCACCCGCATCGCCGGCGTCAAGGGGCGCATCGTCGCGGCGCTGAGCAGCTCGGTCGCCGCCAGTGGCGGCAAGCCAGCCGAGCATGGCACCGTGGTCGGTTCGATGCAGCAGTTCTACGGCAAGGTGCGTGCAGCCTTCGGTGACACCAACTATGGCTACGTGGCCGAGCTGGAAGAATCGGAGGACCGCCTGCTGGGCGCGTTCAAGGACGTGTTGAAGGACAACGAGCTTCCGCCGGCAGTACGCCAGGAAGTGACCCAGTTGCTGCCCGAAGTGCAGGAGTGCCACAACGTCATGCGTGCGCGGAAGCATGCGATGAAGGCTGCCTGACGGTTGAAGGCGGCCTTCTCCCCGGGGCCGCCGCGGCCGGGGCAGTACGCTGCCCCGGCCACCTTTCCCGGTGTGGCATAAAAAAGGGGCGGCCGTGAGGCCGCCCCAACGCTTCAAGGGCACACTGCTTCGGAATCAGAAGCGCACGGACCAGCGTGCGTTCGCACCGTGGTCGTGGCTTTCGCTGCCGAACTGGCCGCTGTAGCCCAGCTCCAGCTGCTGTCGCGGTGTCAGCCAGGCTGACAGGCCGAGCTCTGCCACCACCGCGTTGTCGGCGATCGGTGCGCCGCTGACGGCGAAGGTGGTGCCGCCGTTGGCGAAGGCGAGGTTGGCAACCTGGCTGCGATCCCCCGAGGCACGGCGATAGCCGACGCCACCGCGCAGGTGCAGCCAGCTGTCCTGCTGGAACGAAGCCTTCAGCCCCTTGTCGAAGCGCACGCCGGCGGTGGCGATCGTGGTTCCGGTATCGTCCACCTTGCCCTGCAGCGCCGCCGCTCCGCCGCGTTCGTTGACGCGCTTGAGATCCACTTCCACGCGTGCGACCTGCAGGTAGGGCTCCAGCCCGGCTTCCGGGCCACCGAAGCGGTAGCCAGCTTCGATGAAGGCCTGGCGGGTACGGGCGTCGTAGCGCGCGCTCAGGCTGTCGCTGAAGCCTGCGAAGGCGACATCACGCGTACTCTTCACCTCGTGCTTGCTCCACGCCACACCACCGCGCAGGCCGAAGCCGCCCCAGTTGTGGCTGGCGTAGGCACCGAAGTGCGTGTTGTCGATCTTCGACTTGGCACGACGTTCCTGCTGCTTCACGTCGGTGCGGCCCGTGCCGGCCAGCACGCCGACCTGCCAGCCGGAGAACTCGCGGTCGATGCCGACCAGCAGGCCGTTGCTGTTGGCTTCGGTGCGGGCGGTGTTGAAGTCACCGTCCAGCTTGCTGTTGCCACCGATGGCCTGCACCCACGCACCCGTCGCATCACCCGCCTCGCTGCCGGGCGCGGCGGCGCCGGCACGGCGTGACAACGCGGCATCGCGCACGTAGCGGCTGCCCTCGACCAGGGCGATGGCCGTGGCCGGATGCAGCTCGCCGCTGAGGCCATCGAGCACGCCACCGACCTGCTGCGGGAACAGCTGGGTCAGCGGCTTGGGCAGGCCCTGGGCGATCGGCAGCAGGTCGGCGGCCGCTGCCACCGCACGCTGGTTGGGCGTGCTGGCAGCCGTGGTCAGCGAAGCGCCACGGGCGACGTCGATGCGCGTGCCATTGGCGCCGTAGGCCAGGCTGAACTGCAGGAAGGGCGAGAACGCACTGAAGTCGGTCTTGGCGAACTGGCCGTTGATGCCACCATCGGCACGCAGGAAGTTGAACTGTTCGCCGAGGTAATACACGCCCGGTTCCGGCAACGCGACCAGGGTGCCACCGAGGGTGGCGGTGCCGGTCACGTGCAGCTGGTCACTGCGGCCACCCGGTGCCAGCTCCGCCGCATACACGCCGGTGGCGCCCTGCACGTAGTTGCCGTTGATGGTCAGCGTGCCGATCGAGTTGCCCGGCGCGATGATGCCGTCCACGCGGGTGTTGCCGAGCGTGCCGACGCCCTTCAGCAGGCCGTTGGCGCCGACCGTGGTGGTGCCGCCGGTCTGCGTGCCGTTGAAGGACACCACGCCACCGTTGACCACCAGGTTGCTGTTGTTCAGCACACCGCTGGCGCTGACCGTGCTGACGCCACCGGTGGTGGTCAGCGCGGTGGAGACCAGGCTGCCGTTGAGCAGGAACCGACCGCCCTGAACCTCGACCGCCGAGGTGAGCGTGTTGGCACCGTTCAATTCCAGCGTACCGTCCTGCAGTACCGCGCCATTGAAGCTGTTGTTGCCGCTCAGGCGCAGCCAACCGATACCGGATTTGGTCAGCTTGCCGGGGCCGCCGATGTCGTTGGTCCAGTTGTCCCAGGCATCGCCTTCCCAGACCTTCAGGCCGCCGGCCTTCTGGTTCATCACCACGTTGGTGTCCACGCGCAGGGAGCCATAGCCTTCGATGGCCTTGCGCAGGTCGACCATGCCCCAGCCGTAGATTGCATCGATACCCGGCGCGCCGAGATCGCGTGCGGTGGTCAGCAGCACGTCGCGGACCTGGGCGTTGTCCAGGTACGGGAAGCGCTCCATCAGCAGGCCAAGAGCGCCGGTGATGTGGGGCGCGGCCATCGACGTGCCGGTCTTGGTGCCGTAGACGTAGTTGGTGTTCTCGCTGTCGATGATCAGCCGCACGTAGGCGGAGGTGTTCTCGATGCGGCCCTGGATATCGCCGGAGACGATGGTGCTGACGATGTCGGTGCCGGGGGCCGAGATGCACCAGTTGGCGGCAACGCCGCAGATGCTGGAACTGCCATCGATCACGTAGTCGGTTTCACCCGCGGCGGCATTGGGCCTGCGGACGTTGGCGACCGCCAGCCAGTACGGTTCCAGTTCGGGCTTCCAGCGCGGCATCGAGGCGGTGATGCCGGCAACTGCACCGCTGCCGTTGCCGGCCGACCACACCTGGATGAGGGTGGAGCCCGGGGTATCGCCGTTGTTGGCGTAGATGCTGCCGTACACGCCGTAGTCGGCACCGATGCTGGCGTACTGCTGGTCCAGCGCGGCGGCGGTCATGTTGCGCGTGGAAATGCCCCAGCTGTGGTTGATGGCGCGTACACCCTGCGCCTGGATCTGCGCGTACATGTCCAGCGTGGCGGCGTCATCCGGATCGGTGCGGTACACCGCGCGCGGGCGATAGAAATTGTCGGGGTCAAGGCGCCACTCGTAGTAGGTGTCACCGAACACGCGGGCGGCGGTGAGATCCGCACCAAAGGCCACGCCATGCATACCGGTGCCATTGCGGTTGGCGCCGATGGTGCCAAGCACATGCGTTCCGTGGTCGGCGTAGCTGAAGCCATAGGGCTGGCCGGCGGCGATCAGGCGTGCCGCGAGCGCGGCCGGAACGCCGGCGCCGAGGCCGTAGTAGTTGTAGCCGGGCTGCTCGCCGCGGGTCTGTCCGCAGGCGCCGGTACCTGCGACCACACCCGGCGTCGCACAGTCGGCACCGATGGTGATGCTGGAGGTATTGCGTCCTGCAAATTCCGGATGCGCCAGCGCGGAGCCCGAGTCGAACAGCGCCAGACGTACGCCCTTGCCGGTCAGGCCGCGTGCATAGGCGTAGTCCGCGCCCATCGCGCCCAGGCCCCAATCGGCGTTGAACTCATCGCTACGCCAGCTGGCCGGATCACCCGGGTTGCCAAGAATGGCCGTGCTGCTGGCGGCAGGTGCAGCGGCTGTCGCTGCGGGTGCCGTGCTGGCAGCGGGCTGCGCCCACGCAGCCTGCATCTGGCGTTGCTGTTGCCAGGCCTCGAGTGATTCGCTGGCCATGGCCGGCAGTGCAGTGGCCAGCAGCAGCGAGCTGGCGACGGCAAGCGCCAGTGGGCGGTGCGACAGGGAGCGGGACGAACGGCCGTACAGCGGGTGATTCATCAGACAACTTCCTTGGTTGACGGACAACAAGGCCGTTAACGCCAAGGCGTGGCGATATCCCCCAGTAATGTGAAGGGAATTTTATGAACGTGTTAATGTTCTGTGATCGGTGCATGGCTTGGCTCCGCCGGGCGGGGCACCGTGCCCCTTCTTTCCGAGGCCTTGGAACCGTCCATGGGTACCGCATTCCGTAAACCACAGTTGGCGATATTGGGTAGTGCCGATCCTGGCAGTGACGCGTTCGAGCGCGCAGCTGAAGCAGGGCGTTTCCTGGCCATCCAGGGCATCACGGTGGTCAGTGGCTGCGGCAGCGCCGCTACGCGGGTAGCTGCCGAGCAGGCGATCGCCGCCGGTGGCCAGGTGCTCAGCGTCATCCCGGAAGGCAGCATGCCGCCGGTCGATTGGCCGGCCACGGTGGTGGTGCCCTGTGGCATGGGGGATGCGCGCAACCTGATCATGGCCCTGGCCGGCGACGCCTGCATCGTCATCGGCGGGCGCGCCGGCACGATCTCGGAGGTTTGCCTGGCGTGGCTGCACAAGCGACCGCTGCTGCCGCTTGTGGGGGCGGGTGGCTGGTCCGACGCGCTGCCGGACAACCCGCCGGACGAGCGCGGCAATTCGCCGATCCTGCCGTGGCGCAACATTGATGAGCTGGCCGAGCAACTGCGTGTCCTGGGGTTGCTGCAACACTGAGTCCAGCCGCATCCGCCTTCACCCAACGTCCCGTGTGCAGCGCTAAGGTGGCCCGGCCTGGGCTCACCAGGCTTATCAAGGAGTGATGTCGATGCGTACTTTCAGGAAAGTGATCGCCGGTGCTGTGTTCGCGTTGGCCTGCAGCGGCTCGGTGGCCGTGGCCGGACCGGTCCAGCCCTGCGATTTTCCCTGCTGGAAGGCCTATCAGGCGTGTGTAGCCGGTGGGGGGGATGCCATGGAATGCCAGTACGAATACGATCGATGTGTCATGGATCGCTGCGGCGCGGTGTAAGCCCGGCCATGATCGGCTGATGACGGGCCCCGTCCATGACGGGGCTCTTCTGTTTGTGCGCAAGGTCGGGCAGTCTCGACACATTCTTCCGGGTGGAGTGGAACATGGCCGTCACGCGTGTCGTCGCCAACATCGCCACGTCCGATCCCGCCCGTGCCGCTGCGTTCTATGGCGAGCTGCTCGGCATGCCGGTGGTGATGGACCATGGCTGGATCGTCACCCACGGCGGGCAGGGCAGTGCGCTGGCGCAGGTCAGCTTCGCCAGTGAAGGAGGTTCGGGTACGCCGGTGCCGGACCTGTCGATCGAAGTGGACAATCTGCAGGACGTGCTGGAGCGCATGCGCGCGGCCGGCATTGCGCTGGAATATGGTCCGGCCGACGAGCCCTGGGGCGTGCGGCGTTTCTTCGTCCGCGATCCGTTCGGTCGGCTGTTGAACATCCTCGCCCACGCCTGAGCGGTGGATGGTGCCTCAGCCGCGCCTGGCGGTGCGCGCGGGAACAGGCGACACGCCAACCATGCGCAGGCAATCGGCCACCACCGCCGCAATGAAGGTGTCCGCGTCCTGCATGGGCACGGCGATCAGGTCATCGGTGGCGCCATGCACGCCGGCATAGATCAGCGAGGCCGTGACCTGCGGTGCCGACAGCTGCCACAGGCCCGCGTGGACACCTGCTTCGAGGATGCCGAGCAACTGCTGCTGGATCGCGTTGCGCTCGGCATTGCCGCGCTGGTGGTGGTGATGGTTGGCATACACGACGTCGTGCAGCGCGTGCGTGCGGACGTAGATCTCGATGTTGGCGCGGATCCAGGCGCGCAGGCGCGCCACGCCATCGCGGGCAGGCTGCTGCTGCACCGCGTGGTCGACCTCGGCCATGAACTGTTGTGTGTAGCGCAGTGCCAGCGCCTGCAGGATCTCGGTGCGCGAGGCGAAGTAGGTATAGAACGTGCCCTTGGCCACATCGGCGGCGGCCACGATGTCGCTGATGGTGGTCGCGTCCACGCCTTTTGACAGGAACAGCGCCTGCGCGGCGTCCATCAGCTCTTCCTGGCGTGTTTCAGCGGGTTTGGTGCGGGGCCTGGCGACAGCGGGAATCTGCATGGGGCGGGGTCCGGGTGCGACGGTCGTCATTCTAGCCGTCCTCCGCGATGACTGACCGCCAGTCATTGACCGACGGTCAGTCAGTCAATTACGATGCGCCCACATCCTCCCCCGGGATCCGTGCATGCAACGCTTCCGACGGCCGGCTTTGGTGCTGGCGGCCTATCTGGGCACCTTCCTTGCCTCGCTGGACATCAGCATCGTCAACGTCGCGCTGCCGACACTGCAGCAGGCACTGCACACCGACATGGCGGGACTGCAGTGGGTGATCAATGCCTATGCCATTGCCCTGTCGGCGGTGATGCTGTCGGCGGGGCCGCTGGGTGACCGCTACGGCCATCGCCGCATGTGGCTGCTCAGTGTGGCGACTTTCATCGTGGGCTCGCTGCTGTGCGCCTGCGCAGGCAGCCTGCCGGCGCTGGTGGCGGGGCGGGCAGTGCAGGGCGTGGCCGGTGCCCTGCTGATTCCCAGTGCGATGCCGATCCTCAGCCATGCGTTTCCCGAAGCGCGCCCGCGCGCACGGGTGATCGGCGGCTGGTCGGCGTTCAGTGCGCTCGCGCTGGTGCTGGGGCCGCTGCTGGGGGGGGAACTGGTACAGCGCGCCGGCTGGCCCAGCATATTCCTGATCAACCTGCCGCTGGGCGTGCTTGCACTGGTGCTGGGCGCCTGGGGCATTCCGGAGCGACGACATCCGCAGCATGCTGCGCTGGATCCGGCCGGGCAGCTGCTCAGCATCGTCGCGCTGGGTGCACTCAGCTATGGGCTGATCGCGATTGGCGAGCACGGCCTGCTGGCACCTTCGGCCCTGCTGGCGCTCGGCATCGCGGCATCCTGCCTGGTGCTGTTTGCGTGGGTCGAGCGTCGCGTGGCGCGACCGCTGCTGCCGCTGGACCTGTTGGCGATGCCGGGTTTCGGGATGCTCAACCTCGCCTCGTTCGTGCTTGGATTCACCGCCTATGCCAGCCTGTTCTTCCTGTCGCTGTTCTTCCAGCAGGCGCAGGGCCACGATGCGACGCAGGCGGGCTCGCAGCTGGTACCGCAGTTCGTGCTGATGGGCGCGGTGTCGTTGCTGTTCGGCCGCCTGGTGGCACGGATCGGGCTGCATGCCGCGCTGGTGTCGGGGTATGCGCTGACCGGCGTGGCACTGTGTGCGATCGCCACATTCGAGCCGGCGACTGCGCGGGGCCAGGCCAGCGCACTGTTGATGCTGCTGGGCGTTGGCATGGGCCTGGCGGTGCCGGCGACCGGCATGGCGGTGATGGCGTGCGTCCCCGCCGAGCGGGCCGGCATTGCGTCGGCCACGATGAATGCCCTGCGCCAAGCGGGCATGAGTCTGGGCATCGCGCTGCTGGGCAGCCTGATGGGCCTGCGCGCCGTGCGCCAGTTCGCTGCGTCCGCACAGGCGGCAGGGCAGCCTGCACTGGCTGCGCAGGCGCGCACGTTGATCCTGCAGCCGTCGTCATCCCTGCCCGGGTCGCAGGCGCTGGCCTGGTATCGCGGCGCAATGGCCAGCGGCTTCGGCTGGGCGATGGCCGTCGCCGGCGTGCTGGCCCTGCTGGCGGCACTCGGGCTGTTCCGGCAGCGCAGGCGCGCCTGAACCCACCACGGTCAGCCCTGTTGGCGTTGCGGCCCCTCCGTCGTTGGCGTGGGTTCGGCCGCTGGCTGCTGTTGCTGCTGCCGTGCATTGGCATGGCGAGCGTGCCCGCCTTCGCGGCCGATCGCTGCCATGTGCTGGCGATTGCGGCTGATCGCCTCGCCGCCCTTGCGGCCGGCCACGCGTGCCTCGGCCGGGCTGAACTCATGTGCATTGCCGGACGCATGCGCGGCGCGTCCACCCTTTGCGGCGATCGCGCGCTGCTTGTCCTGGTCCATCGAGGCGAAGCCACGATGGGAGGTGCCGTGGTGCTGGTCGGCCATGGGAAGGCTCCCGTTGCATGGAAGGGAAGCTCATCCTTGCCGGTGCCCGGCTAAGGGAGTGTCCGCGCCGGCGTTGCTGCCTTCACGCCGCGCCGTACTGCCATTCACAGCGCCGCTACGCCGCTGCGCGGATTGCGCAGCTTGGCTACGATGGGCTTGCATGCCGGATGGCTGCCCAGACAGGAAAGGACACCATGAACAGATTCGGATGGCTTGTACTGCTGGCCTGCGCTGCGCCGGCCCATGCGGACACTGCGTTGCTGAGCGGCAGTTTCGTCCACTTTGGTTACTCGTCCATCGATGAGCAGCTGCCAGCGGCGCAGCTGCCGCTGTTCCTCGATGAACTGCAGGACCTGGGCAACGACACGCTCATCATCGGCCAGACCCGTGCCACCCGTGCCGGCGTGGGCTGCGCCAGCAGCGTGCAGGATTTCGAATGGATCGCCGGCTTCCCGGCCAAGCTGGGAACGGTGCTGGACGCCGCCGCGGCGCGCGGGATGAAGGTCGTGGTCGGCACGACCTACAGCTCGGGCCAGTGTGCGACGTTCTGGCAGGGACCGAACGCCGCAGCGGTGGCGCAGGATGCAGCGCAGTCGATGGCACAGCTGGCCCAGCAGTACGCAACGCATCCGGCGTTCGCCGGCTGGTACATCACCGATGAGCCTGCGCAGGTACCGGCCGACCGCGCGTCGTTCTACCGCGCGATCGTCTCCACACTGAAAGCGGCGACGCCATCCAGGCCGGTGATGGTGGCGCCCTATCTGGCATCCTCCAGCGTCGACCCGGCCAGTGTGGCCAGTGCTGCGTTGCGGTTCCGCGCTGCCACCGGTGTCGACGTACAGATCTGGCAGGACGGTATCGGCGCGGCGGCGCACGCAAAGCTGTTCCAGTGGGATCGACCGGGCTACTCCACCGAGCAGTACTACCAGGCGTTGTCGGCGCAGCTGGGCGCCAACGCTGTGTGGGCCGACATCGAGCTGTTCAACCATGGCAGCCCGCTGTTCCTGGACACCGGCCATGGCCTGTCCGGTGCGTACCGGTCGGCGTCGGTGCAGCGCATCAACCAGCAGTTGTGGAGTGCGCGTTCGGCTGGCAAGCGCGTTGCCTGGCTCAACCAGTACCACATGTCCGAAGTGGTCGGCCCCGGCCAGGGCTACGGCGAGGCGCCGCGGATGATGAACACCTATCGCGGGTTGTACGGACTGGGTGCCTCGTACATCGTCGACCCGGTGCAGACCAGCTACCACTACAGCGTGGCGCCGGCGACCAGCTATCCCGACAGCAGCGGCCATGAGCTGTTCGACCGCCGTGTAGGCGACCCGCGCAATCCGATGGATGCGGGCTGGGTCGGCGTGCACGGCAACGTCAGCATCACCATCGACCTGGGCCAGCGCCGACGGGTGGACTGGATCGGCCTGCACACCATGACGCGCCCGGCCTGGGGCATCGTCACGCCGACATCGGTGGAGGTGATGTGCGCCGAGCCGGGAACTGCCGCCGTTTCGATCGGCTCGCTGTCGGCACCCTTCACCCAGGCCGGCGTGATGGGTTCGACCGAAGAGGAGTACGTGCTCGGCAATGCTGCCCCGTTGGCCGCGCAGTGCCGCACGCTGGAGCTGCGCGTGGCCAATGGCAGCTGGACCTTCCTCAGCGAAATCGAAATGGCCGCAGAGCAGTAAGGCGTCAGCGCCGGTGGGCGTCCTGCAGGCGCTGCGCGAAGGGCCGCTGTGCGAGCGCTGCAAGTGCGTCGCGCAGCACCTGCTCCAGCGACTGCCCCAGATCGGCATCGAGGCTGCGCGCCGCCACGGCGGTGGCCTGCCATTGCGCCTGCAGCGCAGGCAGCGCGTGTTGCGCGCGGGGACTCAACTGCAGGATGCGTTCACGCCCATCGTCGCCGTTGGCTGCATGCAGCCAGCCGTCGCGCACCATTGCCGCCACGGTCTGGCTGAGCGCCGAATGGCTGAGCCCGCAGGCCAGGGCCAGGTCCTTGATCCGGCAGGGGCCCTGCGCCATCAGCGTGCGCAGCACCGGCGTGTAGCGGGGCCGGTAGTCCAGTTGCAGGTCCCGGTAGGCCTGCTCGACCGCCGGGTCCAGCTGGTCGAGCAGGGCGCGCAGCAACGTGCCCAGCGTGGCGTGTTGGAGATCCATGGCCGGGATGATATATAAGCGCTTACATATATTCAATGCGGGGGTGGATGATGGCGGTCTCCTGGATGCTCGGTGCGCTGCTGGCGGCGGCCTGCCCGGCGCAGGACGGGGTCCTGCAGGCGGCGGCCACTGCCGTGCGGGCGCAGTACCTGGACGAGGCGGAAGGCGCCCGTATCGCCGACGCCCTGCGCACCTGGTCAACGCAGCAGCGCTATGCGGACAGCTGCGCGGATCCTGCTGCATTCAGCGCACGCCTGAACCAGGACCTGGACATGTTCGATGGCCACTTCCACGTTGAACGCGTGGACGCCGCGGCCGGCCAGGACGACTGGTTGATGGCCTGGCGCGCCGATGCCCGCAGCAATGGTGCCGGCGTGCGCGAGGTACGGGTGCTGGAGGGCAATGTTGGCTACCTGCGGTTGAGTACGTTCTATCCGCTGGATCTGGCGCGGCCGAAGTTCGCTGCGGCCTTCACGCTGCTGGCCGACACCGATGGCCTGGTGCTGGACCTGCGCCAGAACGGGGGCGGCGACGATGGAAGTGCCGACCTGCTGGTACGCACGCTGCTGGACGCGAAGATCGACGCGGTGCAGCAGCTGGACCAGCGCGGCCGGCGCACGCCGGTACCGCTGCCGCCTGCCAGCCTGCCCGCGTACCTGAAGCCGCTGGTGGTGCTGATCGACCGGCGTACTGCTTCGGCGGCCGAGTTCGTCGCCTATTCGCTGCAGGCACTGGGCCGCGCGCGCATTGTCGGCGCGCGCAGCGGCGGTGCCGCGCATATGTTTGGTGATCCTGTGCTGCTGCCCGATGGCTATCAGATCAGCATTCCCGACCGGCAACCGATCAACTTGCGTACCGGCGGCAACTGGGAACGCAGCGGCGTGAGGCCTGATGTGGCCGGTGGCGACGATCCGCTGTTCGTTGCGCGGCAACTGCTGGCGCCTGCGAAGTCGTCAAGATGAACGCACGATTGCATGGCTGTCCTATCGCAGATGCGCGAATGCATGCCTAGAATCGAAGTATCCCGGTAGTTCCCGGGCGCTTCGAGTGAATGGACTCAATGAAGATTCTGTTGACCGGCAGTTCCGGGCGCATCGGGCGCGCGATCTTCGGTGCATTGGCGGCCGCCCACGAAGTGGTGGGGTTGGACCGCAGCCCGTTCGCCACCACGCGCATCATTGCCGATGTCACCGACCGCCAGGCCGTCGCACGCGCGGTAAAGGGCGTGGACGCAGTCATCCATACTGCGGCCCTGCATGCCCCGCATGTCGGCCTGGTGCCGGACGCGGTGTTCCAGCAGATCAACGTGGAGGCAACCGCGCACCTGCTGCAGGCCGCACGCGAAGCCGGCGTACGTCGTTTCGTGCTGACCAGCACCACTGCGCTGTACGGCCATGCCGTGGTGGCCGGTGGCTGCCGCTGGATCGACGAAGACACCGAGCCGTTGCCGCGCACGATCTACCATCGCACCAAGCTGCAGGCCGAGACCCTGGCCGAAGCCGCTGCCACGCCGGGCTTCAGCGTTCGCGTGCTGCGCATGGGCCGGTGTTTCCCGGAACCGCCCGAACGGATGGCGATGTTCCGCCTGCATCGCGGCATCGACGCCCGCGATGTGGCCAGCGCACATGCAGCACTGCTGCTCGACGAAGGCGCCCGATTCGCGCGCTACCTCGCCTGCGCACCGACGCCGTTCCGGCGCGAGGACTGCCTGGAACTGGCCACCCACCCGCGCAGCGTGCTGGCCCGTCGCGCGCCGCAGCTGCTGGCCGAGTTCGAACGCCGTGGTTGGCCGCTGCCATTGAGCATCGACCGTGTGTACGACAGCGCCCGCCTGCGCAGCGAGCTGGGCTGGCAACCGTGGTTCGGGCCGGACGACGTGCTGCAGCAGTACGCCGTCGGCAGCATCGAGGTACTGCCGCGCGCGCAATGGATCAAGGACCGCGTGGCTGAGTGAGGCCATCGCGGGGGGCGGACAACTGAGCCGACCCTGAGCGGATTCAGGAATGTGCAGGCGGGCCGCCTCAACCTCGTTGGCGGGCGGCCGCTAACCCGGTGCGCTTCCAGTGCCGGGCCCACCCCGGCGGCCGGTCGCCTGCGCGACGGATCGCGCGCCTGCGCGGTGCCCTCGTGGTGCCGGTCGTCCTGAACTGCCTTGCGGACCCTCCCATGTCTTCTTCCCGCTCCGCCGCTGCCCGCCGCCCGGGCAGCATCGCCCACAAGCTGATGCTGGGCACCGCCGTGATCGCGCTGCTGTGCTTCGGCCTGACCGCGTTCCTGATCTACCGACAAGCCAGCACCAGCCTGATCAGCGCCTCGCGCCAGACCATGACCAGCGAAGCCAACGCCGAAGCACGCCAGGTCTCGGCCGACCTGGGCACTGCCTTCGCCAGCAATGACGCCATGGTCGAGACCGTGCTGGCCCAGCGCGCCCGTGGGGATGTGCCTGATCGCGCCAGCCTCGCGGCGGTGCTCGGCGAGCAGCTGCGCACCCATCCGGAATGGCTGGGCAAGAGCACCATGTGGGAGGCCGATGCCTTCGACGGCAAGGATGCCGCGTTCGTCAACACCGAAGCACACGACGCCACCGGTCGTTACATGAGCTACTGGGCCTGGCACGACGGCAAGCCGCAGCAGTCGACAATGACCGACTACACCGAGACCGCCAGCGGTTCCGGTGACTGGTACATGGTGCCCAGCCGCGACAAGCTGCCGAAGGTCAGCGAGCCCTATGCCTATGACATTGCCGGGCAGCAGGTGCTGATGAGTACGCTGAGCACGCCGATCATCGAGAACGGCAGGTTCCTGGGCGTGTTCACCGTGGACTTCTCGCTGGCAGCGCTGCAGAAGCACCTGGCCACCTTGAAGCCGATGGGGGCGGGCCGCGTCGAACTGCTGTCGCCGAAGGGCGTGGTGCTGGCCTCGGCCAATGCCGCCGAGATCGGCAAGCCGCGCAACGATGCCCTGACCCGCAGCATGCTGGCCGACATCGCCGCCGACCGCCCGTTCGAGGCTTTCAGCCCCGATGCGGCCGGCAACGTGCGTGTGTATGTGCCGCTGCGCGTGGGCGACGCCCCGCAACGCTTCGCGCTGGGCGTGGTGATGCCGCATGCGGTGATCGTGGCTGAAGCACGCCAGCTGCTGTGGCTGACCCTGCTGGTCGGCGTGATCGCTGCGTTGACCCTCAGTGCCGGTGTCTATGTACTGCTGCGCCGGCTGGCGATCCGCCCGCTGGCCGAAGCGGTGCGCGTGGCTGGTGACGTCGCCGCCGGCAAGCTGGACAGCACGTTGCCGGCGCGCAGCAACGATGAAGTGGGGCGCCTGCTGGACGCGATGCAGGGCATGCGCGGCCAGCTGCAGTCGGTGATGGCTGCGCAGGCCGAAATGGCGCGCCGCCACGATGCCGGTGAACTCAGCTACCGCATGGACGCCGCGGCGTTCCCGGGCGAGTACGGCCGCATGGTGGCCGACAGCAACCAGCTGGTGGCATCCAGCAATGCGGTCACCCAGCGCCTGGTTGAAGTGATGCAGCGCTATGCCGTGGGCGACCTCAGCGTGGACATGGAAGCGCTGCCGGGCGAGAAGGCGGTATTCACCGCCGCGATGGCGACCACCAAGAGCAACCTGGCCGCGATCAACGAGCAGATCCAGCAGCTGGCCGCCGCGGCCGCTGCCGGTGATTTCGCCGTGCGCGGTGATGCACTGCGATTCGACCACGATTTCCGCCGCATGGTGGAGACCCTGAACACGATGATGCAGGTCAGCGACCACAACCTGGCTGCACTGTCGACGCTGTTGCGCGCGATCGCAGCCGGTGACCTCAGTACCCGCATGCAGGGTGATTTCCACGGGGTGTTTGCGGTGATGCGCGACGATGCCAACAGCACCGTGCAGCACCTGACCCAGATCGTCGGCCAGATCCAGCAGTCGGCGGCCAGCATCCGCCTGGCTGCCGGTGAGATCGCCGCCGGCAACAGCGATCTGTCGCGCCGCACCGAACAGCAGGCCGCCAACCTGGAAGAAACCGCCGCGTCGATGGAAGAACTGACCTCCACCGTGCGCCAGAACGCCGACCATGCGCTGCAGGCCAACACGCTGGCCGGTTCCGCGGCGGGCGTGGCCAGCGAAGGCGGCCAGGTGGTCAGCCAGGTGGTGCACACCATGGAGCAGATCGAGGCGTCTTCGCAGCGCATCGCCGAGATCATCTCGGTGATCGATGGCATTGCGTTCCAGACCAACATCCTGGCGTTGAACGCGGCAGTGGAAGCGGCACGCGCCGGTGAGCAGGGCCGTGGTTTCGCGGTGGTCGCCAGTGAAGTGCGCGCGCTGGCGCAGCGTTCGGCGGGTGCCGCGAAGGAGATCAAGGAGCTGATCGACGCCTCGGTGGCCCAGGTCGGTGCCGGTGCGCAGCTGGTGCACGGCGCCGGGCGCACCATGCAGGAAATCGTCGGTCAGGTCGGTCGGGTCAACGAGATCATGGCCGAGATCTCGGCCGCGTCGCGCGAGCAGTCGGCCGGCATCGAGCAGGTCAACCAGACCGTGGTGCAGATGGACGAAACCACCCAGCAGAATGCCGCACTGGTGGAGGAAGCCAGCGCCGCCGCGCGGGCGATGGAAGAGCAGGCCGAGCAGCTGGCGGTGGCGGTGTCGCGCTTCCGCCTGCAGGCCGAGCCGCAGGTGCCCTCACGCCGCGCAGCCTGAGGCACGGCATGAACGAAGACGCCCGGCCAGGGGCCGGGCGTCTTCGTGTCACTCACCGGTGCACCGGACCGGGTCCGGTGACTGCCTCGGCTCAGAACATGCCTTCGAACGGGTTCCAGCTGGCCTTGCCCTTCACCTGCTCCAGGTAATAGCTGTAGTTGGTGCTGGAGGCGACCAGGAAGTTCATGGCGATGAACAGTGCGCGGGCAACGATTTCCGGCAGGAACAGGGTGACGATGGCCAGCACGATGTTGATGCCGATCACCACCAGCGCCTTGCGCCACATGCCCAGGATGAACAGGTAGATGGCGCCGAAGAAGAAGGCGAAGAAGTTGATGTTGATCTTCAGGCGGTCGCCGAAGGACAGCGCCTTCCAGGCCTGCTTGAAGCCCGGCTCCTTGGGCGCGCCGTGCTGCTGGAAGAAGTTGAAGCGGAACTGCCACTTCGGGCTGAAGCGGGAGAGGTCGACTGCGTTCATTGACGAATACGTCCTTGTAGGAAAACGGTTACATGATACGGGGCGATCGGTTCAGGAAACCAGTCTCCGGCGTCAAAAATGTGACGGGTGGGCCGGTGTGGAGCCGCGGCAGGGCGCCGCACCGTCACCCACTCGCCTTGTTTTTAGGATAGGGTGCGCAGTTCCGCTGCCGCCCCGGCTGGACCCGTGCGGCGGCGGGATGTCCATGGAGGTTGCATGACCACACCTGCTACACCGGAAAACGCACCGGGACCGGTGCTCCTGCCGACACCTGAAGTGGTGCAGGCACAACAACTGCTCGCACGCCAGCAACTGGCGGTGGCGATGGACCGTGCGCGCACGGCCGCCACGCGGGATGCGGCACCGGCCGCGCTGGAAAGCGAGTAACCCGCAACACCGTCGATCGCGCTGGCATGTCGCCAGCGCGATCACGGCGCGCGCCGCCGGTCAGAACCGTGCGGTCATGCTGAGGAAGTAGCTGCGCCCGGCGACGAAGTAATCGGTGGAGCCTTCTGCATACAGCTTCTTGTCCGCCAGGTTGCTGACGCCGCCGCGCAGGGTCAGCACCTCGTTGACGTTCCATGCAGCGGTCAGGTCATACAGCGTGTAGGCCTTGAGGAAGGTCGTGGCGGTGCCGGTCTGCTTGCCGGTGTACTGCGCCGACAGGCTGCTGGAGAACATCGTGTTCGGCGTCCAGTCCAGCGACGAATAGCCGGAGAATTCCGGGGTATCGATCAGGTTTCGGCCAGTGGTCAGGTTCTTGGCTTCCTTCATCCAGGTCGCCGAGGTGCGCCAGCGCCACTGCTCGCCGAAGCGGACATTGAAGTTGCCTTCCATGCCACTGGTGCGCGCGCGCTGCACGTTGCTCATGCGCGTCCACCAGATGCCATTGAACCGGCCCAGCGGTGCGTACTCGATCTTGTTGCGGAAGTCGGTGTGGAAGTAGGTCACGCCGACATCGATCAGGTCATTGTCGAAGCTGATGCCGATCTCGCGGTTGGTGCTGGTTTCCGGATCCAGGTCCGGGTTGCCGGCCATGTAGCACCCGCCACGGGTGTAGCCCAGCGGAATCAGCGAGGTGCAGCCACGGCCCCCGGACTGTGTGGCGGCGCTGGGCGAATTCTCGGTCAGGCTGGGCGCACGGAAGCCCTTGGAGACGCCACCGCGGATCGTCCACTGTTCGGCGGGGTGCCAGACCAGGTACGCGCGCGGGCTGACATGGCCGCCGAACTGCTCGTGATGGTCCAGGCGTGCGCCCACGGTCAGGGCCAGGGTGCGGTGCAGCTTCAGCTCATCCTCGACAAACAACGCCCAGGTATCCACTTCCAGATTGGAACCGCTGACCGCGTTGCCGGCGTAGTCGATCGGCGCGCGGCCGATGGTATCGGTGTTGGTCAGCTCCTGGCGCTTCCACTGCCCACCCACGGCGAACTGGTGTTCAACGCCCAGCGTGAATGGCGTGGTCAGGCTGCCTTCGATGATGGTGTCGGTGGCCTCGGAACGGCCGGTGGCGCCGATGTCGTTCTTGTATTCGGTCCAGTACGCGCTGAGCTTGGAGGTGCCGAAGGCCCACTTGCCATCATGGTTGAGCGCCAGCGAACTGCGCTTGAGCTCACTGGCACCCCAGGCGCCTTCGTCCTGCTTTTCCAGCGACGCATCGATGAAGGCCTGCTGCACGCCGTGCCCGGCTTCCAGCGACAGTTCCTGTGCATCGCTCAGTTTCCACTGCAGCAGCGCATCAACGTTGCGGTCCTTCTCGCCGGCATAGGCATTGCCGTAGACACCGTTGTTGGACTGGTCCGAATCACGGCGCATGCTGTTGGCACCGATGCGCAGGCCGAAGCGTTCGCCCAGCGGGCCGGAGAAGGTCGCACCGATCTGCTGGGTATCGCCACGCTTGCCATCACCGGGGCGGGTGTAGCTGTGGGTGGCGCTGCCGTTCCATTCGTCGCCGATGCGCCGGGTGATGATGTTGATCACCCCGCCCATGGCATCGGAGCCATACAGCGAGGACATCGGTCCACGCACCACTTCGATGCGTTCGATCTGGTCAGGCGAGATCCAGTTCAGGTCCTGGCGGCCGAGGTCGGGGCGATAGTTGGTCGAGGCCGAGCTGCCCATGCGCTTGCCGTCCACCAGCACCAGCGTGTAGTTGGACGGCATGCCACGCAGCTTGATCTTGGACTGTTCGCCGACGGCGCTGAGGCCGCCGGTCACGCCCGGCACGCGGCTGAGCAGGGTGGCCAGGTCGGGCACCGGCTGGCGCTCGATGTCCTCACGGCTGATCACGCTGATGCTGGCCGGGGCATCCTTGATCCACTGCTGGCTGCCCGAGGCAGTGACCACCACGGTATCCAGGTCCTTGGTGGAGGCATCGGCGCTGGCCTCTGCGGCGGCCAGGCCGGGCAGGGCGATCAGGCAGGCGGTGGCCAGAGCGCTGGCCAGGCGGGTGCGCGGCAGGCGCGCGGAACGGGAACGGGACGACGGGGACATGACGGCTTCCATGGGAGGTGGGGTGACCCTGTGGAAGCAGCAGGCGCAGGCAGACAGCAGGCAGCCGCCCCTTCCGTGGGTCGTCGGGCGCGCGGTGTGGACCGGCGCAGCTGGGTGGGTCGCGGCCGTGCGGAAGACGGTGACCTGCCTGGTTAATGAAATGATAACCGTTCGCGTTTGTTACGATCCAGTACCGGGGGCAATGCAATGACATCTGGCCATCCCCCGGCGCAATCGCCTGCTATTTGCTGAATGGGGATAAATCCCGGCGTAGACCTTCGCACCCGGCTTACATTCGGCACCCTAGACTGGGCCGCATTTTCGATTCCGCCCCGTTGGAGATCGTGTGGGTTCCGGTAGTGACAGACATCGACTGTGCGGCTTGAGGCCGACACAGCCAGGACAAGTGCGGGCGCCGGGAAAGCGCGCCGGGAACCTTGGTGCATGCAGCCCGGCCGGGATGGCCGGCCGTGCCGACGGCGCGGAGTAGGCGACGATGGCGGTGCAGACCCTCCATGCGGAAGCAGAAACGCCCCGGCTCGATGCCGGTTGGGCGCTGCTGCCCGCTGAATCTCCGTTGCCGATGCCCGAACAGACCCTGCGCGAAGGCGCATTGAAGGTCCGGCGGCATCGCACCTCGCCGCGCCTGATTGGCCTGCGCCGGCTGTACCTCTTCGGTGGCACGCTCGGCATGACCGCCGTGGCCACGCGGATGATGTGGCGGGTGCTGTCGGCCAATGGCATCAGCGTGCTCGAAGCCTGCCTGCTGGTACTGTTCGTCGGCCTGTTTGCCTGGATCGCGTTGTCATTCGCCAGCGCTTTGGCGGGCTTCCTGACCGCCGTGTTCGACCGTGGCTATCGCCTGGGCATCGACCCGGACAAACCGTTGCCGGCCGTGCACAGCCGTACCGCGCTGTTGATGCCGACCTACAACGAAGACCCGCGCCGCCTGCTGGCGGGCCTGCAGGCGATCTACGAGTCGGTGGCAGCCACCGGCCAGCTCGACCGCTTCGACTTCTTCGTGCTCAGCGATACCCGCCGCGAGGATATCGCCGCTGCCGAGGAGCAGGTGTTCGCCGAGCTGCGCGATCGGGTGCCGGATGGACAGACCCGCCTGTTCTACCGTCGCCGTGGCGACAACAGCGGGCGCAAGGCCGGCAACATCGCCGACTGGGTCCGCCGCTTCGGCGGTGCCTACCCGCAGATGCTGATCCTCGATGCCGACAGCCTGATGACCGGCGACAGCATCGTGCGCCTGGTGGCCGGCATGGAGCACAACGCCGACGTCGGACTGATCCAGACCCTGCCGTCGGTGATCGGCGGCCGCACCCTGTTCGCGCGCATGCAGCAGTTCGGCGGCCGCGTGTACGGGCCGGTGATCGCCCGTGGCGTTGCCTGGTGGCATGGCGCCGAGAGCAATTACTGGGGCCACAACGCCATCATCCGCACCCGCGCCTTCGCCGACCACGCCGGCCTGCCGGCGCTGCCGGGGCGCAAGCCGTTCGGCGGCCATGTGCTCAGCCATGACTTCGTCGAAGCGGCGTTGATGCGGCGTGGCGGCTGGGCCGCGCACATGGTGCCCTACCTCGGTGGCAGCTATGAAGAGGGCCCGCCGACGCTGACCGACCTGCTGGTGCGCGACCGTCGCTGGTGCCAGGGCAACCTGCAGCACGGCAAGGTGGTCGGCAGCCGCGGCCTGCACTGGATCAGCCGCACGCACATGCTGATCGGCATCGGCCACTATTTCACCGCACCGATGTGGGCAATGCTGATGCTGATCGGCATCGCCATCCCGCTGTTCCAGGAGGGCATCGACTTCAATGCCCTGCTGCACCTGTCGCCCAGCGTGTACTGGCGTGCGCAGGACGAGGAGCAGGTGGTGCGCCTGTTCGCTGCCACCATGGCGGTGCTGCTGCTGCCCAAGGTGCTCGGCTACCTGGCGATGCTGCTGGACCCGGTCGACCGCCGAGGTTGTGGCGGTGCGATCCGCGCCTTCGTGTCGATGCTGGTGGAAACCGTGCTCGCCGCACTGATGGCGCCGGTGGTGATGTACGTGCAGTCGCGTGGCGTGGCCGAAGTGTTGTCAGGCCGCGATTCCGGCTGGGATGCGCAGCAGCGCGACGACGGCGGCATTTCGTGGATGGCACTGATCCGTGGCTACGGTGGCCTGGGTGTGTTCGGCGCCTTCATGGGCGTGCTGGCCTGGGCGGTGTCGCCGTCGCTGGCGGCCTGGATGGCGCCGGTGGTGATCGGCATGGTGCTGGCCGTTCCGGTGGTGGCGCTGACCTCGTCGCGTGGCCCCGGCGCCTTCCTGCATCGCCTCGGCCTGCTCGATATCCCCGAAGAGAACATCCCGCCGCCGGTGCTGGTACGCGCCGCACAACTGCGCCGGGAAGCCGCCGAGCAACCGCCACTGTACTGATCGCCCCGTGCCAGCGGCATAATGCGGCTCGAACTTGAAGGAGCCGCATCATGCTGCAAACGGTGGAACAGGAAACCGGCGCCTCGCCGCAGTGGTCGGTGATCTGGCTGCACGGCCTCGGCGCCGACGGCCATGATTTCGCGCCGATCGTGCCGGAGCTGGTGCGGCCGCACTGGCCGGCGCTGCGCTTCGTGTTCCCGCACGCACCGGTGCGGCCGATCACGATCAACAACGGCGTGCCGATGCGCGGCTGGTACGACATCGTCGGCATGGACTTCCGTTCGCGCGCCGACATGGCTGGCGTGCAGGAATCGGTGGTGCAGCTGGACGCGCTGATCGCCCGTGAAATCGAGCGTGGCATCCCGGCCGGGAAGATCTTCCTGGCCGGCTTCTCGCAGGGTGGCGCGATCATCCTGACCGCCGCGCTGTCGCGTACCGCGCCGCTGGCCGGCTTGATCGCACTGTCCACCTATCTGCCCGAAGCCGACAGCGCCAAGCGTGTTGAAGGGGCGGTGCAGGTGCCGGTGTTCATGGCCCATGGCAGTGGTGATCCGGTGATCCCGCAGGCCGTGGCCGCGCACAGCGCACAGGCGCTGCGTACGCTGGGCCTGGACGTGGAGTGGCACAGCTACCCGATGGCCCACCAGGTCTGTGCCGAGGAAATCCAGGCACTGGGTGACTGGCTGCAGGAACGCCTGGGCGCGGCCTGAACCATGCCTCCGGCCAGCACACCGCCGTGGATGCCGGAACTGTGCCGCCTGCCGCGGCTGGCGGCGATGCTCGGCCTGGCCGAGCTGGTAGTGGTGCTGCTGGCGCTGGCCCCGGATGGCAGCCGCCACTGGACCTTCGGCGAACTGCTGTCGGCCAGTGGCTTTGCGTTGTGGCTTGCGTTGGCGGTGACCGCGAGCCTGTGCCTGCTGCGGAAGGCACTGTCGAGGCTGCCACAGATGCTGGGGGCGGTCGCTGCGATTACGTTGGCGACCCTGATCGCGGTGGTCTGTGCCGGCATCGTGCATGCCTTGTACGCGGTGCTGGGCGACAACTTCGCCAGCGGCATCAGCTTCTGGCGTTTCACCCTCGGCAGCGCGGCAACCACGGCGCTGATTGCCGCGCTGGCGCTGCGCTATTTCTACGTAAGTGATCGCTGGGCCGCGCAGGTGCAGGCCAATGCGCGCGCCCAGGCCGACGCGCTGCAGGCGCGGATCCGTCCGCACTTCCTGTTCAACAGCATGAACCTCATCGCCAGCCTGCTGCATCGCGATCCTGCGGTGGCCGAGCGCGCGGTGCTCGATCTGTCCGATCTGTTCCGCGCCGCGTTGGGTGCGGGCGAGGGCGATTCCACCCTGCGCGACGAATGCGAGCTGGCCGAGCGCTACCTGTCGATCGAATCGCTGCGCCTGGGCGAACGCCTGCAGGTGCGTTGGCAGCGCGACGAGCCGCTGCCCTGGGACCTGCCGTTGCCAAGGCTGGTACTGCAGCCGCTGGTGGAAAACGCCGTGCTGCATGGCATCTCGCGCCTGCCCGATGGCGGCACCATCGAACTGCAGCTGGCGCGCGAGGGCAATGTGCTGCAGATCCGCGTGCGCAACCCGGCGCCCGATCCGCAGGCGCCCGGGCTGGCGTTGGCGCGGGGGACCGGCCATGCCCAGCACAGCATCGGCCATCGGCTGGCCTGGCGCTTTGGCAGCGCCGCGCGGATGACGGCTGGCTGGAGCGAGGGCTACTATGCCTGCCAGGTGACAGTGCCGATCCAGTGAGGGAACGATCGTGAGGGTAGTCATCGCTGATGACGAACCACTGGCGCGCGAGCGCCTGCGCAGCCTGTTGGCGGCACAGGACGGCGTGGACGTGGTGGCCGAGGCCGGCAACGGCGAGCAGGCCCTGCACGCGTGCGCGGAGCTGCAGCCTGACCTGGTCCTGCTGGATATCGCGATGCCCGGGCTGGATGGCCTGGAAGCGGCGCGTCATCTGGCCAGCTTCGAACCGCGGCCGGCGGTGGTGTTCTGCACCGCCTACGATGCGCATGCGTTGTCTGCGTTCGAGGCCGCGGCGATCGACTACCTGATGAAGCCGGTACGCGCCGAACGACTGGCGGCGGCGATTGCACGTGCACGCACGTTCCTGGCCGGCCGCGATGGCCAGCCGCAGGAGCACAGCGGGCAACAGGCACGCAGCGTGCTGTGCGCACGCCTGCGTGGCAGCCTGCGGCTGATTCCGCTGGACGATATCCACTACCTGCAGGCCGAGGAGAAGTACGTGGTGGTGCACCACGCGCGCGGCGAGGACCTGATCGAGGAATCGCTGAAGTCGCTGGAAGAAGAGTTCGCCAGCCGTTTCATCCGCATCCATCGCAACTGCCTGGTGGCACGCCACGAGCTGGTGGAGCTGCGTCGAGGCTCGGGCGGCCAGGTGCAGGCGGTGCTGCGGCATGGCAAGCAGCCGCTGGAAGTCAGCCGCCGGTGTGTGGCGACGCTGAAACAGGAATTGCGGCATCTGTGAGTGTTCCGCGCGGCCTGCGGCCGCGACTGCTTACAGATCAACATCAAGATCAAGATCAAGATCAACAGCAGGTTGATCGGCTCGTTGTTCTTGCGTGCTGGGTCGGGCCGGGGTGGGGTGGCGGGACACGCCGTAAACCCATCCATGGGGGCTCGATGGCGCCTTGCACGTGTGCGCAATCCTGCGCACACGGCAAGACCGGGGTTGGGCGTCCTGCCCAACCCGCCCGAGGCTTACCTCGGGCCCATGGCGCCAACGGTCCCGCCACCCCACCCCGGCCCAACCCTCTCGTTCTCCACTGCATCGGACAGCAAGAGCATTGTTGTTATCGGCTTGGAAAGAGGGGTCAGATCCCTTTCCTGCGGAAAAGGGATCTGACCCCGGAAGCCCTGGGCTGATGCTTTTGCTTCTGCTTTCTTCTTTTGATCTTCCGTGGCTGGCGCACACGGAAACTGTCAGAGGTCGGGGCGGTGGGGGCAGGCGGGGTGTCCGCGGCATGGATGCCGCGGCCAAGCCCCCAGGGATGGGTTTACGGCGTCCCCGCATGACCCCACCGCCCCGGCCAAGCGCGATAGATCCAGCCGATGCAGCAGCCACGAGGGGCTCCGCCGTTGGCCGTATCCGCGCCGAAGGCGCGATAATGACCGGATGGAAACCGTCCGCATCGCCACCCGCAAGAGCCCGCTCGCCCTCTGGCAGAGCGAACACGTCGCCGACCGCCTGCGCCAGGCCCATCCCGGCCTGCATGTGGAACTGGTGCCGATGAGCACCCGCGGTGATGAGGTGCTGGACCGCTCGCTGGCCGCCATCGGTGGCAAGGGCCTGTTCCTGAAGGAGCTGGAGCTGGCCATGCTGCGGGGTGAGGCCGACTGCGCCGTGCACTCGCTGAAGGATGTGCCGATGGAACTGGACGACCCCTTCGCACTGCCGGCGATGCTGACCCGCCACGATCCGGCCGATGGTTTCGTCTCCAACCTGTACGCCTCGCTGGACGCGCTGCCGATCGGCGCGCGGGTCGGCACCTCGTCGTTGCGCCGCCAGGCCCAGCTGCGCGCGCTGCGCCCGGACCTGGAGCTGCTGGACCTGCGCGGCAACGTCAACACCCGCCTGGCCAAGCTCGACAACGGTGGCTACGACGCCATCGTGCTGGCCGTGGCTGGCCTGGAGCGTCTGGGCCTGGGCGGGCGCATCGTCGCGCGCCTGCAGCCGCCACAGTGGCTGCCGGCCCCGGCGCAGGGGGCGGTGGCGGTGGAGTGCGACGGTGGCAATACGCGCCTGATGGCGTTGTTCGCCACGCTTGATGACGCCGCTACGCGCGCCTGCGTGGAAGCCGAGCGGGCAATGAACCGCGCGCTGCATGGCAGCTGCCACGTGCCGGTGGCCGCGATCGCGCAGTGGCAGGGCGGCGATCTGCACCTGCAGGGGCTGGTCGGCAGTGCCAGCGATGGCCGTGCGGTACGTGCCGAGGCGGTGGGCCCGGCCAGTGATCCGGAAGCGCTGGGCCAGCAGGTGGCCAGGCAGCTGCTGGATGGTGGCGCCGGCGAGCTGTTGAACGTCTGAGCCACCGCAGGTAGTGCCGGCCAGCGGCCGGCACTACCGAAATGAAGAACGGGCGCCTTGGCGCCCGTTTCTTATTTGAACTTGTAGACCACGTTCATCGTGGTCAGCGTATCGGTCTTGCGCTTGTCCACAGCGACGTCGCTGTTGTAACGCGCCTGCCAGCCGGCCTTCAGCGCCAGGTGTTCGTTCATGCTCACCGAAACGCCGAAATCGTTCTGGCCGAAGGTGTTGTAGGAACCCGATTCGACCAGCAGCGTGTTCACCAGGTCGGTGTTGTCGGTCAGCGAGTATTTCAGATCGAACTGGCCTTGGCCGATCAGACCGGTGCGGGTGCGGTCGTCTTCGGTGCTGTGAGTGCGGCTGACGCCCGGGCCGACCAGTGCGTCAAAGGAAAAGCGCTCGGTGCTCCACAGGCGGGTGCCGTAACCCAGGCCAAACGAGCTGCGACGATCATAGGTGGCGAAGTCGTCGCGCTCGGTGCGCACCTTGGCGAACAGCTGGCGATGCTCGCCCAGCTGCAGCGCACTGCCGGCGCTGCCGGTGTAGCGATTGGCGGTGGTGTTGTTGCGGCGGGTGGTGGTGCCGTCGTCGTTGGTCTCGGTCACCTTGGAGCTGGAGCGCAGGCCGAACAGGTCCATGCTGTGCACCCAGTCGCCGTCGGTGTAGAGCAGGCGCAGGCGGCCATTGAAGCTCTCGGTGCTGCTGTTGCCGCGTGCCGAGGCGAAGCCGAGCTCGCCGCCGCTGCCGCTCCACGGCGAGGACATCGCCGCCAGTTGGGAGGCGTCCTGTGCGTATGCGAGCGGCGCACACAGCAACAGGGGGATCAGCAGGGACACGCGCAGGGACATCGAGGCTTCTCCGAAACGGTTAACAGCCGGTGATGATACTGGAAGCGTGATGGCGGTCCGAATCGATCCAATGCACGCTTCAGCGAACGTTGCCGCGACCGCCTATTCAGGGCAGATCGACACGCAATGCGGGGTCGTTGAAGCGCGAATAGCGCAGGCGCAGCTGGAAGCTGCGGCCATTGCTGCTGCCGCTGCGCACGATCTGGCGTGGCAGGCCCTGGGCATCCACCCAGTACTCCAGGCGCTCGCCGGGCTGGGTACCGCGCAGCCGGTAGTGCCGGGTCTCGACCCCGTCCAGCGCCTGGCTGCCGAGGTCTTCGGCCTTCAGGTCGGCGGGCAGGGCATCGGCCGGCAGCGGGTTGCGCCACTGCTCGAGCAGGCCGGGCGGGGTCGGCACCTGGCGGATCGCACCGTCGGCCTGCAGGAACATGGTGTCGCCGACGATGGTCTGCGGCCCGGCCGGAGTCTCCACCCGGAAACGATCGGGCGCAACGAAGTCCATGGCGCTGCGTACCGGCTGCGGTGCGCCCAGCACCTCCAGTTCGGCGTGGAAGCTGCGCAGGGCCGCGAAACGCTGGCTGGCGCCCAGCACCGCCTGCGCCGGATCGGCGGCGGGTACCGGGGCCTCGGTGCTGGCCGGCGCCGGCGCGCGATCGCAGGCGGCCAGCAGCAGGCAGGCCAGCAGGGACAGGGCAGGCAACCGGCGCATCGGGCATTCCATGGGGGTGGGGGCGACCACGATAGCCCAAACGTCCCACACAAGACCCGCGACTCGGACATAATCGGGGGCATGGACCGATACGAACGCATCACCGCCCTGCATCGTCTGCTCAAGTCCGCGCGCTATCCGGTGACGGTGGCGACCCTGCAGGACAAGCTCGGTTGCTCCCGTGCCACCGTCTACCGCGATCTGGCCTTCCTGCGCGATGCGCTGATGGCACCGATCGAGGGCGACGGCGAGGCCGGCTTCCGTTACCAGGCCGACGAGAGCGACCGCTTCGAGCTGCCCGGCCTGTGGCTCAGCTCGGAGGAGCTGCATGCCCTGCTGGCCTCGCAGCACCTGCTGGCGCGTACCGGCGGCGGCGTGCTGTCGTCGGTGCTGGCCCCGCTGCAGCAGCGCATCGAGAGCCTGCTGGCAGCCCAGGCCGGTGTCTCCAGCTGGCCGGTCGACCGCGTGCGGGTGATTCCGCACCGTGGCCGCAAGTTCGACGAGGGCAGCTTCCGCAGCGTCGCGTCGGCCGTGCTGGAGCGCCGCCAGCTGGCGTTCGAGTACCGCGCCCGTTCCACCGACGAGCCGACCAAGCGCACCGTCTCGCCGCAGCGCCTGACCCATTACCGCGACAACTGGTACCTGGATGCCTGGGACCATGACCGCGAGGCCCTGCGCAGCTTCGCGGTGGACCGCATCCACAAGGCGCGGGTGATCGACAGCGCCGCCCGTGATGTCGCCGACAGCGAACTGGACGAGCAGCTCGGTGCCAGCTACGGCATCTTCTCTGGTGCGCCGAAGGGCTGGGCGACCATCCTGTTCAGCGCTAAGGCCGCGCGCTGGGTGGCCGACGAGCACTGGCATTCCAAGCAGCAGGGCCGGTTCCTGGCCGACGGCCGCTATGAGCTGAAGGTGCCGTACAGCGTCTCGCGCGAACTGCTGATGGACGTGCTGCACTATGGCTCGGATGCCGAGATCGTCGAGCCGATGATGCTGCGCGAGCAGGCCAAGGCGTTGCTTGAGCTGGCCCTGAGCAACTACGAAAAATCCTGAAACTCCCCCCGAGAACCCAGTCCCCCATGAAGAAGACCCTGTTGCTGCCCCTGCTTGCCGCTGCGCTGGCCCTGACCGCCTGCGGCAAGTCCGGCGAACCCTCGCAGAAGCTGGTGGTGGCCGCCACAGCCGTGCCGCACGCTGAGATCCTCGAGGTGGTCAAGCCGATCCTCAAGCAGGAAGGCGTGGACCTGGACGTGCGCGTATTCAATGACTACGTGCAGCCCAACGACCAGCTGGTGCAGAAGCAGGTGGACGCCAACTACTTCCAGACCGAGCCGTACCTGGATGCCTACAACCGCGACCGCAAGACCGACCTGGTGAAGGTGATCGGCGTGCACATCGAGCCGTTCGGTGCGTACTCGCGCAAGGTCAAGTCGCTGGCCGAGCTGCGTGAAGGCGCCGACGTGGTGATCCCGAACGACCCGAGCAACAACAGTCGCGCGCTGATCCTTCTGCACAAGGCCGGCGTGATCGAACTGAAGGACCCGAGCAACGCGCTGTCGACCCAGCGCGACATCATCGCCAACCCGAAGAACCTGAAGTTCCGCGAGCTGGACTCGGCGATGCTGCCGCGCGTGCTGGACCAGGTCGACCTGGCCCTGATCAACACCAACTACGCGCTGGACGCCGGCCTCAACCCGACCAAGGATGCGCTGGCGATCGAGAGCAAGGATTCGCCGTACGTGAACTTCCTGGTCGCGCGCCCGGACAACAAGGACGACGCCCGCGTGCAGAAGCTGGCCAAGGCCCTGACCAGCCCGCAGGTGAAGGCCTTCATCGAGACCAAGTACAAGGGCGCTGTGCTGCCGGCGTTCTGACCATGTGGTAGTGCCGGCCGCTGGCCGGCAATCTGCAAACGCCCCGATGATCATGGGGTGCCGGCCAGCGGCCGGCACTACCGTCAATCGACGTGGAAGGCGAGGGTGGCGGCAACCGCCTGCTGCCATCCGGCATACAGTTTTTCGCGCCGGGCCACCTCCATCTGTGGCTCGAAGCGCCGGTCCAGGCCCCATTGCGCGGCGATCTGTTCGCGGCTGGTCCAGAACCCTACCGCCAGGCCGGCCAGGTAGGCCGCACCCAGCGCGGTGGTCTCGGTCAGTCGCGGCCGCAGCAGCGGCACACCGAGGATGTCGGCCTGGAAGCCGGCCAGGAAGTCGTTGCCGATCGCACCGCCATCGGCGCGCAGCTCGGTCAGCGCGATACCCGCATCGGACTGCATTGCATCGAGCACGTCGCGGGTCTGGTAGGCCATCGCTTCCAGCGCGGCGCGCACGAAGTGCGCCTTGCGGGTGCCACGGGTCAATCCGAACATCGCACCGCGTACATCGCTGCGCCAATAGGGTGCACCGAGGCCGACAAACGCCGGCACCAGGTAGGCTCCACCGCTGTCGGGCACCTGTGCGGCCAGTGCCTGGCTGTCGCTGGCGCGTTCGATCATGCGTAGTCCATCGCGAAGCCATTGCACCACCGAGCCGGCGATGAAGATCGAGCCCTCCAGCGCGTACTCCACGCGCCCGTCCAGGCCCCAGGCGATGGTGGTCAGCAGGCCGTTGCGCGACCGCACCGCCTGCGCGCCGGTGTGCATCAACATGAAGCAACCGGTGCCATAGGTGTTCTTGACCATGCCCGGCTGGAAACAGGCCTGGCCGAACAGCGCCGCCTGCTGGTCACCGGCGATGCCGGCGATCGGGATCGGGTGGTCGAAGAAGAACTGCGGCCGGGTGTGTGCGTACACCGCACTGGAGTCGCGCACCTGCGGCAGCATCGCGCGCGGGATGTCGAGCAGGGCCAGCAGGTCGTCATCCCAGTCCAGCGTGTGGATGTTGAACAACAGCGTGCGAGCCGCATTGCTGTAGTCAGTCACATGCGCCTGGCCGCCACTGAGGTTCCACACCAGCCAGCTGTCGATGGTGCCGAACAGCAGCTCGCCCCGTTCGGCGCGCTGCTGCGCACCTTCCACGTGGTCGAGGATCCAGCGCACCTTGGTCGCGGAGAAATAGGCGTCGATCAGCAGGCCGGTCCGCTCGCGGATCAGCGCTTCATGCCCGTCGGACTTCAGCCGCTCGCAGATGGCGTGGCTCTGCCGCGATTGCCAGACGATGGCGTTGTGGATCGGCTGGCCGGTGGCACGATCCCAGACCACGGTGGTTTCGCGCTGGTTGGTGATGCCCAGCGCGGCGATATGGCGTGGGTCGATCTGCCCGCGGCTGAGCAGTTCGGTCAATGTGGCATAGACGCTGGTAAGGATCTCGCGCGGGTCATGCTCGACCCAGCCGGGGTGCGGGAAGATCTGCGCGAACTCGCGTTGCGCGCTGCCGACGATATCGCCGGCACGATCGAACAGGATCGCGCGCGAACTGGTGGTGCCCTGGTCGATGGCCAGCACGTAGCGGGGCGTCATGCAGCGTCTCCGATGGCGTTGGGGAAAATCCTAATGCATCGATCGCGTCGCGCGCGGCCGCCCTGGTAGCTGCCAACCTTGGCTGGTACACGTGGCAACACGGGGGTCAGAGCCCTTTCCGTGGGAAAGGGCTCTGACCCCCCATCCACGCCTGCAGCCTGGCCACCTGCACCGCGTCCAGCCGCAGGCCCAGCTTGCTCCGCCGCCACAGCACGTCCTCGGCGTCCCAGGCCCATTCGTGGTCGCGCAGGAAAGCCACTTCCCGCGCATGCAGGCCGCCGCCAAAGTCCTCGCCAAGATCGCCCATGCCCTGAACACCCTGCAGCAGTTCCGCACTGCGACTGCCATAGGCCCCGGCCCAGCGTCGCGCCATATCTGCGGGCAACCACGGTGCCAGCGCCTGCAGGCGGGAGCGCACCTGTGCGGCATCCCCCCAATCGCTGCCCGGCAGCGGGTCTCCGCGTGCCGTCCACGCCGGGCCCATCTGTGGCAGGGCAGGGCGCAGCAGCTCCAGCGCCTCCTCGGCCAGCACCCGGTAGGTGGTCAGCTTGCCGCCCAGCACATGCAGCGCTGGCGCCGGATCTGACTGCAGCTGCAGGCGGTAGTCGCGGCTGAGTTTTGCCGCGCGCGGGGCGGGGTCGGCCAGCAGCGGGCGTACACCGGCGAATTGCCAGACCACCTCTTCCGGCGCGATGGGGTCATGCAGGTAGCGATTGGCCGCTTCGCACAGGTACGTCACCTCTGAAGGCAGCACGCTGCAGCGCGCCGGGTCACCGCGATAGTCGGTGTCGGTGGTGCCAACCAGCAGGTGGTCGTGGGCGAAGGGCAGCAGGAACACCACGCGTCCATCGGGTTGCTGCAGCAGGCAGGCACTGTCATCGGGCCAGGGCCGGCGCAGCACGATGTGGCTGCCCTGCACCAGGCGCAGCGCGGGGCCACCGCTGCGCGCCTGCATCCGTTCCAGCAGGCCGCCGGCCCACGGTCCCGCTGCATTGACGACGGCGCGTGCATTCACCTGGTGTGACCGGCCATCGGCGGATTCCAAAACGGCCTGCCATCGGCCCTGCGCGGGTCGCAGGTCGATGCAGCGGTTGCGGACACGCACCTGTGCGCCCCGCTGCGCGGCATCCAGGGCGTTGAGCAGCACCAGGCGCGCGTCATCGACCTGCGCATCGGCGTAGCTGAAGGCCTGCCGCAGCGTCGGCGAGAGCCAGTGGCCCAGCGGGTCGCGTTGCAGGTCCAGTGTGCGCGACGCGGGGAAAGCGGGGCTGCGCCGGCCCAGATGGTCGTACAGCCACAGTCCCGCGCGCAGCATCAAGCGTGGTCGCAGATGTGGTTCCCAGGGCAGGACGAAGCGCAGCGGATGGACCAGATGGGGGGCCTGCCGGCGTACCACCTCGCGTTCGCCCAGCGCCTTGCGCACCAGTCCGAGCTCGCCCTGTTCCAGGTAGCGCAGGCCGCCGTGGATCAGCTTGCTGCTGGCACTGGACGTGTGCGCGGCCAGGTCATGCTGTTCGCACAGCAGCACGCGCAGGCCGCGGCCACTGGCGTCACGGGCGATGCCGGCGCCGTTGATGCCGCCACCGATCACCAGCAGGTCGACGTCGTCCATCGTGTCTCCGCGTCCTGTGTGTTTACAGTCGAGCATGGCCCGACTCTACAAAAGGCAGTCGAGCACGCTCGACTCTACAGAACGCGGGTGACGGAAACGACGACGGGCCCCGAAGGGCCCGTCGCGTTACATCAGTGAAGCAGGTGCTGCCTGGATCAGAAGCGGGCGCCGATGCCGAAGCCGACGGTCCACGGATCCATCTTGGCTTCGCCGATCTTCTCGCCGCCAACCTTGATGTCCGGGCGGGCACGCATGTAGCGGGCGTCAGCACGGGCGAACCAGGTGGAGTTGATGTTCATGTCGACGCCGACGGTGCCGATCACGCCCTTGGCATCCTTGAAGCGGATGTCGGTGTCAGCGCCGTTGCCCAGCTTCTCGTTGCTGAAGCTCGACTGGTAGTAGCCGACGCCCACGAACGGACGGAACACGTTGTCAGCCTGACCGAAGTGGTACTGGCCGCTCAGCGCGACCGGCTGCTGCTCGACCGAGCCCAGGCGGGCGTTGTTCGGGCCCTTGAACTTGTTGTCGAACTTGTCGGCGGCGCCCCACAGCTCAACGGCCCAGTTGTCGTTGATGTAGTAGCTGAAGCTGACGGTCGGCGCCGGGCCACCGTCGGTCTTCTTCACGCCGGTGATCGGGTCGTTCTTCGGCTGCAGCAGCGAGATGCCGCCAACAACGGCAAAATGCTTGCCCGAAGCGGTGTCGGTGCTGCTGCTGTCCTGGGCGAAAGCGGCCGGCGCGAAGGCGGCGGAGGTCAGCAGGGCGAGACTCAGGATACGGATGGAGCGCATGGGGGTATCTCCTAATGTTTCTTGTTTTGGGCCCCCGGTTGCGGGGCGAGCACACCGTAGTCGCCCCAACATGAATCGAATCCGACGCACGTTAAAAAATAGTTTTCCTTGTTCAGCGACGGGTGCGGAATGCCTGTATTCATGGGGTTTTTGGCCCTCGCCGACATTCATGCAGTTGGAGAAGATGTGAGCGCAGCAACGTTGTGCATCGGCCTGCAAGCGCAGGTGAACGTGGAGTGCCGGGTACTGCTGCTGGGCTCGATGCCGGGCGTGGCGTCGCTGCAGGAGCAGCGCTACTACGCCCATCCGCGCAACCGCTTCTGGCCGCTGATGGCCGACATCTGCGGTTTCGACGTGGATATGGCCTATGCCGCGCGGCTGCAGGCATTGAATACCGCGGGCATCGGCCTGTGGGATGTGATCGGCCGCTGTGAGCGTCGCGGCAGCCTGGATGCGGACATCGTGCGTGGCACGGAAGTGGCCAATGCACTGCCGGAACTGATCGCCACGCTGCCTGAGCTGAAGCTGATCGGCTGCAATGGCGGTGCATCATTGCAGGTGTTCCAGCGCTGGGTGCTGCCGCGGCTGGAGACCCCGCCGAAAGTGGTCGCACTGCCGTCGACCAGCCCTGCCAATGCGGCGTGGTCGTTGCCGCGCTTGCGCCAGGCCTGGCAGCCGGTGGCCGATGCGCGGGCGACATGAAGCGGACATCGTCCGGACAATACGCTACCGACTGGTCGCGGCCGCGACCCATGGGCAACAGCCTGTCCCGGCTGCGTGCGTACTGAAAACACCTGTAACGGTTGGCGCTGGACCCCGCTGGCCGCACAATAGACGTTTCCCTACACCAGATTGCCGGAGTTATCCCCATGGCCGAAATCAAGGAAGCACTTGTCCCCGATATCGGTGACTACAGCGATATCCCGGTAATCGAGGTGCTTGTCGCCGTCGGCGACACGGTCAAGAAGGACCAGGGCCTGGTGACGCTTGAAAGCGACAAGGCGACCATGGAAGTACCGTCCTCCGTGGCCGGCGTGGTCAAGGAACTGAAGGTCAAGGTGGGCGACAGCCTGTCCGAAGGCAAGGTCGTGGCGCTGATCGAAGTGGCCGCAGGCGAAGCCGCCGCGCCGGCCGCCGCCGTACCGGCACCGGCCAAGGCCGCTGCCCCGGCTGCCGCCACCCAGAGCGCGCCGGCCCCGGCTGCTGCTGCGCCGGCCGCTCCGGCCGCGGGCGGTGGCGCGGTTGAAGCGCTGGTGCCGGATATCGGCGACTACGCCGGCATTCCGGTCATCGAAGTGCTGGTCGCCGTGGGCGACACGGTCAAGAAGGACCAGGGCCTGGTCACGCTGGAAAGCGACAAGGCGACCATGGAAGTGCCGTCCTCGGTGGCCGGTGTGGTCAAGGAGATCAAGGTCAAGGTTGGCGACAATCTGTCGCAGGGCAATGTGGTCGCCATCATCGAGGCCGAGGGCGCTGCCGCGCCGGCCCCGGCCAAGGCCGCTGCGCCGGCCCCGGCGGTTGCACCGGCCGCTCCGCAGACTGCCGCGCCGGTGGCCGCCGCCGCTCCGGTTGCTGCCGCCCCGTCGGCCGGTGCCCCGTCCAGCCCGCCGGTGCAGTTCAACGCCGATGGTGTGCTGCCGGCCAAGGTGCCGTACGCCACCCCGGCGGTGCGTGTGTTCGCCCGCGAGCTGGGCGTGGACCTGCTGCAGATCAACGGCACCGAGAAGGGTGGCCGCATCACCAAGGGTGACGTGCAGAAGTTCGTCAAGGCCGCACTCAGCGGTGGCGTGCCGGTTGCCGGCGGTGCTGCTGTCGCTGCCGGTGGTGGCCTGAACCTGCTGCCGTGGCCGAAGGTCGACTTCAGCAAGTTCGGCGAGACCGAAGTCCAGCCGCTGTCGCGCATCAAGAAGATCTCCGGTGCGAACCTGGCCCGCAACTGGGCGATGATCCCGCACGTCACCCAGTTCGAGCAGGCCGACATCACCGACCTGGAAGGCCTGCGCGTGGCGCTGAACAAGGAGAACGAGAAGGCCGGCATCAAGCTGACCATGCTCGCCTTCCTGATCAAGGCCAGCGCCGCGGCGCTGAAGAAGTTCCCGGAATTCAACGCATCGCTCGATGCCAGCGGTGAAAACCTGACCCTGAAGAAGTACTTCCACATCGGCTTCGCCGCTGACACGCCGAACGGCCTGGTCGTGCCGGTGATCCGCGACGTGGACAAGAAGGGTGTGGTGCAGATCGCGCAGGAAACCGGCGAACTGGCCAAGAAGGCGCGCGACGGCAAGCTGGGCCCGGCCGACATGAGCGGTGGTTGCTTCTCGATCAGCTCGCTGGGCGGCATCGGCGGCACCGCGTTCACCCCGATCGTCAATGCACCGGAAGTGGCCATCCTCGGCGTCTCCAAGTCGTCCATCCAGCCGGTCTGGAACGGCAAGGAGTTCGCACCGAAGCTGATGCTGCCGCTGTCGCTGAGCTACGACCACCGCGTCATCGACGGCGCCCTGGCCGCACGCTTCACCACGTACCTGTCGCAGGTACTGGCCGACATGCGCCGCGTGCTGCTGTAAGGCACCGCTTCGCCCCCACCGTGCGGCCGCAGCCCCTGGCGCGGCCGCGTGAACAGATGCAGTGACAGCCCGCCGGCGCCGCCGGGCGGGCACGAGGAAAACCCACCATGGCCACGATTGAAGTCAAGGTTCCCGACATCGGCGATTACAGCGATGTGCCGGTGATCGAAGTGTTGGTCGCCGTCGGCGACACGGTGAAGAAGGATCAGGGTCTGGTGACCCTGGAGTCGGACAAGGCCACCCTGGAAGTGCCGTCCTCGGCCGCCGGCGTGGTCAAGGACATCAAGGTCAAGCTGGGCGACACCCTGTCCGAAGGCGCCGTGGTCGTGGTGCTGGACGCTGAAGGCGCCGCCGAAGCCCCGGCCAAGGCCGCTGCGCCGGCTCCCGCTGCGGCCGCCCCGGCCAGCAAGCCGCCGGTGACCCCGTCGCACCGTGCCCCGGCCGAACCGGCTGCACCGAAGCCGGCGCTGTCCAGCGGCAAGCCGGCCGACATCGAATGCGAAATGGTCGTGCTGGGCTCCGGCCCGGGCGGCTACACCGCCGCCTTCCGCGCCGCCGACGTCGGCCTGGATACGGTGCTGGTCGAGCGCTACGCCAGCCTCGGCGGCGTCTGCCTCAATGTCGGCTGCATTCCGTCCAAGGCACTGCTGCATGCTGCTGCGGTGATCGACGAAGTGGCCCACGCCGGTGATTTCGGCGTCGAGTTCGGCAAGCCGACCATCACCCTGGACAAGCTGCGTCAGTACAAGGAAAAGGTCGTCAACCAGCTGACCAAGGGCCTGGCCGGCATGGCCAAGCAGCGCAAGGTCCGCAGCGTGCAGGGCGTCGGCAAGTTCATCTCGGCCAACGAGCTGGAAATTACTGCCGCTGACGGCAGCACCCAGCTGCTGCGCTTCCAGAAGTGCATCATCGCTGCCGGTTCGCAGGCGGTGAAGCTGCCGAACTTCCCGTGGGACGACAAGCGCGTGATGGATTCCACCGACGCGCTGGAGCTGGCCGAAGTGCCGGGCTCGCTGCTGGTCGTCGGTGGCGGCATCATCGGCCTGGAAATGGCCACCGTGTACGGTGCGCTGGGCAGCAAGGTCACCGTGGTCGAGTTCATGGACCAGCTGATGCCGGGCGCCGACAAGGACCTGGTCAAGCCGCTGGCTGACCGCCTGAAGAAGCAGGGCATCGACGTGCACCTGAAGACCAAGGCCTCGGGCGTCACCGCCGATGCCAAGGGCATCACCGTGACCTTCGAAGCCGCCGAGGAAGGCCAGGCGCCTGCGTTGGCGCAGGGCACCTTCGACCGCGTGCTGGTGGCCGTGGGCCGCTCGCCGAACGGCAAGAAGATCGATGCTGAAAAGGCCGGCGTGCAGGTCACCGAGCGTGGCTTCATCCCGGTTGATCGCCAGATGCGCACCAACGTGCCGCACATCTTTGCCATCGGCGACATCGTCGGCAACCCGATGCTGGCGCACAAGGCCACGCACGAAGGCAAGCTGGCTGCTGAAGTGGCCGCTGGCCACAAGAAGGAATGGGTTGCCCGTGTGATTCCGTCGGTGGCCTACACCAACCCGGAAATCGCCTGGGTCGGCGTCACCGAGACCGAAGCCAAGGCCAAGGGCCTGAAGGTCGGCGTGGCCAAGTTCCCGTGGGCCGCCAGTGGCCGCGCGATCGGCATCGGCCGCACCGAGGGCTTCACCAAGCTGATCTTCGACGAAGAGACCCACCGCATCATCGGTGGTGCGATCGTCGGCGTGCATGCCGGTGACCTGCTGGCCGAGATCGGCCTGGCGATCGAGATGGGTGCGGAAGCCGAGGACATCGGCCACACCATCCACGCCCACCCGACGCTGAGCGAGTCGGTGGCGATGGCCTCGGAAATCTACGACGGCACGATCACCGATCTGTACATGCCGAAGAAGAAGTAAGGCGTCCGCGCCGTTCCGAACGAGAAGCCCTGGCATCTGCCGGGGCTTTTTTTCTTCGATCAGTGCTGCAGCGAAGGGTGGGGCCGCTGCGTGGGTGGCAGGCATTTCGACAAATGTCCCCCGTCGCCCGCCTGTGGCGGTCGCCTCCTCCTTTACTTTGTCGAAACGCCTGCCACCCGCGCAGCGGCTCAGCTTGCGGACAGTCGAGAGCCAGTACCAAAGCCGCCCGGAGGCCCTCTCCCTCCGGCGCTCGATCAAGCCTGCGTCTACGGCAACTGCCACCCCCGCAGCGGCTCTGCTTGCGGATAGCCGAGAGCCCTGCCCAAGCCGCCTGGATGCCCGAAACGCGGAGGGAGCGGGGGCTGTGTGCGAAGTAAAGGAGGAGGTGTCGGCCGCAGGCCGGCGCCGGGGGACATTCGCACGCAGCCCCCGCTCTCTCCAGCGCTCGACCAACCCGCTTCTGCTCTCCTGTCAGGAACCCACAAAAAACGCGGCCCCGATGTTCCGGAGGCCGCGCCAGGAGAGAGGATGCCGTGGAAGGGGCGGGGGATCAGAACACGAAGCTGATACCGGCCACCGGGCCCTTGAATTCCTGCTTCAGACCGACAGTGCCGTCGCTGCCCTTCTTGTCCACGTCCAGCTTGAACCAGTCGTAGCCGGCGAACACGCCGAAGTTCTTGGTGAAGCGGTAATCCACGATGGCGTTGGCGCGGCTCAGGTCGCCCTTGTAGTCATCGAAGCTGCCCCAACGCGTGTTCAGGTACTGGCCCTGCAGCGTGATCATCCAGCGCTCGCCCGGGGTGAAGGTCATGCGCGCACCCACCACCGGCGCGATGCCGTCAGCCTTCTCGTTGAGGAACTGGCCTTCGTATACGGTGCCCAGGTCGGCGTAGCCCTTGGTGCTGACCTTGGCGTACTCGCCACCGATCTGCAGGCCGAGGTCGAAGGTGTCGGTGTCAACGACCGAGTAGTCATAGACCAGGCTGGCCACCTGGTACTTCAGTTCACCCTTCACGAAGCTGCCGGCCGGCACGTTCTCACCGCCGAAGGAAATGCCCTGGTCAAGCGTCTCGCGACGGTCCTTGTCGTACTTGAAGTAGTTGAACAACAGGCGCTGGCGATTGCTGATGCGGAACATGCCATCGATGCGCGGTTCCCATTCCTTGCCGCCCAGCTTGAAGTCCTGATTCAGGGAGACATCCTGGCCAGCCACATTGGTCTTGCCGCGGATCGTGTTGTCCGAGTCGATGTTCATCGCACCCAGGCGGATGGCGAAGCGGTCATCGCCTTCGGCGGCATGGGCGGCAGTGGCGAACGAAGCACCGGTGGCGAGCAGGGAGAGGGCGAGCAGGGTGGGTACGGAGCGCATCGAAGAGTCCTTGCAGTGGTTCATCAGAATGAAAACCACTGTGCCGGACGCGCCCGTCCACCATCCGTGAACGTATGGTCCATGGCATGTGTACGGTTCAGTGCTGTCGCGACGATGCAAAAAGATGGCCCCGGAGCCGGGCTTCGGGGCCATCGTGGGACCTGCGGGGCGGAGCGTCGACGAGGTTGCTGCAGGCAGGTCGAAAGATCGGACCGGCGCATTCGGCGAAAGTTCCGCGCCTGCGACCAAAGTTCAATACTGCGGCGCAGCATCATGCGGACGTCATTGTCCCCTGGGTGGTACGCAAAAATGTAACCGTTACCGCAACTTGCGGCTTCCCGGGATGAACAGGCAGCGGTTGTCTCGCAAATTGTCCCATTGCTATAATTTGGCGGCTCGATGAGGCCCCCCTGCTGTAGCCGCCTCAGCCCTCCACTTGCAACCACGCGGGACGTCCTGTGCTGAACTCCGTTGATGCGGGTCGGCGACTGATGCTGCGCGCCGCGGTCTACCCGCTGGCCGCGGTCGCTGTCCTGGCCCTGGCCTTCCTGCTGGTGGGTCCGAAATATGCCCTCGGCGCGCTGGCGTCCGGTGTGGCCATTTCGGCCGGTGGCTGGGTTGCGGCACGGATGGCACTGGGTGGTGGTGCGGTGGCTGCAGGATCGGCGATGGCTCGCCTGATCATTGCGATCGTGGCCAAGTGGGTCGTGGTTTTCGGCGTCCTGCTGGTGGGGTTCCTGGTCTTCAAGCTGCCTGCCTTGGCGCTGTTGGCCGGTATCGCCGTCGGCTTGATGTTCCAGGTCCTGGCCATGGCCAGGCGTTGACAGAATTCAATTAACTGAAGGTTCCGGACACATGGCGGGCGAGGCTCTAACCCCTACCAGCTACATCCAGCATCACCTGCACAACCTGACCGCACCGGTCGGCAAGGGTGAGGGTATGTTCTGGCATATCCACGTCGATACCTTCCTCACCGCCGTCCTGATGGGCCTGGTGATCGTTGTCGCGTTCTGGCTGGGGACCCGCAAGGCCACCGCTGGCGTGCCGGGCAAGTGGCAGGCCTTCGTCGAGATCTGCCTGGAGTTCGTCGACCGCCAGGCCAAGGACACCTACCACGGCAAGAGCAAGCTGGTCACGCCGATCGCCATCACGATCTTCTTCTGGATCCTGTTGATGAATCTGCTGAAGATGATCCCGGCCGATTTCATCGCCAAGCCGCTGGAATGGGTGGGCGTTCACTACTGGAAGCCGGTCCCGACCGCTGACGTCAACGCCACCCTCGGCATGGCCATCAGCGTGTTCTTCCTGATGCTGTTCTTCGCGCTCAAGTCCAAGGGCCTGGTCGGCTTCGTCAAGGAATTCCTGACGGCCCCGTTCGGCAAGTGGATGATGCCGTTCAACCTGATCCTCAACATCGTCGAGTGGCTGAGCAAGCCGATCTCGCTGGCGATGCGACTGTTCGGCAACATGTTCGGCGGCGAAATCGTGTTCCTGCTGATCTGGGTGCTGGGTGGTGCCGGTTTCTTCGGTGCCATCGCAGGTGGTGTGTTCGGCCTTGGCTGGATGCTGTTCCACCTGCTGGTGATCCCGCTGCAGGCCTTCATCTTCATGATGCTGTCGATCGTGTACCTGAGCCTGTCGGAAGACGCTCACTGAGTTTCAAGCTTCAACGCGTTTCAACCTTCATCCGTTTCATCACCCTTAGCAACTTAAGTTCCTGGAGATAACCATGTACTTCGCCGTCCTGACCAACTTCGCGCAGATTCAGAGCTCCACCGCCCTTGCCGTCGGCATCATGATCGGCCTGGCCGCGCTGGGCGCCGGTCTGGGTCTGGCCATCATGGCTGGTAAGTTCCTGGAGTCGGCCGCCCGCCAGCCGGAACTGATCCCGGTCCTGCAGGTCCGCATGTTCATCACCGCCGGCCTGATCGACGCCGCGTTCATCATCTCGGTCGCCGTCGGCCTGCTGCTGGCCTTCGCCAACCCGCTGTCGGCTGCCTTTGCTGGCGCTGTCACCAAGGCTCTGGCCGGCTGATACAGCGGTTTGAGACGACCGGGTGCTGATGCACCCGGTTTCGGATGAAGGCCGGATGTGCCGCTTCGGCGGCACGTCCACCCCGAAACCAGCGATCGAGCTAACCATGAATATCAATTTCACCCTTCTTGCGCAGGCGCTCGCCTTCGCTGGTCTGATCTGGATCATCGCGACCAAGATCTGGCCGCCGCTGATGAACGCGATCGAAGAGCGCCAGCAGAAGATTGCTGAAGGCCTCGCTGCTGCCGACCGCAGCCAGAAAGATCTGGCCCAGGCGCAGGAGAAGGTCAACGAAGCGCTGAAGGAAGCACGCACCAAGGCCAACGAGATCATCGATCAGGCCCACGCACGTGCCAACCAGATCGTTGATGCTGCCCGTAACGAAGCGATCACCGAAGCCACCCGTCAGAAGGAACTGGCCCAGGCTGAAATCGACGCCGCCGCCAACCGTGCCCGTGAAGATCTGCGCAAGCAGGTGTCCGCGCTGGCCGTGACCGGTGCCGAAAAGCTGCTCAAGCGCGAAATCGACGCCAACGCCCACAAGGCGCTGCTCGACGAGCTGGCCTCGGAGATCTAAGGATGAGCCAGGCCCTCACGCTTGCCCGCCCGTACGCCCGCGCCGCGTTCGCGACCGCGCGCGACGAAGGCGCGTTCGCGCCGTGGTCGGACGCCCTGGCGTTCTCCGCCCACGTCGCCGCCGATCCGCGCGTGGCGGCCCTGCTCGCCAACCCGGAGCTGGGTCGTGACGACGCCGTCGCCCTGCTGGCGCCGGTGTCCCACGGCGAGACCTACTCGCGCTTCCTGGCCATCCTGGCCGAATCGCATCGTCTGCCGCTGCTGCCGGAAATCTCCGGCATGTTCGACGCCCTGCGCGCCGAAGCCGAGCACGTGGTCAAGGCCACGGTGACCTCGGCTTCCGAGCTGTCGGCCGGCGAGCTGGACGCGATCAAGGTTGCGCTGCGCAAGCGCTTCAACCGCGAGGTCGACGTGACCACCGCGGTCGATGCTTCGCTGATCGGCGGCGCCGTGATCGACGCCGGCGACGTGGTCATCGATGGTTCGCTGAAGGGCAAGCTGGCCCGTCTGCAGACCGCGCTCGCTAACTGAATTCATTTAACGTCCGGCCCCGCTGCCGGCACTAGGACTTGACGATGGCAACCACGCTCAACCCCTCCGAAATCAGCGAACTGATCAAGAACCGCATCGAGAAGGTCAAGCTGGCCGCGGAATCGCGCAACGAAGGCACCGTGACCAGCGTGTCCGACGGCATCGTGCGCATCTTCGGTCTGGCCGACGTGATGCAGGGCGAAATGATCGAACTGCCGAACAACACCTTCGCACTGGCCCTGAACCTGGAGCGCGACTCGGTCGGCGCCGTGGTCCTGGGTGACTACGAGAACCTGCGCGAAGGCGACGTCGCCAAGACCACCGGCCGCATCCTGGAAGTGCCGGTCGGTCCGGAACTGCTGGGCCGCGTTGTCAACGCGCTCGGCGAGCCGATCGACGGCAAGGGCCCGCTGGGCACCGACCTGACCGCTCCGGTGGAGCGCGTTGCTCCGGGCGTGATCTGGCGCAAGTCGGTCGACCAGCCGGTGCAGACCGGTTACAAGTCGGTCGACTCGATGATCCCGATCGGCCGTGGCCAGCGCGAGCTGATCATCGGTGACCGCCAGACCGGCAAGACCGCCATGGCGATCGATGCGGTGATCAACCAGAAGGGTACCGGCATCAAGTGCGTGTACGTTGCGATCGGCCAGAAGGCTTCGACCATCGCCAACATCGTGCGCAAGCTGGAAGAGAACGGCGCGCTGGCCCACACCATCGTGGTGGCCGCGACCGCTTCCGAATCGGCTGCCATGCAGTACATCAGCGCTTACTCGGGCTGCACCATGGGTGAGTACTTCATGGACCGCGGCGAAGACGCACTGATCGTGTACGACGATCTGTCCAAGCAGGCTGTCGCCTACCGCCAGATCTCGCTGCTGCTGAAGCGTCCGCCGGGCCGTGAAGCCTACCCGGGTGACGTGTTCTACCTGCACTCCCGTCTGCTCGAGCGCGCTGCCCGCGTGTCCGAGGAGTACGTCGAGAAGTTCACCGAAGGCAAGGTCACCGGCAAGACCGGTTCGCTGACCGCGCTGCCGATCATCGAAACCCAGGCTGGCGACGTGTCCGCCTTCGTTCCGACCAACGTGATCTCGATCACCGACGGCCAGATCTTCCTGGAAACCGACCTGTTCAACGCCGGCATCCGCCCGGCCGTGAACGCCGGTATCTCGGTGTCGCGCGTCGGTGGCTCGGCCCAGACCAAGATCATCAAGAAGCTGTCGGGCGGCATCCGTATCTCGCTGGCCCAGTACCGTGAGCTGGCGGCGTTCGCGCAGTTCGCCTCGGACCTGGACGAAGCGACCCGCAAGCAGCTGGAGCGTGGCCAGCGCGTCACCGAGCTGATGAAGCAGAAGCAGTACGCGCCGATGTCGATCGCCAACCAGGCGCTGTCGATCTACGCCGTCAACGAGGGTTACCTCGACGACGTGCCGGTCAACAAGCTGCTGGCGTTCGAAGAAGGCCTGCACGCCCACTTCGCCAACACCCAGGGCGAGCTGATCAGCAAGGTCAACGCCACGGGCGGTTGGGACAACGACATCGAAGGTGCCTTCAAGAAGGGCATCGCCGAGTTCAAGACCACCGGCAGCTGGTAATCGCGGTCCTGTAGAGCGGAGCCGCAGGCTCCGCTGGACCAGATGACAAACGGTTGAACAACGCGGGGCATCAGCCCCGCGCCACGGGAAACAAGAGATGGCAAGCGGACGCGAAATCAAAACCAAGATCAAGAGCGTGCAGAACACCCGCAAGGTGACGCGCGCCCTGGAAATGGTCTCGGCCTCCAAGATCCGCAAGGCGCAGGATCGGATGAAGACCTCGCGTCCGTACGCGCAGGCGATGAAGCAGGTGATCGGCCACCTGGCCCAGGCCAGTACCGATTACCAGCATCCGTTCCTGGTCGAGCGCGAGCAGGTCAAGCGGGTCGGTTTCATCGTGATCTCCTCCGATCGCGGCCTGGCCGGCGGCCTGAACAACAACCTGTTCCGCAAGATGCTGGGCGAAGCCAAGGCATGGCAGGACAAGGGTGCCGAAGTGGACCTGGTGACCATCGGCCAGAAGGCATCGACCTTCTTCCGCCGCGTGAAGGTCAACATGGTCGGCAGCGTGACCCACATCGGCGACGTGCCGAAGCTGGAATCGCTGATCGGTGTGATCAAGGTCATGCTCGACGCCTTCACCGAAGGCAAGGTCGACCGCGTGTACCTGGTCTACAACCGCTTCGTGAACACCATGACGCAGAAGGCCAGCTTCGATCAGCTGCTGCCGCTGCCGCCGGCTGAGAAGCAGGTCGCTCACCACGACTGGGATTACCTGTACGAACCCGATGCCGCGACCGTGCTCGAGCACGTGATGACGCGTTACATCGAGTCGCTGGTGTACCAGGCACTGCTGGAAAACGTCGCCTCCGAGCATGCAGCACGCATGGTCGCGATGAAGGCGGCGAGCGACAACGCCAACAAGCTGATCGGCGAACTGCAGCTCGTCTACAACAAGGCGCGCCAGGCAGCGATCACCCAGGAAATCTCCGAAATCGTCGGCGGCGCGGCAGCAGTCTGACCGCGTTCGTTCAAAGCACACATTTAGAGGATGCAGCAATGAGTCAGGGCAAGATCGTTCAGATCATCGGCGCGGTCGTCGACGTCGAATTCCCGCGTGAGTCGGTGCCGAAGGTGTATGACGCACTGAAGGTCGACAACACCGAAATCACCCTCGAAGTCCAGCAGCAGCTGGGCGACGGCGTGGTGCGTACCATCGCCCTCGGTTCCACCGACGGCCTGAAGCGCAACCTGGTCGCCACCAACACCGACCGCGGCATCTCCGTGCCGGTCGGCGCTGGCACCCTGGGCCGCATCATGGACGTGCTCGGCCGTCCGATCGACGAAGCCGGCCCGGTGGCCGCCAGCGACAGCTGGGAAATCCACCGTGCGGCCCCGTCGTACGAAGACCAGTCCCCGGCCACCGAGCTGCTGGAAACCGGCATCAAGGTCATCGACCTGATGTGCCCGTTCGCCAAGGGCGGCAAGGTCGGCCTGTTCGGCGGCGCCGGCGTCGGCAAGACTGTCAACATGATGGAACTGATCAACAACATCGCCAAGGCGCACAGCGGTCTGTCCGTGTTCGCCGGCGTGGGTGAGCGTACCCGTGAGGGCAACGACTTCTACCACGAAATGAAGGACTCCAACGTCCTCGACAAGGTGGCGATGGTGTACGGCCAGATGAACGAGCCGCCGGGCAACCGTCTGCGCGTCGCCCTGACCGGCCTGACCATGGCCGAGTACTTCCGCGACGAGAAGGACGAAAACGGCAAGGGTAAGGACGTCCTGCTGTTCGTCGACAACATCTACCGCTACACCCTGGCCGGTACCGAAGTGTCGGCACTGCTGGGCCGCATGCCGTCCGCCGTGGGTTACCAGCCGACCCTGGCCGAGGAAATGGGCGTCCTGCAGGAGCGCATCACCTCGACCAAGAATGGTTCGATCACCTCGATCCAGGCCGTCTACGTTCCCGCGGACGACCTGACCGACCCGTCGCCGGCGACCACCTTCGCCCACCTGGACTCGACCGTTACCCTGTCGCGTTCGATCGCCTCGCTGGGTATCTACCCGGCCGTCGATCCGCTGGATTCCACCAGCCGCCAGATGGATCCGCTGGTCATCGGCCACGAGCACTACGACACCGCCCAGCGCGTCCAGCAGACCCTGCAGAAGTACAAGGAACTGAAGGACATCATCGCGATCCTGGGCATGGACGAGCTGTCCGAAGAGGACAAGCAGGCCGTGTCGCGCGCCCGTAAGATCGAGCGCTTCTTCAGCCAGCCGTTCCACGTGGCCGAAGTGTTCACCGGTTCGCCGGGCAAGTACGTGCCGCTGAAGGACACCATCCGTGGCTTCAAGGCCATCGTCGATGGCGAGTACGACCACCTGCCGGAGCAGGCGTTCTACATGGTCGGCGGCATCGAAGAAGCGGTCGAGAAGGCCAAGAAGATGGCCGAGAAGGCCTGATCCGGGACGGGCGGGAGCGATCCTGCCCGACCTGACGCCGGCGCCGGGCAACCGCCCGCGCCGGTGGACCCCCACGGTGGCATTGCGCCGCCGCGAACAGCGAAGAGATTTGCATGAGCACGATCCGTTGCGACATCGTCAGCGCCGAGCAGGAAATCTTCCGTGGCGAAGCGACCCTGGTCGTGGCCACCGGTGAGCTGGGCGAACTGGGCATCGCGCCCAAGCACGCGCCGCTGATCACCCGCCTGAAGCCGGGCAAGGTGGTGGTGACCACGCCGAACGGCGAGCAGCTGGATTTCGCCATTTCCGGCGGCATCCTGGAAGTTCAGCCGCAGGTAGTGACCGTGCTGGCCGACACCGCGATCCGCGCGCAGGACATCGACGAAGCCTCGGTCCGCAAGGCCAAGGAAGAAGCCGAGCGGATCCTGGCCAACCGCGGCGAAGCGATGGAAGTGGCCGAGGCGCAGCAGAAGCTGGCTGAAGCTGTCGTCCAGCTGCAGGCGCTGGAGCGCCTGCGCAAGAATCTCAAGCACTGAGGTTCGCGCTGCACCCACGAGAACGCCGGCCCTGTGCCGGCGTTTTTGTTTGTGCGCGGGCGAGCGGCGACTGGGCAGAGTGACTGTCAGTCGACTACCGCGCGCAGCGCGGGATTTCCGCGGTCTGATGGAAGAGCAGTCGACTAACAGTCGACTCCACCGATCCCGATCCGGCATTCCCAATCCCGCCTCGTATCAGCGGTACACCACGTAGCGCATCAACAGGAACGACACGCAGGCCAGCCCGCCTTCCACCAGCGGCTTGGCCAGCCACGTGTACTGCAGGCCCAGCGCCTGGTCGACCAGGCTGACCAGCAGCGTGCTCGCCGCCGTCAGCAGCAGCCACAGCCCGAAGAAGCGTGCAAAGCGCTTCCATCCAAGCTTGCGGGTGCCGGCCTCGGCAAAGGTGTAGCGGCCGTTGAGCCAGAAGCCCAGCAGCATGCCGGCCAGGCGACCGGCGATGTTGGCTGGCGCCACCGGCATGCCCAGCGCGGTGGCGACCACGAACACCAGCCAATCGACCAGCAGCTGCACGAGCCCGATCACGAGGTAGGCGCTTCCCTGGCGGACGAGGCTCATCGGCATGGTGAAGGAGGAGGGATGCCCATGTTAACGGCCCACGCTCTAGAATCACCGGCAACGAACCACGGACTGCCGCTCCCATGACCCAAGCCCTGCACGTCATCATCCTCGCCGCCGGCGCCGGCAAGCGCATGAAGTCGGTGTTGCCGAAGGTGCTGCAGCCGATCGCCGGCCAACCGATGCTGGCGCACGTGATCGATGCGGCCCGCGAGCTGCAGCCGGCGGCCATCCACGTGGTTTACGGCCATGGTGGCGAGGCGGTGCGTCAGTACTTCGCCGACCAGAGCGATCTGCAATGGGCCGAGCAGGCACAGCAGCTCGGTACCGGGCACGCCGTCGCACAGGCGATGCCGCAGGTTCCCGATGCTGCGCAGGTGCTGGTGCTGTACGGCGATGTGCCGCTGATCCGCGCGCAGACCCTGCGCGACCTGCTGGCGCAGCCGGGGCGATTGGCGGTGCTGGTGGCCGACGTCGATGACCCGACCGGTTATGGACGCGTGCTGCGCGATGCAGAAGGCAGGGTGGCTGCGATCGTCGAGCAGAAGGACGCCACCGATGACCAGCTGCGCGTGCGCACGATCAACACCGGCATCATCGCCGCAGAATCGACCGCGCTGCGCCGCTGGCTGTCGCAGCTGTCCAACCGCAACGCGCAGGGCGAGTACTACCTCACCGACGTGTTTGCGTTCGCCGCCCATGAGTACACCCCGGCCGAGATGGCGCTGGTCGCCGATGCACAGGAGGCCGAGGGGGCGAATGATCCGTGGCAGCTGTCGCAGTTGGAGCGCGCCTGGCAGCGGCGTGCGGTGCGTGCATTGTGCGCACAGGGCGCGCGCGTGCGTGACCCGGCACGACTGGATATCCGTGGCACCGTCACTGTGGGCAGCGATGTGCTGATCGACGTCGATGTTGTTCTTGAAGGCAACATCGTGCTCGGTGACGGCGTCACTGTAGGCCCATTCAACCGGCTGAAGGACGTCAATCTCGGCCCTGGCACCGAAGTACGCGCGCACTGCGATCTGGAAGGCGTGATCACCGAAGGCGCAGCACTGGTCGGTCCGTTCGCGCGCCTGCGTCCGGGCACCGTGCTCGCCGACGGCGTTCACGTGGGCAACTTCGTCGAGACCAAGAAGGTCACCCTCGGTGTCGGCAGCAAGGCCAATCACCTCACCTATCTGGGTGATGCGGTGATCGGCAGCAGGGTGAACATCGGTGCCGGCACCATCACCTGCAACTACGACGGCGTGAACAAGTCGACCACCACCATCGGCGACAACGCGTTCATCGGCTCCAACAGCTCGCTGGTGGCACCGCTGACGATCGGCGAGGGCGCGACCATCGCCGCCGGCTCGGTCATCACCCGCACCGCTCCGGACGGCAAGTTGACACTGGCACGTGCACGACAGGAAACCATCGATGGCTGGAAGCGCCCGGTCAAGAAGCCCTGAACCACGCCTTCCGCACGCCGACGAGCTTGGCGTGCTACCGGCGATCGAACAGCGTGCCGGTGAGCTGCTGAAGGGCCACGAAGCCTATCCGGTGTTCGCCGGCCACGGCCTGGACCTGCCGACCCTGCAGGACGGCCTTGAGCGCGGGCAGCTGTGGGTGGTCGATGCTGCCGAGGGCGGCATTGCCGGTTACCTGCTGGCAGGCGAGCTGTGCGGTGACTTCCATGTCCTGCAGATGGATGTGGACCCGGCGCATGCGCGTCGCGGCCATGGTCGTGCGCTGCTGCGCCACGCATTGGCGCAGGCGAGGGCGGATGGCCACGCGGCTGCGGTGCTGACCACGTTGTCTGACGTACCGTGGAATGCGGCCTTCTACGCCAGCGAAGGGTTCGTTGAAGTGCCGGAAGCGGAGTGGAGCGAGGGCCTGCGCGCGGTGATGGCCGAAGAGGCCGCGTTGGGATTTCCGATGCAACTGCGCGTGGCGATGCGGCAGGTTTGGTAGGTACCGACCTTGGTCGGCACATCCACGCATGGCGTGGATCTATTCGCTGGCCCGACTCAACCCACCGGCAACAGGATCGACACGCACAACCCGCCATCACCGCGGTTCTGCAGTGACACCCGCCCACCGTGCGCTTCCACGATCTCGCGGGTCAGTGCCAGTCCCAGCCCGGTGCCATTGCGCTTGGTCGAATAGAACGGCATCAGTGCGTTCTGCAGCACCTGCTCGTTCATGCCCTTGCCACGGTCCAGCACATCCAGGCGCAGCCACTGCGGCAACCGCGTCAGCTGCACCTGCACGTCATCGTTGGGTGGATCGGCCTCGGCACAGGCTTCATGCGCGTTCTTCAGCAGGTTCAACAGCGCCTGCCCGAACTGCGCGATGTCGATGCGGCTGCTCAGTTCCTCGTCCGGTTCGCGATCCATGGTGAACGGGATCTGCTGGCGCAGGCTGGACAGGAAGGGGGCCCAGTGCACGGTCTGCAGTTGCGGCTGCGGCAGCTTGGCAAAGCGCGCATAGCCACGGATGAAGCCTTCCAGGTGGCGTGCGCGGTCTTCGATGGTGGTGAAGATCTCCGGCAGCCGATCGAAGCGCTCGCGCTGCACCAGCACGCCACCGGAGTGGGCCAGCGAGGCGATCGGCGCCAGTGAGTTGTTGAGCTCGTGGCTGATCACCCGGATCACCTTCTTCCACGTCTGCACTTCCTGGCGGCGCAGTTCGGCGGTGAGCAGTCGTACCAGCAGCAGGTCGTGCGGACGGCCGTTGAGCTGGAAGGCGCGGCGCGACAGGTGGTAGACCTGCTCGTCTTCCTCATCACCGTCTTCGCCTTCCGCATGCACGGCGAACAGGCTGTCGCCGCCACGGGCGATGGCATCGCGCAGCTCCACCGGCACCTGTTCCAGCACCTCTTCCAGGCGCTGGCCCTCCAGCTTCCAGCCACCATGCAGCAGCTTGCGCGCGGCCAGGTTGGAGAACACCACGCGGGCGATGCCGTCGCCGCCGGAGGCAATCAGTAGCATCGCAACCGGTGTGTTCTGCACCATGGTGTCCAGCAGCAGTTCGCGCTGCACCAGGCCCTGCCGCTGCTCGCGCAGTACATCGCCCAGTTCGCGGTGCGCCTGCACCAGGTCGCCCAGTTCGTCGTTGCCCGGCCAGTACACGCCGAAGTTGTACTCGCCGTCGCGGTAGCTGCTGGTGGTGCCGGACAGTGCACGCATCAGCGAGCGCACCGGTGCGGTGGCGCGGAGCAGGGTCCACCACATCAGTGACAGCAGGATCACCGCCGACACCGTGGTCACCACCCAGCCATGGTCCATCCAGTACGCCAGCAGCCACGGCAACGCGGCGGCCAGCGCCAGCACCGGCAGCAGGCGCAGGAACAGGCGGAAGGTGAACGAGCGCCGCTTCATTCGCGTGGGATGCCGTGCCGGTCCATGCGCCGGTACAGCGCCTGGCGGCTCAGGCCGAGTTCGGCGGCGGCCTGGGCGATGACGCCGTGGTTGCGCGCCAGCACATCCTCGATGCGCGCACGGTCTGGATCATTGCCGGCGCTCGGTGCCGGGCGCGGTGCAGGTGAAGCACGCGGCAGGTTCAGATCGGCCACTTCGATGTGGTTGCCGGTCGCCAGCAGCTCGGCACGCTGGATCACGTTGCGCAGTTCGCGCACGTTGCCCGGCCACGGGTGCCGTTGCAGGGCCGCGGTTGCAGCATTGGAAAGTGGCTTGCCGGCCGTCAGGAAGCGCTCGGCCAGCGGCACGATGTCGCCCGGGCGCTCGGCCAACGGTGGCAGTACCAGTTCCACCGTATTGAGGCGGTAATACAGGTCTTCGCGGAAGGTGCCGTCGCGGATCATCGCCGGCAGGTCGGCATTGGTCGCGCTGACCACGCGGACTTTGACCTGGCGTTCGCGATTGGAGCCCAGGCGCTCGAAACGACCGGTTTCCAGCACGCGCAACAGCTTCATCTGACCGCCCAGCGACAGGTTGCCGATCTCATCCAGGAACAGCGTGCCTCCGTCGGCAGCTTCGAATTTGCCCTCGCGCGCCTTGCTGGCGCCGGTATACGCGCCGGCTTCGGCACCGAACAGTTCGGCCTCGATCAGTTCCGAGGGCAGGGCGCCACAATTGACTGTGATGAACGAACCCTTGGCCACCAGCGAGTTGGCCTGGATGATCTGCGCGATCTTCTCCTTGCCAGCACCGTTGGGGCCGGTGATCAGCACCGGCAGTTCGGAGCGCGCGACCTGGCAGGCGAGTGCGATGACGCGCTCGCTGGCCGGATCGGCGAACACCGCCCCGCACAGCTCGTACTTCTCTTCCAGCGCATTGCGCTGGCGCAGCTCGCGGCTGCGTCGGCGGTCCAGTTCGCGCCGTGCCTCGGACAACTCCAGCAGGTTGTTGACCGTGGTCAGCAGCTTGCGGTCGTCCCAGGGCTTGGCCAGGTAGTCGGCGGCACCGGCCTTGACCAGGTCCACCGCGCTGCTCAGGTGCGTCCAGGCGGTCAGCAGGATCACCGGCAGGTCCGGGTGGCGCGCACGGATCTGTGCGAACAGGTCTTCGCCTTCCTCGCCGGAGGTGGTGTCCTCGCTGAAGTTCATGTCCTGGATCACCAGGTCGACCGGCTGCGACTCGAGCAGGGCCAGCCCCTCGGCCGGGCTCTGCGCCTGCAGCGTGTCGATGTCATGCAGGGAGAACAGCACGTCCAGTGCGGTGCCCACACTGGCGTTGTCGTCGATGATCAGGATCGAAGGCATCAAGCGGTTCTGCGGAAAGGGATGGGCGGCGCCGATGGAGCCGTGTTCGTGTCCATACGCCGGGAGAGCCCGGCGCCACCCACCAAGCATAGCCAAACCCGTGGCCGTGCAGGAGTTGCCGCTTCTCAGTGGCGGGGAGGCGCCGGGGGCGGTGGCGGCGCAGGTGGCGGCGGCACTTCCAGCGCCTGGCGCCAGGCTGCAGCGTTGACCGCCACCGTCAGCTCGCGCTTGTCGCGGCGCAGCAACAGATAGGCGGTGGCCGCGTGGGAATGGCGGAGTGCCTCGGCCAGATGTTCAACCCGGCGCACCGCCGTGTCGTCCACGCGGAGGATGCGATCGCCACTGCGCACGCCGAAGCGCACTTCCGGACTGGCGGCCTCCACGCGCACCTGGCCCTCCGTCGAGCGCAACGACAACCGCGCGGCATCCTGGCGCCATTCCAGTGTCTGCGCGCTGCCACCGCCGGCCAGCGCCGGCAGTGGCAGTGGCAGGAGCAGGATCAGGCACATCGCGCAGGCACGCATCTCACGCGCCCCGCGTGGCGACCGCAGGCGGTACCGCCGCCGCACGCCGTGCAGGACCGAACACCGCGATCTGGCCCAGCACCCACAGCAGCAGCGCACCCAGCGGCAGGTAGTACAGCGGCATGCGCGGCAGCTCGTAAAGATTCATCAGCGCCAGGTTGATCGCGTAGGCCGCCAGCATGCCCAGCACGATGCCCAGCGTGGCCAGCAGGAAGTTCTCGGTCTGGAAGTAGCGCAGGATCTGCCCACGGGTCGCGCCCAGGGCACGGCGGATGCCGATCTGCTTGCTGCGCTGCTGCACCCAGAAGCTGGCCAGGCCGATGATGCCCAGCGCGGTGACCACCAGCAGCGAGATGCTGACGGTGATCAGCAGGCCGACCATCGCGCGGTCGTTCTTGAAGAAGTCCTTGCGCTGGTCCTCATAGGTGAGCTTGTCGCGCATCAGGCGGTTGGGATCGTTGCGCTCCAGCGCGGCGGCACCGGCGTCGAGCACGTCCTGGCGACGTTCCAGCGAGGTCCGCAGCACATACGTGCCACCCTTGTCGAAGGTGGTGCGGATCGGCAGCAGCATCGAGTTGGTCCAGTTGTCACTCCAGCCATTGGGCGTGCTGAGGGTGTCGACGATGCCGACCACATGCAGCGACTGCTTGCCCATGTAGTAGGTCTTGCCCAGTGCGCTGCCGTTGGGCTCCATCTTGGCGGCAGTGGCCTGGGTGAAGATGACCGGGATGGCCTTCTCCTTGGCGCCGCCCTTGCTGACGTCTTCGAAGTTCTGGTACTCGTCGGGCAGGAAATCGCGGCCTGCGATCAGGTTGATGCCCATCGTCGCCAGCCCGTTCTCGGACAGGGTGTACATCGAGGCGTTGGTGGTCGGCCGTTCCTGGTCGATCACGCGCGAGATGCTGCTGCTGGAGGAGCCGTTGCGGAAGGGGACCTGGTTGATGATGGTGACGTTGCTGACGCCGGGAATCGCGCGCAGCGATGCCAGGTCCTCGCGGGTGCGGGCCAGGGCGTCGGTCTGCTTGCCGATGCCACTGACGCGCAGCATCACCAGTTCGCTCTCGGCGATACCGCTGGGCATGCTGATCTTCTCCACGCGCTGGCTGACCAGGAACAGCGCGTTGCAGACGATGGCGCAGGTCAGTGCGACTTCCAGCACGATCAGGGCAGCGGCAGTCTTGTGCCGGCGCAGCGTGCTGAGGATGGGGCGGATGTCCATGGGAGTCCTCGTTCGGGTGCTTACTGCGACTTGAGCTGGATGGCCGGGGTGACCTGCATGGCGCGCCAGGCGGGCAGGAAGCCGGCGGCAAGGCTGGCGAGCAGGGTCAGGCCCAGCGCGAGCAGCAGCATGTTGCCGTCCAGATGGGCCAGCTTTGCGTACTCCACCGGTTGCTGGCGCACCGCGAACAGGCCAAGCAGGGCCAGGCCGATACCCAGCACGCCACCGACCACGCCGACCGCACCGGCTTCCACCAGGCACTGCAGGAAGATCTGGCCGCGGCTGGCACCGAGTGCACGGCGCACGCCGATCTCACCGCTGCGGCGCAGGAACTTGGCCAGCAGCAGGCCTACCGTGTTGACCAGGCAGACACCGAGGAAGCCCAGCGCCAGCCACAGCTGCAGGCGCACGTCGCTGGGCACCGCGCCATTGAAGTCCAGCCATTCCATCACGGTGCGCAGGCGCACGTTCGGCGGATGCTTGAAGCGGCCGGCCTCGCGCTGCTGGGTCGAATAGTTCTCCAGGTAGCGGCGGTAGTCGCCGGCCTTGGCCGGGTCCATTTCCACCCAGTACTGCAGCCACGCGCACGGTGCATTGAGCGAGTAGCTGTTGCCGTCGGGGTTTTCGCCGAAGCAGTTCATGTTGCCGTTGTTGCCGAGCTTCAGGTCGAACGAGGTGGAGATCGGCAGCAGCAGGTCTTCGTTCTTGCCGTAGCTGCCGGTGGTCAGGTCGTAGAAGTGCGGCTCCGGGCTCCATTCCTTCATCACGCCGACGATGCGGTAACTCTGGCCTTCCATGCGCAGGTCGCGGCCCACGCTGTTGGCCCCCTGGTACAGCTTGTCGTTGAGCGCCTTGGAGATGACCACCACGCGTGCGCGGCCTTCATCGTCCTCGCGCGTCCAGGGACGGCCGTACTGCATGGGCACCTCGAACATCGGGAAGAAGTCGGCCGAGGTCCAGCGGGTGTCGATGCTGAAGGGCTTGAGGGTGCTGTTGTCCGGTTCGATGGTGCCGCCGCCACCGCTCATCAGTGCCTGGCGTTCACCCTTGGCTTCGCGCAGCAGCGCTTCACCGTCGAAGCGGGTCAGCTGGGTTTCCGGTTCCTCGCCAGCGACATAGGCGCCGGTCGCGGCATCAAGCTGCACATAGAACAGGCGGTCACTCTTGCCGGGAATCGGGTCGCCGGAAAGCACATGGAACACGGTCAGCGTGGTCATCGAGGCGCCGATGCCCAGCGCGATGGCCACGACCATCAGCGCGGTCAGGATCTTGTTGCGGCGGAAGCTGCGCGCCGCCAATCGGGCGTAGTAGGCGAACATGGTCGGGCCCTCACTCGTTGACGGCGACGATGTGGCGCGGTGGGGTAGCCAGCACCGGCTCGCGCACGAGGTCGGTGACCTGGCCGTCGACGATGTGTACGTTGCGCTGCGCGCGCGCGGCCAGTTCCGGGTCGTGGGTGACCATCACGATGGTGGTGCCAGCGGCATTGATCTCTTCCAGCAGTTCCATCACGCCGCGCGCCATCTGCGTATCCAGGTTGCCGGTCGGTTCGTCGGCCAGCAACAGGCGCGGGCTGCCGGCCAGCGCACGCGCAATCGCCGCACGCTGCTGCTGGCCGCCGGACAGTTCATTCGGGTAGTGCTTCATGCGCGAACCCAGGCCGACCTGGGTCAGCGCCTTCTCGATGCGTTCGCGGCGCTCGTTGGCGCTCATCTTCCGGTAGCGCAGCGGCACGTCGACGTTGTCGAACAGGTTCAGGTCGGGGATCAGGTTGAAGCCCTGGAAGATGAAGCCGATCTTCTGGTTGCGCAGGCGGCTGCGGGCATCGTCGCCCAGCGTGCTCACGTCCTGGCCGTCGAGCATGTAGGTGCCACTGGTGAAGGTTTCCAGCAGGCCGGCGATGTTGAGGAAAGTGGTCTTGCCCGAGCCGGACGGGCCGGTAACGGCGACGAACTCGCCTTCCTTGACCTGCAGTTCCAGTGAGCGCAACGCGTGGGTTTCCACCTGTTCGGTGCGGAAGACCTTGGCGACCGAACGCATTTCGAGCATGTACATGGGGTGTCCTCTCTCCAGGATTCAGGTATCAGGTATCAGTTGACGGAGACGCGTTCGGCGTCCTTGAACAGGTCGCTGCCGGAGACCACGATGCGGTCGCCCGGCTGCACACCCGACTTGATTTCCACTTCGCCCAGGCTGCTGACGCCCAGTTCCACCGGACGCCGCACTGCGGTGCGGCCATCCATCACGTAGGCCACGCCATTGCCCTGTTCGACGAACGGGCCGCGCTCGACCTTCAGCACGTTCTTGCGGGTATCGAGCAGCACGCGCACCGACATCCGCTGGCTCTGGCGCAGGCCTTCCGGCTGCGCGCTGGCGAAGCGCACGCGGGCGTTGACCTCGCCGTTGACCACTTCGGGCGACACTGCGCTGATCTCGCCCGGGAACGGCTGGCCGTTGCCGCCGGTCAGCTGCGCCGGCATGCCGATCGCCAGGTCGCGGGCGAAGCTTTCCGGCACCTTGATCTCGACCTCGAACTTGGACAGGTCGACCACGCCCAGTACCGGCGCGTTGGCGGCCAGATTGGTGGACTGGATCGCCTGCACCTGGCCCACCTGGCCGTCAAACGGTGCACGCAGGGTCAGTGCATCGACCTGGCGCTGCACTTCGGCCACCACGGCCTTCTGGCGATCGGCCAGCAGGCGCTTGTTGCGGGCATCCAGGTCGGCGCCCTGGCTCTGCAGGCGGGCATCGGTGGTGGCGTTGGCCAGGGTGATGTCGGCCTTCTTCAGGGAGTCCTTGGCCTTGGCCAGGTCGATCTGCGGCACCGCACCGCCGTCGTAGCCGCGCTGGTAGCGCTGCAGGTCGCGGTCGGCGGCCTGACGTTCGATGGTGGCCTGGTCGGTTTCCTTGCGCGACTTGGCGCGGGCCAGGGTGGCGTCCAGCGCGGCACGGCTGGCCTCGGCTTCCAGGCCGGCCAGGGTGGCCTGTTCCTGGGCCAGCTTGCTGCGCAATTCCGGGCTGTCGATGATCGCCAGTTCCTGGCCCTTCTTGACCACATCACCGGCGACCACCTTCAGGTCCACGGTACCGGCCGAGATGGCGTACAGGATCGGGCTGTTGGCGGCGATCACCCGGCCGTCGGCGGCGATGTCGCGGACCAGGTCGCCCTGCTTCACTTCTGCGATGCGCACGCGGCTGCTGTCGAAGGAGCGGCTGGCATTGGACCAGGCATGCACCGCCCAGCCGATGCCGGCGAGCAGCGCGATGGCACCCAGCGCAGGCCAGCGGTAGCGCTGCCAGTTTGCACGGGGCCGGCCGGCCGGGGCGGAGGAAACGATCTGGTCCTGTGCGGAAGTGTCGCGGATCATCGGGTGCGTGCCTGACGGTGGTAGTGAGTACCAAGCATGTAGCGTGCCAACTTTATTTCCTTTCAGGTCAATGGGTTGGGATGGCTGCTGCAGTGTCCGGGTGTCCGCGGACACCTTTCCGGACACTTTCATTAAGCGGACAGGAGGGGGAAGCCGGACACGCGGGCTAGAATGCGCCGATCGTCTTCAAGGAAACGCGTGACATGTGTGGAATCGTGGGTGCAATCGCCGATCGCGACGTGGTGCCGGTACTGATCGAGGGCCTGAAGCGGCTTGAGTACCGTGGTTACGACTCCTCGGGCATCGCGGTGATCGACCATGCCGAGCGCCCCGAGGTACGTCGTGTCCGCCGTACCGGTCGAGTGTCGGAAATGGCCACGGCGGCCGCGGCCGAGGGCTTCAATGCGGTACTGGGCATCGGCCACACCCGCTGGGCCACCCACGGGGGCGTCACCGAGGCCAACGCGCATCCGCACATCAGCCACGGCGTGGCGCTGGTGCACAACGGCATCATCGAGAACCACGAAGAGCAGCGCGAGAAGCTGCGCGCGATGGGCTACACGTTCGAGTCGCAGACCGATACCGAAGTCATCGCGCACCTGATCCACCATCACCTGAAGGGCGGCGACGACCTGCTGGTGGCGCTGCAGCACACGGTGAAGGAATTGACCGGTGCCTACGCGCTGGCCGTGGTCAGCCGCGCCGAGCCGGAGCGCTTCGTCTGCGCGCGCATGGGCTGCCCGCTGCTGGTCGGCCTGGGCGAGGGCGAGAACTTCGTCGCTTCCGACGTCTCGGCGGTGATCTCGGCCACCCGCAAGGTGATCTTCCTGGAAGAGGGCGACACCGCCGAGATCCGTCGCGATGGCGTGCGCATCTTCGATGAGCATGACCAGCCGATCGAGCGCGACGTGCATCTGTCCGATGTGTCGCTGGCTTCGCTGGAGCTGGGCCCGTATCGCCACTTCATGCAGAAGGAAATCCACGAGCAGCCGCGCGCGCTGGGCGACACCATCGAGGCGGCGATCGACGCCGGTGGTTTCCCGGCCGAGCTGTTTGGCAAGAACGCCGAAGCGGTGCTGTCGGGCATCGAGGGCGTGCAGATCATTGCCTGCGGCACCAGTTACTACGCCGGCCTGACCGCGCGTTACTGGATCGAAGCCATCGCCGGCCTGCCGTGCAGCGTTGAGATCGCCAGCGAGTACCGCTACCGCGCGGCCTATGCGAACCCGAAGCACCTGATCGTCACCATCTCCCAGTCCGGCGAAACGCTGGATACGATGGAAGCGTTGAAGTACGCCAAGTCGCTTGGCCACAAGCACACGCTGTCGATCTGCAACGTGCCGGAAAGCGCGATTCCGCGCGCCAGCGAGCTGGTCTGCTACACCCGCGCCGGCGCCGAGATCGGCGTGGCCTCGACCAAGGCCTTCACCACCCAGCTGGCCGCACTGTTCCAGCTGACCGTGGTGCTGGGCAAGCTGCATGGCCGCATCGACGCGGCGCAGGAAGCGGACTACCTGGAGCAGCTGCGCTTCCTGCCGGGCAGCGTGCAGCACGCACTGAACATGGAGCCGCAGATCGCCGCCTGGGCCGAGCGTTTCGCGCGCAAGAGCAGCGCGCTGTTCCTCGGCCGTGGCCTGCATTACCCGATCGCGCTGGAAGGCTCGCTCAAGCTCAAGGAGATCTCCTACATCCACGCCGAGGCCTACCCGGCGGGTGAGCTGAAGCACGGCCCGCTGGCGCTGGTGGACGAGGACATGCCGGTGGTGGTGATCGCCCCCAACGACAGCCTGCTGGAGAAGGTGAAGTCGAACATGCAGGAAGTGCGTGCGCGCGGTGGCGAGCTGTTCGTATTTGCCGACCAGGACAGCAACTTCAACGAGTCCGAAGGCGTGCACGTGATCCGCACGCCGCGCCATGCCGGCGTGCTCAGCCCGATCGTGCACACCATCCCGGTGCAGCTGCTGGCGTACCACACCGCACTGGCACGCGGCACTGATGTGGACAAGCCGCGTAACCTGGCCAAGAGCGTGACGGTGGAGTAAGACATCCCCGGAGCTGTGGATGCTGCATGCGAAAGGGGCCTGCGTGGCCCCTTTCGTTTGTGCCGGAGTCCGTGCGAAGTGGGACAGCCGCCGGGTGTTCTGTCCGCCGTCGGCAGCAGGCAATCAATCTTTAATGCGCGATGCCTCTTGTATTCAGCGGCGGTTTCAGCCGCGGTGCCATTCTCTGGATCGTCAGTAGGTTCCCACGACGAACTGTCCTATCGATGCCGGTAGTGACCGATGGTCGCAGTCGTAGAATCGATTTGACCGAGGTTCGGGTTGAGCGGTTGAGCCCACCTCGTTCGCGTTGCAGCACGTCGTCTGCCGAGCCATTCCAAGCGGCAGACGGGTGCGCCAGACGTGCGCTGAAAGGTCTGTTCCCGGGGAGGGGGCGTATCGGAAGAGCACACTTTTTTGACTTCAGTGACCTGCACCAGGAAACAAGAATGAACGTCCGCGAACTCCTGCAATCCAAGAAAGAAGCTGTCATCACCATCGATGCCGAAGACACCATCGGTGCCGCCGCCCACAAGATGAGCGCGAACAAGATCGCTGCGCTGGTGGTGATGAAGGACGATGCCCCGGTGGGCATCATTTCCGAAAAGGACATCGTGCGTACCCTGGCCGACGACGGCCCGCAGGCCGGTCGCCGGGTGATTTCCAGCCTGCCGTCCACCGGTCTGGAGGGCATTGCGCCGGAAGCCACGCTGAAACAGGCCATGTCGTTGATGACGTACTCGCGGCGTCGTCATCTGATGGTCACTGAAGGCGCCCGCTTGGTCGGCATCCTCAGCCTGGGCGATATCGTGAAGAACCTGCTGGGCGAGCTGGAACTTGAGAAGGCCGTGCTTCAGGACATCTATATGGCCGCTCACTGAGGGCTGCAGCGCTGGAAGCAGAGAAGCCGGGCATTGCCCGGCTTCTTCGTTCACGGCATCGGTGAAATCAGAAAGTGACCTTCACCGAGTCGGCGCTGTAGTTCGCCGGGCCGTGGTAGACCACTTCGATGTTGTTGCCATCCGGATCGAGCACGAAGGCGCCGTAGTAGCCCGGATGGTAGGGGCGTTCGCCTGGCGCGCCATTGTCGGTGCCGCCGGCAGCGATTGCGGCGGTATGGAAGGCATCGACGGTGGCGCTGTCGCGCGCCTGGAACGCCAGGTGGTGGCGGCCGGTCAGCTGGCCGGCGGCGGCCTCGCTGCTGGCGCTGGAAATGAACAGTTCGTCGGCCCAGAAGTAGTCATCGCCTTCACCGGCAATCGGGATGCCGATGGTGTCGAACACCGCCTGGTAGAAACGGCGACTGGCGGCGAGGTCACGCACCACCAGCTGGATATGGTCGATCAGACGGCCGCGGTGCAGTTCCATCGTTTCCATACGAACCTCGCAAAAAAGGGGACGGAGGGGATTAAGTCGCTTCCAGCCCAATAGTGCCAGAAACGGCTTAATCCCCTCCGTCCCCTTTTTGTCAGTTGGCGATGATCTCGACCCAGTAGCCGTCCGGGTCCTTGATGAAGGCCAGGTTCTTCATGCGGCCGTCGGTCAGGCGCTTCTGGAAGGTCACGCCGAGGTCTTCGAAGCGCTGGCAGGCCGCCTCGATGTCAGGCACCGACACGCAGATGTGGCCGAAGCCGCGCGGGTCGCTGTTGCCGTCGTGGTAGACCGCGCCGTCCTGGGTTTCGGTGCCGTGGTTGTGGGTCAGTTCCAGCACGCCCGGCAGGCCAGCCATCCACACGCGACGCTGGGAGTCGTCTTCCGGCACCACCGTGCCGGCCGGGACGTAGGCCAGGAAGTACAGGCTGAACTGGGCGTCCGGGAAGTCGCGCTTGTCGATCAGCTGGTAGCCGAGCACGCGGGTGTAGAAATCCAGCGAGGCAGTGATGTCCTTCACCCGCAGCATGGTGTGGTTGAACACGAAGCCGGTGGTGTCGGCCGGGGCCTGGGCGGCGACGCCGGGGACATCGCGCAGGGCGGGAATGGTCATGGGGGGAGATCCTTCAGACAGGGCCGTTGCCGGCCGGATGGCTTCATTCTACCGGCCCGCAGCTGACGGCACCGCGACGTACAATGGCCGGATCGCACCGTTCCGTTCTGAGCATTGCCCGCCATGTCGCAGCGTGAATGGGTGGCCGCCGCCATCCGCAAGATCGAAGCCGATTTCAACCGTTCCGCCGATACCCATCTGATCCCGCTGGCGCTGCCCGGGTTCGAGGGCATCGATGTGTACCTGAAGGACGAGTCGAGCCATCCGACCGGCAGCCTCAAGCACCGGCTGGCACGCTCGCTGTTCCTGTACGCGTTGACCAACGGCTGGTTGCGCGAAGGACGGCCGGTGATCGAGGCGTCCAGCGGCTCGACCGCGGTATCCGAAGCCTACTTCGCGCGCCTGCTCGGGCTGCCGTTCATTGCGGTGATCCCGGCCAGCACCTCGCCTGAAAAGATCGCCGCGATCGAGTTCCATGGGGGCCGCTGCCACCTGGTCGAACGCGCCTGTGACCTCAACGGTGAATCGGAGAAGCTGGCCCGCGAAACCGGTGGCCACTTCATGGACCAGTTCACCTATGCCGAGCGGGCGACCGACTGGCGTGCCAACAACAACATCGCCGAATCCATCTTCAAGCAGATGGCCGAGGAGCCCAGCCCGGTTCCGGAATGGATCGTGTGCAGCCCGGGCACCGGCGGCACTGCGGCGACGCTGGGCCGCTATGTCAGCTACCGCCGGCACGACACCCGCATCCTGTGCGCGGACCCGGAAGTGTCGGTGTTCTTCGACGGCTACCAGGCCGCCGTGGCCGGTGAGCAGGACTGGCGTGGCCTGACCTGCAGCGGCGGTTCGCGCGTGGAAGGCATCGGCCGGCCACGAGTGGAGCCGAGTTTCATCCCGACCAGCGTCGATGCGATGGTGAAGGTACCCGACGCGCTGAGCCTGGCCGCGATGCGCCATGTCAGCCGTCAGCTCGGCCGCCGTGTCGGCGGCTCGACCGGAACCAACTTCATCGGCGTGCTGCAGGCCGCGCAGTGGATGCGCGAGGCGGGCCACCAGGGCAGCATCGTCAGCATCCTGTGCGACAGCGGCGAGCGTTATGCGCAGAGCTACTACGATCCGTCGTGGTACGGGCGGCAGGGTATCGATGTCGACGGCGCCGATGCACAGTTGGCCGCAGCGGTGGCCGGGCAGGGGCTGCCCGAGCTTCCGTGGTGCAGCCTGGAAGCGCTGTAGGCCGGCCGATAGTGCCGCCGGGCATGGCCTGGCGGGCGCAGCGGTGTGTCGCGCCTCGATCAATACCCCGCCGCGGTGAACGCATCCAGCACCGCATCGCGCAGTGCATCAGGCAACGCCTCGATGTCCATCGCGCGGTCATCCAGGTGCAGGCTGGGATCCAGGATGCTGGCGCGGCCCTGGGCCAGGGCCTGCAGCCACAGCAGCACGCAGATCACGAACTCGCGCTCGTGGCCCAGCTGTAGCTGGCTGGCGCCGCGCTCGACCACTTCGAACGGGTACCACTCCTGGGCGTCATTGAACGTGCCGCCCTGCTGCAGCACCGCCTGCAGCTGTTGCAGGTGGCGCGGGGCGTCGTCGCCGGCATCGCACAGCGCGGCGATCCAGGTCAGTTCGGCCGGGCTGGCGGACAATGCCAGCGACCGCGCCGGAATGGCGGATGCAACTGCAGCCAGACCTTCCATGTGGGGCCTCGTTCGGTACCTACCGCTGCGGACTCCCCCGCAGCCAGAGCTTCGGGGCGCGAGCGTAAGGCCGATGTGAATGCCGTGCCCCCCTTGTCAGCCCCACCTGCCAGCGCCATATCTACAGGGCTGCCCGCCCGCCGGGCCCGTATCCTGGAGATCTGCCGTGACCGCTGCCAACCCCCTGCTCGATGTTTCCGGCCTGCCGCGCTTCGAGGCGATCCGCCCCGAGCACGTGGCGCCGGCGCTGGACGTGCTGCTGGCCGAAGCCGAAGCCGCCGTCAGCGCAGCCGAGCAGGTGCAGCCGGTGCGCTGGGAGACCTTCGTGGCCCCGCTGGACGATGCCACCGAGCGCCTGTGGCGCGCCTGGGGCCTGGTCGGCCACCTGCAGGGCGTGGTGAACACCCCGGAACTGCGTGAGGCCTACAACAGCAACCTGCCGCGGGTGACCCGCTTCGCCAGTGCGCTGGGGCAGAACCTGGCGCTGTACCGCCAGTACCAGGCGCTGGCCGCGAGCCCGGAGGCCGCGACCTTCGATCAGGCCCAACGCAAGGTGCTGGACAACACCCTGCGTGATTTCCGCCTGGGCGGTGCCGAGCTGGCGCCCGAGGCGCAGCAGCGCTTTGCTGCGATCAAGGAAGAACTGTCAGCGCTGTCGGCGAAGTTCTCGCAGAACGTGCTCGACGCTACCGACGCGTGGTCGCTGCTCATCGAGGACGAAGCGCGACTGAAGGGCCTGCCGGAGGACGTGAAGGCCGCCGCGCATGCTGCGGCAGAGAAGGACGGCAAGACCGGCTGGAAACTGACCCTGCAGATGCCGTGCTACCTGCCGGTGCAGACCTGGGCTGAAGATCGCGATCTGCGCGAGATCCTGTACCGCGCCAGCGCGCAGCGTGCCTCCGAGTTCGGCGATGACGCGCTGGACAACAGCGGCAACATCGATCGGATCCTTGCTCTCCGTGCGGAACTGGCCGCGCTGCTCGGCTTTGGTTCGTATGGTGATTATTCGGTGGCGACCAAGATGGCGCAGGACCCGGCCGAAGTGCTGGGTTTCCTGCGTGACCTGGCCACGCGTGCCAAGCCGTTCGCGGCCAAGGACCGCGCCGAGCTGGAGCAGTTCGCACGCGAGCAGCTGGGCATCGATGCCCTGCAGGCCTGGGACCTGGCATTCGCCGCCGACCGCCTGAAGCAGGCGCGCTACAGCTATTCCGAGCAGGAAGTGAAGCAGTACTTCACCGAGCCCAAGGTGCTGGGCGGCCTGTTCTCGGTGATCGAGCAGCTGTACGGCCTGCGCGTGCAGGAAGACAGTGCGCCGGTCTGGCACGAGGACGTGCGCTTCTTCCGCCTGGTCGATGCGCAGGGTGCGCTGGTCGGCCAGTTCTACCTGGACCTGTACGCACGCGAAGGCAAGCGTGGCGGCGCGTGGATGGACGATTGCCGCAACCGTCGCGTGCGCGCCGACGGCAGCGTGCAGACCCCGCTGGTCTACCTGGTGTGCAACTTCGGCCGCGGTGCCAACGGCAAGCCGGCCACCTTCAGCCACAATGAAGTGACCACGCTGTTCCATGAAATGGGCCACGGTCTGCACCAGCTGCTGACCCGCATCGGCGAACTGGGTGTGGCCGGCATCAACGGCGTGGAATGGGATGCGGTGGAGCTGCCCAGCCAGTTCATGGAGAACTTCTGCTGGGAATGGGAGCACCTGCAGGCAATGACCGCGCACGTGGACAGTGGCGAGCCGCTGCCGCGCGCGCTGTACGAACGCATGCTGGCCGCGCGCAACTTCCACAGCGGCATGGCCACCGTGCGCCAGCTGGAATTCGGCCTGTTCGACATGCTGCTGCACAGCCAGTTCGAACCGGCGCAGGACAGCGTGCTGGCACTGCTGGATCGCGTGCGCGCGGAAGTGGCGGTGAACCACCCGCCGGCCTGGAACCGCTTCCCGCATCAGTTCAGCCACATCTTCGCCGGTGGTTACGCCGCTGGTTACTACAGCTACAAGTGGGCCGAGGTACTCAGCGCCGACGCCTATGCTGCGTTCGAGGAAGCACCGCAGGCACTGGCTGAAACCGGCGCACGCTTCCGCGACGAGATCCTGTCGCGCGGTGGCAGCCGCCCGGCGGCGGAGAACTTCAAGGCCTTCCGCGGCCGCGCACCGCAGATCGACGCGCTGCTGCGCCACTCGGGCATGGCGTAAACCGTTGTGGTGGGTGCCAACCTTGGTTGGCACCTTCGCAAAAAAGGGGACGGAGGGGATTAAGTCGTTTGTGCACAAACGACTTAATCCCCTCCGTCCCCTTTTTTCATTCGGCGTAGATCATTTTCCGGGTCATGCCGCCGTCGACGATGAAATCCTGGCCGGTGCTGAAACCGGACAGCGACGACAGCAGGTACACCGCCAGTGCACCTATATCCTCCGGCCGGCCGACACGGCCGACCGGGTGCTGTGCCTGGTCGATGGCCGAGTACTCCGGCGCGTGGCGCCGCGAAGGGGCCTGCCAGGCGGTGGTGCCGATCCAGCCGGGACTGATGCTGTTCACCCGCACCGCCGGGCCGCTGCTGATCGCCAGCGCATGGGTAAAGGCCACCAGTCCGCCCTTGGCCGCGGCATAGGCTTCGCTGTGTGCTTCGGATTGCCAGGCGCGGGTGGAGGCGATGTTGATGATCGCACCGGCAGCGCTGGCGGTCAGCGCGGGCAATGCATGCTTGCTGCACAGGAACGCGCCGTGCAGCGAAGACAGCCGGCGCTGCCACTCGTCCCAGTCCATGTCCTGCAGCAGCGTTCCGTGCGGGCCGGCGATCCCCGCGTTGTTGACCAGCCCGTCGATGCGGCCGAAACGCTGCAGGGCCACGGCGATGAAGTCGCGCACGCTGGCTTCGTCGGTGATGTCCAGGCGCTGGAACGCGGCGTCATCACCGCGCTGCCATTCCGCCAGGCACGCCTCGCCGGCCTCCACGTCCAGGTCGCCGATCAGTACGCGCCCACCGGCACCGAGCACGGCCTGGGCAATACCGCGACCGATGCCGTTGGCGCCGCCGGTGACCAGCACCACCTTGCCCGACAGCGGCGCGGCCGGCCATGCGGCAATCGGCGGCACCGCGCTCACGTCAGGTCTTCGCCGCGCAGGCGGCGATGCCAGCCGTCCACGCCGATGCGGTCCAGGGTCTGGATGTTGCGCTCGACGATCACGTCCGGGTCCGGATAGACATCCACGGCGCGCGCCACGCTGTCTTCGCGCAGCAGGTGCAGGGTGGGGAAGGGCGCGCGATTGGTGTAGTTGCTGGCGTCGTCGGCGGCCACGCCATCGAACTGGTAGTCCGGGTGGAAGCTGGCCACCTGCAGGATGCCCTGCAGGTCCAATGCCTCGATCGCCGCGTCGGCGTTGTCGAGGAAGTCGTTGTAATCGAGGAAATCGGTCAGCACCTGCGGATGCACGATCAGCGTGGTGTCGATCTGCTCGGCCGGCGTGTCGCGCAGCAGCACCAGCTCCTCGGCCAGCTGTTCAACCAGCGCTTCCGGCGTGGTCGCATCGCTGAGCACGATGCGGACCTGGTCCTTCACATAGACCGCCTTGGCGAACGGGCACAGGTTCAGGCCGATGACGATGCGCTCCAGCCACAGGCGGGTGGCGGCGATCGGGTCATCGGTGGGCAGGTGGGAATCGGTCATGGCGGGCACGTCGGCTGGCGGGGCCGCCATTGTAGGCGCGTCGCTGGCAACGCGCCGTCGTACCTGCCGCTGGCAGCGCCGGGCCATGCCCGGCGGATGCCTCAGTCGCGGAAGTTGTTGAACTGCAGCGGCAGCTCGAACTTGCCGGCCTTGAGCACGGCGATGGCGTCCTGCAGGTCGTCGCGCTTCTTGCCCTGCACGCGCAGCTTGTCGCCGTTGATCTGGCTTTCCACTTTCAGCTTGGCATCCTTCAGCGCTGCGGCGATCTTCTTGGCGATCTTCTGCTCGATCCCCTGCTTGACGGTGATCTTCTGCCGGGCTTGGGCCAGGTTGGTCTCGATGTCGCCGAACTCCAGGCTGAGCACGTCGATGCCGCGTGCGGCCAGGCGCGCGCGCAGGATGTCGTTCATCTGCTTGAGCTGGAACTCGGTCGGGGCGGTCTGGTTGATGACATCGCCATCGCGCTCGAACTTGGCGTCCACGCCCTTGAAGTCGAAGCGGGTGCTCAGCTCGCGATTGGCCTGGTCGATGGCGTTGGTCAGCTCGTGGGTGTCGACTTCGGACACGACGTCGAAGGAAGGCATGGGCGATGCTCCGCAGGATTCAGTGGCGCCCATTCTATCGCGAGGGCCCACATGCCCGTCCTCTGTAGAGCCGGGCCAACGCTCGGCTGCTTTGTAAAGAGCCGCCGAGCGTGGGCTCGGCTCTACAGAAGGCGACGGCCGGGCGATAATGGGCCATGAACGTGCAACGCTCCCCCTCGCGCGCGGTGGCCTGGATGGTCGCCGCGGTCGCCTGCTTCTCGCTGATGGACGCTGGCATGAAGCAGCTGTCGGCCAGCTACCCCACCCTGGAAGTGACCTTCCTGCGCGGCGCGGCCTCGTTGCCGTTCGTGCTGGTCTGGGTGCTGGCCAGTGCCGGGCCGCGCTCGCTGGTGCCGCGTCGCTGGGGCCTGCACCTGCTGCGTGGCGCGCTGGGCATGGCGATGATCGGCTGCTTCGTGTTTGCCCTGCGCGACCTGCCGCTGTCCACCGCCTACACCATCTATTTCGTCGCCCCTCTGCTGATCGCCGCATTGTCGGTGCCGCTGCTGGGTGAGCGGGTCGGGCCGCGGCGCTGGGTCGCCATCGGCATCGGCCTGGTCGGTGTGCTGGTGGTGCTGCGGCCGGGCGTGGACGGTTTCATTTCGGTGCCTGGCCTGATGGTGCTGGCGGCCGCCACTGCCTATGCCGTGGCGGCGATCACCGTCAGCCTGCTGACCCGGACCGATACCTCGCAGTCGATGGTGGTCTGGTTCCTAGTGATCATGGCCATCGGTGCCGGCCTGCTGTCCATTCCCGGCTGGGTGCCGCTGCAGCTGGCGCATGCGCCACTGATCGCCGGCATGGGCCTGGCTGGGGCACTGGGCCAGATCGCCCTGACCAAGGCCTTCCAGCTGGGCGAGGCCTCGATGATTGCGCCGCTGGAGTACAGCGGGCTGGTCTGGGTGATTGGCTGGGACCTGGCCTTCTGGGGCCAGCTGCCCGATGGCTATACCTGGGTGGGCGCGGCGATCATCGTCGCCTCAGGCCTGTATCTGCTGCATCGCGAGCGCCTGAACCGGGTGCAGCCGCCGAAGCCGCTGGATCATCCCTGAGCCGGTTGGGCCAGGAAATGGGGACGGATCCCCGCAGGGGCTCTGACCCCAGCCAATGCGCCGGTGCGGGCGCCTTAGAACCAAAAGGAATAACATTCTGGCCCATGGCGCGGGCGCGCGACCGCCCGCGCTGGTAGGCTGCACGCCCCCTTCCGTCACCCAGCCGGTGAGCCACGCCCGTGATCGAGTTCCAGCGCCTGCACAAATCCTATGCCGTTGCCGGCCGCGAAGTCAGCGCGCTGCAACCGCTGGACCTGACCATCGAGGCCGGTGAGGTATTCGGCATCATCGGCCATTCCGGCGCGGGCAAGTCGACCCTCATCCGCATGATCAACCGCCTGGAAGAACCCAGTGGTGGCCGGCTGCTGATCGGTGGCGAGGATGTCACCGCACTGGACGCGGACGGCCTGCGCACGCTGCGCCGGCGCATCGGCATGATTTTCCAGCACTTCAACCTGCTGTCGTCGCGCACGGTGGCTGGCAATGTCGCCTTCCCGCTGGAGCTGGCCGGCACGCCGAAGGCGGAGATCGACGCGCGCGTAGCCGAGCTGTTGCAGACCGTGGGCCTGGAAGCGCACGCGCAGAAGTATCCGGCGCAGCTGTCCGGTGGACAGAAGCAGCGTGTCGGCATCGCCCGTGCGCTGGCGACCCGCCCGCAGATCCTGCTGTGCGATGAGGCCACCAGTGCGCTCGATCCGCAGACCACGGCTGCGGTGCTGTCGCTGCTGTCGAAAATCAACCGCGAGCTGGGCCTGACCATCGTGCTGATCACCCACGAGATGGACGTGATCCGCCGTGTCTGCGACCGCGTTGCCGTGCTCGATGCCGGCCAGATGGTCGAGACCGGACCGGTCACCCGGGTCTTCCTGCACCCGCAGCACCCGACCACGCGTCGTTTCGTCAGCGAATCGGAGCACGTGGACGAAGGGGCGTTGCACCGCGATTTCGACGTGGTGGGCGGGCGCATCGTGCGCCTGACCTTCCTCGGTGGCGACACCTACGAACCTCTGCTCGGCAGCGTCGCGCGCCAGACCGGGGTCGACTACAACATCCTGTCCGGCCGTATCGACCGGATCAAGGACACCCCCTATGGCCAGCTGGTGGTCGCCCTGGTGGGCGGTGACCAGTCCGCCGCGCAGGCCGCCTTCGTGGCTGCCGGTGTGCATGTCGAGGAGCTGCGTCGATGATCATCGCCACTGCCGGTGGATTCTTCCGCCATCTGGATGCGGGCAAGTGGGCCGACATCGGCCAGGCCACCATCGATACCCTGCTGATGCTGCTCGGTTCGCTGCCGCTGACCCTGGCCATCGGCCTGCCACTGGGTGTGCTGCTGTACCTGTTCGGCGCACCGCAGATGAAGCGCCGGCCGTTCGCCTATGGCGTGCTGGCGCTGGTGGTGAACCTGCTGCGCTCGGTGCCTTTCATCATCCTGATGATCGTGCTGATCCCGGTCACGCTGTTCCTGATGGGGACCTCGCTGGGTGTACGTGGTGCGATCGTGCCGCTGGTGATCGGCGCGGCACCGTTCTACGCGCGTCTTGTCGAGACGGCGCTGCGCGAAGTGGATCGCGGCGTCATCGAGGCGACCCAGGCGATGGGGGCGACGACCTGGCAGCTGGTCACCCGCGTGTTGCTGCCAGAGGCACGACCGGGGCTGATTGCGGGTGCGACGGTCACCACCGTGGCCCTGATCGGCTTCACCGCGATGGGCGGTGCGATCGGTTCCGGCGGCCTCGGCGACCTGGCGTTCCGCGACGGCTACCAGCGTTCGCACACCGACGTGGCGCTGGTTACCGTGGTCCTGCTGCTGGTCCTGGTGCAACTGCTGCAGATGCTCGGCGACCGCCTGGTCGCGCATTACAGCCGCAAGTAACAGAATGCCGGGCGGCGCCCGGCATCGTTCGGGTAGTGCCGGCCGCTGTCCGGCAGCCTGCAGCGTGTCGACATTGTGCCTGTCATAGCGCCAGGCTCTGGAAGCCGCCACGCCCATCAGGAATCGATACCGCCGGACTGGGACTGGCAGCACATCGCATTCCTTGGTATGTTCCGTCAAACGTAATACGTTTGACGGAATGATCCGTGCATTCCGCTGCAAGCAGACCCGCGCCCTGTTTGAAGGAACCTGCCCTCGCGCCTGGGACCCGATACGACGCGCTGCTGAACGTAAACTCCAGCTGCTCGATTCGGCACAGACGTTGGCCTTCCTGCGCAGCCCGCCCGGGAATCGTCTTGAGGCGCTGTCAGGTGATCGGAGAGGGCAATATAGCCTTCGTATCAACGAACAGTGGCGGCTCTGCTTCACCTGCACCGACAGCGGCGCCGATGCCGTGGAAATTGTTGACTATCACTGAGGTGCCCGCCATGAAGCGTCCCCACAACGGCATGCGCGCCATCCATCCTGGCGAGATCCTGCGCGAAGAATTCCTGCTGCCCCTGGCGCTGAGCGTGAATGCGCTGGCGAAGGCCTTGGATGTTCCCGCAACGCGGCTGCATGCCATCGTGCACGGCCAACGCAGCATCTCTGCGGACACCGCGGCGCGGCTGGCGCGGCATTTCGGTGGGGATGCCGCGTCCTGGCTTGCGATGCAGGCGGCCTACGATCTCAAGACATTGCCAACGCGCAGCGAGATCGAACGCCGGGTGCAGCCACGGGCGGCATGAATCCCGGGCGCGCGGCCCCAGGTCCGCGCCCGCGTGCGGTCAACGTGCGTTCGGTACTTCGTAGCCCAGCTTGCCGACCTGTTCCGGATGCTGCGGTACGCGCTTGAGCTTGTCGGTGTTCACGCCGTACTCGTCGCGCAGGCGTTCGGCCAGCTCCTTGTACAGAGCCTTGTCCATGTCCGGCGTACGCGCGAAGATCCAGGCCATCTCGCGGCCCGGATAACCGATCAGTGCCCATGAGTAGTCGGGGGCGACTTCCAGCACCCGCGAATGGGTCGGCACCACGCGATAGAACCAGGTTCGCCAGCCGTGGTTGCCGCTGTCCGGATCGACGCTGGCACGTGCGCGTACTTCCTGCAGCGGTTCGCCGAAGCCATCACGGTAGCGGTAGGTGATGCCGACCTTGTGCTCGTCGCGCAGCTCGTACTCGTTGACGCTGGCGACATGCCCGCGTTCGATGAAGTTCGGCACGCGGCCGATCACGTACCAGGTGCCCATGAAGCGCTTCAGGTCGATCGGCGCCCCCGGGTCGGCCGCGTCGTTGGCGCTGGCGCGGGGCGACGGCGGCTCACTGGCGGCCATGGCAGGGCCTGCCAGGGACAGAGCCAGCAGCACGGCGCAGAACGGGCGGATCGATGTCATGCGGGAGCGGGCTCCAGTGGGCTTGCACGCGCATGGTCGACTGTGTGCACGCGATCCGTCAATGGTGTCGCATCCTGTGAGAAGGGGCTTGCCCAAGCTGTGTTGCATTGTCTACCGGAGAAGCCCCATGAACGCACGTTCCGTCCGTCGCCCTGCAACTGAACGCGTCATCGAACGCGCCGACCCGCGCCTGCTGCGCGGCGTGCGGCAACTGGCGTTGGCCGGGCTGGCGCTGGTCCTGGTCTGGCCGGCGGCACGTGGCAGCAGCGCGTGGCTGGGCTGGCTGCCGATGTGGCTGGTGGGCATGCCGCTCGCGGCGTGGTGGGCGCTGTTGCGCTTTCCGCTGCCGCGGCTGTCCTGGCTGCGGCTGGCGCGGCGTACCGGTGGACAGGCGCGCCGTCGGCCGGTTCCGGCCACGCGTCGCCGGCGCAGTCCGGTGGCCACGGCCTGACCTTCGACACGGGGGAGGCCGCGACATTCCGTGCTAGCGTTCCACGGCTTATGACTGCCTGGAGCTGCAATGTCACGACTCGCTTCCGCCTGCCTGTTGGCCGGCATGATGACCGCTGCCTCGGTGGGGACCGCCGTGGCCGCTGAAGACACCGATCGCTACGCCTGGCTGGAGGACGTCACCGGCGACAAGCCGCTGTCCTGGGTCAAGGAACAGAATGCCAAGTCCGAGGCGCGCCTGGCGCAGACCCCGGCCTTCAAGCAGATGGAGACCAGCATCCGCGAGGTGCTCGACTCCGACGCCAAGATCCCCGGCGTGCAGAAGATCGGCGACTACTACTACAACTTCTGGAAGGACCAGCAGCACGAGCGCGGCCTGTGGCGGCGTACCACCCTGGCCGAGTACCGCAAGGCCTCGCCGCAGTGGGAGACCGTGCTCGACCTGGATGCGCTGAACAAGGCCGAGGGTGAGAACTGGGTCTGGCACGGCGCCGATTGCCTGCGCCCGGATTACAGCCGTTGCCTGATCGCGCTGTCGCGCGGCGGCGCCGATGCTGACGTCACCCGCGAGTTCGACCTGGCCAACAAGACCTGGATCAAGGACGGCTTCTTCCGTCCGGAGTCGAAGGGTGGCCTCAACTGGGTCGACCGCGACACCGTGTTCGTCTACACCGACTTCGGTGCCGGCACGATGACCACGTCCGGCTATCCGCGCGTGGCCAAGCTGTGGAAGCGCGGCACGCCGATGGCCTCGGCCACCGTGGTGTACGAAGGCAAGCCGGAAGACATGTACATCGCGGCGATGCACGATGACACCCCGGGCTTCGAGCGCAACCTGGTCAGCCGCACGCTGGCGTTCTACAACAACGAGCTCTACCTGCGTGGCGACGACGGCACGCTGACCAAGATCGACGCGCCGAATTCGGCCGAGAAGGGCCTGCACAAGCAGTGGCTGACCCTGGAACTGCGCGATCCGTGGACCGTGGGCGGCAAGACCTATGCCTCCGGTTCGCTGCTGGCGACCCAGCTGGACGACTTCCTGGCCGGCAAGCGCGACTTCGAGGTGCTGTTCACCCCGACCGCGACCACCTCGCTGGCCAGCGCCACCTGGACCAAGAGCCACCTGGTGCTGAACGTGCTGGACGACGTCAAGAACCGCCTGTCGGTGCTGACCCCGGGCGCAGATGGCTGGAAGACCAGCCGCTTCGTCGGCGCGCCGGCCTTCGGCACGCTGGCCGTGGGCGCGGTGGACAGCAATGACAGCGACGCGGTGTGGCTGACCGCCACCGACTACCTGACCCCGACCACGCTGGCCCTGGCCGAGATCGGCCAGGCGCCGGAAACGCTGAAGACCATGCCGGCCTTCTTCGACGCCAAGGGCAAGGTGATCGAGCAGCACTTCGCCACCAGCAAGGACGGCACCCGCGTGCCGTACTTCGTGGTGCACGACAGGGCGATGAAGCTCGATGGCTCCAATCCGACCCTGCTGTACGGCTACGGTGGCTTCGAGATCTCGCTGACCCCGAGCTACTCCGGTGGCATGGGCCGCGCCTGGCTGGAGAAGGGCGGCGTGTACGTGGTCGCCAACATCCGTGGCGGCGGCGAGTACGGCCCGCGCTGGCACCAGGCGGCGCTGAAGCAGAACCGCCACAAGGCCTATGAAGACATGGCCGCGGTGGCGCGCGATCTGGTCAAGCGCAAGATCACCACCGCCAAGCACCTGGGCGTGCAGGGTGGCAGCAACGGTGGCCTGCTGACCGGCAACATGCTGACCCAGTACCCGGAACTGTTCGGTGCGGTGGTGGTGCAGGTGCCGCTGCTGGACATGAAGCGCTACAGCCATCTGTTGGCTGGCGCCTCGTGGATGGCCGAGTACGGCAACCCGGATACCAGCGACTGGGAGTTCATCAAGACCTTCTCGCCGTACCACCTGTTCAACGCGAAGAAGAACTACCCGCCGGTGCTGTTCACCACCTCGACCCGCGACGACCGCGTGCACCCGGGCCACGCCCGCAAGATGGCGGCGAAGATGATCGACGCCGGCAAGGACGTGACCTACTACGAGAACATCGAAGGTGGCCACGGCGGCGCAGCCAACAACGCGCAGGCCGCACACATGTCGGCGCTGGCCTACAGCTTCCTGTGGGAGCGGTTGGGCGGTAAGTAAGCAGAACGGAAAACGCCGCCTTCGGGCGGCGTTTTTCTTTATCCGGTAGTGCCGGCCGCTGGCCGGCAACCGCATCATTCATGCATTCCCGGGTTGCCGGCCAGCGGCCGGCACCACCGTCAACGTGATCCCTGCCAGCGCTTCAACCCACGCGCGATCCGCGCCACCGCCTCCTGCAACCGCGGCACTTCCTGGGTGTATGCCAGCCGCACATGCTGGTTGGCGCGATGGAAGCCGAAATCCAGGCCCGGGGTGAACGCCACGTGCTCGGTTTCCAGGAAGTGGGCGCAGAACGCCTGCGCGTCGTCGGTGAACGCGCTGACATCGGCGTACAGGTAGAACGCGCCCTGTGGCTCGACTTCGATGCGGAAGCCCAGCTCGCGCAGCGCGGGCAGCAGGAAATCACGGCGCTGGCGGAACGCGTCGCGGCGCTGTTCGAAGATCGTCATCGATTCCTCGCTGAAGCAGGCGAGCGCGGCGTGCTGGGCGATGCTTGACGCGCTGATGTACAGGTTCTGCGCCAGCTTCTCCAGGTCCGGTACCGCTGCCGGCGGTGCCACCAGCCAGCCCAGCCGCCAGCCGGTCATGCCGAAGTACTTGGAGAAGCTGTTCAGTACGAACGCGCTGTCGTCCACCTGCAGCACGCTGGGTGCATCCAGGCCGTAGGTCAGGCCGTGATAGATCTCGTCAACCACCAGGTGGCCGCCCCGCGCGTGCAGGGTCTGCGACAGTGCGGCCAGTTCGCCGGCAGAGAGCACGGTGCCGGTCGGGTTGGCCGGCGAGGCGACCAGCGCGCCGACGCTGTCGGCGTTCCAGTGCTGTTCGACCAGTGATGGGGTCAGCTGGTAGGCGGTCTCCGGCCCGACCGGTACCAGCTGCGCACCGCCTTCCACCAGGCGCAGGAAGTGGCGGTTGCACGGATAGCCGGGGTCGGCCAGCAGCCAGTGGCGGCCGGGATCGACCAGCAGGCTGCTGGCCAACAGCAGCGCACCGGACCCGCCCGGAGTGACCAGGATGCGTTCGGGATCGATGTCCAGCCCGTAGTGGCTGCGATAGAAACCACTGATCGCCTGACGCAGGGCCGGCAGGCCACGTGCGGCGGTGTAGCGGGTGTGGCCGGCAGCCAATGCAGCCTGGCCGGCACGCACGACGGGTTCGGCGGTGGTGAAGTCCGGTTCGCCGATTTCCAGGTGGATCACATCGTGGCCGGCCTGCTCCAGCGCCTGTGCGCGGGCCAGCAGGGACATCACGTGGAACGGGGCGATTTCGTGGCTGCGCCGGCTGTAGCCCGGCGTGTGGGGCAGGGTACTCATATGCCCATGGTACGCCGCGCGCGGGGAGCATGCGTTTGGGTAGTGCCGGCCGCTGGCCGGCATTCCGACCCATTCCGGAGTTCATGAGGTTGCCGGCCAGCGGCCGGCACTACCGGCAGGGTTGCCGGCAGTCCTTCCGCGACCCAGACTCGGGCACAAGGACGCCATTGCATTGCCGCTCAAGGAGCCCTATCTCATGAAATCCACCCTCTGCCTGTTGCTCGCCAGCCTGATGACCACGACTGCCAACGCCGCCCCCCTGCCCGTTCCGCCGGACGCCGCCAGGCATCCGCATGTGGTCAAGGCGCCGTTCGGCGCGACCCGCAACGATGACTATTACTGGCTGCGCGACGACAAGCGCGAGAACAAGGACATGCTGGCCTACCTGCAGGCCGAGAATGCCTACGCCGACCAGCTGCTGGCACCGCTGAAGCCGCTGGAAGACACCCTGTACAAGGAGATCGTCGGCCGCATCAAGCAGGACGATTCCAGCGTGCCGGCGCGCGAGCGCGGCTACTGGTACTACAGCCGTTTCGAGACCGGCCAGGACTACCCCATCCACGCGCGCCGCAAGGGCAGCATGGATGCCGCCGAGGAAGTCCTGCTGGACGTCAACACGATGGCGGCCGGCAAGGGCTACTTCAGCGTCGGCTCGATGGAGGTCAGCCAGGACAACCAGCTGCTGGCCTGGGCCGATGATGATGTTGGCCGCCGCCAGTACACGATCCGCTTCAAGGACCTGGCCACCGGCAAGGTGCTGCCCGATGTGATCACCGGCAGCTCCGGCGACCTGGTCTGGGCCGACGACAACCGCACCGTGCTGTATGTCGAGAACGATCCGGAAACCCTGCTGACCGTGCGCGTCAAGAAGCACGTGCTGGGCACCCCGGCCAGCGCCGACACCGTCGTCTACGAAGAGAAGGACGACAGCTTCTACATGGGCATCGGCCGCACCCGCGACGATCGCTTCATCACCATCGGCGTGCACAGCACCGTGTCCTCGGAAGAGCGCTACGCGCCGGCCAGCGATCCAACCACCTTCACCGTGCTGGCGCCGCGCCAGCGTGATGTCGAGTACGACGCCGACCACTACGACGGCCGCTGGGTGATCCGCACCAACGACGGTGCGAAGAACTTCAAGCTGGTCACCGCACCGACCGATGCCACCTCACGCGCGCAGTGGAAGGACTGGATCGCGCACGACGATGCGGTGTTCATCGAAGGCTTCGAGCTGTTCGACAGCTACACCGCCATTGCCGAACGTTCCGAGGGCCTGGAGCGCATCCGCCTGCTGTTCAAGGATGGCCGCAGCGACTACGTGAAGGCCGATGAGCCGGCGTACTCGATGGGCCTGGGCGACAACACCGAGGCCGATACGCCGTGGCTGCGCTACGTTTACACCTCGATGACCACCCCGACCACGGTGTTCGAGCTGAACACCGCCACCGGCGAGCGCCGCCAGCTGAAGGTGCAGCCGGTGATCGGCTATGACGCGTCGAAGTATGAAACCGACCGCGTCTGGATCACTGCGCGCGATGGCGTGAAGGTGCCGGTGTCGCTGGTCTACCGCAAGGGCTACCAGAAGGACGGCAAGGGCGCGCTGTTCCAGTACGCCTATGGCAGCTACGGCATGTCGATGGACCCGTACTTCAACCAGACCGCGGTAAGCCTGCTCGATCGTGGCGTGGTCTGTGCCATCGCCCACATCCGCGGCGGCCAGGAGATGGGCCGCGACTGGTACGAGAACGGCAAGCTGCTGCACAAGCAGAACACCTTCAACGACTTCATCGACGTCACCCGCGGCCTGGTCGCACAGGGCTGGGCGGCGAAGGATCGCGTGGCCGCGTCCGGCGGCAGCGCCGGTGGCCTGCTGATGGGTGCCGTGGCCAACCAGGCTCCGCAGGATTACCGGGTGATGGTGGCGCAGGTGCCGTTCGTCGACGTGGTCACCACCATGCTCGACCCGACCATTCCGCTGACCACCAACGAATACGACGAGTGGGGCAACCCGGAGCAGAAGCAGTACTACGACTACATGCTGTCCTACTCGCCCTACGACAACGTGAAGCCGCAGGCCTACCCGGCGCTGTTCGTGGGCACCGGCCTGTGGGATTCGCAGGTGCAGTACTGGGAGCCGGCCAAGTGGGTGGCCAAGCTGCGTGACGACAACACCGGCCACTACCCGATCCTGTTCCGCACCAACATGGAAGCCGGCCACGGCGGCAAGTCGGGGCGCTTCCAGCGCTATCGGGAGCTGTCCGAGTCGTACGCGTTCGTGCTGCAGCAGCTGGGCATCGCCCAGCCGTAACGGCGAAGGGGTGCCGGGCGTTGCCGGGCACCCCGAACCGTTATCCTTGCGGCCATGAGCCTGCCCGAGCCCCCCACATCCCGCGATACCGCCACGCCACCGCGCGTGGTGCGTTTCCGCTGGGCGTGGTGGCTGCTGGCCTACGTCAGCCTCGGCACCGGCATTGTCGGCATCTTCGTGCCGGGCCTTCCGACCACCGTATTCATCCTGATCTCGGCGTGGGCCGCCTCGCGCGGATCCGAACGCCTGCACAACTGGCTGCTGCAGCACCCGCGCTTCGGCCCGGCCATCGCCAACTGGCAGGCACACGGGGCGGTCAGCCGCTACGGCAAGTGGATGGCCACGATCACCATGGCCGTGTGCGCCGCCATCATGCTGTGGTGCGTGCCGATCGCCTGGGTGAAGTGGTTCTCGATCGGCAGCATGACCGTGGTGGCGATCTGGCTGTGGACGCGGCCGCTGCCACCGCCCGCCGATTGAGCGCCTGCGGGAGTGCCGGCCGCTGGCCAGCAACCCGATCCCCTGCACGAACCGCTCAGCCGCCAATGGCTATACTCGGGGCATGAAGATCCCCCATCGAAACGCCATCCTGATTCCGCTGGCAGCGGCCTCGCTGCTGCTCCTCGCCGCCTGCGGCAACAAGGGCCCGCTGGTTCTGCCGCAGAAGCCGGTGCCGGTGGAAGAAACCGTCGAACCCGCAGCCGAGCCCGCCGCTGAGGCGACCCCGGCGGAGACCCAGGGCAGCGGCACCCCGGCCACGACCGTGGAGCCGGCTGCACCGACCACCCAGCCGGTGCCTGCGAAGAAGGCGGGCAGCGGGAATGAGTGAGGCCGGTTCCAAGGCCCTGCGCTTCAGCAAGATGCACGGCGCGGGCAATGATTTCGTAGTGATCGACCTGCGTGACGGCACTGCGCCGCCCACGCCTGAACTGGCCGCGCGCCTGGCCGACCGCCACACCGGCGTCGGCTGCGACCAGATCCTGACCATCGAGGCGCCGCGTGCGGAAGGCTCGGTGGCCTCGTACCGCATCTGGAATGCCGACGGTTCCAATTCCGAGCAGTGCGGCAATGGCGCGCGCTGCATCGCGGCCTGGCTGGTGCGCGAGGGCAGCGCGCAGGGCGATGCATTCGTCATCGACAGCCCGCTGGCCAGCCACGAAGTGAAGGTGCTGGGCGAGGGCCAGTTCGCGGTGACCATGGGCGTGCCTGCGTTCGAACCGGCCAACGTGCCGCTGATGGGCTTCGCCCACGCGCGCGAGGAATACCTGCTGCCGCTGCAGGGCGAGAGCGTCCGCTTTGCTGCGGTGTCGATGGGCAACCCGCATGCCGTGATCGAAGTGGGCCTGATCGATGCTGCGCCGGTCGAACGCGTGGGTTCGCTGCTGCAGCAGCACGCGTCGTTCCCGCGCTCGGTGAACGTGGGCTTCGCCCAGGTGATGGGCCCGGCGCACGCCCGCCTGCGCGTGTTCGAGCGCGGCGTCGGTGAAACCCTGGCCTGCGGCAGTGGCGCCTGCGCCGCCGCGGTGACCCTGATGCAGCGCGGCCGCCTGCAGCGCGATGCGCGCATCAGCCTGCCCGGTGGCGACCTGCGCATCCAGTGGCCGGGCGATGGCCAGCCGGTGGTGATGGCGGGCCCGACCGCATTCGTCTTCGAAGGGGAGTGGATGGCATGAGCGAAACCGTCGACAAGCTCGGGGCCCATGAAGTCGCTGCCTGGTTGCGGCGTCATCCGGGCTTCCTCAAGCAGTTCCCGGACCTGGCCCTGACCCTGGTGGTGCCGCGCGATGACGGCCCGACCGCATCGCTGGCCAGCTACCAGCTGGAAGTGCTGCGCGAGAAGAACCGCGAGCTGGCGCGGCGGTTGGCCGACCTGGGCGCGACCGCGCAGATCAATGAGCGCCTTGCGGTGCGCACGCACCAGCTGACCCTGGCACTGATGAAGCAGGACAACGCGGCTGACACCCTGCGTGCGATGGCCGCATCGCTGCAGGAAGACTTCGCCGGCGACCTGGTGCGGCTGGTGGTGCACACGCCGGTGGCCGGGCTGGAACAGGCCGACTGGCTGCAGGTGATTGCCGCCGATGATCCGCAATTGGGCCCGTTCCGCGATTGCCTGAACGATGGCGAGCCGATCTGCGGCCGCCTGCAGCCGGAAAAGAATGCCGTGCTGTACGGCGTGCGCAGCGAAGAAGTGCAGACCACCGCGCTGCTGCCGCTGCCGGGCGTCGGCCTGATCGCGGTCGGCAGCCACGACCCGAACCGCTTCTATCCGGGCATGGGGACGTTGTTCCTGCGCATGATGGGCGACGCGCTGGTCACTGGCCTGAAGCGTTTCCCCGGCTGAGCAGGGCACGGCGACGATGAGCGCGGTACAGGCCTTCCTGCAGCACCTGCAGGTGGAGCGGCGGATGTCGGCACATACGCTCGACGCCTATCGCCGCGACCTGGACGCGCTGTCGGCCTGGGCCGAGCCGCGTGGCGTGGTGGTGGAGGCGCTTGATGCCGACGCGTTGCGCCAGTTCATTGCCGATGAGCACCGCCGCGGTCTGTCGGCCAAGAGCCTGCAGCGTCGCTTGTCGGCCTGCCGGAGCTTCTATGCCTGGCTGCTCAAGCACGGGCGCATCGAGGTCAGTCCGGCGGCAACGCAGAAGGCACCGCGCGCGCCACGCCGGTTGCCACAGGTCCTCGACGCCGATGAAGCCGTGCAGCTGGTCGAGCTGGAGCCGGAAGGTGAACTCGGCCGCCGTGACCGCGCGCTGCTGGAACTGTTCTATTCCTCCGGCCTGCGCCTGAGCGAAGTCTGTGCGCTGACCTGGCGCGATCTGGATTTCGACAGCGGGCTGGTCAACGTGCTGGGCAAGGGCAACCGCCAGCGCCGGGTGCCGTTCGGCCGGCCGGCGCGCGAAGCGCTGCAGGCATGGCGCGCGGAAAGTGGCGGCGGCCCGGCCTCGCCGGTGTTCCCCGGCCGCAACGGGCCGATCAGCCAGCGTGCGGTGCAGATCCGCATCCGCCAGCTTGCACAGCGCCAGGGACTGTTCAAGCACGTGCATCCGCACATGCTTCGGCACAGTTTCGCCAGCCATATCCTGGAATCGTCCGGCGACCTGCGCGGTGTGCAGGAGCTGCTCGGCCATGCCGACATCGCCACGACGCAGATCTACACTCACCTCGATTTCCAGCACCTGGCCAAGGTCTACGACGCCGCGCATCCGCGCGCCAAGCGCCGCAGCAGGGACGACAAGGCTGAATAGCCTGCGCTTGATCTGGATCAGGGCAGGGTGGGCGCCAGCGGCGCATCGTGGCCGCAGGCCACGAGGAAACCACCACCATGGCGAAGCCCATTCCGCTGCATCCCAAGCACCCCGAACGCATCTGCTGGGGCTGCGACCGCTACTGCGCGGCTGACGCGCTGGCCTGCGGCAATGGTTCCGGCCGCACCCAGCACCCGATCGAGACGCAGGGTGAAGACTGGTACATCGCCTGGGGTATCGAGCCGAATCCGGACCGGCCGTCGCACGCCAAGCGCTGAACGGCAGCCATCCGCGCAGGCTTGATCGCACCCGGCGCTGTCCCCATGTCCCGTGAACAGCTATCGGAGGCCGCATGGACCCCAGTCAGAACCCCAACGTTTTCCACGCCACTACCATCGTCTGCGTCCGTCGCGGCGAGCACGTGGCCATTGCCGGCGACGGCCAGGTCACGCTGGGCCACACCGTGATGAAGGGCAATGCGCGCAAGGTGCGCCGCCTTGGCCGTGATGGCCAGGTGCTGGCCGGCTTCGCCGGTGCCGCCGCCGATGCCTTCACCCTGTTCGAGCTGTTCGAGGCCAAGCTGGAGAAACACGGCCAGCTGCAGCGCGCCGCGGTCGAGCTGGCCAAGGATTGGCGCACCGAGCGCCGCCTCGGCAAGCTTGAAGCCCTGCTGGCAGTGGCCGACAAGGAAACCTCGCTGATCATCAGCGGCACCGGTGATGTGATCGAGCCGGAGGACGGCATCATCGCCATCGGTTCGGGCGGTTCGTATGCACTGTCGGCCGCGCGCGCGTTGATGGCGCACACCGAACTGGATGCACGCACCATCGCCAGTGAAGCGATCGGCATCGCCGGCGACATCTGCATCTATACCAACCGGAACGTGGTGGTCGAGGAGCTGTGAGGGGTGTGCTGGCTGCTGGCCGGCAACCTCATGAGCCCCCGCACGCGTGCCTGGTTGCCGGCCAGCGGCCGGCACTACCGACAATGAATTCGTGAGCACAACCATGTCGAAGATCGAAGTTTCCTCCGCCACCATGACCCCGCGCGAGATCGTGCAGGAACTGGACCGGCACATCGTGGGCCAGCATGACGCCAAGCGCGCCGTGGCCATCGCCCTGCGCAACCGCTGGCGCCGCATGCAGCTGGTGCCTGAGCTGCGCAATGAAGTGATGCCGAAGAACATCCTGATGATCGGCCCGACCGGCGTCGGCAAGACCGAGATCGCGCGTCGACTGGCCACGCTGGCCAACGCACCGTTCGTGAAGGTCGAAGCCACCCGCTTCACCGAAGTCGGCTACGTCGGCAAGGACGTCGAGCAGATCATCCGCGACCTGGCCGATACCGCAGTGAAGCTCTATCGCGAACAGGCCAAGGTGCGTGTGCGTACCCAGGCCGAAGAACGCGCAGAAGACCGCATTCTCGATGCACTGCTGCCGCGCCGTAGCGGCGGCATCGGTTTCGATCCGGAAGTGGCGCGCAACGAACCGTCGGCGCAGGACAACGAGACCCGCATCAAGTTCCGCAAGATGCTGCGCAATGGTGAGCTGGACGAGCGTGAGATCGAGCTCGACCTGGCTGCCAACGTCAGCATGGACATCATGACCCCGCCGGGCATGGAGGAAATGGGCCAGCAGCTGAAGTCGATGTTCGCCAACCTCGGCGGCGGCGCCAAGGCGCACAAGCGCACGCTGACCATCAAGGCCGCGCGTCCGCTGCTGGTGGAAGAAGAGGCCGGCAAGCTGGTCAACGAGGACGATATCCGCACGGCGGCGATCGAGGCCTGCGAGCAGCACGGCATCGTCTTCATCGACGAGATCGACAAGGTCGCCAAGCGTGGTGACAACGTGGGCGGTGGCGATGTCTCCCGCGAAGGCGTGCAGCGCGACCTGCTGCCACTGGTGGAAGGCTCCAACGTGTCCACCAAGTACGGCACGATCAAGACCGACCACATCCTGTTCATCGCGTCGGGCGCGTTCCACCTTGCCAAGCCCAGCGATCTGATTCCGGAGCTGCAGGGTCGTTTCCCGATCCGCGTGGAACTGGGTGCGCTGAGCAAGAATGACTTCGTGCGCATCCTGACCGAGCCGAAGGCCGCGCTGACCAAGCAGTACGAAGCGCTGCTGGCCACCGAAGGCGTCAAGGTCAGCTTCACCGCCGATGCCATCGACCGCCTGGCCGAGATCGCCTTCCAGGTGAACGAGCGCCAGGAGAACATCGGTGCCCGCCGCCTGCACACCGTGCTGGAACGCCTGCTGGATTCGCTCAGCTACGAGGCACCGGACCGCGATGGCGAAACCCTGGCCATCGACAGCGCCTACGTCGATGCACATCTGGGCGAGCTGGTGCAGGACCCGGACCTGAGCCGCTACATCCTGTAACGCCCGATACGGAAAAGGCCGCCGCAAGGCGGCCTTTTTCCTGTGCGGTCAGCGCGATTGCCGCGTGCGATAGGCCTGCAGCACCTGGTCGATCACCGCACTGGTGCGGGCGGCACTGATGCCGTTCGAGGGCGAGCGCCCGTTGCCGCACAGTTCGTCCACGAGGGAGGCGATCAACGGTTGCTGGATCGACGGCGGGTTGGGGATGTCGAACCTCTGCACGCCGGCTTCGGTTTCCAGCTCCACCGGAACGTCCTCGAAGGTGGCAAAGCGCAGCTGCCCACGGTCGCCGGTGATCTCGATCTCATCCTGGCGGCGGAACGCGCAGAAGCTCCATTGCGCGATGCCGTGCGCACCCGTCCCGGTGCGGAAGCACATCGAGACGCTGTCCTCGGCGGCGTAGGCGCCGGTCAACGAACTGGCCAGGCCATGCACATCGCTCAGCGGCCCCAATAGATGGTCGAGCAGGTCCAGGGTATGCGAGCCCAGATCGACAAACAGCCCGCCGCCAGCGATCGCGGGGTTGGTCCGCCAGAAGTCCGGTGATGCGGCATTTACTGAATGCGGCCGATGAAGGGTCGCGCGCACGCTGCGCGGCGTACCGATCGCGTCGCTGTCCAGCAACTGCTTCACCTGTGCGAAGCGGGGCAGGGCGCGGCGGTAGTAGGCGACGAACACCGGCACGCCGCTGCGGGCGCTGGCTTCAATGATGCGCTGGCACTCGTCGTGGTCCATGGCCATCGGCTTTTCGATGTAGACCGGCTTGCCCGCAGCTATCGCCTGCAATGCGTAGTGCATGTGCGTGGAGGGCGGCGTCGCAACGTAGATCGCGTTCACTTCCGGGTCGGCGATGAGTGCATCGGCGTCCGCGTACCAGCGGGGAATCGCATGGCGCCGCGCATAATCCTCGGCCAACGCCGCATTGCGGCGCATGACCGCGGCCACCCGTGAGCCCGGCGTGTTGGCCAGGGCCGGCCCGCTCTTCTTCTCGGTGACGCTGCCACAGCCGATGAAGCCCCACACCACGTTGTCCAGGATCATCAGGATGCGTCCAGAAAAGGGAAGGTCCGCCGGGTTCAACCCAACAGTGAGCGTAATCGATCACCGGCGGAGGCGGAGACATCAGCACCGGTGGGCAGGAAGCAACGAAGCTGCCACTGCCGGGTCCGGATCGCGTCCTTTGCGGTCGGCGTGCTCCACGGCGGATAGACACGGAGGGCGCGCTTTCCGCCCTCGCCATCGCGCGACATCACACCGCGCTCGATCAGCAGGTCACGACTGAAGATGAACTGCCCGCGCTGTGTTCCGTCGAAGACCGCGATCACCACGAAGTGCACAGCATCGGCTGCATCCAATGGAGCGATATCAGAACCGGGGGCGGGGCGCTTCCACAGGGTTACGAACTGGCCGGTCTTGGTGGGGGTGATCTTCGCGACGCGGAACACGATGCTGTGACCCTCAAGGGCAAAGCGGCAGGCACCGTACTCTGCGCTTTCCGCTTCCGCCACGATCGGTCCGGTCAACTGCAGCCCTGCGGGCAGGTAGAGATCGTGCAGTGCCGCGATGGCGGCAGCAACGCCGCTCATGCTTCCGGCAACGGCTCGGGCACCGTTCCGGGAACGAACACACCGTCCTTCACGTAGGCGGCCAGGGTCATGTCCAGCGCGAGCATGCCGTCGCGCTTGAGGTCCATCAGTTCCGGTTCGACCATTGCCCCGTGCAGCACGCCCAGCACGGTGGCGTGCAGCATGCGTGCGGCGATCTTGGGGTCGGCGCCTTCGCGCAGCTGGCCCAGATCGCGGGCGCGGCGCAGGGCGCGCTCCATCCGGTCCAGCGCATCGCGGAAACCGGCCTGCTGCATCTCGGTCAGCACCTTGGTGTCAGCCGACGCATCGCTGCGCAGCATGATTTCCATGGTCTTGCGCAGGCGCTCGTCCTCGGACAGCTCGATGAACGAGTGGATCATTACCGCGCGCAGGTCGTGCACCGGGGTGTCGCGCTGGTCGGTGGAGGTGCGCTCCAGTTCCTGCATGAAGGGCAGGTGCACGCGCTCGACGATCGCGGCCAGCACCTCGCTCTTGTTCTTGAAGTGCCAGTAGACCGCGCCACGGGTGTAGCCGGCGCGGGCACCGATCATCTCCAGCGTGGTACGGGCCACGCCGTGTTCATGGAAGCAGGCTTCGGCGGCGTCAAGGATGCCTTCCCGGGTTGCCTGGGTGTCCTCTTTGGTCTTGCGGGCCATGGGTGTGGGTACGAGTGCGGGTGAAACGTGGCTGAATTGTACCGGTTTACAAACAAACAAGCATGTATGTATATTTCGCACCCATCATTCCCGTCGTGTGCGTGGCAGGCCGGTCCGGCTCCCACTCCACCCGGGTGGGCGCGATCTGCGGGGCTTTCACCGGAACAAGGGGAAGTCCAGCGGTATCAGCCTCCTCTGAGATTCCTTCCTCCAAGAGCCTTTCCGTCATGTTGCTGAGCCGAATCCGACCCTTTGCACTGTCGCTGGCAATCGCCGCGACCGTGGCTGCCTGCGGCGGCCAACCCCAGGCCCCCGAGCAGGGCCCGGGTGACGTCACTGTGGTCACGCTGAAGTCCGAGACCGTGGGCCTGACCCGCGAACTACCGGGCCGTACCAATGCCTTCCTGGTCGCCGAAGTGCGCCCGCAGGTGAACGGCATTGTCGCCAAGCGCCTGTTCACCGAGGGTGGCATGGTCAAGGCCGGCGAGCCGCTGTACCAGCTCGACGACGCCAGCTACCGCGCCCAGGCCAACAACGCCCGCGCCCAGCTGGCCCGTGCCGAAGCCACCGCCAATGCCGCCCGCCTGAGCGCCAAGCGCATCACCGAGCTGGCCAAGGTCGATGCGGTCAGCCAGCAGGACCTGGAAAACGCCGTGGCCGCGCAGAAGCAGGCCGAGGCGGATGTCGGTGCCGCCAAGGCCTCGCTGGATGCGGCCAACGTCACCCTCGGCTACGCCCGCATCACCGCGCCGATCAGCGGCCGCATCGGCAAGTCCAGCGTCACCCAGGGTGCGCTGGTCAACGCCGGGCAGGCCAATGCACTGGCCACCGTGCAGCAGCTGGACCCGATCTATGTCGACCTGACCCAGTCCTCGGCCGAGCTGCTGCAGCTGCGCCGCGAACTGGCCGCCGGCCGCCTGCAGGACAACCAGACCCTGCCGGTCAGCATCCTGATGGAAGACGGCAGCACCTTCGAGCACAAGGGCACGCTGGAGTTCTCCGAAGTCAGCGTCGATCCGACCACCGGCAGCTTCGGCCTGCGCGTGAAGGTGGACAACCCGGACGGCCTGCTGATGCCGGGCATGTACGTGCGTGCAGTGATCGGCGGCGGCGTGCGCAGCGACGCGGTGCTGGTGCCGATGCAGGGCATCGCCCGCGATCCGAAGGGCGACACCACGGCAATGGTGGTCGACAAGGACAACAAGGTCGAAGTGCGCCCGGTCAAGGTCAGCCGCACGGTCGGCGACAAGTGGCTGGTCGAGGACGGTCTGAAGGCCGGCGACAAGGTCATCGTCGAAGGCCTGCAGAAGATCGGCCCCGGCATGCCGGTCAAGGCCACCGAGAAGGGCGCTGCTCCGGCCAAGCCGGCAGCGGCCGCCCAGCCTGCCGCTCCGGCCGGCGACGCGAAGTAAGCGGAGAACCCCATGGCACGCTTTTTCATCGATCGACCCATCTTTGCATGGGTGATCGCCATCATCATCATGCTCGCCGGCGGCCTGGCCCTGTTCAAGCTGCCGGTCTCGATGTACCCCAACGTCGCACCGCCGGCGGTGGAAATCAGCGCTACCTACCCGGGTGCATCGGCCAAGGTGGTCGAGGACTCGGTGACGCAGATCATCGAGCAGAACATGAAGGGCCTTGATGGCCTGATCTACTTCTCCTCCAACAGCTCGTCCAACGGCCAGGCCACCATCACCCTGACCTTCGAGAGCGGCACCAACCCGGACATTGCCCAGGTGCAGGTGCAGAACAAGCTGCAGCTGGCCATGCCGCTGCTGCCGCAGGAAGTGCAGCGGCAGGGCATCAACGTGGCCAAGTCCAGCTCGGGCTTCCTGAACGTCATCGCGTTCGTGTCCGAGAACGGCAGCATGGACGCCAACGACATCGCCGACTACGTCGGTTCCAATGTCGTCGACCGTCTCAGCCGCGTGCCGGGCGTGGGCAACATCCAGGTGTTCGGTGGCAAGTACGCCATGCGCATCTGGCTGGACCCGAACAAGCTGCACACCTATGGCCTGTCGGTGCCGGAAGTGACCGCGGCGATCAAGGCCCAGAACGCCCAGGTGGCGATCGGCCAGCTTGGCGGTGCGCCGTCGGTGAAGGGCCAGCAGCTCAACGCCACCATCAACGCGCAGTCGCGCCTGCAGACCCCGGAACAGTTCCGCAACATCATCGTGCGCGGTGCGCAGGACGGTGCCGAGCTGCGCCTGGGTGACGTCGCCCGCGTCGAACTGGGTGCCGAATCCTACGACTTCGTCACCCGCTACAACGGCCAGCCGGCCAGCGGCCTGGCGGTCACCCTGGCCACCGGCGCCAACGCGCTGGATACCGCTGCTGGTGTGAACGCCGCGCTGGAAGACATGAAGGGCTTCTTCCCGGCCGGCCTGAAGGCCGAGATCCCGTACGACACCACTCCGTTCGTGCGCGTGTCGATCAAGGGCGTGGTGCAGACCCTGATCGAAGCGATCGTGCTGGTGTTCGTGGTGATGTACCTGTTCCTGCAGAACTTCCGCGCCACCCTGATCCCGACCATCGCCGTGCCGGTGGTGCTGCTGGGTACCTTCGGCGTACTGGCGATGCTGGGTTTCTCGGTGAACATGCTGACCATGTTCGCGATGGTGCTGGCGATCGGCCTGCTGGTGGACGATGCCATCGTGGTGGTGGAGAACGTCGAGCGCATCATGTCCGAGGAAGGACTGTCGCCGCTCGAAGCGACCCGCAAGTCGATGGGCCAGATCACCGGTGCGCTGGTGGGTATCGGCCTGGTGCTGTCGGCGGTGTTCGTGCCGATGGCCTTCATGAGCGGCTCCACCGGCGTGATCTATCGCCAGTTCTCGGCCACGATTGTCTCTGCGATGGCGTTGTCGGTGCTGGTGGCGATCGTGCTGACCCCGGCGCTGTGCGCGACCATGCTCAAGCCGCTGAAGAAGGGTGAGCACCACGTCGCCCACCGTGGCCTGGCCGGTCGCTTCTTCAATGGCTTCAATCGCGGCTTCGACCGCACCAGCGAAAGCTACCAGCGTGGCGTGCGCGGCATCATCCACCGTCCGTGGCGCTTCATGGGCATCGTGGCGGCGCTGTTCGTGCTGATGGGCGTGTTGTTCGTGCGCCTGCCCAGCTCGTTCCTGCCCAACGAAGACCAGGGCGTGCTGATGGCGCTGGTGCAGGCGCCGGTCGGTGCCACCCAGGAACGTACGCTGGAATCGATCGCGGCACTGGAAAACCACTTCCTGCAGAACGAGAAGGATGCGGTGGACTCGGTGTTCTCGGTGCAGGGCTTCAGCTTCGCCGGCATGGGCCAGAACGCGGGTATGGCGTTCGTCAAGCTGAAGGATTGGAGCGAGCGTGACGCCAACAATGGCGTGATGCCGATCACCGGCCGTGCGATGGCGGCCCTGGGCCAGATCAAGGATGCCTTCATCTTCGCCTTCCCGCCGCCGGCCATTCCGGAGTTGGGTACCGCCTCGGGCTACACCTTCTTCCTGAAGGACAACAGCGGCCAGGGTCACGACGCACTGGTGGCCGCGCGCAACCAGCTGCTCGGCCTCGCCGCCGGCAGCAAGAAGCTGGCCAACGTGCGCCCGAACGGCCAGGAAGACACGCCGCAGTTCCGCATCGACATCGACGCGGCCAAGGCGACCTCGCTGGGACTGTCGATCGACCAGATCAACGGCACGCTGGCCGCCGCGTGGGGCAGCTCGTACATCGATGACTTCGTCGATCGCGGCCGCGTCAAGCGTGTGTTCGTGCAGGCCGACCAGGCGTTCCGCATGGTGCCGGAGGACTTTGATCTCTGGTCCGTGAAGAACGACAAGGGCGAAATGGTGCCGTTCAGTGCGTTTGCCACCAAGCACTGGGACTACGGCTCGCCGCGCCTGGAACGCTACAACGGCGTGTCGGCGATGGAAATCCAGGGTGAACCGGCCCCGGGTGTTGCCTCCGGCGATGCCATGGCCGAGATCGAACAGCTGGCCAAGCAGCTGCCGCAGGGCTTCGGCATCGAATGGACGGCGATGTCCTACCAGGAGCGCCAGGCCGGTTCGCAGACGCCGCTGCTGTACACGCTGTCGCTGATGATCGTGTTCCTGTGCCTGGCCGCGATGTACGAAAGCTGGAGCGTGCCGACCGCGGTGCTGCTGGCGGCCCCGCTGGGTATCCTCGGCGCCGTGCTGGCCAACACCTTCAAGGGCCTGGAGCGCGACATCTACTTCCAGGTGGCGATGCTGACCACGGTGGGCCTGACCAGCAAGAACGCGATCCTGATCGTCGAGTTCGCCAAGGAAAACCTGGAGAAGGGCGCCAGCCTGATCGAGTCGATCATGCATGCCGTGCGCGACCGCCTGCGCCCGATCGTGATGACCTCGCTGGCCTTCGGCATGGGCGTGGTACCGCTGGCGATCTCCACCGGTGCCGGCTCCGGCGCCAAGCAGGCGATCGGCACCGGCGTGCTCGGCGGCATGATCGTCGGCACCGTGCTCGGCGTGTTCTTCGTACCGCTGTTCTTCGTGGTGGTGCAGCGCCTGTTCAAGCGCAAGTCCACGACGTAAGCGAATCGGCAGTGCCGGCCGCTGGCCGGCACTGCCTCCTGCCATCCGGCAGTACCGATGGAAGTCATCCCCATGAAAAGTGCATCCCTGTTCCTTTCCATTGCCGCCACGCTCGCGCTGGCCGGCTGCTCCACCCTGGTGCCGAAGAACACCGCCGTCGCTCCGGCGATTCCGGCGCAGTGGCCGGCCGAGGCCGCGCAGGGCCAGGTGGCCGATGTCGCCGCCGTCGGTTGGCGCGACTTCTTCACCGATGCGCGCCTGCAGCAGGTGATCGACCAGTCGCTGCAGAACAACCGCGACCTGCGCGTGGCCGTGCTCAACGTCGAACGCGCGCGCGGCCAGTACCGCGTGCAGCGTGCCGATCGCGTGCCGGGCGTGGCCGTCACCGGCCAGATGGATCGCCGAGGCACCGATGACGGCGTCACCGAGCAGTTCACCGCCGGTGTCGGCGTGGCCGAGTTCGAGCTGGACCTGTTCGGCCGCGTGCGCAACCTCAGTGAAGCGGCACTGCAGCAGTACTTCGCGGTGGCCGCCAATCGCCGCAACGCGCAGCTGAGCCTGGTGGCCGAGACCGCGACGGCGTGGCTGACCTACGGTGCTGATGCGCAGCGGCTGAAGATCGCCGATGCCACGCTGAAGACCTATGAGGATTCGCTGCGCCTGGCCGAGGCCCGTCACGAGCGTGGCGGCAGTTCGGCGCTGGAGCTGACCCAGACCCGGACCCTGGTCGAGACCGCGCGCACCGATGCCGCACGCCTGCGTGGCCAGTTGGCCCAGGACCGCAACGCGCTGGCGCTGCTGGCGGGTGGCCAGTTGGATCCGGCGCTGCTGCCGGACAGCATCGAACCGCAGCTGCTGGCACTGGCGCCGCCGCCGGCCGGCCTGCCCAGCGATGTGCTGCTGCAGCGCCCGGACATCATGGCCGCCGAACACCAGCTGCTGGCGGCCAACGCCAACATCGGTGCAGCACGTGCGGCGTTCTTCCCGAGCATCTCGCTGACCGGCAGCATCGGCAGTGGCTCGAGCGAACTGTCCAACCTGTTCGACAGCGGAACGCGCGTGTGGAGCTTCCTGCCGAAGATCACCCTGCCGATCTTCCAGGGCGGCAAGCTGCGCGCCAACCTGGCCATCGCCAACGCCGATCGTGATATCGCGCTGGCGCAGTACGAGAAGTCGATCCAGGTGGGCTTCCGCGAAACCGCCGATGCGCTGGCATTGAACGTCAGCCTGGATGAGCAGGTGAGTTCACAGCAGCGCCTGGTGGAAGCGGCCGAACAGGCCAACCGCCTGTCGCAGGCACGCTACGACGCCGGCCTGGACAGCTTCGTCACCCTGCTCGATGCGCGGCGTACCGCCTACAACGCGCAGCAGACCCAGCTGCAGGCCCAGCTGGCGCAGCAGGCCAACCGCATCACCCTGTACAAGGTGCTGGGTGGCGGCTGGCACGAGCGCGGGTAAGCAGTGCTTCTGGTAGGTGCCAACCTTGGTTGGCACGGATGCGTCAGCGCAGGCGGCTGGCCCTGTGCCAACCAAGGTTGGCACCTACCTGGAGATCGATGGTAATGCCGGCCGCGGGCCGGCATTGTCATTTCAGGAGGGCCGCTATACCGCTTCGTCGTCGCGCCGCGCCACATGGCAGGCGCGCACCCGCGCCAGTGCGTCGCCGGCTTCGCGCGCCATCTGCTCGTACTCGCGTCGGATCTCTTCCAGCCGTTCCTCGTCCAGTTCTTCCAGATCCAACAGTTCGTTGTTGGCTTCGGCCGTCGCCCGGATCAGCTCGTCCAGCTTGATCTGCATCGCGGCGGTGTCCGCGTTCTGCGTGTGCTGGATCAGGAACACCATCAGGAAGGTGATGATGGTGGTGCCGGTGTTGATCACCAGCTGCCAGGTGTCGTTGAAGCCGAACACCGGACCACTGATGCCCCAGATCACCACGATCGCGACCGCAGCCAGGAAGGTCCACGGCGAGCCGGTGGCGGCCGCAGCCTTCTTGGCGATCGTATTGAACAGGTTGCGTGCTTTCATCGTCGTCGTCCCACTCAGGTGACGAGGATGATCGGCAGTGGCTCGTGCAGGGGCCGTGCAGCCGCCGCGCTTGAGCCGCCGCCGCGCGGCGGATCAGGCGCGCAGGCGCGGCGCGTCCTGCAGGCGCACCGGGCTGGTCTGGTAGACGTGCTGCCAGCAACGGTCGACGAATTCGCGGGCCTGGGCTTCGCTCAGGCGCGGCATGATCTGCAGGGCGTACTGGGTCTGGAACATCTCGTCGCGCTGCGCATTGCTGGCGCGCGGCTGGGTGATCAGCGAATCGCAGGCGAACTTGATCCACGGCACGTAGGAGCCGAAGGAGTTGTGCGGCAGTGCACCGTCGGCATGCTGGCGGCGCCAATGGTCAAGCTCGGCGTCGACGTTGATGACCGGGGGAATGGTGGGGACTTCAGCGTGCATGTCGATCCAATCGGTTGAGGTGGAGGGAGTGGGGGTTCATCGCAGTGTGGCGTATGCGCCGGTGCATGCCGTGTCAGCGCGGCGTGGAGCCGGCGTTGCGATTGCCTATCAGTTGCGCATGCTCGACCGCGCCGAGGTCTTCGGCCATGTCGGCCATCGCATTGCACAGGCGCTCATGGTCTAGCGGATGGCCACGCACCAGTTCCAGCTGCAGGCCCTGGTAGGCGGTCCAGAACAGTGCGCCACGCTGGTGCAGCGCGTACTGCTGCTGCAGGCGCTCGCGGATGGCATCGAGAATCGGGTCGGGCGTGGGGCGTACGGCGTGCGCGCACATGGCTGGCTCCGCCGGGGAAAGGGGCCCCGGTAACCCCACCCTAGGCGCGGCGGCGGGGTGGGGTGTTACCGCAGTGTATGCACGCAGCGCAGCTGACTGTGCACGGGTTCACGGCAATGGCCGCAAACGCTGCCGGCACTAGGGCGTGCCGGCACTGAAGCGTTCATTAAGCGGGTTCAACAGCAGGCTGCGCGATGCTCATTCACCGATGTCTTCGTTCCAGATGTCCGGATGGCGACCGATGAAATCGCCGAGCAGATCGACGCATTCCTGGTTGTCGAGGTCGATCACGTTGACGCCGTTCTCGCGCAGCCAGTCGATGCCACCCTGGAACGTGCGCGATTCGCCCACCACCACGGTGCCGATGTTGAACTGGCGCACCAGGCCCGAGCAGTACCAGCACGGCGCCAGGGTGGTGACCATGATGGTGTCCTGGTAGCGGCGCTGGCGGCCGGCCTTGCGGAAGGCGTCGGTTTCGCCGTGCACGGAGGGGTCGCCTTCCTGCACGCGGCGGTTGTGGCCGCAGCCGAGCAGGCGGCCGTCGTTGTGGTACAGCGCCGCGCCGATCGGCACGCCGCCCTCGGCCAGGCCCTGGCGGGCTTCGGCGATGGCGGTCTGCAGCAGGGCCTGGTAGTCGGGCGTGGTGATCATGCGGGGGCTCCGGTAAGTCGTGGCCCGCCATGATACGGGCAGGGGGTGCCGCTGGCCCCCGGCGGTGCGATAATCGGGGCCATGAGCGAATCCCCCTACAAAGCCGGTACCACCCATTTCGGGTTCCGCGACGTCGCCGCCAAGGACAAGCAGAAGCTGGTCGGCCAGGTGTTCACCTCGGTCGCGCGCAACTACGACCTGATGAACGACCTGATGAGCCTGGGCGTGCACCGGGCGTGGAAGCGCTACTACGTGGCGACCGCGCAGGTGAAGCCGGGCGACCGCGTGCTCGACCTGGCGGGCGGCACCGGCGACATCGCCGCCCTGCTGAAGGAGCGCGTTGGCGCCGAGGGCTCGGTGGTGCTGGGCGATATCAACGCCGGCATGCTGTCGGTCGGCCGTGACCGCCTGACCAACCGCGGCCTGGTGCTCGGCCTGGACTACGTGCAGTGCAATGCCGAAGCCCTGCCGTTCCCGGACAACAGCTTCGACCTGGTCACCATCGCCTTCGGCCTGCGCAACGTGACTGACAAGGACGCTGGCCTGCGCGAGATGTACCGCGTGCTGAAGGTGGGCGGCCAGGCCCGCGTGCTGGAGTTCTCCGAAGTCACCGCGGACTGGTTCAAGCCGATCTACGACTTCCACTCGTTCAAGATCCTGCCCAAGCTGGGCAAGCTGTTCGCCAACGATTCGGACAGCTACCAGTACCTGGCCGAGAGCATCCGCAAGCACCCGCCGCAGGACGAACTGAAGGCGATGATGGGGCAGGCCGGCTTCGAGCGCTGCCACTACAAGAACCTGACCGGCGGCATCGTTTCGATCCACTCCGGCTACAAGCTGTAAGCCCCGCTTTGGTGGGTGCCAACCTTGGTTGGCACGCCCCGGCCGCGGTCATCCGCTCTGGTAGGTGCCGACCTTGGTCGGCACGGGCCTGCTGCGAGCGATGAAAGATCCGTGCCAACCAAGGTTGGCACCTACCTGTGGATGCCAACCATGGTTGGCATGCGCCGGAGGCGCAGGATCGGCTGTGCGCGCCATTACCCCGCACCGCGCAACGCCTGCCGGGCCGGACGGAGGTACCATTGGGGTTTGATCCCCGTAACGGTCCCGATTCATGCGTAATCCGCTGATGCTCCTTCCGCTGGCCGTGGCCCTGGCCGCCGGCTGCTCCCAGCAGGCGGCCGCGCCCGCCGCTGCCCCGACTGCCGAAAAGGCCCCCGCCGCCCCCGTGAACGCCGAGAACCGCAGCCACGACGAAAGCTCGTACGCCGAGCCGGACAAGGTCGTCATCAAGGATATCGCGCTGGACCTGAAGCTGGACTTCGACCAGAAGCAGATCGGCGGTACCGCCACCTACACCCTGGAATGGAAGCAGAAGGACGCCAAGCAGCTGGTGCTCGACACCCGCGAGCTGACCGTGTCCAAGGTCGAGGCCGTTGCCGCCGATGGCGCGCGCAGCCCGCTGCAGTTCGCGCTGGCCCCGGTCGACAAGGTGTTCGGCAGCAAGCTGACCATCGAGGCCCCGGCCCAGCCGGCCAAGGTGGAAGTGACCTACCACACCGCACCGACTGCCTCGGGCCTGCAGTGGCTGGCGCCGTCGATGACCGAAGGCAAGAAGCTGCCCTTCATGTTCAGCCAGTCGCAGGCCATCCACGCCCGTTCCTGGGTGCCGCTGCAGGACACCCCGAGCGTGCGCTTCACCTACAGCGCGCACGTGGTCTCGCGCCCGGACGTGATGGTGCTGATGAGCGCCGACAACGATCCGAAGGCCGCGCGTGACGGTGACTACACCTTCAAGATGCCGCAGCCGATTCCGTCCTACCTGCTGGCCATCGCCGCCGGTGACCTGGTGTTCGAGCCGATCTCCGGCCGCTCCGGCGTCTGGGCCGAGCCGACCATGGTCAACAAGGCGGCCAAGGAATTCGAAGACACCGAGAAGATGATCGGTGCCGCCGAGAAGCTGTACGGCGAATACCGCTGGGGCCGTTACGACATGCTGGTGCTGCCGCCGTCGTTCCCGTTCGGCGGCATGGAGAACCCGCGCCTGACGTTCGCCACTCCGACCGTGATCGTCGGCGACAAGTCGCTGGTCTCGCTGGTCGCCCACGAACTGGCGCACAGCTGGTCGGGCAACCTGGTGACCAACGCCAGCTGGAAGGACATCTGGCTCAATGAAGGCTTCACCACCTACGTCCAGGGCCGCATCACCGAAGCTCTGTACGGCAAGGAAATGGCCGAGATGGAGAAGCAGATCGACCAGACCGACCTGCTGGCCGAAGTGAAGGACATGAGCCCGGCCGACCAGGCGCTGGCGCTGCCGCCGCTGAACGAGCGTGACCCCGACGAAGCCCTCAGCCAGGTCGCCTACGTCAAGGGTTCGTGGTTCCTGGAATTCCTGGAGCAGCGCTTCGGCCGCGAGACCTTCGATCCGTTCCTGCGTGGCTGGTTCGATGATCACGCCTTCCAGAGCGCGAACACCGACCAGTTCGTCGAGTACATGAAGAAGAACCTGCTGCCGAAGAATCCGTCGGCAGTGACCGAGGCCGAACTGAAGGCGTGGCTGGACGAGCCGGGTATTCCGGCATTCGCGGCCAAGGCGCAGTCGCGCAATTTCAGCAGCGTCGATACCGCGCGCATTGCCTTTGCCAGCGCCGGCACCGTGCCGAGCAGCCAGGTCATCGCCGACTGGAGCACGCAGGAATGGGTGCGCTTCATCGACGGCCTGGGCGCGACCCAGCCGCTGGACAAGCTGGCCACGCTGGACAAGGCCTTCCACTTCACCGGCACCCCGAATGGCGAGATCGCCATGCGCTGGTACCCGCTGGCGATTCGCAGCGGCTACGAGCAGGCCAATGAAGGCGCAGCCGCGTTCATCGAACGCGTCGGCCGTCGCAAGCTGATCATGCCGATCTACGCCGAACTGGTGAAGACCCCGAAGGGGCTGGAGCTGGCCAAGCAGGCCTTCGAAAAGGCCAAGCCGGGCTACCACCCGATCACCACCGCCTCGGTCCAGGACATGCTGGCCAAGGCTGAAGCCAAGTAAGCGGTAGTGCCGGCCGCTGGCCGGCAACCGGTCATTGCTTCACCACCAACGGCGGGGAAACCCGCCGTTGGTGTATCCGCTTTTCGCTGCCGATAGAATCGGGATGCACTCGCATAGGACCTCCGCCATGAAACGACTGATCCTGCTCACCGCCTGCACGCTGGCCCTGGCTGCCTGCAGCAACCCCGAGGAAGAGCGCAAGGCGCAGGAAGCCGCCGCGGCCGCCGTGCAGGCGCAGAAGGAGGCCAAGGCCGAAGACGTGGCCAAGCAGTACGACATGGCCGTGGCCGCGCAGGACTGGGAACGCGCGCGCCTGCATGGCGCCTCGCTGCTGGACCAGTACAAGGACACCGCTGCCGCCGAGCGCATCGCCGCAGGCTTCGACGAGGTCAAGGCCAAGGGCGATGCCGCGCGCGACCTGCGCCGCATGCAGGCGCTGTGGCAGTACAACCAGATCCCGGTGGGCAACAAGGGCAACCAGGTTTCGGCGCAGATCTACAGCAAGGAACGGGTGGACGTGGATGGCAGCGGCGCCAAGCCGGTGCAGCTGGTGTTCCGCGATCATCCGGAGTGGAAGCGGCATGCCTACCTGGTGCTGCAGGCCGGCGATTTCCGTTGCCCGCAGTGCACGGTGAAAGTAACCGTGGACGACGGCAAGCCGGTGTCGATGGCCGCGTGGCGCCCGAAGACCGATGAAGCCATCGCCCTGTTCATCACCGATCAGAAAGCGCTGTGGAAGCTGGCGCGCAAGGGCAAGTCGATCAGCATCGAGTTCCCGGTCAAGGCCGGTGGTACCCGCACCGCTGTGTTTGAAACCGGTGGCGTCGACGCCAGCCGCATGCCGCAGTGGTGGCAGTGATGGTTGCGGCGGGCAGCGCAGTGCACGCGTTGTCCGCGATCCGGCACTGGGTGTTCGACATGGATGGCACGCTGACCGTCGCCGTGCATGATTTCGCCGCGATCCGCCGCGCACTGGAGATCGCCGCCGAGGAAGACATCCTCGACCATATCGCGGCGCTGCCGGACGCGCCGGCGCAGGCCAAGCGCGAGTGGCTGCTGGATCATGAGCGCGCGCTGGCCGAGGACGCGCTGCCGGCACCGGGTGCGGTGAAGCTGCTGCGTGCGCTGTCGGCGGCGGGCTGCCGGCTGGGCATCCTGACCCGCAATGATCATGCGCTGGCGAAGCTGACGCTGGAGGCGATCGGGATCGGGGCGTTGTTCGACGACGCCGATATCGTCGGTCGTGATGAAGCGGTGCCCAAACCCTCGCCGGATGGCCTGCAGCAGCACCTGCGGCGTTGGGGTATCGCGCCTGCGCAGGCGGTGATGGTCGGTGACCACGCCTACGACCTGGAGTGCGGTCGCGCCGCGGGCGCCCATACCGTGCTGGTCAACCTGCCGGAAAATCCGTGGCCGGGCCGTGCCGACTGGCATTTCGCCGATTGCCGCGCGCTGTTGGCGGCCTGGCAGCAGAAGGGGTAGTGCCGGCCGTTGGCCGGCAGTGTCGACCAGGGTCGACACCTACCAGAGAAAAGCGTGTCGACCAAGGTCGACACCCACCGAGCAGATGCGCGGGCAGTTCGGCTTACGCGCCCAGCGCGTAACCGAACTGCTGCTTGAACTGCTCGTTGAACTCATCGAAGGTGAAGCGCTGGTTCTGGGTGCCCGGGTGCTCAACCTTCAGTGCGCCCATCAGGTTGCCCATGCGGCCGATGGTCAGCCAGTCGTAGCCCTTCTGGATGCCGTAGATCAGGCCGGCGCGGAAGGCGTCGCCACAGCCGGTCGGGTCGACCACGCGGCGCTCGTGCGCCGGCGGGATGTCGTAGCTCTTTTCCGGGGTGTGGATGACCGCGCCCTTCGGGCCGCGGGTGGTGATGTAGGCCTTGACCCGGCTGACGATCTCCTTCTCGTCCCAGCCGGTGCGTTCCTGCAGCAGGTTCGACTCGTAGTCGTTGACCACCACGTAGTCGGCCTGCTCGATGAAGGCGCGTAGCTCCGGGCCGTTGAACAGCGGCATGGCCTGGCCCGGGTCGAAGATGAACGGGATGCCGTCTTCGTGGAATTCCTGTGCGTTCTGGATCATGCCTTCGCGGCCGTCCGGGCCGACCAGGCCCAGGGTCACGCCCGGCACGCCACGCACGTGGTTCTCGTAGGAACGCATCATCGCGCCCGGGTGGAAGGCGGTGATCTGGTTGTTGTCGTGATCGGTGGTGATGAACGCCTGCGGGGTGAACAGCTCATCGATCACGCGCACGCGCGACAGGTCGATGCCCAGGCCGTCGAAGTATTCGCGGTAGGGGCCGAAGTCCGAACCCACGGTGCCCATCGGGATCGGCTGGCCGCCCAGCAGGTGCAGGTTATAGGCGATGTTGCCGGCGCAGCCGCCGAACTCGCGGCGCATGCGCGGCACCAGGAAGGACACGTTCAGGATGTGCACCTTGTCCGGCAGGATGTGATTCTTGAACTGGTCCGGGAACACCATGATGGTGTCGAAGGCAAGAGAACCACAGATCAGAGCGGACATCGATGTAAGCCTATGCGGTGAATTTTGGGGTGGGCCGGCCCGGTTCAGCGGGCAAGCAAACGGCGCCCTTGGGCGCCCGACGGCGCAAAGGTTACCCGCTGGTGCCGCTCAGGGCCAGAACCGGGTGAGACCCGATCAGGCCGAAAGCCTGTGAAGACGCGGGTTCAGCTAGTTTTTTCCTTGCTCGGCGGCAGGCGGGTTGCTAGGCTTGTCGGCCTCGAATTCTGCCCATTTTTTCGCCATCCCGCGGCGGGCACGACACCCCTCAGGACTCCTTCCTCAGATGTTCAAGAAACTCCGTGGCATGTTCTCCAACGACCTGTCCATCGACCTGGGCACGGCCAACACCCTCATCTACGTGCGCGGGCAGGGGATCGTGCTGAACGAGCCGTCGGTCGTTGCCGTGCGCCAGGACCGTGCCATCGGTGGCACCCGCTCGGTGGCAGCCGTGGGCGCCGAAGCCAAGCAGATGCTGGGCCGTACCCCGGGCCACATCACCACCATCCGCCCGATGAAGGACGGCGTCATCGCCGACTTCACCTACACCGAGGCGATGCTCAAGCACTTCATCAAGAAGGTGCACAAGTCGCGCGTGCTGCGCCCGAGCCCGCGCGTGCTGGTCTGCGTGCCGGCCGGCTCGACCCAGGTCGAGCGCCGCGCGATCAAGGAATCGGCCGAGGAAGCCGGTGCCCGTGACGTGTTCCTGATCGAAGAACCGATGGCTGCCGCGATCGGCGCCGGCATGCCGGTCACCGAAGCCCGTGGCTCGATGGTCATCGACATCGGCGGCGGCACCACCGAAGTGGCGGTGATCTCGCTCAACGGCATCGTCTATTCGGCCTCGGTCCGCATCGGCGGTGACCGCTTCGACGAGTCCATCACCAACTACGTGCGCCGCAACCACGGCATGCTGATCGGTGAAGCCACTGCGGAGCGCATCAAGGTCGAGCTGGGCTGCGCCTACCCGCAGGCGGAAGTGATCGAGATGGAAATCTCCGGCCGCAACCTCGCCGAGGGCGTGCCGAAGATGATCAAGATCAGCTCCAACGAGGTGCTCGAGGCCCTGCACGAGCCGCTGTCGGGCATCGTCAGTGCGGTCAAGCTGGCGCTGGAGCAGACCCCGCCGGAACTGTGCGCCGACGTCGCCGAGCGCGGCATCGTGCTGACCGGTGGTGGCGCCCTGCTGCGCGACCTGGACCGCCTCATCTCCGAGGAAACCGGCCTGCACGTGCAGGTGGCCGACGATCCGCTGACCTGCGTGGCCCGCGGTGGCGGTCGTGCGCTGGAGCTGGTGGACATGCACGGCAACGAGTTCTTTGCGCCGGAATAAGCCGTCCCGGCCGTTCCTGCCCGCCGCGCCCTTCCGGGGTGCGGCCCGCCGTGATGGCGGGCCGGCACCGGCGGGGCGTCCGCGTGTTTCCCTTCCGCCTTCTGCCAGTTGAATCGTTGCCGTGCCGCCCTACGCCGGTCCTCCCGTTGCCTCCCGATCCGGTGATGCCGCCAGCCCCCTCAGGTTGCTGGCCTATCTCGCATTGGCCATCACCCTGATCGTGCTCGACGACCAGGCCGGCTGGCTGGCGCGCCTGCGCGAGCAGGCCAACAGCCTGGTGCAGCCCGTGTGGGCGCTGGCCGGCCTGCCCGGCAAGCTCGGCAACCAGGTCAAGGATTCCGCCGCCAGCCATACCCAGCTGGTGACCGAGAACCGCGAACTGCGCAACCAGCTGCTGCTGGCCAACGCGCGCCTGACCCGCCTGCAGACCGCCGCGCTGGACAATGCCCAGCTGCGCGAACTGCTGAACGTGGCCGAACGCAGTGGCCTGGACGTTCAGCTGGCGCCGATCCTGGACATCGACCTGGACCCGGTGAAGCAACGCCTGGTGCTCGACGCCGGCGCCCGCGAAGGCGTGCACGTCGGCCAGGCCGTGATCGATGCCGGCGGCTTGATGGGGCAGGTGATCAGTGTCACCGGCGGCACTTCCACCGTGCTGCTGCTGACCGACCCCGACCACGCGGTGCCCGTTACCGTGGCCCGCAACGGCGTGCGCCTGATCGTCTACGGCCGCGGCGACAAGCTGGAGCTGCGCGACATTCCGCTCAGTGCCGGCGTGGAAGTGGGCGATGAGATCGTCACCTCCGGCCTCGGCGGGCGTTTCCCGGCCGGCTTCCCGGTCGGCACCATCACTGGCCTGCGCCCGGACGACACCCATGCGTTCCTGGTTGGCGAACTGAAGCCGGCGGCCCAGCTCGACCGCGGCCGTGACGTGCTGCTGCTGCGCCCGGGCGCAGCAATTCGCTTGCCTGCGGCCAGCGAATTGCTGCCGACTGCACCTTCGGTGCAACCGGCCCGCGCACCCTCCCTTAACCCCGCGCCGTTGGCGCGCCCCCTTGAACAACAAGGGGGCTCCACCCCAGCCGGCGCTACGGTAGTGCCGGCCGCTGGCCGGCAACCGGCTCCGTCTTCGACGAAGCCGGTTGCCCCCGCATCCTCCCTTACCCCCGCGCCTTCGGCGCGTCCCCCTCAACAAGAGGGGGGCTCTCCCCCAGCCGGGTCCACGGTAGTGCCGGCCGCTGGCCGGCAGCCGGCCACGCCCGAGGCCCAGCGATGAGCCGCCTGCGCGACAACCCGTGGGTGCTGCCGGCCAGCCTGGTGGTGGCGCTGCTGTTGGGCCTGCTGCCGTTGCCGGCGCTGCTGCAGCCGCTGCGCCCGTATTGGCTGGCGCTGGTGCTGGCATACTGGGTCATCGAAGCCCCCGAGCGCGTCGGTCTGGGCATTGCCTTCGCCAGCGGCGTGGTCGCCGACCTGCTGTACGGCGGCGTGCTGGGCGAACAGGCGCTGCGGCTGGTGATGCTGGCCTTCATCCTGCAGCGCTTCCGCGCCCGCATCCGCTTCTTCCCGATGTCGCAGCAGATGCTGGCCATTGGCGGCCTGCTGTTCAACGACCGCATCGTCAGCGCGCTGGTCCACATCGTGGTGGATGAGCCGACGCTGCCCTGGTCGTACTGGTGGGCGCCATTGCTGGGCATGGGTTTGTGGCCGCTGGTGTTCGTGCTGCTGGACGCGGTGCGCTTCGGCAAGCGCGGGCGCTGAGCCATGATCCCGCGCCGCCAGGTCAAGAACCCGCACGCCGAAGCCGAACAGTTCCGCCGCCGTGCGGCGCTGGGCTTCCTGGGCGTGCTGGTCTGCCTGCTGGGCCTGGGCGGCTGGTACTTCAAGCTGCAGGTGCTGGACCACGACGTCTACGCCACGCGCTCGGAAGCCAACCGCATCAAGCCGCGGCCGGTGGTGCCCGGGCGCGGCATGATCTACGACCGCAATGGCCGCCTGTTGGCCGAGAACGTGCCGGCCTTCCGCCTGGACGTGACCCCGGACAAGGTCAAGGACATGGACGCCACCCTGGAAGGGCTGGCGAAGATCATCAACATCAGCCCGGAAGAGCTGGAAGCGTTCAACAAGTCGCGCAAGGCACGCCGCAAGTTCCTGCCGGTCACCCTCAAGCTGCGCATGAACGACGAGGAGATGGCGCGCTTTGCCGTCGACCGCTGGCGCTTCCCCGGTGTCGAGCTCGAGCCCTACCTGACCCGGCGCTACCCCTACGGCGACCTGTTCGCGCACATCATCGGCTATGTCGGCCGCGTCGATGACCGGGACCTGGAGATCCTCGGCGAAGGCAATGCCGCGTTGACCCACATCGGCAAGTCCGGCCTGGAGCGCTATTACGAGCAGCAGCTGCGCGGAAAGGTTGGCTACGAGCAGGTCGAGACCAACGTGCAGGGCCGCGCGATCCGTACCATCGGCCGCGTTGCCGCGCAGTCCGGTGCCGATCTGCGGCTGTCGATCGACGCCGACCTGCAGCGTGCCATGGTGGCCGCCTTCGGTGACCAGGAAGGCTCGGCGGTGGCGATGGACCCGCGTTCCGGCGAAGTGTTGGCGATGGTCAGCCTGCCGTCCTACGACCCCAACCTGTTCGTCAACGGCATTTCCCATGCCGACTTCAAGGCGCTGAACGAAAACCCGTCGCGGCCGCAGTTCAACCGCCTGGTGCTCGGCGGCGTCGCCCCCGGTTCCACGCTGAAGCCGCTGATCGGCCTGGCCGGCCTGGACTCCGGCGTGCGTCGCCCGGAAGACAAGGTGCTGTCCACCGGCATGTTCTATCTGCCGGGCACCTCGCGCGGCTGGGGTGACGCCCACCGTGGCGGCCACGGCTGGACCGACCTGCGCAAGTCCATCGCCGAATCGGTCAACACTTATTACTACAAGCTGGCGCTGGACCTGGGCATCGAGCGCTTCGACCATTACATGGAGTACTACGGCTTCGGCCAGCCGACCGGCATCGACCTCACCGGCGAGATCGGCGGCATCCTGCCGTCGCCCGCCTACAAGCGGAAGAGCCGCAAGGAAGCCTGGTACCCCGGCGATACGGTCAACATCAGCATCGGCCAGGGCGACTGGAAGGTCACCCCGCTGCAGCTGGCGCGCGGCGTCAGCGCACTGGCTGACGGCCAGCTGCGTACCCCGCATCTGGTGATCCAGCAGCGCGAGGGTTTCGACAGTGACTGGGCGGCGATGTCGCCCGGCGAGACCAAGCCGGTCAGCCCCAACCCCAACAACCTGCAGGCCGTGCGCGAGGGCATGATGGCGACCATGCGGCCCGGTGGCAGTGGCTGGCGCGTGGCCGTCGGTGCGCCGTACGTGATGGCCGGCAAGACCGGTACCGCGCAGGTCATCAGCCGCAAGGGCACCGCCGCCGTGAATCCGAAGAGCCTGCCGATGCATCTGCGCCACCGCGCGCTGTTCGTCGGCTTTGCGCCGGCGGACAACCCGGTGATCGCGATCGCGGTGGCCGTGGAAGGCGGCGGCTACGGTGGTTCGGCCGCCGCGCCGATCGCCCGCAAGGTGTTCGACGCCTACCTGCTGGGCAAGATGCCCGAAGGCATGCAGCCACTGGACAGCGAGCGCGGCACCACTGCCATCGGCGCCACCGCGTTCGACAACGAAGACGCCGGCGCGCGCCAGGCTGGCGACCTCGCCGCGGCGCAGCTGGGTGAACATCCGGTGCTGGTCGGGGTGCCTGCGCCGGAACCTGTACCCGCACCGCAGCCGGGTACGCCGGTCGCTGCCGCGCTGCCTGCCACGCCGCGCCCGACCCCCGCGGAGCCCGCACGATGAGAGTGTTCCTGCGCTGGGCCGGCGACATGCTGCGCCGCTTCTTCAGTACGCTGGACTGGGTGCTGTGCCTGGCCCTGGGCGCGCTGATGCTGATCGGCCTGGCGACCTTGAAGAGTGCCGGTGGCGACAGCCTGGTGATGGCGCAGGGCGCGCGTTTCGCGGTGGGCATGGCCGCACTGTGGGGCATCTCGCGGGTGCCGATCCTGCGCATCCGCTCGGCCACGCCGATGATCTACGCGATCTCGATGATCCCGTTGCTGGCGGTGTTCGTGCTGGGCACCGGTAAATATGGCCGGCAGTGGCTGGACCTGAAGTTCTTCTACCTGCAGCCGGCCGAACTGCTGAAGGTCAGCCTGCCGATGATGGTGGCGTGGTACCTGCACAAGATGCCGCTGCCGCCGCGCTTCAGCACCGTGCTGACCGCGCTGGTCATCATCGGCGTGCCCACCGGCCTGGTGATGCTGCAGCCGGACTTCGGTACCGGCGTGCTGATTGCCGCCAGCGGTGTGTTCGTACTGCTGCTGGCGGGCCTGCCGTGGTGGTGGGTGGGCCTGGGCGTAGGCGGCGTGGCCGCGGTCGCGCCGGTGGCCTGGTTCTGGTTGCTGCGGCCCTACCAGAAGGACCGCATCATGATGTTCCTCGACCCGGAGATGGATGCGCTGGGTGCCGGCTGGAACATCATCCAGTCGAAGATCGCGATCGGTTCCGGTGGCTTCGACGGCAAGGGCTGGGGCGAGGGCTCGCAGTCGCACCTGAACTTCATTCCCGAGCAGACCACCGACTTCGCGTTCTCGGTGCTGAGCGAGGAGTTCGGCTGGATCGGCGTGGCCACCGTGCTGGCGCTGTACCTGGTGGTGATCGGGCGTTGCCTGTGGATCGCCAGCCAGTCGCGCGATTCCTATTCGCGCCTGCTGGCCGGTGCCACCGGCCTGGCGTTCTTCGTCTATGTGCTGGTGAATGGCGGGATGATTTCCGGCCTGCTGCCGGTGGTGGGCGTGCCGATGCCGCTGATCAGCTACGGCGGTACCTCGGCGGTGTCGCTGCTGGCCGGTTTCGGCCTGGTGATGGCAGTGCGCAGCCACAATCCGGTGCACGGCGGCTACGGTTGAGTCCGGCGTCGGGGTCAGATCCCTTTTCCACAGGAAAAAGGGATCTGACCCCAGAGCTCGGCTACGGAGAGCAGAAGCACCCTGACAGCTTCACGCAAGCGCCCGTTGTTACCGTGCTGCGCGTGGAATGGAAACGACTGCTTGGCGGCTGCCGTGAGGTAGTGCGCACGATCGACCTGCCGTTGCTGGTCGCATTGTTGATCCTGATGGGCGCGGGCCTTGCGGTGCTGCACAGCGTGTCCGGGCCAGTGACCGGGCAGGCGGCGCGCTTTGCCGGTGGGCTGCTGGCCATGTGGCTGCTGTCGCGCGTTTCGCTGCTGCGCCTGCGCGCGTGGACACCGGCGTTGTATGCGTTGTCGATGCTGCCGCTGATGGCGGTGTACGTCATCGGCACCGGCAAGTACGGGCAGCGCTGGCTCAACCTCGGCGTGTTCTACCTGCAGCCGTCCGAGCTGCTCAAGCTCAGCCTGCCGATGATGATGGCCTGGTACCTGCACCGGCAGCCGTTGCCGCCGTCGCCGCGCACGGTACTGACCGCCGCAGTGCTGATCGGGGTGCCGGCGGTATTGATCCTGATGCAGCCCAACCTCGGCACGGCCACCCTGGTCACCGCCAGCGGCGTGTTCGCGTTGCTGCTGGCCGGCCTGCACTGGGGCTGGGTGGCAACGGGTGCGACGGGGCTGGCGGTGGCCGCACCGCTGGCGTGGTTCGGTCTGTTGCGTCAGTACCAGAAGGATCGCGTACTGACCTTCCTCGACCCGGCGGCGGACCCGCTTGGCACCGGTTGGAACATCCTGCAATCGCGCATCGCGATCGGCTCCGGGGGCTGGCAGGGACGCGGCTGGGGGCAGGGCACACAGGCCACGCTGGATTTCCTGCCCGAGTACACCACCGACTTCGCGTTTTCTGTGTTGGCCGAAGAGTTCGGCTGGATCGGCGTGGCGACGCTGTTTGCGCTGTACCTGTTCGTGGTGGGGCGCTGCCTGTGGATAGCCGTGCACGCGCGCGATACGCATGCGCGGTTGCTGGCCGGCAGCCTGGGGCTGGCGTTCTTCGTCTACGTGCTGGTGAACGGTGGAATGATTTCCGGCCTGCTGCCGGTGGTGGGCATTCCGATGCCGCTGATCAGTTACGGCGGGACCTCGGCGGTGTCGCTGTTGGCTGGCATCGGGTTGGTGATGGCGGTACGCGGGCACCGGCCCGTGCACGGGGGATAGCGTTTCCAGCCAACGGCGCAGCCCCTCGTGGGTGGTCGCGCAAAGCAGTTCATGGGTGGGGCCGGGTAGATGGGCTGCGCAGGGGACGCTGCAAGTACGTCCATGTAAGCTCGGTCGCCGCATCCATGCGGCTCACGCCCCTGCGCAGCCCATCTACCCGGCCACGGACAGGTTCCGTGCGCGTCTACCCACGGAGAAGAAAGAGAAAATCAAAAGCGGGTCGCGGCGCTGGGCTTGCTCGTGAGCCGAGCATGGCTCGGCTCCACACAAGGCAATGAAGCGACCCGCCAAGCTGCTTTTGCTTTTGATCTTCTCTTTTCTTCTCCGTGGGTGAACGCGCCGAAAACTGTCAGCGGCCGGGTGGGGGGGCAGTGCGGGGTGTCCGCGGCATGGATGCCGCGGCCAAGCCCCCATGGATGGGTTCACGGCGTCCCCGCACTGCCCACCCACCCGGCCAGCCCTCAGCAATCCGGCTTTCCGCGACCACCCAGACACCACCCGCGAGGGGCTGCGCCGTTGGCTGGAAACTTCCTGACTCTGCGCAATGCCTGTTGTGGAATCGTTCTCACAACATCGCGCAGCAGCACGCGCTCTGACCAATTCCCAGAAAAAATGTTAGCTGGTTCACACTTTTACAGCGCGTTGATCTTGATCAATGGACTTGTCGTAATCGGCCTGCACAATGGCGGCCCGTTCGGCACGGCGCGCCGTCAATCGATGCAGCGCCAGGGGGCGTCGGGCGGGAGCAGTACTGATCCAACGGGTACAAGGAGCGCGGGGAACTGCCACTGGGGAGCGGCAGCCGCGCAGGTACCGACCGGATCCGGTCGCCGGTTGCGTCTGCGGGGATGGGGACGCAACCGGCAACCTCTATCTGAATGGGCAAGCCTGGTCACGACGTCTTCACATTTCCCGCTGAACGCGGGCAAATCGTTGTGATTCATGGTGTTAGGGGTTTTAATTCATCCATGACCTGCTAACCTGCGACGATGATTCGACGCACTCTGGCCTGCATGCTCACCCTCGGCCTGGTCGCCTGCGCGACCCAGCCGAAGTCCCCACCGTCTTCGCCCCAGGCCAGCAGTACGCCGCGCCAACCCGCCGCCAAGGCCCATGGCCCGGCCGAGGCCGCGCCCGAAGCCGCCGCTGCCACCGCGCCGCCGGTCGATCTCACCCCGGTACCGTTCGAGGTTGCACGGGCCCGCTTCATTGCCGATACCGCCAAGCGCTATGGCCTGAAGCCGGAGCAGATCAGCAGCGTGCTCGACCAGGCGCAGGTGCGCCAGCCGATCATCGCCGCGATGTCGCGCCCGGCCGAACGGGTCAAGCCGTGGAACGAATACCGGCCGATGTTCATCAGCAAGGCACGCATCGATGGCGGACGCGCGTTCCTGGCCCAGCACCGTGCCGAACTGGATCGCGTGCAGCAGCGCACCGGCGTGCCGGCCGAAGTGATCGTGGCGATCATCGGCGTGGAAACCAGCTACGGAAAGAATGCCGGCAGCCATCGCGTGCTTGATGCGCTGTACACGCTGGCGTTCTATTACCCGCGCAGCGGCGACCCGGCCAAGCTGGAACGCGAAGTGCGCCGCGAGCTGTTCTTCCGCGATGAGCTGGCCAAACTGTTCGAGCTGGGTCGCGAAGAGAAACTGGACATCACCACGCTCAAGGGCAGCTATGCCGGTGCGATGGGCATGGGCCAGTTCATGCCGTCCAGCTATCTGGATTACGCAGTGGACGGCAATGGCGACGGCCGTCGCGACCTGTTCACCAGCTACGACGACGTGTTCTCGTCCATTGCCAACTACTTCGTGAAGAAGGGCGGCTGGGTCCGTGGTGGCCAGGTGGCCGTGCCGGCCACGCTGGCGCCAGGCCGCGAGGAGTTCAATCCGACCGAATGGATGCCGACCTGGTCGCTGGCCGACCTGGCGCAGCGCGGCTACCAGCCCAGCGCTGCAGTGCAGCCGGGCGCCACCGCCACCCCGATCACGCTTGAAGGCAGCACCGGCAAGCAGTACTGGCTGGGCTTCCAGAACTACTACGCGATCACCCGCTACAACCTCTCGAAGATGTACGCGATGGCCGTGTTCCAGCTGTCCCAGGCCATCGCCGGACAGGAGCTGCCCCCGGCATGAACATCAGATGGCTGGTCCCAGGCTTGATCGTCCTCGCGCTGGCGGCCTGCAGCAGCGCGCCGAAGAAGCCGGCCACGGCCGGCCATGGTGGCAAGTCGGGTGGCACCCTGGTGCAGGGGCGCGGCTCGCGCCCGGCACACTGCCCGGAAGGCTCGCCCTACGCAGCGGCCAAGGAAGACCTGAGCACCCGCGGCAACTACACCGCCGGTGGCCTGTACAAGCCGGGCGTGCGTGACAGCACGCCGGACTACATTCCCAACGTGGCCTGCATCCCCGAGCCGGAAGTGACCGCGGAAGAACGCTCGGCGATCGGCAACAAGACGCCGTATGTGGTGCTGGGCAAGTCGTACAAAGTGCTCGACGACACCCGCAACTACGTCGAGCGCGGCACCGCGTCGTACTACGGGGCCAAGTTCCATGGCCGCCTGACCTCCAACCGCGAGGTCTACGACATGTACCAGTTCACTGCCGCGCACAAGACGCTGCCGCTGCCCAGCTTCGCCCGCGTGACCAACCTCGACAACGGCGAGTCGGTGATCGTGCGCGTCAACGATCGCGGCCCGTTCCACGATGGCCGCGTGGTTGATCTCAGTTATGCCGCCGCCGTGCGCCTGGGCATCACCCAGCGCGGCACCGGCAACGTGGAAGTGCGCGCGCTGCAGCCGGGCGAGAGCAACCTGCTGGCGCAGAAGCCGTCGCGCCGAGAACGCCGCGCCGCCGAAGCGGCCGCCGCCGCCGCCGTGGCCAGTGCGCGCCCGGCGCCGACCGCGCGGGCAACCGCCGACAGCGACATCGATCGCCTGGTCAAGGGGCTGCCGGCCGATGGCATGCCGGCACGTGGCCAACCGGCCACCACCCAGGGCGTGGCCAGCACCGTGCCGGACGTGGCGGTCAGCAGCCTGCCGCCGAGTGCACCGCCGGTGCGCAGCACTGCACCGGCAACGGTCGCCGCCGCCAGCACCGCGCCGCGTGCCGTCGCACCGGCACCGGTGCGCACCGCCGCCGCACCTGCGGCCCCCAGCCTGTCGCAGCAGGTGGTAGGTGCGGTGATGGTGCAGGTCGCCAGCTTCTCCAGCCGCGACAACGCCAATCGCGCAATGGGCCAGCTCAACGCCGCTGGCATCGTCGGCGCGACCATCAGCGACATCGCCGCCGGTGGCCGCACGCTGTTCCGCCTGCGCGTTCCCGCCACCGACCATGCCAGTGCCGCGGAACTTGTCGGCCGCATTGCCGGTCTGGGCCTGGGTTCGCCGCAGATCGTCAAGGATTGATCCGCCCGGGCCGGTGCTGCCGGCCCATGCTGCCCCGGCCTTACAATGGCCGTTACGTTCCACCCTCCATTCCTGGCCGTCCCCTGGAGCCTGCTGTCCAATGAATTTCCGTTCCGCCGCCACCGCCCTGGCCGCCACCCTGGTGGTGGGCCTGGCTTCCGCCCAGACCCCGCTGCCGACTCCGGCCACGCCGGCGCCTGCCGCCGCCGCTGCCGCCCCGGCCACTGTCGCCACTCCGCCGGCCCCGGCACCGAGCGTGTCCAAGGCCTGGGTCCTGATGGATTACGCCACCGGCCAGGTACTGGCTGGCGAGAACGTCCACGAGCAGCTGGCCCCGGCCAGCATCACCAAGGTGATGACGTCCTACGTGATCGCCGCCGAGGTCAAGAACGGCAAGGTCCGTGCGGATGACCAGGTGATGATGAGCGAACGCGCCTGGCGCGAAGGCGGTGCGGGTACCGACGGCAGCTACAGCGGCTTCCCGGTCAACCAGACTGCACGCCTGGAAGACATGGAAAAGGGCATGGCGATCCAATCCGGCAATGACGCCGCGATTGCCCTGGCCGAGCACGTGGCCGGCAGCGAAGAAGCCTTCGCGTCGCTGATGAACAGCTACGCCGCCAAGATCGGCATGAAGGACTCGCACTTCGTCAACGCCCACGGCCTGACCGCCGAAGGCCACCACAGCACCGCCTACGACCTGGCGCTGCTGGGCCGCGCGATGGTGCGTGATTACCCGGAAACCTACGCGTACAACAAGATCAAGGAATTCCAGGTCGGCAACATCAAGCAGCCGAACCGCAACCTGCTGCTGTGGCGCGATGGCAGCGTGGACGGCATCAAGACCGGCCACACTTCCGAAGCCGGCTACTGCCTGATGAGCTCGGCCCAGCGTGGTGACCAGCGCCTGATCGCCGTGGTGCTGGGTGGTTCGTCGGAGAAGCAGCGTGCCGACGACAGCCTGGCCCTGCTGAACTGGGGCTTCCGCTTCTTCGAGACCCACCGCCTGTACGAGCCGGGCAAGGCCGTGGCCGAGCACAAGGTCTGGAAGGGCACCACCGACAAGGTGCAGCTGGGCGTGGCCCAGCCGATGCTGGTGAGCGTGCCGCGCGGCCGCTACAACGACCTGAAGCCGAGCATCGACGTGCCCAAGACCCTGGAAGCACCGTTCACCGCCGGGCAGCAGATCGGCACCGTGAAGGTCACCCTGGATGGCAAGGTCATCGCCGAGGCACCGCTGGTGGCCGTGGCCGCCGTCGAGCAGGCCGGCTTCTTCAAGCGCCTGTGGGACAGCTTCTGGATGTGGTGGGAATCGGAATGATCCACGCCTCGGCGGGGTGAACGAAAAGGCCGGCGCATGCCGGCCTTTTCTGTTCTGGGATGCCGGTTCCGTCCGGATGTGGGTAGTGCCGGCCGCTGGCCGGCACCCCATGAACCCATCCGGATGTGGGTAGTGCCGGCCGCTGGCCGGCTCCCCATGAACCCATACGGATGTGGGTAGTGCCGGCCGCTGGCCGGCACCCCATGAACCCATCCGGATGTGCCAACAGCCGGCCAGCGGCCGGCACTACCTCAGCCCCTCGCTTACAGCGAGCGGCTGATGGTGAAGCTGCCGAACACGGGCGATTGGCGCTGTCCATCGAATTCGCGGGTGCTGTGGTAACGCGCCATCGCGAATTTCCAGCGCCCGCGCATCACGGCGATGCCGTAGCCGCCCTGGGCCACCACGTGGCGCTTGTCCACGCTGTGGCTGCTGCGGAACGTGTTGCCGTCCAGGGTGATGTCGCGAATCATCCACGCCGCGTCGGTGGTCACGAACAGGTGCCACGACCAGCCACTGGGGCGGCCACCGCGGGTCGGTGCGGTGTTTTCACCGGCCGGACGCAGCGGCGTGCTGCCGAAGTCGTCGGGCAGCTTCCAGCCGAAGCGCACTTCACCACCGGCATTGGCCTTGGTTTCCAGGTTGCCGATCGCACCGCCGTAGTGGCTGATCGCATCCCAGCCCCAACCGCCGGCATTGACGCTGGCATCGGCCGGCCAGCGCCGCATGCGCTCGTGGGTCAGCATGAACACCGGTTCGTTGTGCAGCTGGTTGTCCCAGCCCTCGAACTTCTTGTCGCCCAGGATGTTGTGCACCGCGTCCTGCACCTGCTTGCCCTGTGCCCAGGGGCCGACCACACCCACGGCCAGCTGGGTGGTCTGCAGGCGGTCGCCGCTGCGCGCGTTGAAGCCGAAGCTGGCCAGCAGCACGCCGGCGTAGGGCCGGTCGTCCTCGATCAGGTCGCGGCGGGTCGGGTCGGTGGGGGTGAAGATGCCCTGGCCGATGCTGAAGATCATGTTCTGCTGTTCGAACCTGCCCGGGTGCAAGCCTTCCAGGTACTGGTTCACCCAGCGCGCCATGCGGGGCAGGCAGGGGTCGTCGGTGTAGTCGACCAGATTCGGCGAGACCAGGGTCAGCTGCGCGCCGTTGGTATAGCCCTGGTCCTGGTGGCGGCCACCGAACAGGTCGTTGTCGACGCGGAAATTGATCTGCGGCGGGTGGTCGCGCATGGCGTCGGGGCCACACTGTTCGGCCGCCTGGGCGGCAAGCGGGAGGGCAGAGGCCAGCAGGCCGGCCAGCCCGAGGGCTGCGACACTACGCATGGATGGGATGCTCATGGGGAAGGGGGCGGTTTTCTGTCGTTTTCTGCAACGCTACGGTACTCGTGCCCGCGCGTCGGAACGAGCGCGTTCGGATCACTTGTCTGTTCCGAAAACAACATTGTCCGGCAGACACAATTCGTTACTCGCGTACGCGCTGCGGGCCTGGCGTGAAGGCGATCGCAGGCCGCCCGTACGATGCCGGGGCCAGTGCGGGACAGGAGAATGCAGTCAGCTGTCGTTGGACTTTCGGCCCCCGCTTTGGGGCCGCCTGCAACGCAGCAGACCGCCGGTGCCGTCTTTGACGTTGATGAATACTCTTGGGTTTGTTGCCCTGCGGCCCGATAATGGGGCCATGGAAATCAAGTCCGACAACCCCGACCACGGCTTCCAGTTCCCCGGCCAGTTCGAGCTCAGTGCCATGGGCCCGGCCAACCGCGGCCTGGAGCATGAGCTTCCCCGCCTGCTGCTGGCTGCCGGCATCGATGTGGTGAACGAACGCATCAGCTGGAAGCACTCGTCCAACGGCAAGTACGTGTCCGTCCGCATCGTGTTCAAGGCCGACAGCCGCGAACAGTACGACCTGGCCCACCAGGCACTGCGTGACCACCCGGAAGTGAAGTGGACGCTGTAGCCGACAACTGCCCGGCCGAAGCCGCCCCGGAAGACCGCGCGCCGCGTCCGGCGGTGGTCCGTGACCTGGGCCGCCAGGCCTATGAGCCGGTGTGGCGCGCCATGCAGCGCTTCACCGACCAGCGCAGCGACGCCGATGCCGACGAGCTGTGGGTGGTCGAGCACGATCCCGTGTTCACCCTGGGCCAGGCCGGCAAGGATGAGCATGTGCTGGCGCCGGGCGACATTCCCGTGCTGCACGTGGACCGCGGCGGCCAGGTGACCTATCACGGCCCCGGCCAGATCGTGGTCTATCCATTGCTGCGCCTGCCGCGGCTGGGCATCGGTGTGCGCGACTACGTGTGCCGCATCGAGCAGGCGCTCATCGATACCCTGGCCGAGTGGAACATCGGCGCCGAACGCCGCGAGGGCGCCCCTGGCGTCTACGTCGGTGGCGCCAAGATCGCCGCGCTCGGCATACGCGTGCGCCGCGGCTGCACCTTCCATGGCCTGGCCTTCAACGTGGCCATGGACCTGGAACCCTTCCACCGCATCAACCCCTGTGGCTATCAGGGGTTGCAGGTGACCTCGGTGGTAGACTTGGGCGGCCCCTCCGGGATGGATGCCGTCAAGCCGGTGCTGCTGGACCACCTGGCCCGCCAGTTCGGCCTGCTGCTGCAGCACACGCCGGAACTGCCCGATCTTTCTGCGGCCGCCTGACCGCCCCCCGGAACTGCCATGACTGAAACCACCGCTCGTTCCATTCCCCTGCAGATCGTGCAGGGCGATTCCCCGTCCGCCGCGCCGTTGCAGGCCGGGGTCAAACAGCTGGGCGGTGACAAGATCAACCGTTCGCCGGTGCAGTTCGCCGACGCGCCGGTGCTGCGCAAGCCGTCCTGGATCCGCGTGCGCATTCCTTCGGGCAATGCCGTGCAGAACCTGAAGGCCAAGCTGCGCGAGAACCGCCTGGTGACGGTGTGCGAGGAGGCCAGCTGCCCGAACATCCACGAGTGCTTCGGCCATGGCACCGCCACCTTCATGATCCTCGGCGAGGTCTGCACCCGCCGCTGCTCGTTCTGCGACGTGGCCCACGGCCGCCCGAAGCCGCCGGATGCCAACGAGCCGGCCAGCCTCGGCCAGACCGTGGCCGACATGGGCCTGAAGTACGTGGTGGTGACCAGCGTCGACCGCGATGACCTGCGCGATGGTGGTGCCCAGCACTTCGTCGACTGCATCAGTGCCATCCGCGCGAAGTCGCCGGGCACCCGCATCGAAGTGCTGACCCCGGACTTCCGCGGCAAGGGCCGCATGGAGCGCGCGCTGGAGATCCTGGCGCAGAACCCGCCGGATGTGTTCAACCACAACATCGAAACCGTGCCGGACCTGTACCGCAACGTGCGCCCGGGCGCGGACTACCAGTGGTCGCTGAACCTGCTGAAGAACTTCAAGGCGCAGCACCCGGACGTGCCGACCAAGAGCGGCATCATGCTGGGCCTGGGCGAAGAGTTCGAACAGATCAAGGCCACCATGCGCGACCTGCGCGCGCACGACGTGGACATGATCACCATCGGCCAGTACCTGCAGCCGACCGCGCACCACCACCCGGTGCTGAAGTACTGGACCCCCGAGGACTACAAGGCGCTGGAAGACTACGGCTACGAGCTGGGCTTCAGCCACGTGGCGTCCGGCCCGATGGTGCGCTCGTCGTACCACGCCGACGTCCAGGCCAAGGGCGCAGGGGTCCGGTAAGCGGTTGCGCGATGCGCGCTACCGCTTTCCACGCTGCGCTGCGCACACCGTGGGCCCCGGCTTACCACCACCCACACCCCCGCCGCTTCGCGGCCGCCCCCTGACTCAGGGGGCTTGCAACCCCATGCCCTCTGCAACCGGACAGACGGCGCCGCTGGGTGCGCCGCTCTTCAGCCATTCACAATTTGCTACACCGGCCCCGCTAGGCTGGTTTTCCACCGAGCGCGGCCGGGTGACAAACCCGGCAACTTTCGGCACTGTCGTGGTGTCTGAACACCCTGCAGTCTCCCCCTTGGCAAGGCGCCTTCGAGCACGTCAATGAAATTCAAAGCCCCCGCATTCCTGATGGCCCTGGCGCTGGTCGCGCCGCTGGCGCTGGCGGCCAAGGCCGACTCGCCTGCATTGCCCGCCGCGGCAACCGCCGATCAGGTGACCACCTCCAAGCTGGTGTATGGCCTGTTGTCCGACAGCCGCTACGCCTACCGCCCGCGCGCGCTGGACGAGGCCACCTCCAAGGACGTGTTCAAGCGTTACCTGGAGACACTGGACGGCGCCAAGCAGTACTTCACCCAGGCCGACGTGGCGCGCTTCGCGCCGTTCGAAGCCAACATCTCTTCGGCCATCCGTGGCGGCGAGCTTGAGCCGGCGTTCCAGGTGTTTGCGGTCTACAAGCAGCGCGTCGGCGAACGTGTGGCCTATGCGCGCAAGCTGCTCAAGCAGGAGCCGGATTTCACCACCGACGAGCGTTTCGAATACGACCGCAAGAAGGTGCCGTGGGCGGCCAGCAGTGCAGAGCTGGATGAGCTGTGGCGCAAGTCGGTGAAGAACGACTGGCTGCGCCTGAAGCTGGCCGGCAAGAAGCCGGACGACATCCGCAAGACGCTGGACAAGCGCTACGCGACGCTGGAGAAGTCGGTCAACGAGCTGAAGGGCGAAGACGTCTTCCAGTTCTTCATGAATTCGTACACCAGCGCTGTCGACCCGCACACCGATTACTTCACCCCGCGCACCGCCGAGAACTTCAACCAGGCGATGTCGCTGTCGCTGGAAGGCATCGGTGCGCAGCTGCAGCGCCAGGACGATGTGGTGGTGATCCGCGAGATCATCGCCGGTGGCCCGGCCGCGATGGACGGCACGCTGAAGCCGGGTGACCGCATCGTTGGCGTTGGCCAGGGCAAGTCCGGCCAGGTCGAGGACGTGATCGGCTGGCGCATCGACGATGTGGTGGCCAAGATCCGTGGCGACAAGGACACCCAGGTCAAGCTGGAATTCATCCCGGCTGCCGAAGGTGCCGATGGCAAGCACCACACCCTGCTGTTGACCCGGCAGAAGGTGCGCCTGGCCGAACAGGCCGCCAAGGGCGAGACCATGTCCATTCCGGCCGCCAATGGTGAGCCGGCGCGGAAGATCGGCGTGATCAAGCTGCCGACCTTCTACCAGGACTTCGAAGGTCGTCGCCGCAATGCGGCCGATTATGCCTCGGCCACCCGTGACGTGGCCAAGCTGCTGGCCGGCTTCAAGAACGACAAGCTGGATGGCGTGGTGCTGGACCTGCGCAACAACGGTGGTGGTTCGCTGGATGAGGCGATCGAACTGACCGGCCTGTTCATCGAGCAGGGCCCGGTGGTGCAGGTGCGTGAGTCCGGTGGCCGCGTCACCGTCAACAGCGACCGTAACCAGGGCGTGGCGTGGGACGGCCCGCTGGCGGTGCTGATCAACCGCGGTTCGGCCTCGGCCTCGGAGATCTTCGCCGGTGCCATCCAGGACTACGGTCGTGGCCTGGTGATCGGTGAAACCAGCTTCGGCAAAGGCACCGTGCAGAACATCGTCGACCTGGACCGTTGGCCGAGTGGCGAAACCCAGCGCTTCGGCCAGGTCAAGCTGACCATCGCCCAGTTCTTCCGCATCAGCGGCAGCAGCACCCAGCACAAGGGCGTGGTGCCGGACCTGGCATTCCCGGCCAGCGTCGATGCCACCGAATTCGGTGAAAGCACCTACGACAATGCACTGCCGTGGACCCGCATCGCTGCCGTGCCGCACACCCAGTACGGCAACTTCGCGCCGCTGCTGCCGAAGCTGGAAACCCGCCACGACGCGCGCATCGCGACCGACAAGGAATTCCAGTGGTGGAACGAGGACGTGCAGCAGTTCCGCACCGAGGCCGCGAAGAAGTACATCTCGCTCAACGAGGCCACCCGCCGCGCCGAGCGTGAGCGCCAGGACACCCAGCGCAAGGACCGTCAGGTGATGCGCAAGGAACTGGGCCTGGACCTGGATCCGCTGGCCGACGACAGCAGCGACGATGGCCTGACCGGCAACGAGCGCGACATCGTGAAGGATGCTGCCCGCGAGAAGGCTGCCGAGAAGCGTCCGGACCCGCTGCTGCGCGAGTCGGCCTCGATCCTGGCCGATGCAGTGAACCTGCTGGCCAACGACCGCCCGCTGTCGGCGCAGGTGCTGCCGCAGTCCACCGGCGCGGGGCGTTGGGCGGACTGAGCCGGAGACGGCATGTAATCCTGAGGGGGCCGGCATTGCCGGCCCCTTTTTTGATTGGGGACCTCGATCACCGTAGCGTCGGGCCTTGCCCGGCGAGCGAAGTGCCACAAACGACTTAATCCCCTCCGTCCCCTTTTTTCGTGCATGAACCGGGAGCAACGTGGGGGGGCATGTCGACCTGCCGCACACGGGGGCGGGACTACCCTTGGGGCTCTCGTTCTCGCAGGAGTACCCATGCGGGCCTCCCGTCTTTCCAGCGCTGCCGTGGCGTTCGCCAGTGCGCTGATCCTCTCGGCCTGTGGTGGCCGTGCCGCCGACAGCACCGTGCTGCGCGAGTCCTTCGATTCCGGCGATACCTTCTCGCGCACCGTTGAGGGACGCCCCGGCGAAGCCTGCGAGGCGGCGCGCCGCACGCTGCTCAGCCAGGGCTATGCCATCGCCCGCTCCGATGACGCGCAGGTGGAGGGCAACAAGAACTTCCAGCCGCGCGAGGATGACCATGAGCAGCTGGTGCTGCGCATCTCCTGCGCCCCGCGTGGCAGCCAGACGCTGGTGTTCGTCAGTGCCGTGCAGGATCGCTACGCGCTGAAGAAGAGCCCAACCTCGGCCAGCGTCGGCGTGGGCGCGCTGGGCTCGGTATCGCTGCCCTTCGGCAGCAACGACGACTCGCTGGTGAAGGTGGCCAGCAGCACGGTCACCGACGCTGAGTTCTATCGCCGCTTCTTCCAGCGCCTGCAGCAGTACCTGCCGGCCGCGGCAGGCAAGCCATCGCCATCGCCGGAAGCGGTGCCGGAACCCGCACCGGCGGTCACGGACCAGGGCTGAGCATGCGGGGCAGGTGGCTGATTGCAGCCCTGCTGCTGGCGCCAGCGTGGGTCGTGGCAGCGCCTTCCCCGGACTGTGTGCAGGGCCTGCTGCAACGCTTGGGGTGGCGCTTCGAGGAGGCGTCCCTCAGTGCGCCGCAGGTACACGGTGGCCCGGTGTGCACGCGTGCCTCGCTGGCTGAATCGCAGGCGGCCGGTGACCTGCGCGTGCGATGGCCGGCGGCGCTGCCCGCTGCCGCACGGCAGGCACTGCTGCAGCAGCTGCTGGATGACCCGGCCACGGTCTGCGCCTATGCCTTCGAGCTGGGGGCGGCCACGCGGCGCGCGACGTCGGCACTGCAGGGCAACCCCACGTTCCGCTTCTCCGGCCCGCAGCTCGGGTGGATCGGCTTCGGGTTGCAGGGTGCACCGGCACAAGGTTGGCAGCGTACGCGTAGTTTCGGTCGTGGCTTCGTGCCCCGTGCGAGCAACAGCCATGCGCTGCAGGCGTTCTACAGCGGTGCGGTGCGTGCCGAATGCGGTGTCGGCCGCCAGGTCGCGCAGCTGGCCACCCAGCGCGAGCTGTATGGCGATGCCGCGTTCGATACGGAGTTCGCAGCGGATGAACTGTCGATCGGCACCTTCCTCGCGCTGCACGATACCGACAGCATCCTGCTCGGCGCGCATGCCGGCGACTTCTTCGCCGATGGCAAGGCGGTGCGCACCTCGGCGATGGGGCGGCAGGCGTTCGTGGGCGTGCCCGGTTTCATCGAACATGTGTACGACAAGGGCATGCTGGACGACCTGAGCAACCAGGCCGAGAACTTCGTGGTGGTCGACGTGGGCGAGGGCGCTGCGCGGGCCCTGGCGCAGCACGGTGGCCTGGCCTGGTACGACCAGCGCAATGCCGAGCTGTGGACACTGGCGCAGGGCATTCCGCGTACGGGCCAACGCTATTTCGAGCGCCTGCTGTTCGAGCGCGATCCACAGTTGCGCGCACGGCTGGCGCCGCGCTACCACGAGGCATTGCGGCGCATGGACCAGCTGCTGGACGATCCGTTCTACCAGCAGTTCGTGATCTATGTGCATCCGCGCGGTATACGTCCTGTCGGCTACCACATCGCCCGCCTGCTCGATCGCAACCCGAGAACGCCGTTTTCGATCGACCTGGCGGTGCACAATCTGCATACCACGCTCTACCGGCGTTGGCGCGAGGCGCAGCTGCGCCACTGCGCGGCTACCGGCAGGCCAGGCAGCCTGACCCTAGACCCCAACTGAAGGTGAAACAATGGATATTGCAATGATCGGCCTCGGCCGCATGGGCGCCAACATGGCCCAGCGCCTGCATCGCGGTGGCCACCGCGTGGTCGGCTACGACCCGGGCGACGCTGCCCGCCAGCGCGCCGCCGAGGCCGGCCTGGAGGTGGTTGATTCGCTGGCCGCCGCCGTGGCCGCGCTGCCGGTACCGCGCGTGGTGTGGCTGATGGTGCCGGCCGGCGAAACCGTCGACCAGACGCTTGGCCAGCTGACCCCGCACCTGGCCGAGGGTGACATCGTCATCGACGGCGGCAACTCCAACTACCAGGACTCGATCCGCCGCGCCAAGGCGCTGGCCGAGAGCGATCTTGGCTACGTCGACTGCGGCACCAGCGGTGGCGTGTGGGGCCTGCAGGAGGGCTACAGCCTGATGGTCGGTGGCGAAGCGTCGGTGGTGGAGCAGATCGCACCGCTGCTGCGCACGCTGGCTCCGGCCGAGGATCGTGGCTGGGGGCGTGTCGGCCCGTCCGGCGCCGGCCACTTCACCAAGATGGTCCACAACGGCATCGAGTACGGAATGATGCAGGCCTACGCCGAAGGCTTCGCGCTGATGGAGCGCAAGCAGGAGATGGAGCTGGACCTGGCCCAGGTAGCCGAGGTGTGGCGCCACGGCAGCGTGGTGCGCTCGTGGCTGCTGGACCTGAGCACCGAAGCACTCAAGCGCAATCCTTCGCTGGATGGCATCGCGCCGTACGTGGAGGATTCCGGCGAAGGCCGCTGGACCGTGGCCGAAGCGATCGCGCTGGACGTACCGGCACCGGTGATCACCCTGTCGCTGCTGGAACGCCTGCGTTCGCGCGAATCGAATTCGTTCACCGACCGCCTGCTGTCGGCGATGCGCAATGAATTCGGCGGCCACGCCATCAAGAAATCGTAAGCACCGCGATGGGGGCAGAGCCCTTCGGCGTTGCCGAAGGGATCCGGCCCCAGGCAGATCGGGGTCAGTCGTGCATGGCCCGACTCTACAAAAGCCTTCTCCTATGGTTTCCACGTCATCCACGCATGGTGTGGATGTGTCGACCAAGGTCGACACCTACCGTCGGGCGCGGATAACTGTCGAAGGCGGGGTGGGTCCGGTTGCGGGGGTGTCCGCGGCATGGATGCCGCGGCCAAGCCCCCAAGGATGGGTTTACGGCGTCCCCCGCAACCGGACCCACCCCGCCATCTCACGGATGGCCGGCTGTTGCTGTTGCTGTTGAGGTTGCCGGCCAGCGGCCGGCACTACCGCTTCTGCGGGTGCAGGGCGCAGCCCTGCCGATCAGTCCAATGCGATTCGCCGCCCTTCGCGCGCGCTGTCCATGCCGGCCTGCAGCAACCGCATCAGCTGCAGCGCCTGCACCGCGCTGACCGTGGCTTCGCCGTCGCCGTGCATCGCCGCCGCGAACTGCGCATACAACCGCCGGTAGTCGCCCGGCAGGTTGTCGACCGTCGTGCGCTGCACGTTGTCCTCGGCGTCGCAGCGCAGCAGCTCGCCATGCCGCGGATCAATGCCCCAGCCCGGCGCGCCCGGTGCCACGCCCCGGCGCAGCTGCGCTTCCTGCACATCCAGTCCGTGCTTGATCCAGCTGCCATCGCGGCCATGCACTGCGAAGTGCGGCGTGGGCGCCGCTACCAGCGAACCGGAATGCACGATCGCGCGATGACGTGGGTAATGCAGCACGGCGTGGAAGTAATCGATGCCGGTGCCGCCTTCGCGCTGCACGGCCAGATCGGCATCGATGGCGTCGGGCCAGCCGAACAGCACCAGCATCTGGTCCAGCAGGTGCGGGCCGAGGTCGTACCACAGGCCACTACCGGGCCCGTCCTGCTCGCGCCACCGGTCACGCACCTGCGGGCGGTAACGGTCGAAGTGCGCGTGGCACTCGGCGACGTCGCCCAGCGTGCCTTCGGCCAGCAGCGCCTGCAGGGTGAGGAAGTCGGCATCGAAGCGCCGGTTCTGGAACACGGTCGCGATGCGTCCGGCATCGCGCGCCGCAGCCAGCACCGTTTCCGCTTCGGCCACATCCAGCGCGAATGGCTTGTCGACCAGCACATGCTTGCCGGCGGCCAGCGCGGCGATCGCGAGGGGTGCATGCTGTTCGTTCGGTGTGGCGATCACCACCGCATCCACTGCTGGATCGTTGAACACCTCCTGCGGCGTGGCGCGCACGTGCACGTCGCTGAACGCGCGCAGCAGGGTGTCGCGTTGCGAACTGACGATGCTGTGCAGCACCAGCCCGGGCGTGTGCTGGATCAGTGGCGCATGGAAGACGCGGCCGGCGAGGCCGTAGCCGATCAGGGCCAGTTGCAGGTCGGGGCGCATGGCAGGGCTCCGGCAGTGGGAAGGGCAGGGTAAACGACGGGTGCTGGCCGTCCAAAACTGAACCGTTGCCGTTGGAAACGTTTCGATTCACGGCGGCATGACCGCAACGCCACGCCTGCTCTACGGCGGCTTGTCCAGACTGGCAGCACATCCCGAAGGAGTACGACACGATGAGCAATACCACCCGCACGCTGATTGCTTCCGCCCTGACCCTGGGCCTGGCGCTGTCCTCCTCGGCCGCATTCGCCAAGGACCCGGCCGCGAAGAGCCCGCCGACCAGCACCCATCCGACGACCCATGCCGATCGCCATGACTCCAACGAGCCGGTGACCGATACCTGGATCACCACCAAGGTGAAGGCCGATCTGCTGGCCAGCAGCAACGTTCCGGGCACTGAAATCAAGGTGGAAACCGTGAATGGCGTGGTCAGCCTGAGCGGTGCCGTGGCCACCCAGGCCGAGAAGGACAAGGCGGTCACCACCGCCAAGGGCATCAAGGGCGTGACCCGCGTCGATGCCGCCGCATTGAAGGTCAGCGCTGCCGCCAAGCGCTGAACCGGGTGGGCGCCCCGGTGCGGGGCGCCCACTGCACGGGGTTCCGCCAACCCGTTCAGGCAACTCGGCTGGAAACTCCAGAGTTGTGACCGCCTGCGCTATATTGCCGGTTCCGCCGCAGCCGGGTTCGTCCCGGCCAACGCTTCGCGGCTGAGCTGACGAGGAACTATGGCGCTGGTTTTCAGTGACGACATCTGGGACCGCTGGCGGTTGCCGGCCCTGGCGCTGGCCGCTGCAGCGATCATCGTGGTGCCGTGGTTGACCCTGCGCAAACTGCAGCAGGACAGCGAAGATGCGATGGCCTGGGTCAATCATACCCAGGCCGTGGGTGTGGCCCTGCAGCAGCTGCAGGCTGATGTACGCGATGTCGAATCGGCTGCGCTGACCCTGTCCAAGGGTGTGGATGCGCCTGGCCTGCGCGAGCGCATGGCCAAAGCCAATGACCTTCCCGGTCGCCTGGCTGAACTGGGCCGGATGACCCGCGACAATCCTGAGCAGCTGATCCGCATCGGCCGTATCGAGTCGATGCTGGAAGGGCGCATGGCGCTTGCCCGCGAACTGGCAAAGTCCGAACCCAACAGTGATCAGCGCGAGCTGGTGCAGGACCTGAGCACGCGCTATCCGATCCGTGGCCTGGTGGAGGAACTGCAGGCGAGCGAGCAGAAGCTGCTGACACAGCGCGCCGAGCAGGCTGCTCGCCAGCGCAAGCAGACCGAACTGGTGTCGTGGAGTTCGCTGGCGATCCAGCTGGCCCTGCTCGGCCTGGTGCTGTGGCTGCTGCAGCGGCAGATCGGCCGTCGGCTGCATGCAGAGCGGCAATCGCTGCGCTCGGCCGCACGCGCGGCCTCGGTGCTGCAGACGGTGCGCGAACCGATCGTGCTGCTCGACCGCGACCTGCGCGTCCAGTTGCACAACCCGGCATTCGCTGAGCTGTACGGCCTGCAGGACGAACGTGCCGACGGCCTGCTGCTGGAAACCGTTGGCGACAACGCCTGGCAGGACCCGGTGGTCCGGCAGCGCCTGGCCGACGTGCTGTCGCGCGGTCGCGAACTCTGGGACTTCGAGCACGAGCAGCGCACCGCCGACGGCATGGTGCGCTACATGCTGCTCAACGCGCGGCGCATGCCGCTGCCCGACACCGATGACGAAGTGGTGCTGCTGACCATCAGTGACGTCACCATGCAGCGCGCAGTGCAGCTGCGCGTGGAAGAGCTGAACCGCCAGCTGGAAGGCAAGGTTGCGCAGGTATCCGAGGTCAACCGCGAGCTGGAGGCCTTCAGCTACTCGGTCTCGCATGACCTGCGTGCACCGCTGCGCCACGTGGCCGGATTCTCCGACAAGCTGTCGCGGCACCTCGGCGATCAGGCCGATGACAAGAGCCGCCACTACCTGGAAGTGATCTCCAGTTCGGCCCGGCGCATGGCGGCGTTGATCGACGACCTGCTGGTCTACTCGCGGCTGGGCCGCGCGGCGATGCGCCAGCAGGCGGTGGACATGCAGTCGCTGGTGGCCGATACCCGCGCCATGCTCGATTCCAACCTGCAGGCCGAAGCCGAGAACAGCGGCCATGCGCACCACGTGGAGTGGAGCATCGCGCCGCTGCCGATCGTGGTGGGCGACGAGAACATGATCCGCCAGGTCTGGCTCAACCTGCTCGGCAACGCAGTGAAGTACTCGGGCAACCGTGAGCCGGCCAAGATCCGCGTGGATTATCAGCAGCAGCCCGATGGCGGCCATCAGTTCACGGTCAGCGACAATGGTGCAGGCTTTGACATGACCTACGCCGGCAAACTGTTCGGCGTGTTCCAGCGCCTGCACAAGGCCAGTGACTACCCGGGTACCGGCATCGGCCTGGCCAGCGTGCGCCGCGTGCTGACCCGTCATGGCGGCCGTATCTGGGCCGAGGCCGAACCGGACGTCGGCGCCACCTTCCACTTCTACCTGCCTCCCGCGATCGACGCGGACAAACAAGGTCCTTCTGCATGACGACTCTGCGCACCATTCTTCTCGCCGAAGACAGCCCGGCTGACGCCGAAATGGCGATCGACGCCCTGGAAGAGGCGCGTCTGGCCAATCCCATCGTGCACGTCGAAGACGGCGTGGAAGTGATGGACTACCTGCTGCGCCGCGGCGCCTTCGCCAGCCGCGAGGAAGGCCTGCCGGCGGTGCTGCTGCTGGACATCAAGATGCCGCGCATGGATGGCCTGGAAGTGCTGCGGCAGATCCGTGAGCACGAAGAACTCAAGCGCCTGCCGGTGGTGATCCTGTCGTCCTCGCGCGAGGAAAGCGACCTGGCCCGCAGCTGGGACATGGGCGTCAATGCCTATGTGGTCAAGCCGGTGGACGTGGACCAGTTCTTCGGCGCGGTGCAGACCCTGGGCAAGTTCTGGGCGTTGATCAACCAGGCACCGGAACTCGAGTGAGCCCATGCCCCTGACCGGTCCCGCCCTGGGGGCGCTGCGCATCCTGCTGGTGGAAGACTCACCGGAAGATGCCGAGCTGATGTCCGAACAGATGCTCGACGCGGGCCTGGAAGCCCGCTTCGAGCGTGTCGAGAGCGAGGCGGAACTGCGCCAGGCTCTGGCTGCGTTCCAGCCGGACATCGTGCTCTCCGACCTGAGCATGCCGGGGTTCTCCGGTGATGACGCGCTGCGCATCGTGCGCGAGACCTCGCCGGAAGTGCCCTTCATCTTCGTCTCCGGCACCATGGGTGAGGAGAACGCGGTGGCGGCGCTGCAGAAGGGTGCCAACGACTACATCATCAAGCACCTGCCGGCGCGCCTGCCGTCGGCGGTGGCGCGTGCGATCCGCGATGCACGCAGCGCGGTCGAGCGTGCGCGCGTGGAAACCGAACTGATGCGCGCGCAGCGGCTGGAAAGCCTGTCGCTGCTTGCCGCCGGCCTCAGCCATGACCTGCGCAACATCCTGCAGCCGTTGCTGATCATGCCGGACCTGCTGAAGGCGCGTACTGAAGATCCGCAACTGCACCACCTGGCCGACGTCATCGCCGAGTGCGGCCGCCGTGGCCACGAGATGGCCGAGTCGATGCTGTCGTTCGTGCGCGGTTCGCGCAAGCCGAGCGAGCGCATCGAGATCGGTGGCCTGTTCGATGCGGTGGCACTGCTGTTGCGCAGCAACGTGCCCGATGCCGTGCGCCTGGAACTGCAGGTGCAGGACGAAGGCCTGGTGGTCGACGCCAACTACACCGAGTTGCAGCAGGTGATGTTGAACCTGGCGCTCAATGCGATCCAGGCGATGCCCAACGGCGGCCGCCTGAGCCTGACCGCCAGCCATGCCGGGCAGCGCGATGGCGTGGACTGGATGCAGATCTGCGTGGCCGATGAAGGCATCGGCATGGATGCGGACACGCTGTCGCACCTGTTCAATCCGTTCTTCACCACCAAGGCCGATGGCACCGGCCTGGGCCTGATTTCCTGCAAGCGCATCGTCGAAGGCGCCGGCGGCAGCATCCATGTCAGCAGCCAGCCGGGGCAGGGCACCTGCTTCGAACTGCGCTTGCCGATGCACGAGGCCAGCGACGGCAGCGAGCCGATCGAGCAGCTGGTGGCCCTGGGCAGTGGCCAGTCGATCCTGGTGGTCGACGGCGAGGCCACGCGCCTGTCGCTGCTCGGCAACGCGCTGTCCAGCCAGGGGTATCAGCTGCAGCTGGCCTCCGATGGCCCGGCGGCGTTGCGCTGGATGCAGCAGGAGGCGATGCCGGCGCTGGTGATTGCAGACGCCGGCTCAAAGCTGCTGCCGGCCAGCCAGCTGCTGGGTGAGATGGCCGCGCTGGGCTATCGCGGCCCGGCGCTGGTGCTGGAGGACGCAGCGGCGGCGGTGCCCGCTGATGCATTCCCGGCGGGCGTGGAAGTCCATGTGCTGCGCAAGCCGCTGCAGATGCAGCAGGTGTTCCGCGCAGTGGCTGAAGCGCTGGGCTGATGCCGCGGTAGTGCCGGCCGCTGGCCGGCATCCCCGTGCGGCGGGATTACTGCGGTTGCCGGCCAGCGGCCGGCACTACCGGTCCCCGGTTTCCCTGGAGATGCGAGGCTGGTATTGGTCGCTGCAGATGCAGCAGGTGTTCCGCGCAGTGGCTGAAGCGCTGGGCTGACATTCGGGTAGTGCCGGCCGCTGGCCGGCAGCCGCATGGATCCCACCGCACGCGGTTGCCGGCCAGCGGTCGGCACTACCGTTCGATGGTTTCCCAGGGGAAGCGCGGCAGGGCGTCCACTGCCTGTTCCAGGCGCCGTGACCAGTTCTGGTGGATATCGGCATACAGCGCTGAATCCGCGCCCAGCCGCAGTTGCTGGCCGATGCGCAGTTCTCCGTCGCGCAGCAGCGCAAGGTCGATCGGCAGGCCCACCGACAGGTTGGAGCGGATGGTGGAGTCCAGCGAGACGATCGCCGTGCGCGCGGCATCCTCCAGGCGCGTGGCCGGGCTGAGGATGCGGTCGAGGATCGGCTTGCCGTACTTGGATTCACCGATCTGCAGGTACGGTGTCTCCGGCGAGGCGGCGATGGCGTTGCCGAGCGGGTAGATCATGTACAGCCCGGGGCGCTCGCCGGCGATCTGGCCGCCGAAGATCAGCGTGGCCTGGGTATTGACCCCATCGTGGCCATGTTCGCTGTGGTTGCTGTGCACCTGGCTGTCCACCAGCAGCTGGCCGACGTACTCGGCGGCTTCGAACAGGTGGGTCATGTCGCGCAGGTTGGGCGCGCGCCGTTCGTCGGCATCGCGCCCCAGGCGCGACACCAGCAGTTGGGTGGTGGCCAGGTTGCCAGCCGCCATCAGCACGTAGGCTGCCTGGCCGGGATACTCGAACACGTGCAGCTTGCGGTGCACGCGCACATCGTCCAGCGAGGCATTGGTCCGGGTGTCGGCAGCGAAGACCAGGCCCTCGTCCACCTCGATTCCAACGCAATAGGTCATGTCGGTGCCCTATCATGTGCGTCCCGGATTGTAGGCAGGCCGCCGTGACGACGGCATGTCCACGCCCCCATCGCTGCCACCTGAACCGCATGACGACCGTGCTCCTGAGCCTGGGCAGCAATGTCCAGCCCCGCCGCTACCTCCACGCCGCGGTGGCGGCCCTGCGCGAGCGCTTCGGCGCGCTGCAGGTGTCGCCGGCCTACCGTACCGCCGCGGTCGGCTTCGATGGCCCGGCCTTCCTCAACAATGCAGTGGCGATCGAGACCGACCTGCCGCTGCAGGAACTGGACGACTGGCTGCATGCGCTGGAAGACGCGCACGGCCGCGATCGCAGCGGGCCACGCTTCTCCGACCGGACCCTGGACATCGACGTGGTGTTCTACGGCGACCTGGTGGTGGAAGGCCCTGGCCACCTGCGCATTCCGCGCCCGGAGCTGAAGCATGCCTTCGTGCTGAAGCCGCTGGCCGACATCGCGCCGGGCTTCATCGACCCGGTCAGCGGGCTGGACCTGGCCACGCTGTGGCGCGCGCACACGCAGTTTGGCGAGGCGTTCGAGGTGGTGGACCTCGATTGATGGAGGTTACCGGCCAGCGGCCGGCACGACCGGTAGTGCCGGCCGCTGGCCGGCAACATTTCAGCTGACCGTGCGCCCGCCATCCACGCGCAGGGTGTGGCCGGTGACGAAGCTGGCCTCGGCCACCAGCCAGTACACCGCCTCGGCGATCTCCTCGACCGTGCCGATCCGCGCCAGCGGCGTGCGCGCCAGCAGCGCCTCCCGGGCGAAATCGTCCTTGCCCTGTTCCGGCCACAGGATCGCACCCGGCGCTACTGCATTGACCCGCACCTTGGGCGCCAGCTCCAGCGCCAGCGAGCGTGTGGCCATTTCCAGCGCGGCCTTGGCCATGGTGTAGGCGATGTGGTCGCGCATCGGGTCGGTGCCGTGCAGGTCGGTCAGGTTGACGATGCAGCCCTGCTGGCGGCGCAGGTAGGGCGCCGCCGCCTGGGACAGCAGCAGCGGCGCGCGTGCATTGACCGCATACAGCTCGTCCATTGCCTCGGCGGTGACCTGGCCGAGCGGGGTGGGGAAGAAGTTGGAGGCGTTGTTGACCAGCGCGTCCAGGCGCCCGAAGTGGGTGACGGCCTGTTCCACCAGGTCGGGCAGGGCGTCGGCGTCACGCAGGTCGGCCTGCAGGGCCAGCACGCTGCCGGGACGTACGTTGTCGAAATCGAACGCGGCCTGCTGCAGCTCGGCGCTGGAGGTATTGGCGTGCAGCACCACCGACCAGCCACAGGCGTGGAACTGGCGGGCGATGGCCGCACCGATCCGGCGCGCGCTGCCGGTGATCAGGACCACGGGGTGGGTGTCGCTCATCGAGGGTCCTCCAAGGCTCGGCTATCCTGTGCACCATTGTCACCGCATTCGAAGACGCCATGCAGCCCACCTTCCCCCTGCCCGAAGCCGATGCCCTGGCCCACAGCGACCAGCTGGCGGCCGCCCTGCGCGCCGAAATCCTTGCACAGGGCGGGGCGATGCCATTCTCGCGCTTCATGGAGCTGTGCCTGTACACCCCCGGCTGGGGCTATTACAGCGCCGGCGCCAGCAAGTTTGGTGGCAGCGGTGACTTCACCACCGCGCCCGAGCTCGGCAGCCTGTTCGCCGGCAGTGTGGCCAATGCGCTGGCGCCCGTGTTCGCCCAGCTGGGTGCGCAGGCGCGCATGCTGGAACTGGGCGGCGGTACCGGTGCCTTCGCCGAGGCCGTGCTGCTGCGCCTGGCCGAGCTGGACGCGCTGCCGTCGCGCTACGCGATCCTGGAACCCAGCGCCGACCTGCGCGAGCGCCAGCAGCAGCGCCTGCAGCAGAACCTGCCGGCGGAGTTGGCCGCGCGGGTGGACTGGGTCGACCGCCCGTTCGAAGAGGACTGGGAAGGTGTGGTGTTCGCCAACGAGGTGATCGACGCGCTGCCGACCCCGCGCTTCCTGATCCGGGACGGCGAGGTCTACGAGGAAACCGTCGAGCTGGATGCCGAAGGCAACTTCATCCGTGGCGCGCAGCCGGCGGACATCCTGCTCAACGGCGCAGTGCGGCATATCGAGCGCTACCTGGAAAAGCCCTTCGCCGAAGGCTACCGCTCCGAGGTGCTGCCGCAGCTGCCGTACTGGCTGCAGGCGGTGGCCGGCGGCCTGCAGCGCGGTGCGCTGCTGTTCGTCGATTATGGTTACAACCGCGGCGAGTTCTACCAGCACGACCGCGACGATGGCACCGTACGTGCGTTCTACCGCCACCATGTGCACAACGACGTGCATCGCTGGCCGGGGCTGCAGGACATCACCGCGTCGGTGGATTTCACCGCGATGGCCGAGGCCGGCGCGCACGGTGGTTTTGAACTGGCCGGCTACTGCAGCCAGGCCAGCTTCCTGCTCGGTAATGGCCTGGACCAGGTGCTGCTGCTGGCCGAGGAACGTACCGACGAGGTCGGCCGCATCCAGCTGCGCGACCAGGTGAAGAAGCTGACCCTGCCGACCGAGATGGGCGAGCGCTTCCAGGCGATCGGCCTGCAGCGTGGCGTCGACTTCGAACCGGCCTTCGAGCTGGGTGACCTGAGCTGGCGCCTGTGAGCCACGCGTTGCCGGTGATCAAGCTGCTGCGGCGGCCACGGTTGTGGACCGCACTGTGGGTCACCGCAGTGCTGCTGGTGATCGTGGTCTGCCTGATCCCACCGCCGCCGATTCCGTTGCCGGAAAACAGCGACAAAGGCGAGCACTTCCTCGCCTATTTCGTCCTGGCCGGCAGCGCGGTGCAGCTGTTCCGTCGGGGCCGCCCGCTGCTGTGGGTGGGCGTGGGCCTGGTACTGATGGGTATCGGCATCGAGTTCGCGCAGGGCGCGCTGACCAGCAACCGCACTACCGACCCGATGGATGCGCTGGCCAATACGATCGGTGTGCTGGCCGGCATGGCCACGGCACTGACCCCGCTGCGCGACCTGCTGCTGCGCTGGCGCGGGTAAAAGCGTGCCAACCAGGGCTGGCACCTACCCGTAGATCCACGCCATGCGTGGATGGAGTTTCAGTAGATCCACGCCATGCGTGGATGAACTGCCCGAGGTGCCGACCAAGGTCGGCACCCATCAAGACAGACCTGCCGTCATTTCCCCAGCGTGACCTCATCCAGCACCCACATCGCCGGGCGCGTGTCGCCGGTGAAGTTGATGCACAGGTCACCGGTGCCTTGCGTGTCCTTCGGCAACGTGGCCTTCAGCGTCACGAAGCCATCGGCATCCGGCTTGGCCGGCAGTGGTACTTCAGCCAGCACCTTGCCGCTGCAGTCGCCGCGACGCACCAGCATCTCCCCATGCGCGCGCTTGGCCTTCTCGAAGCGACGCTTGGGCTCGTCGTGGGCCAGCTGGAAGTAGTACGGAATACGGCCCGCGCGGACTTCCACGCTGCCGATGCCGTCCAGCTGCGCCTGCGGCCAGCGCCAGCACGGCTGGAAGATGTCCACGTTGAACACTGCACGGGCGCCCTCGCGCGGGCCATCGTCTTCCAGGCGCAGCACCAGTCCCTTCTTGCCCACGCAGCTGAGCAGTTCATCACTGCGGCGGCTGAGCAGCGACTGCGCGGTGAACGCGGCGATGCTCGGCTTCGCGGCCAGCATCTGGCCCTGGTAGAACGCGGCGGCCTGCACGGTGGTCGGCAGCGTCGCGGTCAGCGGTTGCTGGTACAGCGGTGATTGCGCGGTCACCGGCTGGCCATCGGTGCTGTAGCGCACTTCATAGCCCAGCGGGTTGGCCAGCGACACAGTCACCGTGTTGGCCGCACGGCTGTCGGTGTAGTCCACGCCCACTTCGAACGGGGTCTGCGCGTAGGCCAGGCCCCAGGCGCGGTAGCGCTGCAGCTGGGCCGGCAGGCGTGCGAGGAAATCGCGGAAATCGCGATGTTCCGGCGTGCTCCAGCCGGTCTCGGCCACTGCGGCCAGGCGCGGGAACAGGTTGTGCTGCAGGCGTGCATAGCTGCGCGTGTGCTCGGTGAACATGTTGGCCTGCAGGCCGAGGATGTGGCCGCGCTTGTCGGTGGCCAGTTCGGCCGGCACCGGCTCGAAGTTGTAGAGCTTGCCGAGGTTGACCTGGGTCGGGCGGCCCGGCGGTTCATTCGGCGAGGCCGTCTGCAGGTAATCCAGATAGAGGTAACCGACCGGCGACATGATCACGTCATGCCCGGCGCTGGCCGCCGCCAGGCCGCCTTCGGTGCCCTGCCACGACATCACCGTGGCCTGCGGCGGCAGACCGCCTTCGAGGATCTCATCCCAGCCGATCAGGCGCCGGTCGTGTTCCTCCAGGAACGTCTCCAGGCGCTTGATGATGTGGCTCTGCATGGCCATTTCATTCTTGATGCCCAGTGCACGCATGCGCTGCTGCACCTGCTTCGAGGCTTCCCACTGGTCCTTGACCGCCTCGTCGCCGCCCACGTGCACGTACTTGGCCGGGAACAGTTCGATCACTTCCTCCAGCACGTTCTCGAGGAAGGTGACGGTGCTGTCTTCCACGTTGAACAGGTTCGGGAACACGCCCCATTCGCTGATCGGCTTCAGCGGGGTGTTGATCGAACCCAGCTCGGGGTACGCGGCGATCGCTGCGGTCGCGTGCCCCGGCACATCGATTTCCGGAATCACCTGGATATGCAGCTTCGCGGCATAGGCGATCACCTCGCGGATCTGGTCCTGCGTGTAGAAGCCGCAGTACGGATGTTTCTGGCCGCTGGCCGGATCGATGCCACCGTCGCCGGCCGGCAGGCGGCAGCTGCCCACTTCGGTCAGCTTCGGGTAGCGCTTGATCTCCATGCGCCAGCCCTGGTCATCGGTGAGATGCCAGTGGAAGGTATTGAGCTTGTGCGCAGCCATTGCGTCGAGCACGCGCTTGATCTCGTCCAGGCTCTGGAAATGCCGTGCCGAGTCGAGCATGAAACCGCGCCAGCTGAAGCGTGGCGCATCCTGGATCTGCACCGCTGGCAGCACGCCGTTGCTGCCGCCGGTGGCGAGCTGGGCGAGCGTGGTCGCGCCATAGAACAGGCCGGTTTCGTTGCCGGCCTGCACCAGCACGCCCTGCGCGGTGCTTTCCAGCGTGTAGCCCTCGCCGCTGTCGCGGAAGGTCGGGACGATCTCGAAACGGATGCCGCCGCTCCTTGATGCAGTCTTGCCCTTGGCCAGTGCCAGGCGTGGCCCGCCGCTGCGCGCCAGCAGGTCGGCGAACTGCGTGGCGACCCGCTGTGCGGCCTCGCCTTCAGCGTGCAGCACGGTATCGGCGCGCACGGTGATGCCGCTGCCCTGGCCGGGCTGCACGGTGGCCGGGGCGGGAATCAGCATCAGGCTGCCGGCACGCAGCTGCGGACCCGGTGCTTCAGCGGCCGGCGTGGGATCGGCGGCGAGTGCGGGCAGTGCTGGCAGCAGAGCGAGCAGGCTGCCCAGCAGCAGCGCGCTGCGCATCCGGGCGCGGGAAGGCTTGACCATCGGAACGACTCCTTGGAACGGTGCGATGAACGCTATACATGAAAAACGCCGGGCCCGGAATGACCCAGGCCCGGCGTGCGTGCACGACTCGGCGATGTTGCCGCCGCTGGATCAGTACTTGAAGCGGAAGTTGAGGTAGTACTGGCGACCGTTGCTGTAGAACGAGGTCGGGATGGCCGCGGTCTGGTAGTACTTGTAGGTCGGGTTGTTGAGGTTCAGGCCATCCAGGCTGATGCTCAGCCAGTCGGTGGCCTTGTAGCTCAGCGACGCCGACAGCGTGCCGAAGTCATCCTGGTAGTACGGGTTGGTGCCCGACAGGCTGATCAGGAACGAGGAACGGCGGGTGTAGCTGACGCGGGCACCAAAGCGCTCGTTCTCGAAGTAGGCACCCACGTTGTAGGTGTTCTTCGAGGTGCCCAGAAGGTTGTGCGAACCATCCGACCAGGTGTGCGAGGTGGTGCCGTTGGCGTAGGTGTAGTTGGCATTGATGCCGAAGTATTCGCCGATCGGCTGCTCGTAGGCCACTTCCACGCCGGTGACCTTGCCGTCGGCATTGATCGGGGTGGAGATCTGGTAGGTCTCAAGCTGGTTGGTCAGTTCGCTGTACAGCTGGCGCGAGACCACGTCGAAGGCGATGTAGTCCTTCAGGTTCATGTGGTATGCGCCCACCGACAGCAGGCCGCGCGGCATGAAGTACCACTCCAGGTTGGCATCCAGGTTGGTCGACAGGGTCGGCTTGAGGTTCGGATTGCCGCCGCCGCCGGTGCGGTTCAGGTCCGAACCGTACGAGGAGGCGCCCAGTGCCGAGTAATCCGGCAGGGTCTGGGTCTGCGAAGCGGCGACGCGCAGTACCAGCGAGTCGTCCAGGTCGAACTTGATGTTGGCGCTGGGCAGCACACGGTTGCGCTTGTTCTGGAAGGCCAGGCGCTCCCACATGCCGAACAGGCTGCTGACATCGGCATCGGCGGCCTTGCTGACCGCGTTGTAGGTGTCGATGTCCTGCTTGATGTTGACGTAGCGCAGGCCGACGTTGCCGCTCCACCAGTCGCCGCGGAAGTTGGCCTGCACGTAGCCGGCGAAGTTCTTCTCCTTCACCTTCCACTCGGCGCCGTAGTTGTGGCGACCGGTCGGGCCATCATTGCCGGCCAGCCAGGTGGAATTGTTGGTCACCGCGTCCTTCAGCGCGCCCGGGGTGAAGTACCAGAGGTTGCGCGGGAAGGTGCCGCCGATGTCACCGGCGAAGCCGCTGGGATAGTTGGCCGTCGCACCGTTCTTCAGCGCGCTCCAGATGTCACCCGGGGTTGCACCTTCCGGCGACAGTGCTTCGCGCTTGTGGTCGGCGAAACGCAGGCCGAAGTCGATCGAGCTCAGCACGCCGCCATCATTGAAGTACTGGTTGAAGTCGAGCGTGGCCCACTTCTCCTTGTCTTCGGCGGTGACCTGCTGGTTGCCCCAGGTGCCGAAGCTGGTCACGCCGTTGGGCGAGATATCGCCGCCGACATTCCAGTCGATCGGCGAGCCATTGCCGTGGGTGGCCCAGCTGGCGCCGCCGCCGTTGGCCAGGGTGACCTCGGCGATGTACTGGCGCGGCGTCTCGCCGGTGCCCTTGGTGCTGCCGGCCTGGAACTTGGCGGTCAGGCTGTCGTTGATCTGCCAGTCGGCATCGAAGGTGACATAGCTCGACTTGGCCTTCGACTCGCGGTAGATCATGTCGTACACCGCATAGTTGGTGCCCGGCACGCCCTTGTAGTTGGCGTTGGTCAGCACGCCATCCTTGACCACGTAGCCCGGATCCGGCGCCTGCGACTTGGCGAAGCTGTTGCCGAACATCATGAAGTTGCGGTTGTAGTTGTTTGCCTTCAGCTCGGAGCTGAAACCATTCAGGCCCAGGGTGAGGCTGTCGCTCGGCTTGAACTGCAGCGAGACCAGGCCACCCTTGCGCTCACGGGTCTGTTCGAACAGGGTCGAACCCAGCAGGCCCGGGACATTGACGCCGATCAGGTCCGGATTGGTCTTGGCGACCGGATCGTCTGCGCCGATCTTGAAGAAGCCACCCGGGATTTCCTGCGCTTCACGGCGCAGTTCGCGCTTCTGGCTGAAGCCCTGCACCATCACGCCGAAGGTGCCTTCGTCGTTCTTGTAGTTGAACAGTGCCGAATACTGCGGGTCGTTCGACTTGGCCTGGTCCGAGCGCACCATGCCGATCGAGCCTTCAGCGGTGAACTGCTTGGAGAACTCCAGCGGCTTGCGGGTGATGATGTTGACGGTACCGGTGGTGCCGCCGTCCTGCAGCTTGGCCTGCGAGGACTTGTTCACTTCCACCGAGCTGACCAGTTCCGACGGCAGCAGCGAGTAGCTGACGCTGCGGCCGACATTGTTGCCCTGGCTGAGCACGAACCAGTCGGCCGAGCCGACGGTATGGCCGTTGATCAGGGTCTGGGTCAGGCTCGGGCTGGTGCCGCGCAGGCTGACACGGTCGGCTTCGTCGAAGCCGCCTTCATCGGCGCTGGACGAGCTGATGTTGACGCCCGGCAGGCGCTGCAGGGTGTCGGCGACGTTGTGCGCCGGCAGCTTGCCCACGTCCTCGGCAGTAACCACTTCCACGCGCGCATTGGCTTCGCGCTTGGTGTCCAGCGACTTTTCCATCGAACCACGGATGCCCGTGACAGTCACGGTGTCCAGGTCGGTGGCGGTCTGGGTGGCCTGCTGCGCGTGGGCACTGAAGGCGATGCAGCTGACGATGGCGGCCGAAAGCAGGGTCTTGCGGGTATTCATGATGTCTCTCCTCATCACTCGATTGGATGCCGGCGGCGGTGTTCGGTTACGGTTGCGATGACATGCGCGGGGCGGCGGCGAAGTCCCGTGCGTTGGCGTGCCACGTACTGCGTGCTGCGATTGCGTTGAAGCCTGTTGCGGTGTCAGGCGGCCGACTGCTGCAGGTACCAGCTGGCAGCGCCGACTACGCCCAGCTGGCCGTGCTCGACGACCTTTACCGGGATGCGTGCCAGCGCTTCGCCCATCGGCCCCTTCTGCAGGTAGCGTTCGACGAACGTGCTGGCGTGCAGGTATTCGCGGATCTGCGGCAGGATGCCGCCGGCCAGGTAGACGCCACCGTGGGCACCATAGAACAGGGCCATGTCGCCGATGGTGCTGCCGAGCAGGCCGCAGAACACATCCAGCGCCTGGCGCGCGTGCGCATCGGTATCGGCCATGGCGGCGGCGGTGACCGCATCAGGGCTGGCCAGCGTCGGTGCCTGCCCCTGCAGCGCGCACACCGCGCGGTACAGGTTCATCAGGCCCGGGCCGGAGATCGCATGTTCGATCGACACATGGGCGCGGTCGCGCTGCATGTGGCGGACGATGGCCATTTCCAGTTCGGTGCTGGCGGCGAGGGTCGGCTGGCCGGCTTCGGTGGGAAGCACCACCGGGCCATGCGCAGTGGGAATCCACAGCGCGGCGCCGAGGCCGGTGCCGGGACCGACCACCAAGGTCGGGCCACGCGCAGCGGTGTCCGGCCCGCACAGATGCAGCACGCCACTGGCGTCCACCTGCGCGGCGGCATAGGCCACCGCTTCGAAGTCGTTGACGATGTAGACCCGCTGCAGGCCGACATCGGCCTCCACCTGGCGTGCCGACAGCGGCCACGGCAGGTTGGCGGTGATCACCGTGCCGTCCTCGCGGGCGTAGCCGGCGCTGGCGACCACGCAATGCGTGGGCCGCGGGCCCTCGCCGAGGAAGTCGGACAGGATTGCGCTGAGGCCGGCATGGTCGGCGTTGCGGTACTTGCGGTATTCCAGCACCTGCACCGGATGGGCGGTGTCACCGCTGGCCTGGACCCGGGCCACGCGCACATGGGTGCCACCGACGTCCGCGGCCAGGAACGAGGGCGCGACGCGGGACAGGACATGCGAGGGGGCGGGGTGGCTGGCGGTCACGCGGGCTCCTGCTGCAGGTGGGGCCGGCCCCAGGATCGGGGGCGGCGATTGGGGCGGAGTCTGTAACCGCGTTGACAACGATGTCAACGAGTTCGTGACACTTTCGTTGCTGCGCCGCAACGAATACGACATGCGGTAAACGTTTACATGGCGTGAGCGCGGGTTTCATGCGGGAACCTTTGCTGCATGGGGCTCTAGGCCTGTCACGCATTCAGCGCGGAGCACCGCAATCGACTTGCGCAGTGCAGCACGAGGTTCACGGGGGCGTGCAGGGAAGTTGACAAACCGCCGTTGTCCATCGAAAGAATGTGACAACGTTGTTCCCAGCCACTCTCCGACGCCGCGTTCTGCGGCCGTCGCCGCAGGAGCCCTCCTGATGTCCGCCGTCCCCGCTGCAAGCGCGCGCCCGAACGTGGCCACCTCCATCGCCATCGTTGGCGTGTTGTTCTTCCTGATCGGCTTCTTCACCTGGCTCAACGGCCCGTTGATCACCTTCGTCAAGCTCGCCTTCGAGCTCAGCGAGGTCGGCGCCTTCCTGGTGCTGATGGTGTTCTACCTGTCCTACTTCTTCCTCGCCCTGCCGGCCTCATGGATCCTGCGCCGCACCGGCATGAAGAAGGGCCTGAGCCTGAGCCTGCTGGTGATGGCCGGTGGTGCCGCGTTGTTCGGTGAATTCGCCACCCAGCGCTGGTACCCGGGTGCGCTCGGCGGCCTGTTCGTGATCGGCAGCGGCCTGGCCCTGCTGCAGACCGCGATCAACCCCTATATCTCCATCCTCGGCCCGATCGAGACGGCGGCACGCCGCATCGCGCTGATGGGCATCTGCAACAAGATCGCCGGCATCCTGGCGCCGATCGTGATCGGTACCGTGGTGCTGCATGGCATCGGCGATCTCTCGGCGACGGTCGCCGCCGCCGATGAGGCCACCAAGGCACAGCTGCTCAACGAGTTCGCCGCCAAGATCCACGCGCCGTACCTGGCCATGGCCGGCCTGCTGGTGCTGCTGGCGGTGGCCGTGCTGTTCTCGCCGCTGCCGGAAATCAAGTCGTCCGAAGCCAATGCCACGCCGGTCGCGGCCGGCGCCGCCGAACGGCGCAGCATCTTCCAGTTCCCGCACCTGTGGCTGGGCGTGCTGTGCCTGTTCGTCTACGTGGGCGTGGAGGTGATGGCCGGCGATGCGATCGGTACCTACGGCCACGGCTTCGACCTGCCACTGGACCAGACCAAGATGTTCACGGCATTCACGCTGTTCGCCATGCTCATCGGCTACGTGGTCGGCCTGCTGGTGATTCCCAACGTGGTGTCGCAGTCGCGCTACCTGACCTTCTCCGCCGTGCTGGGCGTGGTGTTCTGCCTCGGCGCCTGGGCCACCCACGGCTACGTATCGGTGGCCTTCGTGGCCCTGCTGGGCTTCGCCAACGCCATGATGTGGCCGGCGATCTTCCCGCTGGCGATCCGCGGCCTGGGCCGCTTCACCGAGACCGGCTCGGCGCTGCTGGTGATGGGCATCGCCGGCGGCGCGATCATTCCGCAGCTGTTCGCCGTGCTCAAGCAGCACATCGACTTCCAGCTGGTGTTCGTGCTGCTGATGGTGCCCTGCTACCTGTACATCCTGTTCTACTCGGTGATCGGCCATCGCGCCGGCCTGCCGCAGGACAAGGCCTGATCGGCGATGATGGACGGCAGCCAACCCCAGGGAAAACCCATGCGCAGAGCGACCATCAAGGACGTTGCGGAGAAGGCCAAGGTCTCGCTGAAGACGGTCTCGCGGGTGATCAACAACGAGCCTTCGGTGATGCAGGCCACCCGTGCGCGGGTACTGCGTGCCATCGCCGAGCTCGATTACGAGCCCGATCCGTCCGCGCGCAACCTGCGCAGCGGCACCACCTTCGTGATCGGGCTGGTCTACGACAACCCGAACCCGTACCACATCATCGGCGTGCAGAACGGCGTGCTGGCCGCCTGCCGCGAGACCGGTTTCGGCCTGCAGATCCATCCCTGCGATTCCAGCTCGCCGCTGCTGGCTGATGAACTCGCCGACTGGGTGCAGCGCTCGCGCCTGGCCGGGCTGGTGCTGACCGCGCCGATGTCCGAACGCCGCGACCTGATCCAGGCGCTGACCGCGCGCGGCATCAAGCTGGTGCGCATCATTGCGGCCACCGAAGACCCGGCCGACGGTGCCTGCGTATTCGTCGACGACCGCGAGGCCGCCTACGAGATCACCGAGCACCTGATCCAGCTGGGCCACCAGCGCATCGGCTTCCTCTGGGGCGGCATCTCGCACCGCTCCTCGGGCGAGCGCTATGCCGGTTACGAAGCCGCGCTGAAGGACTACGGCATGACCGTGGACAAGCATCTGGTGGTGCAGGGCGACTACACCTTCGACGATGGTTTCCGCGGCGCGCGCCGCCTGCTGGCGCTGCGCGAGCCGCCCACCGCCATCTTCGGTTCCAACGACGAAATCGCTGCCGGCGTGCTGGCCGCTGCCAAGTCGGCCGGCATGAACGTGCCCTACGACCTGTCCATTGCCGGTTTCGAGGACAGCCCGTTCTCGCGCCAGTCGTGGCCGCCGCTGACCACCGCCAAGCAGGCCACCGAGGACATCGCCCGCCATGCCGCGCGCCTGCTGATCGCGCAGCTGCGCAGCGACGCCTACGACGATGCGCCGGCACCGCTGCACAACCAGGGCTTCGTGCCGCAGCTGGTGGTGCGCGGTTCGACCGCGCCGATGCGCCCGGCCGGCGCACGCCCCCTTTCTTCCGATCCTGCCTGAGCCTGCCATGTCGCTGTCAGACCCCACCGCTACCCTGATGTTCGCCGAGGCCGCTGAAGCGGCCGACGTGGTTGCCCGCCAGTTCTCGCGCAACCACGCCACCATGGAAACCCTGGCCGCCAGCCTGCGCGCCGCGCCGCCGCCGTTCGTGGTCACCTGCGCACGCGGCAGCTCCGACCATGCCGCCACCTATGGCAAGTACCTGCTGGAAACCCAGCTGGGCCTGGTGGTTGCCTCGGCCTCGCCGTCGGTGGGCTCGGTCTATGCCGCACCGCTGCAGTTGCGCGGTGCACTGTTCATCGTCATTTCGCAGTCGGGCAAGAGCCCGGACCTGCTGCGCAACGCCGAGGCAGCCAAGGCCGCCGGCGCGCGCGTGATCGCGCTGGTCAACGTCGAGGATTCGCCGCTGGCGCAGCTGGCCGACACGGTCATTCCGCTGCATGCCGGTGCCGAAAAGAGCGTGGCGGCGACCAAGAGTTACCTGGCCTCGCTGGCCGCACTGCTGCAGCTGGCCGCCTACTGGAAACAGGACAGCAGCCTGCGAGCAGCGCTGGACCTGCTGCCGGACGCGATGCGTGAGGCCTGGCAGTGCGACTGGAGCGCAGTGACCGAAGGCCTGGTCGATGCCACCAACCTGTTCGTGCTCGGCCGCGGCCTGGGCCTGGGTGCGGCGCAGGAAGCGGCGCTGAAGTTCAAGGAAACCTGCAGCCTGCACGCCGAAGCCTACAGCTCGGCCGAGGTCAAGCACGGCCCGATGGCGCTGGTCGATCGCGGTTTCCCGGTGCTGGCTTTCGCCCAGCCGGACGAAACCGGCGCCGGCACGCGTGCGGTGGTCGATGAATTCACCGCACGCGGTGCGCAGGTATGGATGGCCGGTGCCGGCGGCAACCTGCCGGTGGCCGCCGCGCCGCACCCGCTGTGCGCACCGCTGCTGACCGTGCAGAGCTTCTATCGCGCGATCAACGCGTTGGCGCTGCGTCGTGGCTTCAATCCGGATCTGCCGCCGCATCTGAACAAGGTTACGGAGACGGTGTGATGGCAACGGTGCTGCGCAACGCCCGCATTCTCGCCGGCGATGAGTTCCGCGACGATCTGGCGGTGGTGATCGAGGACGGTCGCATCAGCGCGATGCTGCCTGATGCCGCACCGCAGCTGGGCCACGCGGCCGAGCAGGTGGACCTGGGTGGCGGCTGGTTGCTGCCGGGCTTCATCGACGTGCAGGTCAATGGTGGCGGCGGCGCGCTGTTCAACAACACGCCCGATGTCGCCTCGCTGCGTACCATTGCGCAGGCGCATCGTCGCTTCGGCACCACCGCGATGCTGCCCACGCTGATCAGCGATGACGTGGGCGTGATGCGCGAGGCGATCGGTGCGATGCGCGAGGCGATCGCGCAGGGCGTGCCGGGCGTGATTGGCATCCATCTGGAAGGGCCGTACATCGCCCCGGCACGCAAGGGCACGCACGATGCCAGCAAGTTCCGCGTGCCGGACGAGGATGAGATCGCGCTCGCCGCGTCGCTGGACAACGGCGTGACCCTGCTGACGCTGGCACCGGAACGTGTGCCGCTGGAAACCATCCGCGCGCTGGTCGAACGTGGCGTGATCGTTGCTGCTGGCCACACCGCTGGCACGTACGAAGAGATTCGTGCCGGTCTGGATGCCGGCGTGCGTGGCTTCACCCATCTGTACAACGCGATGTCACCGCTGCAGGGCCGTGAGCCCGGTGCGGTGGGCGCTGCGCTGGAAGACCGCGACAGCTGGATCGGCATCATTGTCGATGGCGTGCATGTGCACCCGGCCAGCCTGCGCGTGGCGCTGGCGGCCAAGCCGCGCGGCCGCCTGCTGCTGGTGACCGATGCGATGCCGCCGGTCGGCGCCGACGATCCCAGCTATGTGCTGTATGGCGAAACCATCACCGCCATCGATGGCGTGGTGCGCAATGCTGCCGGTTCGCTGGCCGGTTCTGCACTGGACATGGCCACCGCCGTGCGCAATACCGTGCAGCTGCTGGGCCAACCGCTGGCCGAAGCGGCGCGCATGGCCTCGACCTATCCGGCGCAGTTCCTCAACGTCGACGACCGCCTCGGCCACATCGCCGAGGGCTACCAAGCCGACCTGGTCCTGCTGGATGACGCCCTGCAGGTGCGTGGCACCTGGATTGCCGGACAGTACGAGGCCGCCTGATGGCCGATCCCTTGAAGGGAAGTATGCCGCCGCGCCGCCTGGGCTCGATCGATGCCCTGCGCGGCATCACCGTGGCGGCGATGCTGCTGGTCAACAACCCGGGTGACTGGAGTGCAGTGTTCGCACCGCTGCGCCATTCGGAATGGCATGGCTGCACGCCCACCGACCTGGTGTTCCCGTTCTTCCTGTTCCTGGTGGGCGTGTCGATGGCCTTCAGCGTGGCACCGCGCGCGCGGGATGCGGCGGCGCGACCGGCATTGGCGCGCGGCGTGCTGGAACGCGCGCTGCGCATCCTGGTGGCCGGTGCGCTGCTGCACCTGCTGATCTGGTGGGCGCTGCATACCCATCACTTCCGCATCTGGGGCGTGCTGCAACGGATCGCGGTATGCGCAGCTTTGGTAGGTGTTCTGGCGGTGTATGCGCGGCCGCGCGTGCAGGCCGGCGTGCTGGTCACGCTGTTGGTGGGCTACACCGTGCTGTTGCTGGGCGTCGGCGACCTGGCGCCGTGGACCAACCCGGCCAGCCGCCTGGACACCACGCTGTTCGCCCCCTGGATCTACCAGTGGCAGGCCGATACCGGGCTGGGCCACGACCCGGAAGGATTGCTGAGCACGCTGGGTGCGCTGGCCAGTACCGTGCTTGGCCTGTTGGCCGGAGGACTGCTGCGCAGCGGGCGTGCCGCGGCGCTGGCGGGGCTGGGTGCGGTGACTGCCGCGCTGGGCCTGCTGCTGGCCGTGGTGCTGCCGTTGAACAAGCAACTGTGGACGCCCAGCTACGTGCTGTGGACCGGCGGCCTGGCCGCGCTGGCGCTATGGCTGGGCCATGTGTTGATCGACCAGAAGGGTTGGCCGGCGCTGGGCCGGCGCTTCGGTGTCAACGCGATCACCGCGTATCTGGGTGCATCGATAATGTCGGTGGTGCTGATGGCCAGCGGCGCCTGGGGCTGGATCTGGCAGCAGCTGGCCACCGCGATGCCGCAGGCGCTTGAGCTGGCGTCGATGCTGCAGGCGCTGGCGTTCGTCGCGCTGTGGTGGGGCGTGGCGTGGTGGCTGGACCGGCGGAAGATCTATCTGAAGATCTGACGGCACGGAGTCGGGTCCCTTTTCGCAGGAAGGGGTTCTGACCCTTCCCGGGAGGGCACCTCATCCACGCATGGCGTGGATCTACTGTGCGATGTGTTTCATCGGTGAATGGGGTGTATCAACCGGGTGTGTTGGCGGTCGCATCCACGCATGGCGTGGATCTACCAGGCAGAGGGCAGTAGAGCCACGCCATGCGTGGATGCTTTCCGCGTGGCCCGTGATCACAGCAAAGCTGAATAATTTCAGGCATGTAGAAGCGAAGTGAGGCCCGATCAGGTTCGCATCCGAACTGTGATTTCCCGCACGCAATTTCATTCGTCGAAACCGTTCACCATGACGCAGACTGCGCTCGCAGTCCCGCATATCCGCAGTTCCTGATCCCCTGTCCAGGAGTGCTGTATGTCCCGTGCCGTCCCGCGCGCAGTGCGTCCGCGCCGCCTCACTGTTTCCATGCTTCAGGCCCTGGCTGTTCCGTCCGCCCTGCTGTTGACCGCCAGCGTCGCCTGGGCAGGCTGTGACAGCGCCGCTCCTGTCGCCGGCCAGATGGTCACCTGCGATGCCAATGCGCCGAACCCGCAGACGGTTCCCATCATCGCCAATGGCGCGGCCGGCATCACCGTCAATGTCGCCAACACGGCACAACTGCAGCAGAGCGGTGGCAGCAGCGCGATTTCACTTGTCGGCGCGGGTGGCCACCTGTTGTCCAATCTGGGCACGATCAGTTCGGTGGGCGGTGTGGCGGTCCAGCTCGGTGGCGGCAGCCGTGTCGAAAATTCGGGCAGCATCAGCACCGGCAACAACACCGCGCTGCAGTTCATCGGCGCGGACGACAGCGTGCTGGTCAACCGCGGAACGATCAGTGGGCGTACCGGCGTACAGTTCGATGCGGGCAACGACCGCCTCGAGATGCAGGCCGGCAGCATCAGCGGCGGTGTCCTGCAGGGGGATGGCAATGATGTGTTGCTGCTGAGCAATGGCACCATCGACAGCGTCGACCAGGGCAGCGGCGATGACCAGATGACCGTCACTGGCGGCACCGTCACCGGCGTGGTGGCGCAGGGCAGTGGCCGCGATGATTTCATCATGAGTGGCGGCACGATCGGCGCGCTGCAGCAGGGCGACAACATCGATACGTTCCGCATGAGCGGTGGCCGCATCATCGGCGCGTTCGAGGATGGCGACCAGGCCTGGATGACTGCTGGCCGCATCGGCCGCGTCAACATGAAGCTGGACAAGAACCTGTGGGACCAGTCCGGCGGTACCGTGGATGGCAACGTGGTGACCGGCTTCGACACCGACACCATCATCATCTCGGGCACGGCCTATATCGGCGGCAACATCAGCGTCAGCGGCGGCAACGACAGCGTGACCATCACCGACGGCACCGTGCGCGGGCAGGTACTGCTCAGTACCGGCAATGACACCTTCAACTGGGAGGGTGGTGGCATTGTCTACGGCGCGATCGACATGGGCCCGGACAACGACGTGGCCAACCTCAGCAACCTCAACCAGGGCAACCTCGGTGCGGTGCCGCTGTTCGACGGTGGCAGTGGCATCGACCAGCTAAACCTCAGCAACGTCAAGAGCGCAGGCGTGGGCCGTTTCCAGAACTGGGAGACGATCAGCCTGGCCAACAGCACCGAACTGACCTTCGATGGTGACCTGGTGCTGGGCGACAGCGGAACCGGCACCGGCACGCTCACCGTGGACGACACCAGTACCGTCTACGCGGGCAGTGGGGGGCATGCCATCCGCCCGTTCAACAGTGGCGCACTGGTGGAGATGGTCAACGCCGGGCGCATCGACCTGACCGGTACCGGCGCGGGCGACGTGTTCACCGTGCGTGGCAATTATCGCGGCGACGGCGGTGGCCTGTACCTGCGCACCGTGCTGGGCGCGGACAATTCCACCAGCGACCGCCTGGTGATCGATGGCGGTACCGCAACGGGTACTACCGGCATCGGCGTGCTCAACGCCGGCGGCAGCGGTGCGGCTACGCTGGCCGATGGCATCCTGGTGGTCCAGGCGTTGAATGGGGGGCGCACCGCACCGGGCGCGTTTTCGCTGTTCGCGCCGGTTGCGGCGGGTGCCTACGAATACTTCCTGTTCAAGGGCGGTGTCAGTGCCGGCACCAGCGAAAACTGGTACCTGCGCTCGACACTGGTGACCGGACCAACACCGGCCCCCAACGGCGGTGGCAGCGCCACGCCACCGCCACTGACGCCGCCGGTGGCACCACCACCACCGATCACTCCGGCACCGCCGCCGCCGCCGGAAGGCGCCACCGATCCGGACCTGACCGCGGGCGAGACCGCTCCGCCACCGCCGCCACCGGAACCGGCGCCGGTGTCGCCACCCAGCGACCCGGCGGTGCCGGACGTGCCGGTGGCCGGCGGTGCGCTGCCCGGTACCGGTACCCCGCCGACGCCAGGTGCGCGCCCGGCTGAAGGCGCGGTGGTACCGCTGTACCGCGTGGAGGCCGCCGCCTACACCGTGGTGCCACCGCTGCTGCGCGAGACTTCGCTGGCCAGTCTCGGCACGTTCCACGAGCGGCAGGGCGAACAACGCCTGCTGTACAACCAGGGCGCATTCCGCACCGCGTGGGGCCGGTTGGTGGGGCAGAGCAGCGAGATTCACTGGAAGGGCGATGCACAGCCCGGCTTTGATGGCGATGTGATGGGCCTGCAGGCCGGCCTCGACGTGTGGGCCGCTGCCTCCGACAACCATCGCAACCAGATCGGCGTGTTCGTCGGCCGCACCCGCGCGCAGGGCAAGACCACCGGCCTGGCACTGGGCTGGGAGAACGTACAGGTGGGCCAGAACCGGCTGGACGACAAGCACGTCGGCCTGTACTGGACGTTCACCGACAGCAGTGGGGGCTACATCGACGCCGTGGCGATGCAGAGCCGCTACGACGGCCGCGTGCGTTCCTCGCGCGGGCTCGGCTTCGGCCTGAGCGGCGACGGCACCAGCGTGTCGGTGGAGGCCGGCAAGCCGCTGCTGCGCTTCGGCCAGTCCGCATGGTGGCTGGAACCGCAGGTGCAGGTGATCTGGCAACGCACCGCGCTGGACGACCGCCGCGATGACGTGTCGAGCGTGCGCTTCGACAACGACAACGCCTGGACCGGCCGCGTCGGCCTGCGTCTTGCCGGCGATTACCAGCTGGCTGACAACGGCTGGCAGCCGTACTTCAAGCTCAACTACTGGCATGGCGGTTCCGGTGAAGACCGCATCCGCTTCGACGACGACGTGATCGTCAATTCGCAGCGCTCACGCGCGCTGGAAGCTGGTGTGGGTGTGGTCGGTCGCTTCAACCGCACCATCAGTGCGTACGCCGTGGCCGACTACACGCGCGAGCTGGGCGGCGACCGCAACGAGAAGCGCCGCATCATCGAAGGCAACATCGGCCTGCGCGCGGACTGGTAGTGCGCGTTACGGATGTCATGGCCCGCTCTGGTAGGTGCCGACCTTGGTCGGCACAGAACCCCACCGACGCCACGACGCTGCTCTGGTAGGTGCCGACCTTGGTCGGCACAGAACCCACCGACACTGCGACCTCCACGCAGCCGAGCATGTGCTCGGCTCTACAACACAATGGCGTGTGTATCGGACTCCACCAGCGCCCCGGCATGATCGGCCAGCACCACCACCGCGTGCAGCAGGCCTTCCTCCACCTGCGGTGGACACTGCGCCGCCGCATCCTCCATCTCGCGCGCCGACTGCGCGGCCAGCAACACACCGCCGCAGGCGGACAATGCGGCAAGGCAACGCGTCGCCTCGGCCAGGTCCCGACCGCGCGCCTCGCTGAGTTGCCGCTCGCGCCACGGCTGCCCATCGGCCGCGTGGTTGTGCGCGATACCACGCAACCGCGCGAAGAATGCGGAGGGCGGCGCCTGTTCGTTGGCTTCGGCGAGCGCATCTTCCAATGCTTCGGCGGCGGTAGTGGACAGCTGCAGGCCGGGCAATGCTGCGCCGAGCAGTGCATGCAGGCGTGGATAGGTGGGGTAGGGCGTGTTCATGGCGGCAACCTCACAGGGCAGGGCCACCTGCGGGATGCAAGGTGGCGGGCGGTGCGGGTTGGCGTGCCGGTGAAGCTCTTCACGAGGAATGACGCCGGCGGATCCGGGGATCCCCACGCACCGCCCGCCGCAGAACGACGGACGGTGCATTGTTCGGGCCGGCAACGACGTTGCAAGCCCGCTCGTGAAAAGCTTCATTCAGGACGCCAATCCCGGCCAGCGCAGGAAGCGCCGACGGGGCCTCCTTGGCGCGTTGTACGCCGCGATGACATGGGCAAAGTTGCAATGTTGTGATCGCCTGGCGCCTGCTTTGCTGCAGGTCGCGGCAGGGTCAGATACGACAGTTCGCGCGTGGCGCAAGCGATCATGCCCCGGTTATGCTGCGGTCCTGATTCAACGACAAGGAAACGTCGCATGCAGGTTCGCAAGGGAGTGCGTCGCATCGGCGCGCTGATGCTCGTGTTGCTGGCGACCGGCGCCATGGCCGATACGCCAGGCGCGGTCGAGGTGCCCTCGCCGGAGGCCCAGACCGAGATCCTCAATCTGCTTGAACGCCAGGCGCTGTATCGCGACCGGGTGGACTGGCCCGCCACCCGCGTACGCCTGCAATCGGCGCAGGGTGACCCCGCGCAACGGCTGGCCGTTCTGCGCGAAGCCATTGCGCTCAGCACCGGCCACCATGGTGCATGGACCACGACCCAGCGCCAGCGCGAATCCCTCGCGCGTGCGCAGCAGGCCGGTGCCGCCGCCGTGGACCGGGCCAAGGCCGCTGATGCGGTGGATGCGCGCATCGGCTGGGTGGTCATCGAGGGCTATGCCTCCACGCCGGGCGCGACGCCGCAGGAGAAATTCCGCCAGGACATCCAGCGTGCCGCGCGGTGGCAGCAGGTCATCCGCAGCAAGGACGACGGCGCGCGCTGTGGCTGGATCGTCGACCTGCGGGACAACAGCGGTGGCTCCATGTGGCCGATGCTGCTGGGCATGGCCCCGCTGCTGCGCACCTCGGTGGTGAACAACGAGGACGTCGGCTCGTTCGAAACCGTGCAAGGACCGCAGCGCTGGACGTTGACGGCGACTGCGGTACAGCTGGCGGGCAGGCCGCTGCTGGACTTCGGCCAGTCCGGCCATGTAGTGCGGCAGCCTGGCGCACCGGTGGCGGTGCTGTTCGGGCCCCGCACCGGCAGTTCGGGCGAGGCCTCGGTGCTGGCGTGGCGTGGCCGCCCGCAGGCGCGGAGTTTTGGCCAGCCGACCGCGGGTGTCTCCACCGGCAATGTCGTGCACACCCTTGCCGACGGCAGTCGCCTGCTGCTGACCACCAGCGTGATGCGGGACCGCAATGATCGTGGCGATGGCTTGAAGATCGAACCCGACCAGCGGGTCGAGGGTGATGCCGCCACTGTGGCCGCCGCTCAAGCCTGGCTGCTGGCCCAGCCCGCCTGCCAGGGCAACCGGACATGATCCTGATCGGCCAACAGGAACGGGTGCTGATCGTCGGCCCCACCGAAGCGCACCACTGCCTGCGCTGCCAGACGGAAACCGAGTTCGCGCCGCAGCTGCGCTACAAGATGGCGCGCATCGACCTGCTGTTTGGGTTCACCTACCAGCGCCGCTACGAACTGGCCTGCACCCGGTGCGAGCACGGCTGGGTGCTGGATACCGAGACCATGGACCAGCAGCTCGGCGGGGTACCGATCCCGTGGCGGCACCGCTTCGGCCTGCCGTTGATGCTGGTGGGGGTCGCCGCGCTGGCGGTGGCCGGATGGCTGTGGCGGCACGGATACATCGGTTGAGGACCGGGCCTGTTAAAGTCTGCCCTGCAATCACGTACCGGAACCGACCATGGACCACGACACCCCGTTCGAACCCCTCAACGACCTCGAGGTGCGCCTGCTACAGGCCCAGGACGGCACGCTGACCGCAGCGCAGTTCCTCGACGGCCTGCTGACCTCGACGGCGTTCGTGCTGCTGGACAAGGCCATTGGTGAAGATGGCGCCTGGGACGAGAGCATCTCGCCGCTGGTGCTGACCAGCGAGAGCGGTGAGCCGATGTTCGCGGTGTTCACCGCCCCCGAGCGCGCTGGCCTGTGGCACGAGCAGCTGCCGCAGTTCGCCCATGCCATGCCGATCGCGGTGCACGCGCTGCTGGCCGGTATCGGCGACGGCGTCGGCCTGGTGCTGAACCCGGGTCTGGACGTGGGCATGGAGATGATTCCCGATGCCGTGGCCCAGCTGAAGCAGCGTGCGGCGGCGATCACCCGCGGCATGGCGCACTGAATCCAGGGATTGTCTGGTTGCCGGCCAGCGGCCGGCACTACCAAGTGCTTCAGCGTGCGGCGGCGATGGCTTTCACCCGCGCCTTGGCCAACGCTTCGCCGATGGCCGGGCCCTTCAGATGGGTGGTATCCAGATCCCTGGCCTGCACTGACAGCGCCGCCTGGTGCAGGCGCTTGAGCGTTTCGCCCTGCGGGTAGTCGGCGTCCTCGAAGCCGAGCCGGCCGCGCTTGTCGGCCTCGCAACACAGCGCGATACGGGCCACGCGTTCCGGCCGGCGCAGCGCATCACAGCGGCCAAGCAGTTCCAGCACGGTGGCATCGCGCAGTTCGTCGATGCGGTGCACGTTCAAGTGCTCGCGGCACACCGCTTCGGCCAGCTGCTGGTGCTCGGAGGGAATCTTCAACCGCGCGCACAAAGCCTTCAGGGGTTTGATGCCGCGCTGCTCATGCATGATGTGGCGCGGCCATTCCTCCGGCGGGGTCAGGCCCTTGCCGAGATCGTGGGTGAGGGCCGCGAAGCCGACCAGGTCATCACCCGGCGCCAGTTTCGCGGCCATGTCGCTGACCATTTCCTGGTGGATGCCGGTATCGACTTCCGGGTGGAATTCAGCACGCTGCGGTACGCCGTACAGTGCTTCCAGTTCGGGCAGGATCGGGCCCAGTGCATGCGCATCGTGCAGCGTACGCAGGAAGGCGGAGGGTTGGGCACTGACCAGTGCTTTGCGCAGTTCCTGCCAGACGCGCTCCGGCACCAGCGCGTCCAGCTCGCCACTGGCGGCAACGTCGCGCATCAAGGCCAGGGTCTCTTCGGCGACGGTGAAGCCCAGTGGTGCGAAGCGCGCCATGAAGCGCGCCGCGCGCAGCACACGCAGCGGGTCTTCGACGAAGGCCGGGCCAACGTGGCGCAGCACGCGCTGTTCCAGGTCGCGCACACCGCCATAGGGATCGATCAGCGCGCCGGTGTCTTCGTCGCAGGCAATCGCGTTGATGGTGAAGTCGCGCCGCTGCAGGTCTTCTTCCAGCGTCACCGCTGGATCAGCATCGACCACGAAGCCGCGATAGCCACGACCGGATTTGCGCTCGGTGCGCGCCAGCGCGTATTCCTCACCCGTCTTCGGATGCAGGAACACCGGGAAATCGCGGCCGACGGCGGTGTAGCCCTGCGCTTCCATCTGCGCGGGCGTGGCGCCAACCACCACCCAGTCGCGGTCGCCGGCAGGGCGCTGCAGCAGGCGGTCGCGTACGGCGCCGCCGACAAGATAGATCTTCATGGGGGGATGATCGCATGGCAGGCGCAGATGTTCCGGCACGACCGATGCAGGGGCATCACGGCAAACCGCGCCACTCCGGCACGAACAGGCCGGCCAGGAACCACAGGCCGTAGACGATCCACAGGCAGAGGAAATACAGCTTGATCTGCGCTTCGTCCCACAGGCTGCCCCAGCTGTCGACGAAAGCCAGCGACTTCCAGCCTTCCATCCAGGCCGCGCCACCCCAACGCAGCACCCAGGTGGCGAGCAGGCTCCAGGCGGCGAATATCCCGATCCAGGCCAGCAGGCTCATTGTCTTCCCCTCCCCGGGAGTGGATACCGGATCGTGCCGGCCAGCGGCCGGCACGACCGCATTGCGATCAATCGCCGCCCTGGTCGGCGTTTGCGGCGCAGCTGAAGCTCTTGCGCTTGTCCACCAGGCGGCCCATCAGGCGGTCGCTCAGAGGCAGCGCATCACCATTGAGGCGCCAGTCGTAGATCACGCTGAAGGCCAGCACGCGGGCGACGTACTCGCGGGTTTCCTTGTAGCTGATGGTCTCGATCCACAGGTCCGGATCAAAGCCCGGGCGCTGGCCCTGCCAACGCGCGGTCGGGGTCGGGCCGGCGTTGTAGGCGGCGATGGTCACGTACGGCAGGCCGTCGTACTTGTTCATCAGCTGGCGCAGGTAGGCGGTGCCGATGGCGATGTTGGTGTCCGGGTCGTACAGGCTGTCGGCACCGCCGTAGCCGGTCAGGCCGATCGACTTGGCCACGCCGGCACCGGTGGCCGGCAACACCTGCATCAGGCCCATGGCGTTGGCAGGCGAGCGCGCGCGCGGGGTGAAGGTGCTCTCGGCGCGGATCTCCGCGGCCACCCAGGCCGGATCGATCGCGTTGCGCGCCGATTCGCGGCGGATGGTGGCGTCGTGGTGCAGCGGGAAGCGCAGGTCGTACAGGCGCTGTTCCTGCGGCTGCTTGCCGAGCGCGAACACGGCGCGGTCGAACCAGCCGTTGTCCTGCGCCACACGCACGGCGAGGCGACGCTGGGTGTCATCGAAGCGCGACAGCGCGCTGTTCCATTCCGCCACGGCCCAACCGGCGCGATCGATCTGGTACAGCGCCATCGCACGCTGGATGGCCGGATCGCGCGCGATCACCGCCTGCGCCTGCGCGCTGTCATTCGGCTTCCAGGGGCACAGGGTATAGCCCTGCTGCAGCTTGTCGGCGGCCAGGAACCCGTGGAAGGTCGGTGCACGTGCCGCATCGCGGAACAGCGGCTGGGCCTGCTGGGCCTGGCCGGTCTTCTCCAGCATGCGGCCTTCGAAGTAGCGCCAGCGGGGGTCGCTGCGCTGCTTGCTGGCCATCTTGCGGATCGCGGTCAGTGCCGCCGGCCAGTCGCCGCGCGACATCGCTTCGCGCACGCGCCATTCGTGCAGGCGTTCGTCATACGCCGATTCGGGCACCGCGTTGAGGCGGCGCGCCGAATCGGGCAGGTAGGAGGCCACCGTCCACAGCGCAATCTGGTACAGCACCTGGCCCTGCTGGTCGGCACTCAGGCCGAGGGCCTGGGCGTACTGCGGCAGCTGCTGTTCGGTAGCGCCGGGATCGGCCTTGGCCAGCTTGGCCAGGCCATCGGTGGCGATGCGCCGGCTGCGCTCGTTGCGCGGCCAGTTCAATGCGCTGGCGTTGGGCTTGTCGACAAAGGCAGCGTAGTTGTTCGCCAGCGCCAGATCGGTGGCGGGCAGGCCGCGCGCGGCGCTGCGCATCACCGCCGGCTGTTGCGCGTCGGCGGCGGCATCGATGCGTTCCCAACGCAGGGCATCGCTCAGGCCACCCTGTGCCTGCAGCACGGCGAAAACGGCGTCACAGCCATCCGGCAGCGACTTGCCGTTCTTGCGCCACAGGTCCTGCGCTTCACTGATCCACTGCGGATCAACCTTGCCCGTCACCTGGCGCGCGGTCAGCTGCGCACAGCGCAGGCCGGCGTTGTCGGTGGGCGCCCAGTTGGCCAGCAGGGTCGGCCAGTCCTGGCGGCGTGCGACCGAGGGCAGCCACACGCTGCGGAAAGTGTTGGCCACGGCCTGGCCGTCGTAGCGCTTGAGGAAGGCCTGCGCCTGCGCGGTATCGACGGTGTCGATGTTGCGGCGCAGGTTGGCGTACTCCAGCCAGCCATAGGCCGGATGGCGGCTGAGCGCAGCGGCCTGGCCAGGATCGAACTGGCCGCGTTCGGCGGCTGCGATCGCGGCCTTCAGCTGCGCGTTCTGGGCGTCGAGGGACTGGGCATTGGCGCAGCCGATCAGCAGCGTGGTGGCCAAGGGCAGCAGGGACAGGGCGGTCGAAGAGCGTCGGGTCATGGCGGGCAGCATAGCGGGCAATGGCTGAATTCAGTTTCGCATTGCGTGCACGCCGGGCGTCGGCAACGACAGCTGAATGATTCCGCACAGGCCCCTGCCGCACGGGGTCGCAGGCGTCGTAACGTCGGCCTTGGGCGAACGGCCCGGCTGCAGGGAGCGGCACATGGCGTTCAGTAGCGCAGGAAGAAGCGGCCCGCTGGCGGATATCAATGTCACGCCACTGGTGGATGTGATGCTGGTGCTGTTGATCATCTTCATCGTGACCGCGCCGATCGTGGCCCGGCCGATTGCCGTGCAGTTGCCACAGGCCACCGATCGCACGATCGATCGCCCCGAACCACCCCCGCCGATCGAGCTGCGCCTGGATGCGTCGAACCAGCTGAGCTGGGACGGCCAGCCGATGGCCATCGGCGATCTGCAGGCGCGCCTGCAGGCGCAGGCCGGAGAACATGCCGGCAACCTGCCGGAGCTGCGCATCGCCACCGATCCGTCGGCCGAGTACGAAGGCATGGCGCGGATCCTGGCCGCCGCCGAGGCCACCGGCATGGAGCGCATCGCCTTCGTGCGGTGAGTTTCGTGCGGTGAGTCCGGCAACGGGCGGCCTGCCATCGGCAGGCCGCTCCTACTGCGAGGGAACGTGGCATGCGATACGGGACACAGCGCGCGACCTCACTGATGGCCGCTCCCAACCTGGCACCGCTGGTGGATGTGTTGCTGGTGCTGCTGGCGCTGGTGATCACCACGCTGCCGATGGCGCAGGCAACCGGCCTGCTGGCGTTCCAGCAGCGCACCTCGTGCCCACCCTGGCCGGCGTCCTCCCCCCAGCCGATCACCCTTCGCATCGACGCAGCGGGGGCGGTGTTCTGGAATGGCCAGCCGCTGGACGCTGCCGCGTTGCAGCGGCACCTGGTGCAGGCGCAGCAGATGCCGCAGCAGCATCGCCCCTGGGTGCACCTGGCGACCGCCGACGACACCGACTACGGAGACATGGCACGCGTGCTGCTGGCCGTAAGCCAGCATGGGCTGCGCGTCGACGCGCCCGGCCACTAGCGCCTGCACCGACAAGTCCGCTTGATGAGCCGTGGCGGATCTCGGCGCGTGCTGTCGCAGCCGGCACCAACGCGCAGGGCGGTGAACAGTACCGTCCGGTTCTAAACGGCCCTCATTTGTCGCAAATGGCCGTCAATTGCGTCAATTCCGCGTGAAATAGTGTCGATCATCACGCCGTGATTTTTACCGCTTGTTTACAAAGGAGACGCTGCCGCCATGCAGGGGGGAGCGCGGCAGTCCATGTCCCGACATTCCTTTGGAGAGAGAGCGAATGAAGCACCTGCACCACCGCCCGTTGGCGGTTGCCGTCACGCTGTGCGTGATGGCCTTGGCACCCTTGGGTGCCGCTGCACAATCCACCACCAACCTCGACGCGGTGGAAGTCACCGGTACCCGCATCAAGCGCGCTGAGGTCGAAGGCCAGGTCCCGATCCAGACCCTGACCCGCGGCGACATCGAACGCACCGGCCTGAACTCGATCAGCGAGGTGCTGCAGCAGCTCACCGGTTCCGGTTCGGCGCTCAATGCCAAGTTCAATTCGTCCGGCAACTTCGGCTTCCCGCCGGATGGCAGCGGCGTGGGTGCCGGTTCGGCGCAGGTCGACCTGCGCCACCTCGGTGCCAAGCGCGTGCTGGTGCTGGTCGACGGCATCCGCTGGGTGAACGAGTCGTCCGCATCGGGCGTCGGTGCGGCCACCGACCTCAACACCATCCCGCTGGCCATCGTCGAACGCATCGAGGTGCTGGAAGACGGTGCATCGTCGCTGTACGGCTCCGATGCCATCGCCGGCGTGGTCAACATCATCACCCGCCGCGACTTCGATGGCGGCCAGGTGACCCTGAACTACGGTGAGTACAGCAAGGGTGACGGCACGCAGAAGGGCGTGGACCTGGCGTGGGGCAAGAGTGGTGATCGCTACAGCCTGTTCCTCGGTGCCAGCTGGACCAAGCAGGACCCGGTGTTCGCCCGCGACCGCGAGCAGTCGCGCTTCCCGATCCCGGGCACCGGCCTGGCCTTCGGCAGCGGCGGCATTCCACAGGGCCGCTTCGCCTTCGTCGACCCCAACACCGGTGCCGAGCAGGACATCGTGCCCAACACCGGCGTCAGCAGCCCGCGCTACGACGGCAGCGCCGGTTGCAACCGCACCGACGATTACCACTGCTTCACCAGTGCCGACCGCTTCAACTTCGCCGAATACAACATGGTGTTGACCCCGTCCGAGCGTAAGGGCCTGTTCGGCCAGTTCCGCTTCGACATCACCGACAACGTGCAGTGGTACATCAAGGCGCTGGGCAACCGACGCGAGTCGACCAACCAGGCCGGCCCCGAACCGCTGTTCTTCGGGCCCGATGGTGCCACCGGCAACCCGCTGGCCGACAACATCGTGGTCTCGCGCCTGAACCCGTACAACCCGTTCGGCTTCGACCTGGTGTCCTCGGGCAACATGAGCCTGATCGGCCGCCGCCCGGTCGAAGGTGGCGCGCGCGTGTTCAAGCAGGAGGTCAACACGACCTACGTGGCCACCGGCCTGGTCGGCAACTTCCATGCCGCCGACCGCAGCTGGTACTGGGACGTCAACGGCATGTACAGCAAGAACAAGGCCGAGCAGACCAACTACGGCAGCTACAACATCTACAACGTCAACATGGCGCTGGGTGATCCTGCGGTGTGCGCGGCGACGCCGGGCTGCGTGCCGCTGAACATCTTCGGCGGCGTCGGCTCGATCACCCCGGACATGCTGAAGTGGATCCAGCCGGTGGTGCGTGATCGCAGCCAGAATGAGCTGAGCCTGTTCACCGCCAACCTGTCCAGCGACCTGTTCACCCTGCCGGCCGGTCCGGTGTCGTTCGCCAGCGGTTACGAGTACCGCAAGTACAAGGGCTGGTACCAGCCTGATCCGCTGACGGTGATCGGCCACTACAACGGCGTGCCGTCACAGCCGACGTCCGGTTCGTATGATGTCAACGAAGCGTACCTGGAGTTGAGCGTTCCGATCTTCGCCGACTCGCCGCTGGGCAAGAAGCTGGACCTGAGCCTGGCTGGCCGCTACTCGGACTATTCCACCTTCGGTGGCGAGTTCACACCCAAGTACGGCCTGCGCTGGCAGGTGACCGACGACTTCGTGCTGCGCACCACCTACGCCGAGGGCTTCCGTGCGCCGTCGATCGGCGAACTGTACGGCTCGGCCGCGCGCGCCGACCTGCAGCTGTTCGATCCTTGCTCGGTGGGCCTGGGTGGTACGCCGCCGCGTGGCAGCGCCGCAAACTGTGCCGCGCTGGGCGTACCGGCTGGCTTCCAGCAGGCCAATTCGCAGATCTCGGTGACCACCGGCGGTAACCGCGAGCTGGAACCGGAGCGCTCGCGCAGCTTCAGCACCGGCTTCGTGTGGAGCCCGTGGTTCGGCAACAACGCATCGTGGTCGGAGCGCTTCGACGTGGAAGTGACCTTCTACCGCCATGCCATCGACGGTGCGATCCAGGCCATCAACGCGCAGACCCAGCTGGACCTGTGCGTGGACACGCTCGACCCGGTGTACTGCGATGGCATCACCCGCGCCAGCACCGGCGCGGTCAGCAGCTTCAACAACCGCCTCACCAACCTGGGCTCGATCAAGACCGACGGCTGGGACGTGGACCTGTTCTGGACGTTGCCGCAGAGCTCCATCGGCCAGTTCAAGCTGGCCTGGAAGAACACCTTCGTCGGCCGTTACGAAGCCACCGGCGCGGCGGGGCAGAAGCAGCCGCAGAAGCCGGGCGTGGAAGTGGCCGACAGCTCCATCCCGGAGTGGACCAGCAACGCCAGCATCGCCTGGACGATGGACCGCTGGAGTGCGAACTGGACGGTGCGGCACATCTCCGAGCTGACCGAGAACTGCGGCGATGCAGTTGCATTCCCGGTGTGCAGCAACCAGGCCGCCGGCACCAACACGCTCTCGGCCACCACCTTCCACGACATGCAGGTGGGCTACAAGATTGACTGGATGAAGGGGCTGCAGCTGACCGCGGGCCTGAACAACGTGTTCGACAAGGATCCGCCGATCTGCCTGTCGTGCTCGTTGAACGGCTACGATGCCTCGACCTACGACATCCCGCGTGGCCGTTACTGGTACCTGCGCGCGGACCTGCGCTTCTGATGCAAGCGGCCGGTGCCGGGATGTTCCCGGCACCGGTCATCATCGGCGGTCAATCCGGAATGTCCTGGTCCGGAGCCTCCTGTTCGACACTGCCATGCTGGGGCGCCACGCGGCGAAACGCGGTGCGGGCCCAACCCAGCCCAATCACGATCATCATCGGCCCGACTGCGAACCCTGGCAGTGACGGAACGCGGAAGTGCGGCCGGGATTCGATCAACAGGTTGTACAGGATCCAGATCACCAGAATCAGGCCGATTCCCGCGCACGACAGTCCGAACAGCACCTGCGGAACGCCCATTGCCAGGCCCAGCGCCCGCTCAGCGCGGCTGGGTGTGGGGAGGGCCCGCAGTTCCCGGCCGAGGTCGAACCAGAACAGGATCGCGGCAGGCAGGCCGATCAACAGCAGCAGGATGAAATAGCCATTGCCCGTGATGATCATCAGGGGCAGCGACAGGAGCAGTGCCGTGAGCGAGAGACCGAGTTTCGTACCGGTACGCATGGCAGGTCGTCCTTGAGAGTGGAAGCGCGTCATGTGTCCGCATGGCACGGGGCAGGACTGCGAGCCACCGTGTGCGCGAAGCTACACCTGCAAGGTCGCCGCCGCAACGCGATGGCGCCGGGGCAGGCCCGGCGCCATTTCCATCAGAACGCCCAGGTGAACGTCAGCGAGCCATTGCGGCCATCACCGAACGCACCGTAGCCGTTGATCTGCGACAGGTACTTCTTGTCCAGCAGGTTGTTGAGGTTGGCCTGCACGCTGAACTCCGGCGAGATGCGGTAGCGCACGAAGGCGCTGACCAGTGCGTAGCCGCTCTGCTCGATGCGGCCGTAGGCCGGTACCGGGTAGTAGATGCGGTTCTGCCAGTTGGCACCGCCACCGACGGTCAGTTCCTGCAGCGACTGCGGGGTGTAGCTGGTGAACAGCTTCAGCGCGGTCTGCGGCAGGTTGGTGTTGATGTCGGCGCCGTTGATGTCCTTGGCCACATAGCGCGAAGCACCGAAAGTCGCGTTCCAGCCGGGTGCCAGTTCGCCGTTCAGCTCGAACTCGAAGCCACGGCTGACCGTGCCACGCGCGGCGCGATAGGCGAACTCGTTCTGGCTGCCCTGCACGGGTTCACCGGTGGCCTGGCCGACGTTGTCCTGTTCGATGCGGAACACCGCCAGCGAGGCGTTCAGGCGATTGTCGAACCATGCGCCCTTGACGCCCACTTCGTAGCTCTTGCCATCGACCGGATCGAGGTAGCTGCCGTTGCGGTCCTTCAGCGTCTGCGGCTGGAAGATCTCGGTGTAGCTGGCATAGGTGGAGTACGTGCCGTTGATGTCGAACACCAGGCCGGCGTAGGGCGTGGTGACCTTGTGCGCGCGGTCGGCGCCTTCGCCCTGGCTCTTCCAGTCGGTGTAGCGGGCGCCGATGATCAGCTTCAGCGGGTCGGCCAGTGACAGGCGTGCGGCCGCGTAGCCGGCCTTCTGGGTGATGGTGCCCTCGCTGGCCAGTGCCAGCGGGTTCCAGTTCGGTTCGCTGATGTTGCCCGTCCAGTTCAGATAGCTGGCGAACGGGTCCCAGGTCTGGCCGGCGCCACCGACCTGGTAGTCGCCGTAGTTGGCGTACTCGCGCTTGTTGTAGCTCAGGCCGGCCATGAACTGGTGCTCGCGGCCGAACAGCTGGAACGGACCATCAACGTAGCCGTCGACGCCCGTGACCTTGCGCTCGGTGTTGTAGAAACCCGCGGACGGCGAGATGCCCGTGCCGGTGGTCTTGTCGAAGTTCGATGCGCCCGTGGTCCAGTCGTTGTAGGCCGGGTAGAACAGCTTGTCGTCGGCCTTGGTCTCATCGTGCGTGGCACCCACCTTGAACTTCCAGCCGTTGCTGAAGGCGTGCTGCAGGGTGGCGAAGGCGCGCTTGCTGGTGGTATCCCAGTAGGTCCAGTTCGGGCTGGCGTTGAACGATTCGTCGTAGCCCGTGCGCGAGCCATCGGAGTACAGCATCGGGAAGCCGCCCCAGGTCGCGCCATTGGCGCGCTTCTGCTGGTAGTCGTAGCCCACGCTCAACTGCGTGTCCGGGGTCAGGTCGGCGTCGATGACGGCGTAGCCCAGCGTCTTGCGCTGGTTGTAGCGGTCCATTTGGCCGTCGGTGTCCAGGTAGCTGCCGATCACGCGGCCGCGCACCGTGCCACTGGCGTTCAGTGCGCTGCCCACGTCCACCGTGGTGCGGGTGCGGCCCCAGCTGCCGACGTTCACCGAGACGCTGCCGGTCAGCTCGGCGCTGTCGGCGTGCTTGCGCACCAGGTTCACCGATGCCGACGGGTTGCCGGCGCCGCTGAGCAGGCCGGTGGCGCCGCGCACCACTTCCACGCGGTCGTACAGGGCCAGATCGAGGCCGGAATCGCCGTAGCTCCAGTTCTGCACCATCTGCGTCGGCAGGCCATCGAACTGGTAGGCATCGATGTAGAAGCCGCGCGCGTAGAACTCGGTGCGCTCGCTGTCGGACTGGGTGCTGGTCACGCCGGTGGTGTTGGCCAGCACGTCGATGATGTCGTCCAGCTTCTGATCTTCGATGCGCTGGTGGCTGATGATGCTGACCGACTGCGGGATCTCGCGCGGCGCCAGGTCGAAGCGGGTACCGGCCGAGGTGCGGCGCACCGAATAGCCTTCGGCGCGTTCGCCCTTGACCACCACCTTGTCGAGCGTGGTCGGGTCGGCGGCGGTGTCGGCGAAGGCGGCCGGGGCCAGGGCGCAGAGTGCAACGAGCACGGCAACGGACAGCCGCTGCGGCTGCGGGATACGGAAGGCGGAACGGGTCATGGGGGTCCTGGACGAGCACGCGCGCTCGGCCGGCATCCAGAGGGCGAGGCGCTACGGGTGGGAAACGGGCGGGCAGGCCGTCCTGGCACCACCGGAAACGAAAGAAATGGTAATACGAACTATTCCTATTTACAAATCATGAACAAGGAAGGCGCTCGCGCAGGGCTCGACGCAGCACATGGGGTTCAGCGCAGCAGCGGCAGCGGATCGCGGGCGCCATCGGCGCCGTAGATGCCCCAGTGCAGGTGCGGCGGCGTGCCCTTGGCATTGCCGCTGTCGCCGACGTGGCCGAGAAGGTCGCCGGCCTGGACCACCTGGCCACGCGCCAGACCCTGGGCCCAGTCGTCCAGATGGGCGTAGTAGTAGCGCTCGCGCCCGGGCCCGATCACCCACACCTGGCGGCCACCGAGCCCGCGCTCGCTGACATCCGCGATGACGCCGGCGGTGGCACTGCGCACCGGGGTGCCGCGCTTGGCGAAGATGTCGATGCCGGCGTGGGAGCGGTCACGGCCACGCGGAGCGCCGAACGTATCGGCGATCTGCCGGGGACGGATGCCCTCCACCGGCACCGGAAGTTCGGCGGCCGGAGGCATCCGCGAGAGCGTCCACAGCAGCTTCGGTGCAGCGGCCCATGGGCTGTTCCACAGCATCAACGCGGCAATGAGGACAATGGCCAGCCATAGGCCGAGCAACCAGCGGCGCAGGCGACGGGCGGGGGAGGACGGTGTGTTCATGGTCTCCGACGCTACGGAACCGGCAGCAGCGGCACTTCGAAACTGCGCTTCAACGTCCCCAGCGCGACCGACGTACGGAAGCGCTCGATGTTGTCATCGCCGCCGAACAACCGCTCGGTGATCGCCTCGTACTCTTCCATCGACGCCGCCGAAAGCAGCAGCAGGAAATCGCCATCGCCGGTGATTGAGTAGCACTGCTGCACGGCCGGGTCGTCCTGCACGCGGCGCTTGAACGGCGCCACGCGTTCACGCTGTTCGCTGACCACGCGCACCTCGACGATGATGGTCAGTGGCCGCCCGACCTTGGCCGCGGCGACCACCGCCACGTTGGCCGCGATCACGCCGCTGTCCTGCAGCCGCTTGATGCGGCGTTGCACGGCCGGGGTGGACAGGTGCACGGCCTCGGCGATCTCGCGCTGCGGCAGGGTGTTGTCCCGCTGCAGCAGGTCGAGGATGGCGCGGTCGAAGCTGTCGAGCACGGGGGCGGTGGCCATGGCGAGCAGAAGTTGCACGAACGGGCTGTCAATTGAGCCAAGTGCTCGGCGCTGGCGCAATAGACTTTGCCCATGCAGACCTCACGACTCGCGCCGATGTTGCCGGCGCTGGCGGTGCTTGGCTCGGTCACCTCGCTGGCCATCGGCACCTCCTACGCAAAACACCTGTTCCCGCTGATCGGCGCCCAGGGCACCAGCGCGCTGCGCGTGGGCTTCTCGGCGCTGTTGCTGCTGCTGTTCTGGCGGCCGTGGCGCTGGAAGACCAGCCGCGTGGATGCGATCACCATCCTGCGCTACGGGCTCACCCTGGGCCTGATGAACCTGCTGTTCTACATGGCCCTGCGCACGATTCCGTTCGGCATCGCGGTGGCCATCGAGTTCACCGGGCCGCTGACGGTGGCGATGCTGTCATCACGACGACCCATCGACTTCGTCTGGGTGGGCTGCGCGGTGGTGGGGTTGTTGCTGCTGCTGCCGCTGGGCGGCGGCCCGGCGCTGGATCCGGCCGGCGTGCTGTATGCGATGGGCGCAGCGGCGTGTTGGGGGCTTTACATCGTATTCGGCAAGCGTGCCGGCCACCTGCACGCCGGGCATTCGGTGTCGCTGGGGTTGCTGGCGGCGTCGCTGGTGGTGGTGCCGGTGGGCGTGGTGCATGCCGGCGCCGCGCTGCTCGATCCGAAGATCCTGGCGGCCGGCCTGCTGGTGGCGCTGGTGTCCAGTGCGATCCCGATGTCGCTGGAGATGATGGCGCTCAAGCGCCTGCCGAAGGAGACCTTCGGCATCCTGATCAGCATGGAGCCGGCAGTGGCCGCGCTGTGGGCGATGCTGCTGCTGCACGAGCACCTGCACGGGCTGCAGTGGCTGGCGATCGGCTGCACGGTGCTGGCCTCGGTGGGCAGCACGATGACCGCGCGGCGGTTGAAGGTACCGGTCACCGCCTGAAAAAAGGGGACGGAGGGGATTAAGTCGTTTATGCCCCGATTTAGGGGGGCGCCGGGCGGCGGCCGGCGCAGAGCGTGCGGACCAGCGGTCCGCACCTACCAGGGCGGCGGTTCAGCGCAGGGCGTTGGCCGGGACGTCGATCGCCATCGCCAGGGCGAGGTGATCGGAGAACGCGGCCGGTACGGCTTCCACGGTGCGGGTCTGCAGGCCACTGCTGACCAGGATGTGGTCGATGGCGCGGTCAGGGCGCCAGCTGGGGAAGGTCGGCACGATGCAGCCCGGTGGCTGCAGCCGGGTCTTCTGGTACAGCACCTGCATTTCCGGGCGTTCTGCCAGGCAGTTGAAGTCGCCCATCAACACGGCGTTGGGATGGTCGGACAGCAGCTCGGCGATGAAACCCAGCTGCGACATCCGCGATCCCGCGCCCAGCGACAGATGCGCCACCGCTACCGCCAGGCCATCGGCACCGTCGCCGAACTTGGCCAGCAGCACGCCGCGCCCGCCGATGCGGCCGGGCAGAGCGTGGTCCTGCACTTCCACTGGTTCCAGCTTGCTCAGCAGGCCATTGGCGCTGGAGGCGACCCCGCCCATGCGCCGGTTCGGCTGGTGGCTCCAGTAGTTGAAGCCAGCGCGCTGGGCCAGGTAGTGGGTCTGGTTGGTGAAGCCCGAGCGCAGGCTGCCCGGATCGGCCTCCTGCAGGCCGACGATGTCATGTTCGCGCGCCAGGGTGGCGATCGCGTCCAGGCTGCTGCGCTTGCGACCCGCCGGCAGCGCATGTGACCAGCTGCGGGTCACATAGTCGCTGTAGCGGCGGGTACTTGAGCCGGCCTGGATGTTGGCCGTCAGCAAGCGCAGGGTCCGTGTACGGGGGGAATTCACGGCCGGGAAATGCTTCTCTTGGATCAGTGAGCCTGGGCCGCACCGCGTTCGCGGGCGATCAGGTGGTCGGCGATGCGCAGCATGTCCGGGAAGCTCTTGCCCTTCACCAGGTACTTGCCGTTGACGATGATCGACGGGGTGCCGCTGATCTGGCTGCGCTGGGCGAACTGCTTGGCCGAGTTGGTCTTGGCGTTCACCGCGAAGCTGCCCATGGTGGCGGCGAACTGCTTCGGATCCACGCCGTAGGCGGTGTAGAACTTGGCGATGTCTTCCACCGAGTCACGGCCGCGCTCGCCCTTCAGGGTCTTCTGCGAGTGGATGGCGGCGTACAGCGCTTCGTGGGTCTTCTCCTGCACGCCCAGGGTCTGCGCGGCGTAGAAGGCACGGGCGTAGTCATCCCAGGTGCCGCCGAACATGGCCGGCACGTAGACGAAGTTGACGTCGCTCGGCAAGCCGGCCTTCCACGGGCCGACCAGCGGCTGGAACGCGGCGCAGGCCGGGCAGACGTAGCCGAAGATCTCGGTCACTTCGATCTTGCCGGCGGCCGGCTGGAACGGCTGGCCGTTCGGGATCACCTGGTAGTCGGCGCCTTCCACCGGGGCCGGGCCAGTCAACGCGGCGGTGGTCGGGGCCGGCGCGGCGGCCGGAGCCGCTTCGGCCGGGGCCTTCTCGCCTTCAGCGGCAGCCGGCGCGGCGCCTTCGCTGCCCGCGGCCGGCGCAGCAGTCGGTTCGGTGGTGGCTGCCGGGGCGGCTGCCGGTTCGGCCGGGGCCGCGGTGGTGTTGGTGCTGCCGTCGTCGGCCTTGCAGGCGGCCAGGATCGGCAGCAGCGCTGCGAGGGCGAGGGCGTAACGGATCTTCATGGAAACGTCTCCAGCATCTGGAAAGGTGGGGCCGGCGGCAGGCGCCGGCCAAGGGGAAATGATGACACGCGGCGGCGACAGCGCCGTGTCGGTGGTGGGGCTGGGTTCAGCGGCCGCGGGCAGCGCGGGCCTGGGCGATCAGCGCCGAGGCAATGCGCAGCTGGTCGTCGAAGCTGTTGCCGCGCACCAGGTACTGGCCGTTGATGATGATGGCCGGGGTGCCCGGGATCTTGGTGCGCTGGGCGAACGCGCGCGCGGCCTCGACCTTCTTCTGCACGGCATCGCCGCGCAGGGCCTGGATGTAGCGGTCCGGGGTCACGCCGTAGGCCTTGTAGAAGGTGGCGAGCTCATCGGCCGAGACGTTCTGCATCGGCAGCGAACCCTGTTCGTGCAGGGCCTTGAACACGGCGGCATGGCTGCGCTTGGCCACGCCGACTTCGTCGGCGGCGTAGTAGGCCAGTGCCCAGGCATCCCAGACGCCACCGAAGGCGGCCGGGACCGGGGTGAAGCGCACGTCGGCCGGCAGCTTGGCCGCCCAGGCTTCCAGCTGTGGTTCGAAATGGGCGCAGTGCGGGCAGGTATAGCCGAAGACCTCGACCACCTCGATCTTGCCGGCCAGCGGCTGGAACGGGCCCGGCTGGGCGATGCGCTCGTAGTCTTTGCCCTCGACCAGCGGGGCATTGGCGGGGGTGGCGGCGTAGGCTGCCAGCGGCAGCAGCACCAGCACGGACAACAGCAGGCGGGAAATCAACCTCATCGACACGCATCTCCGTTGAAAAAAGCAACGCCGGCGCAGCCGCCGGCGTGAAGGAAACATACCGCAGCCGTGGGCCGACGTGGCGGCCCGGGCCGACCAGTGGTGGTCAGGGGGCGGCGGCCGGTTGCGTCGGCGTGGCCGCAGCGGCCACATCGTCGGCCTTGTTGTGCAGGCCCTGCAGGTAGCTGGACAGGGCCTGCACCTCCTGCTCGCTGAGCTTCTGCGCGACCGTGGCCATGATCTGGAAGTGCGCCTTGTCGGTCTCGTTGGTCTGGCCGGCCTGGTACTCCTGCAGGCGGCGCGCGACATAGCTGGCGTGCTGCCCACCGAGGTGCGGATAGGCCGGGCCGGGATTGCCGGCACCGCTGGGGCCGTGGCAGGCCATGCAGGCCGGCAGGCCGCGCTTGGCGTCGCCGCCACGGTACAGCTGCTGGCCGATCTCGTAGAACTTCATGCCCTTGTAGGGGCCCTCGGTGACCGCCGTGTCATCGGCGATGCCGGCGGTGGCCTTCTGCGTGGCGAAGAACGCGCCGATATCACGCATGTCCTGCGGGGTGAGGTTCTGCACGAATGGCACCATCGCCACCGCCGCGCCGGAACTGCGCTGGCCGTTGGCGATCAGGGCCATCTGCTGGGCCACGTAGCGTTCGCTCTGGCCGGCGATGGACGGGTACATCTCCACCGTGGAGTTGCCGTCGGCACCATGACAGGCCGCGCAGGCCGTCGCCTTGGTCTGGCCGGCCTTGGCATCGCCCCAGTGGGTCTTGCTGAAATCCACCTCCAGCGAGGCGGTGCGGATCGGCCCGTTGTCGGGTAGCGGGGTCAACGTGGTCTGCGCGAACGCAGCAGCGGCAACGACTACAGCAGTGGCTAGGGCGGATACGGCAAGAACGCGAGCGTGGCGCATGCTAAAGCTCCGTATGGACCGGGCCGGGCGGTGGCCGCCGGCATCGCCCGGATTATCAACGCCGTTTCTGCGCACGGTCAACGCAGCAGTGCAGCAAAATGGCCACGGAGGCCGCCGGCACGGGCGCGCGGCGCCGCAACATGCGATCCTAGGCACATGTCATTGCTCATCGAACGCGCCCGTTACCACCTTTCGGCCCACAACGTGCGGCAGCTGCCGCCCGACGAAGGGGCCGAAGTGGCCTTTGCCGGCCGCTCCAACGCCGGCAAGTCCAGTGCGCTCAACGCGCTGACCCGCCAGAACGCCCTGGCCCGTGTCTCCAAGACCCCCGGCCGCACCCAGCAGCTGGTGTTCTTCCAGGTCACCCCGGAAGCCCATCTGGTCGATCTGCCCGGTTACGGCTACGCCAAGGTGCCGCTGGACCTGCAGGCGCATTGGCAGGCCTTCATCGACAAGTACTTCCGCACCCGCGAGGCCCTGAAGGGGCTGGTGGTGGTGATGGACATCCGCCATCCGCTGAAGGATTACGACCGGCAGATGCTGTCCTACGCCGTGCAGCGTGGCCTGCCGGCGCACGCGCTGCTGACCAAGGCCGACAAGCTCAGCCGCAGCCAGCAGATGCAGTCCCTGCAGAAGGTGCGCAAGGAACTGCACTCGGCCTATGGCGACAGCGTGAGCGTGCAGGTGTTCTCCGGCGAGGACCGCACCGGCGTGGACGAAGCCCGCGGCGTGATCGGCGGCTGGCTGGGGCTGGCATAAGGTATTTCCGGTCGCCCGGCTGGCAGCCGGGCGCTACCGATCTGCTTCCTGGTAGTGCCGGCCGCTGGCCGGCAGCCTCACCGACCGCGGTCGGCACCTCATTTCAACGGCGAATACTCCGCCGGCACCCACGCGTAGGCCTGGCCCTCGCCACGCACGTGGCCCAGGCCCGGGAACGGCAGGTGCGCACCGGCCACCCACCAGCCGTTGGCGGTGGCCTGCTGCAGCAGCCCGCGACGGCTGGCGATGGCCGCCTTGCGGTCCGAATCGGCCTCGAATGCCGCCTCCGGGTGCGCGAACTGCACCGCATGGAAGTGCAGCACATCGCCCCACACCAGCAGGGACTGGCCCTGGCTGTCGAACCGGTAGGAAACATGGCCGGGGGTGTGGCCATGGGTGTCCATCGCCACCGCGCCACCGGGCAGGGCATCGCCGGGGCTGAAGGTGCGCAGGTGGCCGCTGGCCTGGTACGGCGCGACCGCGTTGCGCGCCAGCGGGAAGGCGAAGCGCACGCCCTTCGGCGCGGAAGCCTCGCTGGCCGGGTTGAGCCAGTAATCCGCATCGGCCCTGGACAGCCACACGGTGGCATTCGGGTAGGCCGGCTTGCCCTGCGCGTCGAGCACCCCGCACAGGTGGTCCGGATGGGCGTGGGTCAACAGCACCTCGTCCACCTCGGCCGGATCCACGCCGGAGGCGCGCAGGTTGCCCAGCACCTGGCCCAGGCCGGGGCCGAAGCACTGCGCGGTGCCGGTATCGACCAGGGTCAGGTGGTTGCCCTGGCGTACCAGGAAGGCGTTGATCGCGGTCTGCAGGCCCTTCTTGTCTTCCGGTACGTAGCGGCCTTCCAACAGGCGGCTGACCAGTGTCGGCGGCACGTCCACCACTTCCTGCCGGCCCAGCGCGACCACGCCGTCGAACAGGGCGGTGACCTGCAGCGCGCCGACGCGCTGGTGGTAGACGCCGGGCACCTGCTGGGTGGGAGCGGGCGAGGTGGCTTCGGCCATCGCGGCCAGCGGCAGGGACGACAGTGCCAGCAGCAGGGCGCCGTGCAGCGGCAGGTAACGCAGGGTCATGGCGGTTCTCGGTGGACGACGGGCGATTCCGTTGCTGCATAGCGTGCCGCGGCCGGCGTGTGCGCGGCGCTCAAACCACTGCGCGGAATGCTCAGGGAAGGGGGGGGTGTCTGCAGGGCTGCGCCCTGCACCTGCTACGAGCCAGAGCAACGGCCGAAGCAACAGCGGCTATCCGTGGGATGGCGGGGTGGGTCCGGTTGCGGGGGACGCCGTAAATACGTCCTTGTAGGCTCGGTCGCGCCATCCATGGCGCTCACGCCCCCGCAACCGGACCCACCCCGCCTTCGACAGTTTTCCGCGATCTGTTGGAAATGCTCTTGGGGTCAGATCCGTTTTCCGCAGGAAAACGGATCTGACCCCGGAATTTCATTCGATATCTGACAGATGTGTCGACCAAGGTCGACACCTACCAACAGCCGGCGGAGATCTGTCAGAGGTGGGGCGGTGTGGGTGGGCAGGACCGTTGGCGCCATGGATGGCGCCATCGAGCCCCCATGGATGGGTTTACGGCGTGTCCTGCCCACCCACACCGCCCCGCCATCCCACGGATAGCCGCTGTTGCTGTTGCTCCGGCTCTTGCACTCGCTTCGGCGGGTGCAGGGCGCAGCCCTGCCGAACCCCCTCAAATGTCTGTGGGAGCCAGTCCGTACTGCTCGACGAAGCGCTTGCTGAAACTCGCCGTGGACCGGTAGCCCGCGCGTGCTGCGACGGTCTTCAATGGCAGGTCGGTGGTGTAGAGCAGCTGCATGCCATGCGCCAGCCGTGCCTCGGTGAGCAGCTGGCGCAGGCTTGTGTCCTCGGCGGCGAGGCGACGGCGCAGGGTCGCGCCGCTCAGCGCGAACTGTTCTTCCACATCGCGCGACTGCCAGTCGCGTGCCGGTTCGGCGGCGATGCGGTCGCGGATCTGTTCGCCCAGGCTCGGTGCCTGCGGCAGCAGCAGGTTGCCATGACCCTGCCGGCACAGGGTCAGTACCAGCGAGGCCAGGGCCAGCCGCGCTTCGCTGTAACGGCCGTCCTGCAGCGATTGCCGCCACTGGCGCAGCACGGCGCCATGATCGATCAACGGCAGTCGCGCCATCGCCTGGCCCGGGGCGGGAAGGTCCTCGCTCCACAGCGTGCGTGCCGCTGCCAGCACTTCGGCACACAGCGGCACGATGGCGCTGAGGTAGCGGCCGCTGCGTGGGTCGGGGGTGTTGACCACATCGATGCGGCAGCGCTGGGTCAGCAGCAGGATGTCGCCGGGGATGAACTCCAGCGACTGGTGTGCGGTCCGCACCTGCTTGCGGCCCTCCAGCAGGATCGCGAACTGCGGTTGTGGAATCTCCACCGAGCTGGCGCCATGTTCCCGGCGAGCGGAGATGCATGCATAGCCTTCGGCGCGTGCGCAGCCGGCCAGGCTGGCCATCTCGGCCAGCAGTGCGGTGGCCGGGGGCAGCATGGCGGTCATGACACGTGGGCACCAAGCAGGCGGCCGACGCCTGCGGCCGCGGCCATCGCCAGCGCGCCCCAGAACATCACCCGGATCGCGCCGCGTACCGGCGGTGCGCCGCCGGCCTGGGCCGCCATCGCGCCGGTCAGGCACAGGCCGAGCAGGGTGCTGGCGGTGGTCATCATCGCGACCTTGTCGACCGGTGCGAGCAGCGCGGTCAGCACCGGCAGTGCCGCACCGCAGGTGAAGGCGCCGGCCGAGGCCAGCGCTGCCTGCAGCGGGCGGGCGCGCAGGGTATCGGTGATGCCCAGCTCGTCGCGGGCATGGGCGCCCAGCGCGTCGTGGGCGGTGAGCTGTTCGGCCACCTGCCGTGCCAGTGCAGGCTCCAGGCCGCGGTGGCGGTAGATCGCGGCCAGCTCTTCCAGCTCGCTGTGCGGGTCTTCGTGCAGTTCGCGCTTCTCCATCGCCAGGTCGGCGTCTTCGGTGTCGGCCTGGGTCTGCACCGAGACATACTCGCCGGCGGCCATCGACATCGCGCCGGCCACGGTGCCAGCCACGCCGGTGGCCAGGATGGTCGCCGCGGAGGCGCCGCTGGCGGCCACGCCGACCACCAGGCCGGCCACCGAGACGATGCCATCGTTGGCCCCCAGTACGGCAGCACGCAGCCAGCCGACGCGCTCGGAGCGGTGCAGTTCGGGGTGTCGTGAATGGCGGCTCATGGCTCCGAGTGTACGAGGGTCAAGAGGGCGTCGGTAGGATGCAGAAACCCGTCACCGTCGCATGACGCAACGGGTCGCCACGCTATAGTGCGCCCTTGCGATGGAAGGCTCCGAGCCCCACATCCCCCGCCACCGTCCAGCGAGCCTTCCCCTTGTCGAGCCCCAGCCACGTCGCCGATACACCCATTACCGACCGCTCGCAGCTGGTGGAGGTGATCGCCTCCGGCGAGAAGCCCCGTGCGCAGTGGCGCATCGGCACCGAGCACGAGAAGTTCGGGTTCCGCCTGGATGACCTGCGCCCGCCGACCTTCGAAGGCGAGCGCGGCATCGAAGCGCTGCTCAACGGGCTGGTCCGCTTCGGCTGGGAACCGGTGCAGGAGAACGGCAACACGATCGCGCTGCTGCGCGATGGTGCCTCGGTGACGCTGGAACCAGCCGGGCAGCTGGAACTGTCCGGCGCGGCTTTGGAGACCATCCACCAGACCTGCGTGGAGACCGGCACCCACCTCAATGAAGTGGCGCAGGTGGCCGGCGAACTGCAGCTGGGTTTCCTCGGCATGGGCTTCCAGCCGAAGTGGAAGCGCGATGAAATGCCGTGGATGCCGAAGGGCCGCTACAAGATCATGCGCTCGTACATGCCCAAGGTCGGCTCGCTCGGCCTGGACATGATGACCCGCACCTGCACGGTGCAGGTGAACCTGGACTACGCCACCGAAGCGGACATGGTGAAGAAGTTCCGCGTGTCGCTGGCGCTGCAGCCGATCGCCACCGCGTTGTTCGCCGATTCGCCGTTCACCGAAGGCAAGCCGAACGGCTACCTGAGCTATCGCTCACACATCTGGACCGACACCGACGCCGACCGCACCGGCATGCTCGACTTCGTGTTCGAGGATGGCTTCGGTTACGAGCGCTATGTCGATTACCTGCTCGACGTGCCGATGTACTTCTCCTACCGAGATGGCATCTACCACGACGCCAGTGGGCAGAGCTTCCGCGATTTCATGCAGGCCAAGCTGCCGGTGCTGCCGGGTGCGCTGCCGACGCTGCGCGACTGGTCGGACCACATGACCACCGCGTTCCCGGAAGTGCGTTTGAAGAAGTACCTGGAAATGCGCGGCGCCGATGGTGGCCCGTGGAGCCGCCTGTGTGCGCTGCCGGCGTTCTGGGTGGGCCTGCTGTACGACGACACCGCACTGGATGCCGCCTGGGACCTGGTGCGTGACTTCACCCTGGCCGAGCGCCATGCACTGCGCGACGGCGTGCCGAAGCATGCGATGAACCTGCCGTTCCGTAATGGCAGCGTGCGCGACCTGGCCCGCGAAGCGGTGAGGATTTCCGTTGAAGGCCTCAAGCGCCGCGCGGCGCGCAATGCCGACGGCCAGGACGAGAGCAAGTTCCTGGACGTGCTGCAGGAGATCGTCGAATCCGGCCTGACCCCGGCCGAGCGCAAGCTGGCGCTGTTCCATGGCCGCTGGCACGGCGACGTCGATCCGGTGTTCCGCGAGTTCGCGTACTGAGTGGATTGCGGTGGCCGCCGGGCATGGCCCGGCACTACCGATGGACGTCGCCTGGCCGGCGATGCAGTCAGCCCGGCTTGCCGTCGCGCCGTGGGCTCAGGTAGATCCAGCCCAGCCGGGCCACCCACGGGGCCAGTGCCAGCAGCCAACCAATGGCAGCGGCGAAATGCCACGCATAGGCATCGGGCATCAGCTCGGCGAGGATGCGCATGATCGCCACTGCCTGCAGCGCGACGAACGCGAACCAGGCCACTGCCGGCATTACCAGCGGTCGCCCGGAATGCCCCTGGGTGACCCGGGTCACCATCGCCACCAGCAGGCTGCCGAACAGGCCCACGGCGAGTGCGTGCAGCGGCGCGCGGCCGAGCAGCTGCGGATGGCCGAGCAGTTGACCCACGTCCTGCAGCAGGTACAGCGCGAAGCTGACCGGCAGCCACGCCAGCGCCAGGAACAGGGCTGCGAGCAGGCCCGGCATCGGCCCCCGTGGCCACCAGTGCCAGAGCGCCTGCAGCGACAACACCAGCAGCGGCGCATCGACCAGCCACAGCAGGTTGTCGATCTGCAACGCACTCAACAGCAGGCGCAGCATCAGCAGGGCCCACATCGCGGCCAGCCAGCGCAGCGGCCGCCACGGCACATAGCCGTCCACCACGTTGTTGGCGAAGAACGGGATCATCCGGTGCGCGACGGTGAGGTAGACCGGCAGCAGCAGGCCGAACGTGCCGAGTGCCACAGTGACCGGCATCAGCGTGGCGTGGCCGCGCACCACCGCCATGAACAGCAGCAGCCCCAGCCAGCCCAACAGCAGTGCGGCATAGCACGCACGCGCGTGCCAGTTACGGTTGGGGCCGGCGGCCTTGAGCACGCGTCCCAGCACGATCGGTCCGGCGCTCCAGCCGGCCAGTGCCAGCAGCAGGCCGGGCCACAACCCGGGTGTCCAGCCGCAGGCGGCGGCAATCAGCAGCGCCTGCCCGCCAAACAGCCCGATGCCGACCGGCGCGTAACGGCTGCGTGGCAGCTCCGGTTGCGCCATCCAGCGCGGAAACACGGTGAGCAGGAAGCCGAAGATGAAACTGGGCAGCACCAGGTACTGCATCAGCAGCGCGTGCAGCCAGGCCGGTGGCAGCGGCGGTGGCTGCGGCGTCCACAGCCCGCGCAATGCGCCCAGCCACAGCGCCCACCACAGCATCGCCAGCAGCAGGTTGCTGGCGCCGATGAAGAACAGCAGCCGATGCGGCGCATGCATCAGCATCGCAGGGGAGGGCAGGCGGACCATGTGGCGAGTCTGCGCCCGAGCGATGGCCGCTTCCTTGACCTTCGTCATGCCCAATGCACGACCAGAAAAAACCCCGGCAGTGCCGGGGTTCTTCGTTCACCGTCGCCGATCGATCAGGCGGCGTTCTTCATCGTCGCCATGTCGATCACGAAGCGGTAGCGCACATCGTTCTTCGCCATGCGTTCCCAGGCTTCGTTGACGTTCTTGATGTCGATCATCTCGACATCGCTGACGATGCCGTGCTCGGCACAGAAGTCCATCATTTCCTGGGTTTCGGCCATGCCGCCGATCGCAGAGCCGGTCAGGTGCTTGCGGCCGAAGATCACGCTGCCACCGGTCAGCGGCGGGTCCAGTTCGGTCAGCACGCCGACCAGGCACATGGTGGCCTCGCGCTTGAGCAGGCCCATGTACGGGTTGGTGTCATGGCCGACCGGGATGGTGTTGAGCAGGAAATCGAAGCTGCCGGCATGCGCCTTCATCTGCGCGGCATCGCGCGAGACCAGCACTTCATCGGCGCCCAGGCGCTTGGCGTCGGCACCCTTTTCCGGCGTGGTGGTGATCATCACCACGTGCGCGCCGAGCGCCTTGGCGAACTTCACGCCCATGTGGCCGAGGCCACCGAGGCCGATCACGCCGACCTTCTGGCCCGGGCCGACCTTCCAGTGGCGCAGCGGCGACCAGGTGGTGATGCCGGCGCACAGCAGCGGGGCGGCGGCCTTCAGGTCCAGCGTTTCGGACACCTTCACCACGAAGCGCTGTTCGACCACCACGTGGTCGGAATAGCCGCCGTAGGTCGGCGCGCCGCTTTCGCGTTCACGGCCGTTGTAGGTCCAGGTCGCGCCTTCGGCGCAGTACTGCTCCAGGTCGTGCTCGCAGGCGTCGCAGTGGCGGCACGAGTCGACCATGCAGCCCACGCCGGCGTGGTCGCCGACCTTGAAGCGGGTGACGTTGCTGCCGACCTCGGTGACGCGGCCGATGATCTCGTGGCCGGGCACCATCGGGTAGATCGAGCCACCCCAGTCGTCGCGGGCCTGGTGCAGGTCGGAATGGCAGATGCCGCTGTAGAGGATCTCGATGCGCACATCGTCCGGGCCGACCGCGCGGCGTTCGAATTCGTAGGGGATCAGCGGGTCGGTATGTGAATGGGCGGCGTAACCACGGGCGAGGGACATGGGGAATCCTTGGCAGGGTTTGTCGAAAGGCGCTTTACAATACGCCCCGTACCCAGCGGCCAGAAGCCCGGATATCGGCATGATTCATCAAGTGAAACTGCACAATCGTGGCCACTGACAACCTCTCCCACCTGGCCGCGTTCGCTGCGGTCGCCCGCCACCGCAGCTTCCGCCGTGCCGGTGCGGAGCTGGCGCTGTCGACCTCGGCGGTGAGCTATGCGATCCGCGCGCTGGAAGAACGGTTGGGCGTGGGCCTGTTCCATCGCACCACCCGCAGCGTGGCCCTGACCGAGGCCGGGCAGCGGCTGCTGGAGCGGTTGCAGCCGGCGCTGGGGCAGGTGCACGAAGCACTGGAGGAGATGAACCAGTTCCGCGCCGTCCCGGCGGGCCTGCTGCGCATCAACGCCACCCGTGCGGCGGTGTCGACCCAGCTGGGGCCGCGGCTGGCGCGCTTCCTGCACGCCCATCCCGACGTGCGGGTGGAACTGACCGAGAACGATGGTCTGGTCGACATCGTCGCCGAGGGTTACGACGCCGGCGTGCGCCTGCATGAGTTCGTGCCCGAGGACATGGTGGCGGTGCCGATGGGGCCACCACTGCGCGGTCTGATCGTCGGCTCGCCGGACTACCTGCGGCGGCATCCGGCGCCACAGCATCCGCGCGACCTGGCCGCGCACGAATGCATCCGCTTCCGCTTCGCCAGCGGGCACCTGTACAAGTGGCAGTTCGAGCGCGGTGGGCAGGCACTGGAGATCGACGTGCCCGGACGGCTCACGCTGGGCGAGCAGGGCACCGTGGTCGGCGCGGTACTCGATGGCATCGGCCTGGCCTACGTGCTGGAAGACACGGCAAGGCCGTACATCGAATCCGGGCAGATGGTGGCGGTGCTGGAAGACTGGAGCGAACCGTTCGCCGGCTTCGCGCTGTACTACCCGAAGCAGCGGCAGATGCCGGGTGCGCTGCGCGCGTTCGTGGATATGCTGCGGGAGTGAATCGTGGTGGATCGCATCCACGCATGGCGTGGATCTACTGACCATCGCCGCATGGAGATGTTGACCCCCGCGATGCATGGACGCCGTCGCACACAGTAGATCCACGCCACGCGTGGATGGAGCAACCTTACGGCGCCTGCAACACCGGCCCCAACAACACCAGGCAATCACGCAGGTGCACCTCCACCGGTGCATCCTCGGCCACCACGCCGATCACGCGTTCGCGCAGCGGTTCGGCCACGGCCATCGCCAGCAGTAGCCGCGCCATGCGCACCGGATCTCCCTCGCGCAGCAGCCCACGCTGCTGCTGGCGCGCCAGCCAGTCGGCCAGCAGCGCACGGCCGCGTTCGATGCCGTTGTCCAGATAGGCCTGCAGCAGCGCGTCCTTGCCGGGAAATTCGGTGGCCAGCAGGCGGAACACCTGCACCGCCTGCGCCGACAGCGCCTGTGCGCATACCGCGTGCAGGATGGCCTGCAGCAACGGCATCACCTCGTCGGCATCCCGCGCATCGCGCTGCAGTTGCGGCGCGAAGCCGTCGGTCCACTCGCGCACCGCAAGCCCAACCAGTTCCTCGCGATTGCTGGCGTGGCGATACACCGTCTTCTTCGCCACCCCGGCGTGCGCCGCCACCGCTTCGATGGTGGTGGCCTCGTAACCCTGTGCCAGCAGCAGCTCCAGCGTGGCCTGCAGTACCGCGTGGCGGACTTCCGCCTCCGGGCGCGCAGGGCGGCCGCGGCGGCGGGTCGGCGTTGTGGGCTCGGGCAGGGTCGTGCTGTTCATTACGCCCATCTTACCGCATCCGGCCAATTGCGAAACGGTAAGCGTTTCCGTATTGTCGAGTCTCCCAACCCGTAGGAGACCCCCATGGATACCGCTGTGAACGCTCGCGCCTGGCTGGACCACCACGATCTGCTGGACCCGGCGCCGATGCACCTGGAGACCGGCATCCAGCGCCGCGAAGATGGCAGCCTGCTGGTGGCGGTGCGCACCGATCTGCACGGCTGCAAGGGTCGCATGCTGGACTGGTGGTTCACCTTCTTCGAGACCACCCAGCACATCCGCTGGTGGCATCCGGTCGATCATGTCGAGCATCGCGGCTGGGACGCGGCCTGGCAGCGTGGACGCAGCTATCACGGCGCCAGCATCCATGCCGTGGAATCACTGGCCGACATTCCGCCGGTGGCGGCGCGCCTGAAGTTCCATGACCCGCGCACGCTGCTGGTGACCGAGCGCCTGCAGGCGGCACAGGATGCAGGCGATGTATCGGCGGTGATCGCCGCGCGCATCGGCTTCGGTGATTGCGTGCGCCTGGATGCACAGGGCGACCCCTGCGACGGTCAGATGCTGCACGTGGCGCGCGATACGCCGTTTGGCTGTGTGCTGCGCAGCCGCTTCGTGCTCGGCCTGGATAGTTCCGATCCGCAGCGCGAGGCCGGAGACGCGGTCGGCCTGGGCCTGCTCAAGCATTGCTACACGGAGTTCAGTTTCCTCTCGCGACTGCTGCCGTCGCTGTACTACGGCGAGCGTGCCAACGGCGAAGCAGTGCCGTTGCCGTGGTGAACGTCGCGCCGGTCATTCGACCAGCGCGTCGTAGCCTTCAGCACTGAACTGGATCAGGCAGAAGCCGTGGCCGAACGGATCGGCCAGCACGGCGATGCGACCCCAGCGACGCTCGCGCACGGATTGCTCAAGTGTCGCCCCGGCTGCAACTGCACGTACCAGCGCGGCGTTGATGTCATCCACCACCCAGTCCAGGTGCAGTGGCGTCCAGTGGCGCTCGTAGTCGCGCACGTCGCCGTCCTCGGTGGCGGCGCTGCCGGGTTCGTTCTTCAACAGATACAGCGGCGCGGGTCCACCGAGAAGCTCCACCGCATCCGGCCCGAGGCGGCGCCCGATGCGCAGGCCGAAGGCTTCCGTGTAGAAGGCCTCGGCGGCGGCCAGGTCGGGCACGTCGAGGTTGACGATGAAGCTGTGGGCAGTGGCGTTCATGGCAGCGATGGGCGGCATCCGGTGGTCGCAGTCTAGTCCTGCCGCGTGCTGCTGCCGGTTCATCTGCTGCGCGGATTCGGGCAAGCTGGTTGGTCTCTATCGACAAGGACATCCATGAGCGCGCTATCCAGCATCGAACAGGCCACCGGCCAGACCTTCCCGCCCCTGTTCAAGCAGTTGCATGCAGCGGGTCGGTTGAGCTGGGGTACTCCTCATCCGGAATGGTCCGAGGTGGTATTCCCGGTGTTGCAGGCGGATCCACCGGTGCTGCTGTACGCCCAGGACTATGAGCCGCTGGAGCATGATGCGCTGCTCGAGGCGTGGCAGGAGCTGACCGCGGAGGATCATTACAATCCCGTGCGCACTGACCTGCAGTTGCTGCCCTTTGCGCGGACCGGCGCGGGTGACAACTACTGCTTCTGGAGCAACGCGCCCGGTTTCAGCGAACCGCCGGTGGTGATGGTGTGGCATGACGACGACCGTGCCGATCTGCTGGCCGCCAGCTACCAGGATTTCCTGTTCCGCAAGATGGTCGAAGCGGTTGCCGACTACCAGCGGCCATACACGCTGCTGTCGCATGGCGAGCTGGCCGGGAATCTGCAGCGCTGGCTGCAGACCCATCATTCCTTCCTGCGCGACGACCAGTACGCGACGTTGCAGCGGCTGTTCGCCCGCGTTGCCGATATTGAAGAAGGAAACTTCAGCGAAGACGATGCACAGGCCATCGTCGCTGAAGTGATCGGCTTCGAGCGGTTGGACGAGTCGTTCGGCTACGTGCGCGAGGACGCCTGAACCAAGGGTCGGAGCCCCACCTGTGGCGGGGATCCGACCCCGTGCGGGATCAGCCTGCGGTCGGGTAGTCGAGGTAGCCTGCTTCGCCGCCACCGTAGTAGCTGCTGCGGTCCGGAGTGGCCAACGCAATGTCGCGCTGCAGGCGCTCGACCAGATCCGGGTTGGCGATGAACGGCTGGCCGAACGCGGCCAGGTCGATGGTGCCGGCTTCGACCAGCAGCAGGGCGCGTTCGCGGGTCATGCCACCAGCCAGGATCACGGTGCCGCCGTAGGCCTGCTTGAACTGCTGCAGGAAGGCCTCGCCCAGTACCGACTGGCCCGCCTGCAGGTTGTCGTTGAGGTGCACATAGGCCAGCCCGCGCTTGCCCAGTTCCTCGGCCAGGTACAGATACGTCGCTTCATTGTCGGGGTAGAACGGCATGTCGAAGGTGAGGTTGTTCGGTGCCAGGCGCACGCCGATGCGGTGCGCGCCGATGCGCTGGGCCATCGCATCGACGGTGTCCAGGATCAAGCGCGCACGATTGGGCAGCGAGCCGCCATAGCGGTCTTCGCGCTGGTTGATGAGCGGGTTGAGGAACTGCTCGAACAGGTAGCCGTTGGCGGCATGCAGTTCGATGCCGTCGAAGCCGGCGGAGATGGCGTTGTCCGCCCCGCGCACGAAGTCGTCGACGATGCCGGGGATCTCTGCGGTTTCCAGTGCACGTGCCGGGGTGGGATCGGCGTGGCCGCGGCTGCCGTCGTCCAGATAGACGAACGAGGTGTTCTTCGGTGCGCTGGCGACCGGACGGGTGCCAGCGCTGACCGGTTGGCCACCGTCGGGCTGCAGCGAGGCATGCGACATGCGGCCGACGTGCCAGAGCTGGGCGAAGATCGTGCCCTGTTCGGCGTGCACGGCGTCGGTCACCTGCTTCCAGCCCGCGACCTGCTCGGCCGACCAGATGCCCGGCACGTCGATGTAACCCTGGCCCTGCGGCGAGACCGGGGTGCCTTCACTGATGATCAGGCCGGCGCTGGCCCGCTGCCGGTAGTACTGCGCGGTGAGTTCATTGGCGACCGCGCCGGGGTTGCGGGCGCGGGTCATCGGGGCCATCGCGATGCGGTTGCGCAGGGCGGTGCCTGCCAGGTCGAAGGGGTGGAACAGGGCGGCGGTCATGTCGGTCATCTCGGTGCGGTGGAGGGGCGCCAGCGGCGCGATGCACACAGGATGGAGTTGACATGCAGGCGCATAAAGCGCTTCGATCTCCCTCGGTGCGGGACTATTTGTCCCCAATGTGGAGTCGAGGATGCTGCCGCTGGAATCGTTGAATGGCCTGGTGACCTTCGTTACCACGGCCCGCTCGGGCAGCTTCACCGAAGCCGCCGACGCGCTGGGCATCTCGCGCTCGGCGGTGGGCAAGGCCATCGCCCGCCTGGAAACACGGCTGGGGGTGCGCCTGTTCCACCGCACCACGCGGCGCATCGCGCTGACCACCGATGGCGAGGCGTACTACGCATCGTGTGCGGCGGCGATCGAAGAGATCTCCGCGGCCGAGGCCTGCCTGGGTTCGGCCGGCCTGCCCAGCGGACGGCTGCGCATCGACATGCCGTCCTCGTTCGGGCGGCTGGTGGTGCTGCCGGTGCTGTTGCGCCTGTGCCGGCAGTACCCGGACCTGCAGCTGACGATGACCTTCACCGATCACTTCGTCGATCCGGTCGAAGAGGGCATCGACCTGCTGATCCGTTTCGGCGGGCTGCACCACGCAGAGCACCTGGTCGCGCGTCGGCTGGGTCGCCAACGCCTGGTCACCTGCGCATCGCCGGAGTACCTGCAGGCGCATGGCGTGCCAGCCACCGTGGAGGAACTGGCACAACACCGCAGCATCGTCGGCTTCCGCCACGGGCAGCCGGTGTGGTGGCGGATTGGCAGTGACGATGCGGAGGGAACGTTCATCCCGAACGCCGCCTACCAGCTCAACGACGGCGACGCGGTGATCGAAGCGGCCATCGCCGGGCTGGGCATCTGCCAGATGCCCATTTCACTGGTGCGCCGCCACCTGGAGTCCGGTGCGCTGCAATCGGTGCTGGACGAACACATGCAGCGGCACATCGACATCCATGCGCTGTGGCCGCCAACCCGGCACCTGCGGCCGAAGGTTCGCTATGTGGTGGATGAGCTGGCGCGGCTGGCGGGCGAGGGATTGTTCGATTGAGCCGGCCGGGATTGAGTCCGAGGCTGTGGCTTGTATACTATCCCCCAGTATAGTTCCGAGGTGGCCTCGCCATGCCGCACTCCCCCGAAGAGAAGAAGAAGGTCCTGGCCCGCGTGCGCCGCATCCGTGGCCAGTGCGATGCGCTGGACCGCGCGCTGGAAGCCGGCGCCGACTGCGGGCCGGTGCTGCAGCAGATCGCCGCCATCCGTGGCGCGGTCAACGGCCTGATGTCCGAGGTGATGGAGGCCCATCTGCGCGAGGAGTTTGGCCAGCCCGCAGCCTCCGACGAACAGCGCGCCGAACGCGTGCGCGACATGAGCGCGTTGATCCGCTCGTACCTGAAATAAACGACGGCGCAACATTGCGCTGCCCATCCTGTTACTGCCTGTCTTTGGAGAAGCCACCATGAAGTCCCGTGCCGCCGTCGCCTTTGGTCCCGGCCAGCCGCTGCAGATCGTCGAGATCGACGTCGCCCCGCCGAAGGCGGGCGAAGTGCTGGTCAAGATCACCCACACCGGTGTCTGCCACACCGATGCGTTCACCCTGTCCGGCGATGATCCGGAAGGCCTGTTCCCGGTGGTGCTGGGCCATGAAGGCGCCGGCATCGTGGTGGATGTCGGCGAGGGCGTGACCAGCGTCAAGCCGGGCGACCACGTGATTCCGCTGTACACCGCCGAGTGCGGCGAGTGCCTGTTCTGCAAGAGCGGCAAGACCAACCTGTGCGTGTCGGTGCGCGCCACCCAGGGCAAGGGCGTGATGCCCGACGGCACCAGCCGCTTCAGCTACAACGGCGAGCCGCTGTACCACTACATGGGCTGCTCGACCTTCAGCGAGTACACCGTGGTGGCCGAAGTCTCGCTGGCCAAGATCAATCCGGACGCGAACCCGGAGCATGTCTGCCTGCTCGGCTGCGGCGTCACCACCGGCATTGGGGCGGTACACAACACCGCCAAGGTGCAGGAAGGCGACAGCGTGGCCGTGTTCGGCCTCGGTGGCATCGGCCTGGCGGTGATCCAGGGTGCGCGCCAGGCCAAGGCCGGTCGCATCATCGCGGTGGACACCAATCCGTCCAAGTTCGAACTGGCGCGCGAATTCGGCGCCACCGACTGCATCAACCCGAAGGACTTCGACAAGCCGATCCAGCAGGTCATCGTTGAAATGACCACCTGGGGCGTGGACCACAGCTTCGAGTGCATCGGCAACGTCAACGTGATGCGTGCGGCGCTGGAGTGCGCGCATCGTGGCTGGGGCCAGAGCGTGGTGATCGGCGTGGCCGGCTCGGGCCAGGAGATCTCCACCCGGCCGTTCCAGCTGGTGACCGGCCGCAAGTGGATGGGCACCGCCTTCGGTGGCGTGAAGGGCCGCAGCCAGCTGCCGGGCATGGTCGAGGACGCGATGAAGGGCGATATCGAACTGGCCCCGTTCGTCACCCACACCATGGACCTGGACAAGATCAACGAAGCCTTCGACCTGATGCATGAAGGCAAGTCGATCCGTTCGGTGGTCCATTACTGATCCACGCCGGGCGGCAGGCTGCCGTGCCTGCCGCCCCCCGGGAGGAACCCATGGAACGCATTGAACACCGCGCCTGTTTCGGCGGCTGGCAGGATGTCTATCGCCATCGTTCGACCACGCTGGGCTGCGACATGCAGTTCGCCGTGTACCTGCCGCCACAGGCGGAAACGCAGGAACTGCCGGTGCTGTACTGGCTGAGCGGGCTGACCTGCACCGAGCAGAACGTCATCACCAAGGCCGGCGCGCAGCGCTATGCAGCCGAGCACGGTGTGATCATCGTCGCGCCTGACACGAGCCCGCGCGGTGATGACGTGGCCGATGCCGAGGGCTACGACTTGGGCAAGGGGGCGGGGTTCTATCTAAACGCCACCCGTGCACCGTGGGCGAAGCACTATCGCATGCACGACTATGTGGCGCAGGAACTGCCCGCGCTGATCGAGGCGAACTTCCCGGTCACCGAGGCGCGTGGCATCAGCGGCCACTCGATGGGTGGGCACGGTGCGTTGGTGATCGCGCTGCGCAATCCGGGGCGCTACCGCAGCGTGTCGGCGTTCTCGCCGATCGTCGCGCCCAGCCACGTGCCATGGGGGCAGAAGGCGTTCGCCGCCTACCTGGGCGACAATCCAGCCGACTGGGCGCAGTGGGACGCCTGCGCGCTGCTGGCGGCGGCCAGCGAGCGCCTGCCGTTGCTGGTCGACCAGGGCGAGGCGGACGAGTTCCTGCAGACCCAGCTGCAGCCGCAGCGCCTGCAGGAGGCCTGCGATGCCGCCGGCCATCCGCTGACCCTGCGCCTGCAGCCGGGCTACGACCACAGCTACTATTTCATCGCCAGTTTCATCGGCGAGCACGTCGCGCACCACGCCCGCGCCCTGCGCAGCTGACCGCCTGAAAAGGTGACGGAGGGGATTAAGTCGCATTTGCCGTTGTGCCGCAAACGACTTAATCCCCTCCGTCCCCTTTTTTTTTTACGTGGCCGTGGCGCGGGCGGGGCTATGGTGCGCGCGTACGGCCTTGTGGATCGGGGGATGCATGCCGGTAGTGCTGGCGCTGCTGTATGTGCTGTGTCATGGCCTGGCGCTGACCCTGTGGCCGGGCCCCGCCGGGGCGGGATCCTTCGTGTTCCTGACCGGTGCACCGTTGCTGGCGGCGGCCGCCTGCCTGTGGCGGGCGCGTCGCGACCGTGCTGCGCTCGGCTGGCGCGCCACCGCCATGGCGCTGTTGCTATGGGCCGGTGGCATGGCGGTCAACATGATCGACGCAGTGGGGGCCGGCCGCGCCGATGTCACCCCACAGGCGAGCCTGTTCCTCTACGTGCTGTATGGCGTGCCGCTGGTGTTCATCCTCGCCCGGGCGCGACGCGAGCGGCTCAGCATCAGCCTGATCGATGCGGCGATGGCGGCGTTGCTGGGCGTGCTGTTCTTCGTGCATGCGCAGTCGTTCGCCGACCGCGTGGACATCGACGACCACGCGCTGTCCAACATGCAACGCATGTTCGATATCCAGAATCTGTGCATTGCCGGGTTCGCGGTGGTGCGCTGGCTGGTCGGTGACGTGCCGGAGCGACGCACCTTCTTCCGCGCGTTGGCGATCTACGCCGTGGCCTACCTGATCGTGGCGTACTACATCAACCACTACACGTCGGGGGATGCGTTCGGCGCCTACAACGATCTGCTGATCGATCTGCCGTTCCTGCTGCTGGCGTTGCTGGCGCTGAGCCAGGCGCCCGCGCCGGTGTTCGTGCCGCATCCGCGGATGGCGCGCACGGTACAGGCGGCGGGTCCGATGATCCTGCCGTTGCTGCTGCTGGTGGTCGGCACCCTGGTGGTCGACCACGCGCGGCCTCTGGCGGTCACCGGTTTCGTGGTGGCAACGCTGGGCTTTGGCCTGCGCAGCATCCTGCTGCAGGTGGACCTGATGGAACGGCAGGCCTCACTGGACCAGCTGGCGCGGCAGGATGGCCTGACCGGGGTGGCCAACCGCCGCGAGTTCGATGCGTTGCTGTTGGCCGAATGGAACCGCGCACGGCGCAGCGGCACCGAGCTGGGCCTGCTGCTGCTGGATATCGATCACTTCAAGGTCTTCAACGACCGCCACGGCCATCCTGCCGGCGACCGCTGCCTGCAGGCCGTGGCTGCGGTGCTGAAGACGAGCGCCGGTCGCGCCGGCGACAGCGTCGCGCGTTATGGCGGCGAGGAATTTGCGGTGATCGTGCCCGGAAGTGCGCTGTCGGGCGTTCTGGCGCTGGCCGAGCGCCTGCGCGAGGCGGTGGAAGCGCTGCCGTTGCCGGAAGGATCAGTCAGTATCAGCATCGGCGTCGGCTACCTGCACCCGCCGGCGCTGGCCAGCGCCGATCAGTTGCTGGCGGATGCCGATGCCGGCCTGTATGCCGCCAAGCGTGCCGGCCGCAACCAGGTGATCCTGCATGCGCACGTGCTGGACGACGAAGGCAGCGCACACGGCAGGATGGACTGCTGAGCGCGCCAGGTGCCCGGGCCTGCGTGTGATTGCGCATGGGGCCGCGACCGGGTCATCGCTGCCGCACCCAACCGCTGGGATCGAGCAGCCTCAGCCCGACCGGGGACAATGAGCGCTGCCGCAACGGCAGATGTGCTGCCTGCACGGCCATCGCACAGCGCGCCAACTGCTGGCGCAATGGTGCCAGCGTGTCGTCTTCGCGGGGCCTTGCATGCCGCCATTGCGCGATGCGCAGCAGGCAGACCAGCAGGTCCAGTTCGCTGGCGGCAATGAACGGCGAGCCAGCCGGCAGCAGATCGATGGGGGCGGCGGGCGTGGCCAGCAGCGGCACCAGGCCGATGAAGGCGTCGCAGCCCTCCGGGTCGAGCCCGAGCGCGCTCAGCTGGGCGACGCCGTCGGGCTGCAGATCGGGATCGTGCAGCTGGCGGAGCGCGCCCAGCAGCGCCTGCTCGCCGTGGCCGAACTGGCGGCCGAAGGCGCGATAGCTGACGCGGGTAGGAAACAACGGGGATCGTGAGGCCATGGGGGCTAGGGTTGCGGGTCGCGGGTTTCCACCAGCACGGGGCAGGGCGCGTGGTCGATGGTCCATTGCCCGATCGAGGGTTCGAACAGGCGTTCCAGCCGGGACAGGTGACGATGACCGATGACGATGAGGTCGCACTTCAGGCGCCGCGCCTGCTCGCTGATCACTTCGCCGGGGTCGCCGGAGGGAATCTGTGCGATGGCATCGACGCCGCGCTCGCGCAGCTCGGCCAGGGCTTCAGCCAGCACCGCCTCGGCCTGTGAGCGCTGCCGCGCGGCTTCCGGATACTCGCGGCGGTCGGCTTCGCTGGCATCGGCGGCCAGCGCGAATTCGGGGTCGAGCACGCACAGCAGGTGCAGGCGGCTACGCGGGCCGGCGATGGCCGCGGCCAGGTCCAGCACGCGTGCGTGCTGGGGGCCGCCGTCCAGGGCGACCAGCAGGGTGTTGAACATGGATGTCTCCTTGGCAGGCCGGGGATGGTCGCCGATGTCTCCGCGCGCACCCATGCCGTGCGGTGCAGGCAATGCGTGCGCCACATGCAATTAACTTTTACCTGGAGTGTCGTAGAGTCATTTCATCCATTGGAGACTGCCATGCCCCTGCCCGACCTCAACCTGCTGCTCGCCCTGGATGTCCTGCTGGACGAAGGCAGCGTCGCCGGAGCGGCTCGGCGCATGAATCTGAGCGCGCCGGCCATGAGCCGAACGCTGGGCCGGATCCGCGACGCGTTGGGCGACCCGGTGCTGGTACGCGCCGGTCGCGGCCTGGCGCCGACGCCGCGCGCGCTGGAACTGCGCGAGCAGGTACGCGATGTGATCGAGCAGGCCCATCGGGTGTTCAACGATGGGCGTGAGGTGGACATCCAGACCCTGGAACATACCTTCAGCATCCGCGCCAACGACGTGTTCATCGGCAGCTACGGCGGCCGCCTGCGGGAAGTGTTCCGCCAGCAGGCGCCAGGCTGCACGCTGCGGTTCATGCCCGAAGGCGATACCGACGACGACGCGATGGTGCAGGGGCGGATCGATCTGTATATCAGCACCGCCGGCAAGCATACGCAGGAAACCAAGGTGCAGAACCTGTTCACCACGGCACTGCTGGGCGCTGCGCGCAAGGATCATCCGCTGTTCGACGGCGATATCACCGCCGAACGGTTTGCCGCCTGTGACCACATCGCCGTCTCGCGGCGCGGCATCGCGCATGGGCCGATCGACGACGAACTGGCACAGCTGGGCCTACAGCGGCGGGTGGCGATGGTCATCCCCACCTTCCACGGCGCGATCTTTGCTGCAGCCGCCTCGGACCTGGTGCTGCCGCAGATGCCCAGCGTGATGCTTGATCGCATCGCCTACATGGGGCTGCCACTGCGCATGTTTCCGTTGCCTGTGCCAGTACGCACGGTGGCGCTGGTGCAGGCCTGGCATCCGCGTATGGACAACGACCCGGCGCACCGCTGGCTGCGCCGTGCGATCAAGAGCATGTGCGACGCCGACGCTGTGTAGCGCCGCGCGTGCGCAACTGCATCGAAGGACGTGCCAACCTCCGGTCGGCACTCTCGAAGCGTCGCGCCGGGCAACTGGGATCACCCGTGCGTCCAGCGCACGCCTGACATCGCGATCACGCCATTTGTTGCAGTAGTCGGCCGACCTAGACTGCGCTCCCCACATTCACGGAGCGCACGCCATGTCGCTTCACCTGCCGTGCGCTGCACGGATCGGCCCGCATCGATGAGCGCGATCACCCTGCCGCAGGCCCCGGTCCCATCCTCGGCCGCGCCGCTTGCCCCCACCTTCGATCGCCGCATCGTGGTCGGCTTGTGCGGCGTGCTGCTGGTGGTGTTGCTGTCGGGCTTCAACGAAAACGTCACCAAGGTCGCGCTGGCCGACATCCGCGGCGCGATGGGATTCAGTGCCGATGACGGCAACTGGATCACCGGCATCTACAGCGCCATGTCGGTCAGCGCGATGGCCTTCGCTCCCTGGTGTGCGGCCACCTTTTCGCTGCGCCGCTTCGGCCTGGTGATGATCGCCGCCTTCATGGTGCTGGGCGTGCTGTGCCCGCTGGCGCCGAACCTGCCGACCTTCCTGCTGCTGCGTGCATTGCAGGGCCTGGCCGGTGGTGCGTTGCCGCCGCTGCTGATGAGCGTGGCGCTGCGCTTCCTGCCGCCGGGCATCAAGTTGTATGGCCTGGCGGGCTACGCGCTCACCGCAACATTCGGGCCGAGCATGGGCACGCCGCTGGCCGCGCTATGGGTCGAGCACGCGGGTTGGCAGTTCGCGTTCTGGCAGATCGTGCCGTTCTGCATGGCCGGCATGGTGATGGTCGGCTGGGGCCTGCCGCAGGACCCGGTGCGCCTGGAGCGCTTTGCCCAGTTCAACGGCGTGGGCCTGGCCCTGGGGCTGCCGGCGCTGGTGATGCTGGTGCTGGGCCTGACCCAGGGCGCACGCCTGAACTGGTTCGATTCACCGCTGATCGCGGTGCTACTGGGCGGCGGCACCGGCCTGCTGGCGTTGTTCTTCATCAACGAGTGGTTCCACCCGCTGCCGTTCTTCAAGCTGCAACTTTTGGCCCATCGCAATCTCAGCTATTCGCTGGTCACCTGCGTGGGCGTGTTGTTCGTACTGCTGGCGGTCATCGCCATCCCCTCCGGTTTCCTGGCCAGCGTGCAGGGCTACCGCCCGCTGCAGACCGCGCCGATGTTGTTGTGGGTGGCGCTGCCGCAGGCGATTGCGTTGCCGCTGGTGGCTGCGCTGATGAACCAGCGTGCGGTGGATTGCCGCTGGGTGCAGGCGGCCGGGCTGCTGCTGCTGGCGGCGGCGTGCTTCATGGGGGCACATCTGGATGTGCAATGGAACCGCGACACCTTCCTGTGGGTGCAACTGCTGCAGGTCGTGGCGCAGCCAATGGCGGTATTGCCGTTGCTGCTGTTGGCGACCACCGGCCTGGCGCCGCAGGACGGTCCCTATGCCTCGGCCTGGTTCAACACCGTGAAAGGCTTTTCGGCGGTGTTTGCCGGTGGCGTGCTTGATGCGGTCGGACAGTCACGGCGCCACCTCCATTCCACCGCGCTGGTCGACCACCTGGGCAACCAGCCGTGGTTGTCCGCCAGCGCCGATCTGCCCGCGCGCCTGCACGCTCAGGTACAGGCGCTCACCTCGGCGGATCTGTACTGGCTGGTCGCGCTGGTGTCCCTGGGCTGCCTGCCGCTGCTGCCGTGGGCCACCCGTGTCCATCCGCCACGTGCCGTGGCCTGACCCTCACCCGTAAGGACTCCCCCATGAGCCTCAACAAGACAACCCTCAACACCGGCCTTGTCCTGGGCGTGCTGGCCCTGGCGATCGGCAGCTGGCTGCTGCTGCGCGACTCGCGCTACCAGCGCACCGACAACGCCTACGTCAATGCGGATTTCACCGTGGTCGCACCGAAGGTGGCCGGCTTCGTCAGTGCCGTGGAGGTGGAAGACAACCAGTCGGTGAAGGCCGGCGACGTGCTCGCCCGCATCGACGACCGCGACTACCAGGTGGCCCTGCAGGCAGCCCGCGCCGACCTCGCCAATGCCCGTGCACAGCTGGCCAACGCACAGGCTGCACTGGCCCAGCAGGACTCGCTGATCGAGCAGGCCAGGGCCAGTGTCGATGTCAGCCGGTCCGAACTGACCCTGGCCAGCGCCGACCAGCAGCGCTACCGCGAACTGGCCCGCGACGGCGCCGGTACCGTACAGAACGCGCAGCAGGCGCAATCGAAGCAGGCCGTGGCCAGTGCCCATCTGCAGCAAGGCCAGGCCGCACTGTCGACCGCACGCCAGCGCACCGACATCCTGACCGCCGGCGTGCAGGCCGCGCAGGCGGCGGTGCAGCGCGCAGAAGCGGCGCAGGCACGCGCCGAACTGGATCTGTCGCACACCGTGCTGCGCGCGCCGATCGATGGCATGGTCGGTCGTCGTGCAGTGCGCGTGGGTGCCTACCTGACCCCGGGGACGCCGGTGGCTGCGGTGGTGCCGCTGAAGCGCGCCTTCGTGGTCGCCAACTTCCAGGAAACGCAGATGACCCGCATGCAGGCCGGCCAGCAGGTCGAACTGAAGGTGGACGTGTTCCCAGGCACGCCGCTGCGCGGGCACATCGACAGCATCGCGCCGGCCACCGGCGTCACCTTTGCAGCCGTCGCGCCGGAAAACGCGACCGGCAACTTCACCAAGGTGGTGCAGCGTATTCCGGTGAAGATCGTGCTGGAGCCGGGCCAGCCGCTGCTGGACCAGCTGCGTGCCGGCATGTCGGTGGAAGCCAGCGTTGACCTGGGCAGCCGCGCACGCGCACAGAGCGTGCAGCACGGACCGGGCCACAAGGGCGGGGAGGGCGCATGAGCGCCGCCACCGTGTTCCGCACCATCGTTGCGGCCACCCTGTGCACGGCCCTGGCTGCCTGCACGATGGGTCCGGACTTCGTACGCCCGCAGGCGGAGCTGCCCGGCCACTGGCAGGGTGAGGCTGTCGCCGGCAACGCCATCGATCGGGACGCCGCATGGTGGGCCGGTTTCGACGATCCGCTGCTGGGGCAGCTGGCCAACCAGGTGCTGGCGGCCAACCTGGATCTGCAGCTGGCGGCCAACCGGGTGCAGCAGAGCCGAGCTGCACGCGGCATCACCGCCGCCGATCGCCTGCCCAGCGTCAGCGCGAGCGCCAGTGGCGTGCGTGCACGCAACAGCGAAGTGGGCCTGAACGATCCGTCCGGCAACGGCGGCCGTGATGACTACGGCCTGTTCCAGGCCGGTATCGGCTTGAGCTGGGAGCTGGACCTGTGGGGCCGCGTGCGCCGCCAGGTGGAAGCGGCCGACGCGCGCGTGCAGATGGCCGAGGAAGATGCACACGCGGTGCGCACCGCGCTGCTGGCGGAAACCGCGCGTGACTACCTGCAGCTGCGTGCGACGCGGCAACTGCTGGCGATCACCGAGGACAACCTCAGCATCGCCCACGACATCAAGCGGCTGACCGAAGCACGCCAGCGCCAGGGCGTGGCCAGCACGCTGCAGGTGTCCAGTGCGGCCGCGCAGGTGGCATCGCTGCAGGCCCGCATTGCGCCGCTGCGGCATCGCGAATCCCAGCTGCGCAACGCGCTGGCGTTCCTGCTGGCACAGCCGCCGCAGGCGCTGGACGCGCAGCTGCAGGATGCACGCCGTGATTGGCCGGCGTTGCCAGCGGTGGCGGTGGGTCTGCCGAGTGAACTGGCCGAGCGTCGCCCGGACATCCGTCGTGCCGAAGCGGCACTGCATGCTGCAACGGCCGGCATCGGCGTGGCCAAAGCCAGTTTCCTGCCGCGCATCACCTTGAATGGCGACGCTGGTTTCCAGGCCAAGCAGCTCGATGATCTGGACGGTTGGAACGCGCACCGTTTCAGCATCGGGCCGTCGATCAGCCTGCCGATCTTCCAGGGCGGAAGGCTGAAGGCCAACCTCGCGCTGAGCCGGCTGCAGCAGCAACAGTCGTCGCTGCAGTTCCGCCGTACGGTGTTGCAGGCCTGGCATGAGGTGGACGATGCCATGGATGGCTACAGTGCCGAGCAGCAGCGCACTGTGCAGCTGCATGTGGCGGTGGACGAGAGCGAGACCGCACTGAGCGCGGCGCGCCGGCAGTACCAGGCCGGCGTGGTCGACATGCTGGATGTGCTGACCACCCAGCGCATCGCGCTGGACAACCAGGCCGCGCTCGCCAACAGCCAGGCCACGGCCGCGATCGCGCGGGTGGAGCTGTACCGCGCGCTGGGCGGCGGCTGGTAGTGCCGGCCGCTGGCCGGCACCTCCATGGATGTTGCGGTTGCCGGCCAGCGGCCGGCACTACCGTGTGCCCCGGTAGTTGCCAACCTTGGTTGGCAGCTTTTTTAAGAAGCGCCAACCAAGGTTGGCATCTACCAGAACGGGGCCTCAACGCACGTCGCGCAGTTCCCAGTGGTGGCCGGCCAGCAGGCGCAGGCGCTGCTTGAACACGTCACTGTCGATGCGGGTGGTGGCGACCAGGTTGATGCGCAGATCCTTCTGCTCGCCGGTCACGGTGGCCTCCGGATCGGTCACGCCCCATTGCGGTTCCACCGCATCCGGGTCGGGTTGCTTGGCCTTCCAGCGCTCGAACAGCGTGCCGCTGCGCAGGGCGTCCTGCAGCTCCTCGGCGAAACCGGCGGCGCCCTGCGAATGGAAGGACAGGTCAGGGTCGTTGCCGCGGGCCTTGGACGGGTCGGGCAGGCTGATGTGGTACTGCGCAGGCATGGAGTTCTCCTTGAAGTGCGGCAAGGCTGGCACAGTCGCGGTGGAATCGATGTGCAGATTCCGGCCGTGGCCAGCGCTCATTCGAACCGATGCGGCCCATCGGCAAAGCCCACGGTGACCGCGCCCTTGCCGACGTTGACCATGCCGGTCAGGCTCATCACCGATTCGTACACGGTCACGCCATGGCCGGCGCAGACTTCCTTCATCTGTGTATAGCCGGGCAGGGTGCGCAGCTCGTCCAGTTCGCCGCCGTAGCTGACGCACACCGTGGGCGTCATCAGCCCGGCCCGCACGCGCTGGCCGACCACCGCGAACAGCTTCTGCACGGCACTGTCGAAGCCCTTGATCTTGGCCACCGGCCCGGTCTCGCCCCGGTAACCGTGCAGCACCGGCTTGATGTCCAGCGCACTGCCCAGCGCCGCGCTGAGCAGGCCGACGCTGCGGTCACCCTTGTGCCGTGCGCGTGCGCGCATGTAATACAGGTCGCGGGTGATCATGTAGCCGTGCACGTTGCCGGCCAGTTCTTCCAGCCGTTCGCGGATCTGCTGCACGCTGGCGCCACTGTCACGCAGGCGAACCGCCTCCACCGCGGTCACGGCCTGCGCGGCGAACAGGTTCTGGGTATCGAGCACGCGCAGCGCGAACGGCGAGTTGTAGCCCGCTGCCTGCCGCACCGGCTTGTAATCGTTGAGGATGGCGAAGCTGGCCTGCAGCGCGTTGTCGTGGATCGGGCTGCGGGTCTTGGTGATGGTCATGCAGAACACGTGGTCGTAATCGATCACCAGCTGCTGCAGGAACAGGTCGCGGATCTGGTTGACGCTGAAGGGGATGGTCTCCGCTTCGGCGCCATGTTCGGCCACATGCGCGTGCAGGAAACTCAGGGTGGCCTGCTCATCGCGATGATCGGCCAGCACGGCTTCGCCGATCCGTACGGTGATCGGCAGCAGCACGATGTTGTGCTCGGCAATGAAGTCCTGCGGCAGGTCGCAGGCCGAGTCGACGACGATTCCGATGCGCATCCGCGGCTCCCCCTCCAGGGCGGTTGTAGGTTCGGAAACGTGAAATCTATCTCAAAACCTGGCGTGGCGCGCGAGGGAAACGCGCCACGCCCTGTTCAGCGACTGCGCTGCACAGCCACCGGGAGCTCGGCCAGGCGCTGCCATTCGGGCTGCTGCAGCAGTTCCGGGTCGGCCAGCACCGCTGCCATCAGCGGATGGGCGTCATTGCCCCAGAACAGCTCGTCATCGATGGCCAGGGTGGGTACGCCGAACACGCCGGCAGCGATGGCCGCCTCGGTGTTGCGCCGCAGTTGCTCCTTGACCGCCGGGTCGGCGATGGCACTGGCGACATCCTCGATACCCAGCTGCGCAGCCGGTTCGCGCAGGGCCTCAGGGCTGTCGGCCGCATGGCCCTCGCGCCATATCCAGTCGAACAGCACGTCCACCGCCTGCACGCTGGCACCGGCTGCCAGGCACAGGCGCAGCGCCGACAACGGGTTGAACGGGTGGCCCGGCGGGAACCGCAGCGGTGTGCCTTCGGCCTGCGCAGTCCACAGCAGCTGGCGGTAGATGAAACGGCGCTTGGCCGGAATCTCGGCCGGCCCGAGGTTGCCCAGGTGATGCAGCACGGCACCGAAGGCGATCGGCACGGTCTGGATCTGTGCGAACTGGGGCAGCTGCTTCAGCTTCTGCCAGTGCAGGTAGGAGTACGGCGAGATGAAGTCGAAATACCAGCGCAGCGTAGCCATTGCAGAGGTTCCTGTTCGGAGAGGACGCAGGTCGCGGACGCGCGGCAGATGCCGCAGCCACCCTCAATCTACCTGCCGGGGCCGTTGGAGATGCCTGCGAGGTGCGCGGATTGCAGCATTGCGTGGTTGGAATCCAACCAAGCGCCGCGTCCTTGAATGTGGACGCGAAGGGGGGGGCCACCCCCACCGGCTGTACGGCCGGAAGGGGCGCGGTTCCACTCAAGGCTGCGCGTTGCGCTGCAGGTAGCGGTCGCGCAGCTCGGTCTGGCGCGAGCGCATCGGCATCGCCCGGCCGCCCAGCCAGACCTGCTCGGCATAGTGCGCTACGTCCAGCGGGTCGCCCTCCCACAGCACCAGGTCGCCACGCTTGCCCGGCTCGATGCTGCCGATCTGGTCGGCCACGCCGAACGCCTGCGCCGGTACCCGGGTCAGGCCGGCCAGACCGTCGGCCCAGGGCAGGCCATTGGCCACGGCATTGCCCGCCAGCTGGCGCATCTTGCGTGCGTTGTGCGAGGCGTCGCCACGTTGCACGAACGAAACCGCCACGCCGGAACGTTGCAGGCGTGCCGCATTTTCCAGCGTGGCACCGATCTGGTCGAAGCTGGCCGGCAGGTTGGACAGCACATCGACGAACACCGGCACCTGCGCGGCCGCCAGCTCCGGCGCCAGCTGCCAGGCTTCGCTGCCACCGGCAATGGCGATCTTCACCTTTTCGCGGGCGGCCCAGCGCAGCAGCTGGCGTATGTCCGCCGCGCGGTCCACCTCCACCACGATGCGGCCCTGGCCCGCCAGGTACCTGCCCAGCGTGCGGCGCCCGGCCGGCGTCAGCAGCGCATGCGGTGAGTCCGCAGCGACCTGGCCACGCGCCTCGTCCACCATCTGCTGCAGCAGCATCCATTGCGCCGCGCGCGAATGTCCGGTCAGCTCCACCGCCGCCGAGCCCAGGCGCAGGAACAGCGCGCGCGGCCCGAGTGGATCGGCGCTGCCGTCCAGCCGCATCACGCCGCCCTGGCCTGCAACGAAGCCGCCACCGGTGGCGGCCCCCAGGGCGGTGAAGCCGATGCCGTCCAGGCGCGCCACCGGGATCAGCACCGAGGCCGGGTTGTAGGCCAGGGTGACATCGAATTCGGGGCGCAACGGCTGTTCGCCGATCTTCAACGTGCTGTCGACCGTACTCGCTTCACCGGAAACCTCTTCGATGCCGATCTCGGTGATGCCACCGAACAGCGCCGGCGTCAGCGGGCGGCCATCGGCCTCGATCACGCTGGCCCCGGCCGGGGCGGACAGCCCGCTGCCGACCGCGCGGATGATCCCGCCCTGCACCAGTACGTCGGCGTGCTGCAGGCTGCCGCGCGCGCCGGCGGTATGCACGGTGGCGTTGCGCACCAGCAGGTCCTGCGCCTGTGCGGATGCGGAGATGCAGGCCAGCACCATGAGCGTAGCGCCAAGCCATGCCCGGCGACGCTTGTTCAACGCGCCCATCAGTGCACCTCCTGGCCAAGCTGGAAATCGGAACGTGGTGTCGCCGCCGGTGCGCGGCGGTCGTACAGCCTGCGGCCATCGATGAAGACCTGCTCAGCCAGTGCGTACGAACTGAAGGGGTTGCCATTCCACACCACCACATCGGCCATCTTGCCGGCCTCCAGGGTGCCGGTCTGGCCTTCAATGCCCAGCGCCTTGGCGGCGTTGGCGGTCATCCAGGTGATGGCGTGTTCGGGGGTGATCTCCGGCATGTGCGCGCGGCGCGCAGCGGCGATCACCTTGGCCGCTTCCTGGTTCAGGCGCTGGATGCCTTCGGGTGAATCGGAATGGACGATGGCGCAGCTGTTCTTCGGCCGGTCGACCAGTGCGATGTTCTCCGGAATGCCGTCGAAGGCTTCCATCTTGAAGCCCCACCAGTCGGCCCACAGCGCACCACAGACGCCGTCGGCGGCCAGCCGGTCGGCCAGCTTGTAAGCCTCCACGCCGTGGTGGAAGCCGGCCACCTTGAAGCCGAATTCCTTGGCCAGGTCGAGCATGGTGGCCATCTCGTCGGCACGGTAGCAGTGGATATGCACGCGGATGTCGCCTTCGATCGCGCCGGCCAGCGTGTCCAGTTTGAGATCGCGCTTGCCGCCGGCATCACCGGCGCTGTCGCCCTTGTCGCTGCCGAACCAGCCCGTGCGCTTGGCCGGCTTGGGTTTGTTCTTGGCGATGTAGTCGGCGGCGTCGATGAAGGCGGCGCGGTAGGCGGCAACATTGCCCATCCGCGTGGCCGGCGCGACGCCCTTGCCTTCGCCGTAGACCCGCTTCGGGTTCTCGCCGCAGGCCATTTTCAGCCCCCACGGTGCGCCGGGAAACTTCATCGCCTGGTAGGTGATGGCCGGTACGTTCTTCAGGGTCACGCCACGGCCACCGACCAGGTTGGCCGAGCCCGGCAGCACCTGCATGCTGGTCACGCCGCCGGCCAGTGCGGTGGCGAAGCCCGGGTCCTGCGGCCACACCGAGTGTTCGGCCCAGACGTTGGCGGTGACCGGCGCGGTCATCTCGTTGCCGTCGCTGTGCGCGCCGACGCCCGGGCTGGGATACACGCCCAGGTGCGAGTGCACGTCGATCAGGCCCGGGGTGACCCACTTGCCCTGCGCATCGATGCGGGTGACACCGGCATCGGCCTGCAGCCGGGGCCCGACGGCAACGATACGGCCATCGCGCAGCAGCACGTCGGCGTTGTCCAGGCGTTGGCCGGTGCCGGTCAGCACGGTGGCGTTCTGGATCAGCACCGGCGCATCGGGATGCGCCTGGTAGGTGCTGGGGTACGGATCGGCAACGAAGCGCGAGGCGCCCACCGCCGGTGCCGTGCTCAATGAAAGCAGCGCCAGTGCCACCCCGGCGCGCAACAACGTCGATGCCATGCAGTTCCCCTTGCGGCGTGATCCAACCGCCGACGCTAGCCGGGCGCTGGCGGGCTGCCAAGTGACCTTCTTCACAGGCCGGTCGCCGACGGCTCGACGGCACCGCCCGGCTGGCCGAAAATAGCCGGTCCCCACGCCGTACCGGACCGCCCATGAAGAGCAAGCAGGAAATCGTCGACAACTGGCTGCCGCGTTATACCGGCGTGCCCCTGGACCAGTTCGGCCAGCACATCCTGCTGACCAACTTCGGGGGCTACCTGCATACCTTTTCCGAGCTGACCGGCGCCCCCGTCATCGGCCTGGACCGGCCGATGGCCAGTGCCACCATCGACGGCATCACCATGATCAACTTCGGCATGGGCAGCCCCAATGCCGCGATCATCATGGACCTGCTGTCGGCGGTGATGCCCAAGGCGGTGCTGTTCCTGGGCAAGTGCGGTGGCCTCAAGCGCAAGAACCAGCTGGGTGACCTGGTGCTGCCGATCGCGGCGATCCGCGGCGAGGGCACCTCGGGCGACTACCTGCCGCCGGAAGTGCCGGCCTTGCCGGCGTTCGCGCTGCAGCGTGCGGTCTCGACCATGATCCGCGACCTCGGCCACGACTACTGGACCGGCACCGTCTACACCACCAACCGCCGGGTCTGGGAGCACGACGAGGCCTTCAAGGAGCGGCTGCGGGCGATGCGCTGCATGGCCATCGACATGGAAACCGCCACCGTGTTCGCGGCCGGCTTCGCCAACCACATCCCCAGCGGCGCGCTGCTGCTGGTATCGGACCAGCCGATGATCCCCGATGGGGTCAAGACCGAGGCGTCCGATGCCAAGGTCAGCTCCCAGTTCGTGGAAAACCATATCCAGATCGGTATCGAGGCGCTTAAGCTTATCCGGCGCAACGGCAAGTCGGTCCGCCACCTGCGCTTCGACGAATGATGATGATGGCCTGGCGCGGCGCGCCGGCCCTGGGGAGTAGGTGATGGATGTTGCCGCGCAAGTGGTGGATTTCTGGAAAGAGGCGGGCCCTGCGAAGTGGTTCGCCCGCGACGACGCGTTCGACGCGCAGTTCCGCCAGTTGTTCCTGGATGAGCATTTCGCGGCCGCTTCGCGTGCGCGTGAACACTGGCTGGGCAGTGCCGAGGGCGCACTGGCGCTGATGCTGCTGCTGGACCAGTTCCCGCGTAATTGTTTCCGCGGTAGCGCCCATTCCTATGCCACCGATGGCCTCGCCCGGCACTACGCCATGCGCGCCATCGAGGAAGGCCTGGACCTGCAGCTGGTGCCCAAGCTGCGCGCCTTCATCTACCTGCCGTTCGAGCACTCCGAGGACCCGCTGGACCAGGACCGTTCGGTGGCGATGTTCGATGTGCTGGGCGACAAGGAATACCTTCAGTACGCCGAGCTGCACCGCGACATCATCCGCCGCTTCGGTCGCTTCCCGCACCGCAACGCCGTGCTGGGGCGTATTCCCTCGCCGGAGGAACTGGACTACCTGGCCGAAGGCGGTTTCGCCGGCTAAGAAAAAGGGGACGGAGGGGATTAAGTCGTTTGTGGCAAAACGACTTAATCCCCTCCGTCCCCTTTTTCAGTGTCGATCAGTACTTCGGCACGCCGTTGTCGACGTCTTCCGACCAGGCATTGATGCCGCCGGTGACGTTGAACACCTTGGTGAAGCCCAGGGTGCGGAACTGCTCGGCGGCCTGCGCGCTGCGGCCACCGTGGTGGCACATGAAGGCCAGCGCGGTGTCCTTGGGCAGGGCTTCCAGCGCGGCGCGGCCGGTGCCGTCGAAGGTCTTGAACGGCACGCCCACGGCGGCGATTTCACGCTCGTCGGCCGGGCGCACGTCCACCAGGGTGATGTTGCCGGCACGCACCAGGTCGTCGGCATCGCGCACGCTGATTTCCTGCACCGGCTTGGGCGCATTCGGGTTGTCGATGGCCAGGCCCTTGCCACGGATGTCGTCCACCCAGTCGATGGTGATGCCGTTGGCGCGACGGGCGCTGGCCAGGTCGAACTGCACGCGCAGGCCGTTGGACTCGGCGGCGATGGCGCCTTCGTCGTGCGGGGCCAGCTGGAAGTTCGGCTGGAAACCGGCGTCGATGGACAGCTGCAGGGCCGCGCCCGGGGCATCGGCCAGCGCGCCCTTGAGCATTTCCACGGCTGCCGGGGTGACGGTGATGCTCGGCGGGGTACGGTCCGGCGCAGCCAGGCCCAGCACGCTGCTCAGCTCGCCGCTGGCGGCCATCTGCAGCACGATGTCGCTGCCGCCGACCAGTTCGCCGTCGATGTACAGCTGCGGGATGGTCGGCCAGTCGCCATAGGCCTTGATGCCTTCACGGATTTCCTGGTCGGCCAGCACGTTGACGTGGGCGAACTCGACGCCGAGGTCCTGCAGGGCGCCCACGGCCTTGGCCGAGAAGCCACACTGCGGCATCGACGGCTGGCCCTTCATGAACAGCACGACGCGGTTGGCGTTGAGGATGGATTCGATGCGCGAACGCAGGGCGGTATCGAGGGACATGGACGTCGGGGTTCCGGGAATTCGAATCATCAATTCTAACCCTCATGGCATCATGGGGGATGAGCAACGCAGGAACATTGCATCGCATCCCGACCCGCCCCTGGCGCTGGCTGCCCTGGCTGGTGGCGTCGCAGCTGGTTGTGATCCTGGTCTGGGCCCTGGCCGGCTGGCACTGGGGGCTGCCGCTGATGGTGGCCAGCCACGCACTGTTCATGGTGCCGGTGTTCCTGCCCAACAGCCGTTTCTACGCGCCGGTGCTGAGCCGGATGCCGGATGCCGGCAACAGCGTCTGGTTGACCATCGATGACGGTCCTGGCCCGGAGACCCGTGCGGTGCTCGACCTGCTGGACCGCCACCAGGCCCGCGCCACCTTCTTCCTGGTGGGCGAGCGTGCACTGGCGCAGCCGGACCTGGTGCAGGAGATCCTGCGCCGCGGCCACGACCTGGGCAACCACAGCCACAGCCACCCGCAGGCACGCTTCTGGCGGTTGGGCCCGGCGGCGATGCGCACCGAGATCGAGGGCTGCCAGCATGCCCTGCAGGCGGTGAGCGGCCGCCCGGTGCGCTGGTACCGTTCGGTGGTGGGCATGACCAATCCGTTCGTGGCACCGGTACTGCAGCGGCTGGGCCTGGTCCGGGTCGGCTGGAGCGCGCGCGGCTTCGACGGTATCGGCTGCACGGTGCAGGGCGTGCTCGACCGGCTGCTGCCGGACCTGCGCCCGGGCGCCATCGTGCTGCTGCATGAGGGTGCCGCCCACGGCCACAACCTGGCGATCATCGAGCGCGTGCTGCAGGCGCTGGACGAGCGCGGGCTGAAGGCCCAGCTGCCGGCCCTGTAACTCCGGGTTCTGGTCGCTTGGAGCAGCCGGGCATGGGCTCGGCATTACTGCGCAGGGCGTTCGGCCACCAGTAGCCAGCTGTTGAAGGGCGTGCGTCCATGCAGGGGGCGCGGCGCTGTCACCTGCAATCCCGCTTCGGTCAGTGTCGCCTGCAGCACCTGCGGGTCGGGATAGTGGCGCGGTCGCGTGCCCATCCAGCCGACCAGCCAGGCCAGCCGATCCGCCACCCGGGTGGTGCGGTCGCGGCCATCGCCGGTGGCCAGCGGCGTGCGCAGCAGCAGGCGGCCGCCGGGAGCGACCCGTGCGCTGGCCGCACGCAGCAGTGCCTGCTGTGGGCCCGCATCCAGGTACTGCAGCACATCCAGCAGCAGGACGTGCCCGGCCTGCGCCGGTAGCGGCGCCTGCACGTCCAGGCAATCGAAGCGCACATCGAGCAGGCCGGTGGCGGCACGCTGGGCGCGGCGGATCTTGCCGGCGTCCACGTCCACGCCGAGGTAGGGTTGGGCGCCACCGCGCTGGCGCAGTACATGGGCGAACAGGCCCAGCCCGCAGCCCAGGTCCAGCAACGCCCGTCCGTCGTCGGGCAGATGCTGCAGAACGCCGTCGTACAGCGGGTCGCTGCCGAGCTTGCCGCGGGTGTAGTAGTAGTCGCGGCGGCTGCCCCAGGCCTGTGCCGGGCGGAACGCCTCGGCGATCGCGCGGGCCTGCGGGGCGGTCAGCGGTGTGCAGGGCAGGGGCGAGCCGTTCCGTGGCGTGCCATCCATCGCCTCAGTCCGTTCCGCCGAGCAGGTGTGCGGCGACCGGCAGCGCGCGTGCGCTCCACAGCGCGTACATCCGCGCCGACGGGTGCAGGCCGTCCTCGGCGATCATCGCCGGGTCGTTACCGTGGTCACGGCTGATGTCGGTGATGTCGACGAAGGCCACGCCCTGCTGGGTGCTGATCACCTCGGCGGCCGCATTGAATTCGTCGGTCTCGATCTCGATGGTGGCCAGGTCGCGGCCACTGCCGGCACCGAACGGCGTCGCGCCCCAGTCGGGGAAGGACAGCACCAGCACACGCGCGGGGCGACCACCGGCAAAGCCGATCGCCCGCTGCAGCAGGGCCTCGAACTGGAGGCGGTACTCGTCCAGCGGGCGGCCGCGGTACTGGTTGTTGACGCCGATCAGCAGGCTGACGAAATCGAACGGGCCCTGCGGTGCGGCCGCATCGATGCCAGCGTCCAGTTCGTCGGTGGTCCAGCCGGTGGTGGCGATGGTCTGTGGGTCGGCCAGCGCCACGTCCTGCGCACGCAGGGCGGCGGCGAGCTGGTGCGGCCAGCGGCCTTCGACCGCAACGGCTTCACCGATGGTGTACGAGTCGCCCAGCGCCAGGTAGGACAGCGCCACGGCTCAGGCCACCGAACGGCGTGGCTTCAACGGTACGACCTTGGTCGCGTCCTCGGCGCGGCGGGCCAGCACGCGGTCGATGCGGGCGAACACATCGCGCATCACCGAGGCTTCCGGCAGCAGGGTCACGCGGAAATGATGGCGGTAGGGCACGTTGAAGCTGGAACCCGGTACCACCAGCACGCCTTCGTTGTTCATCAGGTCCAGCGCGAAGTTGTGGTCGTCAAAGCCCTTGGCGGCAGCACCGACCACCGCCGGGAACGCATACAGCGCGCCGGCCGGCGCGACCAGCGACAGGTGCTCGCTGGCTTCGCAGGCTTCGATCACCGCGCGGCGGGTTTCATACAGGCGGCCACCGGGGGTGCACAGTTCGGAGATGGTGTCCGGGCCGTTCACCGCGGCCTCGATGGCGTACTGGCCCGGCACGTTGGCGCACAGGCGCAGCGCGCCGAGCAGGTCCAGCGCGGCGCGGAAGTCGCCCAGGCGCGCATCGTCGCCGCTGAGGTGGGCCCAGCCCACGCGCCAGCCGCAGGCACGGTGCACCTTGCTCAGGCCGCTGAAGGTCAGGCACGGGTGGTCGCCGGCCAGCGGCGCGACCGGCTGGAACACCGCATCGTCGTACAGGATCTGGTCGTAGATCTCATCGACCAGCAACAGCAGGTTGTGGCGTCGTGCGATCTCGACCACGCGCTCCAGCAGTTCGCGCGGGTAGCTGGCGCCGCTGGGGTTGTTCGGGTTGATCAGCACGATGGCGCGGGTACGTGACGACACCAGCGTCTCGATCTCGCTCGGGTCCGGCTGGAAGCCGTTCTCGGCGGCGCAGCGGTAGTACACCGGGCGGCCATCGTTGAGGATGGTCGAGGCCGACCACAGCGGATAGTCCGGCGAAGGCACCAGCACTTCATCGCCCGGATTGAGCAGCGCGCGCAGCGACAGGTCGATCAGCTCGCTGACGCCGTTGCCGACGAACATGCGGTCCGGGTGTGCATCCGGTGCGCCACGGCGGGCGTAGTAATCGGCGATGGCCTCGCGTGCCACCGGCAGGCCCTGCTGGTGGGTGTACGGGTCGGTGCGGCCCATGTCGTCGGCGATCGCGCGCTGCAGGTGCTCGGGCGCGCGGAAACCGAAGTTGCCCGGATTGCCGATGTTGAGCTTGATCAGCTTGCGGCCCTGCGCCTCCAGCTCCCGGGCTCGCCGCGCCAGTTCTCCGCGGATTTCGTAGCGCACTTCGGAAAGGCGCTCGCGGATGGCCAGGGGCTTGGGCGAGATGGTGGACATGGGGGCTGGGCCGTCAAAAGGCATGGGGATTCCATCCTACCGGAATTGCTGCAGTGCATGGCAAGGGCTCCGGGCTTGTCATTGCTGGGCTGGCAGGGGGCGGTCACAGGTAGAATGGCGGCGATGACCCAGACCCCCGATTTCATCGCCCTGCAGACCATCGGCTGGCCCTGGCCGGGCCCGGCGCAGCAGGCCGACTGGCAGGCCGTGATGGCCGCGCACCCGCAGGCCCGCCCGGCGCGGGTGATCGAACAGCACCGTACCCACTACGTGGTTGCCGATGGCCCGGATGCGGCGATCAAGGCCGAGTCGCTGCCGGAATGGCAGCGACCGCGCTTCCCCAGCCACGAGCGGCCGGCCGTGGGTGACTGGGTGCTGCTGGACGGCATCCGCATCGTCGCGCTGCTGCCACGCCGCACCGCGATCAAGCGTGGCGCCGCCGGTGAGCACTACCACCAGCAGGTGATCGCGGCCAACATCGATACGGTGTTCATCGTCTGCGGCCTGGATGCCGACTTCAATCCGAGGCGCATCGAACGCTATCTGCTGCTGGTCGGCGGTGGTGGTGCCGAACCGGTGGTGGTGCTGACCAAGGCCGACCAGACCGAGTACAGCGAGGATGCGCTGGCGGTGCTGGAAGAGCTGGAGATGCAGGGCATCGCGCTGCATGCGATCAATGGCCTGGATGCCGACAGCGTAGCCGTGCTGCAGCCGTGGCTGGGCCCGGGCCGCACGGTGGTGCTGGTGGGTTCGTCGGGTGCCGGCAAATCCACGCTGACCAACACCCTGCTCGGCGAGCAGCGAATGAAGACCAACGCGGTGCGCGCCAACGATTCGCGTGGCCGCCACACCACCACCCACCGCGCGCTGATGCCGCTGCCGATGGGCGCCTGCCTGATCGACACTCCCGGCATGCGCGAGTTGAAGCCGACCGGCGAAGAAACGCTGTCCGAAGGTGGCTTCGCCGACATCGAAGCGCTGGCCGCACAGTGCCGCTTCAACGACTGCAAGCACCAGCAGGAACCGGGCTGTGCTGTTCGCGCAGCGATCGACGCTGGCGAGATCGAAGAGAGCCGGCTGCTGAACTACTTCAAGCTGAAGGAAGAAGTGGCTGCCGCTGCCGCCAAGCTGGCGGTTCGCCAGGCCGAGACCGCGCAGGAGCGCGGCGGCAAGAAGGGCAAGGGCCAGCAGTTCCGCCCGGCTGGCAAGCCGCGCCGGCGCTGATCGGTACCGCAGGGTCGGATCCCATTGCGCCGCAATGGGCTCTGACCCCTGCAATGAACCCGCCTCTGCCCGCTTCGGGCAGGTGCCAACGGCCGGCGCCTGGTAGGTGCCAACCTTGGTTGGCACGGATGTGTTCGAAGCCCGCCGCCGGCGGATGCCAACCCAGGTTGGCACCTACCAACGCGCGGGCAGGGCGTTATAGTCCGCGCATGGAACCGACCGCGACGCTGGACCGTGAGGTGGCCCACCATGCAGCGCTCGATGCGCGCCTGGTCGAGGCCGTGGGAGGCATCCGCCTGCTGGGCCTGACCAGCTGGCCGGCAACGCTGCAGGCACCGTTCCTGGACAGCGTGGCGCGTGGCCAGCCGGTGCTGCCGAAGGTGGATTACCCACGGCTCGACTTCAGCGAAGAACGCCGTGCGTTGGCCGCGATCGCTGCCGACTGCGATGAAGGCCATCCGCTGGGCCACTACGTGCGGCAGTCGGCGCAGAGCTGGGACCTGGCCGCGCAGCTGCTTGAGGGGCTGGGTACCGCCGCCGTTGATACCTGTTCGGTGCAGCTGTTCGGTGCGCCGGAGCAGCCGCTGCCGGGCAATGGCCCGAGCACGCGCGAAGCGGCGCGGCACTTCATCCAGATTGCCGCCGAACTGGACCACGAACTGCTGGCGCCGGAGGAGCAGGTGCCGGTCTCGGCCATCGCACTGCAGCTGCAGTTGCAGAACGATCTGGACGCTTTCTTCGAATCACGCATCATCCAGGTGCAGCTGGATCCGGAGCTGGTGTCCAAGGCCGCCGCCGGCCCGACCCGCATCCGCCTGCGTACCAGCGCGCGCTTCAGTGCCTACGACCGCGCGCAGCTGTTCCACCATGAAGCGCTGGTGCATTCGCTGACCGCGTTGAACGGCCGCGAACAGCCGGTGTTGCCGAGCCTGGCATTGTCCTCGCCACGGGTGACGGCAACCCAGGAAGGGCTGGCCACTTTCGCCGAACAGATCACCGGCAGCATCGACATCGAGCGCCTCAAGCGCATCAGCCTGCGTACCGAAGCGATTGCCATGGCACGCGAAGGCGCCGATTTCATCGAAGTGTTCCGCTACTTCTGCGATGCCGGGCAGAACGCGGAAGAGAGCTTCGCTTCGGCGCAGCGCGTGTTCCGCGGCGTGCCGCCCAGTGGCGGCCTTGCCTTCACCAAGGACACGGTGTACCTGCGCGGCCTGGTGTCGGTGCACACCTTCTTCCGCCACATGCTGGCCGAGGATCGCCTGCAGGTCTGCCGCTGGTTGTTTGCCGGCAAGATGAGCCTGGCCGATGCGATTGCATTCGCGCCGCTGTTCGAGGCGGGAGTGCTGAAGCCGCCGCGCTGGCTGCCGCACTGGGTGAGCCGGGCGAACGGCCTGGCCGGCATGCTGGCGTTCTCGCTGTTTGCCAACCGGATACGGATGGACCAGCTGGCGCCGGAATGAAATGCGTTGGCGGCCTGTGGCGTCTCGATTGATATCGGGGAGAGCGGGGGGCTTGCGCTGGCCAGGACACGCCGCAAGTACGTCCCTGTAGGCTCGGCCACGGCATCCATGCCGTAGACGGTCCTAGCCAGCGCAAGCCCCCCGCTCCAGACAATTTCCCGCGAGACGGCCAGCAGTCCACCAGAGGGATTGCGCTTGAAGAGCTTGAAAAGCAAAGAGCCGGGCATTGCCCGGCTCTTTGCTTTTGCTCTTCTTTGCCCTCCGCACCGTGGCGCGGGAAACCGTCGAGCAGGGTCGGATGGGCCGGCGCAGGACCGTTGGCGCCATGGATGGCGCCATCGAGCCCCCATGGATGGGTTTACGGCGTGTCCTGCGCCGGCCCATCCGGCCCTGCCCCGCGACGATAATCAAGACGCCGCGGGGCAACGCTTTCGACCTAGAACTCCGCCGCCACCGTCATGAACAGCTGCCGCGGTGCGCTCGCATGGATCGCATAGCGCGTGCCCTTCGGATCGGTCGGTGCGAACGAGCTCAGCTGGCCGGCGTAGCGCTTGTTGGTCAGGTTGGTCGCGTTCAACGACACCCGCACGTTGCGCAGGCCCAGGCCCGGGCCGAAATCGTAGCCCGCACCGGCGTCGAAGGTGGTCACGCCCGGCACCGACTGGTCGTTGGTGTAGGTGTAGTAGCGCTTGCCGGTGTACTTGGCACGCAGGCTGGCGAAGAAACCGTCGCGGTTCCAGCTGATCTCACTGGAGGCCATGCGCTGCGGCGTATCCACCGTGATCTTGCCGGCCACCGGCACCACCGCGCCGCCGGACAGGTAGTCGTCCTCGTAGGTGGTCTTGTTCCAGGACAGCGCGTTGTACCACTGCAGGCCATCGATCGGCTTGAAGATGAAGGTCAGTTCTGCGCCGTAGCTCTTCACCGAACCGACGTTGATGAAGCGCGTCACGCACTCCGGACGCGTGCCGACCTCGATGCTCGAGCACGGGTTCAGCGACAGCAGGCGGTTGTCGAACTTGACGTTGTAGGCCGCGATCGACGCCTGGTACTTCTCGCCGAAGGTACGGAAGCCGGCTTCCAGGCTCTTGGACTTCTCCGGCTCCAGCCCGGCGCTGGCCGCGAACGATTCCGGCGACACCTGCAGCGGGCCGCCGCTGCCACCGCCGACGAAGGCGGCGATGTTCTCGGCGTAGGAGGCAAACAGCTCATTGTTGGCGTTGAGCTTGAAGCCCAGGCCCACCTGCGGCAGCACCGATTCCTTGGCGGTCAGCGTGCCTGATGCAATGCTGGTTTCCACACCGGGCTGCGCGGTGGCGCGCATGCGGGTGTTGGGGCTCTTGATGCCCACGTCCACGGTCAGGCGCTGGTCCAGGAAGCGCATGCGGTCCTGCACGTAGAACTGGCGCGTGCGGATGTCGAAGTCCTGGTTGAACAGCAGGCGGTCCGGGTTCTTCAGGTACAGGTCGTCCAGGAACGGGCCGCTGATGTAGTAGAAGTTGCGCGACACGTTATGGTCGTTCTGCTCGTACCACAGGCCGGCTTCCAGCTCGTGGATGCCCACCGTCCACGACAGTGCGGCGGTCAGGCCATCGCGGTTGATCGTGTAGTTGGTGCTGCGGATCGAGATCGGCAGCATCTTGTCGGTGCCCGGGTAGGACGGCTGGCCCGGTGCCCACCAGTGGCCCTGGCCACGGTTGTCGTGATGGTAGGCCAGCAGCTTCAGGCGGCCCTGCTCGCCCAGGCGCAGGTCGGCATCGACCGAGTACAGGTTGTCGTCGCGCAGCGCACGGCTCTGGTAGTACGCATCGTCGATGCTGTTGACGCCGCCGCTGAACGCGCAGCGCGCCTTGTTGTAGGTGCCCGGCGCGCAGTACGCGGCAGCGACGGCGCGGTCCCAGTCCGGCGCGTAGATGTTCCAGTCATAGCCCAGGCCGCGGGCCAGCATGTCCTTGGACAGGTATGCGTAGTTGGCCTGGCTGGCGCGCGAGGTCGCCACGAACGCACCGAAGCGGTGGTCGCCGACATTCCACACCGCCTTGGCATTGAACTGGCGGGTGGTCTGGTTCTGGTACGGCGCGGCCCACATGTCCTGGTCCTGGTGCACGCCGGACACATAGGCCGAGAAGCCGTTGATGTCGCCGGTGTCCACGCGCAGATAGCCACGGCGCTGGCTGTTGTCGCCGACGGTGACGCTGGCGCGGCCACCGAATTCGGTGGACGGGTCCATCGAGAAATACTGGATGGTGCCACCCAGGTTGCTGGTCGAGGCCACGCCCAGCGAGCCGATGCCCTGCGACAGTTCGGCGCCAGCCAGGTTCTCGGCGATGATCGCGCGGGAAATGCTCAGGCCGTTGTAGTTGCCGTAGCTGTTGTCGCCCAGCGGGATGCCGTCCAGCGTGTAGCCGAGGCGGCTCTTGTCGAAGCCACGCAGGCTGATGGTCTGCGATTCCTCGTTGGCACCGAAGGCATCATTGGACTGCACCGACACGCCCGGCAGGCGGTCGAGGATCTTCTGGCCACTGGTGCCAGGCGGCAGCACCTGCTTGTCGACGGTGGTGATGCGCTGCACCTGGCGGGTCTCGCCCTGGCCGATCACGGAGACGGTATCCAGCGTCTGCGCGCTCAGCGCGGCATCGGTGCTGGCGCCGGTATCGGCGGTGGTGGCGGCGTGGGCGCTGGCGGCGGCGGAGAGCGCGATCGCCACGGCGATCGTCAGGTGTCGGGTCTGCATGGTGGTCCGTTGCATTGGGGGTGGTCACCGGCACGGGTGCGCGGTGCATGGCCACTATGCGAACGGAACATGAAACCTTCTTTACGAAAAACCAACGAACGGTGCAGGGCGGTGGTGCGTGTCCTGCAACATGTTCGTCATGGCGGTATGCCGGTGGGAATCAGAAGCGCTCACCGGGCCAGCCGAATTTGAGCTGGTCCATGCAGTCACGATCATGTTCGGAGAATGAGAACCCGATCTGGATGCCGTTCACTACCGTGCCGAACACCGTCGACTCGTCCAGACTATGCCCGGACGGGACGGAAAGGACGTTGAAGTCGGGGTAGCGACGACCCATCTGCCTTCGCGAGATGCAGGCGCCGCCCAGCGACAGCGTGATGCCTTTGATGATTCGCCCCGACGCATCGGTGTAGATCTGGCCAGAAGGCCCCTTGATCCTCCCAGCGACCACGAATGGCGCCAGATCGATGGTGGCGCTGTCGCCCCGGCCCATTCTTGCTTCCGAACGCGAGCCGACCGGGACCAGAGGTGATAGCTGCGCGACAAGGTCAGAGCGTGACAGCTGCAAGGACCAGCGCTCCACCAGCCGCCATGTTGCATCCGCCTCATCCGCACTGGCAGCAGGTGGGGTGGCCGCCAGTGGCGGGGTGGCGACCACAAGAAGCGCACTCAGCAATGCACGCATGCCAACCTCCTTGATCCGCGATTCCGGCCGTTCATCCATCGGGCTCAGCGAGCGTTGGCAGGTATAGCACCGGTTCTGCCGATGTATCGGGCAATGCGTCCCGAAAATGCAGAAACAAAAAAGGGGCCGGATCCCCCTCGCAAGCGAAGGTTCACCGGCCCCGCGCACTCCGTGGGGGAGGCGGTCCACGCGTTGCGTGGAGGCGGGCTCAACCCATGTACAGGCCACCGTTGACCGGATAGTCGGCGCCGGTCACGTACGAGGCTTCGTCCGAAGCCAGCCACGCGCACAGGCCGGCCACTTCCTCGGGGCGGCCGAGGCGGCGCACCGGCACCGACGCGGCCAGCCGGTCCAGCACGTCCGGCGGGAAGCTGCTGATCGCCTGGCTGGCGATGTAGCCCGGCGACAGCGTGTTGACGGTGACCCCGCGCGAGGCCACTTCCGCCGCCAGCGCACGGCTGAAGCCATGCATCGCGGCCTTGGCGGTGGCGTAGTTCACCTGCCCGATCTGGCCCTTGTGGGCACTGACCGAACCGATGTTGATGATGCGGCCCCAGCCGCGCGTGGCCATGCCGTCGACCACCTGCTTGGTCAGGTTGAACAGCGAATTGAGGTTGGAGGCGATCACCGCGTTCCAGTCCTCCACCGTCATCTGCCGGAACAGCAGGTCGCGGCTGCCGCCGGAGTTGTTGACCAGTACATCCACTTCACCGACTTCGGCGCGCACCTTGGCGAACGCGGCGCTGGTCGAGGCCCAGTCGGTCGCGTTGCCTTCGGAGGCGATGAAGTCGAAGCCCTGTTCGCGCTGCTCGCGCAGCCAGTTGGCCTTGCGCGGCGAGTTCGGCGCGCAGCCGGCAACCACGGTGTGGCCGCTGCGGGCCAGGCTCTGGCAGATGGCAGTACCGACACTGCCCATGCCGCTGGTGACGTAAGCGATTCGAAGCGTCATTGCAGAAGGCTCCTGGGTAAGGGGTCAGGCGGCGAGGGGATACAGGCCGAACAGCAGGCTGCCGATCATCAGCAGCATCGAGATGGCGATGGCCCACTTCAGGGTGAACTTCTGGTGGTCGGCGAATTCGACCTTGGCCAGGCCCACCAGCAGGTAGGTGGACGGCACCAGCGGGCTGAGCAGGTGCACCGGCTGGCCGGCCAGCGAGGCGCGCGCCATTTCCACCGGGGTGATGCCGTAGTTGCCGGCGGCCTCTGACAGGATCGGCAGCACGCCGAAGTAGAACGCGTCGTTGGACATGAAGAAGGTGAACGGCATCGATGCCACGGCCGTGATCACCGCCAGGTACGGGCCCCAGGATTCCGGAATCACCGCCAGGAAGCTGTGCGACATCGCTTCGACCATGCCGGTGTTGTTGAGGATGCCGGTGAAGATGCCTGCGGCGAAGATCAGCGACACCACCGACAGCACGTTGCCGGCGTGGTTGACCACGCGGCGGCGCTGCTCGGCCAGGTTCGGGTAGTTGATCACCAGCGCGATGGCGAAGCCGACCATGAACAGCACCGGCATCGGCAGCACGCCGATGATCAGCGCGGTCATCAGTGCCACGGTCAGGGCCAGGTTGACCCACAGCAGCTTCGGACGCTTGATGTCTTCGGCGTCTTCCACGGTCGGCAGCGGGTTGCTGTCGTCGGACACGCTGTTGTCCATCCAGCTGCCGCCCTTGGGCAGGGTCACCACGCCGAGGCGACGGCGTTCCTTCAGGCCCAGGTACCAGGCCAGCAGCAGCACGCCGGCACAGGCGATCACCATCGACGGGATCAGCGGCACGAACACATCGGCCGGGTCCACGTGCAGCGCGGTGGCCGCGCGTGCGGTCGGGCCGCCCCACGGGGTCAGGTTCATCACGCCGCCGGCGAGGATGGTCACGCAGGTCATGTTCAGCGCGTTCATGCCCAGCCGCTGGTACAGCGGCAGCATCGCCGAGACGGTGATCATGTAGGTCGTCGAGCCATCACCATCGAGCGAGATCAGCATCGCCAGCACGGCGGTGCCGAGCACGATCTTCATCGGATCGCCCTTGACGAAGCGCAGGATGATCCGCACCAGCGGATCGAACAGGCCGGCATCGATCATGACCCCGAAGTAGAGGATGGCGAACATCAGCATCACGCCGGTCGGCGCGATCTTCTTGATGCCCTCCAGCATCATCTCGTCGAGGCCGGCGCCGAAGCCACCGATCAGCGCGAACAGGATGGGGATGGTGATCAGGGCGACGAGCGGCGACAGGCGCTTGCTCATGATCAAGTACATGAACGTAATGACCATGCCAAAGCCGAGGATGCTCAGCATCATCTGCGGACTCCTTGCAAAAACAGGATGTGGGGGAGTGGAAGGGGCCCGGGCGACGTGCCCGGGATGTGGGGCTTAGAAGTCGTACTGCAGGCGTCCGGTGACCGCGCGCGTGCGGTCCACCGTGACCCCGGCCAGGCGGTCGCGGTTGCGGCTTTCGATCACGTTGAGCATGAAGCGCAGGTTGTCGCGCAGGTACCAGTTGCCACCCAGCGTCCACGCTTCGGTGCTACCGCGGCGCAGGTCCGGAGCGCCATCAAGGTGCTGCGCGCCCCACATCTGGTCGTAGCGCAGCGCCACTTCGAAGGCACCGGCCTTGTGGCGGATGTCCTTCACCCGCGCGAAGCGGCCGGTCTTGCGGTCATAGGCGCGGCTTTCGCCGGTGACGAACCAGCTGAGCATGCCGTAGGCGGCCATCACGTCGCCGCGCTGGGCGCCGTCATCGAAGGTGGCGCCACTGAACTCGCCCTGCCACGACAGCGGGCCGCGCACCTGCGCGTATTCCAGCGACCACTTGTTGACGTCGGTATCGCGGCCGGCGGAGAAGTCGACCAGGGTCAGGCGGCTTTCGTCGGACAGGTGGCCGGCCGGGCGTGGTCGGATCTTCAGGCCGGGGGTGCCATTGGCGCCGGGGTTGTCGTAGGCCTCGCGGGCCAGCGACAGGCCCAGGTGCAGCACGTCACCGTCGCTGGGCGAGGGCGCCCAGGTGACGCGACCACCCGCCGCGCGGCCCTTCACCTGCCACGCGTCGATGCTCTCCAGGCTGTAGAGGCTGGCCGCCCAGGTGAAGTCACCCGGGTTGGCCTGCCAGGACGCACCCAGGCGGTACAGCGGCGCCAGCGTGGTGCCGGCGTTGCCGCGCTCCAGGAAGCTGCCGTAGTTGGAGCTGGTGCGGTCATCCAGCGAGAAGTACTGCTTGAACTGGCCCACGGTCAGCTTGCCGGCCTTGCCGAAGCTGCGTGCCAGGTAGACGTCCTTGGCCTCGACGCGGTCGCCGGAGAAGTCGGCCTCCAGCTTGTAGTCGACCACGAAGAACTTGCCCGACACGTCCAGCCAGGCACGGCGGATCTCGGTGTCGTCCTTGTTCGGGGTGCCGCGGTTGTCGTTGTCGAAGGTGGCGAAGTCCAGGTGCAGGCGGCCACCGAGGGTGGCGGTGACCGGACGGTCGTCTTCAGCGGCAAAGGCCGGCGCCGACAGGGCGGCCAGCGCCATCATGGCGGCAGGACGCCGCCAGGCAAACGTGAATTCCACAAACCCTCCCAGGTGCGCGCCAGGCGCGCGGCAATCGTGGGCACCGGACGGTGCGCGGCCGCAGTCTGGGTCGGGCAAGCTGTCATCGTCCTGTCAACGGATTGTGCGGTGCAGCGAAAAGCGGGCCGCTGCGCTCGCCATGCCATGCCCGGCGAGCGCGGAGGCAGCATGCGGTAGCATTCGGTTCCCCTCCCGCCCGTGTGCCCATGCGCCTGCTGCTGGTCGAAGACAATCCGGATCTGGCCGATGCGATCATCCGCCGGATGCGCCGCAGCGGGCACGCCGTGGACTGGCAGGCCGATGGACTGGCCGCCGCCAGCGTGCTGCGTTACCAGAGCTTCGACCTGGTGGTGCTGGATATCGGCCTGCCCAAGCTCGATGGCCTGCGCGTGCTGGCTGGCATGCGCGAGCGCGGTGACAGCACGCCAGTGTTGATGTTGACCGCGCGTGATGGCATCGAAGATCGCGTGCAGGCGCTGGATGTGGGGGCCGACGACTATCTGGGCAAGCCGTTCGATTTCCGCGAGTTCGAAGCGCGCTGCCGCGTGCTGCTGCGGCGTGCGCGAGGCCAGGCCAGCGAAGTGGTGCAGATCGGCGGCTTCCAGTTCGACAACGCTGCGCACCGGGTCAGCCTCGACGGCGAACCGATCGAACTGCCCAACCGCGAGTACCGCCTGCTGGAGATCCTGGTCGGCCGTCTCGGCCAGGTGGTCGGCAAGGACGAGATCGGCAACGGCCTGTTCGGCTTCGATGACGAAGCGGGCCCGAATGCCATCGAGTTGTACGTTGGCCGCCTGAGAAAGAAGCTGGCCGGCGCGCCGCTGCGCATCACCACGGTGCGCGGCGTCGGCTACCTGTTGGAAGCCAGCGATACCCATGCCGACGCCGATGGCTGACGCGCGCGCTGCCACTGCCGCCCCGGGTTCGCTGCGGCGCACGCTGCTGCTCTACCTCGGCGTGCTGCTGGCGGTGTTCGCAGTGGCCCTGCTGTTTGCCGCGCGCGATTATGGCCAGCGCGCCGCCAACCGATCCTACGATCACCTGCTGGTGTCCTCGGCGCTGTCCATTGCCGATTCGGTGGCCCTGGTCGATGGCCAGTGGCAGGTCGATCTGCCGTATGCGGCGCTGGACCTGCTGGCGATGGCGCCGGAAGACCGCGTGTTCTACCGGGTGGCCGACAACCGAGGCAACCTGATCACCGGCTACGGCGACCTGCCGGCACCGCCGCGCCGGCCCGGCACGCAGCCGCAGTTGTTCGACGCCCCCTACAGCGGCGAGACCGTGCGCTTCGTGGTGGTCGGCCGCAGCTTCGCCGCCGCCTCGGCGCAGGGCGAGGTACAGGTCCAGGTTGGCCAGACCCGGCGTGCACGGGAAGCCGTCGCGCAGGACATGGTCAATCGCGCGCTGTTGGCGATCGGTGTGTTGTCCGGGCTGCTGCTGGCGCTGGTGGCGTTCGGCGTGCATCGCGCATTCCGGCCGCTGGTGCGGGTGGAGCGCGAGCTGTCGCGACGGGAACCGTCCGACCTGAAGCCGCTGGATGCCCGCGTGCCGCGTGAGATGGACCAGATGGTGGCCGCGTTGAATCGCTTCATGGAACGCCTGTCCAGCAGCAACGAGACACTGCGCGCGTTCATGGCCGAGGCCGCACACCAGATGCGTACGCCGTTGGCGGCATTGCGTGCACAGGCGCAGTTGGCGCTGGACGACGACGACCCGGAGGACATGCGACGCAGCCTGCAGGCGATCGAGCGTAACGCCACCCACATGAGCCGGCTGCTCAACCAGCTGCTCAGCGATGCCAGCGTGATCCATCGTTCGCACCTGCAGCGCTTTGCGGCGGTGGACCTGGCCGAGACCGTGCACCAGGCCCTGCATGAAGCGCTGCCGCAGGCCGGCCCGGCGCCGCGCGTGCAGCTGGCGATGACCGCCGAACCTGTGCAGGTGCACGGCGATGCACTGCTGCTGCGCGAGGCGATCAAGAATCTGGTCGACAACGCATTGAAGTATGGCGGCGACGGCCCGTTGCAGATCGCCCTGACCGTGGAAGGCGGGCAGGCCGTGCTGACCATCGCCGACCATGGCGCCGGCATCGCGGCCGCCGATGCCGAGCGCGTATTCGAACGTTTCGCGCGTGGCGAAGGCGCGCCATCCGGCGGTGCCGGGCTGGGCCTGGCCATCGTCAAGCGCGTGGTCGACAGCCATGGCGGCCGCATCGACCTCAGCAACCGCCCGCAGGGCGGGCTGATCGCCACCATCCGCCTGCCACGGAGCAGTTCATGATCCGCCTGTTCGCCACGGCCGTTGCCCTGCTGCTGGCCCTGCCGGTGCTGGCCGCACCGGGCGATGTGCGCCGTTTCCCTGCGCAGGGAGCCGCCACCGAGCAGCTGCGCATCCACGGCACCACCGACATCGAAGTGTTCGCGGTGGTCATCGCCGACTACCAGCGCATGCACCCGGGCACTGAGGTGGTGTACGAGGACATCATCACCCAGGACCTGTACGCGCGGTACCTGCACGACCGCGTCGGGCCGGCATCGCCGGACCTGCTGATCTCCAGTGGCATGGACCTGCAGACCAAGCTGGTCAACGATGGCCATGCGCTGCCGCACCGTTCGGCGCAGACCGCTGCGTTGCCGGCCTGGGCACAGTGGCGCAACGAGGCGTTCGGCATCAGCTATGAGCCGGTGGTGATGGTCTACAACACCCGTGCGATGCCTTCGGCAAAGGTGCCGCACACGCGCCGCCAGCTGCTCGACCGGCTGCGTGCTGAAGGTGCACCGCTACGCGGAAAGGTGGGCACCTATGACATTGAGCGCAGCAGTGTCGGCTACCTGCTGGCAACCCAGGATGCGCAGCGCGGCAGCATTGCCGGCGCGCTGCTGGGGGCGCTCGGCGACAACGACGTGGTGCGCGAAGAGCGCACCGGCGTGCTGCTGGACAAGGTGGCCAGCGGCGAGTTGTCGCTGGTCTACAACGTGCTCGGCTCCTATGCGCAGGCACGTGTCGATGCCGGCGCGCCACTGGCCATCGTCGAGCCCGAGGACTACACGCTGGTGGTGCTGCGCACCGCGGTGATCCCCCGCACCGGCCCACACCCGGAAGAAGCGCGGCGCTTCCTCGATTACCTGCTGTCGCCGCGTGGCCAGCAGGTGCTGTCGCGTGAGGCGCGGCTGATGCCGATCGTGACCGGCAACGCACGTGGCGACGATGCGCCCGGCCGCAGCCGGCGTCCGATCCAGCTCGGCCCGGGTCTGCTGGTGTACCTGGACGCGCTCAAGCGCCGCCAGTTCCTCGACGCCTGGCGCAGCAGCGTCGAGCCGGCGGGGCGCTGAGGCTCCGGCCTGCCCGTACAATGGCGGCATGAGCGAATACACCATCCTGATCGCCGATGACCATCCGCTGCTGCGCTCGGCGGTGGTGCAGTCCTTGCGGCAGAGCCTGCCGCTGGCGCAGGTGCGCGAGGTCGCCAGCGCCGATGCGCTGGCCGAAGCCCTCGACGCGCACCCGGATGTGGACCTGGTGCTGCTCGACCTGACGATGCCTGGTGCGCACGGTTTTTCCGCGCTGCTGCACGTGCGTGGCTCGCATCCGGACATCCCGGTGGTGATCCTCTCGTCCAACGACCACCCGCGGGTGATCCGCCGCGCGCAGCAGTTCGGCGCGGCCGGTTTCATCCCGAAGTCGGCCCCGGCCGAGACCATCGGCGAGGCCGTGCAGGCGGTGCTCGATGGTGGCCTGTGGTTCCCGGCGATGGCCGCCGAGCGTTCGGAGGCCGACGCGCTGCTGGCCAGCCGCCTGGCCCAACTGACCCCGCAGCAGTTCCGCGTGCTGCTGTGCCTGGCCGATGGCCTGCTCAACAAGCAGATTGCTTATACGCTGGGGTTGGCCGAGAACACGGTGAAGGTGCATGTCACCGCCATCCTGAAAAAACTCGAGTGCCATAGCCGAACGCAGGCGGCGGTGCTGGTGAAGGCGCTGGAGCCTGAGGGCGACGCGGGCATCGGGTTGTAGTTTCCAGCCAACGGCGCAGCCCCTCGTGGGTGGACACGTAGAGTAGTTCATGAGTGAGGCCGGGCAGGTGGACTGCGCAGGGGCCGCTGCAAGTACGTCCATGTAAGCTCGGTCGCCGCATCCATGCGGCTCACGCCCCTGCGCAGCCCACCTGCCCGGCCACGGACAGGTTCCGTGCGCATCCATCCACGGAAGAGAAAAGAAGATCAAAAGCAAAGGCAGCCTGGCAGGCTGCCTTTTGTAGAGCCGAGCCCACGCTCGGCTGCTTTGCGGCCGGTCCGCGAAGCCGAGCATGGGCTCGGCTTTACACGAGCAAGCGCAGCGCGCGATCCGCTTTTGATCTTCTTTTTCTTCTCCGTGGGTGGCAGGCCACCGAAATCTGTCAGAGGCCGGTCGGGTTGGGTTCGCGGGGGTGTCAGCCGCATGGATGCGGCTGCCAAGCCTCCAGGGATGGATTCACGGCGTCCCCCGCGCACCCAACCCGACCGGCCCACCCACGGCTTTTGCTTTTCACGAGCAACCAGACACCACCCACAGGAGGGGCTGTGCCGTTGGCTGGAATCACCCGCGATGCCGGACCAGCAACTGACTCATCAGCGCCCGCAGCGCCGGCGGCTTCACTGGCTTGGCCATCATTCCCCAGCCACGCTCGGCGGCCATCTCACGCAATCCCGCATCGCGTTCGGCGGTGACCAGCACCACTGGCGGGCGTGCCTGCCACAGCTCCGCCAACGTCTCATACAGCACCGGGCCGTGGTGATCGCCCATGCGTACATCCAGCAGCACCAACTCCGGCACGGTTGCTGCACTGGCCAACTGCAGCGCCGCCTGCGGGCCATCGGCCAGAAGCACCTCGCAGCCCCAGCGCTCCAGCAGCGCGCGGCTGGCGGCGCAGACGTGCGGGTCGTCGTCGATCACCCACACCCGGCGCCCGCGCAGCGGATTGTCCGCGGCCGGTTCCTGCACCAGTACCGGCGCGGGTGCAGAGGCGGGAATCGCGCTGGCTTCACCGAATGGCACGCCTACGGCGAACACGCTGCCCTGGCCCAGCTGCGAGCGCAGCCGGATCGGATGCCCCAGCAGGCGGCCGATGCGGTCGACAATGGCCAGGCCAAGGCCGGCGCCGCGCTGCTGCCCGTCGTGCAGGCGGCGGAACTCCTCGAAGATCTCGCCCTGCAACGCGTCGGGAATGCCGGGGCCCTGATCGTGCACTTCGATCCACAGCATGCCTTCGCGGCGACGGCAGCCGAGCAGCACGCGGCCGCGCTCGCTGTAGCGCAGTGCATTGGACAGGAAGTTCTGCAGGATGCGCCGCAGCAGCGCTTCATCGCTGACCACCACCGCATCGGTATCGACCCAGTCCACCACCAGCCCGCGCGACTGTGCGGCGATGCCGAACTCACGCGCCAGCGTCTGCAGCAGCGGCCCCAGCCGGAATGCCTGCACGCGGGTCGGCAGGCTGCCCGATTCCAGCCGGGCAATATCCAGCAGGCTGTTGAGGATCGCGTCCTGCGCGGCCAGTGCAGCGTCGATGTGGTCGCTGGTCTGCTGCTGCGCCGGGTCGCTGAGCTTGCCGCGCAGCACCGAGACGAACATGCGCGCCGCATTGAGCGGTTGCAGCAGGTCGTGCACCGCCGAGGCCACGAAGCGGGTCTTGTAGCGGTTGGCCTGTTCGGCTTCGCGGCGTGCTTCGTCCAGGTCGTGGGTCCGTTCGGCGATGCGGTGTTCCAGCGCATCGGCCAGCGAGCGCAGTTCACGCGCAGCGTTCTTGTAGCTGGTGATGTCGGCATAGCTGGTAACGAAGCCGCCATCGGGCAAGGGGTTGCCACGGATTTCCAGCACCGTGCCGTCGTCCTTTTCGCTCTCGCGCATGTGCGGGCGGCCGCTGCGCAGGTGGTTCAGGCGGCGCTCGATGGCCTCGTCCACCGGGCCGGGACCGAGCAGGCCACGGCGTGCGTTGAAGCGGAACAGTTCCTCGATCGGCCGGCCCACGCGCACCAGGTCCAGCGGGAAACGGAACAGTTCCAGGTAGCGCGAATTCCATGCGACCAGGCGCAGTTCGCGGTCGATCACCACCACGCCCTGGGGCAGGTGTTCGAGGCTGCGGCTGAGGCCGCTGTCGGCATCGGTGGCGGCCTGCAGCAGGCCATCCTGTGCGGTGCGCAGTTCCTGTGCATGCTGCTTGAGCAGCGTCTCCAGCTCGCGGCGGCTGCGCAGGCGATGCTTGGCCAGGCGCCGGCGCTGCTGCACGAACAGCACCAGGAAGCCCAGTGCCAGCCACGCGGCACCGCCGGTGAGTGCCGCCGCGCGACCGGCCGCGGTGGCGGCACTGGCGTCGTGCAGCAGGTGCAGGTTCCAGCCTTCGGCGGGCAGCGGCAGGCTCTGCCACAGCATCGGCTGCGGCAGTGCCGGATCCAGCAGGCGCACCATGCGGCCGCCGTCGGCCAGCACGTCTTCGGTGCGTGCGCGCAGCGGTTGCAATGTGCGGTCGGCGTACTGGCGGGCGTCCAGCATCTCGCGGCGTTCATCGGTGCCCAGCGGGCGCAGCAGCCGGTAGCGCCAGCTGTCACGGTTGGCCAGGAACACCACGTCGTGGTCGTCGCTGGCCAGCACCACGTCGGGGCTGCTCAGCCATTCCTGTTCCAGCGCGGACAGCTCCACCTTGATCACCACCACACCCAGCCGCTTTCCGTCTTCTTCGATGGCCTGTGAAAGGTAATAGCCGGGCACGCCGGTGGTCATGCCGATGCCGTAGAAGCGGCCACGGCCCTGCGCCAGCGCCTGGCGGTAGTAGGGGCGGTAGCTGTAGTTCTCGCCGACGTTGGTGGTCGGCTGGTCCCAGTTGCTGGCCGCCACCGCCACGCCGTCGTGGCCGACCAGGGTCAGGGTCGAGGCACGGGTGACTTCATTGGCGCGTTGCAGCTTGAGGTTCAGCCGCTGCCGTTCGCTGGGCGAGGGCGGCACGCGCAGCGCGTGCAGAAGATCCGGGTCCAGCGCCAGCACCTGCGGCAAGGTACCGAAGCGGTCGATGCGCTGTTGCAGGCCCTGGCCATACAGCTGCAGCTGGCGTTGCACCTGGCTGCTTTCGTCGCCGAGCGCGCGCCGCCAGGCGTAGTGGCCAGCGGCGACCGCGCACAGCATGGTGCCACCGACCATCACCAGGATGGTCAGCAACAGCATCCGGTGGCGGCTGAGCCAGTACATGGCGGCAGTCTACGCAGGGCCGGCGGGCGTGGCGTGCACGCCCGCCGGGGTCTGACGTGGAAGGGGTCAGAAGTGCATCTGCGCGCGCAGTTCGAAGATCTCCGGCGTGCTGTGCACGCCACGACGGCTGGCGTCGACCTTCACGTAGTTGGCCTGGAACTTGAAGTGGCTGGTCAGGTACCAGTTCGCACCCAGGGTGAGGTCGTGCTGGCGGCCACCCAGGATGTCGCCATCGTCGAGGTCCAGGCGGCTGTAGCGCGCCACCAGTTCGACCGCACCGTAGTTGTGCGCCGGCTTGATGTTGGCCACCGCGCCGGCGTTGTACGGGCGCGACTCACCGGTCAGCACCCAGCTGGCCATCGCGTACTGGCCGCTGCCGGTGAAGTCGGGTTTGCCGTCATGGCGGGTGACCGTGGCGCGCAGCGCTTCGGCCTGCAGCGAGAACGGGCCGCGGATCCAGATGCCTTCCAGGCCGGTGCGGCGGATCTGGTCAGCGGTGACCAGCGCACCGGAATCGACGTAGCGGATGTCGGTCAGGCCGGCTTCCGGGCGCGCGCGCAGGCGGGCGCTGGCCTCGTGGTGCACGTCGCGGCCATCGCTGTAGCCACGCGGGTTTTCCTGCGAGTAGGCCAGGCCCAGGTGGATCACATCACCCGGTGCCTTCACCGGCGTCCACACCGCACGCACGGCCTGGGTGGTGCCGGGGTTGTCGCCCTGCAGGTCCTTGCCGCCATAGGCGCCGGCCTGCAGCAGGTACTGCGGGCGCTCCAGCACCCACTCCACACCGGTGCGGCGGCCTTCGTAGAAGGCCTGCACCGGCAGCGAGGTTTCCAGGAAGCTGCCGGCACGCGAAGAGGTGTTCGCATCCAGGCCGACCGGGGTCTTCATGTAGCCGAAGCGGAAGCGGCCGACGTCACGGCCGAAGAAGGCCTTGCTCTCGAAGCGCACGAACACGTCCAGCCAGGTGTCGGCCTGGAAGTCGTAGTAGACCATCGCATCGTAGACGCCCTTCTTTTTCAGCGTCGCGCCGAATTCCTTGCGGCGCACGGCATCGTCGTCCTCAAGGCCACTGGCCGAGGAGAAGTCGTTGTAGTCGTAGGCGATGTTGGCGGTGGCCGCCAGCTCGGTGCCATCGCCGAAGGTGTACTTGGTCGGCCAGTTGTCGAAATCGGCGGCCGAGGCGAAGGCGGGAAGGGCGGCCAGCGACAGGGCCAGCAAGGTGGGATTCGGGCGCATGTTGGGTGCGGCTCTCTCAGATTGCGTGTGGACAGGACATCAACGGCCGCAAGGGCCGGAACTTTCGCAAAGACATGCCCAGCCGTTCAGCTCGGGCCACCAGCCTCCCCAGGATCGGGCGGTGCGGCGCCAGTGTAGGCACCTGTGCCACCTGAACCGGGGGGCTAGTACCAATAGGTTATCTGCGCCGGCGTGCCTGGCGCGTACAAAGGCGTCCATTGGTCGCACCCCCTGTGCGTGCTGCACAGGGCCTGCGATCAGTTTCCACGGTAACGGTTCCCGTGCAGTCCCGGGGCCGTACGTGCCTGAAAACGCCCCTTCCGGAGTCCGCCATGCACATCCCGACCGCAGCACCGGTGCCTGCAAAGCCGTTGCCGATCTATCGCCAGCTGTACTTCCAGGTGATCGTGGCGATCGTCCTGGGCGCCATCCTCGGCCATTACGAGCCGCTGGTCGGCGAGAAGATGAAGCCGCTCGGCGATGCCTTCATCAACCTGGTGAAGATGATCATCGCGCCGGTGATCTTCCTGACCATCGTCACCGGCATTGCCAGCATGACCCACCTGCGCACGGTGGGCCGGGTGTTCGCCAAGGCGATGGCGTACTTCCTGTTCTTCTCCACGCTGGCACTGATCGTCGGCATGATCGTGGCGCACGTGGTGCAGCCCGGCGCCGGCATGAACATCAACCCGGCCGAGCTGGACCAGACCGCGGTGCACAGCTACGTCGAGAAGTCGCACGACCTGACCCTGGTCGGCTTCCTGATGGACATCATTCCGAAGACGCTGCTCAGCGCCTTCGTCGATGGCAACATCCTGCAGGTGCTGTTCGTGGCCGTGCTGTTCGGCATCGCGCTGGCGATGGTGGGCGAGAAGGGCAAGCCGGTGCTGAACTTCCTGGAGGCGCTGGTCGCCCCGGTGTTCAAGCTGGTGCACATCCTGATGAAGGCCGCCCCGATCGGCGCCTTTGGTGCGATCGCCTTCACCATCGGCAAGTACGGCGTTGGTTCACTGATCAACCTGGCCTGGCTGGTCGGCTCGTTCTACCTCACCGCCTTCCTGTTCGTGGCGGTGATCCTCGGTGTGGTCTGCCGCCTGTGCGGCTTCTCGGTCTTCAAGCTGGCGCGCTACCTGAAGGCCGAACTGCTTTTGGTGCTGGGCACCTCCTCGTCGGAGTCGGCACTGCCGTCGCTGATGGAGAAGATGGAGCGTGCCGGTTGCAGCAAGTCGGTGGTGGGCCTGGTGGTCCCGACCGGCTACTCGTTCAACCTGGACGGCACCAACATCTACATGACCCTGGCGGCGCTGTTCATCGCCCAGGCCACCAACACCGAACTGACCCTGGGCCACCAGATCGCCCTGCTGCTGGTCGCCATGCTCAGCTCCAAGGGCGCGGCCGGCGTCACCGGTGCCGGCTTCATCACCCTGGCCGCCACCCTGGCGGTGGTGCCGGAAGTGCCGGTGGCCGGCATGGCGCTGATCCTGGGCGTGGACCGCTTCATGAGCGAGTGCCGCTCGCTGACCAACTTCATCGGCAATGCCGTGGCCACCGTGGTGGTCTCGCGCTGGGAAGGCGCGCTGGACCGCAACCGCCTGAAGCTGGCGCTGGATGGCCGCGAAAGCGAACTGCCGCCGCCGGTCGATGCGCTGCCCGAGGCACTGCCGGCCAAGGGCTGATCCAGGTGTGTGGTACCGCGGGGCCGGTCACGACAGTGGTACGGCCCCGCGGCGTTTCAGGGCGTCCCATGGCTGTCATGGGCAGCGCCGAAGCTGGTGTCGCGGTACCGTCGCATACGGCACGGAATTGTGCGGTCGCAGCATGCCTGCGACAGGATAGCGACAGGTCCAGACGCTCCAACGGGGGTATCATCCCCTGTCCCTTCTGCCCATTCATGTAACCCACATCGATGTCCAACGAAGATTTCAAACAGGCCGCCCTCGATTACCACCGGATGTCCCCGCCGGGAAAGATCAAGGTTTCCGCTACCAAGCCCATGCTGACCCAGCGCGACCTGTCGCTGGCGTATTCGCCGGGCGTGGCGTACGCCTGTGAAGCGATCAAGGCCGACCCGCAGCAGGCCAGCGAGCTGACCGCCCGCGGCAACCTGGTGGCGGTGATCTCCAACGGCACCGCCGTGCTGGGCCTGGGCAACATCGGCGCATTGGCCGGCAAGCCGGTGATGGAAGGCAAGGGCGTGCTGTTCCAGAAGTTCGCCGGCATCGATGTGTTCGACATCGAAGTCGATGAGACCGACCCGGACAAGCTGGTCGACATCATCGCCTCGCTGGAGCCGACCTTCGGCGGCATCAACCTGGAAGACATCAAGGCGCCGGAATGCTTCGTGGTCGAGCGCAAGCTGCGCGAGCGCATGAAGATCCCGGTGTTCCATGACGACCAGCACGGCACGGCGATCATCGTCGGCGCGGCCGTGCTCAACGCGATGGCGATCACCGGCAAGAAGATCGAGGAAGTGAAGCTGGCGACCACGGGCATGGGCGCGGCCGGCATTTCCTGCGTGAACATGCTGGTGCAGCTGGGCCTGAAGCCGGAGAACATCCTGGCCTTCGACCGCGAGGGCGTGATCCACACCGGTCGTACCGACCTGGACCCGGAAAAGCAGCGCTATGCGCGCGACACCGACAAGCGCACCCTGGCCGAGATCGTCGACGGCGCGGACATCTTCCTGGGCCTGTCGGCGCCGGGCATCCTGACTGCCGACATGGTCAAGACCATGGCGCCGGATCCGGTGATCTTCGCGCTGGCCAACCCGACCCCGGAAATCATGCCGGAACTGGCGCGCGCCGCCCGTCCGGACGCGATCATCGGCACCGGCCGTTCGGACTACCCGAACCAGGTCAACAACGTGCTGTGCTTCCCGTACCTGTTCCGTGGTGCGCTGGACGTGGGCGCCACCGCGATCAACGAGGAAATGAAGATCGCCTGCGTGCGTGCGATCGCTGCACTGGCCCGCCGCGCCGCCACCGACATGGGCTCGGCCTATGGCGGCGACACCCCGAGCTTCGGCCGTGAATACCTGATCCCGCGTCCGTTCGACCGCCGCCTGCTGGTGGAGCTGTCGGCCGCCGTGGCCCAGGCCGCGATGGACTCGGGCGTGGCCTCGCGCCCGATCGAGGACATGGGCGCCTACCGCGACAAGCTGGCCCAGTTCGTCTACCGCACCAGCCTGATGATGAAGCCGGTCTACGACCGCGCGCGCAGCGACAAGCAGCGCGTGGTGTACGCCGAAGGCGAAGAGGAAGTGGTGCTGCAGGCAGTGCAGAACGTGGTCGATGACGGCCTGGCGCACCCGATCCTGATCGGCCGCCCGGAAGTGATCGAGTCGCGCATCGAGCGCCTCGGCCTGCGCCTGAAGATCGGCGAGAACGTTGAAGTCACCAACATCAACGACGACCCGCGCTTCAACGAATACTGGCAGTACTACCACGGCCTGACCGGCCGTCGTGGCGTGACCGTGGCCGCGGCGAAGAACCTGATGCGTTCGCGCCCGACCCTGATCGCGGCAGTGATGGTCGCCCGTGGCGAAGCCGATGCGATGCTGACCGGCATCGTCGGCCGCTTCCACAAGAAGCTGGGCTACGTGCGCAGCGTGCTGCCGCTGGAGCCGAAGGTCACCTCGACCTCGGCGATGACCGGCGTGATCAACCAGCAGGGCGTGTTCTTCTTCGTGGACACCCACGTGCAGGAAGACCCGACCGCCGAGCAGCTGTGCGAAGCGACCCTGCAGGCGGCCTACCGCATGAAGCTGTTCGGCATCGAGCCGAAGGTGGCGCTGCTGTCGCACTCCAACTTCGGCAGCCATGATTCGAAGGACGCGCTGAAGATGCGCCAGGTGCGTGAGCTGCTGCTCAAGCGCAACCCGCGTCTGAACGTGGACGGCGAAATGCAGGGCGACACCGCGTGGGATGAAGCGCTGCGCCAGAAGCTGCTGCCGGGCTCGACCCTGCAGGGCCGCGCCAACCTGTTCGTGCTGCCGAACCTGGAAGCGGCCAACATCGCCTACAACCTGGTGCGTGTGTTCACCGACGGTGTGGCGATCGGTCCGATCCTGATGGGCGTGAACAAGCCGGTGCACATCCTGACCACCAGCGCGACCTCGCGCCGGATCCTGAACATGACCGCGATTGCGGCGGTCGATGCGCAGATCAGGAAGCAGCTGGAAGCGGAAAAGAAGGCATAAGCCTTCTTTCCGATTCGAGCTGCAGAAGCGCGCCCCAAGGGGCGCGTTTCTGTTTCCGCACAGCGGAAACGGGTAGAGCCGGCCGCTGGCCGGCTGCCGTCGTGTACCTGGACATCATTGGGGTTGCCGGCCAGCGGCCGGCTCTACCCCGGTCTGTGCCATACGCGCTACGCAACCCGGTCATTTCCCTGCAACGCCGCTGCGGCCCAATACGCCCACGCGGCCCGGCCGTGGGAAGGGACCGGACCGGCCTTCCCACCCTGGGCCCGACCAACTTTCCATGGGTGAGGCTGTCATGCGTAATCGAGTGACGCGGCGATATTTCCAGCAACTGTTCGCGCTGTACGCCGGTTTCGTGCAGTCGCGCTGAGGCGGCGATGCGGTAGCGTCGGGCAATGCCCGGCAAACGTGTGGTGCGTAGGTGTCAGTGCCGTTTGCCGCGGCGTGCAGGGGCTGGCGGCGGTGCATCCGAACGTGGCTTGGCGTACTGCGCCCACAGCGCAGGCAGTGCCTTGCCGGTGTGCTTCTGCCACAGCGCCGGTGCATAGCGGCCGTCGCGCAGGGCCTTGTCCAGTGCCAGCACCAGGCCCGGGTGTTCGGCGTCGGCCCATTTCAGGAACGCACCGGTGACCCGGTAGCCGCTGTCGAAGTTCTGCCCCTTCTCGACCTTGCCCGGCAGTGCCCAGCCCGCGGCGGCATTGTCCATGCCGTAGCGGTCGCGTGCGTAGTCGGCGATGCCTTCCACCAGCCAGCCCGGCACCCGCGCGTCGCCGTAGCCCGGATAGCCCTGCACGATGTGCATGGCCTCATGGGTGACCAGGTCGATGTCGTTCGGGTGCTGCGCCAACCAGCCCGGGTTGATGGTGATCGTTGCCGCCTGGTCCTTGTCACCGACGAAGGCGATGCCGGTGTAGGCCGGATCGATCACGATGCGCACCATCGACGGCGCGGCCGGGTGGAAGTCCGCACGTTCGCGCAGGTAGGCGAAGTAGAACGTATCGATCACCCGCTTGCGCTGCGGCGCGGCCAGGGCGCCACGGGCGTCCTGGTAGTTCAGCGTCACGCCGTCGCGGGTCAGCTGCGCATCAAAGGCCTGGGTCTGGCCGAAGCTGGAGAAGGAAAGGGCAACAAGGGCCAGAGGCAACAGACGGTAGCGCATAGGGCTCATTGTACGGCGCTGGGCGCCAACAGTTCGATCTCCGCCAGCGGCAGCCGGCCCGGGGCAGTCAGGCGCAGCCGGTACTCGCCGTAGTGGCCTGGCCTGGCGATGCGGAACGGTCGGGTCTGGCGGGCAGACTCGAAGGCTTCGCCGCTGCGCTGGTCGAGCACGACCCAGCGGCCATCGCCGTTGCGTGCTTCCAGCGTCCATTCGCCACCCTGGATGCGGCCGTCACCGCTGGTGAGCGTGTACATCGTCGGCGCGCCGTCGCTCAGGCCGGTCAGCGCGATGGTCGCGCCGCCGCCCAGGCCCACGGTAGTGGCCGCATCGTCATCGACCAGCGCTGGCAGGGCACGGCCATCGGCCAGTGTTGCCTTCGCGCCGCTGCCGAGCAGGTCGTGCAGCAGCTGAGGTCGCTGGCCACGGGCGGTCAACGAGCGCGGTACATCATCCACGCCGCTGCCCCAGCGCGACGGCTGCGGGCCCATCACGAAGTCCAGCGTCGCACCCTTGGCGATCAGGTCGTGCGGCACCCAGGTCTTCGTCCAGGGCGTGCCGTTGATCTTCAGCGATTGCACGTACACGTTCTCGCGCGAATTGTTGGCCGCGTTCACGGTCAGCACCGCGCCGCCCTGCAGTTCCACCCGCGCGTGCTGGAAGGCCGGCGAACCGATCACGTACTCCGGCGCGCCCATGCGCAGCGGATACAGGCCCAGCGAGGCCAATACGTACCACGCCGAGGTCTCGCCGTTGTCCTCGTCGCCTGGATAACCCTGGCCGATCTCGCTGCCGACGTACAGTCGCGACAGGATCTCGCGCACGTGCTGCTGGGTCTTCCACGGCTGCCCGGCGTACAAGTACATCCACGGGATGTGGTGCGCCGGCTGGTTGCTGTGCGCGTACATGCCCATGCGCACGTCGCGCGCTTCGGTCATCTCGTGGATGGTGCCGCCATAGGAGCCGGCCAGTGCCGGGTCCGCGGTTTCCGGCGTGGCGAAGAAGGCATCCAGCTTCGCCGCCAGCTTGTCGCGGCCACCGTACAGCGCGGCCAGGCCTTCGCCATCGTGGGCGGCGGTGAAGGCGAAGGTCCAGCCATTGGATTCGGTGTAGTCGTGGCCCCACACGCGCGGGTCGTAGTCCTTGGCGTCCACGCGCCAGTGGCCATCGGCATTGCGGCCCTGGAAGAAGCCGGCGGCCGGATCGAACATCGTCGTGTAGCTGGCGGCGCGATAGCGGAAGTACTCGGCCTCGGTGCTGTAGCGCTCGCGTGCGGCCGGCGTGGTCGCGCGCTTGGCCAGCGCATCGGCCATGTTGGCGATGCCGAAATCATTGAGTGCGCCTTCCATCGTCCACGACATGCCCTCGTGCACGTCCGCGCTGGCGTAGCCACGGAAGGTCGAACGGTCCATGCCCTTGCGGCCGACATGGCGGTCGGGCGGGACCACGGTCGCGTTCTTCAGCGCGGCGGCGTAGGCCTCGGCCGGATCGAAGCCGCCGATGCCCTTCAGCCACGCATCGGCGAAAGCCACGTCCGAGCTGGTACCGACCATCAGGTCGGCGTAACCCGGCGACGACCAGCGCGCGATCCAGCCACCGGCGCGGTACTGCTCGATGAAGCCCTGCACCATCTGCCCGGCATCGTCGGGCGTGAACAGTGCGTAGGCCGGCCAGGTGGTGCGGAAAGTGTCCCAGAAGCCGTTGTTGACGAACACCTTGCCATCGCGCACGCCAGTGAAGCTGCGCTTCGCGCTGCCCTCGGTGTTGTCATCACTGGCGCTGGCCTGGTTGGCGTAGCGCCAGTCCGGCGCGGCCGCGCTGCCCGCGTTCTCGTGGCCGGAATTGGGGTACAGGTACAGCCGGTACAGGCTGGAGTACAGCGTGGTCTTCTGGTCGTCGCTGGCATCGCCGATGTCGAAGCGGGCCAGGCGCGCGTCCCATGCATCCTGCGCGCGGCCGGCCACGCTCTCCAGCGTATCGGTGGCGGCGATCTCCAGTGCCAGGTTGTGCCGCGCCTGCTCCACCGAGATCAGCGAGGTGGCGATGCGCATCGTCACCCGCCGGTCGCTGCCGGCGTCGAACTTGATGTAGCCGGTCGGGCGGCCGGTGTCGAGGCGGCCGCTGCTGCGCCAGGGCTTGTCGAAGCTGGCCACCACGTACATGCGGCTGGCGCCGTTGGACAGGCCGCTGCGCGTATCCGTGTAGCCGGACAGCGTCTGCGTGGTGGCGTCCAGGGTCAGGCCGCCACGCGCATCGACGTTGTCGAACAGCAGGTTGGCGTCACCGTCTTCGGGGAAGTCGAAGCGGAACAGTGCGGCATGATCGGTCGGTGCGATGGCGGCAGCGATGCCGTTGTCGAAGCGCACGTCGTAGCGATACGGGCGCGCGCTTTCATGGCTGCCGTCGAACGACAGCGCACGCTTGCGGCGGTCGGCGTCCGGCGCGCCACGGCTGGACGAGGGCATCACCTGGAAGGTCTGGCGATCGCCCATCCACGGGCTGGGCTGGTGGCTCAGCGCAAGCGCCTGCAGCTGCGGACGGTTCTGCGCATCGTTCTGCTCGTTCCAGCGGTACAGCCAGTTCAGTGCGCCGGCATCGGTCACCGGGGTCCAGAAGTTGAACCCGTGCGGCACCGCCGTGGCCGGGAAATTGTTGCCGCGCGAGAAGGTGCCGTTGGCCTGGGTGCCGCGGGTGGTCAGCACCCAGTCCGAGACGCGCTGCGGCTGCTGCCTTGGCACCGTGTCCAGGTGCACGTCATCGATCCAGCCGGAGACCGGCGCGCCCTCGGCGCTGGCCACCTCCAGCTCGATCGCCACCACGCGGCGGCCCTTCAGCGCCGGCACGTCGCCCAGCCGCACTGCCTTGCGCGCCCACTGCTGCGGGTACAGCGTCTTCGACTCGCCCTGCGCGCGCGCGCCGATTGCCACCCCATGCTGGTCGCGCGCCGCACCGGCCGAAACGCGGCTGCCATCGTCCAGCAGCAGGTCCAGCGATGCATAGGTCGAGGCGACAGTGTCCTTGCCGACGATCTCCGGCAGCACCAGCCACGACAGCGTGGTATCAGCCTCGATGGGCAGGTCGGCCTTGAACAGTTCGCGCCGCGCGCTGCCGCCCTCGCTGCTGTAGCGCAGCGCATGCAGGCCGCTGTAGCCGGCGTTGCGCTTGGCGGTGTAGGGCGCGGCCGGTCCATTGCCGATCGTGACCTGCAGCGCGCCCGCGGTCTGCGTCGGGGCAGGTTCGCCCGGTTCGAACGAGGTCTGCAGCCCCTGCGCCAGCACCGGCATCGCAGTGGTCGCACAGGCCAGGGCCAGGGCGAGCGGAAGCAGGGCGCGGCGCGGATCGGACAGGGTCATGCAAGGGTCTCCCGGAAGGGCTGGCGGCGGGCAGAACCCGCATCGGCGGACACCACGGACAGCATCGCTCCGACCGCCGGGCTGGCAGTGGAAGAGGCGATGCCGGTCCGGTGGGGGCGGGCCATGCGATCGGGTCGGATTGGAGGGGTCGGGGTGCGACCTGGCTCGATCCTGCAACAGCCGCCGCGCGCTGACAAGTGCCATTTAGTTCGATCCAAATGCGGGAAATATCGCTGGAGACGATTCTGGCGAGGGAACCTGCCGGAACCACCGCAGAATCCCCTTGGGTGCCAACGCCCAGGGGTGCGGCCTGGAGCTGCGCGACAGTGGCGGGAGCGCGCAAAGGCCCGTTGCGGCGCAATGTCGGTGCGGCCCAGATGCTAGAATCACAGGCCTCGCAACCCGTTCACCGACATCCGCCATGAGCCATACCGCCACCGCGCCCGCCAACGCCGAGAAGCGCTACACCGTGCACCGCAGCGATCTGCCGTTGAGCTGCCCGACCCCGGAAATGGCGCTGTGGAACTCGCATCCGCGCGTGTACCTGCCGATTGAAGACGAGCCCAACGGCGAAGCGCAGTGCCCGTACTGCGGTTCCGTGTTCGTGCTGGCCGACTAAACGGCGGCCCCTTCGATGCGCCGATTGACCGTGGTGCAGTTGCTGCCGGCGCTGCACTCCGGTGGTGTCGAGCGCTCGACCCTTGAAATTGCTGCGGCCCTGGTTGCTGCCGGCCATCGTGCGCTGGTCGTATCCGCGGGTGGCCGCCTGGTGCAGCCGCTGCTGGACAGCGGTGCCGAGCACCTCACGCTGGACATCGGCCACAAGTCGCTGCTGACCCTGCGCCATCTGCCGACCCTGCGCCGGCTGTTTGCCGAGGTCGGTGCGGACATCGTGCATGCGCGTTCGCGGCTGCCGGCCTGGTTGGGCCTGTATGCGATCCGCGCCATGCCCGCCGCGCAGCGTCCGCATTGGGTGACCACCGTGCACGGGTTGAATTCGCCCAGCCGCTACAGCGCGGTGATGACCAGTGGCGAACGCGTGATCTGCGTGTCCAATACCGTGCGCGCCTACGTGCAACGCCACTACCCGACGGTGCCGGAAGAGAAACTGCAGGTCATTCCCCGTGGTGTCGATGTCGGCCAGTTCCCACGCGTAGCGCGTGCCGACCGTCGACCACGACTGGCCCTTGCGGCCGATTATCCCTGGCTGGCCCAGGTTGAAGGCCCGCTGCTGCTGCTGCCCGGGCGCGGCACCCGGCTGAAGGGCCACGCCCACGCGCTGCGCCTGCTGGCCGATGTGCGTGCCGCCGGCGTGCCGGCCCAGCTGTGGATGCTGGGCACCGATGAACCCGGGCGCGAGGCCTACGTGGCCGACCTGCGCCGCCAGGCTGCGGCACTGGGTGTGGCCGGGGCCGTACAGATCAGCACGCCTACCGCACGCATCGCCCAGGCCTACGCCGTCAGCGATCTGGTGCTGCAGCTGTCGGACAAGCCGGAAGCCTTTGGCCGCACCGTGGTCGAGGCGCTGTCGGTCGGCCGCCCGGTGCTGGGCTGGGACCACGGCGGCGTCGGCGAACTGCTGCAGCAACTGCAGCCCAGCGGCGCGGTGCCGCTCGGTGATGCACGCGCGCTGGGTGAACGTGCGCTGGCCCTGCTGGCGCAGCCGCCGTCCTTGCCGACCCGCATCCCGTTTACCCTGCAGGCCATGCAGCGCGATACCCTCCGCCTCTATGCCGATCTCGCTGGCTGACCCCGCTGTCATCGTGCGTGACGACCGCGCCGGGCGCTGGGCGCCCTGGTGGGTGCTGGCGTACGTGGCGATGTGGCCGTTGCCGGGCATCGCCGAAACCGTACTGGGCCTCGGCGCGCTCTATGCTGCCGCGCGCATGGTCATGCGCCGGCTGCAGCGGCGCCCGCACCTGTTGAGCACGGCGGCGTGGGCGCTGACCTCGATCCTGTTCCTCGGCTACTGGCTGCCGCAGGCGTTCTCGGCCATCGATGCGATCGATCCTTCGGCCTCGTGGACCAAGGCTGCCGCCGGCCTGCGCTACCTGCCTTTCATGTGGCTGGTGGCGATCGCGGTGGCCACGCCGGAACGGCGGCGGCTGACCTTCGGCGGCCTGGCGCTGATCACCGCGGCGTGGACGCTGGACGCGCTGGTGCAGGCGCTGGCCGGCACCAGCCCGTGGTTCTGGTCGCTGGAGCACCTGAAGCTGGCCGTGAGTGGCCACGCGCTGTGCCCGGCCGACGAAGCCGCACTGGCCGACCGCCTCAGTGGCGCGCTCGGGCCCTGCAATCTGAAATTCGGCCAGGTGCTGGCCAGCCTGTCACCGTTCCTGCTGCTGCCGATGGCGCGGCGTTTCGGTAGCGCAGGGTGGTTGCTGGCCGCTGCCGCACTGGGATGCGTGCTGCTGCTGGCCGGTTCGCGTGCCTCGTGGATCACCTTTGTGCTGGTGCTGGCCTACAGCGGCGTGCGCCAGTTCGGCTGGAAGCGGCTGCTGCTGCTGGCCCTGGTGGCAGCGCTGGGTACGGCCGCACTGACAGCGGGCGTGCCGCAGCTGCGCGAGCGCGTTGCGCGCACGGCACAGGCATGGAACGAAGACGGGCAGGGCGTTGACGAGGCGCTTTCGGGACGCGCGCGGATCTGGAAGGCGGCCGTGTGCATGATCGAGGAGCATCCGGTCAACGGTGTCGGTGCGCGCGGCTTCCGCGATGCGTATCCGGCCTGCGTGGCCGACGAGGGCCCCGCCGTGTGGGGCAACCAACCGGCATTGCACGCCCACCAGATCGTGCTGGAAGTCCTTGCCGAGACCGGCGTGTTGGGCCTGCTGCTGTGGTTGGCGGCAGTGGCGCAGGCCTGGCGGGCCTGGCGCTATGCTCCGCCGGCTGCGCGTGATCGCGCCCGACCGGCGATGCTGGCGCTGGCGGTCACGGTGTTCCCGCTCAATACGCACCTGGCGTTCTATTCCGCGTTCTGGGGTGGCCTGACCGTGCTGCTGGCGGCCCTGTTCGCCGGCAGCCTGCTGGCCCGCGAATCGGACGAATCTCCGCCGATGCAGTAGTCGCCAACCTTGGTTGGCTCCCCGGGACCGGCCTCGGTTCATCGGCGCCAACCAAGGTTGGCGACTACCACGAGCATGCCGGCCCTTCCACCGCATCCGGTTATTTGTAGAAATCACTCCGGCCGCCGGGCTGGCGCTTGAAGCGGCGGTGGATCCACAGGTACTGGTCGGGGGCTTCGCGCACCATCTCTTCGATGGCCTGGTTGACCCGCGTGGTATCGGCTTCCACGTCCTCGCTGGGGAAGTTCTCCAGCGGTGCGCCGATCTTCAGCACGTACCTTCCGCCTTCGCGGCGGTGGAAGTACGGAATCACCGCACAACCGGTCATCCGCGCCAGCTGGTGGGTCGCGGTGATGGTCGAAGCGGTGTGGCCGAAGAACGGCACGAACACGGTGTCCTTGCCTCGCATGTCCTGGTCAGGCGCGTACCAGAGGAAGCCGCCCTTCTTCAGGTGGCGCACGGTCGCGCGGATGTCCTCGTTGGCGAACATCGCCTTGGCATAGCGCAGGCGGCCGAACTTCACCGCCCACTCGTACACCGGGTTCTTGTGCCTGCGGTACATGCCGGACAGGTCGACGTAGTCGCACAGCAGGCGGCCGCACATTTCCAGGGTCATGAAGTGGCCGGAGACCAGCAGCACGCCGCGGCCTTCGGCTTGCATCTGCCGCAGGTGTTCCAGGCCTTCGATCCGTACCTGCGGGCGGATGCTGTCGATGCTGCCCCACCAGGCGCGGATGCACTCGAATACGCCAACGCCCAGCGCATCGAAACTGTCGCGCACCAGGCGTTGCCGCCAGGCTTCATCCTTTTCGGGAAAGCACAGCTGCAGGTTGACCTCGGCGGCGCGGCGGCGGCTGCCGAGCAGGCGCCAGGTGATCCAGCCGACGCCCCGGCCCAGCGCGCGCTGCAGCATCCACGGCAGGCGGGCGATGGCGAAGGCACCGAACATGGCGGCGAACATCGGCCAGTTGCGCGGATCGCGCAGCGACGGGCGGACGGCGGTGGAGGCATCTGACATGGGGCCATTCTACCAAGGCGGCCGCGTGTCTTTCCCGGGGGGCTCCCGTATCCTTGCGGCATGCGTAAAGACCCTGTCGAATGGATCCTGCGCGGCCTGTACTCGGTCGTGCTCTACATCCTGCTGCCGATCACCGTGTACCACCTGGTCTGGCGCGGCTTCCGGGTCCGTGAATACTTCCGGCGCTGGGATGAACGCTACGCCTCCTATCCGCAGCCGACCGGCCAGCCGCGGGTGTGGCTGCACGCGGTCTCGGTGGGCGAGGTCAATGCCGCCGCGCCATTGGTCAATGCCCTGCGCAAGCAGCGCCCGGACATCCGCTGGGTCATCACCACCATCACTCCGACCGGCTCCGAGCGTGTGCGTGCGCTCTGGGGCGACGCACTGGACCATGTCTATCTGCCGTACGACGTGCCGGGCAGCGTCAACCGCTTCCTCGGCCATTTCCAGCCCAGCCTGGCGCTGATCCTGGAAACCGAGCTGTGGCCGAACATGCTGTTCGGCTGCCGTGACCGCGGTATTCCGGTCTACATCCTCAATGCCCGGTTGTCGGCGCGTTCGCTGCGCGGCTACCGGCTGCTGGCCGCACTGATCCGCCGCGCGCTGCGCACCGTCACCTGCGTGGCCGCGCAGTCGCAGGACGATGCCGAGCGCTTCGTGCAGCTGGGGGCGGAGCCCGGCCAGGTGCAGGCCCTGGGCAACCTGAAGTTCGATATCACCACGCCGGACGTGCAGGGCTTCGTCGAACAGTTCCATGCACGGGTGCCGGGCGCGCGCCCGGTGTGGATCGCCGCCAGTACCCATGATGGCGAAGAGCAGGCGGTGATCGACCTGCACCGGCGCCTGCGCCAGCAGCATCCGGAACTGCTGCTGCTGTGGGCACCGCGCCATCCCGAGCGCTTCCCGAAGGTGGAAGCGCTGGCACGCGAGCAGGGCTGGAGCGTGGCGACCCGCCGCGTGGACCAGTGGCCGCACGCCGCCACCGACGTGTTCGTCATCGATACCCTCGGCGAGCTGATGCCGTTCTACGCCTGTGCCCAGGTCGCCTTCGTCGGCGGCAGCCTGCAGGCCATCGGTGGCCACAACCTGCTGGAGCCCGCCGCGATGGGAACGGCGGCGGTGACCGGCCCGCACCTGCACAACTTCGCGGAAATCTCCCGGCGCATGCGCGAGGCCGGTGCGCTGCTGATCGGCGAGGATGCGCAGGCGGTGGGCGATCTGCTGCAGCACCTGCTCGACGATGCCCAGGCCCGCGAAGACATGGCGCGTGCGGGCTGCACGCTGGTCAGCAATGGCCGCGGTGCGCTGCAGCGCACGCTTGCCCTGGTTGCGCCGCACCTGCCGCCGCCGCGCGAGTGATCCCGGCAGCGCAGCTTCGGTGTCGCAGACGAGTGCTGTCGTGATCAACTTCATCAATTCTGCTTAGCGACGATTTTTCTGTCGTTGCTGGACCGACCTTGCCGATGGCAGCGTGCCTGCCATCACATCGTGGCGCACACGGCACCGATTCTGATTCCGCAGCGCGACGCAGGCTGCCAGCCTGCTGTCGACCGCGCTTGGGCGGGTATCAAGGGAACTTGCGATGGACGGCGACAGGGGTAGGGATGGCACCGGTGGGGCGCGGCTGGGGATGGACCATCTGGCGGTGGTGGCGCTGACGCTGCTGGTGGGCGGCAGCGTGATCGCGCTGGTGGGCCAGCACACGGCGGCGCAGGCCGGCCCGGCCATCGTGCTGAGCCTGTTGCTGGCCGCACTGGGGGCCGGCCTGGTGCTGTGCTGCCTGCAGGATCTGGTGCTGCGACTGCCGGCGGCCGAAGGCCTGCATGGGCTGCTGGCCGCCAGCTGGGGGCCACGGGTGGCCGCCGTTCTGGGCACGATTCTGTTGTTTGAGCTGGTGGCGACCACGGCGGGTGCGGCGCAGTCCATGGCCCACCATGTACACGCGGTGCTGGCTGCGGGAGGCCTCCAGGCCAGCAACTGGCTGCCCGAGCAGGTAACGGCGGCGGTGGGGTTGCTGATGTTGGGTGCGCTGGCGTTGCTGCCGCCACGGGGTGTGGCATTGGCGGCCTGTGCCCTGCTGACGGTGAAGATCGGCGTGGGGGTGTTGCTGCTGGCGCTGGCGGCACGTCATGTGCACTACGCGCATTGGATTCCCTGGCTGCCAGCGGCGACCGCGCCGTATCGCTTCGGGCTGGGCGGTGTGCTGGCGGCTGCAGTACCGCTGCTGGGGGTATTTGCCAGCGTAGGCTTGGCACTGGGCTTTCCTGCGCTGCGCCGCCAGGGTGCGATGTGGCAGCCGGCGGTGCTGGCGCTGGTCTCGTTGCTGGCGATGTTGCTGCTGATCGTGCTGGCAGCACTGCAGGCCGGGCTGGTCGAGTTTTCCGCGCTGGCCAGTACCCGGCCACTGTCGGTGGCGCTGCAGGTGCATCCGCAGCTGCAGTGGATGCTGCCGTTGTTGCCGCTGGCCGGGGCAGCGGGCCTGGCCGCCCTGCAGCTGGTGCTGCTGATGATTGCCGTGCGGCTGGCCACGTCGTTGTGGCCCCGCGCAGCTGATGCGGTGAGACGATCCGGCACGGGCCTGAGTGCAGTGGTGGTCGGGCTTCCGGCGGTGATGCTGGTGCTGTGGCTGCCTCAGGGCACCCTGCCGGCGCTACCGGGTGCGGCGACGCTGGTGGTGATGGCGGCGCTGTGCCTGGCGGTGTTGCGGCGACGGGATGACACCGGGCAAGGCGCAGCCGGACGCGAGCTGATGATGCCGATGCTGGCGCCCCTGGCAGCCGCGCTGTGCGTGCTTGCGGCGCTGGAACGCCTGCGGGCATGGCCGGGCTGACGGTTCGTGGGGCCACTCCATGGGGGCGTGTGGATGCACCGCCTACAAAAAAGCCACCCTTGCGGGTGGCTTCTTCGTTGCCGGCAGGGCGACGACTCAGTGCGTGGTCGTCGACGGGTTGCCCGCGTCCTGGGTCAGCAGGCGGTTGACGTCCTGCAGCTCGGCCACGTCCAGCGCGCCCAGCGACTGGCTCAGCAGCAGGCGGTTCTGCAGGAAGGTGTAGCGGGCGTTGGCGTAATCCAGCTGCGCCGAGAACAGGATGCGCTGGTTCTGGATCACGTCCAGCACGGTACGGGTGCCGACTTCCAGGCCGACCTGCGACGCGTCGTAGGCGCTCTGTGCCGAGACCACCGCGAGGCGGCGGGCTTCCACTTCGCTGATGCCCTGTACCAGGGTCTGGTAGGCATTGCGGGTGTTGCGGTCCAGGGCGCGCTTCTGCTGCTCGTAGCCGTCCTGTGCGATGTCACGCTGGGCCAGTGCCTGGCGCACGCCGGACTGGGTGGCACCACCGGAGAAGATCGGCACGCTCAGGGTCAGGCCGATGCTGTTGGTGCGTGCATCCGGCGACAACGATCCGGCGCCGGTGCTGTCACCCCAGGTCGCGCTCTTGCCCCAGCTGCCGCCCAGCGACAGGGTCGGGTAATGGCCGCCACGAGCAGCCTGCACGCCGGCTTCGGCGGCGCTGACCTTGAGTTCCTGAGCCTTCAGCGCCGGATTCTGCGAGCTCGCCTGGCGCACCAGCTCGTCGATGTTGCCGCGGTTGGCCGGCACTTCCGGACGGAAGTCGGCCGGTAGGCCGCGCAGGTTCACCACCGGCTGGCCGGTCAGTTCGGTCAGGGCCTGGTAGTTATCGGCCAGGGTGTTCTGCGCAACGATGGTGTTGGCGCGCGCCTGATCGTACTGGGCGCGTGCTTCGTGCACGTCGGTGATCGGCGCCAGGCCCACTTCCAGGCGCTTGTCGGCGAAGTCGAACTGCTTCTTCGCGGCCGCTTCATTGGTCTGTGCGGCGTTCAGCGATTCGATCGCCACCAGCACGTTGAAGTAGGCCGCCGAGGTGCGCACGATCAGGCTGTCGTTGGCCGAATCGAGGGTGAAGTCCGCCGCCTTGCTCAGCTCGCGCTGCGAGCGCAGGTTGTTGATCTGGGTCCAGTTGAACAGCGTCTGGCTGCCGTCGATCGTGTAGTTGCGGCGCTTGCTGGTCACGGTGCCGGAGTTGGCGTCATGGTTCGCCTCGCTGCGCGAGCGGTTCAGCGTGGCCTGGCCGTTGATCTGCGGCAGCAGCGCGGCGCGCGCCTGCACGGCGCCTTCCTTGTCATACAGCCGGGTCGATTCGGCGGCGGACAGCTGCGGATCGCCATTACGCGCCATTTCGTAGACCTGCAGCAGGTCGGCGGCATGGGCGGACAACGGCAGCAGGGCAGTGGCCAGCGCAACAGCGAGGGATCGGCGGATCATTGCGGCTTCCTTGGACTCAGAGGTGGAACTGGGGGGCCGGGGCGGCACCACGCAGGTAATCGATATCGGTCTCGAACAGGGACTCGCTGCTGCCGTCGGCCTTGACCAGCAGGGCCTCCATCGCCGGCGAACGGCCATGGATCACGAACAGGCGACCACCCGGACGCAGCCACGAAGCGAACTGTGACGGCACCACGTCGACCGCACCAGTGACACAGATCACGTCAAAGCGGCGTTCGGTCTGCCAGGTCAGGGCGTCGGCCACTTCCACGCGGACATTCGTGCCCAGGCCGGAGGCATCCAGGCGGGCGCGTGCGGCGGCAGCCAGCTCCGGGTCGATCTCCAGGCTCAGCACGTCGCGCGCCAGCGCGCCGATGCAGGCCGACAGGAAGCCGCTGCCGGTGCCGATTTCCAGCACTTCGTCACCCGGCTGCAGGTCCAGCGCCTGCAGGGTACGGCCCTCGATGACCGGCTTCATCATCTTCTGGCCGTGGCCGATCGGCAGTTCGACATCGGCGTAGGCCAGTGCCCGGTGCGCGTCGGCGACAAAGGCCTCGCGCGGCAGGCGGGCCAGGACGTCGAGCACCTTGATGTCCAGCACGTCCCAGGGACGGATCTGCTGTTCCACCATCAGTTCGCGGGCGTGGGCGTAATCAATCGTCATGAGGTTCAAATCCAGCGCAGTGGGCCGGCCATTTTACCGGTGCCGGAGGCCGGCGGCGCGCCCAGAGCATCAGCTGCCGGGTGGCCGGGGTCGCAGTGCCGGAAGTCATCGCGACCTCCGGTTCGTTCAGTTTTGGTTATTCAGCCGTCCCGGCCCCTCGCGGCGCATAGGCGCGCAGGAAGAAGTCGATGCTGGCGGTCACATGGGCAAGAGGGTCGCACTCCACCGGTGACAGTGGCATGCCGCACATCATATGCATGTGCACTTCGCCCTTGACCAGGGTCAGGAACTGCTGGCCGGCCAGGTAATAGTCGGGGATATCCAGTTCGCCGCGCTCACCGCGCGCGCGCAGGAAGTCGGCCAGGGCCTCGCAGGTGCGTTCCGGGCCGGCCTGCCAGAACAGCTCGCGCAGGCGTTCGTCGGTCTCCGGCGCCATCATCATGCGCTGGATCGAGATCGCCGCGTCGGAGGTGATCAGCTCGAAGAAGGCCAGCCCGATGCCGATCAGCTGGTCGCGCAGCGGACCGTTCGCGTCGGCCACGAACAGCGCGTCGGGCAGCATTTCAATGCACTTTGACTGCACGGCCTCGGAGAACAGGGTCTCCTTGTCGCCGAAGTGGCTGTACACAGTCAGCTTCGAGACGCCAGCCTGAGCGGCGATGGTGTCCATGCTCACGCCGGTATAGCCCTGTTCGATGAACAGTGCCTTGGCTGCTTCAAGGATCGCCGCGCGCTTGCCGAGGTCCTTGGGGCGCCCGGGTCCGGTGGCCTTGGCAGCGGGCTTGGCCGACGGCTTGCGGGAAGTGTGAGAACTCATCGCGACAATACTAGACCAAGCGGTTCGATATTTATACTATACCGGCTGGTTCACTAATGTCCGTGTCGCAACAGTATGTTGCCGGCGCGTTCCCCCGGATCCCCTTTTCAGGTCTTGTACCTCATGAAGAACATGCGTTGGTTGGGTGTTGGCGTGCTGGCGGTGGTGATGGCAGCCTGTGGCAGGCAGGCCGCCGAACCGGTGGCGGCCATTCCGGTGCTGGTGGTGCATCCCACCACGCAGGACGGACAAGCGCCGGCGGCCTACCCCGGCGAGGTGCGCGCCCGCCAGGAGAGCCCGCTGTCGTTCCGGGTCGGCGGGAACCTGGTCAAGCGTCATGTCGACGCCGGGCAACGCGTGAAGAAGGGCCAGCTGCTGGCTGAGCTGGACGTGGCCGACTACGCCTCGCAGGCGGCAGCCTCGCAGGCGCAGCTGGCGGCGGCGGAAGCCGACCTCGTGCGCGCCCGCGATGACCAGAAGCGCTATGCCAAGCTGGCCGAAGACCAACTGGTCAGCCGCTCGGCGCTGGACCAGCAGACCGCCGCGTTCAAGGCCGCGCAGGGCCAGGCCAATGCCGCCCGCGCCAACCTGGCGGTGGCTCGCAACCAGGCCGAGTACGCGCAGCTGCGCGCGCCGGCCGACGGCGTGATCGCCAGCCGCCAGGCCGAAGCCGGGCAGGTGGTCAGTGCCGGGCAGACAGTGTTCACCCTGGCCGCAGATGGTGGCCGCGAAGTGCTGATCGCGCTGCCGGAAAGCAACATCCGTGATTACAAGGTCGGGCAGCCGGTGCAGGTGGAACTGTGGAACCGCCCGGGCCAGCTGCTGCCGGGTACCCTGCGCGAGATTGCACCGGCCGCCGATGCGCAGGCACGCACCTATGCCACGCGGGTCAGCCTGGCCCCGGAAGCCTTGAGCGAAGTGGAGCTGGGCCAGAGCGCGCGGGTGTTCGCCGCCGCTGGCCGCAGTGGCACCCTGCAGCTGCCGCTCGGCTCGGTGCTGCGCGGCAGTGATGGCAAGGCCAGTGTGTGGGTGGTCAATCCGTCCAACGGTGCGTTGAAGGCCACCCCGGTGACGATCGGCGCCTATGGTGCGCAGGCGGTGCCGGTGCTGTCCGGCGTGGCCGCAGGTGACTGGGTGGTGGCTGCCGGCGGCCATCTTCTGCGCGAAGGCCAGGTGGTGACGCCGGTCGACCGCCAGAATCGTCCAGTGCTGGCACCGGCGGCTACGCCGGCCGCTGCGCCGGCCGCAGGCAAGGGGCACTGATCCGTGCGCCGCTTCAATCTCTCCGAATGGGCGTTGGGCAATCGCCCGCTGGTGCTGTTTGCGATGCTGGCCTTCGCTGTCATCGGCGCCTGGTCCTACAAGCATCTGGGCCAGTCTGAAGATCCACCCTTCACCTTCAAGGCGATGGTGGTGCGCACGATGTGGCCCGGTGCCACCGCCGAGCAGGTCTCGCGGCAGGTAACCGAGCCGATCGAGAAGGCGCTGATGAACACCGGCGAGTACGAGTTCATCCGCTCGTACTCCCGCCCGGGCGAATCGCAGGTGATCTTCATGGCCCGCGACAGCCTGCGCTCCAAGCAGATCCCCGACCTCTGGTACCAGGTGCGCAAGCGCGTGGGTGACATCAAGGCGACGCTGCCGCGCGAGATCGTCGGGCCGTTCTACAACGATGAGTTCGGCGATACCTTCGGCAACATCTATGCGCTGACCGGCGAAGGCTTCGATTACGCGGTGATGCGCGATTATGCAGACCGCATCCAGCTGGAACTGCAGCGCGTGCCTGACGTCGGCAAGATCGACCTGGTCGGCCTGCAGGACGAGAAGGTCTGGATCGAACTGTCCAACACCAAGCTGGCCACGCTGGGCGTGTCGCTGCAGCAGGTGCAGCAGGCGTTGGCCGACCAGAACGCGGTGACCGCCACCAGCTTCTTCGAAACCCCGACCGACCGCGTGCAGCTGCGCGTGACCGGCCAGTTCGATTCGATCGAGGACATCCGCAAGTTCCCGATCCAGGCCGGCGAGCGGACCTTGCACCTGGGCGACATCGCCGAGGTGAAGCGTGGCTTTGCCGATCCGGCGTCGCCGAAGATGCGCTTCATGGGCCAGGATGCGATCGGCCTGGCGGTGGCGATGAAGGATGGCGGCGACATCCTGAAACTTGGTGCCACCCTGGATGCCGAGTTCGAGCGCCTGCAGAGGACCCTGCCGGCCGGCATGCAGCTGCGCAAGGTTTCCGACCAGCCGCACGCGGTGGAGGAGTCGGTTGGCGAGTTCGTGCAGGTACTGACCGAAGCGGTGGTGATCGTGCTGCTGGTCAGCTTCTTCTCGTTGGGCCTGCGCACCGGCCTGGTGGTGGGCGTGACCATTCCGCTGGTGCTGGCGATGACCTTCTTCGTCATGCATTACTTCGACATCGGCCTGCACAAGATCTCGCTGGGCGCGCTGGTGCTGGCACTGGGCCTGCTGGTGGACGATGCGATCATCGCGGTGGAAATGATGGCCACCAAGATGGAGCAGGGCTACGACCGCCTGCGTGCGGCCAGTTTCGCCTGGGAATCGACCGCGTTCCCGATGCTGACCGGCACGCTGATCACCGCGGCCGGCTTCCTGCCCATCGCAACGGCGGCTTCGAGCACCGGCGAGTACACCCGTTCGCTGTTCCAGGTGGTGACCATCGCGCTGGTGGTGTCCTGGATCGCAGCGGTGCTGTTCATCCCGTACCTCGGCGACAAGATGCTGCCGGACCTGTTCAACCCGCAGCTGCCCAAGCCTGACAGTCTGGCCGGTCGCTGGCGTGCCAAGCGCCTGCAGTGGGCCGACCGCCATCCGGCGCTCGCGCGCTGGATCGCGCCGAAGGAGCATGCGCACGACCATGACCCGTACCAGCGGCCGTTCTACACCCGCTTCCGTGGCTTCCTGGATACCTGCCTGCGCCATCGCTGGTGGGTGATCGGTGCGACCATCGCGCTGTTCATCGGCTCGCTGATGCTGTTCCGCTTCGTTCCGCAGCAGTTCTTCCCCGATTCCACCCGGCCCGAGCTGATGGTGGACATCGAACTGGCCGAAGGCGCATCGCTGGCGGCCACCCAGGCGCAGGCCAGCAAGCTGGAAAAGCTGCTGAAGCAGCGCGAGGGCATCAGCAACTACGTGGCCTACGTCGGCACCGGTTCGCCGCGCTTCTACCTGCCGCTGGACCAGCAGCTGCCGGCGACCAACTTCGCCCAGTTCGTGGTGCTTACCGAAGACGCCAAGGCCCGCGAAGCGACCCGCGACTGGATGCTGAAGGACGTGGTCAAGCAGTTCCCGGATGTACAGATGCGCGTGACCCGGCTTGAGAACGGACCGCCGGTCGGCTATCCGGTGCAGATGCGTGTCTCCGGTGAGCACATTGCGCAGGTGCAGGCGATCGCGCGCCAGGTCGAGGCCAAGGTGCGGGAGAACCCGCACGTGATGAACGTCAATCTCGACTGGAGCGAGCCGAGCAAGGTGGTGCGACTGGTGATCGACCAGGACCGTGCGCGTGCGCTGGGCGTCAGCAGCGCGCAGGTCAGCCAGTTCCTCAGCAGTTCGCTGTCGGGCATGAGCGTCAGCACCTACCGCGAAGGCAATCGCCAGATCGAGATGCTGCTGCGTGGCCCGGACAACGAGCGCGCGCAGCTGGACCTGATCGGCAGCCTGGCGATGCCCACCAGCAGCGGCACGGCGGTGACGCTGTCGCAGGTCGCGCGGCTGGAATACGCGTTCGAGGACGGCATCATCTGGCATCGCAACCGCCTGCCGACGGTGACCGTGCGTGCCGACATCAGCGATGGCATGCAAGCGCTGGACGTGGTGCAGCAGATCGTGCCGACGCTGGACGGCATCCGTGCCGAACTGCCCAGTGGCTACCTGCTGGAAACCGGTGGCTCGGTTGAGGATTCGGCACGTGGCCAGAACTCGATCAAGGCCGGCATGCCGCTGTTCCTGATCGTGGTGGCCACGCTGCTGATGCTGCAGCTGCGCAGCTTCTCGCGTGCGGCGATGGTGCTGGTGACCGCGCCGCTGGGCATCATCGGTGCGACCCTGTTCCTGCTGCTGTTCCGCGCGCCGTTCGGCTTCGTCGCGCTGCTGGGCACGATCGCACTGGCCGGCATGATCATGCGAAACTCGGTGATCCTGATCGACCAGATCCAGCAGGACATCGACGCCGGGCATGATCGCTGGCATTCGATCATCGATGCCACGGTGCGTCGATTCCGCCCGATCGTGCTGACCGCGTTGGCGGCCGTGCTGGCGATGATTCCGTTGTCGCGCAGCGCGTTCTATGGCTCAATGGCGATCTCGATCATGGGCGGCCTGATCGTGGGCACGGTGCTGACGCTGGTATTCCTGCCGGCGCTGTACGCGGCGTGGTTCCGGGTGAAGCCCGACGAATCCGGGGCGTAATGCCCCGGGTTCTGCGGCCACGGCCCCTGGCAGGTGCCAACCCTGGTTGGTACGTCTCCCAGTAGAGCCACCCCATGGGTGGCTGCGGATTTCAGGTTCCGTCATCCACGCATGGCGTGGATCTACCGCAGCGGGTCGTTGCCCTGGTAGGTGCCAACCTTGGTTGGCACTGAAGCATGTATCCACGCATGGCGTGGATCTACTGCAGCTGCAGGCCGCTCCGCAGCACTGGCAGCAGCCATTCGATGAACACCTGCACGCGTTGCGCACGATGCTGCCGATGCGGCTGCAGCAGGGTTACCGGCAACGATTGCGCCACATACTGCGGCATCACTTCCACCAGCGCGCCGGAGTGCAGTTCCGCCTGCACGTCGTAGCGCGGAATCTGCAGCAGGCCGAGCCCCGCCACGCAGCACGCGATCGAGGCCTCGGCGCTGTTTACCCGTACCCAGCCAGGCATCGGCAGCGTGCGCAGCTGGCCACCGTCCTGCCATTCCCACGGTTCCACCCGCGCCGTGGTCGGCGATGCGTAGTTCACCGCGCGGTGCTGCTGCAGGTCGGCAGGATGCTGCGGTACGCCGTGCTCGCGCAGGTAGGCCGGCGCGGCGACGTTGACGAAGTCGAGCTGTCCCAGCATGCGGGCCACCAGGCTGGAGTCACCCAGCTGGCCGACCCGCAGCACCGCATCACAGCCGTCTTCGATCAGGTTCACCGCGCGGTCGGTCATGCCCAGGTCCACTTCAACCTGCGGATGGCGCGCGAAGAAGTCGGGCAGGGCCGGGGCGAGGATGCGGCGGCCGATGCGGCTGGGCACATCGATCTTCAGCAGGCCGATCGGCTGCGCATCATCCTGGCGGAACAACGACTCGGCGTCTTCAACTTCGGCGATCAGGCGCAGGCAGCGGGCATGGAACACGTCGCCGTCGTGGGTGGTGGATACCCGCCGGGTCGAGCGCTGCAGCAGGCGGGTGCCGAGCCGCTGCTCCAGCTCGGCCACCGCCGCGGAAACGGTGGAGCGGGGCAGGCCGAGCTGATCGGCGGCGCGGGTGAAGCTGGCGCACTCAACCACCCGGGTGAAGATGCGGAAGCGATCGATCCGGTCCATTGTTCGCTTGCTCTGGAAAGTTAAGTCAATGTGGCGGGCTTTATCCGCATTTTCTGCACGATATCGTCGTCAGGGCAGGGTTGCCACCCCGGGCAGCCCCCTCCCGAGACCGAAGCCATGACCGACCATTCCCTCAAGGGCAAGACCGTGCTGATCGCCGGTGGCGCCAAGAACCTGGGCGGCCTGCTGGCCCGCGACTTCGCCGCACAGGGCGCAAGGGCCATCGTCATTCACTACAACAGCGCAGGTACCCAGGCCGACGCGGAGGCGACCGTTGCCGCGGTGCAGGCGGCTGGCAGCAAGGCAGTGGCCCTGCAGGGCGACCTGACGTCGGCGGCAGCGATGGAGCGCCTGTTCGCCGATGCCGTGGCCGCGGTCGGCCGTCCCGACATTGCCATCAACACGGTCGGCAAGGTACTGAAGAAGCCACTGCTGGACATCAGCGAAGCGGAGTACGACGAGATGAGCGCGGTCAACGCCAAGGCCGCGTTCTTCTTCCTCAAGGAGGCCGGACGTCACGTCAATGACGGCGGCCGCATCTGCACCCTGGTCACCTCACTGCTGGGTGCGTTCACGCCGTTCTATTCCAGCTATGCCGGCACCAAGGCACCGGTCGAGCACTTCACCCGTGCGGCGTCGAAGGAGTTCGGTGAGCGCGGCATCTCGGTGACCGCGATCGGCCCCGGCCCGATGGACACACCGTTCTTCTATCCGGCCGAGAGCGCCGACGCGCAGGCGTATCACAAGACCGCGGCGGCGCTGTCGGCGTTCACCCGCACTGGCCTGACCGACATCGCCGACATCGTGCCGTGGATCCGCTTCCTGGTCACCGATGGCTGGTGGATGACCGGCCAGACCATCCTGGTCAATGGGGGCTACACCACCAAGTAACGTTGCGCGGGCTCGACGCTGCAAAAGGCGCGCAGGCACAATAGCGGGCTGTTCCAGGGCCGGAGCGCCTGCCATGTTCATCCGCACGATCTGCGCTCTGGCGCTGCTGCTGCTGACTGCCTGCAGCGGGAGCGCCCGTGCGCAGACCGCAGACACAGATGCAGTGCTGTTCCAGAATGATCTGCGTGAGGTGCTTGAATGCAGCGCAGGCCCGGATCTGCAGCAGCGCGTCGTCAGCCGCCTGCGCGCGGCACGCTATACCGACGTCGCCGAACGCACTGCGGAACTGCGCGGCTGGCGTTTCGAGGAGAAGAGCGAGGATGACGATCAGCGGATGACCGTCATCATTCCGCCCCAGCCGATGACGGTCCATGGTATCGATGCATCGCAGATCATTGCCGACGCATTCGGTTTCTCGATTGCGCTCGACACCGTGCAGCGCGAGCGCGTCATCGCTGCCCATGGCCTGCGGCTGCAGTCGAGCACGTTGCGCGAGCCGTTCGCGCTCTGGTCTGCGCCCACAACCTCGGTCATCGTGCGCAGTGCGGGGGACGGCTATCGACAGGGGTGTGCACCCCAGGCAACGGGCAAGGACGCCGCGGCACGTCCGGCAATGGCTGTGCAGGACCTGGAGGAAGCCAGCGAGTGCCGCGCCGACGAGGCCACGATGCGCCGGCTGCAGGCGTTCTGGCAGGGCATCTCAGAGCGCCCGCAGTTCCAATGGCCACAGGAGGTCCGTTCGGTCACAGAGGTGAGCTACACCGTCGGTGATGAAGAGCTGCCCCTGCTGCTGATCGGGCTGCAGTCGCCTTTCCGCGTCCATGGCGTTGCCACGCATACGGTCGCGCTGGCATTTGGCGGCTTCTTCGGTGCCGATCTCGGCGATGCCGCGTTGAACCCTGTGCTGGCCAGGGCCGGCATGGACGCCTCGCACAGCATTGGCAAGGCGGCCTGGCAGCGCGCATTGCCGCCGGTCGCGTTCAAGGGGGGCGACTGGATCCCGCAGCACATTGTCATGCGTACCGACGAGGATCACGTCATCGCCGGTTGCGCCAGCGACTACGTGCGCAGCCGTCCGCGCTGAGCGGATCGCATCACCGGCACAGGGCCGGGTGCCGGGCGTGTCCCGGCACCCGCATGTATCACCCCAGCTTGGCCAGCACTGCGTCGGTGGCGGCCGCCGTGCTCACGGCGGAACCCCGGGCTGCCAGATCGGCAGTGAACACGCCATCGTCCAGCACGGCGTGCACGGCGGCTTCCACCGCCGCAGCCTCGGCTTCCAGGCCCAGCGAATGGCGCAGCAGCATCGCGGCGCTGAAGATCGTCGCGTACGGGTTGGCGATGCCCTTGCCGGCGATGTCCGGGGCCGAACCGTGGATGGGCTCGTAGATACCGACCGCACCGGGTTCGCCCAGCGAGGCCGAGGGCAGCAGGCCCAGTGAACCGGCCAGCATCGAGGCTTCGTCGGTGAGGATGTCGCCGAACATGTTCTCGGTGACGATCACGTCGTACTCGCGCGGCTTGGCCAGCAGGTGCATCGCCATCGAATCAACCAGCTGGTGCTCCAGCGCCACGTCCGGGAACTCCTCGCGGCCGATGCGCGCGGCCACGTCGCGCCACAGGCGCGAGGTTTCCAGCACGTTGGCCTTGTCCACCGAGGTGACCTTGCCGCGGCGTTGCTGGGCCAGGCGGAACGCACTGCGCAGTACGCGTTCGATTTCGGCCACGGTGTAGCGGCACAGGTCGCTGGCGCTGTCGGCGTCGCGGGTCTTGTCGCCGAAGTAGATGCCGCCGGTCAGCTCGCGTACCACCACGAAGTCCACGCCCTGCAGCAGCTCGGCCTTGATCGGCGAGGCGTGCAGTGCGGCTTCGTGGGTACGCACCGGGCGCAGGTTGGCATACAGGCCCAGCGCCTTGCGGATCGCCAGCAGGCCCTGTTCCGGGCGCACCTTGGCATTGGGGTCGGACCACTTCGGGCCGCCAACCGCGCCCAGCAGTACGGCGTTGGCGGCCTGGCAGGCGGTCAACGTGGAGGCGGGCAGCGGTTCGCCATGACGGTCGATGGCGACGCCACCAATGTCGTGCTCGCTGAAGGTGAAGGTGTGGTTGAAGCGTTCGGCGACGGCCTTCAGGACGGCCACTGCCGCGGCGGCCACTTCCGGGCCGATGCCATCACCGGGCAGGACAACAATTTCAGCGTGCATGCTCACTCTCGTAACGTTCGATTTCAGGGACACGGCCCAACAGATACCCCAACTGGTCGACACCTTCCAGCAGGCAGGTCTGCGAGAAGCCATCCAGCGGGAAGGAATAGACGCGGCCGTCAGGCGTGCGCAGCTCGCGCGCGGCGACGTCGATGGTCAGTTCATCGTCTGGCCGCTGCATCAGCGCCTGCACGTCGGCCTCGTCCAGCACGATCGGCAGCAGGCCGTTCTTCAGCGAGTTGCCGCGGAAGATATCGGCGATCTCGCTGCTGACGATGGCGCAAAGGCCCAGGTCGGTCAGCGCCCACGGGGCATGCTCGCGCGAAGAACCGCAGCCGAAATTGCGGCCGGCCAGCAGGATGCTGCGGCCAGCGTTGTGCGGCTGGTTGAAGGCGAAGTCGGCCACCGGCGAACCGTCAGCCTGCCAGCGCCAGTCGTTGAAGGCGTTGCGGCCCAGGCCGGCGCGCTCGGTGGTGGACAGGAACCGCGCCGGGATGATCTGGTCGGTGTCGATGTTGGTCTGCGCCAGCACCACGCTGGACGAGGTCAGGGTACGGAAACCGGTCATCACGCCACCTCCTGTGCGAACAGTTCGCGGGTATCGGCGACGTGCCCGTTCACCGCGGCCCAGGCGGCGCTCATCGGCGAAGCCAGCAGCGTGCGCGAACCGGGGCCCTGGCGGCCTTCGAAATTGCGGTTGCTGGTGCTCACGGCCAACTGGCCTGGAGCGACCAGATCGCCGTTCATGGCGATGCACATCGAGCAGCCCGGTTCGCGCCACTCGGCCCCGGCCGCGCGCACGATCTCATGGATGCCTTCGGCCTCGGCCTCGCGCTTGACGATCTCCGAGCCCGGCACCACCAGCATGCGCACCCGGTCGGCGACGCGCCGACCGCGCAGGACCTGTGCGACCTCGCGCATGTCGCTCAACCGGCCGTTGGTGCATGAGCCGACGAACACCACGTCCACGGGTGTACCGGCCAGCGCCTTGCCGGCCTGGAAATGCATGTAGTCCAGGCCCTTCTGTGCGGCGGCATCGTTGGCCGCCGGGATCGGCGCATCCACTGCGATCGCGGTGCCCGGATGGGTGCCCCAGGTCAGGGTCGGGCGGATGTCGGCGGCGTCGATGTGCACTTCGCTGTCGAAACGCGCGCCCTCATCGCTGCGCAGCTGCTGCCAGCGCGCCACGGCTGCGTCGAAATCGGCGCCCTTGGGGCCGCGCGGCGTAGCGGCGACGAAGTCGAAGGTGACCTGGTCCGGCGCCACCATGCCGGCACGCGCACCCGCTTCGATCGACATGTTGCACAGGGTCATGCGCTGTTCCATATCCATGGCTTCGATGGTGCTGCCACGGAACTCGATCACGTGGCCGGTGCCACCGTTGACGCCGATCACGCCGATGATGTGCAGGACCACGTCCTTGGCGCCGACGCCGGGTGCCAGCGGCCCATCAACAGTGATCGCCAGCGTCTTCGCCTTGCGCTGCAGCAGGCACTGCGTGGCCAGCACGTGGCCGACTTCGCTGGTGCCGATGCCGAACGCCAGCGAACCAAAGGCCCCGTGGGTGGAGGTGTGGCTGTCGCCGCAGACGATGGTCATGCCCGGCTGGGTGAAGCCTTGTTCCGGTGCGATCACGTGGACGATGCCGCGGTTGTCCGAGTCCATGTCGAACAGTTCGATGCCGTGCTCGGCACAGTTGCGTGCCAGCGTGGCGACCTGCGCTTCAGAGGCTGCGCTGGCGTAGGGCAGCGTGCCGTCGGCAGCGGCCGGCAGGGTCGGCGTGGAGTGGTCCATCGTCGCCTTGGTGCGATCCGGGCGGCGCGGCGACAGGCCGCGCTCACGCAGTTCGGTGAACGCCTGCGGCGAGGTCACCTCGTGGATCAGGTGCAGGTCGATGTACAGCACGGCGGGCGCGCTTTCGGATTCGGGGACCACCACGTGGGCGTCCCACAGTTTGTCGTACAGGGTGCGGGGTGCGGAAGTCATGCGTATGCCTGGCAGAAGTACGAAGTAGCGAACATCAGAAAAGAAGGCGGAACGGTCAAGTCAGCGACGACGTGCGAGCACGCGCAGGCGCACGTAGTCGGCCAGCGGCTGGCCGGCGGCATTGCGCGGCAGCTCGGCCAGCAGGGCAGTGGCGGCCTCGCGCACAGTGGCGCGTGCCTCCGCGGGCAGGTCGTCCAGCAGCGGTGCGGCGAATACCCGCAGCCAGCCCGCCACGCCGGTCGGCAGCGCGGTCGGGCGCGGCGTGCACTCGATCAGTTGTACCTGGAAGCCATGCTGGCGCAGGCGGTCGGCATAGGCATCGGCTGTCGGGAAGTACCACTGGAAGGCGCTGGCGGCGTGGCCGTGGGCCACGCGCGCGGCCTGCACCGCCGCGATGATCGTGGCCACGTTGCCATGGCCGCCGAACTCGGCGACGAGGCGGCCGCCGGGGCGCAGCGCGCGGCGGACGCCTTCCAGCACGCGGTCCGGGGTGCCCATCCAGTGCAGCGCGGCATTGCTGAATACCGCATCGAACTCGGCGTTGAAGGTCAGCGCGTGGCCATCCATCACCTGCGCGTCGACGCCGCGCGCGCGGGCGGCATTGATCAGTTCCGGCGAGGCATCCACGCCGTGGATGCGCGCGCCGCTCAGCGCCAGTTCGGTGCTGAGCACGCCATCGCCACAGCCCAGGTCGAGGATGCGTTCGCCGGCGCGCGGGTCGAGCAGGCGCGATACCGCGCCGCCGAGCACCGGCACGAAGCCGGCGTCGATCGCATAGTCCTGGGCGTTCCACTGCTGGCCAGCGGCGCTGGCCGGGGTGATGGTGTCGAAGGCGCTCATGGTGGGTTCCTCAGGCGGTGGCAGGGGCGGGAACGTCGGTGCTGCTATGGGCGGAGGCCTGGCGTTGGCGCAGCAGGCGGTTGGCAACATCCAGCCAGGCCAGCGCGGAGGCTTCGATGATGTCCTTGCTGGTGCCGGTGCCGTCGTACTCCACGCCTTCGTGGCGCACGCTCAGGTTGGCTTCGCCGCGCGCATCGGCGCCGATGCCGACGCTGTGCACGTGGTAGCTGTCCAGCATCAGCTGCACGCCGGTGGCGGCCGACAGCGCACCGAACAGCGCATCGACCGGGCCGTCGCCCTGCGCGGTCTCGGCCACGCGGTTGCCATCCGGGTCTGACAGTTCCACCAGCGCGTTGGCGCGGCTGCCGACGTCGCTGATGGTCATCGAGGCCAGGCGGTAGCCCTGCGCGTTGGAGCCGCCCTGCATCAGCGTCTGCAGGTCGGCATCGGTGACCACGCGCTGCTGTTCGCACAGGCCCTTGAACTGCTCGAACACCAGCTTCAGCTCGTCTTCGTCCAGCCAGAAGCCCAGCGCACGCAGGCGCGCTTCGACGGCCGCGCGGCCACTGTGGCGGCCCAGCACCATCTGCGAATCCTCCCAGCCCACGTCTTCCGGGCGCATGATTTCGTAGGTGCCACGGTGGCGCAGCATGCCGTGCTGGTGGATGCCCGACTCGTGGGCGAAGGCGTTGGCGCCGACGATGGCCTTGTTGCGCTGCACCGGCATGCCGACCAGGCGCTGCAGCAGCTGCGAGGTGCCGACGATGCGCGGGGTGTTGATCGAACTGTCCTGCTCGTAGAAGGCCTGGCGCACCTTCAGTACCATCGCGATCTCTTCCAGCGAGCAGTTGCCGGCGCGCTCGCCGATGCCGTTGACGGTGCACTCGACCTGGCGCGCGCCGCCTTCGATGGCGGCCAGCGAGTTGGCCACGGCCAGGCCAAGGTCGTTGTGGCAGTGCGCGCTGAAGATCACGTTGGCCGCGTTCGGTACATCGGCGACGCCGGCGATGACCTGCTGGAACATCGCGCGGATCTCTTCCGGCGTGGTGAAGCCGACGGTGTCGGGCAGGTTGATGGTGGTGGCACCGGCGGCAATGGCCACGCGCGAGACTTCGATCAGGTAGTCCAGTTCGGTGCGGGTGGCATCCTCGGCCGAGAATTCGACATCGTCGATGTACGAGCGTGCCAGCGATACATGCTTGCGTACCGACTCCAGCACCTGCTCGCGGGTCATCCGCAGCTTGTGCTCGCGGTGCAGCGGGCTGGTTGACAGGAACACGTGCAGGCGCGGGTTGGCCGCCGCTTCCAGAGCACGTGCCGAGGTTTCGATGTCCGCCTGCAGGCAGCGCGACAGCACCGCCAGGGTCAGGCTCGGGCGGCGCAGTTCGCGGCCGATCAGCGCCATCGCTTCGCGGTCGGACTGCGAGCTGGCCGGGAAGCCGGTCTCGATGATGTCCACGCCCAGTTCGTCCAGCGCACGCGCCATCACCAGCTTCTGCGGCGGGCTCATGCTGCAGCCGGGGGACTGCTCGCCGTCACGCAGGGTGGTGTCGAAGATGCGGATGCGCGGGGTGGTAATTCGTTCGATGGTGGTCACAGGGAAATCTCCTCGACAGCGGGTGCGACGGCTTGCAGGGGCGAAGGGGAAGAGGTGGGGGAGGCGAGAGCGCTGGCCTTGCCGGGCGAACGCGGGGTTTCGCTGCGCCGTCGCCGAGGCTTGCGTGGCGGGCGCGGACGGATGTCGGTGAGCAGGCCGGCCAGGACGCCGGCATCGATGTTCCCGCCGGATACCACCGCGCACTTGCGGCGGCCGGCCACGCGGCGACCGGCGGCCAGCGCCAGCGCACCGGCGCCCTCGGCGATGATGTGTTCCTCCAGCGCCAGCCGTACCAGGGTTTCGCGCAGCTCGGCTTCGCGCACGATCACTACGTCGTCCAGCAGCGAGGTGCACAGGCGGCGGGTCAGGAAGCCGGGAATCTTCACCCGCACGCCGTCGGCCAGCGAGGCGACGGGGGCGATCTCGCGCACGTCGCCGCGGATCGCACGTGCCATCGAATCGACGCCTTCCACCTGCGCGCCAATCACGCGCACGCCCTGCGATTTCAGCGCCAGTGCAACGCCGGAGGCCAGGCCACCGCCGCCGATCGGCACGATCACCACGTCTGGTGCATGCGCGGCCAGCTCGATGCCGACCGTGCCCTGGCCGGCGATCACGTCGGCGTCGTCGAACGCGGACAGGAAGCGATAACCGTGGCGTTGTGCCAGTTCGACGGCGAAGGCGTAGGCCTCGTCATAGCTGGTGCCGTGCTGGCGCACGGTGGCGCCCCAGTGGGCGACGCCGGCGATCTTGGTGGCGGGTGCACCATGCGGCATCACGGTGATGGCCGGCACGTCCAGGCGATAGGCCGCCCACGCAACGCCCTGGGCGTGGTTGCCGGCCGAAGCGCAGATCACCGGGCGGGTGTCTCCGCGCTCGCGTCCGGCCAGCAGCGCGTTCAACGCGCCGCGCACCTTGTAGGAGCCGGTGCGCTGCAGGTTTTCCAGCTTCAGCCAGGTGCCGAAGCGCTCGGCGTGGTGCAGCGGGGTGGGCGGCAGGAAGCGGCGCAGGCGGGCCTGCGCTGCCAGAACGTCGGCAACGCTTACGTCGCCGACATCGCTTTCCTGGCTGGCATCAGCGGCCGGCATAGGCCACCAGCGGGGTGCAGGCGACCGCCGCATGCGGGCACGGGCGACGAAGAAGACGCCTCCGTACCGGCACCGTGGTCGCTACGGTACGGGTGTTCATACGGATGCTCCTTCCACGGCGGTGACCTGCACGGACACGCAGTCGTAGATCTTCTCGATCTGCCGGCACAGCGTTTCCGCGGGGCGCTGGCCATCCACCACCAGCTGCAGGTGCCAGCGGCCATCGTCGGCGGCCACCGGCGCACCGCTGATCGCGCGCGGCGCGAAGCCGCGGCGTTCGGCCATGCCGATCACGCGCAGCAGCGCGCCTTCGGCCGGGTGCAGCACCAGGTCAAGCCGGTATTGCATTGGGGGTCTCCTGGCGGGCATGGGCGGGGTTGCTTTCCAGCATCGTGCTGTTGGCGGTGTTCGGCGGCACCAGCGGCCACACGTTGGCGCGTGCATCGATGGCCACGTGCAACAGTGCCGGGCCCGGTTCGGCCAGCAGCGCGGCCAGGCCGCCTTCCACGTCGTCGCGGTTGTCGATGCGGGTGGCGGCGATGCCGAACACCTGCGCCAGTGCCACGAAGTCCGGGTTGTCGGACAGGTCGATCTCGCTGTAACGCTCGGCGAAGAACAGTTCCTGCCACTGCCGCACCATGCCCAGCGAACTGTTGTCCAGCAGCACGATTTTCACCGGCAGGCGGCAGCGGGCAATGGTCGCCAGCTCCTGCACGTTCATCATGAAGCTGCCGTCGCCGGACACCAGCACCACGGTGCGCTCCGGGCAGGCGAACTGCGCACCCATCGCCGCAGGCAGGCCGAAGCCCATGGTGCCCAGCGCGCCACTGGTCAGATGATTGCGCGGGTGGTTGAAGCGGCAGTGCTGTGCCACCCACATCTGGTGCTGGCCGACATCGCAGGCGATCACCGCATCGGCCGGGGCCAGCTCGCTCAGGCGCTTCAGCAACGCCGGTGCGTAGATGTGCTGGCCTGGTGCGTCGTAGCGGGCGGCGAAGCGATCGCGGTGCTGCGCGCAACGCCTGCGCCATGCGTCCTGGTGGGCCTTGGGGGAGGGGAAGGCCGCACGCAGGGCGCGGATGGCGTGACCGACGTTGCCGGGCACGGCGACATCGGCACTGCGCAGCTTGGAGATCTCATACGCGTCCGCATCGATGTGGACGACGCGGGCGAACGGTGCGAACTCCGCCAGCTTCCCGGTGGCACGGTCGTCGAAGCGTGCGCCCAGCACCAGCAGCAGGTCGCTTTCCTGCACCGCCATGTTGGCTGCGCGGGTGCCGTGCATGCCCAGCATGCCCAGCGACTGCGGATGACTGGCCGGCAGTGCACCCAGGCCGCGCAGGGTCATCACGGTGGGGATGGCACTGGCCTCGACGAAGTCGCGCAGGTCCTGAACCGCATCACCCAGCGCGATGCCACCACCGGCGTAGACCACCGGCTTTTCGGCGGCCGCCAGTGCGGCGATGGCTTCGACGATGGCCGCTTCGGCCGGCGCCGGCGGCGGCTCGACGCTGCTCGGCACGTGCGCCGGCAGATGACTGGCATCGGCCAGCTGCACGTCCTTGGGCAGGTCGATCAGCACCGGGCCTGGCCGGCCCTCGCGGGCGATGCGGAACGCATCGGCGACCACACGCGGCAGGTCGTCGACACTGCGCACCAGCCAGCTGTGCTTGACGATCGGCATCGTCAGGCCGAACACATCCAGTTCCTGGAAGGCGTCGGTGCCCAGCAGCGGCGTGGCGACCTGGCCGGTGATGCAGACCATCGGCACCGAATCCAGCATCGCGTCGGCGATGCCGGTGACCAGGTTCGAGGCGCCCGGGCCGGACGTGGCCACGCAGACGCCCACCTGGTTGCTGGCGCGGGCGAAACCATTGGCGGCCAGCGCGGCGCCCTGCTCATGGCGCACCAGGACGTGCTTCAGCGACGAATCCACCAGCGCGTCGTAGAACGGCATGATGGTGCCGCCGGGATAGCCGAACAGCGCGTGGACGCCTTCGGCTTCCAGCGCCTGGGTCAGCCAGCGCGCGCCGTTGGGCGGCGCGCTGCGGTGTGTGGAAGAGTTCATGGGGGAACCTTGCAAAGCGGGTGGGGGAGGCCGCGTGGTTACGCGGCCTGTCCTTGCAACCAGACCATCTTGGCGCGCAGTTCCTTGCCCACCTTTTCGATCGGGTGCTCCAGGTCGGCCTGCTTGAACTTGTTGTAGTTCGGCAGGCCCGCTTCGTACTCGGCCACCCAGTTCTTGGTGAAGGTGCCGTCCTGGATGTCCTTCAGGACCTCCTTCATGCGTGCCTTGGTGCCAGCGTCGATCACGCGCGGGCCGCTGACGTAGTCGCCGTACTGCGCGGTCTCGGAGATGAACTCCAGCATGCGCGAGATACCGCCTTCATAGAACAGGTCGACGATCAGCTTCAGCTCGTGCAGTACTTCGTAATAGGCGATCTCCGGCTGGTAGCCGGCTTCGACCAGGGTTTCGAAACCGGCCTGCACCAGTGCCGAGGCACCGCCGCACAGCACCGCCTGCTCGCCGAACAGATCGGTCTCTGTCTCTTCCTTGAAGGTGGTCTGGATCAGGTTGGCGCGGGCGCCACCGAGTCCGGCCGCATAGGCCAGGGCGTAGTCGGCAGCCTTGCCGCTCTTGTCCTGGTACACGGCCCAGATGCATGGCACGCCACGGCCGATCTCGTACTCGCGGCGCACCAGCGCACCCGGGCCCTTGGGCGCGACCAGCACCACGTCCAGGTCCTCGCGCGGCTTGATCATGTCGAAGTGCACGTTCAGCCCGTGGGCGAACAACAGCACCGCACCCTGTTTCATGTTCGCGGCCAACACATCGTCGTAGAGCTTCTTCTGCACCATGTCCGGCGTCAGCACGGCGACCAGGTCGGCATCCTTCACCGCATCGGCCGGTGCCTTCACGGTGAAGCCATCGGCCTGCGCCTTGACCTCGGTCGGGCCGCCCGGACGCAGGCCTACCACCACATCGAAGCCGGATTCGCGCAGGTTCAGTGCGTGGGCGCGGCCCTGGCTGCCGTAGCCGATGACGGCGATCTTGGTCTGGGGCAGGTCGTTGGTGCTCATGGGGGAGGTTCCTTGCGGTGGGAAGAAAAAAGAACGGCCGGTCGTCGAGGTGACGTGCCGGCCGGTCAGGGGAAAGCGGTGGAGGAGGCGCCATGCGTCGCACAGGCACAGCCACCACGAGGTGTCGTGGTGGTGCTGGTCCAGGTTTTGAAGTTGGCGTTGTTCATGGTGGTTGCGTCTGAAACCAGGTCCTGAAATGAAAAAACCCGCACCGGGGCGGGTGCGGGTTTTGATGAGTTCCGGTGTATTTGTTGCTTACACGCTGGCTCGTCCCGCACCTGTTGGTTGGGTAATAAGTACGAGCACAAGAATCGAACGCAGCGAGGCGGCGCCGATATCGGCGGCTTCGATGTGGGTTCGCGGTGGCGTGTTGTGATGCAACATGTGATCGAGAGAAACACAGCCGTTTCGGCGATGTCAACCCTCGCGACGGAATTCTTGTCGGTTTCCGTTGCATCCAGCGGAATTGCTTGTGGCGCAAGGATGGTTGCCGCTGAAAGTGTTTCGGTGAACCCGAATTCACTCTTTTCAACGCGGTTTTTGCGCGGAATCCGGCGGGTTTTCGCCTTGGCGGGTGCGGACCTTCCGCACCCACCCCAGGATCAACGTCCATGACCTCTGCCCGATACCGCGTGAAGGCCGCAGCGGCGAAGATCGGGGAACCACCCTTCCATCGGAACCCGACCGTGTCCCGACGCCTTGCCCGTTCCCTGCTTGCCGCCGCCGTGCTGGCCACCGTGCCCGCGCTGTCCCTTGCCGCAGACCGCATCACCGGCCACACCTTCGCCACCCGTTCGGAGGTGATCGCCCCACACGCGATGGCCGCCACCTCGCAGCCGCTGGCCACCCAGATCGCGCTGGACGTGATGAAGGGCGGCGGATCGGCGGTGGACGCGGCGATCGCCGCCAATGCCGCGCTTGGCCTGATGGAGCCCACCGGCAACGGCATCGGCGGCGACCTGTTCGCCATCGTCTGGGATCCGAAGACGCAGAAGCTCTATGGCTACAACGGCTCGGGCCGCTCGCCGAAGTCGCTCACCCTGGCCGAGTTCCAGCGCCGTGGGCTGAAGGACATCCCGGCCACCGGCCCGCTGCCGGTCTCGGTGCCCGGCGCGGTCGACGGCTGGTTCGCGCTGCACGACCGCTTCGGCCGCAAGCCGATGGCCGACAACCTGGCGCCGGCCATCCGCTACGCCCGCGAGGGCCATCCGGTGGCCGAAGTGATCGCCTACTACTGGGACCGCTCGGTACCCAAGCTGTCGCAGTACCCGGGCTTCAAGGAGCAGTTCACGATCAACGGCCACGCCCCGCGCAAGGGCGAGATGTGGAAGAACCCGAACCTGGCCAGCACGCTGCAGAAGATCGCCGACGGCGGCCGCGATGCCTTCTACAAGGGCGATATCGCCCGCACCATCGGCGACTACTTCAAGGCCAATGGTGGCTACCTGAGCTACCAGGACATGGCCGACCACCACGGTGAATGGGTCGAGCCGGTCAGCAGCAACTACCGTGGCTACGACGTGTGGGAACTGCCGCCGAACAGCCAGGGCATTGCCGCGCTGCAGATCCTCAACGTGCTGGAAGGCTACGATTTCTCGAAGATCCCGTTCGGCTCACCGGAACACGTGCACCTGTTCGTCGAAGCGAAGAAGCTGGCCTTCGCCGACCGTGCGCGCTTCTATGCCGACATGGCGTTCCAGCCGGCGCCGGTGCAGAAGCTGATCTCCAAGGAGTACGCCGCGCAGCGCCGCGCACTGATCTCGATGGACAAGGCGCTGAAGGAAGTGCAGCCGGGCACGCCGAAGCAGCTGGAGGAGGGCGACACCATCTACATGACCGTGGCCGACGCCGACGGCATGATGGTGTCGCTGATCCAGTCCAATTACCGCGGCATGGGCAGCGGCATGGCGCCGCCGGGGCTGGGCTTCATCCTGCAGGATCGTGGCGAGATGTTCGTGCTGCAGAAGAACCATCCCAACGGCTACGCACCGGGCAAGCGCCCGTTCCAGACCATCATTCCGGCCTTCATCACCAAGGACGGCAAGCCGTATGCCAGCTTCGGCGTGATGGGCGGCGCGATGCAGCCGCAGGGCCACGCGCAGATCGTGATGAACCTGGTGGACTTCGGCATGAACCTGCAGGAGGCCGGTGATGCGCCGCGCATCCAGCATGAAGGCTCGACCGAACCGACCGGGCAGGCCACGGCGATGACCGACGGTGGTGAAGTGAATCTGGAAACCGGCTTCCCGTATGAAACGGTGCGTGCGTTGATGCGCAAGGGACATCGCATCGTGTTCGCCGATGGTCCGTATGGCGGATACCAGGCGATCATGCGCGATCCCGAGACAGGGGTGTATTACGGTGCGTCGGAGAGCCGCAAGGATGGGCAGGCCGCGGGGTACTGAGGTTTCCCGGCCACCGGGCCGAGCCCCCTCGCGGCTGATCGCCAGAGCGGGTTCATGCGCTGGGGCGTGCGGGTGGGAGTGTCGGGGGACGCCGTGAATACGTCCTTGTAGGCTTAGCCGCGCCATCCATGGCGCGGATACCCCCGCCACCCCCACCCGCACGCCCCCCGAAAATTTCCATGCGCGTCAGCCACGGAAGAGAAAGAAGAAGATCAAAAGCAAAGGCAACAGCAACAGCCGCGTGCTGTGGATTGGGGTCGGATCCGTTTTCCAGAGGAAAACGGATCCGACCCCCCCCTTCTTGTTTTCCGATACACCTCATCCACGCATGGCGTGGGAAACCCACCGTCACACGGAAACTGTCGGGGGTGGGGTGGTGTGGGTTGGCAGGACCGTTGGCGCCATGGATGGCGCCATCGAGCCCCCATGGGTGAGGGCGCTTTGATTGCGAAGCACTGCTTCGCAAGCGCCCGAACGCACAGCCGCCAGCGGCTGGGCCGGTCTGGGGGTTTACGGCGTGTCCTGCCAGCCCACACCGCCCCGTCCAACCAGCAGAAACCCAGAGCCGCTTTGGCTCCTGCACTTGCACTTGCACTTGCCTGAAAGAAGCGGTGCAGCCGCAGGCTGCAAAACCCCCTCAATCCTGATCGTGCGCGCGTGCTGCCTCCGCCTGGGTCTCCTCCTGCGCCGCCATCTCGCGTGCAATCCACGCATCGATCATGTGCCGCTGGCGCTGCGCCTGCCGTCGCTCGCGCGTGTACTCCTGGTCCAGCACCCGATACAGCGACACCATCACCAGCACCATCAACAGCGCAAACGGCAACGCCGCAATCGTGATCATGCCCTGCAGGGCATCCAGTCCGCCGGCCAGCAGCAATGCACCGGCAATCAGCGCCACGCCCACGCCCCAGGCCAGCTTGCGTTTGGGCGGTGGGTCACCCGCTTCATCGGTGGACATGCTGGCGAGCACCAGTACCGCCGAATCGGCCGACGTCACGAAGAAGATCATCAGCAGTACCAGCGCGATGCACGACAGCAGCAACGGCAGCGGCATGCTGTCGAACATCGTGAACAGCACCGTCTCATAGCCATTGCCCAGTGCCTGCACCAGATCGGCCTGGCCGAAGATCTGCATCCAGATCGCGGTACCGCCAAACACCGAGAACCAGAAGAAGCCCAGCAGCGTCGGTGCCAGCACCACGCCGATCACGAACTCGCGCACACTGCGCCCGCGCGAGATACGCGCGATGAATGAACCCACGAACGGCGCCCAGGAAATCCACCAGGCCCAGTAGAAGATCGTCCAGTCGGCCACCCAGGTGCTGGATGAGAACGGTGACATGCGCAGGCTCATCGTCACCAGCTGGTTGAGGTAGGAACCCAGCGTGGTGGTGAACGTGTTGAAGATCGCGCCGGTCGGGCCGAGCACCAGTACCAGCAGCAACAGTACAGCCGCCAATGCCAGGTTGAAGTTGGACAGCCATTTGACGCCACGGTCGACGCCGCTGAGCGTGGATGCCATGTACAGCACGAACGCCACCGCGATGATCACCAGTTGCAGCGGAGCGCCCGCGTGCAGGCCGAATACGCGCTCCAGGCCGGCGGCGATCTGGATGGTGCCGAAGCCCAGCGTGGTAGCAACACCAATCGCAGTGGCGACGACGGCAGCGATGTTGACCACGCGGCCGATCCAGCCGCGGTGGTGGCGCCCGATGATCGGCTGCAGCATGTCACTGACCAGCCCACGGCCGTTGCGGTTGAACTGGAACCAGGCCATTGCCAGGCCGATCAACGCATAGATGGCCCACGGGTGCAGGCCCCAGTGGAAGAACGCGTAGCGCATCGATGCGCGCGCAGCGTCCATGCTCTCCGATGCGAGACCTTCCGGCGGCTTGCTGAAGTGCGAGATGGGTTCGGCGGCGCCCCAGAACACCAGGCCGATGCCCATGCCGGCGGCGAACAGCATCGACATCCAGCTGGCGCGCGAGAACTCCGGTTCGGCGTCTTCACCGCCGATGCGTAAGTTGCCGAAGCGGCCGAACGCCAGGTACATCAGGAATACCAGGGCCAGGAACACGACCAGCAGGTACAGCCAGCCGATGCCGCGGATGAGTTCACCGAGGATGCTCTGCACCACGGCGTTGAAGGGGCCGGGGGCGATGCCGGCAAGCAGCACCAGCAGCAGGACCAGTGCGATGGAAACGCGAAACACCATGAAGGAGCTTCTCCGATCAAGGGATTGAGGGGAGCGAGCAGAGCTTGCAGCGAGGGGCCGGCGGCATGCAGCACGGTCCGGGCAGGGGCCGCAGGAGCGGCGGGGAAAGCATCGATCGCAGCGACACGATGCGCGTGCACGTTACTGAACGCGACGTCATGGTTCTGTTAACACAGAAACAGTGGATCCACGCCGTGCGTGGATGGAACCACCACGAGCTGCAGTGCTTTCTATGCTCTAATGCACACCAAGAAGCGGGGGTACCGCGGCCCTATGGCCACGGTTGAGACAGTCCCTTGGAACCTGATCCGGCTCATACCGGCGTAGGGAAGCTTTGCAATGCAGCCGTGCCCGGACTCCGCCCAAGGACCGTTCGTGCGCGGGCGCAGTGCGCCGCCGCTTCGTCCCTGACCTTCCTGGACGATGCCCGATGAACGCACAGCTCTCCGCCCTGCAGCAACAGGCCCAGCAACTCTCCGAATCCGTGACCCGGCCCATTCCCGGCTCGCGCAAGATCCACGTGCCCGGTTCGCGTCCGGATCTGCAGGTGCCGATGCGCGAGATCGCGTTGACCCGCACGCCGACGCTGTTTGGCGGCGAAGAGAATGCACCGGTCACGGTCTACGACACGTCGGGCCCCTACACCGATCCGGGCGTGCGTATCGATCTGTCCGCAGGGCTGCCGGCACTGCGTCGCGGTTGGGTGGAGGAACGTGGCGATACCGAGCAGCTCGAAGGCCTGAGTTCGTCGTTCGGCCGCGATCGCGAGCATGACCCGAAGCTCGATGCCGTGCGCTTCCCCGCGCGCAGCCTGCCGCGCCGTGGACGTGCAGGCGCGAACGTCACCCAGATGCACTATGCGCGCCGCGGCATCATCACGCCGGAAATGGAATTCGTCGCCATCCGCGAGAACCAGCGGCTGGAAGCGATCCGCGATGCGGGCCTGCTGCAGCAGCACCCGGGCGAGGCGTTCGGCGCCTCGATCCAGAAGATCATCACGCCGGAGTTCGTGCGCGATGAAATCGCGCGCGGCCGCGCGGTGCTGCCCAACAACATCAACCATCCGGAAAGCGAGCCGATGATCATCGGCCGTAACTTCCTGACCAAGATCAATGCCAACATCGGCAACAGCGCCGTTTCCTCGGGCATTGCCGAGGAAGTAGAAAAGCTGGTGTGGGCGATCCGCTGGGGTGGTGACACGGTGATGGACCTGTCCACCGGCAAGCACATCCACGAAACCCGCGAGTGGATCATCCGCAATTCGCCGGTGGCGATCGGTACCGTGCCGATCTACCAGGCGCTGGAGAAGGTCGATGGCCGTGCCGAAGCACTCACCTGGGAGATCTTCCGCGACACGCTGATCGAGCAGGCCGAACAGGGCGTGGACTACTTCACCATCCATGCCGGCGTGCTGCTGCGCTATGTGCCGCTCACCGCCAAGCGGGTCACCGGCATCGTCAGCCGCGGTGGATCGATCATGGCCAAGTGGTGCCTGGCGCACCACAAGGAGAACTTCCTCTATACGCACTTCGAAGAGATCTGCGAGATCATGAAGGCCTACGACGTGACCTTCTCGCTGGGTGACGGCCTGCGCCCGGGCTGCATCGCCGATGCCAACGACGCGGCGCAGTTCGGTGAGCTGGAGACGCTGGGCGAGCTGACGAAGATCGCCTGGAAGCATGATGTGCAGACCATGATCGAAGGCCCCGGCCACGTGCCGATGCAGCTGATCAAGGAGAACATGGACAAGCAGCTGCGCGAATGCGGCGAAGCGCCGTTCTATACGCTGGGGCCGCTGACCACCGACATCGCACCGGGCTACGACCACATCACCAGCGCGATCGGTGCGGCGATGATCGGTTGGTTCGGCACGGCGATGCTCTGCTACGTGACGCCGAAGGAGCACCTCGGCCTGCCCAATCGCCAGGACGTGCGCGACGGCATCATGGCCTACCGCATCGCCGCGCATGCGGCCGACCTGGCCAAGGGCCATCCGGGTGCGCAGGTGCGCGACAACGCGCTGAGCAAGGCGCGTTTCGAGTTCCGCTGGGAAGACCAGTTCCACCTTGGGCTGGATCCGGAGAAGGCCAAGGAATTCCACGACGAGACGCTGCCGAAGGATGCGCACAAGCTGGCGCACTTCTGCTCGATGTGCGGCCCGCACTTCTGTTCGATGAAGATCACCCAGGATGTGCGTGACTACGCCGAGGCCGGCATGAAGGAGAAGTCGGCGGAGTTCCGCGCCGCCGGCGCTGAGGTGTACCACCAGGGGTGATGCGGAAACGGGGTGCCGGCCAGCGGCCGGCACTACCGCTCATCACGCCGCTCCCGGCTATCCTCCGCCCATCATCCAGGGGAAAGGACACCATGCCCGTTGCCATGACCACGCGTTGGCTGGCTATTGCCCGCCGTCACCCCTCGGCCTGGTTGCTGGGCGCGCAGCTGCTGGCGGTGCTGCTGTATCCCGCGCTGGATGACACCGCTGCGGGCCGCGCCGCACTGGGCATGTTCGGCATGGCGGTACTCGGCCTGGCGCTGTGGGTGGTCCAGCGCAGCCCGCTGGGCACCTGGCTGGCGCTGTTGCTGGCCATTCCCTCGGTGGTGTTCTCGTTGGCAGGCGCATTGCTCGACCGCACCGCACTGCTGACCACCGCGCAGCTGCTGGAGAGCCTGCTGTACTTCTATACGGCCGGCGCCCTGATTGCCTACATGCTCCAGGACCACAAGGTCACCCGCGACGAACTGTTCGCCGCAGGCGCAACCTTCACCCTGCTGGCGTGGGCATTCGCGTTCGCGTTCGCGGTATGCCAGCAGTGGTATCCGGGCAGCTTCCAGGGCACCGGCGGGGGTGCACAGCGCAGTTGGATGGAGTTGCTTTATCTCAGCTTCAGCTTGCTGTCTGGAGTTGGCTTGAGTGACGTCGTACCCCTGCATCCACAGGCACGCGCACTGGTCATGCTGGAGCAGTTTTCCGGCGTGATGTACGTGGCTTTGGTGGTTTCGCGGCTGGTCGGATTGACCATGTTGCGGCGCATGTGAAAATGAACGCCAGATAAAAATTTCGCGCCCAAGAGGGCGCGAATGGTGTCGCGAATTATGTGAATGCGTCGGCGAGAGAGAGCCTGATGTCGACCACGCGATAGGCGAGGTAACTTGCATAGGCTAGTATTCGCGCGCTCGATTGTTTTTGCGGTATGCGCCGATGCTTTGTGCGGAGTCTGGCTTTTCGCTGTTCCCAGGACGGGACCGTAACGAAGGCAAACACTGCCCGGGACCTGTCTCTACTGTGTAGCAGAAAATGAACAGCAGCGAAATACAGCCACCCGTATCCGATCGGATACGGATAGGAGAGTGCACCGTCACTCTGTCCTCGCGCGAAGTCGAGGTCGTCGGCGCGCGTCGCGCGCGCCGGCTGACACCGAAGGCGCTGGGCGTGCTGCGCGTGCTGCTGCGGCAGCCGGGCCGCGTTGTCACACGCGACGAGTTGTTCGCCGAGGTGTGGCCGGACACGCTGCCGACCAATGATGTGCTTACCCAGGCTGTCACCCAGCTGCGCAAGGCGTTCAGCAACGACGACGACAACGGCCAGGCCTATATCGAAACCATCGCCAAGACCGGCTACCGGCTGTGCGTGCCGGTGCAGGTGCTGGACGATGTGGTGCCATCGGCCGCAGTAGCACCTGACGACGAAGGCGTGGATGCGCAGCCGGCACCCGCCGACGCCGCGGTGCTACCCCCGCGCGCGCAGGAATCGCGCCGCCGCTGGCGCCATGTCCGCCGTCGCGTGCTGCTGGCGCTGGGTGTATTGATGCTGGCCACGCTGCTGGTGATGACCACGCTGCTGCTGCGCCGTGCACCGGCCAGCAGTTCGCCGGTGGAGGCTGCCGTGGAGAACGGCACGCGGGTGATCGGCAGCCCACAGCGTCCCTATCGGTTGATCACCGCGACCAGCGGCTTTGAAACCTATCCCACGCTGTCACCGGATGGTTCGCTGGTCGCCTATGAAGGCGCCAACGAAGATGGCAACGGCGGTGGCGCGATCAAGGTGCAGACCTCCGGCAACGCGCCGGCGCGCCAGTTGCTGGTGCCGCCGGCCGGCGCGGTCGATCGATTCCCGAACTGGTCGCCGGATGGTCGCGAGATTGCCTTCGCACGGTTCTCCGCCGACGGTGGCTGCCAGGTGCTGATCGCCAGCGCCACCGGTGGCGCACTGCGCCAGGCCACACGCTGCGATGGCACGGAGCTGCTCAGCTTCGACTGGACGCCCGATGGGCGTGGGCTGGTGTTCGGCAGCATGGTCGGGCACTACGCCCACCGTGGCATCCGCGTACTGGACCTGGCCAGTGGCGAGTGGCGCGCGCTGGCCTACAGCGTCGACCAGGATGACTTCGACTACGCACCGCGTTATTCGCCCGATGGGCAATGGCTGGTGTTCGTGCGTAATCCGCAGCTGGGTGATCTGTGGCGGGTACCGGCCACGGGCGGTACGCCCGAGCAATTGACCAACGAAGCGGCAGAGCTGCGCGGCTGGGCCTGGCTGGACGATGGACGCACCATCGTGTTCGGCCGTCGTGTCGACAGCGAGGCGCGGCTCTATTACCTGGACGTCGAGCGGCACACGCTGCGCGATGCCGGCCTGGATGATGCGCAGTGGCCCGCCGTGTCGCGACGCGGTGGCATGCTGGCCTTCGTCCACCGGCGCGCGCAGTTCGGCGTATTCAAGGTGCCGATGCAGGGCAGTGGCACGCCCGAGCGATTGTTTGCCTCCAGCGGCCGCGATGGACAGCCGATGGCGGCGCCTGATGGCCGCCAGCTGGTCTTCACCTCGGATCGCTCCGGCAGCTTCGCCCTGTGGTGGGCCGACATGCAGCGGCCGGATTCGCTGCGCCCCATCGAAGGGCTGCGGCCGGAAGCGCGGCAGGCACCGGACTGGTCGGCCGACAGCCGCCAGTTGCTCGTGGTTGGCCGCGATGCGCATGGGCGCACGGTGGTCTACGAGATCGCGCCACGCGATGAACGCCTGCAACCCTTGCCGGTCCCGGCCGAACAGCCGCTGCAGGCGCTGTATGGCGCGTCGCCGGAGCAGCTGTTTGTGGTCGAGCGCGATGCCGACCAGCGCACCCGGTTGAGCCTGTTCGACCGCAGCGCCCAGCCCTGGCGCCGTTTGGCCAGCATCGATGGGGTGTCGCAGGCGCGCTTTGACCGCAGCAGTGGCCGTGTGTTGTTCACCCGCCTGGCGGCCGGTGGCCTATGGTCGGCGGATGCCGCGTTGTCGTCGGCCAGCGTGCAGCAGATCAGCGATGACCGGCCCAGCCGTTGGCGATACCGGGCCTGGACCGTAGCCGGCAACAGCGGCATCGGCTACCTCGGCACCTCGACCACGTGTGGCACCACCTTCGTGCGTATCCTGCCCGGCCGCGAGGAGCCGGAACGCTGCCTGGACGCAGAACGGCTCAGTGCCGGCAACGGGCTGAGTGCCAGCACCGACGGACATGACCTGTTCGTGGCGATGGCGGTCAGTGATGGCGCCGACATCGGCGTGATGCGGTTGCCCGAACGGCCGCCCGCGCTGTTCCCGGCGTTCTCCAAGTTGTTGTTGTTCAAGGGAAATGGTCCTTCGTAATTTCTTCGTCGGGATCTCGCCGCGAATTCGTGGCGATCTCGCCTGACTTTCCTGACGCGGTGCCGCCTGATTTGGCAAAACGGAGTCCTGTACTAGGCAAATCCGTGGTGCCCCCATGCGTCAACTCTCGCTGGCCGATCGCGGCCAAACCGTCTCCCTGGACCGCTCGCTCGACGACGTCGCGCCGACCTGCCTGGGCGTGGCCCGGCTGGGCAGCCTGCAGACCGCCGGCTCCAGCTTCACCGTCTGGATGCAGGTGCGTGGCAGCTCGTGGGTCGAGGCCAAGGAAGGACGCTTCCGCCTGCGCCAGGGCGAGTGGATCGCCTTCGAGAAGGAATCGCGGCCGTTGGTGCAGGCCGGTCGCAACGGGTTGTGCGTTGGTCTGAACCTGAACGTCGAAGCGCTTCGCGTGCTGACCGAGATGGCCGACTGCGGCCTGTATGCCGGTCGTGGTCGCATGAACCGCAGTGATGCCCGCGTGGCGCTGCGGCTGTGGCGCGATGCGCTGGCCAGCGGCCAGCCGGCACAGGCCCTGCGCCCGCTGCTGCTGCACCTCGCAGGCTTGCAGCGTGGCCTGGCCGACAACGTGCAGCGTTGCCCGGGCCGCTCGCGCAGCCGCAAGCGCCAGGTATTCGGCCGCATGCAGCGCGCGCGCCTGTATCTGGAAGGCAACAGCCACCGGGTGGTGCGCATCGGCGAACTGGCCGAGCTGACCAACTTCTCCAGCTGGTATCTCTCCAAGACCTTCCAGAGCCTGTACGAGGAAAGCCCGCAGTCGCTTTCTGCACGACTGCGCCTTGAGCGCGCCGCTGACCTGCTGCGCGACACCGACATGATGGTGGGCGAGGTCGCCGCCGCCAGCGGCTTCGACAACTGCTGCAGCTTCGCGCGTGCGTTCCGCGCCCGCTACGGCCAGTCCGCATCGCGCTTCAGGGAGAACGGCGGCTTGCTCCCGCCACAATCCGCAAAGTCTCCGGTTGGTTCGCGCAAATACAGCGCTGCAACGCAATCGTAACGTGCTGGGGTGTTTTAACACGCTGCTAACACGTACCTTGGAGAGATAGATGAACGTTCGTAATCCCGCAGTGCGGTTCGGCTTGCTGCCGGCCGGCATTGCGCTGGCGCTGGCGCCGGCCTTTGCTTCGGCTCAGGAAGCAAAGGGCACCACCGACCTGGACCGCATTTCGGTCACCGGCTCGCGCATCCGCGGCGCCTCGGTGGAGACCCAGCAGCCGATCCTGACGATGACCCGTGAATCCCTGGAAAAGCAGGGCTTCTCGAGCGTCGCCGACGTGCTGAACAACCTGACCTCGGCCGGTTCCCCGGCCATCTCGCGTTCGGAGTCGCTGGCTTCGGGCGAGAACGTGGGCGGCTACTACGTCGACATCCGCAACCTGGGCGCACAGCGCACCCTGGTGCTGATGAACGGCAAGCGCCTGGGCGCAACCACCGCCGGTTACCAGGATCTCAGCCAGATCCCGATGTCGGCCGTTGAGCGCATCGAGATCCTGAAGGACGGCGCGTCCTCGATCTACGGTTCCGACGCCATCGCCGGCGTGGTCAACGTGATCACCCGCAAGAACTTCGACGGCGGCGAAGCCAATGTCTACGTCGGCCAGTACGGCAAGGGCGACGGCGACACCGAAACCTATTCGATGACCCTCGGTGCCCGCGGCGAGCGTGGCAGCCTGACCCTGTCGGCCGAGTACTCGAAGCAGGATCCGGTGTGGGCCAAGGACCGCTGGTACAGCCGTGACGGCTCGCTGGGTCCGAACTCGACCTCGGCCACCTGGAGCCCTATCAGCCAGAACGGCAGCTGGTGCAACCCGACCCAGGTCGATTGCAGCGACTCCAAGAAGGCGGTCTGGAAGACCCTGAACGCCGGCGGCAACCCGAAGAACCCGAATGACTACCACGTCATTACGGCGGACGAGTTCGCCAACTCCAACGAGCAGATGACCCTGCTCACCGGTGTGAAGCGCAAGTCGGTCTACATCAACGGCACCTACGACTTCACCGACTCGATCAGCCTGAACACCGACGTGCTCTACAACGAGCGCCAGACGTTCCAGCAGATCGCCGGCTATCCGTTCCAGTCCGGTTCGTTCGGCACCCCGCTGGAGGGCTCGAGCGCCTTCAACCCGGTCGGCCAGGACGTCAACTTCCGCCGTCGCCTGTGGGAAGTGCCGCGTACCACTGACAGCCAGCTGAAGACCCTGCGCTTCGCTCCGACCCTGACCGGCTTCTTCGAGCTCGGCGGCAAGACCTTCGACTGGGATGTCGGCGCGCTGTGGAACCGCAACGAGTCGATCAAGACCAACCGCGGTGACATGAGCCTGATCGCTGCAGGCCAGGCCCTGGGCCCGTCGTTCATCGATGCCGGCGGCGTTGCACGCTGCGGTACCTCGGCCAAGCCGATCCTGGGCGACTGCCGCCCGTGGAACCCGCTGCTGCCGTACGGCGTTGACAGCCAGGGTTCGCTGGCGAACCAGGAGCTGCAGGACTTCCTGTTCCCGACCTTCACCACCCGTGGTGTCACCAAGACCACCAGCTTCACCGCCAACCTGTCGGGTGCCATCGTGACCCTGCCGGCCGGCGACCTGGGCTTCGCCCTGGGTGTCGAGCACCGCAAGGAAGAAGGCAGCTACGTGCCGGACGCCTTCGCGCAGTCGGGCCAGTCCACCGGCCTGGGCCAGAAGCCGACCCGCGGCCAGTACGATCTGAACGAGGTCTACCTCGAACTGAACGTGCCGCTGCTGGCCGACATGGCCTTTGCCAAGGAACTGACCCTGAACGTTGCCAGCCGTTATTCGGACTACAGCAACTTCGGTGGCACCACCAACAGCAAGTTCGGCCTGACCTGGCGTCCGCTGGATGAACTGCTGGTCCGCGGCACCTACGCCCAGGGCTTCCGTGCTCCGACCATCAGCGACCTGTACGGTGGCCTGAGCTCGAGCTTCGAGTCGTACATCGATCCGTGCGGCGTGAAGGCTCCGGGCAGCGTTGCCGGCAATGCCGCGTGCACCGCCGCTGGCGCTCCGGCCAACTACGTGCAGCTGGGCCAGGGCAACCTGCCGTGCTCGACCCTGCCGTGCCAGTCGGGTGACCAGTTCGTCTCGGGTGCCAACCCGAACCTGAAGCCGGAAACCTCCAAGAGCACCACCTTCGGCCTGGTGTGGAGCCCGCGTTGGGTGCAGGGCCTGGACCTGTCGCTGGATTGGTACAAGTACGAAATCAGCGACATGATCATCGCTGACAGCGTCGACCGCATCCTGCGTGACTGCTACGTGCTGGGCAACTCCGAGCGTTGCTCGAGCGTGACCCGCGCCGCCGACGGCCACGTCAGTGCGATCACCTACGGCACCGCCAACCTCGGCAAGATGAAGACCGAAGGTTACGACCTGGGCGTCAAGTACCGCCTGCCGGAACTGGCCATCGGTCAGTTCAGCATCGACTGGCAGACCAGCTACACCGCCAAGTACGACGAGCAGGGCCAGAACAGCGCCGGCGACAACATCATGATCGGCCGCGTTGGCGAGCCGGGCCTGTTCCGCGTGCGTTCGAACCTGGGCGTCAACTGGCAGTACGGCGATTTCGGTGTGAACTACACCGCGCGCTACTACTCGGGCATGAAGGAAAGCTGCATCTCGCTGGCTGATGGCTGGTGCGATGCTCCGAACCACATGGCCAACGGTGAGACCGATCCGCTGCGTCACACCGGTTCCAACACCTTCCACGACCTGCAGGTCAGCTGGAAGGCACCGTGGGATGCGACGATCGCCCTGGGCGCGAACAACGTGTTCGACCACAAGGGTCCGCTGCAGTACTCGGCTCCGAACTCGGCGTTCGCCTACTACGGCGGCTTCGACGTGGGTCGCTTCCTGTACATGAAGTACACCCAGCGCTTCTGATCCATCGAAGTGCGGTAGCAATAGAAGGAGGGCGGACCGCAAGGTCCGCCCTCTTTTTTTGTAGGGTTATTCCGGAAACTGTTGGAAGGTGAGCGCAGTCACGGTCCTGTCGTGTCGCAATCAACACAGTCAGGAGGTCCAATACCGGACGCTTGCATGTGGAGAGGGATATGACGAACACGTTGCTGCGCCAGGCATCAGCCGCTGTACTGATCTATGCGACGTTGGTGGGCGCGGTGTTCGCGCAGGGCCTCGGGGTCTGCGGCGGTGGGCTCTACTGCGAAGAGTTCCGCCAGCAGTGCCTGGCCAGTGGCAAGTCACCGGTCATCTGTGAGTCGCAGTACCGTCGTTGCGTGCAGGACGCCTGCGGTACCCGCTGACGTAGAAAGGGCGCACCGAGTGGGTGCGCCCTTTGTCATCCGGACATCACGCAACGCGCTCAGGCGTCGCTGGGCACCAGTCCCATCAGTGAATTGGCATGTTCGCGCCATTGCGGCAGCTTGTTCAGCACACCTGCGCGCTGCAGGTAGTCCTCGTCCACTGGATCGCCATTGACCAGCGCCAGGGCCACGTGCACCGCGCCGGTCACCCAGAAGCTGCGGGTGTTGGCGCGCTGTGGCTGCAGGTGGAATGCCACCGCTTCGATGATCGGCATCGGCAGGCCCCACAGCCCCAGCAGGTAGGCGCCGGCCTCGGCATGGCCGGGTCGGGTGTCACCGGCCAGCGCCGGCTCGCTGCGCTCGTTGCGCACGCCCGGCAGCAGCAGGCCGATGTCGGCCAGCAGCGCGGCAGTCGCACCCAGTTCGGCACTGGATTCGGGCAGCAGGCGTGCGGCCAGCCGCGAGGCCAGCAGTGCGCGCTGCTGCAGCGAATTGCGTTCGGCGGCCGACAGCGTCGGCGCGGAGAACACTTCGCTGGCCAGCACCAGGTCACGCAACGTGGCCAGGCCCAGCCGGGTGACTGCGGTGCGCAGGTCGGCAATGGTGCGGCCCTGGCTGAAGAAGGCCGAGTTCGACAGCTGCAGCACCTTGGCCGCGATGGCCGGATCGGCGGCCACCAGCTTGGCCACATCGGCGCTGTCGGCATCGTCGTCGTGTTCCAGGGCCTGGGTCAGGCTCAGGTACAGGTGCGGCGGCGAGGGCAGTTTCTCGATACGGCCGATGGCATCGCGCAGGCGCGGGCTGTCCAGCACTTCGCGCAGTTCTTCCAGGCTGGTCAGCGCCTCCAGCAGCACTTCCGGTGCCAGCGGCAGCGGCAGGAAGCGGTGGGCGACACCGATCAGGCGCGCCGGCGGCGGGCGGTTGCCATGCTGTGCATCGATCAGCGCGATGCGGATGGTCTCCGGGCGCAGCGTCCGGATCTGGCCCAGCAGCGTGGTGGCATTGAGATCGGGCAACTGCGGGCAGACGATCACCGCGTCCACACCCTGCGTAGCCACCGCGGTCATCGCGGTCTGGCCATCGGCGGCGGTCAGCGGTTGCCAGTCTTCCCCAAGATCGGCAATGAATTCGGTCAGCTCAGCCGGCAGGCTGGCTTCATCCCCAACAAGCAGAATACGCACGACACATTCCCCTGGCTGTCTCGACGATGGATGTCGATGACGTGTGAAGTGACGCAATTTACCTAATACGGCAGCAAGAGTGATGTGCCGTCATCATGAAACGTGACCCGCATCGCTCCGGCAGGGTGCCGCCGGAGCGATCCGGTTCAGGCTCAGGCCTTGCTGTCGAGATGGCGCTGGTGCGCCTCGATCAGGATCTGCTTGGCCTCAGCGGCGCCGCCCCAACCGTCAAGCTTGACCCACTTGCCCTTCTCCAGGTCCTTGTAGTGCTCGAAGAAGTGGCCGATGCGCTCCAGCCAGTGGCTCGAGACCTGGGCGATGTCTTCGACATGGGCATAGCCGCTGAAGATCTTCGAGACCGGCACGGCCAGGATCTTCTCGTCGCTGCCTGCCTCATCGCTCATCTTCAGCACGCCGACCGGACGGCAGCGCACGACCGAACCCGGCACCAGCGGCAGCGGCAGGACCACCAGCACGTCGGCCGGATCGCCGTCGCCACACAGGGTGCTCGGCACGTAGCCGTAGTTGCACGGGTAGCGCATCGGGGTGGACAGGATGCGGTCGACGAAGATCGCGCCGGTTTCCTTGTCCACTTCGTACTTCACCGGCTCCGAGTCCTTCGGGATCTCGATGATGACGTTGATTTCTTCCGGCGGGTTCTTGCCGGGCGAGACGAGTTCCAGACCCATGGTGTGCTCCAGGTGGGGGATGTAGACGGATAGCTCACCATTTTATGCCTTTGCCGGGCGCTGTGCAGCGGGAGGGGGCCGACCTGCCGGCGCGGCAAGGCCTGACGGGGCACACCGGCCTTGACCGATGGGGCCGTGGGGTGTGCCGGCGCAGGCTGGACGCCCATTCCCAAGGAGTACTGCCGATGTCCTGGTATGTCCAATGCATGGGGGCCGTGCTGTTGCTGGCGTCCCTGCCTGCCTCCGCCCGCGGTCTGCACGTGGACCTGATCGATTACCCCCGGCCCGAGGCCAACTGGGAGCGTGCCTACGGGCTGGAGGCCGCCCTGGCCAGGGAGTTCGACCGGCTCTGTGCCGATACCTGGTGCGAAGGTGAGTACAGCAACTACCAGATCCTGGAGTTCCGTTGCCTGGTGCTGGCACATCGCGGCAGCGTGCAGCGATGCAGCTGGGTGGTGGCCGCCAGCGAGCTGGAGGTGCAGGCCGATACGGGTGTGGTGCAGGTCGACAATGGTCGCTGGGTCTGTCCGGTGGAGCTGGGGCCAGGGGTACCTGTCGAATCTTTCTATGCAGCGTTGGAGGCGCCGGAAGGTCTGACGGCGCCCTTGCCAGGCCTCGACCGTAGTCTGTTCGACGCGTTGCCTGATTGCATCCGCAGGCCGGGGAGGGTGGGGTGATGCGCTTCTTCCCGGCACGATGGCTGGTCTGCGCGCTGCTGATGGCAGCCAACGCCCAGGCGACCCCTCAATTTGTCGATGCCCGTGACTACCCCAGTCCGGCAACCGGGCGCGAGCGCTTCCTGGCGGCTGAACGCCTGTTGGTACGCGGCTTTGACGATATCTGTGGGGATACCTTCTGCGAAGGGCAGTATTACAACCTGCGGGCGATGCGCCTGCGCTGTTCGGTGCAACGGGCCACCGGTGTTGTGGCCAGTTGTGTCTGGACGTTCGCTGGAAGCTACACCTGGGTCCAGCAGACCGGGCGGATCGATGTCGACCAGGGAAGCTATGCCTGCGTGCTGCCACTGGCGGCGGGGACGCGCTTGGACGAGCTGCTGGCAGCGTGGGAGAGCGCCGGGTATGACGCCCTGCATGCCACCCTGCCCGGAACCGATACCCACGTTTACGAGGGGCTCACCGCCTGCATGTGACTAAATCGATAATGCAAACGTGACTGATTCTCATTAACGGAGTAGCATGCGCGGCGCCCCCGTCTGTCGTCCCGGCTCTGCGCATGTCCTCCAATGCTGCCTCCCTCACCGAACTGCTGATCCGCGAGCGGCCAGCGCTGCTGCGCCGTGTGCAACGGATACTGGGGGGCGACAACGGCGCCGAAGACGTGATCCAGGCGGTCTGGTTCAAGGCCCGTGGGGTCGATGACAGCCAGGCGATCGACAATCCGCGCGCCTATCTGTATCGGCTGGCCGCCAACCTCGCCACCGACCACGGCCGCGAATCGACCCGGCGTAACCGGCTGCTGGCCGACCACTATCTATGGGGCCCGGACGAGGTGATCTCCACCGAGGAGCAGGCCATGGCGCAGGACGAACTGCAGCGGGTGCTCGATGGAGCCGGCCATCTGCCGGAGCCGACCCGCACCATCTTCCGGCTCAACCGTCTGCAGGGCCTGACCCAGGCCGAAATCGCGCGTCGCCTCGGCGTATCGGTGACCACGGTGGAGAATCACGTACGCACCGCGCTGCAACGGCTGGCCTGGGCGCGCAGCGGTCGATGACCGCGCCGCCTTGGGGCTGGCCTTCGCGCAAACGTCTTGATCACTGGACCGTGGATGCGGTCTAGTTCCCCCGCCCGCGCTTGAATGCGCCTGTCCGCCAGCCGATGAGCCCGCCGAACATGCTGCCCGCCGCCAATGACGATGCCCTGGCCGAACAGGCCCGGGGCTGGATCGCGTGGCTGGCCTCGGGCGACATCAGCGATGCGCGCATGCAGGCGTTCGAATTCTGGCTGCAACAGCCCGGGCACCGCCGGGCCTTCGAACACGAGCGCGCGCTGTGGCGCAGCGTTGGGCCGCGCGAGCCGGCCACGCACGTGGCTCGCCGACGCCCGCGCCGACTGCGTTGGGCGATGGCTGCGGCGGCAACGCTGGCGATGCTGGTGGCATGGCCGGAGGCGTGGTTGCGCCTGCAGTCCGATCATCGCAGCACGCACCAGGTGCAGAACGTGCTGCTGCCTGATGGCAGTCGCGCGGTGCTGGATGCGGACAGTGCGATTGCCGTGCACTTCACTGCCAACGCCCGCGAGGTGGAGCTGCTGCGCGGGCGCGCCTGGTTCGAAGTCAGCCCGGATGCACAGCGGCGTTTCAGCGTGCGCGCCGGCAATGGCCTGGTCGAAGACATCTCGACGGCCTTTACCGTCGCACGTGGCGACGACAGGGTAGAAACGCAGGTCGGGCAGGGCAGGGTACGCGTGGCCAGCCCGGCCGATGGTGGCTGGACCTACCTGCAACAGGGGCAGCGTGCGGCCTACGCTGAACACAGCGGAGTCACCCGACTGGCTGACGTGACCGCCGACAGCGTCGGCGCCTGGCGCCAGGGCGAGCTGCTGCTGGAGCAGGCCCGCGTGGCCGATGCGGTGCAGTGGGTGGGGCGCTATCGCGCGGGGCCGACCTTCGTGCGCGGCGATCTGTCACGGTTGCCAGCGGTCAGTGCGGCGTTGCGCATCGACCGCCCGGAGCAGGCATTGGACGCGCTGGCGGCAACGGCAGGTCTTCAGGTTACTCGCCTTCCCTTCGGCGTCGCCATCGTGCAGTAGATCCACGCCTGTTTCAGTGTGTCGACCAACGGTCGGCACCCACCGCGACCGCAAATCGCTCTTGGGGTTGTCGCGCGCCCAGCCGTCTTACCCGGCGAACGTACCCGCCGCCGCCACGTACGTCGCCGTGTCCGCCCGCGTTGCGGATGACGCCGCGTTCGCGGCACCGATTACCTGACAGGTTCCTCCATGTTCGACTCCCACCGCTCGGGCCGCGTACTGCGCCCGTCCCGCCTGTGCATCGCGTTGCTCGCCGCCGGCCTGGCCAGCACGACGCCATCCGTACTGGCGCAGAGCGCCAGCAGCGACCACGCGGCCGTACAGCGCTTCGATATTCCTGCACAACCGCTGGATGACGCGCTGCGCAGCTACATGCGCCAGTCCGGCGTGCAGGTGGTGTACCCCGCATCGCTGGCACGTGGCGTCACCTCCCGCGCGGTCAGCGGCAGCCTGTCGGCCAACGAGGCGTTGCAGCAGTTGCTGCAGGGCAGTGGCCTGGCGGTGCGCCGGGTCAGCGCCGACGCAGTCACGCTGGAGGCGGCAACGCCGGTGCAGGCCGACAGCGGTGTGATCGTCACCGACACGCTGAGTGTGGCCGGTGACCGCCTCGACAGCGGTACGAACAGTGATGAAGCGCGCCTGCTTGACAGCTATCGCAGCGTGGGTTCGACCACCACGCTCAACCGCACGCACCTGGAGCGTTTCCGCGGCACCTCCAACGGCGACATCGTCAAGGGCGTGGCCGGTGTCACCGCCGGTGATCCACGCGTGGGCAACGGCTTTGACGTCAACATCCGCGGCATCCAGGGCCAGGGCCGCGTGCCGGTGATCATCGACGGTGGCCAGTCCAGCATGGATACCTACCGTGGCTATGCCGGGCAATCGCAGCGCACCTACCTCGACCCCGACCTGATCTCCAGCCTGACCATCACCAAGGGCCCGAGCCTGCAGGCCAACGCGTCCGGTGGCATCGGCGGCGTGGTCGAGATGGAGACGTTGAAGATCGGTGACGTGCTGCGCGAGGGCCGCGACTTCGGCGTGCGCGTGCGCGGTGGTCTCGCCAACGGTAGTGCCAACAACCTGCCGTCCTACAGTGCGGCGCCGCGCAGCGATCGCAGCGCCACCGGCAGCCAGTTCTTCAACGTGGCCGCCGCAGGGCACTGGGACCGCTTCGATCTGGTCGCTGCCTACGCCTACCGCGACAACGGCAACTACTTCTCCGGCCGCCATGGCTACGACGACTTCCCGCAGGACCGGCGCACGCTGGCGCCGCTGAATCCGCCGCGCACCGAGGTGTTCAACACCTCCTCGCGCTCGAAGTCGGCGCTGCTCAAGGGCACCTGGCGCATCGACGACGCGCAGACGCTGGAGGCCGGGTACCGCCGTTATGAAGGTACCGCCGGCGAGATCATGGCCTCGCAGATCATCCGTGTGGATCGTGACCGCATTCCGCAGTGGGATCCGGGTCATGTCGACACGGACAGCTACAGCCTGCGTTACCGCTTCAATCCGGACAGTGAACTGGTCGATCTGCGCGTCAACGCTGTGTACACCGACACTGACAGCGTGATGTACAACAGCCTGACCGGCATCACGCCGTGGTACTTCGACCGCCGCACCGAGTGGTATGACGCGCCCAGCTTCAGTGGCGATCCCGGTTACAAGGATGCCTACCGCAATCCGCTGCGGCAGAAGCGCTTCGGCCTGGATGCCAGCAATACCTCCAGGTTCGACACCCGTGCCGGTGCGTTCACGCTCGACTACGGCCTGTCCTACAGTGACGAAGACATCGCCCCGGGCAGCTCGGGCCCGATCATGCACGACGACCTGGTCAACAACCGCTTCCTGCGCAACGCCGAGCGCAAGGAATACAGTGCCGTGGCCTCGCTGAAGTGGCAGCCCGACGAGCACTGGGAGCTGCTGGCCGGTGGCCGCTGGAACCGTGTGGACGTGCATGACCGCAACCGGCTGGCCACTCCCGATGCCTACGAGGTGCAGGGCCAGTACCGCTACACCGAGCTGCTCAACGGCAACCCGGCACTGCCCTCGTGGCGCGCCAAGCGCATCGCGCTGCTGAACTGGTATCCGGATGCCAACGGCAACTTCACCCAGGCCTCGCTGCTGGCCTCGCCGTACAAGAAGGGTACGGTGGGCGACATCGCCGGCTGGAACTTCTACGATGCCGGCAAACCGCAGGACCTGGAAGTGCCGGTCAGTTGGAGCTGGTCGCAGCCGATCCGCCGTCGCGACAGCGCGTTCTCGCCGACTGCCAGCGTGGCTTACCGCTTCAGCGAAGACACCATGGTCTACGTGAAGTACGCCGAAGGCACCAAGCTGCCGAGCCTGTTCGAGACCACGCTGGGCCTGTTCACCGCTGCCAAGCCGGTCGGTGAGCTGAAGCCCGAGCGCGCGCGCAGCTGGGAAATCGGCGCCAGCACCATCCGCTATGACCTGTTCACTGCCGGCGATCGCCTGGCGTTGAAGCTGGCGTACTTCGATACCCGCATCGACGACCTGATCACCCGCGACTACCGCACGCTGTCGGCCGGCCTGATCCGCAACGTCGATCAGTTCAAGGTCTCGGGCATGGAGTTCCAGTCCAGCTATGACAGCGGAAAGGTGTTTGCCGATCTGTCCGCGCACTATTACTTCAAGGCCAAGACCTGCGCGCCGGACATCGCCGCCGAGCGCCGCGCCTATGGGGCACAGCGCAAGAACGGCGAGCTGGCCAACACGCCCAACTGCGTGGATGGCGGCTTCGAGGGCTCGTACACCAATACCCAGAACCCGCCGCGCTACATGGTCAACCTGACCCTGGGCTCGCGCCTGTTCGACGAACGCCTGACCTTCGGCACCCGCGTGGTCCACAACGCCGGCCCGATCAGCAAGCTGGACAAGGACTGGAACGTGGGACTGTCGGCGATCCAGCAGCTGTACCGGCCGAACACGCTGGTGGATCTGTTCGCCAGCTGGAGCTTCAACGAACAGCTGTCGGTGGAAGCCGGCGTGGACAACCTGACCGACCGTTACTACCTGGACCCGCTGGCCCTGGGCGTGATGCCGGCGCCTGGCCGCACCGCGAGGCTGGCGCTGACCTGGAAGTACTGATCGGTCGCGGATGAGCGGTGGGGTCGGATCCCTTTCCTGCGGAAAGGGCTCTGACCCCAGCGAGCGTGCGTAACCCGCTTACAGCCCGGTCGCCGCCTTCACCGCATCTTCGTGCAGCGACTCGTTCAGCTCATCCACCACCGTGGTCCATGCCGCATCGGCCTGCAGTGATTCGGACAGGAACTGGCGCTGGGCATCGTTCCAGTACGGCGCTTCGGCCACTTCCACATCGGTGGCCAACTGGTGTTCGCGGATGAAGCGGGCGATGCCCTCGGCGCTGGCGTCCAGGCCCAGCTGCAGGAACAGGTTGGTCATGCGCGGTTCGGTGGTGATCATCGTCGGTTCCTGCGGGAAGAAGGGATGCCCCATTATCGGGGCACATGGCCTTGGGGAAAGCCCCATGGCGAACGTCTACAGCAGGACGACCCCCTTGGCATCCCCCATGAACGCACACATCGCCCCTGAAGACAGCCGCAGCCTGCGGCTCAAGGCCGCCACCCGCGACAGCCATGGCGCGCTGGACAAGCGCATCATGGCCGGCGACATCTTCGCCGACCGCAGCAACTTCGCCCGTTTCCTGCGCGTGCAGTACCGCTTCCACCGCAGTATCGATGCGCTGTATGCCAACCCTGCGCTGGATGCACTGCTGCCCGACCTGGGCGAACGCCGCCGCCTGACCCAGGTGGCGCGCGACCTGCAGGACCTGGAGCAGACCCTGCCGGGGGCCGACATCGCGGCGTTGCCGTCCGATCTGGAACTGCCCGCCGCATTGGGGTGGCTGTATGTGGCCGAGGGATCCAATCTCGGCGGCACCATTCTGTACAAGATGGCCGCCAAGCTCGGCCTGGACCGCGATTTTGGTGCCCGTCACCTGGCCGCACACCCGGATGGCGCGGCGCGCCACTGGCGTGAATTCACTGCTGCGCTGGACGCGGTGCCGCTGAGCGCCGAGCAGGAGCAGCAGGTGATCGATGCGGCCGATGCTGCGTTCCGCAGCGTGCACGGCCACGTTGAAGTGGAATTCGCCTGATGCACGCCTCCCGCCTATCGGCGCAACGCTGATGCGCTGGCTCTGGTTCGTGCTGGGCTGGCTGATGGTCGGCCTCGGGGTGATCGGCGCGCTGCTGCCGGTGATGCCGACCACCATCTTCCTGATACTGGCCGTGGGGTGCTTCGCGCGCAGTTCGCCGAAGTTCGAGCAGCGCCTGCTGGCGCATCCGCGCTACGGTCCCTCGTTGCGTCTGTGGCGCGAACAAGGCGCGGTGTCGCGCAAGGGCAAGGCGTTCGCCAGCGCCGGCATGGCAGTGGGCTTCGCGCTGTTCTGCTGGGGCGCACACCCGTCGTGGCGCCTGCTGCTGGGCGTGGGCCTGTTCTTCGCGGTCAGCGCCGGCTACGTGCTCAGCCGCCCGGCACCGCGGCTGGAGCCCAATCCGGTCGTGGAAGTGGACGACGCCAATGATCCGCGCGCGGCCCGTCGTCGCGCCGCGACCCCTGATGCTGATGGAAACCGAGACGATGCTGCCTGCTGACCTGGCCCCCGTGGCTGCTCCTGCACTGACCCCGTGGGGCATGTACCTGGCCGCCGACGTGGTGGTGAAGACGGTGATGATCGCGCTGGCACTTGCCTCGCTGGCCACCTGGACCGTGCTGCTGGCCAAGGGCTGGGAGCTGGCTCGTCAGGGTCGGCAGCTGCGTGCAGCGCGCGCGCTGTTGCTGCAGGCGCCAAGCCTGCCCGGCGGGAGCGCGGAGGCCAGCCTGCAGCAGGGCACCGCACTCGCCATGCTGGACGCGACGCGAACCGAGCTGCGCCTGTCGCAGGAGTTGGATAGTCGCGACGGCATCAAGGAACGCGTTGCTTCGCGCCTGGACCGCATCGAACTGGAAACGGCGCGCGTGCAGCGGCGCGGTATCGGCGTGCTCGCCAGCATCGGCGCGGTGGCGCCGTTCGTCGGCCTGTTCGGTACGGTGTGGGGGATCATGAACAGTTTCATCGGCATCGCGCACAGCAACACCACCAACCTGGCGGTGGTTGCTCCAGGCATTGCCGAGGCCCTGCTGGCGACCGCGCTCGGCCTGGTGGCGGCGATTCCTGCGGTACTGGTCTACAACCACTTCAGCCGCGTGCTGGCCAGCCTGCGTGGGCTGCTCGGCGATCTGTCGGCGGCCGTGCAGCAGCTGGTCTCGCGTGATCTCGATCGCACCGCTCCGCGTACCGCGGCAACACCGCTGCGCGCGGTGCACTGAGGCACGACGATGGCGATCAGGACCGCCTCCGACCGCGAAGATACCCCCGAAGAAGCGCACGAGATCAACGTCACGCCCTTCATCGATGTGATGCTGGTGCTGCTGATCATCTTCATGGTGGCCGCACCGCTGGCCACCGTGTCGGTGCCCGTGCAGCTGCCGGCCAGCAGTGCCGGTGCCACGCCGCCGGAACAGGCGCCGGTGTATGTGACCGTGCAGGCCGACCTGTCGCTGCGCGTCGGCGAGCAGGCGGTGGCGCGCGACGGGCTGGCCGCTGCATTGCAGGCGGCGACCCACGGCGATACCGCGCAGCGCATCTTCCTGCGTGCCGATACCCACGTGCCCTACGGCGAACTGATGGCAACGCTGGATGCGCTGCGTGCGGCGGGCTACCTGAAGGTGGCGCTGGTTGGCCTGGAGCAGGGCGCACGATGAGTGGACTGCGGCGCTGGGCGACCAGCCTGGCGATCGTGCTGTTGGTGCACGCGCTGCTGATCGGCGCAGCCTGCTGGTGGGTGGCCCGCGCACCGGTGCAGGCGGCAACAGCACCACCCGCGGCGCTGATGCTGGAGCTGGCACCGATGGCACAGGCACCGCCGGTGCCGCCGCGCGAGGTCGCGACTGGGCCGCTGCAGCAGCAACAGCAGCGGCAGGCGCCGACGCCAGCCGTGCGTGAGCAACCGAAGGCACCGGTGCAGCCGCAGGGCGAGCTGCCTCCGCCAGAAGCGCCGGAACCAACGCCCTCGCCGGACAGCGCCGATGCCAATGTCGCGCAGACCAGCGCACCGCCGCAGGTGGCCGCCGACGCGGCCGCGCGCTACACCGCACCGCAGACCACGGCGGGTGAGCGCAGTCGTGCCGAAGCGACCTGGGAAGGACGCCTGCTCGGGCACCTGCAGAAGCACCGGCGCTATCCACGCCAGGCCGAGCGGCTGCGCCAGCAGGGCGTGGTCTACGTGCGCTTTGCCGTGGCCCGCGATGGCGCGGTCTCGGGGGTGAAGCTGGGCCGCAGCAGTGGCTTCGCGCTGCTCGACCAGGAGACGCTGGACACCGTGCAGCGGGCCAGCCCGGTCCCGTCGCCGCCGGCCGAGGTGGCCGGCGACCCGGTGGAAGTGATGGTGCCGGTGTCGTTCTTCCTGCGCGGGCGGTGACCGCCATCAGGGTCGGATCCCTTTCCGCAGGAAAGGGCTCTGACCCCAACCGGAATTCACGGCAGCGCACAGGCGCTATGCTCGTGAACGACCGTCAATGGACGCGCGGAGGTTGACATGACGACATGGACGTTAAGGGTGCTGGCCTGGTGCAGCGTGTTCCTGGCTGCATGCGTGGCCGTGCTTTCGCTGGCACCGTTCACGCCAGCGATCATCCTGGCCTTGCCCTTGCTGGTGTTCGCCGCCTTCTGCATCTGGCGTGGCACGTGGCTGCCCGGCGTACTCTGCGCGTGGCTGACCTCGCTCGCCTTCATCGGCAGCCCGCTGAGCCTCTTCGATGGCTGGGACCGGCCGATCTATGCCTGCTGGATGATCGTCCTGGTGCTGCTTGTCATCCGGTGGATGAGGCGGGCGCGGCCGTAGAGTCGAGCAAGCTCGACTCTACGGGTTTGCGCATGGCGTGGATCTACAACAGCGGCACCAGCAGCAGCGCCACGATGTTGATGATCTTGATCAGCGGATTGATTGCCGGGCCGGCGGTGTCCTTGTACGGGTCACCGACGGTATCGCCGGTCACCGCGGCCTTGTGCGCTTCGCTGCCCTTGCCGCCGAAGTGGCCATCCTCGATGTACTTCTTGGCGTTGTCCCAGGCGCCGCCACCGGTGGTCATCGAGATGGCCACGAACAGGCCGGTCACGATCGTGCCGATCAGCAGACCGCCGAGTGCGCGCGGCCCCAGCAGCAGGCCGACCACCACCGGCACGGCGACCGGCAGCAGCGACGGCACGATCATTTCGCGGATCGCCGAGCGGGTCAGCATGTCTACCGCCTTGTCGTACTGCGGCTTGCCGGTGCCCTGCATGATGCCGGGGATCTCGCGGAACTGGCGCCGCACCTCTTCCACCACTGCACCCGCCGCGCGGCCGACCGCTTCCATCGCCATCGCACCGAACAGGTAGGGGATCAGGCCGCCGATCAGCAGGCCGATGATCACCGTGTGGTCGCTGAGGTCGAAGCGGAACTCCTGGCCGGGATTGGCCGCCTGCAGGTTGTGGGTGTAATCGGCGAACAGCACCAGTGCGGCCAGCGCCGCTGAGCCGATCGCATAGCCCTTGGTCACTGCCTTGGTGGTGTTGCCCACCGCATCCAGTGGATCGGTGATGTCGCGGATCTCCGAGGGCAGCTCGGCCATTTCGGCGATGCCACCGGCGTTGTCGGTGATCGGTCCATAGGCATCAAGGGCAACGATCATTCCCGCCATCGACAGCATCGCGGTGGCGGCGATGGCGATGCCGTACAGGCCGGCCAGCGCGAACGCACCCCAGATCGCCGCACACACGGCCACCACCGGCAGCGCGGTCGACTTCATCGAAATGCCGAGGCCGGCGATGATGTTGGTGCCGTGGCCGGTGGTCGATGCCTGCGCCACGTGCTGCACCGGCTTGTACTGGGTGCCGGTGTAGTACTCGGTGATCCACACGATCAGCCCGGTCAGGACCAGGCCGATCAACGCGCAGCCATACAGCGCCATCGGTCCATGCACGTTGTCGGACATCAGCCCGGTGGTGATCGGATAGAAGGCGATGGCGGCCAGCACGCCTGAGACGATCACGCCCTTGTACAGCGCGCCCATGATCGAGCCGCCCGGCTTCACCTTGACGAACAGTGCGCCGATGATCGAGGCGATGATCGATACGCCGCCCAGCACCAGCGGATACAGCACCGCATTGGCGCCTGCCTCGGCCAGCATCAGGCTGCCCAGCAGCATGGTGGCGATCACGGTCACCGCGTAGGTCTCGAACAGGTCGGCGGCCATGCCGGCGCAGTCGCCGACGTTGTCACCGACGTTGTCGGCGATCACCGCCGGATTGCGCGGGTCGTCCTCGGGAATGCCGGCTTCGACCTTGCCGACCAGATCGGCGCCGACGTCGGCGCCCTTGGTGAAGATGCCGCCGCCCAGGCGCGCGAAGATCGAGATCAGCGAGGAGCCGAAGGCCAGGCCGACCAGCGCGTGCAGCGCCTGTTCCATCGGCAGGCCCATGCGCAGCAGCAGCGCGTAGTAGCCGGCCACGCCCAGCAGGCCCAGCCCGACCACCAGCATGCCGGTGATGGCGCCGCCGCGGAAGGCGACGTCCATCGCCGCGCTGATGCCGTGGCGCGCCGCCTCTGCGGTGCGCACGTTGGCGCGTACTGAAACGTTCATGCCGATGTAGCCGGCGGCGCCGGACAGCACCGCGCCGACCGCGAAACCAATCGCGGTGTACCAGCTGAGGAAGATGCCGACCAGCACGAACAGCACCACGCCGGCGATGCCGATGGTCAGGTACTGGCGGTTGAGGTAGGCACGCGCACCTTCCTGGATCGCGGTGGCGATCGCGATCATGCGCTCATTGCCGGTGGGTTGGCGCAGGATCCAGCGCGCCGAGACGATTCCGAACAGGATCGCGAGAATGGCGCAGCCCAGCGCCAGTGACAGCCCGTGACGTTCCAGCATTAGACCCCTCCGCAGAATGGATGTAGGCATCCAGTGGCGATGAACGGCACCACGAGGGGGACGACGGGCTGCAGCCTGGAACCAACCCGTACCGACCTTGGTGGTCGTCCGACGTATGGCGGTGTTCAGCATTCCCTGGTGCCCGCAGTATGCGTGCACCTGCGCCCGGATGGTAGCGCCGGGCCGTGCCCGGCGAGCGCAGTGGCTGCTCGATGGATGCGCCTTTGCACCCCGTTAAGCCAGTCTCTGCAAGCCTGCGCGGAGTCCTGAAGGAGATCCTCCATGCGCCTGTCCCTGTTGATGCTCGCCGCCCTGGTCCCGGCCGTGCCGGCACTCGCCGCGGAAACCCCGGAGTTGCAGCGTGCCGTGGGCGCACCCCAGGCGGTGGGCGCGGTGCATACGCTGCGTCAGATCCCCGAGGCCTGCGCGCGCCTGGAAGGTGCGTTCACTGGCGATGCCGCCGCGCCGTACCGCTTCTCCGCCGTGCGTACCAGCGAGCAGTGCCAGCCACGCGCGCGCTTCGTCGATTACACCAAGGCCCAGCCGAGTGCCGACAAGGGCTGGAAGCTCAACGATGTGATCCGCGTGCCCAACGCCGCGTGCCCGGCGCAGCAGGCGGTGGTGCGGGTGTGGCGCCTGCCGTCGAGCAACAAGGTCGAGCTGGATGGGCAGGGCCAGTCGCGCATCTACCTGGAGGAGGCGAAGAAGCAGGCGGCGGCCGGCCAGATTCCGCAGGTGACGATGTTCGCCGCGCAGCTGCAGATGGAAGGCAAGGCCTGCAATTGAGGCCGTCCAGCAGCGCGCATCCACGCATGGCGTGGATCTACTGACGTGCCCGGCGCTGCGCATCCACGCATGGCGTGGATCTACTTCGCTGCGCATCGGTAGTGCCGGGCCATGCCCGGCGGGCAACCTGGTAGTGCCGGCCGCTGGCCGGCAACCCTGTAACCATCACTCCGCCAGCATGGCCCCGCGCGCTACCAGCAGCTCGCGCAATGCCCTGCGGTGGCAGTGCGCTTCATCCTCGCAGTAGCACCCCACGCTGATGTCGCTGAGCTGCGACATCGCAGCCAGAAGGTCCAGCGCGTGGGCGGCATCGGGCGCCTTCATCTCGGCCTTGTAGTGGCGGAAGAAAGCAGTCCAGTCGGCGGCGGTCTTCGCTTCATGCGCCCGCTTCACCAGCTCCGCGCTCGGTGACAGGGTCGGAAACCAGACGTCGTACCAGTCCTGTCGGGCGAACTCGCTGCGTGGCACGCCGCGCGGCGGGCGCCTGACGGTGCCGATACGCAGTCCCTCGCCGGGTTGGCGCGGCGTACCCAGTCGAACAACACGCAGTGCCATGATGATCTCCAGGCCGGGCATCCATCATCCTGCGATGCACGTGCGCCAAGCGTGAACCGCTGCGGGAATGAAAAGGCCCGGGCGCCTGCGCACCCGGGCCTTCGCTCAAGCCGGCAGCGGTCAGTTGCCGCGGCAGTCCTTCAGCCACAGCACGCGGCCGATCTGGTCGTAATTGTCGACCACGCCGGTCAGCGTGACTTTCTCGCGCGGGCGCAGGGCCAGCGCATACGCGGCCTGGTTGGCTGCGAACGAGCAGGAAATGGCCACGCGCTCGAAGTCGATGCTGCCATCGCTGGGCAGGTCGAAGCTGGTGTTGTAGGTGCCGCCACTGCGCAGCACGGTGGTGATGCGACCGGTGATGGCGTAGGTCTTGCCCTTGTAGCGTGGCTCGATCGCGGCCGGGTTGTCCTTGTTCTGGTTGCGCAGCTGGAAGCCGAAACGGTCGGCGGCAATGGTCACCACCGACGCCTGCGGAGTGGCCTTGGCCGCCTGTTCGCCAGCCTTGCCCGGCTTGATCTGGTTGAGCAGCTTGCACATTTCTTCGCGCACGCCGTCGGCGGGGGCGATGGCGCCCTTGTTGACCTTCACCACCATGCCGACGGTGCCCTGGCCGCCTTCGGAGGTGGCGCTGATGATCATCGGAATCGGCTTGTGGGCCATGGATTCCGGCTCTTCGATCAGCATCGAGCCGCCTTCCACGTCCTCGCTGAGGACGTCCATGTTGGCGTTCTTGGCGATCACCCGCATCTGGCCGATGGCACTGGCCACGGTCAGGTCCGGATGGGTGACCGATGAAGTGAAGGTCGTGCCGACGAAGGGATTGCCCTTCTTCTGGAAGTTGCTTTCGCAGGTCGCAGCGAAGGCCGGCGTGGCAGCACCGCACAGCAGCGCGGCGATCAGGATCGGGTGCTTCATGGTTACAGTCCTTGTGGAATGGCAGCACAGGCCCTGGCCTTGCAGGCCGGGCGGCGTCGAATCTGGCTTGCGGCGGCCCCTTTGCCCCGGGCCGGAGCCCGATTGTGGGGTGCATCGGCGGTCGCCGCAATGCGCCCCGTGCTCCGCACAGGGCGCAGGTGCACCTCAGCCTTCGAAGGCCGGCAGCTTCTGCTTCACCGCCACGTTCTTCAGGGTGACGTACTTCGGCAGGCCATCGGCGCCATAGGGAAGCGGTGCCTCGCCCTTGATCAGCGGCGACAGGTAGGCGCGTGCCTTGGCGGTGATGCCGAAGCCATCGCGGCGGATGAAGCCGGCCGGCATTTTCTTCTCGTGGTTGGCGATCTTCGACAGCGGCGCCGCTTCGATCTTCCAGCGATAGGGCGCATCGCTGCTGCGCACGATCACCGGCATCACGCCGTTCTGGCCCTTCAACGCCAGCTGCACGGCGGCCTTGCCGACTGCCTGCGCCTGCTCCCAGTCGGTCTTGCTGGCCAGGTGGCGGGCCGAGCGCTGCAGGTAGTCGGGCAGGGCCCAATGCACCTTCAGGCCCAGCTGGTCCTTGACCCGTGCGGCCAGGTGGGCAGCCACGCCGCCCAGCTGCGAGTGACCGAAGGAGTCCTTGCCGCCGCCAGCATCGGCGACGAAGCGGCCATCGGCGGTGGCGATGCCTTCCGACGCCACCACCACGCAGTAGCCGACCCGCTCGACCACGGCCTTCACCTTGGTCAGGAACGCGGCCTCGTCGTAGGCGCGCTCGGGCAGCAGGATGATGTGCGGCGCTTCGTCATCACCGTTGCCAGCCAGGCCGGCGGCCGCGGCCAACCAGCCGGCGTGGCGGCCCATCGCTTCGTAGATGAACACGCGGGTGGAGGTCTCGGCCATCGCCGCGACGTCCAGCGCCGCTTCGCGCACCGAGACGGCGGTGTACTTGGCCGCCGAGCCGAAGCCGGGGCAGGTGTCGGTCACCGCCAGATCGTTGTCGATGGTCTTGGGCACGCCGATGCAGGTCAGGTCGTAGCCGGAGGCCTTGGCCAGCTGCGAGACCTTCAGCGCGGTATCGGCCGAGTCGTTGCCACCGTTGTAGAGGAACCAGCGCACGTCATGTGCGCGCAGCACCTCCAGCAGGCGGTCGTAGCGGGCGCGGTCGGCGTCCAGCGATTTCAGCTTGACCCGGCACGAGCCGAAGGCGCCGCCCGGGGTATGGGCGAGGGCGCGGATCGCGGCAGCGCTCTCCTTGCTGGTGTCGATCAGCTCCTCGCGCAGGGCGCCGAGGATGCCGTTGCGGGCGGCCAGGACCTTGATGCCCTTGGCCCGGGCCTGCTCGATCACCGCTGCCGCCGTGGCATTGATGACGGCGGTGACACCGCCGGACTGGGCATAAAGGAGAGTACCGTTGCGCATGCTTCTACCTGCTCGGGGGAGGGGACATTGCAGGGACATTACCCGGATGCGGTAAAGTGGCGCTATTGCGGTGCAGCGATACCGGACCGTCCGGGACGCGAACCTTCTTTGTTTTCAACACGTTGGAGTCAGGTCAATGCGATTGGTTCTGTTGGGACCGCCCGGTTCGGGCAAGGGGACACAGGCGACGCGCCTGAAGGAAAAGCTGGGGATCGCCCACATTTCGACCGGTGACATGCTGCGCGCGGAAATCGCCGCCGGCACGGAGCTGGGCAAGCAGGCCAAGACGGTGATGGATGCCGGCAACCTGGTGTCGGACGACATCCTGCTGGGCATGCTGGAGTCGCGCCTGACCCAGGCCGATGTCGCCAAGGGCTTCATCCTCGATGGCTACCCGCGCAATGTGGCCCAGGCCAATGCGATGGACGGCCTGCTGGCCAAGATCGGCCAGCCGCTGGACGCCGTGGTGCAGCTGGATGTGGCCACCGAGCTGCTGGTCGATCGCATCGCCGGTCGTGCCAAGGAGCAGGGCCGCGCCGATGACAATCCGGAAGCGGTGCGCCAGCGCCTGCAGGTTTACAACGACCAGACCGCCCCGGTGGTCGACTTCTACGCCGGCCGTGGCACCCTGGCCCGCGTCGATGGCGTCGGCGAGCTGGACGAGATCGAAGCCCGCATCCTGGCAGCGATCAAGGCCTGATCCGGCAGGGCCGGCATGCGTCCGGCCCTTCGGGCATAAAAAAACACAGGCCTGGTCCGCGAGGATCAGGCCTGTGTCGTTTGATAGGCGCCAGCGAAGGGCTTGCTCAGGGCCCCGCAGCATGAGCTCCCTTGGGGATGGCCTCTTGGGGAGTAGGACCGGTTCGGGTACTGCGGCTGGCAGTTCGAATTGTGTCCGGGTTCACAGAACATCGCTATCGGGAATTCCCTGACAGCTGATTGGAGTTTTCTCACATCCTGTGTAGGACTTGTCTTACCCGGAAGCGGACATTGGCCCTATACAGCCGTCATCGGTCACAATCCTCGGTCATGAGCAGCGTACATATCCTTGCAATCGCCGGCACCTTCATGGGCGGCGTGGCCGCCCTGGCGCGGGAACTGGGCCATGCGGTCAGTGGCAGCGACCAGGCCATCTACCCGCCGATGTCGACCCAGCTCGAGCAGCTGGGCATCACCCTGGACCAGGGTTACCGCGCCGACAGTGTGCCGGCCGGCACCGACGAGGTGGTGATCGGCAACGCGCTGTCGCGCGGCAATGCCGCGGTGGAGGCCGTGCTCGACGCTGGCCAGCGCTACATCTCCGGTGCGCAGTGGCTGTCCGAGCAGGTGCTGCCGGGGCGCGACACGCTGGCCGTGGCCGGTACCCACGGCAAGACCACCACCACCACCATCCTCACCTGGCTGCTGGAAAGCGCCGGGCGCTCGCCGGGCTTCCTGATCGGCGGCGTCGCCGAGGATTTCGGCGTCTCCGCACGCCTGGGCCAGGGCCGCGAGTTCGTGGTCGAAGCCGATGAGTACGACACTGCCTTCTTCGACAAGCGCAGCAAGTTCGTGCACTACCGGCCGCTGGTGGCCATCCTCAACAATCTCGAATACGACCACGCCGACATCTTCCCGGACGTGGCGGCGATCCAGCGGCAGTTCCATCACCTGGTGCGGACGGTGCCGGCGCGTGGCCGCCTGATCGTCAACGGCGAGGATCAGCATCTGGCCGAAGTGCTGGCGATGGGCTGCTGGACCCCGGTCGAGCGTTTCGGATTCGATCCATCGCTGGAGTGGCATGCCGAGCTGCTGGCTGCCGATGGCAGTGCGTTCCGCGTGCACCATCGTGGGCAGGCGCTGGGCGACGTGCAGTGGTCGCTGCTGGGACGCCACAACGTGCTCAACGGATTGGCGGCGCTGGCCGCTGCGCATGCCGTGGGCGTGGCGCCGGCCGAGGTGATCCCGGCGCTGGCGCGTTTCCGCAGCGTCAAGCGCCGCATGGAAGTGATCGGCAGCCATGACGGCATCACCGTCTACGACGATTTCGCCCACCACCCGACCGCAATCGCCAGCACGCTGGAAGGCCTGCGTGCAAAGGTGGGCGATGCGCGCATCGTGGTCGCGATGGAGCCCCGCAGCAACTCGATGCGGCTGGGTGCACATGCGCAGGCGCTGGCACCGTCGCTGGCGTTGGCCGATGAAGTCGTGTTCCTGCATCGCCCGGAACTGGCCTGGGATGCCGCTGCGGTGATCGCCGCGGTGCGCGGTGAGGCGCACGCAGTGCCGGACACCGACGCATTGCTGGCGCAGCTGCAGTCCAGCGTGCGCAGCGGCGACCACGTGGTGTTCATGTCCAACGGTGGCTTCGACGGCGCGCCGCGCCGCTTCCTCGCCGCCCTGCAGTCCCGATGATCAGCGACGGTTCGCTGCCGCTGTTCCCGCTGCACACCACGCTGGTACCGGGTGCGGCGGTGGGCCTGCGCGTGTTCGAGCGGCGCTATCTGGACCTGGTCCGCGACAGCGGCCGTAGTGGTGAGGGCTTTGGTGTCTGCCTGATCCTCGATGGCCAGGAAGTGGGGCCACCGGCGACGCCGGCCGCCTATGGCGTGCAGGTACGCATCGAAGACTTCGATGTCGGTGCCGATGGCGTGCTGCAGCTGCGCCTGCGTGGCACCCGCCGCTTCCATGTCGAGCGTACCCGTGTGCGCGACAACGGGTTGCTGGTCGCCGACGTGCGCTGGTGTGATGAAGACCCCGACGACGAACTGCGACCGCAGCACGCGCTGCTGGCCACGGTGCTGGGGCACATCATCGAACAGGCCGGCGAGGCCTATGCGCCGTCCAACCCGGCGTTGCTGGACCAGGCCAGCTGGGTCGGCTGGCGGCTGGCCGAACTGCTGCCGCTGAGCGAGCAGCAGCGCCTGCAGCTGTTGCAGATGGACGACCCGCACCAGCGCCTGCAGCAGTTGCTGGGCTGGATGCCGTAACCGGTCAACGCCAACCAAGGTTGGCGACTACCAGAGCGCGGCGGAACCGGTAGATGCCAACCTTGGTTGGCAGCCTTTCCCCGAAGCGCCAACCCAGGTTGGCATCCACCAAGGCGCGGCACCCTCAGGGCGTGGTGGTCTTCAGCCGCAGCACCGGCAATCCGGTTTCGCTGTGCACATCCTCGCGCTGCGGCAGGTCCTGCACGGCTTCCTTCACCGCGTTCAGTGCCGGGTCGACGCCACGCAGCGGGTGCCACATGCCGATCCATTCGAAATGGCGCTCGTAGCGCAGGGTCTGCGCGCTGCCCAGCCATAGCGGCGTGTTGCCCGGTTGCAGCTGGGTCGGCGCCGGCCACAGACGCAGCACATAGCGCTCATCCGGCTTCGCACCCTGGCGCACCATCAGCAGCGCCTCCACGCGCGTTTCCAGCGTGGCCGGCAGCACCGGCAGTTCGTCGGCACCGGTGTTCTTGTCCAGCATCAGCAGCGCCTCCTGCCAGCCGGCCTGTTCCTGCCGCTTCCAGCCGCGTGCTTCCAGCTGCGCCTGCAGCGGCGCCAGCGGGCCCGCCACCTGCACGTCCAGCGGCCAGCGCTGGTCATCATCGAACTCGTTGCGGCGCGCGGGCAGCTTCGCCCAGTCGTGCTGCCACCAGGCCTGCGTGTCCATTGCCTGCGGGGCCGGCAGGGTCGGCTCGAAGCGTTCCAGCTTCACCGGAATGTGGCGCGGTGCGTACCACATCGCGGCGACGGCGAAGACGCCATAGAACAGCCATGCCACCGGCTTCACCCAGAACGAGCGGTTGAAGCGGCGGCGGTAGGCGATGCCCAGCACCAGCAGCCAGAACGTGCCGAACAGCATGCCGCCGATCACATCGCTCAGCCAATGCGCGCCCAGATACAGCCGCGAGAAGCCGATCAGGCTGACCACGATGCCCGACACCAGATAGGGCCAGACGCGGGTGCGGCCGGGCATCTCACGCGCGATCAGCACTGCGAAGAAGCCGAAGGTGATGGTGGCCATGGTCACCGACACCGACGGGAAGCCGAAGCCGCTGCTGGCGTCGATCGGTCGCACCACATCAACGGTGGCACCGAGCAGCATGGTCAATGCCAGGCCGAAGGCGAGGGCGGCGAGCCAGTGCGCGGCCGCCATCCAGCGCCGGCGCCAGATCAGGTAGCCCATCGCCGCCGCGGTGGCCGGCAGCAGTACCTGCCAGGCGCCCAGCGACGCCAGCGCGGCCATCGGGTAGTCGGCCAGCGGATTGCGCAGCGCCAGCATGGCCTGGTGCACCAGCAGGTCGATCGCCAGCGGTTCACCGTGCGCGACCACCACGGTCAGCAGTGCGAACCAGCCCCAGCCCAGCACCAGCAGCATCAATGCCAGCATCGCCAGCGGCACCGACTCGCGGCGCTTCGGGTCCAGCACACCGACGGTATAGCGGCCCAGTGTCGGGTGGCGGTTGGACCAGTCCAGCAGGCGCGCCAGCCAGTTGTCCATGCGCGCGGCCGACCAGCGATAGCCGTACAGCACGATGGCCCAGACCAGGCCGAGGATCACCGCCAGCAGGCCGACCACCACCACCAGCCGCCCGGCCACCGCCGCCACCGCGTCGTAGGCCTCGCCAAGCACCCAGCCCGGTGCCAGGAACAGCACCGCCCACGAAATGCTGGCGATACCACTGGCCTGCATGTAGCGGCTGGCGGGCATCTTCATCATGCCGGCGATGGCCGGCACGAACGGGCGGATGGCGCCCACGTAGCGTGCGATCAGGATGCTCTTGAAGGCATTGCGGCGGAACAGGTTCTCGCCGCGGTCGAGCAGCTGCGGGTAACGGCTGAACGGCCACACGCCACGCAGGCGGTCGCCCCAGCGGCGGCCGATCCAGTAACTGATGCCATCACCGGCGAACGCACCCAGCGCCGCCGCCGCCACCGCGTACGGCCCGGAGATCTGGCCCAGGCCGATGAACACGCCCACCGCGAACAGCAGCGGCAGGGCCGGCACGATGGCACCGAGAATGATCACCGCATCGCAGAAGGCGATGAGGAAGATAACGGCACCCGCCAGCACGGGGTGAGCGGCAATCCACGCAAGCGTGGCGTCGATCCATGAAGAGTCCATTGCCCGATTATAGGGGCGTGAAGGTGACTGGTTCCCAGCCGCTTCGTGACCGTTTGCAACGGGCGCCATCGCCTAGAATGGGCACATGCCGCATTCGCCAGACACGCCCTCGCACGCCCTGAAGGCCGACAGCTTCGGTCGCATCCTCCTTGTGGAAGGGCCTGCCGGCCCCTTCGTACGCCGTGATCTGGGCGCGACGCCGCTGTGGTTGCGGCTGCCGGCCTGGTGGTTGGCTCGCCGCGAAGCACGCGCGCTGCGCCACATCCACGGCATGGCCGATGTGCCGCAGCTGCTGGCGTGGGATGGCCGTCATCTCGACCGCAGCTTCATGGCCGGCGATGCCATGTACCAGCGCCCGCCACGCGGTGACCTGGCCTGGTTCCGCGCCGCGCGTCGCCTGCTGCAGCAGCTGCATCGCAATGGCGTGGCCCACAACGACCTGGCCAAGGAAGCCAACTGGCTGGTCACCGACGATGGCCGCCCGGCGTTGATCGATTTCCAGCTGGCGGTGATCGGCAACCCGCGCTCGCGCTGGATGCGCCTGCTGGCCCGCGAGGACCTGCGCCACCTGCTCAAGCACAAGCGCATGTACTGCCGCGAGTCACTCACCCCGGTGGAGAAGCGCGTGCTCAAGCGCACCTCGTGGGTACGCGAACTGTGGTTCGCCACCGGCAAGCCGGTCTACCGCTTCGTCACCCGCCGCATCCTGCATTGGGAAGACAACGAGGGTCAGGGGCCGAAGCCGTGAGCCCTGCGCAGGTGGTGACCGGCCCGCCGAGCGCGGGCAGCGTCCTGCGCCCACAGCTGGCCGTCGCCGACTTCGTGCACGCCTGCCAGGCGACGACACGTCGCGATGGGCGCTCGGCCTTGCAGGCCTATCGCGACATGGCGGCGACCATTCCCGGCTGGTTCGATGGGCTGATGGCGCTGCGCAATCGCGGCATGCGCCTGCTCGGCATGAAGCACCTGGGCTCGTTGCGCGCGGTGCAGGATGTTGAGGATCCTCAACCCGGCCAGCGGCTGGGCATTTTCACCCTGCAGTCGTTGGACGATGATGCCATCGTGCTGGAAGACGACGACCGCCATCTGCGTGTGCAGCTGGCCCTGCAGTGGCAGGGCGATGTGCTGGAAGTGGCGACGGTGGTGCATACACATAACGCGTTCGGGCGTGTGTACATGCTGCCGGTCGCCCCGGTGCATCGGCTGATCGTGCCGCGTCTGCTGGAGAAGCAGGTGCAGTTGTACCGGTAGATCCACGCCATGCGTGGATGCGCTGGGCAGAATCGTGTCGTAGAGCCGAGCATGGCTCGGCTCTACAGACGCCGGTGACCTTACGGCGTCGCCGGCACCACCTGCTGGCCGATGAAGTTGCGCTTGGCGTCGAAGTCGTAGGCGATCTGCAGCTGGCCCACATCCGGGCAGGCGTGGCAGTCGCGCAGCGGCGTGCGATACATCACGCGGATGCCGCCGTTCTCCAGCGGCGTGGCCCCGGCTGACTGCGCCGGTGCGAACGGTGTGGCCTGTGGGTTGGCCTTCAGCAGTTCCTGCACGGTGGGGTCGGCACGCAGGGTGTCGTCCAATTGCACGGCATCCACGTCGATGCGCTTGCCGCTGGCGTCGACCAGGCGGGTGCCCTCGTTGGTGTTGGCGCGGAACGGGTATTCGACCGTGGCCACGCCCAGGCCGCCGTTCTCGTGCCAGGCGGTCACATAGGCCAGCTCGCCGCCGGTGGACAACTGCTCGGCGGCAGTAATGGCATCGGCGCTGGCACCACCGGCGCGCATTGCATCGCGCAGGCACTCGCGGGTGGCGGCGTTCTCGCCCTGGCGGCAGGCGTTGAGGTCGCCATCCCAGACCACTGCCTCGCTCCAGCGCAGCTTGCCGTCGGCGGCGGCCTGCTCTGCGCTCGGCGCTTCACCGGCAGGCGGCTCCTTGCCGGGTTCCGGCGAACGGCCCTGGCAGGCGGTCAGCAGGGCAAGCCCCAAGGCAGGCAGCAGCAGGCGGGAACGGCGCATGGCGTGGACCTCGTGCGTTGACTGGAGGCTCGAGTATCGTCAAGGCCGGGTGAACTCCGCGTCGGCGCGGCATACTAGCGGCTCATTGCATACGCTGGAGTGTGGAACGTGGGCAGTCTGCAGGGCAAAACCCTTTTCATCACCGGTGCCTCGCGCGGCATCGGCCTGGCCATCGCACTGCGCGCTGCGCGCGACGGGGCCAACGTGGCGATCGCCGCCAAGTCGTCGGTGCCGAACCCGAAGCTGCCGGGCACCATCCACAGCGCAGCCGAGGCCGTCACCGCCGCCGGTGGCCAGGGGCTGGCGCTGAAGTGCGACATCCGCGAGGAAGAGCAGGTGCAGGCGGCGGTTGCGGCCACGGTCGATACCTTCGGTGGCATCGACATCCTGATCAACAATGCCAGCGCGATCTGGCTGCGCGGCACGCTGGACACGCCGATGAAGCGCTTCGACCTGATGCAGCAGGTCAATTCGCGTGGCAGCTTCCTGTGTGCGCAGGCGTGCCTGCCGTACCTGCTGCAGGCGCCGAACCCGCACATCCTCACTCTGGCGCCGCCGCCGAGCCTGGAGCCGAAGTGGTGGGGCGCGCATACCGGCTACACGCTGGCCAAGATGGGCATGAGCTTCGTCACGCTCGGCCTGGCCGCGGAATTCGGCCCGCAGGGTGTGGCGGTGAACGCGCTGTGGCCGCGCACCGTGATTGCCACCGATGCGATCAACATGATTCCGGGTGTGGATGTGGCCGGCTGCCGTACGCCGCAGATCATGGCCGACGCCGCGCATGCGGTGCTGGTGCGCGAAGCGGCCGGCTTCCACGGCCAGTTCCTGATCGATGATGAAGTGCTGGCACAGGCCGGCGTCACCGATCTGTCCGGCTATGCGGTGGATCCGTCGCGGCCGTTGCTGCCGGATCTGTTCCTGGATTGAGCCAGGGGATCCACGCGGGGCGTGGATCTAATGCGCGCACCCTGTTGTTTCGGTAGTGCCGGCCGCTGGCCGGCATCTGCCTCAATGGCTGAATGCATCCGGTAGTTCGCCACCGCATTTGCGGCAGTGGCGCGCATCCGGTTCATGCCCCTCCAGCCCGCAGTGCGGGCAGCCTCGGGCATCACGGCGCGCAGCCAGTTCGGCTTCGCGCATGGTGCTGGCCAGTTCGGCGGTGTAGATGCCGGTGGGCACGGCGATGATGCTGTAGCCGATCAGGATCAGTACCGACGTGACGAAGCGGCCAAGCACGGTCTGCGGCACGATGTCGCCGAAGCCGACCGTGGCCATGGTCACCACCGCCCAGTACATGCTGGCCGGGATGTTGGTGAAGCCGTGTTCGGGGCCCTCGATCACGTACATCAGCGCACCGGCGATGATGGTGATGGTGATTACCGTGAACAGGAACACCAGCACTTTGCGCCGGCTGCGCCACAGCGACGTCATCAGCACGCCGCTTTCCTCGATGTAGCGGGTCAGCTTGAGGATGCGGAACACGCGCAGGATGCGCAGCGCGCGCACCACCAGCAGGCTCTGCGCGCCGGGGATGAACATCGACAGGTAGGCGGGCAGGATCGACAGCAGGTCGATGATGCCCCAGATGCTCACCGCGTAACGCAGCGGGCGCTTGACCACCGCCAGCCGCAGCAGGTACTCGGCGGTGAAGATGATCGTGAAGGCCCATTCCAGGATGTACAGGCCGGTGGACCATTCGGCATGCAGGTGCTGCACGCTGTCGATCATCACCACCAGGATGCTGGCGACGATCGCCACCACCAGGATCAGGTCGAAGTTGCGCGAGGGCCGCGAGTCATGGCGGTAGATGATGTCGAACCACCGACGGCGCCAGCCGGTCTCGGTGGCGGGGTTCAGCTGGGGGGCAGAAAACGGTCGCATGGGCGCATTGTGCCGCAGGGGTTCCGGCGCGAGAATGGGGATTCCTGAACCCTGCCGACTGCCATGACCGCCGCTACCGATCCGCTGATCTCCCTTTCGCACTATTACCTGCCGGTCTACAAGCCCCGCCAGGTGGTACTGGAGCGAGGCCAGGGCGCCCGCGTGTGGGACAGCCAGGGCCGTGAGTTCATCGACCTGGCTGCCGGCATCGCCGTGTGCGGGCTGGGCCACAACGATCCGGACCTGGTGGCCGCGCTGGTCGAGCAGGCCGGCAAGCTCTGGCACACCAGCAACGTGTTCTACAGCGCGCCGCCGCTGCACCTGGCCGAGGAGCTGGTGAAGGCCAGCCGCTTCGCCGAGCGCGTGTTCCTGTGCAATTCCGGCGCCGAAGCCAACGAAGTGGCGATCAAGATGGTCCGCAAGTGGGCCTCCAGCCAGGGCCGCCCGGCCGACAAGCGGGTGATCATCACCTTCCGCGGCAGCTTCCACGGCCGCACCATGGGCGCGGTGACCGCCACGGCCCAGCCGAAGTACCAGGAAGGTTACGAGCCGCTGCCCGGTGGCTTCCGCTACATCGATTTCAACGATGAAGTGCAGCTGGAAACCGCGATGGCCGCCGGTGATGTGGCGGCGGTGATGCTGGAGCCGATCCAGGGCGAGGGCGGCGTGATGCCGGCCAAATTCGGTTTCCTCAAGCGCGTGCGCGAACTGTGCGACCAGCACAACGCACTGCTGGTGCTGGACGAGATCCAGGCCGGCATGGGCCGCACCGGCACGCTGTTCGCGCACTGGCAGGACGACGTGGTGCCGGACATGGTCACCCTGGCCAAGGCACTCGGTGGTGGCTTCCCGATCGGCGCGATGCTGGCCGGCCCGAAGGTGGCCGAAACCATGCAGTTTGGCGCGCATGGCACCACCTTTGGTGGCAACCCGCTGGCTGCTGCGGTGGCCCGCGTGGCACTGCGCAAGCTGGCCTCGGCGGAGATCGCCGCCAATGTCAGCCGCCAGTCGAAGGCACTGCGCGATGGCTTTGCCCGCATCAACGACGAGTTCGGCGTGTTCAGCGACGTGCGCGGCCGTGGCCTGATGCTGGGCGCGGTGCTGAGCAAGGACTTCGCTGGCCAGGCCGGGGCGATCCTCGACCATGCCGCCGAGCAGGGCCTGCTGACCCTGCAGGCCGGCCCGGACGTGCTGCGCTTCGTGCCGTCGCTGAACATCACCGACGAAGAAGTGGCCGAAGGCCTGAAGCGCCTGCGCGCAGCGATTGCTGCGTTCATCACCGCGCGCTGAAGCCATCGTGCTGGGGTCGGATCCCTCTCCTGCAGAGAGGGCTCTGACCCCGATCAGCTCACCGCGTAACGCTTCAACACTTTGCCCAATCCACGGCCATCGCGCACGGTTTCCGCGTGCAGGCCGGCAGCGCGTGCGCCACGCACATTGGCGAACAGATCGTCGACGAACAGCGTGTGCGAAGGCGCCACGCCGAGTGCGTCGAGCGTGCGCTGGAAGACCTCCGGTGCGGGTTTGCGCAGGCCGAAATCGGCGCTGCAGAACACGCGACCCTGCAGGGCAGGGAACAGTTCCGGCAGCAGGGTGGGCAGCGCCTGCACCATCAGCGCGCCATTGTTGGTCAGTACCGCCAGTGGCAGCTGCAGGGCCTGCAGTCGCTGCAGCACCGCGTACTGCGGATGGCTGGCGGCCTGGCGTGCGGCGATCCAGCTGGGTACATCGACGGTCCTGCCCAGCAACGCTCCCAGCCGCGCCAGGTAGGCCGGTCCGTCCAGCGTGCCGTTGTCATGCGCCGCTTCCAGTCCACCGTCATACAGTGCCGCCTGCACCGCCGCAGCAGGAACCGCCAGTGCCTGCGCCAGGTGCAGCACGCGCTGCGCGCGCTGGTACTGCACCAGCACCCCATCCACATCCAGCAGCAACAGGTCGATCCGCATCGGCTGAGCATGCCATTGCAGTGAATGTGCGGAAACCCTGGAGCGGCCGTGCGACAGACGGTCGCAGTCGCGGTCGCATGGGCCTGCCTAGAATGGCGCTTGAATCCGCAGGAGATGCAGCGATGAAGGCTCGGATGGTGGCAGTGGGACTGGGTGCGCTGATGCTGGCGCCGTCGGCGATGGCGCGGGTGTGTGCGGTAAGCATCGACAGCACCGACCAGATGAGTTTCAGCAGCCGCGAGATCAAGGTTGCTGCCGATTGCAGTGCGGTGGACCTGACCCTGCGCCACACCGGCAAGCTCGCCGCCACCGCGATGGGCCACAACTGGGTGCTGACCCGCACCGCCGATTACCAGCCGGTGGCGATGGCGGGCATGCGCATGACCCTGGCCGACAGCTATCTGCCGAAGGCCGACAAGCGCGTGCTGGCGCACACCAAGGTGATCGGCGGCGGCGAGACCACGCGCGTGCGCTTCTCCACCCAGGGCCTGCAGAAGGGCGGTGACTACACCTTCTTTTGCTCGTTCCCCGGCCACTTCGCGATGATGAAGGGCAAGCTCGTCTTCGGCTGAAAAAAGGGGACGGAGGGGATTAAGTCGTAAGTGCACAAACGACTTAATCCCCTCCGTCCCCTTTTGCGATCAGCCCTTGGCGGCCTTGAATGCCACGCGTGCAGCGGCGAGGGTGGCCTCGATCACGGCGTCGTCGTGCGCGCTGGACAGGAAGCCGGCCTCGTACGCTGACGGGGCCAGGAACACGCCCTGCTCCAGCATCGCGTGGAAGAAGCGGTTGAACGCCGGGATGTCACAGGCAGTGGCCTGCGCGTAGGTCTCCACCTTCTCGCTGGTGAAGAACAGCCCGAACATCGCGCCCACGCGGGTGGTGGTCACCGCTACGCCGGCTTCGGCGGCGGCCGCTTCCAGGCCGGCACACAGGCGCGCGGTGCGCTCGGCCAGATCGGCGTGGAAGCCCGGCTGCTGGATCAGCTCCAGCATCGCCAGGCCGGCGGCCATCGCCACCGGGTTGCCGCTCAGCGTACCGGCCTGGTAGATCGGGCCGGCCGGCGCGATCTGCTGCATCAGTTCGCGACGACCGCCGTAGGCACCCACCGGCATGCCGCCGCCGATGATCTTGCCGAAGGTGGTCAGGTCCGGGGTGATGCCGTAGTGCGCCTGCGCTCCGCCGAGGGCCACGCGGAAGCCGGTCATCACTTCGTCGAAGATCAGCAGCGCGCCGTGCTTCGTGCACAGTTCGCGCAGGTGCTGCAGGTAGCCCTCGCGCGGCGGAATGCAGTTGGCATTGCCGACCACCGGCTCGATGATCAGGCCGGCGATGTCGTCACCCTGCTGCTCGAACAGGGCGGTGGCCGCTTCGAAGTCGTTGTAGGGCAGGGTCAGGGTCAGTTCGCTCAGGCCGGCCGGCACGCCCGGCGAGGTCGGCACGCCCAGGGTCAGCATGCCGCTGCCGGCCTTGACCAGGAACGAGTCGCCGTGGCCGTGGTAGCAGCCTTCGAACTTGACGATGCGGTTGCGGCCGGTGGCACCACGCGCCAGGCGGATCGCCGACAGCGTGGCCTCGGTGCCGGAGTTGACCATGCGTACCATCTCGCACGATGGCACCAGGCGGGTGATGGCCTCGGCCATGGTCACTTCGGCCGCGCACGGCGCGCCGAAGGACAAACCGTTGTCGATCGCCTTCTTCACCGCCTGGCGCACGGCCGGGTGGTTGTGGCCGACGATCATCGGGCCCCAGGAACCGACGTAGTCGATGTAGCGGTTGCCATCGACGTCGTACAGGTAGGCGCCGTCGGCGCGCTCGACGAAGAACGGTTCGCCACCGACCGATTTGAACGCGCGTACCGGCGAATTGACGCCGCCCGGCAGCAGCTGCTGGGCGCGGGAGAACAGGGCGTGGGACTGGTCGTGGTTCATGGGGCTTTCCTGGGCGTTACGCGAACTGGGCGAGGTAGGCGCGCTGGGTCGCGACCGGGTCTTCGGCGGCGAACACGCTGCTGACCACGGCGACCAGATCGGCGCCGGCGTCGATGATGGGACCGACATTGTCCGGCGTCAGGCCGCCGATCGCCACCCGCGGCACGCCCAGTGCGGCGCTTTGCCGCAGCAGGTCGGTATGGGCGCGGCTGGTGGTGATCTTGGTGGTGGTCGGGAAGAACGCGCCGAAGGCCACGTAGCTGGCGCCGGCGGCCACGGCCTTTTCGGCATTGGCCAGCTGGTCGTAGCAGGAGGCGCCGATGATGGCCTCGGCACCGAGCAGTGCGCGCGCGCTGGGGATGTCACCGTCGGTGCCGCCCAGGTGCACGCCGGCCGCGCCGACCGCCCTGGCCAGCGCCGGGTCGTCGTTGACGATCAGCGGCACGCCGTGTTCCACGCACAGCGCCTGCAGGGCGGTGGCCTGCTCGCGCCGCAGCGCGTCACTGGCGGTCTTGTTGCGGTACTGCAGCCAGGTGGCGCCCGCGGCCAGCAGCGGCGCGGTGCGGGCCAGCAGGCGCGCGGTATCGGGCTCGTCCGGGGTGATCAGGTAGACGCCGCGGGGCGCCGGGGAAGCAGAAGTCATCGATGGCTACCGGTGAGTGGACCGCGATGGGACAATGGCGGCCCGTGAATCCAGTCCTGATTATCCGATGAGCGATGCCACCCCCACCACCTTGCGCACCTGGATGTGCGTGGTCTGCGGCTTCATTTACAGCGAAGCGGAAGGCTTGCCGGAGGAGGGTATTGAGCCCGGGACGCGCTGGGAGGACATTCCCGAGACCTGGACCTGCCCGGATTGCGGGGTGACCAAGGCCGATTTCGAGATGGTCGAGGTCGATTGACGGGTGGGCCACCCGGCCCATCCGGTGGGTGTGGACCGTTGGTCCACACACCGACATCCTCAATGCAGCCGTGGCACCGGCCCGCCGAGGTCGATCAGCTTCTCGCGCAGCCACTGCGCATCGCTGGCCTCGGGGTTGCGCTTCAGGTACTGCCCCAGGTCGTGGCGGGCACCGGCCAGGTACTCCAGCTGCAGATAGGCCAGGCCGCGATCCCGCAGCGCGTCGTCCTGCTCCGGGGCCAGCTTCAGCACGCGATCGGCGCTGCGTGCAGCGCGGTCCCATTCGCCCGCCTCGGCGTACACGCCATGCAGGTTGCGCAGCATGCGCATCAGGATCGCGCGGGCCGGCGCCGGGTCGAGGATCTGCGCCAGCACCTGGTCGTCGGGCATCTGCCCGCCAAGATGTGATTTGGCCCGCTCGCGCAGCTCGTCCACGTCCAGCGGACGGCCACCGTTGAAGGGGTCCATCACCAGCACGCCGTCGTCTACCGGCAGGCGCACCAGAAAGTGGCCGGGGAAGGACACGCCATCGAGCGGAATGCCCAGCCGGCGCGCGACTTCCATCTGTACCAGTGCCAACGAGATCGGGTTGCCCAGGCGGCGCTCGAATACCTGGTTGAGGTAGCTGTTGCGCGGGTCGTAGTACTCGTCGTGGTCGCCGCTGTAGCCCAGCTCGTCGAACAGGTGGCGGTTGATCGCCGCCATCTTCAGCGGGCTGTTCTCGATGCTGTCCACTTCCGAACGGAGGTGTTCGACATGGCTCTGGATCAGCGCGTCGTAGGTCGACGGCTGCAGATCGGGGTATTCATCGCGCGCGATCAGCAGCGCGGTCGGCAACAGTGGCAGCGCCTCGTCTTCGAGGTCGGCCAGTGCATCCCAGTCGGGGAGTGTGATCCGGTCCTGCATGGTCACAGACTGGCGTCATTCGCAGGCGGTTTCAAGCGGTGTCGCGTGAAAAATTCAGGGGTCAGATCCCTTTCGCACGCGAAAGGGATCTGACCCCTGCAGGGTTGCCGGCCAGCGGCCGGCACTACCGTGGGTGCCGGGCGCAGCCCGGCAGAACCGTGTTACTCGATGCCCGGGCCGAAGGTCAGCTGGGTGCCGTCCTTCAACTGCAACTTCTCGGCCTGGCCGGCGTTGAGCTCCAGCACGTAGCGCGCCGGGCCGCCGCTGGGGTAGGGCGGGCACATGTCACCGGCCGAGCACGGCGGTACGTCGCGCTGCTGGCTGACCAGCTTGCGCTGGCTGTCGAAGTACAGGATGTCCAGCGCGATCTTGGTGTTCTTCATCCAGTACGCCTGCATTTCCTCGCGGTCGTGGATGAACAGCATGCCGTGGTCGGTCGACATCTGGTCGCGGAACATCAGCCCGCGCGCGCGGGTTTCATCGTTGGTGGCCAGCTCGACCTGGTAGCGGGCGCCATCCAGCTCGACCCAATGGCGGGCCGCGTCGGTGGCGCAGCCGGTCAGGGCCAGCAGCGGAAGCATCAGCAGCGAACGCAACAGCGACATCGTCAGGATCCTTCGAAAGGGTCAGAGCACGACCGGCGGCTCGCCGCCGACGATCACCACATCGGCGCGACGGCGCGCGAACAGGCCCACGCAGACCACGCCCGGCAGCTGGTTGAGCTCGCGCTCCAGCTTTTCCGGATCGGTGATCTGCAGGTTGTGGATGTCCAGGATCTGGTTGCCGTTGTCGGTGACCACGCCTTCGCGCCAGGTCGGCTGGCCGCCGGTCATGTCGCGGATCTGGCGGGCGACCAGGCTGCGCGCCATCGGGATCACTTCCACCGGCAGCGGGAACTTGCCCAGCACCGGCACCTGCTTGCTCGGGTCGACGATGCAGATGAAGCGCTCGCTGGCCTCGGCGATGATCTTCTCGCGGGTCAGTGCGGCGCCGCCGCCCTTGATCAGGCACTTGTTGGCGTCGCACTCATCGGCGCCGTCCACGTACAGCGACAGGTTGCCGCTGTGGTTCAGCTCGATCACCTCGATGCCGTGCTGCTTCAGGCGCGCGGTGCTCTGCTCGGAACTGGACACGGCACCCTTGATGCGGTGCTGGATGCGGGCCAGGGCATCGATGAAATAGGCCACGGTGGAACCGGTGCCGACACCGACGATCATGCCGTCTTCAACGTACTCGATGGCTTTCTCGGCGGCCAGGCGCTTGGCTTCGGACATGGGAGAACTCTCAGGCAGGGAATCAGGATTTCTTTTCCAGCGACAGCAGCAGCTTCCACTGCGCGGCGGTCACCGGGAACACCGACAGGCGGTTGCCCTTGGCAACCAGCGGGAAGCCTTCACCGAGCTCCTCGGCGTGCAGCTTGATCTCGTCCAGCGCGATCACCTGCTTGAGCTTGCGGTCGAAGCCCACGTCCACCAGCATCCAGCGCGGGTTCTCGCGCGTGCTCTTGGGGTCGTGGTAGTCGGATTCGGGATCGAACTGGGTATCGTCCGGGTAGGCCGGGCTGGCGACCGTGGCCAGGCCGACGATGCCGGGCACCTTGGTATTGGAGTGGTAGAACAGGATGCCGTCGCCGACCTGCATGCCATCGCGCATGAAGTTGCGCGCCTGGTAGTTGCGCACCCCGTTCCAGGGTTCGACCTTGACCTTGGCGAGGTCATCGATGGAGAAGGCGTCCGGTTCGGACTTCATCAGCCAGTAGCGCTTGCGGGCGGTCATGCGTTCACGGGGGCAGCGGAGGGGAACAGGGTGCCGTCTTCGGTGCAGATCGCATCCACCGGCACGTCCCACGACGCCACCGGCAAGGACTCGACCTGCTGCACCGCGAATGCAGCACCGACCAGCCAGGGCGGCGCCGGCCGGTCGTGGCGGAAGGCGAAGCTGCGATCATACCAGCCGCCCCCCATGCCCAGCCGCCGGCACTGTGTGTCGAAACCCACCAGCGGGGTCACTACCAGCGCCATCTGCGCCGGTTCCAGGGTGTCTTCCATCGCCACGTCCGGCTCGGGAATGCCATAGCGGTTGCTGGTCAGCGGCTGCCCGGGGCGCCACGGTGCGAAGCGCAGCACGTCACCCGCCAGTACCGGCAGGCAGTAGGTGAGCCCTTCGGGCAGCTGCAGCTGCCAGCGGTGCAGGGCGATTTCGCCATCCAGCGCCCAGTAGCCGGCCACGGCGCCTTCGCGCGGGGCGAACGGCAGGGCGAGCAGGGCATCGGCAAGCGATTCGGCGGCGGCGATACGCTCACCGGCGGAAAGGTCACGGCGGCGTTGCCGCAGGTCGTGGCGCAGGGCCTGGCGCGGGTCGGTCATGGCAGCGAGCGGCGAGGATCAGCCGTTATTGTGCCGGAAAGAACAAGGGCGACGCCCGAAGACGCCGCCCTTGCTGGAATATTGCATTCTCCGCAATGTCGATGCATGCGAAACGACCTTGAACCCGGGGGCTCAAGTGGGAACGCTGGAGAACCATCGGGCTTCCCGCTACAAGGCGGACCTGCACTCCCGGCGCTGTCGCGCTCCCGGTGTCGTTCTTAAGGGACAAGGCGAATGTTTGCACATGCCGTCGAGTACCGCAGAGAACGCGTGGCCATTATAGCCAGCACGCACGATCTGGATAGGCCGTTCGTCGGCAACAGTCCGTGCCAATTCAGATACGCGAAAAGGGGACGGAGGGAATTAAGGCGTTTCCAGCACGGAAGGGGCGAATGCGCCTTAATTCCCTCCGTCCCCTTTTTCTATGGGGTGCCGTCGATCGCGCGGTCCAGGCGCCGGTTCAGGTCGGCCAGCGTCTGCTGCAGTGCCACTGCCTGGCGGGCGTTCTCGTCGCGCAGCAGCTGCAGTTCATGGGCCAGGTTCAGCGCGGCCAGCACGGCGACGCGGTCCACGGCGGCCATGCGGTTGCTGCCGCGGATCTCGCGCATGCGCGCATCGAGCAGGCGCGCAGCAGCCATCAGGCTGTCGCGTTCGTCGCCGCCGACACCCACGGTGTATTCACGATCGAGGATGCGGACACTGACCGGTTCGGCGCTCATGTGTGCTGCTCCAGGGATTTGAGCCGGCTGATCATTGCTTCCACCCGCGAGCGCGCCTGCTCATTCTTGGCCAGCAGCGTGGAACGCTCGGCCACCAGCTGTTCCTGCTGGTGGCGCAGGCTGCGGTTCTCCTCGGCCAAGCGCTGGTTGCGTTCAAGCAACGCTTCCACGCGGGCGGCGAAGTCCTGCAGCTGGGCAAGGGGGTCGGCGGGTTCCATGCAGGCACGATAGGCAAGCCGGGTAAGGGCGGTCAAGCGTTGTCGCAGCAAGGCCTGACGGCCGCAGAGAGGATGCCGTCGGGTTGCTACACTACGGGGTCTCACGGGCGCGCGTGTGCGCCCCGGTTTCCTTATTCCGAACGAGCCGCACGATGACCGAACTTCCCTCCGTCGACGACGTTACCCGCGCCAGCCAGGAGCTGGGCCTGGGCGCCACCGCTGCCGAGCTGCACGGCGCGCTGTGTGGCTGGCTGGCCGCCGGCGGCGCCCCCGGCAATGACTGGCCGGCGCGCGTGCTGGCCGACGACAACCTGCCGCCGGTGGCCGCCGACAGCGTGCTGGGGCAGCTGCTGCAGGCCACCATCAAGCAGCTGGAAGACCGCGACTTCGCCTTCGAGCTGCTGCTGACCGACACTGACGACGTGTCCGCGCAGGCCGATGCCATGTTCAGCTGGACCCGTTCCTTCCTGGGCGGCTTCGGCCTGGGCAGCGGCGGCCGTCGCCCGACCCTGTCCGAAGAGGGCGAAGAAGCGCTGACCGACATGGCCAGCCTGGCCCGTGCCTCCAGCGAGGATTTCGAAGCCGGTGGAGATGATGACGACGAAGCCCTCTCGGAGATCGAGGAATTCATCCGCGTGGCGGTACTGCTGCTGCACGGTGACGTGGTGCTGGCCTCGCGCCATCGGCAGCGCCTGAACTGATGGATATCAAGCAGCGCACCGGCATCGCGGCCGGCGAATACAAGCGTCGCCGCCGCCAGCTGATGGACATGGCCGGCGAGGACGCGATCCTCGTGCTGCCGGCCGCGGCCGAGAAGGTGCGCAGCCTCGATACCCATTACCCGTTCCGCCAGGATTCGGACTTCCAGTACCTGAGCGGCTTCCCGGAGCCGGAAGCAGTGCTGGTGCTGATCCCGGGGCGACGCCACGGCGAGGCCATCCTGTTCTGCCGCGAGCGCGATGCCGAGCGTGAGGCCTGGGACGGGAGCCGCGCCGGCCAGGAAGGCGCGGTGGCGCAGTACGGCATGGACGATGCGTACCCGATCGACGATCTGGACGACATCCTGCCGGGCCTGCTGGAAGGGCGTTCGCGCGTCTACTACCACTTCGGCCGTGACGCCGATTTCGACCTGAAGCTGATCGGCTGGGTCAACCGCGTGCGTTCGCAGGTGCGCCACGGTGCGCAGCCGCCGCATGAGTTCCTGGAGCTGGGCCACCTGCTGCACGAGCAGCGCCTGTTCAAGTCCGGCGCGGAAGTGGCGCTGATGCACCACGCCGCGCAGATCAGTGTGCGCGCACATCTGGCGGCGATGAAAGTGGCGAAGGCCGGCATCCACGAATACGAACTGCAGGCCGAACTGGAACGCGTGTTCCGCGCCAACGATGCCGTGCCGGCCTACTGCAGCATCGTCGGTGCGGGCCGCAACGGCTGCATCCTGCATTACCGCGACAATAACGCACGTTCGCGTGACGGCGAGCTGGTGCTGATCGATGCCGGCGCGGAATATCGCGGCTATGCCAGCGACATCACCCGCACCTTCCCGGTGAATGGCCGCTTCAGTGCCGAGCAGCGCGCGCTGCACGACCTGGTCGGCGATGCGCAGGCTGCGGCGCTGGCCCAGGCCAAGCCGGGCGTGCCGTACGAGGCCGGCCACCTGGCGGCGGTGCAGACCCTGACCGAGGGCCTGCTGCGGCTGGGCCTGCTGAAGGGCACGCTGGAAAAGAACCTGTCCGAAGGCCAGTACCAGCGTTTCTACCGGCACAAGACCGGGCACTGGATCGGGCTGGACGTGCACGATGTGGGCGATTACCGCCTGGCGGGCGATTCGCGCCTGCTGGAGCCGGGCATGGCGTTCACCATCGAGCCGGGGCTGTATGTCGGCGTGGACGATACGACGGTGGAACCGCGCTGGCGCGGTATCGGCATCCGTACCGAGGATGACGTGCTGATCACCGATGACGGCCATCGCGTGCTGACCGAAGGCCTGGCGCGCAGCGCCGACGAGATCGAAGCGGTAATGGCGGGGTAAGGGGCTTTTCTGCAGGGCTTGCAGCCCTGCACCTGCTCAATGCAACGGCAACGGCGAAAGCAAGAGCGGCATTCCGTGGGATGGCGGGGCGGTGTGGGTGGTCAGGACACGCCGTAAACCCATCCATGGGGGCTCGATGGCGCCATCCATGGCGCCAACGGTCCTGCCCACCCACACCGCCCCACATCTGACAGGTTCCTGCGGCTGTTGGTGGGTGCCGACCGTTGGTCGGCACATCTGTCAGATATCGAATGAATCATCCACGCATGGCGTGGATCTACTGGCTGCTGCGGCTGTTGGTAGGTGTCGACCTTGGTCGACACGGAGCGAGCGCAGCGAGCGACCCGCTTTTGCTTTTCCTTTTTCTTTTCCGTGGTTGGACGCGCGCAGGAAACTGTCAAAGGTGGGGCGGGTGGGCCATGCAGGGGCGTTGGCGCCATGGATGGCGCCATCGAGCTTACAGGGACGTACTTGCAGCGTCCCCTGCATGGCCCACCCGCACCGCCAAGCGCGGCTTTTGCTCCAAGCGGCCAACCACGAGGGGCTCAGCCGTTGGCCGCCGCAAACTCCGGCCGCGTCAGGTTGTCCGCTTCGCCCTCGGTGCACAGCACCTCGTCTTCGATGCGGATGCCGCCATACGGACGGAAGAAGTCCACGCGGTCCCAGTTGATCGCATCGCCCTGGCCGGCGTCCTTCACTTCGTTCAACAGCATGTCGATGAAGTACAGGCCCGGTTCGATGGTCACCACCATGCCCGGTTCCAGTACGCGGGTCAGGCGCAGGTACGGATGGCCCGCCGGGCGCTCGATGCGGCCACCCTCGTCGCTGGCTGCGAAACCGGCCACGTCGTGCACCTGCAGGCCGATCAGGTGGCCGATGCCGTGCGGGAAGAACGCGGCGCTGACGCCGGTTTCAACTGCGGTCTGCGGCGACACTTTGATCACGCCGAAGTCCTTCAGTACGCCCATCAGTGAAAGATGTGCGTCCACGTGCAGCTGCTTGTAGTCGAAGCCCGGGCGCACCGCCGCGCACATCTGCTGCTGGGCGGCGTCGACGGCGGCGATCATCGCTGCGAATTCGTCGTGGCCCTGCGCGGCGTAGGTGCGGGTGATGTCGCTGGCATAGCCGTGCGCGCTGGCGCCGGCATCGATCAGGAAGCTGCGCAGCGGCTGCGGTGCCTTGCGGCCCAGCTCGGTGTAATGCAGCACGGCGGCATGTTCATTCAGCGCCACGATGTTGCCGTAGGGCAGCTCGTTGGCGTCCTGGCCCACCGCTTGGCAGTACGCCATGTGGATGCTGAACTCGTCGGCGCCGTTGCGGAACGCGGCTTCGGCGGCGCGGTGGCCGCGCACGCCCAGCACCTGCGCCTGGCGCATCAGCGCGATTTCATACGGCGTCTTGCTGCCGCGGTGCCATTCCAGGTAGTTCACCACCGGTGCCGGGTTGTTCGGCACGTAGCTGCCCAGCGTGCTCTGCGGTTCGCCGAGGATCGCGCAGCGCGACGGGTCTGCCGGCAGCAGGGCAAGCGCCTCCTCGGGCTTGCGGATGATGTGGATGTCGAAGTGCTCCACCCACCAGCCACTCGGTGCGTCCGGCACCACGTGCCAGTAATCGAAGGGCTGGTGGAAGATCACCGCCGGGCGCTTGCCGGGGGTGAACACGATCCAGCTGTTGGGCACGCGGGTCAGCGGCAGCCAGGCCTTGAACTGCGGATTGACCGCGTACGGGTAATCGCGATCGTCGAACACCTGGTAGTGCAGGGTGCCGCTGGGCACCACCAGGTGATCGAAGCCGCCGCGGGCCAGCGCCTGTTCGGCACGTCGGCACAGCACGGCCAGGTGGTCGGGATACAGGGCGCCGGGGTCTTGCTGGATCATTGCGGTGGCTCGACACGGAAAACGGCCCTAGATTCTGCCGCATACCGGGAAAAACCGCTGTGCTGGAACCGGCACTCAGGCCGTCGAAACCGGTCCCTCGTCGCTGTCTTCGCCCACCCACTTGCGCAGCAGCTGCCGATGTTCGCGCGACAGGGTGAGAAAACGGAAGCCGGTCCAGCTCTGGCCCGGCACATGCGCCGGTTCGCTCCACAGCAGGTGCACGCCCACGTCGATGGCCTCGTGGCGGCCGTCGCCCATCGGCAACGGGAAGCGGAACTGGTACAGCGCGTCCTCGCGCAGCGGCGTGCTGGCCAGCATCAGCATGCCGGTCTCGGAGACATTACCGAGCCGGCCCACCACGCTTTCGCGCATCTGGTCGGTCACCGGCACCAGGTCCGAAACCTGGCGGCGCGGTGCGCGGCGGGTGTCCTGCGGTGGTTGGGTGTTCAAACGGAGGTCTCCCTGGAACGGCCGCCGGCCAGCGCGCGCAGCGCACCGAGGCTGGCCTGCCACGCGCGATCGACCAGCCGGCCCTTGTCTTCGGTGACCAGCTGCGCGCGTCCGGCGCTGATCTGCCGGGCGAGCGTGTCGAGGTCGGTATCGGCGACCTTCTGCCCGCGCGGATTGACGAACAGGGCGTGGCCGGTCAGCAGGCTGTACCAGGACAGGCGCTGCCGGCGCAGGCTGCCATCGCCGTTGTCGATGTCGAACCAGCTGCCGAAGGGCAGGGTGCCCAGCTGCTGGTAGGCGGCCTCTTCGGCGCTGCTGCGCGGTGCCAGCGACGCGGGGCCGCTGCCGCTGGCGGCATGTTCGCCCAGCCGTGCACGCGCCTTCAGCCGTGCACTGAGTTCAGTGCGCGAGGTGCTTTCGTCCTCGCCGCCGGGCGTGGCCAGGCGGCGCGCAACGGCGGCGGCTTCCTCGGCGTGATAGCCGACCTGCACCAGCGCGGACTCGACATCGCTGGCCAGCGAGGCATCGGTACCGCCGGGGGCATCGACGGCCTGCGCGGTTACCGCGGCGATGCGCTCGGTCTGGTGGAGGCGCTCCTGCCATTGCGGTGAATCGTCGCCGTGGCGCAGGCGGGTGAGGGTGAGTGCATCGGCCCAGGCCTGGCGCAGCAGGGTCTGCACGAAGCGCGGCGGCTCCTGTGCGTCACAGCACTGGTCGATCTGTGCATTGGCCTGGCGACGTGCCAGTTCCAGTCGTTCCTTGCCGCGTGCGGCCTCGACGTGGCGGCGCTCGGCCAATTCGGCGCGATGGGCCGCCGCGCGCTGGTGCTGCTGCACGTCTTCGTTGGCGGTGGCGAAGGCCTCGGGCGAGCGCGCGTCCTGGCCCAGCAGGCCCTGCACGCTCTGCGCCATGCGCTGCAGCAGCTGCGGATCCACATCATCGTCACCCAGCCAGTTGGCGCCGACTTCGGCAATCTGGTTGAGCAGTTCGCGTGCGGGGTGTTCGTCGCGCACGAAGAAACCGGGGTCGGCCATCGCCGCGCGCGCCAGCGGCACCTGCAGGCGGGCGAGCAGCGCGGCAGGCACCGGATCGGGGCGTTGCTGCTGCTGTACCTGCTGCATCAGCATGCGCAGCAGGTCAAGATTGTCACGGTCGTGGCTGCCCAGCTCGGCAGTAGCGCCGTGCTCGCTGCGCAGCTGCGCGACCACGGCAGCCTGCAGGTCGGCAACACCGGTGGCCGCGCTGGACTGGGCCTGCAGGCGTGCAAGGACCGCATCGACCGCTGCGCTGGGCACGGCCGCAGTATCTGCAGGGACCGTCGTGGCATGGCGGGCCTGCTGCAGCAGTTCGTGCAGCGCACTGCTGGTGGACGTGGTCACGCCAGGGGCGGCGGGACCCGCGCTGCCTGTATCGTTGAAGGCATCCTGCACCAGGTTCGACCAGGAACCGGCGGGGGCGGAGCCGTTCCAGCCGGTCAATGGCGCGGCGGTACGTTTGGCAGGCTGCGTTGCGCGGCCGCCACCCACCGATTGGGTGAGGATCCTCCGCGTGCTCGACGAGCGTGCCAGGTAGGGGGTGTAGACCAGGCCCGGCAGCACACCGTGCTGGGCCAGCAGCGCGTTGGCGCGGTCCAGGATGTCACCCAGGCGCTCCAGTACCTGCCGCTCGAAGCTGCGGTACAGCGCAAGCTGCACCTCCACGCCGAGGGTGTCCTGTTCGGCGATCCGGCGCACCATCGCGCACAGGGCCTGCGGTGCCAGTGGCAGGGTATCGGCCTCGAACGCCGGCGCCGCTGCGAGCACACCCAGGCGCTGGCCCAGCAGGTTCAACGTATTGGTTGAGCGCAGGGTCTCGCGCCGGACCATCTCGGTCAGCAGCAGGTCGCGATCCACCTCGCGCTCATCGACCAGCGACAGGCCCAGCATGCCCGGCAAGGGCGGCGGCGTGGCATGGGCAGCGGTGGTGGTGGACGGCTCGCGCAGGCCCGCCAGTGCTTCGGCCACGGCATCGAGCATGCGGTCGGCGAAATGGCCGGCGAAGGCATGCAGCTGGCCCCGCTGGGCCATCAGATCTGCCTGCTGCATCGGATTGCGTGCGCGGTCGGCGTCGTGCAGCAGCGTCTGCTCCAGCGCTTCAACGGTCAGGATCAGCGGCGCGGCCAGCGTTTGCCGGCACAGGCCGATCAACGCGCCCAGCAGCTCACGCACCCGCGGAGGCAGGTCGCTGGCGGCCAGACGGGCTTTGTCGGCAGAGGTAATGGAAAAGACAGCTGACATCGGCGAGCGGTACCCGGATTCCCGCGGATCGATCTTGTGAATCTACCGTGTCGGCCGCGGTCAGCGCTACTTTAGGGTGAATGCGCGTGCAGTTCGTCCGGTCATGCCCGGCGGATGAACGGTAGTGCCGTCCGCTGGCCGGCAGCGCTGTCTTTACCGGATTGCCGGCCAGCGGCCGGCACGACCCTCTGTCACGCGAGGATCAATCTTCCAGGAACAGGCTTACCACGTCGTTGGTGAATCGGCGGCCCAGCTCGGTCGGCTGCACATGCCCATCCGTGACTTCCAGCCAGCCGCGCTGCACGGCCTCGGCCAGCGGTGCGTCCAGCACGCTGCGCGACAGCCCCGTGCGCGACTCGAAATCGCGCAGGCCGAAACCTTCGTGCAGGCGCAGCAGGTTGAGCATGTACTCGAACGGCAGGCGTTCGGCTGCGATCACGTCGTCGCCACCGAACGAGGCCGGAGTGCCGGCGCTGTCCAGGTAGGCCTGCGGGTGCTTCAGCTTCCAGCGGCGCAGCACGTGTTCCTCGGCGCCCGAGCTGATCTTGCCGTGCGCGCCGGCACCGATGCCCAGGTAATCGCCGAAACGCCAGTAGTTCAGGTTGTGCGCACTCTGCCGGCCGGGGCGCGCGTAGGCGCTGACCTCGTACTGGCCGAAACCGGCCTGCGCCAGCAGCGCCTGGCAATGTTCCTGCATGTCCCAGGCGTTGTCTTCATCGGGAATGCCCTGCGGCGGCCGCGCGAAGAACACCGTGTTCGGTTCCAGGGTCAGCTGGTAGTGCGAGATGTGCGCAGGCTGCAGCGCGAACGCACGTTCCAGATCAGCCTCGGCACCGGCCAGGGTCTGTTCCGGCAGCGCGTACATCAGGTCGATGTTGAAGTTGTCGTAGCCCGCGTCCTGCGCCATCTTCACCGCGCGCTCGGCTTCGCCACTGTCGTGGATGCGGCCCAGGCGCTTGAGCATGGCGTCGTCGAAACTCTGGATGCCGAAGCTGAGGCGGTTCACGCCGGCCGCGCGGTAGCGGTCGAAACGGCCATGCTCGGCCGTGCCCGGGTTGGTTTCCAGGGTGATTTCGGCATTGGGTGCGAAGCGCAGGCGCGCACTGGCCTGCTGCAGGAAGCGGTCGATCGCTTCCGGCGGGAACAGGCTGGGGGTACCGCCGCCGAAGAACACGCTGTGCACCACCCGGCCCCAGACCAGCGGCAGGTCCTGGTCCAGGTCGCGCAGCAGGGCGTCGATGTAGGCATCGAACGGCAGCTCGCCCTTGGCCTGGTGCGAATTGAAATCGCAGTACGGGCATTTGCGCACGCACCACGGCAGGTGCACGTACAGCGACAGCGGTGGTGGCACCAGTCGCGGCGGGCTGTCGTGGTCAGCGGAGCAGGCTTCGCCGGGCAGGTGGTTGCAGTGGTCGTGGGCGTGCGGCATGGGCTTCATTGGTAGTGCCGGCCGCTGGCCGGCTTCCCTGGTTCGATCGGGTGGCGTCAGTACAGCGTCGCCAGCTGCTGCTTGAGCTGCTGCAGGGCAATGGCACGGTGGCTGATGGCGTTCTTCAGCGCCGGCTCCATTTCCGCGGCGGTCAGGCCGTGGGTGGTGTCCAGGAACACCGGGTTGTAGCCGAAACCATTGGTGCCACGCAGTTCGCGGATGATCTGCCCTTCCCAGCGGCCTTCGCAGATCAGCGGCTGCGGGTCGGTAGCGTGGCGCAGCAGCACGATCACCGCATAGAAGCGGGCGCTACGCTGGCCATCGGGGATGTCGGCCATCGCCTCCAGCAGTTTGGCGTTGTTGGCCGCGGCGTTGGTCGGGTGGCCGGCATAGCGCGCGCTGTACAGGCCCGGCGCGCCGCCGAGGGCATCGACGATCAGGCCCGAATCATCGGCCAGCGCCGGCAGGCCGGTCGCTTCGCAGGCTGCGCGTGCCTTCAGCAGCGCGTTCTCGACGAAGGTCAGGCCGGTCTCTTCCACATCGCCCAGGCCCAGTTCGGCGGCCGAGGTGATCTGCAGTGGCAGGTCGGCGAGGATCTCCTGCATCTCCACCAGCTTGCCGGCGTTGTGGCTGGCCAGTACCAGTTTCTTCATTGGCGGGGCTCCAGCAGGTCCCAGGTGTTGCCATACAGATCGCGGAACACCGCGACCGTTGCATAGGGCTCTTCGCGCGGCGCTTCCAGGAACTCGACGCCGGTGGCCAGCATCGCCGCGTGGTCGCGGTGGAAGTCGTCGGTGTTGAGGAAGAAGGCGACGCGGCCACCGGTCTGGTTGCCGATGCGGCTGCGCTGTTCCTCGTCGCTGGCACGGGCCAGCAGCAGGGCGGCGGCGCTGCCGTCGGTCGGGCCCACCACCACCCAGCGCTTGTGGCCCTGGTCGATGTCCTCCAACAGTGCAAAGCCGAGCTTGCCGGTGTACCAGGCAATGGCTTCGTCATAGTCGGCCACCACCAGGGTGGTCAGGGCAAGGCGCCGGTTCATGCCGACAGCGCCGCCTGTTGCGCGGCCAGCAGTTCGGCCACGCCCTTCTCGGCCAGGCCCAGCAGCGCGTCCAGTTCATCGCGACGGAAGGCGTGCCCTTCGGCGGTGCCCTGCAGCTCGATGAAGCCACCACCGTCGTTCATCACCACGTTCATGTCGGTGTCGCAGTCGCTGTCTTCGGCGTAGTCCAGGTCCAGCACCGGGGTGCCGCGGTACACGCCTACCGACACCGCGGCCACTGCGCCCAGGATCGGGTTGCGCTTGATGTCGCCGCGCTTCATCAGCACGTTCACCGCATCGACCAGGGCCACGTAGGCGCCGGTGATGGCGGCGGTGCGGGTGCCACCGTCGGCCTGCAGCACATCGCAGTCGAGGGTGATGGTGCGTTCGCCCAGCGCGTTGCGGTCCACGCAGGCACGCAGGCTGCGGCCGATCAGGCGCTGGATCTCCAGCGTGCGGCCGCCCTGCTTGCCACGGGCCGCTTCACGGTCGCTGCGGGTGTGGGTGGCGCGCGGCAGCATGCCGTATTCGGCGGTCACCCAGCCCTCGCCCTTGCCGCGCAGGAAGCCCGGCACGCGGTTCTCGACGCTGGCGGTGCACAGCACGCGGGTTTCACCGAAGCACACCAGCACCGAACCTTCGGCATGGCGGGTGAAGCCGCGTTGGATGACGACCGGGCGGAGCTGGTCGGGCTGGCGGCCGCTGGGGCGGGAATCGGACATGGTGCGGGTTCCGTAATGGCAAGGGAGTACGCCGCCACGCCCGCAGCCTTCACGGGGCGGGCAAGGGGGCTCTGGTGAGGGCGCTAGGGTACCATTCCCCCTTTGCACGCACCGGACACAATCCATGATTCGAAGCATGACCGCCTATGCCGGCGGCGAGCGGGTCACCCCGTGGGGCACGCTGGGCTGCGAGCTGCGCTCGGTCAATCACCGCTTCCTGGAGGTCGGCACCCGCCTGCCCGAGGAACTGCGGGCGCTCGAACCGCAGCTGCGCGAGCGCATCGCCGCGCGCCTGAGCCGCGGCAAGCTGGATCTGGTGATGCGCCTGCGCGCGCCGGAAGCGGCCGCCAACCTGCAGGTGGACGAGGCCTTGCTGGGCCAGCTGGGCCGCCTGGCCCACCGCCTGACCTCCGATTTCCCGAACCTGCAGGTCAGCTTCACCGACCTGCTGCAGCTGCCGGGCGTGACCCGCGGCGAGGCCACGGATGCCGCCGCCCTGCAGGTCGAGGCACTGGCCCTGCTGGACCAGGTGCTGGACGGCTTCGTCGAGGCCCGTGAGCGTGAAGGCGGCAAGTTGTCCGCGGCCATCAGCGAGCGCGTGGACGGCATCGAACGCATCGCCACCGAAGTCCGCACGCTGATTCCGGCCATTCGCGACGGTCAGCGCGCCAAGCTGGCCGCACGCCTGGCTGACCTGCCGCACCCGGTCGATCCCGGCCGCGCCGAGCAGGAGCTGGTGCTGTGGCTGCAGAAGCTGGACGTGGATGAAGAACTGGACCGTCTTGGCAGCCATATCGTCGAGATCCGCCGCGTGCTCAAGCAGCGCGAGCCGGTCGGTCGTCGCCTGGACTTCCTGCTGCAGGAGTTCAACCGCGAAGCCAACACGCTGGGCTCGAAGTCGGTGGACAGCCGTACGTCCAATGCCGCGGTGGAGCTGAAGGTGCTGATCGACCAGATCCGCGAACAGGTGCAGAACATCGAGTGATGTTGCATCCAGCGGTACAGCAGGGGCGCCTTCGGGCGCCCTTGTCGTTTCAGCGCATCAGCGCACGCTGACGCCCGGCGCTCCTGCGCCCAATCGCCCCACCACGGCCGTTTGGCCGAGCCCCGCGTCGTGGAAGCAGGCCAGCACCGCATCCACCGCTTCCGGGGCGCAGGACACCAGCAGGCCGCCGCTGGTCTGCGGGTCGGTCAGCAGTGGCTGCCAATGTGCCGGCAACCCATCGGCGAAGCGCACCTCGGTGCCATAGGAGGCCCAGTTGCGGTTGGAGGCGCCGGTCACGCAGCCACGCTGCAGCAGGGGCAACGTCTGCGGCAGCAGCGGGATCTGCGCACTGTCCACTTCGGCGGCAACGCCGCTGGCGCGGCACACTTCCAGCAGGTGGCCGAGCAGGCCGAAGCCGGTGACGTCGGTCATCGCATGCACGCCGTCCAGCGCGGCCAGGGGGATGCCCACGGTATTCAGGCGGGTGGTTGACTCGATCATCTGCCGGTAGCCGTCGGCATCCAGCACCTCCTTCTTCAGCGCCGACGAATACACGCCGACGCCCAACGGCTTGCCCAGCACCAGCACGTCGCCAGCGCGGGCATCGGCATTGCGCTTGAGCCGCTGCGGATCGAGCACGCCGATCGCGGCCAGGCCGTAGATGGGTTCCACCGAATCGATGCTGTGGCCGCCGGCCACCACGATGCCGGCATCAGCGCAGGCGCGTTCGCCGCCCTGCAGGATGCCGCGGATGGTGTCCTGTGGCAGCGTATTGATCGGCATGCCGACGATGGCCAGTGCGAACAGTGGGCGCGCGCCCATCGCATACAGGTCCGACAGCGCGTTGGTGGCCGCGATGCGGCCGAAGTCGAACGGGTCGTCGACGATCGGCATGAAGAAGTCGGTGGTGGCGACGATCGCCTGGCGGTCATCGAGGCGATACACCGCGGCGTCGTCGCTGGTCTCACGGCCGACCAGCAGTTCGGCCGGTGCCGGAAGCGCTGGAACGCCGCGCAGCAGTTCGGAAAGCACGCCCGGGGCGATCTTGCAGCCGCAGCCGCCACCGTGGGCCAGCGAGGTCAGTCGTTGCGGGGCATCGGCCGTTGAAGGAGCGGGGGACTGCGCGTGCGTGGCCATGCCGACATCTCCTGCGGAAACACGAATGGCGGAAGGCAGCAGGAGTCGAACCTACCAGGGAACGATCGACGCCCCCTACTGGGTTTGAAGCCCAGCCGCATGCCCGGATGCGCATGCCTTCCGAAAGTACGGCGGTACCGGTGGGCTCAGTCGCGGGCTGCGTTCCACTGCAGGTCGCCGCGCGGCCGATGCTGGTCACCGACGCGTCGAGTGTAGCCAACGCGATTGAAGAACTCCAAGATCTGGATGCTGCGTTTGCGGCCCAGGCCGATGGCATCGCGGAAGGCCGCCGCATCCACCGTGCCGCTGGCCTGTGACAGCTGCGCGACGATCGCGGCCAGCTCGGCGATGCGGGCCGGCGCATAGAACAGGTCCGGTACCACCTGGAACAGATCGCCGCGCGCTGCGGCCCGGCGCAGGACCGCCCGGACATCGTCCTCGGCCAGACCGATCTCGGCGGCCAGGGTGCGCACCCATGGCGGATCAAAGCTACCGGCATGCAGTTGCGGAAGCACACGTTCCAGTAGAAGTCGTTCGCGTTCCGGTGGTGCATGGTTGTGACCGGGCAGGCGCCACCAGGCGCCCACGCGTTGCAGCGTGCCGTCGGCGAGCAGGTCCTGCAGGAGAGCCGTCCAGAGGCTCGCTGCAAGGGAGGGTAGGGTGCTGCGCTGCAGGCGGCCGCTGTCGACGCCGGGTTCGTCCGGGCGTCGCTCGTGCCAGCCGCGCAGCGAGGCGATCACCTGCTCGCGTAATGCCTGCCAGTGCGAGGCGAGGATGATCACCGTGTCATCGCGGGTGACGATACGCTGTGCGTCCGCAGGCAGATCGATCTGGTCGGCGGCGCGCCGGCAGTAGCGCTGCAACGCGGCCATGGCAATGCCGAAGGGAGCCTGCTGCAACAGCGGGCCGATTCCCGCACCTGCGGCCAGCTGTTCCAGCGCCCCAAGCCAAGCGAGCCGTGCCGGGCTGCGCCGGCGCCGCTGTGGCGGGTCCGGGTCGAGCACGATGCCACCGCCCAGCGTGTGGGTCGCGGCTGAATCACGGGCGATGAAGCGATCACCACACATCGCACAGACCGGCGCCTCGAAGACCAGCTGCACAAGCTGCCCATTGCCGCGATCGTCGTCTTCCAGCAATACCACATGGGCCTGCCGGTGCATCGTGCCCCAGTGGATGTGCAGGGGTGCCCAGTCACGCAACGGTGCGGCCAGCGCGGAAAGCCGCAGCCGCACATCGATGCGGGTGGTGGCCAGCAGCGCGCGCGGGTCGGCGATCCAGTCGCCACGATGAATCTCGTCGCGGGCGATGGCGGCCAGGTTCAACGCGCAGCGCTGCCCAGCCATGGCGTGTTCGCTGGGCTGGTTCTGCGCGTGGATGCTGCGCACGCGGACATCGGTGGCGGCGGGCATCAGTTGCAGGTGCTCGCCCACCGTGGCGACGCCGCCATGCACCGCGCCGGTCACCAATGTGCCGTGGCCCGCCAACGAGAACACGCGGTCCACCGGCATGCGGAACAGCTCGCTGCGCAGCGCGGCCTGGCGCGCGTTGGCATCGCCCGCGGCCCATGCGTGCAGGTGGGCGCGCAAGGCGTTGATGCCGGCGTCATCGGGGGAAGTGCTGTTGCAGGCGAATACGGGGGAATCCTGCAGCGGCGTCGCGGCCAGAAGTGCGGCGATCTCGATCTCGACCCGGGCGATGCGCGCGGCGTCCACGCGGTCGATCTTGGTCAGCGCCACCGCGCCGCGATCCACGCCCAGCAATTGCAGGATCGCCAGGTGCTCGCGGGTCTGCGGCATCACGCCGTCGTCAGCGGCGATCACCAGCAGGGCAACATCGATGCCGGTGGCGCCGGCCACCATCGTATGCACGAAGCGCTCATGGCCCGGCACGTCGACGAAGCCCAGCATCGCCTCGGCACTCCCGTCGCCCGTGCTTTCCACCGGGACATAGGCATAGCCCAGTTCGATGGAGATGCCGCGCGTACGTTCTTCCTGCAGGCGATCGGTTTCGATGCCGGTCAGTGCCCGCACCAGGCTTGTCTTGCCATGGTCGATATGCCCGGCGGTGCCGACAATCATGCTTGCAGCGTGCTCCATTGCGCGAGAAAGGCCGCTTCGTCCGCGGATTCCAGGCAGCGCAGATCCAGCCACAGCGCGTCATCGGCGATGCGCCCCAGCACGGGGCGCGGCAGCTGCCGCAGGCGTTTGGCCAAGCGGTCCAGTCCGCCACGGTGCGCAGTGGTGATGCGCAGGCCGGCACTGCCGAGCTGCGCCTGCGGCTGTGCACCGCTGCCGATCTGGCTGTGCATCGACGCCCGTTCAAGCGTGTAGCCGGTCGCCAGCGTGGAACGCATCGGCTGCAGCAGGCGCTGGGCCTGCGCATCAATGTCATCCTGTGTTCGCGAGAGCGTACGCAGTGTCGGCAGCCGCTGTGCCAGCAGTTCCGGCTCCCGGTACAGGGCCAGCACCGCTTCCAGCGCAGCCAGGCCCATCTTGTCCATGCGCAGCGCGCGCTTGAGCGGGTTGCGGTTGATCCGTGCGATCAGGTCGGCGCGACCGGCGATGATGCCGGCCTGAGGCCCGCCCAGCAGCTTGTCGCCGCTGAACGAGACCAGGTCGGCACCGGCCGCCAGTGTTTCCTGCACGGTCGGCTCGTGTGGCAGGTCGAACGTGGCCAGATCGCACAGGCTGCCACTGCCCAGGTCCACCACCAGCGGCAGGCCATGGTCGTGCGCGATGGCCGCCATCGCAGCGGTGTCGACCTTGGCAGTGAAACCTGTGATCGCGTAGTTGCTGGCATGCACTTCCATCAGCAGTGCGGTGCGCGCGCCGATGGCATGGGCGAAGTCGGCGGGGTGGGTGCGGTTGGTGGTACCCACTTCCAGCAGCCGCGCACCGGCGCTGCGCATCACATCGGGAATGCGGAAGGCACCGCCGATCTCCACCAGTTCGCCGCGCGATACCACCACCTCGCGGCGGTTGGCCAGGCTGTTGAGCAGCAGCAGGACCGCCGCGGCATTGTTGTTGACCACGGTGGCGGCTTCGGCGCCGGTCAGCTCGCAGACCAGCGCCTGGACCCGTGCATCGCGGTCGCCGCGGCGGCCGCGGGTGATGTCGAATTCCAGATCGACCGGCGCGGTCATCGCGCGGGTGACCGCCTGCACGGCAGCATCGGGCAACAGCGCGCGGCCCAGGTTGGTATGCAGCACGGTGCCGGTCAGGTTGAACACCGGCTGCAGGTCCAGCCGTGCATCGGCGGCAAGGGCGGCGTCGAGCGCCGCGACCAGAGCCGGGCCCTCAATGGCCTGCTGCAGCTGTCCGGTCGAGAGCTGCGCGGCGCCAATGCGATCACGCAGCACCTGCAGGTGCGAACGCAGCAGCAGGGTGATGCGGCTGCGACCGTGATCTTCGATCAGTGCCGACAGCGCCGGCAGGCGCAGCAGCTTGTCCAGCGAAGGCAGGGCGGCGGCCGATGCCGGGGTGCGGGGCGTGCGTGGCATCGGTCAGTCGCTGTCGGATTGCCACAGCAGTGGATTCTGGCTGGCACGCGCGTAGCCTTCCTCGCCCAGCAGCAGGTCCAGCGCCAGCGTGCCGAGGTCATCGGCCACCGGTTCCAGTGACGGGTCCTTTTCCAGATACAAGATCTTGCGGTAGCTGTGGCAGTGGTCGCAGGTTTCCGCGCGCACCGCGCTCTCGCGCACGGCCTGGCCGGTATCGCCGTCGGCATCGGCCAGGGCGCGGTAGGCGATGTCCTTGCCGGCGGCACCACACTGGCTGCACTGCACGCGCACGTAGTGCCACTGGCAGGCGCACAGCGAGCACGACAGGTAGCGGTAGGAGGCGTAGGGCGGACGAGCCTGCACCACGCTGGTCACGGGCAGGGTGCCGCACAGCGGGCATAGCCCCGGCGCATCGGCCAGCGGCTTCAGGTCGGTGGGGCGGAAGCTGGCCGCCAGCACTGTCCAGTACACCTGCAATGCGTTCATCACCAGCAGCGCAGCGACTGCGTCGACCGAGGGCGCGTCATCGCGTTCCAGCACAGCGTGAGCCTGTGCATCCAGCCAGGCGTCATCGGCAGTGGCCACGCGCAGCAGCTCCTGCCGGGTTTCCACCGGCAGCCCGGCTTCGTCGGCACAGTGCTGGCACATCGTGCGCAGCCAGTCGCGCCAGCGCCCATCCAGTTGCAGTGTGTTGGCTGGCCGCAACGGCATGCCGGCACTGGCGGCCGCACTCGACTGCTGCGCGCGCGCCTGAACCTGCAGCGCCTCGCATTGCTGCGGTGTCAATTCCTCCAGCAGCGCCTGCTGTGCATCGGCCAGCGCCGCCAGCAGTTGCAGGTAGCCGCCGATGGCACTGTGCGCGGCCAGGCTGCGCAGGCGCGCCGCGCGCGTAGCGAACAGTGACTCGGTATCGGGCAGGATGATGCGCGGCACGTCGCGCGAGGCGAGCGTCTCGATCTCACCGGGTTCAAGGATGCGTTGCGCCATGCAGGGCCAGCCAGAAGAACCAGCCTCCATCCTCGCCGTTGTAGGCGCCGGCGTCCAGCGCACAGCCGGCCATTTGAATGCTTGGGGTCAGATCCGTTTTCCATAGGAAAACGGATCTGACCCCATCGGTTGTTGCCGTGTTCATCGTGTCGACCAAGGTCGACACCCACCAACAGCACCGGGAAACTGTCGAAGGCGGGGTGGGTCCGGTTGCGGGGGTGTCCGCGGCATGGATGCCGCGGCCAAGCCCCCATGGACGGGTTTACGGCGTCCCCCGCAACCGGACCCACCCCGCCATCCCACGGATAGCAGCTGTTGCTGTTGCCTTGGCTTGAGGCGGGTGCAGGGCCGCAGGCCCTGCCGCTAACCCTGTTCCCGACGCCCGCGCAGGATGTCCCGGAACCACTGCCGGTGGTGCTTGTACGCCCACCCATAGGTCACCTTGCCCTGGGTCATCGCCCGCACCGAGCCCTTGATCCAGATCGCCGCATAGATGTGCACCACGATCGCGCAGACCAGCACCCAGCCAAACAGCGCGTGGGCCAGCACCGAGAAGCGGATCAGCCCGATCGGGAAGAAGTGGCTGAAGTACTGCCGCCAGATCACGAAGCCGGTCAGCAGCAGCGCCGACAGGCAACCGATGATGGCCCAGAACAGCAGCTTCTGGCCGGCATTGAAGCGGCCCACCGGCGGCAGCTTTTCGTCCTCGTTGCGCAGCACATCACGCATGCCGCGCATCCACTTGCCATCGTCGGCGGTTGGCAGATTGTCGCGCCACATACGGAAAGCCAGCAGCGCAAAACCCACCACCATGGCCAGCCCGATGAACGGATGCAGGATGCGCGTCCATGGTCCGCCACCGAACAGCTGGGTCAACGGGAACAGGGCAGGGTGGAACAACGCCAGCCCGGACAGTGCCGTCAGCACGAAGCAGATCGCCACGATCCAATGATTGATGCGGGTCGGCGCGCGGTAGCGGATGATCTGCCGCGGGTGCGGGGCGTACTTCATGGCCGCTGCTCCTCTTCGATCTTCTTCGCCTCGTGCTCGGCTTCCTCTTCTTCCTCGTCATTGACCGTGTTGCGGCCGATGCCGATGTAATGCAGGAAGCCGGCGAAGGCGGTGGCGGCAATCGCCAGCACGCCCAGCGGCTTGGCCACGCCCTTCCAGACCTCCACCATCGGGCTGATGCGCGGGTCCTTGGGCAGGTCGGCGTACAGCTCCGGCTTGTCCACATGCTGCAGCACGTACATCACGTGGGTGCCGCCAACGCCCTGCGGGTCGTACAGGCCAGCATTCTCGTAGCCGCGCGATTTCAGGTCTTCCACGCGTCCAGCCGCGTGCTCGGTCATCGCCTGCTTGCTGCCGAAGGTGATCGCACCGGTCGGGCAGGTCTTCACGCACGCCGGTTCCTGGCCTACCGCCACCCGGTCCGAACACAGCGTGCACTTGTAGGCCTTGTGGTCCTTCTTGGAGATGCGCGGCACGTCGAACGGGCAACCGGTCACGCAGTAGCCGCAGCCGATGCAGTTCTCTTCCTGGAAGTCGACGATGCCGTTGGCGTACTGGATGATCGCGCCCGGCGACGGGCAGGCCTTCAGGCAGCCCGGATCGCTGCAGTGCATGCAGCCTTCCTTGCGGATCAGCCACTCCAGCTTGCCTTTCTCGTCCTCGTACTCGCGGAACTTCATCACCGTCCACGACTGTTCGCTCAGGTCGGGCGGGTTGTCATAGCTGCCGACGCAGCTGCCGACCTCGTCGCGCAGGTCGTTCCACTCCATGCAGGCGACCTGGCAGGCCTTGCAGCCGATGCACTTGCTCACATCGATCAGCTTGGCGACCTGGCCGGTGTGCGCGCCACGCGCCTCTGGCGAAGGCGTGGTGGTGGCCGAGCGGCGGATGATGTCCAGGGATTGCAGTGACATGGCGTGTCTCCTACACCTTCTCGACCTTGACCAGGATGCACTTCGATTCGGGCGTCTGCGAGTTGCCGTCACCGATGGCGTTGGTCAGCGTATTGGCGATGTATCCGGGCTTGGCTGCACCGAGGAAGCCCCAGTGGATCGGCACGCCCACCTGGTGCACGGTCCGGCCATCGATCTGCAGGGCCTTGATGCGCTTGGTCACCATGGCCACCGCTTCGATGTGGCCGCGCTTGGAGCTGACCCGCACGCGGCTGCCGTTGTTGATGCCCAGCTCGTCGGCCAACGCCGCGCCGATCTCGACGAACTGCTCGGGCTGGATGATCGCGTTGAGCTTGCCGTGCTTGGTCCAGAAGTGGAAATGCTCGGTCAGGCGGTAGGTGGTGGCCACATGCGGGAATTCATCCGGCGAACCGATCTGGGCACGGTCACTGGCGAACACGCGTGCTGCCGGGTTGTTCAGCGTCAACGTCTGGCCGGGGCTGAGCGGGTTGCTGCGCAGGGGCGTGTCGAACGGCTCGTAGTGCTCTGGGAACGGTCCCTCGGCCATGCCGGCCTTGGCGAAGAAGCGGGCGATGCCTTCCGGGTTCATGATGAACGGACCCATGCCGCCGGCAGGATCTTCGTCGGCCTTGAAGTCCGGCACGTCCACGCTGCCCCAGTTCTTGCCGTTCCATGCCAGCAGCGTGCGGCGCGGATCGAATGGTTGGCCAGCCACGTCGCACGAAGCGCGGTTGTACATCACGCGGCGGTTGGCCGGCCATGCCCATGCCCAGCCCAGCGTGTTGCCGATGCCGGTAGGGTCGCTGTTGTCACGCCGCGCCATCATGTTGCCAGTCGGGCCCCAGGCACCGATGTAGATCCAGCAGCCGGAGGAGGTGCTGCCGTCGTCGCGCAGGTCGCCGAACGCGGCCAGCTGCTCGCCGGCCTTGCGCACCAGCTTGGTCGGGTCCTTCGGATCGAACACGTCGGCCAGCGCCTTGCCGTTGTATTCCATCGCCAGTTCTTCCGGCGTCGGCAGTTCCGGGTTGGAATACTTCCAGGCCAGGTCGCGCACCGGCTCCCACCATGCACCGCCGTCCTTCTCGTACATCGCCTTGATGCGATGGAACAGCTCGGACATGATCTCGATGTCGCTGCGCGCTTCGCCCGGCGGATTGGCCCCCTTCCAGTGCCACTGCAGCCAGCGCGAGGAGTTCACCACCGCGCCGTTCTCCTCGGCGAAGGAGGTGGTCGGCAGGCGGAACACTTCGGTTTGGATCGTGCTCGGGTCGACGTCGTTCAGTGCGCCATGGTTCTGCCAGAAGGCGATGGTCTCGGTTTCCAGCGGATCCATGCTGACCATGAATTTCAGCTTGGAGAACGCACTGATCAGCTTGCCCTTGTTCGGCGCCGAGGCCAGCGGATTGAAGCCCTGGCAGATGTAGCCGTGGATCTTGCCCTCGTTCATCAGCTCGTACGCCTGCAGCATGTCGTACGGCTTGTCGAGCTTGGGCAGGTGGTCGAAGCACCAGTTGTTGTCGGCGGTGGCGGCGTCGCCCCACCACGACTTCATCAGGCTGACGTGGAACTTCGGGTAGTTCTGCCAGAACGACATCTGGTTGGCGCGCAGGGGCTTCTGCGTGCGCTTGGCGATGTAGGCGTCGTAGTCCTGCTCGTCCTGTTTCGGCAGCGTCAGGTAGCCGGGCAGCAGGTCGGACATCAGGCCGATGTCAGTCAGGCCCTGGATGTTGGAATGCCCGCGCAGCGCGTTCATGCCACCACCGGCCACGCCGATGTTGCCCAGCAGCAGCTGCACCATGGTGCCGGCGCGCACGTTCTGCGCACCCACCGAGTGCTGCGTCCAGCCCAGCGCGTACAGGATGGTCATCGCCTTGTCCTTGCCGGCGGTGGACGCGATCATCTCCCAGACCTGGCGGATGCTGTCGGCGGGCGTGCCGCAGATGCGTTCGACCATCTCCACGGTGTAGCGCGCGTAGTGCTGCTTGAGCAGGGTGTAGACGCAGCGCGGGTCCTTCAGCGTCGGGTCGCTGCGCACGAAGCCATCGTCACCGTACGCATAGTCCCAGCTGGAACGGTCGTAGCTGCGCTTCTCTTCGTTGTACCCCGAATACAGGCCGTCCTTGAAGGCGAATTCGTCCTTCACCAGGAACGACATGTCGGTGTAATTCAGCACGTACTCGTGCTGGATGCGGTCCTCCGTCAACAGGTAGTTGATCAGGCCGCCCAGGAACACGATGTCGGTGCCGGTACGGATCGGCGCGTACACGTCGGCCACCGCGGCCGAGCGGTTGAAGCGCGGATCGACCACGATCAGCCGGGCCTTGTTGTGTGCCTTGGCCTCGGTCACCCATTTGAACCCGCACGGATGCGCCTCGGCGGCATTGCCACCCATGATCAGGATCAGGTCGGCATTCTTGATGTCGACCCAGTGATTCGTCATCGCACCACGGCCTAGCGTCGGGGCAAGACCTGCCACCGTCGGGCCGTGTCAGACACGTGCCTGGTTGTCGAATGCCAACATGCCAAGGGAGCGGACGACCTTGTGGGTCAGCACCGCGGTTTCATTGCTGGTGGCCGAGGCTGCCAGCATGCCGGTGGTCAGCCAGCGGTTGACCGTCTGCCCGGCTTCGTTCTTCTGCACGAAGTTGGCATCGCGGTCTTCCTTCATCAGCCGCGCGATGCGGTCCAGCGCATCGTCCCAGCTCAGCCGCTTCCACTCGTTCGAGCCCGGCGCCCGGTACTCGGGGTAGAGCAGGCGCGACTTGCTGTGGATGATGTCGGCCAGGCCCGCACCCTTCGGGCACAGCGTGCCGCGGTTGACCGGATGGTCCGGGTCGCCCTCGATATGGAAGATGCTCGGCTCGGCGTTCTTGGCGCCATCGCCGAGGCTGTACATCAGGATGCCGCAGGCCACCGAACAGTAGGTACAGGTGTTGCGGGTCTCGGTCGCGCGGGTCAGCTTGTACTGCCTGACCTCCGCGAGCGCGATGCCGGGCGCGAAGCCCATCAATGCCAGACTGGAGCCGACCAGGGTTGTCCCGGTCACTTTCAGGAACTGGCGGCGGCTCATCGATGGCATGCCGTTCTCCTGGGATGGCGGGGAGGCGCAGGCCTCCGGGCTGTCGTTGGGTACGGCCCGGTTATAGCACAGGCCCCCGGATGCCCATGTGGCACAAGGCCCGGCGCCTGCCGGACGGGCGCGCAAAGGGGCCGCTCTGGTAAAGTTGCGTGCCCGCACCCCGGGGAAGCGTCTGCCGGGCCTGGTTCCAGGATGTTCCGCGCAGCCCCCGCCGTCCTGGCGCGATCCTCCGCGCCGGATCTGGAACACCGAGGAAAAATCTTGCGAAATCAACCCGTTGGATCCCCCGCATGAGCGCCCCATCGAAGCCGTCGGACGCCGTTGCGCGCGGCACGCTGTACATCGTTGCGGCCCCGTCCGGCGCCGGCAAGAGCAGCATCGTCAATGCCACCCTGGCGCGTGACCCGCAGATCGCCCTGTCGATCTCCTTCACCTCGCGCGCGATGCGCCCGGGTGAGGTGAACGGCCAGCACTACCATTTCGTCTCTGCGGAGAAGTTCGAGGAAATGATCGCCGCCGGCGACTTCTTCGAGCATGCCTGGGTGCACGGCGACTGGAAGGGCACCGCCCGCCAGTCGGTGGAACCGCAGCTGGCCGCCGGCCAGGACGTGCTGCTGGAGATCGACTGGCAGGGCGCGCAGCAGGTGCGCCAGCTGGTGCCGGGCACGGTCACCGTGTTCATCCTGCCGCCGTCAAAGCAGGCCCTGCAGGACCGCATGCGCAAGCGCGGCCAGGACAGCGAGGCGGTCATCGCCCAGCGCCTGGGTGCGGCCCGCGATGAAATGCTGCACTTCAACGAGTTCGACTACGTGATCGTCAACGAGGTGTTCGACACCGCCGTGGACGAGCTGTGCGCCATCTTCACCGCCAGCCGCCTGCGCCGGGAGGCCCAGAAGGTCCGCCACGCCGGCCTGATCCAGGCCCTGCTGACCCCTGATCCGGGCGCAACTGACTGATTCCAAAAGAATCGGGTAGGGGTTGGCTTGATTTTGTCCAGCCCCTGCCAGTACACTCCGTCCCCTTTCCCTCATTCGACTGAGCGGCCGACCGGTCGCCGGGAGCCCGTATGGCCCGCATCACCGTAGAAGATTGCCTGGAAGTCGTTAACAACCGTTTCGAACTGGTCATGATGGCTTCCAAGCGTGCCCGCCAGCTCGCCAACGGCGTGCAGGCCACGCTGGACAACAGCGAGACCGAGGACAAGCCGACCGTGCTGGCGCTGCGCGAAATCGCCGCCCGCAAGATCGACAACGCGCTGATCGACGAAGTCGAGAAGGCCGAGCGTGAGCGCGCCGAGCGCGAAGCGCTGGAGTGGGCTGCTGCGGAAGTGGTCGCCGACGAAGACATGTCCAAGAACGACGATTGATCGCATCGATCAACGTAATCGTTGGATGTGCCGAAACAGCCCGCCCCGTGCGGGCTGTTTCGCATTCAGGATTTGCCGTAAACGTCGCGCTGGAATAGGCTGCGGGCATGAACCCAGGCCCCACTGCCAAGGTCGCCGCAGCCCCCGCTGCCGCCGTACCCGACTACGTCCTCCAGCTTGAACGCGCCGCCCATTACCTGCCGCCGGAACAGCTGCCGCTGTTGCGCCGTGCCTGGGAAGTCGGAGCCTCCGCGCATGCTGGGCAGACGCGCAAGTCGGGCGAGCCCTATATCACCCATCCGGTGGCCGTGGCCCAGGTGCTGGCCGAGCTCGGCCTGGACGTGGAAGCGCTGATTGCCGCGATCCTGCACGACACCATCGAAGACACCCCGCTGACCCGTGAGGCACTGGCTGCCGAGTTCGGCGAAGCCGTGGCCGAACTGGTCGACGGCGTCACCAAGCTGGACAAGCTGAAGTTCCGCGACCGCCAGGAAGCGGCTGCCGAGAGCTTCCGCAAGATGCTGCTGGCGATGTCGCGCGACCTGCGCGTGATCATGATCAAGCTGGCCGACCGCCTGCACAACATGCGCACGCTGGGCGCGCAGAGCCGCGAAGCGCGCGGCCGCATCGCCCGCGAGACGCTGGAGATCTACGCGCCCATCGCCCAGCGCCTGGGCATGAGCCTGGTCAAGAGCGAGTTGCAGAACCTGGGGTTCAAGGCGCTGTACCCGTGGCGCCACGCCATCATCGAAAAACACATCCGCAGCCAGCCGGTGGTGCGCCGCGAGGCGATGGCGCAGGTGGAAGTGCAGCTGTCACAGCGCCTGGCCAAGGAGGGGATCGAGCATCGGCTGATCAGCCGCATCAAGACCCCGTGGAGCATCTACAACAAGATGCGCGACGAGAACAAATCCTTCGACCAGGTGATGGATGTGTTCGGCTTCCGCCTGGTCGTGCGCAGCGTGCCCAGCTGCTACCACGCGCTGGGCTCGGTGCATGCCACCTTCAAGCCGCTGGATGGTCGCTTCCGCGACTTCATCGCCATTCCCAAGGCCAACGGTTACCAGTCGCTGCACACGGTGCTGTTCGGGCCGTATGGCTCGCCGATCGAAGTGCAGATCCGTACCGAGGAAATGGACCTGATCGCTGAACGCGGCGTGGCCGCGCACTGGACCTACAAGTTCGGTGGCGATTCGCCCAACAGCGCGCAGAGCCGCGCGCACGCCTGGATCGTCGAACTGATCGATTCGCAGCGTGCTGCCGGGTCCTCGCTGGAATTCCTCGACAACGTCAAGGTCGACCTGTTCCCGGACGAGGTCTACCTGTTCACGCCGAAGGGCAAGATCCTGGCCCTGCCGCGCAATTCCACCGCGCTCGATTTCGCCTACGCCGTGCATACCGATGTCGGCAACATGGCGGTGGCCTCGCGCGTGGACAAGAAACTGGTGCCGCTGCGCACCAAGCTGGTGTCCGGGCAGTCGGTGGAGATCATCACCGCACGCTCGGCCACGCCGAAACCGCAGTGGCTGGAATTCGTGGTCACCAGCAAGGCGCGCACCGCCATCCGCCACCAGCTCAAGCAGCTGGAGCACGAAGACGCCGTGCAGCTGGGCCATCGCATGCTCGACCGTGCGCTGGAAGCGATGGATTCGTCGCTGGAGCGGCTGCCGAAGGGGCGCCTGGATGCGTTCCTGGCCGAACACCGCTTCCCGCGCCTGGAGGCGCTGCTGGCCGAGGTCGCACTGGGCAACTGGATGCCGACCCAGGCCGCGCAGGCGCTGATGGCCTACGCCGAACTGCGTGGCGGCCCGCACTCGCGCCACCATTCGCAGGAGAAGATCCTGATCAATGGCAGCGAGCGTGGCGTGGTCACCTTCGCTGGCTGCTGCCAGCCGATTCCCGGCGACGAGATCATGGGTTACCACACCGCCGGCAAGGGCATCGTGGTGCACCGCATGGACTGCCCGAACCTGGCCGAGCTGCGCAAGTCGCCCGAGCGCTGGGTGCCGATCGGCTGGGATACCACCGTCTCCGGCGACTACGACACCTCGCTGGTGGTGGAAGTGGAGAACGGCACCGGCGTGCTGGCGCAGCTGGCCGCCGCCATCGCGCAGAGCCATTCCAACATCGAGCGCGTGGACTACCTGGACCGCGACTTCAACGCTGCCGTGCTGGCGTTCAACATCCAGGTACGCGACCGCAACCACCTGGCCGAAGTGATGCGCCGCCTGCGCCGCCTGTCGGTCGTGCAGTCGGTACGCCGCCAGTAGATCCACGCCATGCGTGGATGATTGCGCACTCGCCGGGAATGGCCCGTCGCTACCGGTTGCATCGCAGTAGATCCATGCCAAGCGTGGATGTTCCCGGTAGTGCCGACCGCTGGCCGGCAACTTCGCGTTGCTTCCGACGTTCATGGGGTTGCCGGCCAGCGGCCGGCACTACCGAAGCGGCGCGGTAGATCCACGCAATGCGTGGATGCAGCCCCACCCGGTACAATCACCGCTCTGTTTTCCCCCAAGCACCGGAGCGACCCATGTCCCGCCAGATCATCAACACCGAAAAGGCCCCCGCCGCCATCGGCCCGTACTCGCAGGCCGTGCGCGCCGGCAACACCGTGTACTTCTCCGGCCAGATCCCGCTCGACCCGGCCACCGGCGACATCGTCGGCGCCGGCGACGTCGAAGCGCAGGCCCGTCGCGCCTTTGACAACCTCAAGGCCGTGGCCGAAGCCGCCGGCGGCTCGCTGGACAAGGTTGTGCGTCTGGGCCTGTACCTGACCGACCTGGGCGAGTTCGCCAAGGTCAACGCGGTCATGCAGGACTACTTCCAGGCCCCGTACCCGGCCCGTTCCACCATCGAAGTCTCCGGCCTGCCGAAGGGCGCCAACTTCGAGGTCGACGCGGTGATGGTCATCGACTGACCGCCACGTGGCACGCAAGGCGGCGGTCACTCCGGTACTGTCACCGTCCGGCGAAGCATCCCTGGCGATGCTCGCGGGCGTCGGTCCGGCTGTGGCCGCCAAACTGCAGGCGCGTGGCCTGGCCACCCTGCAGGATCTCTGGCTTCACCTGCCGCTGCGCTATGAAGACCGGACCCGGCTGACCCGCATCGAAGACCTGCGTTCGGGCGTACCGGCGCAGGTGGAAGTGCGGGTGGTCGCGGTCGAGCGCGGCATGCGCTACCGGCCGATGCTGAAGGTCGCCGTGGAAGACGAAGGGCAGGGCAGCCTGGTGCTGCGCTTCTTCCATTTCCGCCAGCAGCAGGTCGGCCAGTTCGCAGTCGGCAACCGACTGCGCTGCTTTGGCACGCCCAAGCCTGGCCACCTCGGCCTGGAAATCGTCCACCCCAGCTACCAGGTGCTGGGCCGCAACGACGATCCCGAACTCGGCGACCGCCTCGACCCGGTGTATCCCACCGTCGAAGGCGTCGGCCCGATGACCATGCGCAAGCTGATCGGCCAGGCCCTGGATCGACTGCCCGAGGAAAGCACGCTGGAACTGCTGCCCAGCGGCTGGCTGGATGGCCTTGGCCTGCCGTCACTGCGCAGCGCGCTGCTGACCGTGCACCGGCCGCCACCAGATGCCGACCTGGCCGCGCTGGCCGCCGGCACCCACCCGGCGCAGCGCCGCCTGGCGATGGAAGAACTGCTGGCCCATCACCTCAGCCTGCGCCGCCAGCGCATTGCCTTGCAGGCACACCATGCACCGCCGCTGGCCGGTCCTGGCAAGCTGGCCAAGGCGCTGCTGAAGCAGCTGCCATTCGCGCTGACCGGTGCGCAGGCGCGGGTGTTCAAGCAGATCCGCGAAGACCTCGCACGCCCCAGCCCGATGCTGCGGCTGGTGCAGGGCGATGTGGGTTCCGGCAAGACCGTGGTCGCCGCGCTGGCCGCCATGCTGGCGGTGGAGCAGGGCAAGCAGGTCGCGCTGGCTGCGCCGACTGAACTGCTGGCCGAACAGCATCTCAACAACCTGCGCGGCTGGCTGGAACCGCTGGGCGTGCGCATCGCCTGGCTGGCCGGGAAGGTCACCGGCAAGGCGCGCGCCAAGGTGATGGAGCAGGTCGCCAGCGGCGAAGCGCAGGTGGTGGTCGGTACCCATGCACTGATGCAGGAGGCGGTGGTATTCCAGGATCTGGCCCTGGCCATCGTCGACGAGCAGCACCGCTTCGGCGTGCACCAGCGCTTGGCCCTGCGCGACAAGGGCGCGGGCGCGCACAACGTGCCGCACCAGCTGGTGATGACCGCCACGCCGATTCCACGCACGCTGGCGATGTCCGAATACGCGGACCTGGACGTGTCGGCCATCGACGAACTGCCGCCGGGGCGCACGCCGGTGCAGACCGTCGCCCTCAACAATGACCGTCGCCCGGAACTGATCGAGCGCATCGCGCTGGCCTGCGAGGAAGGGCGGCAGGTGTACTGGGTGTGCACGCTCATCGAGGAAAGCGAAGAACTGGATGCCACCCCCGCGCAGGCCACCTACGAATCGCTGCAGGCGCTGCTGCCGGGCGTGCGCGTCGGGCTGGTGCATGGTCGCCTGAAGGCCGCCGAGAAGCTGGCGACGATGGTGGCGTTCAAGGCCGGTGAGATCGACCTGCTGGTGGCGACCACCGTGATTGAAGTGGGCGTGGATGTGCCGAACGCCTCGCTGATGGTGATCGAGAACGCCGAGCGCCTCGGCTTGGCCCAGCTGCACCAGCTGCGCGGCCGCGTCGGTCGTGGTTCGGCGGTATCGCGCTGCGTGCTGCTGTACCAGGCGCCGCTTTCGCAGATGGCGCGCGAGCGCCTGCAGACCATGCGCGAAACCAACGATGGTTTCGTCATCGCCGAGAAGGATCTGGAACTGCGTGGCCCCGGCGAACTGCTCGGCACCCGCCAGACCGGCCTGGCCGGTTTCCGCATCGCCGACCTGGCCCGCGATGCCGGGCTGCTGCCCGGCGTCCACGCGCTGGCCGAGCGACTGCTGGACCAGCAGCCCGCGTTGGCCGATCGCGTGGTGCAGCGCTGGATCGGCACCGCCGTGCGTTACGCCTCGGCGTAATGCCGCCTTGGTGGGTGTGGTCCTTGGTCGACACATTCACGCATGGCGTGGATCTACTGTAGAGCCGAGCTCACGCTCGGCTGCTTTTCGCGCTGCGCGCGTGAGTCGAGCACGGCTCGACTCTACAGAGAGCCGCTTCGATCATTTACATGTTCCTCCACGCATTGCGTGGATGTGTCGACCAAGGTCGACACCTACCAGAGCAGAACGCCGTTCAGAGCAGAACGCCGTCCCGACAGACCGCGGGAAATTGTCGAAGGCGGGGTGGGTCCGGTGGCGGGGGCGTGAGCGCCATGGATGGCGCGACCGAGGCTACATGGATGTATTCACGCCGTCCCCCGCCATCGGACCCACCCCGCCATCCCACGGATAGCCTGCTTTTGACGTTGCTGTTGAAGTTGCCGGCCAGCGGCCGGCACTACCGCTTCGGCGGGTGCAGGGCGCAGCCCTGCCAGAACCCCCAACCCCCGTACTTGCAACGGTCATCATCCCGGTCCACACTTCGTTGCCGATCTGAAGACGGCAACGATGACCCACAAGATCCCCCTGTTGATCGACACCGACCCCGGTGTGGACGACGCCCTGGCCCTGCTGATGGCCTTTGCCGATGAACGGCATGACGTGGTCGCCCTGACCATCGCCGCCGGCAATGTCGGCCTGCAGTACACCGTCCGCAACGCCCTCAAGCTCTGCGACATCGTCGGCCGCGCCGACGTGCCGGTGTTTGCCGGAAGCCCGGATCCGCTGCTGCATCCCTCCGTCGACGCTGCCCACGTGCATGGCCGTGACGGCTATGGTGACGTGGACCTGCCGCCGCCGAGCCGCCGGGCTGAGGCCGAGCACGCTGCGCTGGCCATCCTGCGCCTGTCGCACGAGCATGCCGGCGAACTGATGCTGGTGATGCTCGGCCCGCTGACCAACCTGGCGCTGGCACTGAAGCTGGACCCGACCCTGCCCCAGCGCATCAAGCGCATCGTGGTGATGGGCGGGGCGGTCACCTGCCACGGCAACATCACCCCGGCGGCCGAATTCAACATCGCCTTCGATCCGGAAGCGGCGCACGTGGTGTTCACCTCGTTCAAGCACCTGCTGGTGTCGGACTGGGAGGCCACCGTCGCCCACGGCCTGCCGCTGGAAGAAGCCGAGAAATGGCTGCAGGCCGACTCCGATCGTGCCCGCTTCTACGAGCTGATCTCGCGCAAGACCCGTGGCCTGTCCGAAGACAGCAAGGGCGGCCGCTGGTACACCGCCGACGCGGTCGCCATGGCCTGGGCGCTGAACCCGGAAGGGCAGCTGCAGGTCGAATCGCGGCCGCTGAACGTAGAGCTGAACGGCACGTTCAGCCGCGGCGCCACCATCGTCGACTGGAACCGCCAGACCGGCCAGCCGGACAACTGCGATCTGCTGATGGCCTACGACCAGCAGCGTTTCGAGGCCCTGGTGCGCCAGGCCCTGGGCGCGGACTGAAGCCGATTGACAGGCACCGGTTGCCCCGGGCGGCAACCGGTGCTTATAATGCCGCTCTTGACCACCAGCCCATTTACGGTGTGAGCCCATGAAGGCCGATATCCATCCGAACTACCGCGACGTCGTCTTCCATGACGTCACCTCCGATTTCAAGATCCTGACCCGCTCGACCATGGCGACGAAGGAAACCATCAAGTGGGAAGACGGCAACGACTACCCGCTGGTGAAGGTTGAAATTTCCTCTGCTTCGCACCCGTTCTACACGGGCAAGCACAAGGTCATCGACACCTCGGGCCGTATCGACAAGTTCCAGAAGCGCTACGCGCGCTGATCTGTCGATCCAGCTTCGAACCGACGGCCGCGCTCTGCGCGGCCGTTTGTTTTTCCCCAACGCCAACCCAACGGGCGTTTGGATGGACGGAACACTGCGTTCGTGTGACAACGCTTTTGCCGATCCGGGCCGCTTGCTGGCCGGGTTCTGGCCGCCTGCCGTCTACGACTTCTGTCTAGCGCCGGGCAAATGCTGCTGTGCGATAATGGCGTGATCCCCGGCACAGGCCGAGGACGTCATTCACGTGCCTGACCAATGCGCTTGGGCAGGCGCCTTCCCATGAAGGAGCGCACACAGTGTCCGATCTTGATCAGGTCACGCTCAACGCCGGCGATAAGTCCGTCGTTTTGCCCGTCATCAAACCCACCCTTGGCAACGACTGCGTCGACATCGCGAAGCTGACCAAGGAAACGGGGTTCTTCACCTACGATTCCGGCTTCACCGCGACGGCCAGCTGCAAGTCCGCCATCACTTACATCGACGGCGACAAGGGCGTGCTGCTGTACCGCGGCTACCCGATCGAACAGCTGTCGGAAAAGTCGAGCTACGTCGAAGTGGCCTACCTGCTGATCAACGGCGAGCGCCCGAGCGCCGAGCAGCTGAAGGCCTTCACCGATGAGCTGACCGCCGAAGCCAACGTCGATGATTCGATCAACACGCTGATCGGCAGCTTCGCCAAGGATGCCCACCCGATGGCCATCCTGGCAGCCGCGATCGCGCAGCTGTCGGCCATCTACCACGACTCGCTGGACCTGTCCGACGCCGAACAGCGCCGCCAGGCCGCCGTGCGCCTGATCGCCAAGGTGCCGACCCTGTCGGCGCTGATCTACCGCCACGGCAAGGGCCTGCCGGCCAACAAGCCGGACACCTCGCTGGACTACGTCAGCCGCTTCCTGAAGCAGACCTTCGAGTCGGCTGATGGCCAGTACGATCTGAACCCGGACGTGGTCAAGGCGCTGGACCTGCTGTTCATCCTGCACGCCGACCACGAGCAGAACGCCTCGACCTCGACCGTGCGCCTGGTCGGCTCGACCGGTGCCAACCCGTACGCGTCGGTCGCCGCTGGCGTCACCGCGCTGTGGGGTCCGGCCCACGGCGGTGCCAACGAAGCCGTGCTGAAGATGCTGGAAGAGATCGGCAGCGCCGACAACGTCGAGTCCGCCGTGGTCAAGGCCAAGGACAAGACCTCCGGCTTCCGCCTGATGGGCTTCGGCCACCGCGTGTACAAAAACTTCGACCCGCGCGCCAAGGTCATCGGCGAGATGACCAGCAAGGTGCTCAAGCAGCTGGGCGTGCAGGATCCGCTGCTGGACGTGGCCGTGAAGCTGGAACAGGCCGCGCTGCAGGACGAGTACTTCGTCGCCCGCAAGCTGTACCCGAACGTCGATTTCTACAGCGGCATCATCTACAAGGCGCTGCAGATCCCGACCGAAATGTTCACCGTCATGTTCGCCCTGGGCCGTACCTCCGGCTGGGTCTCGCATTGGCTGGAACAGCAGGTTGACCCGGAAATGAAGATCGGCCGTCCGCGCCAGGTCTACACCGGCAGCGACGTGCGCGACTACCAGGGCTGATCGCCCCGCGTAGGTTGTGCCGAGAACGCCCCGCATCCGCGGGGCGTTTTTTTTTGCTTCGGCTCTGGTGGATACCAACCTTGGTTGGCACGCTTTCGACACTCGCGAAAAACCATTGGTGGGTGCCAACCTTGGTTGGCACGCTTACGACACTCGCGAAAAACCATCGGTAGGTGCCAACCTTGGTTGGCACGCTCTTCACCGCGGCAAGACCGCGTGATTCAGGGGTCTCGCCAGCTTCACAAGCGCTCGCGCAGCCTCAGGACGCCAGCTGCATCCGCAGCATCTGATCCGGAGCGTCCGTCCCATGAGTACCCGATTCGACCCACCCGAGCGCGGCCCGCTCGGCCCTGACGTCGCCACTGTCGTCACCGCCCCTATCGTCGCTCCTCCCAGCGAAAGCGCCGTGTCCTGGGGCGCGATCTTCGCCGGTGCCGCCGCTGCCGCTGCACTCTCCCTCATCCTGCTGATTCTCGGCGTGGGCCTGGGGCTGTCCTCGGTGTCGCCGTGGTCGTTCGAAGGCGTCAGCAAGGAAACCTTCGGTTGGTCCAGCATCATCTGGCTCACCTTCACCGCGCTGGCGGCTTCTGGTCTGGGTGGCTATCTGGCCGGTCGCCTGCGTACCAAGTGGACGCAGATCCACGGCGATGAGACCTACTTCCGCGACACCGCACATGGCTTCGTGTCGTGGGCGGTGGCCACGCTGCTCACCGCCGGTCTGCTCACGTCGGCCATCGGTGGGGTGCTGGGCACGGGCGCGAAGGTGGCAGGTGCCACGGCTGGTGCCGCAGTATCCACCGCCGGCGTTGCCGCAGCGGGCGCCGGTAGCGTTGCGGCGGCTGCGCCGGAAGGCGACCTCAACTACTGGGTGGACTCGCTGTTCCGCAGCGCCACCAGCGCAGGGCCGTCTGATCCTGCAACGCCGCCTCCGCCGGGTGCGCCGATGGATCCGAATGCGGCCCCGCCGCCGCCGGCCGCAAGCGTCGGCCCGCGCGACGCACGCATGGCCGCACCGCCGCGTCCGACGCCCGGCAATGGCCCGATGGGTGATCGCCGCGAAGTGCGTGCCGAGGTGAACCGCATCATCGTCAACAGTCTGCAGGGGGATGGCCTGGACCCGGCCGACACCCAGTACCTGTCCCAGCTGATCGCGCGCGAGACCGGCATGAGTCAGGCCGAAGCGCAGGCGCGCGTGACCGATGTGCAGACGCGCATGCGTGCTGCGCTGGAGAAGGCCAAGAACGCCGCCAAGCAGGCCGCCGACGACGCCCGCAAGGCAGCAGCGTATGCCGCGCTGTGGCTGTTCATCACGCTGCTGATCGGCGCGTTTTTCGCCAGCCTCAGCGCCACCTGGGGCGGCCGCCGTCGCGACCTGTAACCCCCGTTCCATGCAAGGAGACCTGCCATGAAAATGATTCTGCTCTGGTTGTTGGGCGTACCGATTCCGCTGCTGATCCTGTACGCGATCTTCTTCTGATCGCGCGCCAACACGAAGTACCATCAGGCCGCCGAAAGGCGGCTTGATGCCATCCAGTAGATCCATGCCACGCCTGGATAGGCATTTGCAGAGTCAAGCCATGCTCGACTCACGCCCGCCGCGTGAACAGCAGTCGAGCGCGGCTCGATTTTATAAAGGCAAGGCAATGAGGTTTGTTGCATTCCACAAATGAGGGAAATTGCATAACCCTCAAAGATTGAACGCCTTCAAGGATTCTCCTTAACGTTCAATGTTTTAGGAAAGCTTGAATGGCCTGCACAACAAGGGATTCCTAACATTCTCTCCGTCGCCCGCACCCATCCCCGCGGGCGGCGCTTCCCTCCCTTTTCTCCTTGGGGAGGGGAGCTTTCATATTCCCCCTTGTCCGAGAGAGACAACCCATGCACGCCATTATCAAGAAGGCCGCGCTCGCTGCAGCGCTGGCCACGGCTTCGCTGTCCGCGCACGCCGTGGAAACCAAGATCTCCGTCTACGCCGACGTCGACCCGACCCTGGCCCTGCTGCGCGACGATGGCACGCCGCTGCCGGACGCCGTCACCCTGACCCACGATCCGCTGCGTGGCCTGATTCCGGACACCCAGCACGTGCGCATCCACTCCAATGATGAAACGGCCGACATCGAGGCCAAGATCGGCGGTGCATTCGTGTTGGCCAACGGTGACGGCAAGATCACCGTGCCGATGACGGTCAGCCTCAACAACCGGGCACTGGGCCTCACTGCTGTCGAATTCAAGGCAGCCGATCTGTTCACTGGTGCCGGCTCGACCCCGGGCGCTTCGATCTCGATGCCGCTGGTCATCGCCCAGACCGCTCCGGCGCCGCTTACGACCCAGGGTCGCTACTCGGGCGTCGTCAACATCGTGCTGAGCCAGAAGCCCTGATCGAAGGCTTCCCCAGCGCCGGCCCGCATTGCGGGCCGGCCGTTTCTCCAGCGGTGCCCCCATGACCCCACACGCCCCCGCCGTTACCCGGCTGGCGGTCGCGCTCGCCCTGGCGCTGGCTACTCCCCTGGTAGCGGCCCACGGTGTCCCCGCCGGTTTCGAGGATCTGGTCGAAGGCCAGACCGAACAACTCGACATCCAGCTGTTCGGCCGCTCGGCCGGCCTGTCGCCGGTGCGCGTGACCCTGGAACACGTGCAGCTGGAAGATCCCGCAAGCGTGCTGCAGGCGCTGGATCTGCCCGCCGAGGCGCAGGCCACGCTGCTGCCCGCGTTGTCACAGCCCATGCCGCGCAACAGCCATCTGGCCTGCCGTTTCGGCGGCGCCACCGCCGGCTGCGGCTATCTCGATCCACCAGAGGACCCCGCCGCCGTGCGCGCGCTGTACGACGAGGGCGAGGGCGCGCTGCGCCTGTTCGTTGCCCGCCAGTGGATTCCGGGCAAGCCGGCTGCCGAGCGCTTCCACACCGTCAGCGCCAACGCCGAAAACGCCTTCCTGCACCAGCAGGTGATCAATGTGAGTGGCAGCCGCGACTACCAGACGCTGTCCGCGCGTGGCACCGGCGTGCTGGGCCTGTTCGACCGCGGGCATGTCTCCGCCGAATGGAACTTCAACCAGCAGCGCTACCGCAGCCGTGGTAGTGACAGCACGTTCCAGTTCGACAACGTCTATTACCGCCATGACCTGGGGCAGGCGCACTACCTGCAGGCCGGGCGCATGGACCGCCGCAATCTATCCAGTCCGCAGGGCGGCACTTTCAGCTTCAGCATGCTGCCGCTGGACCGCTTCCAGGGCCTGCGCGTGGGCACCACCCAGGCCTATGTGGACGCCGACGCCGCCGTGCAGGCCACGCCGCTGACCGTGCTGCTGGCGCGCGACGCACGCGTGGATGCCTACGACGGCACGCGCCTGCTGCAGACCTCCTATCTGCAGGCCGGCATCAACCAGATCGACACCCGCAACTTCCCGTTCGGCAACTACACCATTACCCTGCGCATCTACGAAGACGGCGTGCTGGTGCGCAGCGAAGACGCGCCGTTCGACAAGGGCGGAGACTGGACCAACAGTCAGTGGCAGTGGTTCGTGCAGGGCGGCAGGCGCAACGAGCGCCGCAGTGATCGCTTCGATGGCGAGCGTGTGGCCGTGGCCGGCATGCGCGTGCCGCTGGGCCGCGACGTGGCGATGGTGGCCGGCGCCGCCGACCTGGGCGGCTTCCGCTATGGCGAGTTGCGCGTGGACCTGCGCCGCCTGTACGCCACCCAGGAACTGCGCGCCAGCTTCGGCGGCATGCGCGGCAACGATGGCAGCACCGGCCAGCAGCACCAGCTGTCGTACCGCCGCACCGCATCCTGGAACATCTACCAGCAGCGCATGCGCGGCAAGGCCTGCCAGTTCGAGGCCGACGCCCGCGACCAGCTGGGCTGTACCAATTCGCTCAGCGCCTCGATGGCGCTGCCGCTGGCCGGTGGCAGTGCCTATGTGGGTTACACGCGGCGCCAGACCTGGCGCGCCGGGCGCATCCTGCCGGGCGCGGAAGACGATCCGCTGGCCGGGATGGATCCGTTGCTGCCACCGCCGGCGCCATGGCAGCCGCGCCGTGAGCCGCAGCTCAGCCGCACCTGGCAGGCCAGCTTCAGCCGCAGCCATCGCTGGCAGGATTTCAGCGTCTCCACCCGCGTGGGTGTGTGGCAGCAGCGTGCCAGCGACAGCCTGCGCGGCAGTGACCAACGCGACCGCGGCATCTACTTCAACCTGAGCCTGACCCGCCTGCTGCGCGGCACCGCCGGCAGCGGCCAGCGTCGCTACAGCGTGGACGTGCGCCAGCCGCAGCACCAGCGCCCGGACATCAACTACAGCGTTGGCCACAGCCTGCGCCAGGAAGTGGATGCGCAGTACCGCGAGCTGTCGGCCGAACTACGCGCCAACAACAGCGACCGCTACAGCGCCACGCTCAGCGGCCAGCTGCAGAACAGCCTCGGCCAGAGTGGCGCCACGCTGGCGCACTACCAGCAGCGCGGCCGCAGCGAGACTGCCTACAGCGGCATGCACAGCTCCGGCTTCGCACTGGGCAAGCGCGGCTTCTACTGGAGCGGGAGCAACGGCGCCGACGCCGGCCTGGCCGTGCAGGTGGCCGATACCGATGACATCGACCTGCGTGGCGTGGCGGCCGAACTGCAGGTGGGCGGTCTGCGCCGACAGCGCCTGCAGATCGGTGAGCGCCGGTTGCTGCCGCTGTCGTCGTATCAGTCGCACCGCGCCGAAGTACAGGACGCCAGCACGCTGGACAGCATCGCCGCCATCCGCGTGACCGGCGTGGGTGGCGCACGGCCGATGTTCCTCAGCCCTGGGCGGCTGATGCGCATGCCGGTGCCGATCGAGGTGACCTACACCTTCATCGGCAACGCCAAGGATCTTGCCGGAGCGCCGCTGGGCGGCGCCCGCATCCTCAACGCGCCGGTGCCCGGCACCAGCGCCAACGGCGGCTTCGTCGCCGACTTCCCGCGTCGCGAGACAACGCTGTACCTGCTGCAGGACGACCGCCTGCTGCACTGCCCGCTGCAGGTGCGCGAGCGCCGCCAGGTGGTGCTGCTGGTCGGCGCCGTGCACTGCGAGCCGCTGGCCGTGGCGCAGCTGCCGGCGGATATCCGCCAGCAGGCCCGCGTGACCCGCCTGCTGCAGGAACGCGCGTTGATCGCCGCCACGCCCCAGACCGCTGCTGCAGGAGGAACGCCATGAACCGGCGTGTGTTGTTGGTGTTGATGCTGGTGTGTGCGCTGGTGGTGCTGGCGCCTAGGGCGTGGGCGCAACGTCCGCCAGATACGGATCCGCCGAGTGGTGTGATTGCGCGCGATATCAAGATGGCGTGGGATCGCTCGGCGATGCCGGGGAACATCGAGATCATGCCGCCAAAAGCACTGATCGCCTACGACCCCGATCCTGATAAGCATTATGGAAAGCTCTACCTGACCTGCACCTCTCGTTCGGATTCTGCAACCGGTCGTTGTGAGACGGAAGACGTTGCTTCTCTAGAGGCGTATGGAACTCCGGTTCCCCTTCGGTTTCAGGAGCAGCGTGGTGGTATGACAAGAGACCTCACGATTGATGGTGCCATCTATCGTGCAGATATCACTCAGCGATGCAGCACGGATTTCTGGCGAGTGCTGCTCTATCGGCTGGAATCTTCAGAATCTGGCAGGTGTGGCTCGGACAGTGCGGGTGGAACTGGGCTGGGGCTGGTGCTTGACACGAAGGAGCTATCCAATCTCGTCGCTGGAACCTGGCGAGGAACACTTGAGCTTCACCTTCGAAAGCCGCCCGCTCAGCATCTGGCAACTTACGTCTTCAACTTCGACTTCACCGTCACCGACTACGACGCCATCTCGATCTACTTCCCAGGCTTCGATGGTGTTGCACCCCTGGTCAACATGGACCTGCGCTACGACCCCATCCGCAAGGTCGTCGGCGGGCGCAAGGACGTGGATATGTGCCTGTACGACGGTGTGGGTTCGCAGAGCGAATTCCTCGGCGTCACTGTACGTGACAGCGGGCCGCGCCCACCGCCTGGGCGGGATTTCGCGGTCTGGCATCAGGACGGCGGCAGCGACGACACCCAGCGCCTCGACTACCAGGTTGGCCTGAACTACGGCGGCAACCTTCTGGCGATGAAGCACGGTGAGGAACAGCTGCTTCGCGGCATCGACAGCGCACAGCTGCGCATGGTGCTGCTGCCGGGCATCAGCCAACCCGTGTACTGCGTGCCCACGCCACTGACGCTGGAAACACCGCCCACGCCCATCGCCAGCAAACGCCCCGGTCTCTACGAGGGCGAGCTGACGGTAGAGCTGCGCGTGCCGACCACCAAACCCTGATCCCCACGGAGGCCCATCATGAAGAAGCTGCTGTTCTGCCTGTTGCCGTTGAGCGCACTGCTGGCCGCGCCGGCACAGGCCAATCTTTCCATTCATCCGATGCGTGCAGCGGTGGATGCCAAGCACGGCACGAAGATCCGCGTGTACTCGCAATCCACCCAGCCGCAGTACGTGCAGGCACGCCTGCTGCGCATCACCAACCCGGCACAGGTGGGTGAGGAAGAGATTGAAGTGGAAGCTGCCGATGCGGCGATTGCCGTCACGCCCGGCAAGTTCGCACTCAGCGGTGGTGGCAATCGCCTGATCCGGGTGATTCCACTGCAGACCGTCGAGAAGGAGGCGGCCTACCGCATCTACTTCGAGGGGGTAAAGGGCCCCGACGGCACGATCCTGGAAGGCGACGAGCAGGCGGCGCAGGCCAACGTTGGTGTCAGCCTGGTCTGGGGCGCGCTGGTGAACGTGGTTCCCGCCAAAGGCAGCGTGGATCTGCAACTGCAGGGCAACACCCTGCGCAACACCGGCACGCTGCGTGTGGGCATCACCGGTGCTGCCGAGTGCAACGCTAGTGGCGTGTGCACACCGCGCGAACTGTCGAAAAGCCTCTATCCCGACGCTGCGCTGACCTTGCCGTTCCAGCTCCAGCCGGGCAACACCCTGCAGCTGCAGTACCGACTGTCGAACGACAGCTATCGCGATCACGTAACGACCCTGGTGCAGAGCGTCTGACCTTCATCGCCCCGCATAAGTGCGGGGCTTCATTTCCCTTGTCCTGTTAAGGAAAGAGCATGAATCACATCTACCGTCGTATCTGGAGTGCCGCCAAGCGTTGCTGGGTGGTAGGAAGCGAGCTGACCAATCGTGGAAGTGGTGCGAGGCGGTCGATCAGTGGAGGGGCGGGCGCCGCACTGCTGATGTTCTCGGTAAACACTATGGCTGTTGAGGATGTCGACAAAGAACCCCTGGAGAATCTGCCTGAGATTGCCTCGGAGGAGCAGGGAAATTTCCCGCAGATAGGAATGCATGCGGGCCTGCCTACAATGCTCATTGGCCTGGATAGCGGAGTTCCACAGAAATCGATCGCCCCTCAATCCAAGTACTATCAACTCGCGATTGTGAACGACGTTGCTTACCGGGATTCAACGGCAACCGGTGATGACACTGTCGTGGTGGGTTCTCGCTCCACCATCTCCGGAAAACGGTCAGTCGGCTACGGAAATGGTATCCGTTCAACTGGCGAGCGTAATGTCGCCATCGGGACGAATGTCAAGATCGAACATTGGTACGCCACCGCAGTCGGTGACGGCGCATACGCCGGCGGTGGCTGGGGTGCCACGGCTTATGGCAATGATTCGCGAGCCGACGGTGGCAACGCAATTGCAATTGGTAGCGGCTCGCGGGTAGCTACCGGGGGCGGTATCGGTGGCATTGCGTTGGGGGGAGATGCCCGTGCCGGTACCAGTGGCTATTCAGGTGCCATCGCTGTGGGCAACAAGTCCACTGCGTCCTACGACGCGATGGCAATGGGCTATGAAGCAAGCGCTTCCATGTCGGGATCTGTGGCATTGGGTGTGCGCTCGGTCGCCAACGAGGCGAACACGGTCTCTGTTGGCAACAGCAGTACCAAGCGCCGAGTAGTGAATGTGGCAGACGCGCGACTCAACAGCACGAGTTCGGACGCGGTGACGGGCAAGCAGCTGAATGCCACCAATGGCAATGTCACTGCCGCACGTTCTTTGGCCGACTCCGCGAAGACCAATGCAGACAATGCGCTGAACAAAGCGAACACGCTGGGTGGATTGCTGAGCCAAACATCCGCATCTGGCAATGTCCGCCTGGGCGGCAGCAACAGCGGTGCTGTGCTGGACGTCCGCAACAGCGCTAACGCCAACCGCAAGATCACGGGCGTGGCTGACGCCACGCTCAGCGCCACAAGCACTGAGGCCGTTTCGGGCAAGCAGCTTAACGCCACCAACAGCAACCTCACGGCCGCCCGATCCGTCGCAGACTCCGCGAAGACCAACGCGGATAGTGCATTGTCGAAAGCGAGTGCGCTCTCTGGACTGCTGAGCCAGACGTCCGCCTCAGGTAACGTCCGTGTAGGCGGAAGCAACAGCGGCACCATACTGGACGTCCGAAACAGCGCAAACGCCAACCGCAAGATCACGGGTGTGGCAGACGCCACGATCAGCGCCACAAGCACTGAGGCTGTATCAGGCAAACAGTTGAATGCGACCAACAGTAATGTCACGGCCGCCCGATCCGTTGCTGACACTGCGAAGACCAGCGCAGACAGCGCGCTGACCAAGGCCAACACGCTCTCCGGGCTTCTGAGCCAGACCGCTACCTCGGGCAATGTCCGCCTGGGCGCAGCCAACAGCGGCACCGTTCTGGACGTGCGGAACAGCGCCAATGCGAGCCGCAAGATCACCGGAGTCGCGGACGCAGCGTTGTCCACCACCAGCACCGATGCGGTGACGGGTCGGCAGCTCAACACCACCAACAGCAACGTCAGCACCGCACTGAGTGACGCCAGTGAAGCCAAGACTACTGCGAACACCGCTCTGACCCAGGTTGGAACGCTCAACGGGCTGCTCAGCCAGGCCAGTGCCAGCGGTAATGTCCGGATCGGTGAGAAGAACAGCGGTACCGTGTTGGATGTGCGCAACAGCGCAAACGCGAATCGGAGGCTGACCGGCGTGGCCGATGGTGTGGTCAGCGCCAGCAGCTATGAGGCCGTCAACGGGAGGCAGCTCAACGCGACCAATGACAAGGTGGCGACGGTGGAGGGCATTGCAAGGTCTGCGGCTACGGAAGCTGGCGTGGCAAAGACGGATGCGGCCAAGGCGCTGGCCGAGACAGCGGCGCTGGGTGGACTGGTGGCGCAGGTATCTGCGTCTGGCAGCGTGCGCTTGGGCGAGAAGAACGGCGGTACAGTACTGGATGTGCGCAACAGTGCAGGTGGAAGTCGGACAATCACTGGTGTTTCGGATGGGACGTTGAATGCGGATAGCTCGGATGCGATCAACGGCAAGCAGTTGTATGCGGTGAGTGAAGTTGCGAATGGAGCTAAACGCTCAGCACAGGAAGCTATTGATCGAATTGGATCGATTGCGGAACAGTCCAAGTTCTTGCATGTCGGCAGTGGTGGGCCGAACCAGGGTGCCAAGGCCGGCCTGGTAGCGGTTGCTATTGGGGACTCTGCCGAAGCCTCGATGACATCGGAAGGGGCTGTTGCAGTTGGTAGCTTTGCGGCTGCTCTAGCGAAAAATTCGGTGTCGCTGGGACGAGCTGCTTATGTTGATGCTGCTGCAGAGAATGGATTTTCGCTCGGCGTGTTTTCAAGCGTTGAGGCGGGCAACGGCGTGGCTTTAGGGGCAGGGAGTGCCGTCGAGAAGACGGCTTCGAACAGTGTGGCTATCGGTGCGGGTTCTGTTGCTTCCGAGGTTAATGTTGTTTCATTCGGGGCCGGATTGCTTCAGCGTCGTCTCGTAAACGTCGCGCGCGGTACAGCTGACCACGACGCCACCACCGTCTCCCAGCTTAAGGACTCCATCGCCACCCTCGGCGGAAGCGCAGGCATGGATGCCAATGGCAACATCATCGCCCCGACCTACACGGTGCAGGGCGGTACGCAGAACACCGTCGAGGATGCGTTGATGGCACTCGATGGCGCCGTCATCACCGCCGGGCGTCGCGCGGACAAGGTGGAAGGTCAGCTCAATTCGATTTTCCAGGATTCACCTTCCGCCCGTGCCGACGGCATGAGCCAGATCGCGCTGAATGGCGTTAACGGCATGGTGCTGACCAATCTTGCCGACGGCCGAGTGGCGCCAGGCAGCCGCGACGCAGTCAACGGTGGCCAGCTGCATTCGATGCAGCAGCAGCTCAATGGCCGCATGGATGGGCTGGAGCAGCGCATCGACGATGCCCCGGCACCGCGTGCACTGGCGTCGTCCTCGGTGCCGAAGCCGCAGACCGAGGAAACTCCTGTGCTTCCGGGAGGCAAGGACTCCCAGCAGGTCGCCTCGGTAGGCGAGGGCGACAAGCCCACACCGCAGCCGAAGGCCAACAAGGACGACACGCCCAAGCCGCAGGTCGACACCGCAGAACTGGAGAAGATGCTGGCCCGTGCCAACGAGTACACCGATGGTGCGATCAGCAACTTCGAGCGCCGCCTGGACAAGATGGACAAGCGCTTCAACCGCATGGCGGCGATGAGTAGTGCGCAGAGCGCGATGGCGATGAACACCGCCGGCCTGGCCACCTACAACCGCCTCGGTGCGGGCGTGGGCTACAGCGAGGGTGAGTCGGCGATGGCGGTGGGCTACCAGCGCGTGCTCAACGAGAAGGGCTCGGCCACCTTCAGCCTCAATGGTGCGTTCACCAACAGCGGTGAGCGCAGCATGGGCGTCGGTGTGGGCATCGGCTGGTAAGCCATGGAGCCCTGGCGTGACGCGCGTAATCCACCCCGTCGCGCCGGGGTCCTTGCCGAGGAGATGGCAATGTATGGTTGGGTAAGCAGATTCATCAGCTACCGCACGTTCTATCTGTGGCGGGCGCGGTACTTCTACTACACCCGGAATCTGGACAGCTGGGTGCTGTTCACCCTGCTGTGCCTGACCGGCATGGTGCTGGTGCTCTGGTACCACTGGCGGGTGGTGAGCGTGCCGCCGCCGCGCGTGCACCCGGAGGTGGCAGCGCTGCGCGTGGAGAACATCACCGGCGAAGCGATTCATCGCATCGTGCTGGTGCAACATGGCGGCACCACACCCGGCGAGCCGTTCACCACGCCGGAAGAAGTCCGGGCCGGTACGCTGCGCACGATGCGGGTACGGGAGCTGCTGGACAGTGCGATGGTGTGGCAGCTGAAAGCCCATATGCTGGCCGACATGGCGGCGTACATCGAGGCCACGGGCAGCTGCTTCCCGTACCCGTGCTGGCAGCTGAAGCATCGGCTGTCACTGCTCCGCGCAGCGCAGGCGGAAAACACGGCCATCAACGAGGCGCTGGCGCCGGTGCTGGAGGTGCCGCTGGACAGGATGCCCAACCTCAACGGGGGTGAGCGCGCGCGGATACAGACGGCCTGGTCCGACGCGTTCGGCGACGTCTACAACCAGACCTGGCTGTTGGCTGATCTGCAGGACACGCACGCCCGGATGATGGTGGAGTACCCACGGCGCGCGGGTGCGCCGTGGCTGGCACGCCTGCTGACTGGCGATGCAAAGGAGCCGCATGAGCTGCGGTAGACGGGCTTGAGCCATGCTCGACTGCACTTCGGTCAGGTATCCGGACGCCTGAAGGACCGTGCGGACCAACGGTCCGCACCTACCAAAGGCGAGCGCGGACCAACGGTCCGCACCCACCAAGAACGGCGCTACCGTCACCCGCCGATGTACGCGGTGATCTCCGCCTCGGCCAGCACCTGCCGCAGCTGCGCCACCGACGCGCGTCGCATCGGCTTCTCATCCACCGGTGACAGCGGCGCTTGGCGCAGGGCGTCGTACGGCAGCACGGCCAGGTCGAAGGTCAACTCTTCGGCACTGAATACCCACACCGGCACGTCCAGGCAGCGCTCGCGGTCCATGCGCAGGCGACGCGTCCGCGACTCGGCGGGAATGCCGTGTTCGTCCAGGAAGCGGTGCACGGCTTCCGGGTCGTCGCTGTGCAGGTGCAGCTGCACGGGGCTGTTGGCATCGGCGGTGCCGTCCAGCACGGGGCCGGCCAGGCGCGGCGCGAAGCCGTGCAGGAACTCCAGCGCGCGCATCGCGGCTTCGCGGCGGCGCTGCAGTTCGTTGCCGTGCTGGGGCCCGGAGAACAGCCGCTGGTACTCGCGCAGGGCGTCCTCGATCTCGGTATTGCGGGGCAGGGAGGCATCGTCGTGGATGCCGAGCCGGCTGGCGGCCTTCAACTTGGCCTGGTGGTAGTCGCGGATGCCGCCTTCGGCCATCAGGCGGGCGGCTTCGTGGGCGAGGCGGTGACGCCGCTCGCGGGTCTGGCTGGCAGCATGCTGACGGGCGCGATGCATGCGATGACTCCCTGTTGCGACCTGGCTACAGACTAGCGCACGGATGTGACATCTGCGTGGGTATGGCGGATGCAACCGCTCTGGTAGTTGCCGACCTTGGTCGGCTCGGGGCGCCAACCAAGGTTGGCAGCTACCAGAGCAGCATCGGTGCCAACCAACGGTTGGCACCCATCAACGCTCTGGTAGGTGCCGACCTTGGTCGGCACAGGGCGCCAACCAAGGTTGGCGGCTACCAGGGGCAGCGTCGATGCCAACCCACGGTTGGCACCCACCAACGCTTTGGTAGGTGCCGACCTTGGTCGGCACGGGGCGCCAACCAAGGTTGGCACCCACCAACGCTCTGGTAGGTGCCGACCTTGGTCGGCACAGGGCGCCAACCAAGGTTGGCGGCTACCAGGGGCAGCATCGGTGCCAACCCACGGTTGGCATCCACCGACGTTTTGGTAGGTGCCGACCTTGGTCGGCACAGGGCGCCAACCGAGGTTGGCCTCTACCAGAGCCGCATCGGTGCCAACCAAGGTTGGCACCCACCACACTCTTCCTCAGAAGATATCGAACGCGGCGGCGTCGGCCTGCGGCGTATTGAGGTTCAGGTCGTAGTCGGTCAGGCGGTCCATGTCTTCCACCTTCACCCACTCGGTCGCGCCGTTGAGGGTGGCCTGGACCATGCCGCTGGGCGGCTCGTTCTGCGCGATCGGGGTGTCCTTCAGCGCGGTGCGCATGTAGTCGATCCAGATCGGCAGGGCGGCCTTGCCACCGTATTCGCGGTAACCCAGCGAGCGGAAGTCGTCGCGGCCCACCCACACGGTGGTCACGTACGGCCCGCCGAAGCCGGAGAACCAGGCGTCGCGGTGGTCGTTGGTGGAGCCGGTCTTGCCGCCCACGTCCTCGCGGCCGAGCACCTTGGCCTGCACGCCGGTACCGCGCTGGACCACGTCGCGCATCATCGACACCAGCTGGTAGGCGGTACGGGCGTCGATCGCGCGCGGGGCAGTGCGGGCATCCGGGTTGACCGGCGCGGCCGGGGTTTCGGTCTTGGCTTCGGCCTTGGCGGCTGCAGCCGGGTCCACCTTCGGGGCGGGGGCACCGAAGTTGAAGCCGTCCACCACCTGGTTGACCGGCTGGCCACTGCTGCCGGCGCAGTCGCGGCAGGCCAGCGCCGGGTTTTCCTTGAACACCAGGTTGCCGTCGCGGTCATTGACCTGGTCGATCAGCCAGGTATCCACGAGCGAGCCGCCATTGGCGAACACGGCGTAGCCACGCGCCACCGACAGCGGGGTCAGCGAGGCGGTACCCAGCGACATCGACAGGTTCGGCGGCAGCTCAGATTCGGCGAAGCCAAACTCGCTGATGTACTTGCGCGCATAGTCCACGCCCATGCCATCGAGCAGGCGCACCGAGACCAGGTTGCGCGACTGCACCAGCGCTTCACGCAGGCGCATCGGGCCGCGGAAACCGCCGCCGTCGTTCTGCGGGGCCCAGGTCTTGCCGCGGCGATCGCGGAACACGACCGGGGCGTCGAGCACGATCGAGGCCGGGTTGTAGCCCTTGTCGAAGGCGGCCGCGTAGACGAACGGCTTGAAGCTCGAACCCGGCTGGCGGCGGGCCTGGGTGGCGCGGTTGAACTTGTTGCCGGAGAAGCTGAAGCCACCGACCAGCGCCTTCAGTGCGCCGTTGTGGGCATCCAGCGAGACCAGTGCGGACTGGCCGCGCGGGATCTGGTCCAGCAGCCACTCACCTTCCTTGGCGCCGGCGCGCACGCGCACGATGTCGCCGCGCTGCACCAGCTTGCCTGGGGTCTTGTTGGTCCACTTGGCGGCACCGGCCGGCAGCACGATCTCGGTGCGGTTGGCCAGCACCACGGTAGCGCTGCCGTCGGCACCGGTGCTGGCGACGATCGCCGGCAGCAGGCCGGCCTGGCCGAACATGCCGCGCAGGTGCTCGGCCAGGGCGGCGGTATCGTCGCCGGCGCCCAGCTGCACCTGCTTCTCCACGCCGTGCCAGCCGTGGCGGTGGTCGTACAGCAGCAGGCCATCGCGGATGGCCAGGTTGGCGGCGGTCTGCAGGGTGGAGTCGATCGTGGTGGTGACGTGGTAACCCTTGTTGACCACGTCGCCGCCGAAGCGGGCGATCATTTCCTGGCGCACCAGCTCGGCAACGTACGGGGCATCGACCTGCACCGGCGGCTCATGCGCGGTGGCGTGCATCGGCACGGCCTTGGCCGCGTCGGCCTCGGCCTGACTGACGAACTTCAGGTCGGCCATGCGCTGCAGCACGTAGTTGTCGCGGCGTTGGCGGGCACGTTCCGGGTTGGAGATCGGGTTGCCCGACGAGGGGAACTTGGGGATGCCGGCCAGCGAGGCCATCTCATCCAGATCCAGCTCGTTCAGCTTCTTGCCGTAGTAGAACTCGGCGGCAGCGGCCACGCCGTAGGCGCGGTTGCCGAAGAAACTCTTGTTCAGGTACAGCTCGAAGATCTCGTCCTTGCTCAGCTCGGACTCGATCTTCCGCGCCAGCAGGATCTCGGCCAGCTTGCGGGTGTAGCTGTACTCGGAGCTGAGGAAGAACTGGCGGGCGACCTGCTGGGTGATGGTGGAACCACCCGGCACGCGCTTGTCGCTGGTGGTGGCCAGCAGCCACACCGCGCGGCCGATACCCATGTAGTCCACACCGCCGTGCTCGTAGAAGCGGGCGTCCTCGGTCGCCAGGAACGCCTGCTTCAGCTTTTCCGGCACGTCCTTCATGGTGATCGGGGTACGCCGGGTCTCGCCGAACACCGCCATCAGCTTGCCGTCGGCAGCATAGACGTACATCGGCTCCTGCATTTCCACGTCGCGCAGGGTCTGCACGTCGGGAAGCTTGGAGGAAACGGCATAGTACAGACCGCCCACGGCGGCCGCGCCGATCAGCGCCAGGACCAGGACAATCAGGAAGATCCAGCGCAGCCAGCGGCGGAGTCGAGTCATCGGGTTCAGATTCCGATTGCGAATTTCGTGGTCGCAGAGTATAGATTACGCAAGGTGGCGGCTGGGGTCGGCACCGGGGAGCGCAAGGGGAATTGCCAGGGGCTGCTTCGTGAATCCGTGAGGGATTTCACAGCAGGGCGGTTGTCATTTGCTAAGAATACGTTATTAATGCGCGGACGCAGCTCTTGCGTCCAAGTGCCCGTCGGCAGGGGAGAAACCGTGGGGCTCATCCCAAAAAGTCAGTCGCCGCTTGTTGGCGTCGACATCAGTTCGACTGCGGTAAAGCTTTTGCAGCTGTCCCGCAGCGGCAATCGTTTCCGCGTGGAACATTACGCTGTGGAACCTCTTCCGCCGAATGCGGTGGTGGAGAAGAACATCGTTGAAGTGGAGGCCGTGGGTGAGGCCATCCGCCGGGCGATGAACCGTTCAGGCAGCAAGGCCAAACTGGCCGCTGCCGCCGTCGCGGGGTCGGCGGTGATCACCAAGGTGATCCCGATGCCGGCCGATCTCGACGAAAACGACATGGAAGCCCAGATCGAGCTGGAAGCGGTCAACTACATTCCGTATCCGATCGAGGAAGTGAACCTGGACTTCGAGGTGATCGGGTCGATCCCGAACAACCCGGAGATGGTCCAGGTGCTGCTGGCCGCGTCGCGTTCGGAGAATGTCGAACTTCGCCAGTCCGCACTGGAACTCGGTGGCCTGCAGGCCAAGGTGATGGACGTGGAGGCCTTCGCGGTCGAGAACGCCTACGCTCTGGTCGCCAGCGAGCTGCCGGTGTCCATCGACGGCGTGGTTGCGCTGGTCGACATCGGCGCCACCATGACCACCCTCAATGTCCTGCGCGGCGGCCGTAGCCTCTACAGCCGCGAGCAGGTGTTCGGTGGCAAGCAGCTGACCGACGAGATCATGCGCCGCTATGGCCTGAGCTACGAGGAAGCCGGGCTGGCCAAGCGCCAGGGCGGCCTGCCGGAAAGCTACGAGATGGAAGTGCTGGAGCCGTTCAAGGAAGCCACGGTCCAGCAGATCAGCCGCCTGCTGCAGTTCTTCTATGCGGGCAGCGAATTCAACCGCGTCGATCACATCGTGCTGGCCGGCGGTTGCGCCGTGTTGGGTGGCCTGCCGGAGATGGTCGAGGAACAGCTGGGTGTGCCAACCGTGGTCGCCAACCCGCTGGCGCAGATGACCCTGGGGCCGAAGGTGAACGCGCATGCGTTGGCCCAGGATGCCCCCGCGCTGATGATCGCGACCGGTCTGGCGCTGAGGAGCTTTGACTGATGGCACGCATCAATCTATTGCCCTGGCGCGCCGAGCGGCGCAAGCAACGCCAGCGCGAGTTCTACGCAATGCTGGGCATGGCCGCCGTCGGTGGCCTGCTGTTGTCGCTGATGATCTGGTTCTATTACGACCGCCAGGTGAGCGGCCAGATGGACCGCAACGCCTATCTGGAAGCCGAGATCGAAAAGGTCAAGGAACAGAACAAGGAGATTGATCGTCTCGACGCGCAGAAGGAACGACTGCTGGCCCGCAAGAAGGTGATCGAGGAACTGCAGGCCAAGCGCTCGCAGATGGTCCACCTGTTCGACGCGCTGGTGCGCACCATTCCCGACGGCGTGGTGCTGACCGCGCTGAAGCAGGAAGGGGATGTGCTGACGCTGGAAGGCCGCACCCAGTCCAACGCCCGCGTTTCGGCCTACATGCGCAACCTGGAGACCTCCGGCTGGATGACCAACCCGGAGCTGTCGATCATCGAAGCGCGTGACCCGGAGAAGGACAAGGACGGCAAGGCCGGCCCGCTGGCCGACATCAAGGCGCTGCCCTACGTGTTCGTGGTCAAGGTGAAGCTGCCGGCACAGAGCGAAGAGGTTTCGGCGACGCCGGGCCTGAACGCCGATGGCTCGGTGGCGACGGCTGCTCCGGCACCGGTGGCTCCGTTGGCCGCAGGTCCGGATGCCGCGACGCCTGCAGCTCCTGCGGCAGGCCCGCCGCCGGCACCTGCCGCACCTGCTGCTGCACCGTCGGCCGCTCCGGCCAAGCCCAACCAGCCGGCCGCTCCGGCTGCCGCGCCGGCCCCGGCACCTGCCCCGAAGCCTGAGGGCAGCCGCCTGGCGCAGCCGCCGCAGGCCTTCAATGCGCTGCTGCAGGGGGACCGCGCATGAGCCAGAAGATCGACATCAAGAACCTGGATTTCAACGACATCGGCAACTGGCCGCAGAAGGCCAAGATCGTCTTCTGCTCGTTGCTGGCGCTGGTCATCATGTTCGTGGCGTGGATGCTGCTGATCAGCGGCAAGCGCGAGGAACTGGCCGGCCTGGAATCGAAGGAAGTCGAGTTGCGCACCGAGTTCACCAAGCAGCAGGAACGCGCGGTGAACCTGGGGCCGCTGAAGCAGCAGCTGGCGCAGATGGAGCAGGTGCTGCAGCAGATGCTGCGGCAGCTGCCGAGCAAGACCGAAATGCCCGACCTGATCATCGACATCTCGCAGACCGCGCTGTCCAGCGGCCTGACCAATGAGCTGTTCGAACCGGAGCAGGAGCAGATCAAGGAGTTCTACGCCGAAAAGCCGATCAAGCTGCGCATGGTGGGCAGTTACCACCAGTTCGGCGCGTTCGTCAGTGGCGTGGCCTCGCTGCCGCGGGTGGTGATCCTGACCATGCATGACATCAACCTCAAGCCCAAGGAAAAGACCGGCGGCAACGTCCGCAGCGGTGCACTGGAACTGTCCGGTACGGTCAAGACCTACCGCTACCTGGACGAGACCGAAGTGCAGGCGCAGCAGGCGGCCGACGCTGGCAAGGAGGGCAAGAAGTGATGCGCGCGCAGACCGTACGTGGTGCGATGGTGCTGGCTGTACTGCTGCTGGCCGGTTGCGGCCGTGGCGTGACCAGCACGCCCGGCGACGCACCGAATCTTGAGAAGTGGGTGGAAGGCGAGCGTGCGCGACCGGCGCAACCGCTGGAGCCGCTGCCGGTGATGCAGCAGTTCGAGACCTTTGAATACTCCGCGCAGGGCATGCGCGATCCGTTCACCGATGCCTGGACCAATCCGCAGCAGGGGAACGGCGGATTGCGACCGGACCCGAACCGACGCAAGGAGCCGCTGGAAGGCTTCCCGCTGGATGCGCTGGACATGGTCGGCACCATCGGCACCGGTGCAGGCACCGTGGCGCTGGTGATGGGGCCGGACAAGGTCACCTACCGGGTTCGCCCGGGCGGTTACCTGGGGCAGAGCGACGGGCGGGTCACGGCGGTCTTCGAAGACCGCGTGGAGCTGATCGAACTGGTGCCGGATGGCGCGGGTGGCTGGCTGGAACGGCCGGCAACGCTCTCGCTTGAAGATCAATGATCGTTTACTGGGGATAGCACGATGACCTTTCACCAAGCCAAGGGGCTGCGTCCCATCCGGCGCTCTACCTTGAACCGTGTCAGCGCGCTGGGAGTCGCGCTGATGCTGGCCTGCGCTCCGGCGCTGGCTGCCGCACCGGCGGAAAAGCCGGTGGGCGCCACCGTGGCACCGGCCGCCGCGCCGGCAGGCCTGTCGGTGGCCAAGATCGATTTCAAGCGTGGCGATGACGGCGCCGGGCGCCTGATCGTGCAGTTCGATGGGCAGGGCGCGATCCCTGACCTGCGCACGCAGGGCAACAGCGTCGTGGTCGACGTCGGCAATGCCCGACTGCCGGCCAACCTGCAGAAGCCGATGAACGTCACCGACTTCGCCACGCCGGTACAGCGCATCGACGCCAAGCCGTCCGGTGCCGGCACCCAGCTGGTGCTGAGCACCGGCGGTGCAGTGGAATCGCTGGCCTACCAGAGCGGCAACGAGTACGTGGTCGAGATCAGCCCGCGGCAGGCCCAGGCCGCCGTCGGTGCGGTCACCGCCGGCAGCGTCACCCAGGCGGCCAAGGCCGTCGGCCAGCGCGGTTTCACCGGCAAGCCGGTGACCTTCAACTTCCAGGACGTGCCGGTGCGCACCGTGCTGCAGTTGATCGCCGAGGAGTCCAACCTGAACGTGGTTGCGTCCGACTCGGTGCAGGGCAATGTGACCCTGCGCCTGGTCAATGTGCCGTGGGACCAGGCGCTGGACATCGTGCTGCGCGCGAAGGGCCTGGACAAGCGTCGCGACGGCAGCGTGATCTGGGTGGCTCCGCAGGCTGAACTGGCCAAGTTCGAGCAGGAGAAGGAAGACGCGCGCATCGCCATCGAGAACCGCGAAGACCTGCAGACCGACTACATCCAGATCAACTACCACAGCGCCACGCAGATCTTCAAAGCGCTGACCGAGGCCAAGGGCATCGGCGGCAGTGGCGGTGGTGGTGGTGGCGGTGGTGGTGGTTCCTCCTCGCAGGAAGACAGTGGCTTCCTGTCCTCGCGCGGCCGCATCGTGGCCGACGAGCGCACCAACACGCTGATGATCAGCGACATTCCGAAGAAGATCGCGCGCATGCGCGAGCTGATCAACGTGATCGACCGCCCGGTCGACCAGGTGCTGATCGAAAGCCGCATCGTCATCGCCACCGATACCTTCGCCCGCGAACTCGGCGCGAAGTTCGGTGTCAGCGGCAGCCGTGACAACGTGTACTTCAGCGGCAGCCTGGATGCCAATGCCGAGACCCGCAAGTCGCAGGTTGCGACCGACCTGGCCAATGCCAAGGCCGAGCGCGACTGGGACGCGGGTGGCCGGATCGGCCCGCCGCCGGTGAAGTCCGGCTCGGCGATCACCCGTGGCCTGAACTGGAACCTGCCGGTGGCGGCCGCCAGCAACCCGGGTTCGCTGGCACTGTCGATCCTCAATGCCGGTTACCTGCTGGACGTGGAGCTGTCGGCCATGCAGCAGGAATCGCGAGGCGAGGTGATCTCCAACCCGCGCGTGGTCACCACCAACCAGCGCGAAGCGATGATCAAGCAGGGCAAGGAAATCGGCTACGTCACCATCAGCGGTGGTACCGCTGGCGGCGTGGCGACGCCGAACGTGCAGTTCAAGGAAGTGGTGCTGGAGCTGAAGGTCACCCCGACCATCACCAACGACAACCGCGTGTTCCTCAACATGCAGGTGAAGAAGGACGAAGTCGACCAGCTGATCCAGCTGGAGGGCTACGGCACCGTGCCGTCGATCAACCGTCGCGAAGTCAACACCGCGGTGCTGGTCGAGGATGGGCAGACCGTGGTGATCGGTGGCGTCTACGAGTTCACCGATCGCAACAGCATCAGCAAGGTGCCGTTCCTGGGCGACGTGCCGTTCCTGGGTAACCTGTTCAAGAAGCGCGGCCGCAACAAGGACAAGGCCGAGCTGCTGGTGTTCGTCACCCCGAAGGTGCTGCGCGTGGCCAAGCAGAACTGAGCCCGCGCCACCCGCGAAACGAAGAAGGGCCGCCATGCGCGGCCCTTCTTCGTTTCCACAGGTAGATCCACGCCATGCGTGGATGGGCCGTTCAGCCGTTCTTGATGCCAATCGCAGGGCACCCTGCGATGATGTCGGGAACCCGTGCCGTCCTGCGCCGGTCAAAGGCCCCCATGAACCTGCCACCGCCGATGCCCGAATCTGTCTCGCCGCCGCCCGCGCCGGCCACTTCCCGCCTGCATGCGGCGTTCACCCAGTTGCGCGATGCGTTGTCGACCGAGATCGTCGGCCAGGCGGCCCTGGTCGAACGCCTGCTGATCGCGCTGCTGGCCGACGGCCATCTGCTGGTGGAGGGCGCGCCGGGCCTGGCCAAGACCACGGCGATCCGTGCACTGGCCTCGCGCCTGGAAGCAGACTTTGCCCGCGTGCAGTTCACCCCCGACCTGCTGCCGGCCGATCTGACCGGCACCGAGATCTGGCGCCCGCAGGAAGGCCGCTTCGAGTTCGTACCCGGGCCGATCTTCCACCCGATCCTGCTGGCCGACGAAATCAACCGTGCGCCGGCCAAGGTGCAGTCGGCGCTGCTGGAAGCGATGGGTGAGCGCCAGGTCACGGTTGGTCGCCACACCTACGCATTGCCGTCGCTGTTCCTGGTGATGGCCACGCAGAACCCGATCGAGCAGGAAGGCACGTTCCCGCTGCCGGAAGCGCAGCTGGACCGTTTCCTGATGCATGTGCGCATCAGCTACCCCGACCAGGCCGCCGAATCGGAGATCCTGCGGCTGGCCCGCGAGCGTGCCCGTGGCGCGCTGGGCGAGGCGGCACCGGCACCGGAGAAGCTGCCGATGCAGGATGTGTTCGACGCCCGCCGCGAAGTGCTGGACCTGCACATGGCGCCGGCACTGGAGCGCTACCTGATCGAACTGGTGCTGGCGTCGCGTGATCCCTCGCGCTATGACGCCGGCCTCGGCCGCCGCATCGCCTGGGGGGCAAGCCCGCGCGGCTCCATCGCACTGGAGCGCTGCGCCCGCGCGCGGGCGTGGTTGGCCGGCCGTGACTTCGTCACGCCCGACGATGTGCGCGCAGTCGCCGCCGACGTGCTGCGCCATCGCGTGCTGCCCAGCTATGAAGCCACCGCCGAGGGCTGGGATGGCGAGCGCCTGGTGCAGGAGCTGCTGGCCCGGGTGCCGGCACCCTGAGCCTGCGCATGACCGATCCATCCCTGGAACAGGCCCCGTCTGCGCTCGAAGGTGACGGGCTGCGCCCACAGCTGGCCGAACTGGTCGCGCTGCGCCGGCTGGCACAGCGTCCGCCGCCGCCGCGCCGTGGCCGCACCGGCAACGCGGGCCAGGCACCGTCCCCACTGCGCGGCCGCGGCATGGAGTACGCCGAGTCGCGCGAATACGTGGCCGGCGACGACGCGCGCCACATCGATTGGCGCGTGACGGCACGCACCGGCCGCGCCCATACCAAACTGTTCCAGGCCGAGCGCGAGCGGGTGAGCCTGATCGTGGCCGACACGTCGCCGGCGCTGTACTTCGGTACCCGCGTGCGCTTCAAATCGGTGCAGGCCGCACGCGCGGGTGCTGTTGCCGCGTGGTCGGCGCAGCGCCGTGGCGATCGCGTGGGTGCGCTGCGTGGCAGCGACCGCGAAGCGCCGATCGCCCCCTCAGGTGGTCCACGCGGCGTGCTGCGCGTGCTCGACGCGCTGACCCGCTGGTACGCACAGCCGCCAGCCGACGATCTGGGCCTGGAGCGCGCGCTGGATCATGCCGGTCGCGTGCTGCGCCCGGGGGCACGCATGCTGGTGCTGGCCGATCCGCAGCAGGCCATCCGCATTCCACCGGCGCGCTGGAGCGCGCTGGCCCAGCATCACGACCTCAGCCTGGTGCTGTTGGTCGATCCGCTGGAACTGCATCCTCCCTCGGCGGCGTTGCAGTTCCAGACCGCGCAGCAGCGTATCGGTCTCGACCTGCGTCGCAGCGAGGTGCAGGCGCACTGGCAGGCACACTTCGTCGAGCCGCTGCAGGAACTGCGGCGCCAGCTCGGCGCACGCCGTGTTGATGTGCAGGTGCTGTCCACCGATGCGCCCAGCGACGCCTGGCTGGCGCCGTCACCGACCGAGGTGCCGGCATGAGCGCCGCGCTGCCGTTGCGCGATGTGCAGCTGCCACCGGCACCGTCCTGGTGGCCGCCAGCCCCCGGTTACCTGATGATCGGCGCGGTGGTCGCGCTGGTGCTGCTGGTGATCGCCGTGCTGATGTGGCGACGTCGCCGCCGTCGCCAGCGTTGGTTGCAGCAGTTCGATCAGGAACTGGCAACTACCAGCGACGCCGCGGCCGAACTGGCGGCCATCGCAGGACTGCTGCGCCGTGCCGCACGCCATGCGAAGCCGGGCAGCGAATCGTTGCGCGATGATGCCTGGTGGCAACGCTTGGACCCGCAGGGCACCTTGCCCGATGCGCGCCGCAGCCTGTTGGCCGAAGGCGCGTATCGCCCGCGCGTCGACAGCAACGACGTGGCGGCTGTGCGCAGCTGGGCCCGCGAGCGCTATCTGGCGATGCTGCTGGAGCGTCGCCGATGAACCTGCTGGCAAGTTACTGGCCATGGCCGGACCTGCAGCTGGCGTGGCCGCTGGCCCTGCTGGCGCTGCCGTTGCCGCTGCTGATGCACTGGTGGAAGCGCCGTGCAGAACCGGGCGCCGCACTGCGTGTGCCTTATGCGGCTGCCGAACTGGAAGCGCTGTCTGGTGGCGGCCGTGTTGAAGTGTCGTGGTTGCGCACGTTGCTGCTGTGGCTGGGCTGGTGTGCACTGTGCATCGCGCTGGCGCGACCGCAGCAGCTGGGCGAAGCCATCACGCCGCCGCAGCAGGGGCGGCAGATGATGCTGGCGATGGATGTGTCCGGCAGCATGGGCGAGGGCGACATGGTGCTGGGCGGCCAGGCGGTCGATCGCCTCACCGCGGCCAAGGCCGTGCTTGCCGACTTCCTTGATCGTCGTGCCGGCGACCGCGTCGGCCTGCTGATCTTCGGCGACCGCGCCTACACGCTCACGCCGCTGACCGCGGACCTGGCCAGCGTGCGCGACCAGCTGCGCGACAGCGTGGTCGGCCTGGCCGGGCGCGAGACCGCCATCGGTGATGCCATCGGCCTGGCAGTGAAGCGCATGCGCAGCCAGCCGGAGGGGCAGCGCGTACTGATCCTGTTGACCGATGGTGTCAGCAATGCCGGTGTGCTGGAGCCGCTGCGCGCCGCGGAAGTGGCGCGTGCCGAAGGCGTGCGCATCCACACGGTCGCGTTTGGCGGCGATGGCAGCATGCGCTTGTTTGGTATCCCGATTTCCACCGACCAGGATCCGGTCGATGAGGCCACCCTGAAGAAGATCGCCAGCATGACCGGTGGCCAGTTCTTCCGTGCGCGGGACACCGCGCAGCTGGCCGGCATCTATGCCGAGCTCGATCGCCTGGAGCCGGTCGCCGCAAAGGGGCCGAGCCTGCGCCCGCGCGAGGAACGCTATGCGTGGCCGTTGGGCCTGGCATTGCTGCTGGGCGCATTGGCATGGCTGTGGCCGGAGCGTCGCCGATGATCGCGTTTGCTTCGAATCTTCCCGATTGGAACGCGCTGCACTTTCTGCGGCCCGAGTGGTTGTGGGCACTGCTGGCGCTGCCGCTGATCATCGCGTTGGCGCTGTACCGGCAACGGCGCAGTGATGTGTGGCGGCAGGCGGTGGACGCGCACCTGTTGCCGCACCTGCTGGCCGCCGGTGCAAGGCGGCGGGCACGTTTGCCCTGGGTGTTGCTGCTCGGCTGGGCACTGGCATCGCTGGCAATGGCGGGGCCGAGCTGGCGCCAACAGGCGCAACCGATGTTCCAGGCCAGCGCACCGCTGCTGGTGGTGCTGGACTTGTCCAGCCGGATCACGGCAACCGATCTGCCACCGTCACGCCTGCTGCAGGCGCGGGCGAAACTGGGCGAGTTGCTGCGCGCGCGCCGGGGCGGACAGGTGGGTCTGGTGGTGTACGCCGATGACGCCTACACCGTGGCCCCGCTCACCGACGATGGCAGCAACGTCGCGCTGTATCTGGATGCGTTGTCGCCGGACGTGATGCCGCGTGATGGCCAGCGTGCCGACCGCGGCATCGACTGGGCGACACGCTTGATGCGGCAGATCGGTGCGCTGCAGGGGCAGATCCTGCTGGTCAGCGATCAGGCAGACAGCGAAGCGGCACTGGCGGCGGCGCAGGCGCGCGGCCTGGGCCTGCAGGTGTCGGTGCTGGGCCTGGGCACGCCAGCCGGTGCGGCCTACCGCGATGGCAGTGGGCAGATCCGCCAGGCTGCGCTGGATGAGGGCAGCCTGCGTGCAGTCGCTACTGCAGGTGGCGGCCGCTATGCACGCATCTCCGCCGATGACAGCGACCTGCGTGCGCTCGGTGTACTCGACGCGCGCGAGGGCACGGCGGCGCAGCGGCCGGGCGAAGGCAAGCAGTGGCGTGACGAAGGCTTCTGGCTGCTGCCGCCGGTGATGCTGCTGGCACTGCTGGCCTTCCGTCGTCGTGCGGTGCTGGCAGCAGTGCTCGCGGTCGGCCTGATGCCATGGATGAATGACGTGCAGGCGCAGGCGCCTGCGACGCAGGCCTCGCAACCCGCGCAGGGCACGCTGTGGAAGCGTAGCGACCAGGTACAGCATCAGCGCCTGGCCGAGGGGGTTCAGGCGTACCGCAAGGGCGACTTCGCCACTGCACGCAAACAGTTCGAAGGCATCGACAACGATGCCGGTTGGTACAACCTGGCCAACACGCTGGCGCGCGAAGGCAACTACGACGACGCGATCGCCGCCTACGACCGTGCGCTGGCACTGCATCCGGGCATGGCCGATGCGGTGGCCAACCGCGCCGTGGTCGATGCCGCACGCAAGCGCAAGCAATCCGGTGGCGGCCAGGGCCAGGATCAGCAGAAGCCGCCGCAGAACGGGCAGCAGAAGCAACCACAGAGCCCGCAGGGCCAGCAGAACCCACAGGGGCAGCCGCAGCAGGGCCAGACGTCGCCCGGGCAGGGCCAACCGTCGTCAGGCCAGCAGGGGCAACCCAAGCCCGGCGATGACACCTCGCAGTCGAAACCGCAGCCCGGCGAGCGGGGCCGCGATGGCCAGCAGGCACCGCCGCAGGTGGAGGATGCCAAGGCGCAGGCGCAGGCCGACGAACAGCAACGTCAGCGCATGCAGCAGGCGATGCAGCAGGCGCGCGAGGGTGAGGCCGACAAGGACGGCAAGCCAGTGCCGGGCGGTGAGGGCCGCACGCCGCGCCAGCGCGAGGAGCAGCAAGCAGTCGAGGCGTGGATGCGACGTGTGCCGGATGATCCGGGCGCATTGCTGCGGGCCAAGTTCCAGCTGGAAAACGAACGCAGGAAGAGGGAAGGGCGATGACGCGGGCGATCAACATGCACGGGCGCTGGTCACTGCAGGTACTGGTGGCACTGCTGCTGTGGCTGCCGCTGATGGCCTGGGCGCAGCCGCGCGCCTGGCTGGACCGCGACCGCATCGCGATGGGCGAGACGGTCACCCTCAATGTTGAGAGCGACCAGGGCGCCCCTGACTTCACGTCATTGCGCACCGACTTCGACCTGAGCGGCCAGACCAGCAGCCGCCAGGTGGAGTGGAGCAATGGCAGCATGCAGCAGCGCAACCTGTATGGCGTGGCGCTGACGCCACGGCGCAGTGGTGCGCTGGTGGTGCCGGGCCTGCAGGTGGGCAGTGTGCGCACCGCGCCACTGACGCTGCAGGTCGATGCGGCCGCCGTGGCGGGGCCCGACAGCAATGCGATGGCCTTCATCGAAACTGTTGTCGATGACGATACGCCGTATGTACAGCAGAGCGTGGGCGTGGTGGTGCGCCTGTATTTCGCCTCGCAGCTTGCCTCCGGCGAGCTGGTGCTGGATACCCCGGCGGGTGCGTCGTTGCAGCGCGTGGGCGACGATCGCACCGATGTGCGCCAGGTCAACGGGCGCCGCTACAACGTGGTCGAACGACGTTTCCTGCTGATCCCCGAGCGCAGCGGCGCGTTGCGACTCGCGGGTGCGCGTTTCAGCGGGCGCAGCGCGGGTGGCTTCTTCGATGATTTCTTCGGCGGTGGCGACGGCCGCATGAATGCCACCAGTGCCGACCGCACGCTGCAGGTGCAGGCACAGCCGGCGCAGGCCGCGCAGCCGTGGCTGCCCCTGCAGAGCCTGCAGCTGCGCTACACCAGTGCGCCGACCAGTGCCCGCACCGGTGAGGCCGCAAACGTGGTGGTCGAAGCGGTTGCCGAAGGCGCCACCCGTGCACAGTTCACCGACCTGCCGGTCCCCGATGTCGGCAACGCGGCGCAGGTGTTCGCCGAGCCTGCGCAGTACGAGGAGACCTTCAACGGCAGCACGCCGCGCCTGAAGGTCACTCGCCGCTATTCGATCGTGCCGCGCCAGCCAGGTTCGCTGGTGGTACCGGGGCCGCGCCTGCCCTGGTGGGATGTACGCAACGGCAAGGCACAGGAAGCGAAGTTGCCGGACCTGACGCTGGCCGTTGCGGCCGGCACCGGTACTGGTACTGCCTCACCGGCACCGTTGCCACCGATCGACACCGACGCCGCGCTGCCCGGCACTGATGGACAGGACGCGCGTATCGCCGCGACTGATCCACGTGCCAGCGGCCTGTCCGAGCGTCCGTGGCCGTGGATGGCGGCGGCCATCGGCCTGGCACTGCTGTGGCTGTTGACCCTGATTTGGGGCTGGCAGAGAGGTCGCCGCCCGCGTGCGGCGGCGCCTGCAGCCGGAAAGTCCTCTGTGCCGACTGTGGCGAGCGGACGTGCCGGCGTGGCCGAACTGCGCCGCGCGCTGGATGGCGAGGGTTTCGACCAGGTGGAAGCACAGCTGTGTGCGATGGCTGGTGTGGAACGCATCGAACAGGTCATCGCCCGGCTGGAAGACCCGGCCCAGCGCCAGGTATTGCTGGACCTGCAGCAGGCGCGTTGGGGCGGGCAGGGCGAACTGGCATCGTTGCGCGCGCGCCTGCGCGAGGTCTTCCGTGACGGACCGCACTGGTCGGCGGCCAAGGGCACCGCCGAAACTGGCCTGGCGCCGCTGTATCCACCGCGGCGAACCTGAACCGGCGCCGCTTGCGCGCTTTGTTAGAGTGCATTCATTTTTCGAGGAAACCCGCGTATGACAGCAGCTGCTGCCGACAAGAAGAAGTTGCCCCTGCATTGGAAGATGGGCATCGGCTTTGCGATCGGCCTGGTCCTGGGACTGATCGTGCATGCCCTGGGCGGCAGCGTCGATGGTCTGCAGGCCGGTGCCAAGTGGGTAATGGACTACGTCACCACCCCGGCTTCGGGCCTGTTCCTCAACCTGATCTTCATGCTGATCGTGCCGCTGATCTTCTCGGCGCTGATCATGGGCGTATCGGAGATGGGCGACATCCGCGCCCTTGGCCGCATCGGCTGGAAGACGCTGGCCTACACCGTGCTGCTGTCCGGCATCGCGGTGGGCATCGGCCTGGTACTGGTCAACGTGCTCAAGCCGGGCGCGGGCGTCGATCCGCAGACCGCGGCACTGATGCTGTCGGAGAACGCCGAGCGCAGCAAGGAAATCGTCGCTGGCATCCATGGCACGCCGAAGGGCATGGACATGCTGCTGTCGATCGTGCCGAGCAACGTGCTGCAGGCCGCGTCGGACAACGGTGCGATCCTGTCGCTGATGTTCTTCGCGCTGATGTTCGGCATCGGCATGGTGCTGACCGACAACGAGAAGGTTGCCCCGCTGCGCCGCGCCATCGAAGGCGTGTTCGAAATTTCGATGACCCTGATCAACCTGGTCATCCGCCTGGCCCCCTATGCGGTGGCCTGCTTCATGTTCAACCTGGCCGCACTGTTCGGCTTCGAGCTGATCATCCGCCTCGGTGCCTACGTGGGCGTGGTGGTGCTGGCACTCGGCCTGCACATGATCGTGACCTACGGTACCGCGGTGTGGCTGTCCGGCCGCTCGCCGCTGTCGTTCTTCCGCGATACCCAGGAAGCGACGGTGATGGCGTTCTCCACCGCCTCCAGCAACGCGACCCTGCCGACCGCGCTGCGCGTGGCCGACCAGATGGGCCTGCCGCAGCGCGTGTCGCGCTTCGTGCTGACCGTGGGCGCCACCGCCAACCAGAACGGCACCGCGCTGTTCGAGGGCGTGACGGTGATCTTCCTGGCCCAGTTCTTCGGCGTGGACCTGAGCATCGGCCAGCAGATCATGGTGATGGCGGTCTGCATCCTCGGTGGCATCGGCACTGCCGGTGTGCCGTCGGGCTCGCTGCCGGTGGTGGCGATGATCTGCGCGATGGTCGGCGTGAACCCGCTGGGCATCGGCCTGATCCTGGGCGTGAACCACTTCCTGGACATGTGCCGTACCGCGCTGAACGTGACCGGTGACCTGGCCCTGACCACGCTGGTGGCCAAGGGCGAGTCGCACGATGGCCCGGCGCTGGGGCCGCAGCAGGACTGAGTCCAACGCCACTGCTGGCGACCTGATCGGGGTCGGATTCCTTTCCGCAGGGAAAGGGCTCCGACCCCTTTTTCACATGCGGAATCCGGCGGAGATCATGACGTGCCGGCCAACGGCCGGCACCTGCCAGGCACGTTGGACTGACCCCCGCCCGACGACTATGGGACAATAGGCCGCCCGCACGTCCGCGGCCGCCTCCCGATTCCGACAGAACCATGACGCAGCCTACCCGTCGCCAGTTGGCCAACGCCATCCGCTTCCTTGCCGCCGATGCGGTTGAAACCGCAAAGTCCGGCCACCCCGGCATGCCCATGGGCATGGCCGACATCGCCGAAGTCCTCTGGAACGACTACCTCCGCCATAACCCGAGCAACCCGCACTGGTTCAACCGCGACCGTTTCGTGCTGTCCAACGGCCACGGTTCGATGCTGCAGTACGCGCTGCTGCACCTGAGCGGTTACGACCTGCCGATCGAGCAGCTGAAGCTGTTCCGCCAGCTGGGCAGCCACACCGCCGGCCACCCGGAACGCCACGAGACCCCGGGCGTGGAAACCACCACCGGCCCGCTGGGCCAGGGTTTCGCCAACGCCGTGGGCTTCGCCCTGGCCGAGAAGCTGCTGGCACAGCGCTTCAACCGCCCGGAGCTGGAAGTGGTCGACCACCGCACCTGGGTGTTCATGGGTGATGGCTGCCTGATGGAAGGCGTGTCGCATGAAGCCGCCTCGCTGGCCGGCACCTGGGGCCTGCACAAGCTGGTCTGCTTCTGGGACAACAACCACATCTCCATCGACGGCAACGTCGAGGGCTGGTTCACCGACAACACCCCGGAGCGTTTCGAGGCCTACGGCTGGAACGTGGTCCGCGACGTCGATGGCCACGACCCGGAAAGCATCAAGGCCGGCATCGAGGCCGCGCTGTCGCAGAGCGACAAGCCGACCCTGATCTGCTGCCGCACCACCATTGGTTTTGGTTCGCCGAACAAGGCGGGCAAGGAATCCAGCCACGGCGCACCGCTGGGCAAGGACGAGCTGGAAGCCACCCGCAAGCAGCTGGGCTGGGAGTACGGCCCGTTCGAGATCCCGCAGGCGATCTATGACGGCTGGCGCGCCAATGGCGCCGGCACTCTGCGCCAGGCCGAGTGGGAACAGCTGTTCGACAAGTACGCCAGCCAGTATCCGGGCGAAGCCGCCGAGCTGACCCGCCGTTCGCACGGCGATCTGCCGGCCGACTTCGTTGCCAAGGCCGATGCCTACATCGCCCAGGTGGCGGCGGAAGGCCCGACGATCGCTTCGCGCAAGGCCTCGCAGCTGGCCATCGAAGCCTATGCCCCACTGCTGCCGGAAATCGTAGGCGGCTCGGCTGATCTGGCGCACTCCAACCTGACCCTGTGGAAGGGCAGCAAGTCGGTCGCCAGCGACGACGCCAACGCCAACTACGTGTACTACGGCGTGCGCGAGTTCGGCATGACCGCGATTGCCAACGGCCTGGCCCTGCACGGTGGTTTCATTCCGTTCGACGCCACCTTCCTGGTGTTCAGCGACTACGCCCGCAATGGCGTGCGCATGAGCGCCCTGATCCCGGCCCACGCCATCCACGTCTATACCCACGACTCGATCGGCCTGGGCGAAGACGGCCCGACCCACCAGCCGGTGGAGCACCTGGCTTCGCTGCGCTACATCCCGAACAACGACGTGTGGCGTCCGTGCGATGCGGTCGAGTCGGCGGTGAGCTGGAAGGCTGCGATCACCCGCCAGGACGGCCCGAGCTGCCTGGTGTTCAGCCGCCAGAACCTGCCGCACCAGCCCCGCAACGCTGAGCAGATCGCCCAGATCGAGCGCGGTGGCTACGTGCTGGCCGATGCGGCCGGTACCCCGGACGTGATCCTGATCGCCACCGGTTCGGAAGTCTCGCTGGCTACCGAAGCCAAGGCCCAGTTGGACGCGGCTGGCCTCAAGACCCGCGTGGTCTCGATGCCGTCCACCGACGTGTTCCTGCGCCAGGATGCGGCCTACCGTGAATCGGTGCTGCCGAACGCCGTGCGCAAGCGCGTGGCCGTGGAAGCCGGCGTCACCGGTTTCTGGCGCCAGTTCGTTGGCCTGGACGGTGCGGTGATCGGTATCGACACCTTCGGTGCCTCGGCCCCGGCCGACCAGCTGTACAAGCACTTCGGCATCACCACCGCCCACGTGGTGGAAGCCGCCAAGGCGCTGTAAGCAGCCTCGCGGTGCAATGAAGGAAAGGCCGGCGCATGCCGGCCTTTTCTTTGCCGCAAGAAAAAGGGGACGGAGGGGATTAAGTCGTTTGTGCACAAACGACTTAATCCCCTCCGTCCCCATTTCTCAGGCGGTACGCGCCAGTGCCAGCCGCAGCAGTCGCGCGTCCAGGCGTTCTGCGAAATCCTTCGGTGCTTGCAGGCCCATGCGCTGCAGGTACACCGCATCGCCGTCGCCAGCGGGTTGGCGCAGCGCTGCCCAGACCGTACGCAGCTTGTCGCCGCGGGTCTGCGTGTTGGCCTTCAGCCAGGCCAGCGCTTTCACCAGCACCTGCTCGATCTCGTTGAAATCGCTGCCCAGCGGATAGTCCGGCAGGCTGCCATCAGCGCGGAACGGCGCCAGTGCCGCCGCCAGCGCCTGTGGCGTGTTGCGCCGCTGACGCTCCGGATCCGGTTGCGCGGCCGCCAGCAACTTGCGCGAGGCATGTGCCTGCTGCAGCAGATCGCTCTGGAACGGGGCTTCGGTGACTGCGGTCATCGCATGCACGCAGTCCTCGTCGGTCAGCCCACGCAGGTCGGCGATGCCGTACTCGTTGAGGTAGATGTCGCGCAGGTGGCGCGGGATGGTGGTGTGACCGTAGTTCCAGCGCACGTTCGATTCGCGCCGGCCCTGGTCATCGCGCGCGGCACGGAACATCAGCACGCTGCGGGCCTCCGGCAGCGCATGTGCCATCGCCACGAAGTTGTACTGGCCACCCACACCGGACACCACGCGTCCATCGTCCAGCGCATCCGACACCGCCGCGCCCAACGCGGTGGCCATCATGCAGGAGTTGAAGAAGCGCGCATGGCGGCGCTGCAGGCGCTCCAGTGTTTCGTTGCCGCCGTACAGCTGGTTGATCTCGCTGATCCGGCGCATGCCGATCGCACGGCACTCGTCTTCCGGCAGCGTGCGCAGCCATTCGTAGAATTCCGGCGAACCCAGGTAGAACGCGCCGTGCAGGTACTCGCCTTCGGCAGCCAGGGTGGCGTGGTCGATCGACAGCGTGCTGCCATTCTCGATGCGCTGCATCAGCGCCAGGTCGTCGTGCACCTTGCGCTTGATCACCCCGGTCTGCACCAGCCTGCGGAAGCCTTCGTTGAGCATCTCGCTGCAGCCGTACAGTCCCACTTCGAACGGGTCCACACCACCGATTTCCTGCACCAGCGGATGGCTGGCCAGCTGCGGATCCAGCGCATGCAGCACGCGGCGGTAGCGCGCGTTGTCGGTGTGGCGCAGCACCAGCGCATGGCTGAGTGCATCAGCCAACGTGCCGATGCCGATCTGCAGGGTGCCGCCGTCGCGCACCAGCGTGCTGGCGTACAGGCCGATGGCGTAGTCGGCATCGCCGACCGGCTGCCGCGGCAGCCCGAACAGCGCCGGATACGGCGGCGGCGGGGTGATCACCAGATCGAAGAACGACACATCGACCGTGGCCGAGCCACCCATATAGGGCAGTTGCGGATCGATCTCGGCAATCATCAATGGGCGCGGCAGGCCGCGCGCGGTCATTGCATCCAGCGTGTCCTGGGTGATGTCGTTGTTGCACGACAGCGAAAGCCGGCGGTCGTTCGGTCGCATCGCCACCTTCTGCACGATCACCTGCGGTGCGCGCTGCGCCACCGCGTCGGCGGCGTGGGTGTAGTTCAGGCTGGTATAGCTGGACTGCGCTTGTCGTGAGCCAAGCAGGGCACCGGACTGCATGTAGAACTCTTCCACCTGCACATGGGCTGGCAGCGCATCGCGCGCGATCGCATCGGCATAGGCCAGGCGCGGGAAATCATCGCCGAAATGGCGCTGCGCGAACGGCGCCAGGAAGCGCGCTTCCAGGCCGTTGCCGCGTGGCTTCGGCGGATTCAGCGAGAGTGCGGTGTACAGCTGCAGCGGCCGCGCCGGATCGTGCTCTACGCGTGCATACAGGGCATTGAGCAGCCGATGCGGCTTGCCAAGCGCCAGCGGTGCCCCGATCCGCAGCGGCCCGTCCACGCGCGCAAACAACCAGTCGACGGCGGCGTCCAGGTCGGTGAGGTGTTCGGTCATGCGCGGCGGTCCTGCGTGTGGGGGAGTGCTGGCATTACAGCATGTCGGGCTTGAACCGCCGTCGACGCGAGACTTCCGTGCCGGACACCATGAACTGCCCATCGCCGCGGTAATGCACCGTGCGCGGCAGTTTCGGCCGGGGCGCAACATGGGCGCACACGATTTCCCAGATGAACAGGTTGCTCGACGCCACCTGGCTGTCGTCGTACAAGCGGCATTCGAAGCTCGAATGGCATTGGCCGACCAGCGGCGCGCCGACCTCGCGCGCGGGCAGCGCGTCGAGCTTGAAACGGGCGAACTTGTCGACCTCGCGTCCGCTGCAGTTGCCGATGTCCACCACCGTATCCAGCAGCTCCACGCCGGGCACGTTGATCACGCACTCGCCGCTGCCACGGGCCAGCGCGTGGCTGTGGTTCGCGTCCCACAGGTAGGTGGCGACCAGCGAAGGCGAGAAGCCCATCACCATGTGCCAGCCCATCGTCATCAGGTTGCGCTGGCCGCGCCAGGCGGTGCTGACCAGCACGATCGGGCCGGGTTCGAGGAAGCGACGGGCCTGCTCGACCGGGAACTCCTTCTTGGGCAGCGCCTTCATCCGATGCCTGGGGCGGGAGGAATCGATGCTCGCGCAGCCGGGATGAACCCGGAGTCGAGGGGCTTGACAGGAGATTTGATTACGCGCGTAATCGAACCGTCGATTACGGATGTAAACCATGACCCCGATCAGCGAAGCCGAAGCCGTTGTGATGGAGGTGCTGTGGCAGCAGGCACCGCGTAGCGCCGACGAGGTAGTGGCCGCGCTGGCCCATCGTGACTGGGCCGAGCCGACCATCAAGACCCTGCTCAACCGCCTGCTGACCAAGGGCGCGATCGCCGCCGAGCGCGATGGCCGACGCTACCTGTACCGGCCGCTGCTGCAGCGCCAGGCGTGGGTGGAGGCGCAGAGCCAGGACTTCATTGGCCGTGTGTTCGAAGGACGCGTGGCGCCGTTGGTGGCGCACTTCAGCGAGCGCGGCCAATTGAGCGCGCAGGACATCGCCGAACTGAAGAAGCTTATCCAGGAGCTGGACCATGACTGAGCTGCTCGACGGACTGTGGCAGGCCAGCCTGTGGCTGGCAGTGGGGGTGGTCCTGCTGGCGATGCTGCGGCCATTGCTGGTGCGGATGGGGGGCGCTGGGTTGGCCTACCGCAGCTGGTGGCTGCTGCCGATGCTGCTGGTGGCACTGATGCTGCCGTTGCCACAGGTTGCGTTGTTGCAGCAGGTACCCACGCTGCCGCTGAAAGTGATGCCGGGGGCCACCGACGGTGGAGCGGGTGGGTCGGTGCCTGGGGCTGGACTGTTGCTGCTGGCCTGGGCGCTGGGCATGGGCCTCTGCCTGCTGCGCGACCTGCGCGCACAGCGTCGTTTCGAACGATGCATGGGCCCACTGAAGCCGCGCACCGATGGCAGCTGGCAGGCCAGCGGCGATCCTGGCCTGCCCGCGCTGGTTGGCCTGTGGCGCCCACGGATCGTGGTCGGTCCCGACTTCGACCAGCAGTTCACTGCGCAGGAACAGGGCCTGATCCTGCAGCACGAGCACAGCCACCGGCGCAATGGCGATCACTGGGCCAATGGGGCGCTGCTGCTGGTGCGCGCGGTGTTCTGGTTCCATCCACTTCTGTCGTGGGCCGCGTGCCGCTTCCTGCGCGACCAGGAACTGGCCTGCGACGCCCGCACCATGGCCCCGCAGCCGGCGCTGCGCGGCCTCTACGCCAGCACGCTGCTGAAGGCGCAGCTGGTCCATCCGGTTGCGCCCGCGGTCTGCCATTGGCGCAGCCAACCCGTGTTGAAGGAGCGTATTGCCATGTTGAAGCAGTCCAAGCGGAAGGCATTGCCGTGGGTGTCCGGGCAGGTGCTGGTGGTCGGGTTGTGCGTGGGCATGGGAGCGGTGGCGTGGGCGAGCCAGGGCGGCACGGCCGGGAGTCCGAGGATCGGTGTCGAGCCGTACGCGACTGCGGAAGAAGATGCGGCCAAGGCTGGACTGGATCGTCCGATCCAGGTCGACAAGATGCCACCGCCGTCCTACCCGAAGTCTGCGGTCGAGCAGCGCCAGGTAGGCGTGGTGAACCTGCGTGTGGAAGTGGACGCCAAGGGCCATCCCACTGACGTCCAGGTGCTCAGTGCCACCAATCCGGGTGTGTTTGATGCGGTCTCGATTGCTGCGGCGCGCAGCTGGACCTATCGGCCGGCGATCAAGCATGGCCAGCCGGTTGCAGGGGCGGTGAAGATTCCGATCACCTTCGCCATGGACGACGCTGAGGACGCGAAGTGAAGTGTGCGCCGCTGCTCATGACGGTGGCGCTGTTTGCAGGATGCGCGAGCCAGGAGCGCCTGACTACGGTCGATACCCGCAGTGAGAATGTCGGCCACCAGCGCCTGCAGCCGCAGGCAGGCGGCGGCAGTGGGCAACTGCAGGTGTATTCGCTGGGTGCGACCGAAGGCTACCGGATGCCGCAGCTGTACGCGGCACCGGATCCGGAGGTCGGCGATCGTGATCCGCGCGCGGAACTGGCGCCGACCACCATCTGCCTGCAGGTGGTGGTTGATGCGCAGGGCAGCGTCGAACGCAGCATGCCGCTGACCGATCGCCAGGACTGCGCTGCGGGCGCTGCACGCGAGAATGCGCCCCTGCTGCAGGCTGCGCAGGAGGCGGTGGCGATGTGGAAGTACTCGTCCGCAGCGGTCTGCCACTTTGCGGCTGGCAAGGTGCCCGCTGATCGCGGCGACTGCCGCGGCGCCGAGCGCGTCGAGCCGGTGGCGGTCACCCTGCAGTACGCCTTCACCTTCGAGATCGTGAAGGGCCAGCATGTGGTGCGCACGCAGGGGAAATGATCGCTCGCGATGCCCGGGTAGCGCCGGGCCTTGCCCGGCGAGCAAAGCGGCCTGCGTCAGGCCCCGCCCTGGATGTTGGCCTTCACCGCCGGTTGCATCAGCTTCGGTTCTTCCAACGTAGCATCGCGGGCCTGGCGCACGCTGACGAACTCCGCCTCGGCCACGCCGTCGTGCACGTGGATGTTGTGCGCGCGCTGCTCGCCGATGGTGGTTTCGTTGGCGAAGTCGCGGCCGCCCGGGCCGTAGTCGTGGCAGACGAACACGCGGGTGGCATCGGGCAGGGCCAGCAGGCGCTGGATCGAGCGGTATAGCTGTGCGGCATCACCGCCCGGGAAGTCGCAGCGGGCAGTGCCGCCGTCGGGCATGAACAGCGAGTCGCCGGTGAACAGCGCATCGCCGATCAGGTAGGCGATGCTGTCGCTGGTGTGGCCGGGCACGGCGATCACCTGGCCATGCAGTCCGCCAACGGCAAAGGTTTCCCCATCGCTGAACAGGTGGTCGAAGATCTCATCCGCACCTGGAAGCTGCAGGCCATAGCGCGGTGCGAAGGTCGCCTGTACCGCGCGGATGCCTTCACCGATGGCCAGCGTGGCCTGCGGAAAGCGCTGCTTGAGCCGGCGCCCGGCCGACACATGGTCGGCGTGGGCATGCGTCTCCAGCAGCCAGCGCAGCTGCAGGCCTTGTTGCTCGATGGCCTGCAATGCCGCGCGCAGCGGTGATTCGCTGCTGGCGTCGGTGTCCGGGTCGTAGTCCAGGACCGGGTCGATCAGCGCCGCCTCGCCGCTGGCCGGGTCGCTGACCAGGTAGCTGAAGGTATTGCTGTCACGGTGGAAGAACGACTGCACCTGGACCGGCATCGGAACTCTCCTCAGCGCGTGCCGAGCACGCGGTTCAGCAACTGCGCCAGGTTTTCACCGGCCAGTCGCAGCTGCGCTTCGGCCAGCGGCCGGTAGCGCTCGGTGTATTCGTCACCGATTTTATGCGACGCCGGATAAACGCCAGCTTGCATGGAGATGCGGCAGCTGGCTTCGGCCCACGTCTGCGGGTCGCGCTGCGGGTTGGACTGGCGCGCCAGCTTCGGCGCGCGCTGGCTCTGCAGCACCGGCAGGTAGCCGGCATCGTCCAGCTTACGGGTGTTGAGCATGCCGCTGTCCCACAGTGAATGCAGGTTGGTACCACGGTTGCCGAACTGCAGCTGGAAATCGTTGCCGCCCTTGTCGTGGGCGTAACCGGCGTGCATCGGCTGGTGGATGTCGCCGACCAGATGCACGACGAACTTCAGTGCCTGCAGGCGCTCGCCGTCGGTCAGGCTGCGGTCGCCGAGGATGGCACTCTGGGCCTTCAGGGCCTCGACGATGCAGTTGCCATTCCTGCAGTGCTTCGGTGCTTCGTAATGGCAGTTGTCCTCGGCGATGTTGACGTAGTGCCAGCCGGCCGAACGACGGCCCAGGCCCGGGTCCTTGGCGCGCAGCTGGTCCGCCCACGGCGCGATGCTGGCCAGCGTGGCGTCCGGTTCGGTGGCCAGCAGGCGGTCCACCTCGGCGCGGGCGGTGGGATTGAGGCGGGCGTCGGCGACTTCGGCAACCAGGCGGTGGCCTTGCGCGCCCCAGGCATGGGCGGGGGCGGAGACGGACAGCAGGGCCGGCGCCAGGGCGGCGGCGAGGAAGAGGGAGTGCAGGGCTTTCATGCGCACATTCTAGCGGGGTAGGTGGATTGAAGAGCGGCGCGTTCCTGTTCCGAAGTGGGAGCACAGCGGGAGGGGCAGCGGGACACGCCGTAAACCCATCCATGGGGGCTCGATGGCGCCATCCATGGCGCCAACGGTCCCACCGCCCCTCCCGCTGCGCTCCCCTCCAGACAGTGCCGCAGAGGCGGATGCAAAGGTCAAAGGCAACATCAAAATCAAATGCAGGATCAAAACCTGCCTCCTGCAATTGCAGGCAACCACTACGCCTCGGATGCACAGGTTCTGCTTCTGCTCTTACCTTTGCTTGAGCTGGCACGCGCGCGCAGATCGGAGGGGTGGAGAGGGTGAGGTGATCGGGACCGTTCGCCGCATGGATGCGGCGATCGAGCCTACAGGGACGTATTTACGGCGTGTCCCGATCACCTCACCCTCTCCGCCCAGTTCCAGAAGCCGGTGCTTTTCGCACAAACAAAAAAAAGCCCCGGCAATCACCGGGGCAACATGCTGCGAGGGTTTTGCGTGTAACGGGGGAGCGGGGGCGAAGCCCCCGCGCTCAACACACCGCTTAGAACTTGAAGACGTAGGACGCGCCGTAGACCAGCGGATCGATGTTGACCGTGCCGATCTTCTCGCCGTTCAACTTCACCTTGCTGTCGATGTCGATCCAGCGCATGTCCACGCGCAGGGCACCCTTCTCGCCGATCGCGAAGTCCACGCCGGCGTGTGCGGCCAGGCCCCACGAATCCTGCAGCTTCAGCTTGCTGCCAGCCAGCGCACCGGTGGTGTCTTCGCTGAAGAAGGTCGTGTAGTTCACACCCACGCCCACAAACGGCGACACCTTGCCCTTGCTGTTGAAGTGGTACTGCAGGGTCACCACCGGCGGCAGCTGCTTGGTGCTGCCCACGCGGCCCAGGCCGTTGATGTTGATGTCGTGCTTGAACGGCAGCGCGGCCAGCACTTCGATGCCCAGGTTGTCGGCGATGAAGTACTCACCGGTGATGGTCGGCTTGACGTCATTGTCGACGTCGACCTTCAGGGTGCCGCCGGCCAGCCAGCCGTTGTTCGACTTCGGCGCCACCTGGTGGACGCCGGCCGAGACGGTCCAGTCGCCCTTGGACTGGGCCATGGCCGGGGCGGCGGCGAGCGACAGGGCGGCGGCCAGGCTGGCCACGATCAGGGGGGAGCTCTTGCGCATGGGGGTGTTCTCGTTGCTGGGTGGATGGGGCCAGTGTCGGCCTCACGCCGCGCTAACGCTTTGATCCGGATCAAATCCTGTCCGCCGGCCTGCTGCCGGCCCCGGCGGGCCCACGGTGGCCAGCCCCGGTTTGCTAGACTTGTGGGCCCTATCCATCCCGCCGCACCTGTCGCGGCCGCAGGAGCTTGAGAACATGGCAATCAAGGTTGGTATCAACGGTTTCGGTCGCATCGGGCGTAACGTCCTGCGCTCGGCGGTGCTGAACTTCGGCGACGACATCGAAATCGTGGCCATCAACGATCTGCTGGAGCCGGACTATCTGGCGTACATGCTCAAGTACGACTCCGTGCACGGCCGTTTCAAGGCCGACGTGGCGGTGCAGGGCAACGATCTGCTGGTCAATGGCAAGAAGATCCGCCTGACCCAGGAACGCGACCCGGCCAACCTGAAGTGGGATGAAGTCGGCGCCGACGTGGTGCTGGAAGCCACCGGCCTGTTCCTGACCAAGGAAACCGCGCAGAAGCACATCGATGCCGGTGCCAAGAAGGTCATCATGTCGGCCCCGTCGAAGGACGACACGCCGATGTTCGTGTTCGGCGTGAACGACAAGACCTACGCCGGCCAGGCGATCATCTCCAACGCCTCGTGCACCACCAACTGCCTGGCCCCGCTGGCCAAGGTCATCAACGACAAGTGGGGCATCAAACGCGGCCTGATGACCACCGTGCACGCGGCCACCGCCACCCAGAAGACCGTCGACGGCCCGTCCAACAAGGACTGGCGCGGCGGCCGTGGCATCCTGGAAAACATCATTCCCTCGTCCACCGGTGCGGCCAAGGCCGTCGGCGTGGTCATCCCGGAACTGAACAAGAAGCTGACCGGCATGAGCTTCCGCGTCCCGACCTCGGACGTGTCGGTGGTCGACCTGACCGTCGAGCTGGAAAAGGAAGCCACCTACGCCGAGATCTGCGCGGAAGTGAAGGCACAGAGCGAAGGCCCGCTGAAGGGCATCCTGGGCTACACCGAAGACAAGGTCGTGGCCACCGATTTCCGCGGCGAAACCTGCACCTCGGTGTTCGACGCCGATGCCGGCATCGCCCTGGACGGCACCTTCGTCAAGCTGGTGACCTGGTACGACAACGAGTGGGGCTACTCGAACAAGTGCCTGGAAATGGCCAAGGTCATCGCCGCCAAGTAAGGCCGGCGCAGATCGCAGACGGACCCCGGCCTGGCCGGGGTTCGTCGTTTATGGAGGCCGCCCTGTCGTAGCATGGGGCGGTCGACCGCTGCCGCTGGGGCGCGGGAACGCAATGGAAGCACGCAATGGAAGCACTGATCGCCCTGGTCGTACTGGTCCTGTTGGCCATCCCGCTGCTGCTGGTGGTGGCGCTGGTGATGATCGCCGGCCTGCGCCGCCGCGTCGCTGCGCTGGAAAGCGCCATGGCCGCCGCGCCTGCCACCGCCAGGCCGGCCGCTACCGCGCCCGCGCCTGAACGGCCTGTGGCCACGCCTGCGGCCGGCGCCGATCCACCGTTCCTGCGGCCGGTCGCCGCTGCTGCGCCGCAACCCCCGCAGCCACCGGTGCGCGACGCAGCGCCGACCGAGGCGCCGGTTCCCCGTCCTGCCGCGCCACCGCCGGTACCACCGGTGCCGGTGCAGCCGCCGCTGCCTTCCGAACCGGCACTGCCCAACGTCATCGAGCGTGGCATCGGTGCGGTCAAGCGCTGGTTCACCGAAGGCAACGTGCCGGTCAAGATCGGCATGCTGGTGCTGCTGGCCGGTGTCGCGGCACTGTTGAAGTACGTCAGCGACCAGGGCTGGCTGGTGTTGCCGATCGAACTGCGCCTGGCCGGCATCACCGTGGGTGCGCTGGGCCTGCTGGCGTTCGGCTGGCACCAGCGCGAGCGCCGGCGCCTGTTTGCGCTGGCGTTGCAGGGCGGTGCCGTCGGCGTGCTGCTGCTGACCATCTTCGCGGCGTTCAAGCGCTTTGACCTGATTCCCCCGGGCTTTGCCTTCGTCAGCTCCATTGCACTGGTGGCCGGGCTGTGTGTGCTGGCGGTGGTGCAGAACTCGCGCACGCTGGCCGTGCTGGGCATCCTGGCCGGCTTCATGGCACCGCTGTGGCTGTCCACCGGCAGTGGCAACCACGTGGGGCTGTTCAGCTATTACGCCGTGCTCAATGCGGGCATCTTCGCCATTGCCTGGTTCCGCCCATGGCGCGCGCTGAACCTGCTGGGCTTCGCCTTCACCTTCGGCATCGGCACCTTCTGGGGCGTACTGCAGTACGCACCGGACAAGTTCAGCAGCACCGAGCCGTTCCTGGTGCTGTTCTTCGTGTTCTACCTGTTGATTCCGCTGCTGTACGCGCGCCGCCAGCCGGCCGGCCGACGCGACCTGATCGATGGCAGCCTGGTGTTCGGCACGCCGCTGGTCGCGTTCTCGCTGCAGGCGGGCATGCTGCACGAACAACCGATGACGCTGGCACTGTGCGCGCTGGGCCTGGCCGCGATCTACGCGGTACTGGCACGGGCGCTGATCGCACGCGCGTCGTACACCATGCTGGCGCAGTCGCATGCCGTGCTTGCGGTGGGCTTCGCCACGCTGGCGGTGCCGCTGGCATTGTCGGCGCGTGCCACCGGTGCCGTGTTTGCACTGGAAGGTGCAGGCCTGGCCTGGTTGGGGCTGCGCCAGAAGCGCTGGCTGCCGCAGGTGTCCGGCGCGTTGCTGCAGATCGGCGCCGCGTTCGCCTTCGTTGCCGGCGGTGACCACTGGCACGAAGACCTGCGCTTCCTGATCAACCCGACCGCCATTGGCGCGCTGTTGCTGGCCCTGGCCGGCTTCGCGTCGGCGTGGAGCTACCAGCGCAGGCCGCGTCATGAGGTCGCACTGGTGTACTACCTGTGGGGCCTGCTGTGGTGGCTGGGCGGCCTGGTCCATGAGATCACCCGCTTCTTCCCCTATCGCACCGAAGTGGACGCGTTGCTGGTGCTGGCTGCGGTCACTGCCTGGCTGGCCGCCGAAGTGCAGCGCCGCCAGCCGGCGCGTGCGCTGGGCGTGACCGCACTGGCCATGCTCGCGCTGGGCTTCCCGCTGGCGCTGATGCAGAGCGATGCGCACCACCAGCCGTTTGCCGGTTACGGCGCGCTGGCCTGGGCGGTGTTCGCGGTGCTGGGCGTGCGTACCCTGCTGTGCTTGCGCCAGGGCGGTGACACCGTGGCCCGCATCGCGCAGTTCCTGTGGTGGCTGCTGTGGCCGTCGCTGCTTTCGCTGCTGGCCCTGTGGGGCGGTGGCGAAGCCGATCTGGCGCAGGGCTGGACCACCCTGCTGGTGACCTTGCCGTGGCTGCTGATGGCGGCGCTGTCGCTGTGGCGCTGGAACGCGCTGCGCTGGCCGCTGGGGCAGGCCTTCGACAGCGTGCGCGTGCCGCTGCAATGCGTGCTGTTCGGCCTGCTGTCGATCGGTTGGCTGTTCGGCCAGCTGCTGCCGGGCGACGCCGCGCCGCTGTTGTGGCTCCCGGTGCTGAATCCGGCCGAGATCGGCCAGTGGTTGAGCCTGCTTCTGCTGGCGCGCTGGCTGTACAGCAGTGAGGGACCGCAGGCACCGCGGGCATTGCTGAACATCCGCATGCCGTTGCTGGCACTGGCGGCCTTCGTCGCGCTGACCAGCCTGGTGCTGCATGGCGTGCACCAGTGGGGTGGGCTGGCGTGGAACGCGTCGATGATGCGCTTCAGCCTGGCGCAGACCAGCCTGACCGTGCTGTGGAGCGTGCTGGGCGTGATTGCCTGGGTGTGGGGTTCGCGTCGTGGCCAGCGTGTGTTGTGGATGGTCGGTGCCGTGCTGATGGGCGTGGTGCTGGCCAAGCTGGTTGTTGTCGATCGCCAGCATCTGGGCAACCTGCTGGGCATCGCATCGTTCATCGCCTACGGCCTGCTGTGCACGGTCGTGGGTTATCTGGCACCGGCACCGCCGAGCGCGGCGTCGAGCGTGGAGGAAAAGCAATGAGGAAGTGGAGCAGGGCGCTGCTGCCGGCGATGTTCGGCATGCTGGCCGCCGTCGTGGCGCAGGCAGCCGATTACCGCACGCAGTATGCCGAGCAGTGGCCGCTGACATTGTCCAGTGCGCAGTCCGGCGCCTACCGGATCGTGCTGGAGCCGGCGATCTACCGCCGTGCCGTGAGCGCTGACCTCAGCGATCTGCAGGTGTTCAACGCGGCCAGCCAGTTGTTGCCGTCGGCGCTGCTGGCGCCGGACCAGCCGCTGGCGCAGCCGCCCGTGCAGCGTGAACTGCCGTGGTTCGTGCTGCCGCCGCTGGCCGATGCACAGCGCAACGATCTGCAGCTGCTGACCGAGCGCGATACCGATGGACGCGTGCGCCGGGTCGAAGCACGGGTGAGTGGCGGGGCGGCGGCGAACGGGCAGGGCGGCTGGCTGATCGACGCCAGCATGCTTGACCAGCAGCCGCTGGCGGCACTGGTGCTGGACTGGACCGACAGCGGCCAGCCGCTGCAGGCGCAGGTGCAGCTGGATGCCAGTGACGACCTGCAGCACTGGCGCTCGATTGGCCGTGACGTGCCGCTGGTGGATCTGCAGCGCGCCGGCAAGCGCCTGCTGCAGCGCCGCCTGCAGGTGGACGGCACCGCACGCTACCTGCGCATCCTGGCGCAGGGCGATTCGCGCCTGCCGACCCTGCGCGGCGTACTGGCGGAACTGCCGCCAGCGCCGGCCACGCTGCCGTGGGAATGGCTGTCGCTGGAGCCGACGTCGAAGGGCAAGGGCGAGTACACCTTCGAGATGGATGGCCGGTTCCCGGTGGCGCGTGCCGACGTGGCCAGCACCGACAACAGCCTGGTGCAATGGACGTTGTTCAGTCGCGATGACGAGAGTGCGGAGTGGCAGCGTCGCAGTGCGCCGTGGATCGCCTACCAGGTGCAGCAGGGCACGCAGGGCCAGCGCCAGCAATCGGCGGCACAGCCGCTGGGCGGCGTGCATCGCGACCGCTACTGGAAGCTGGTGGCGAATCCGGCGGAATCCGCCACCGCGCCGACGCTGCGCCTGGGCTACCAACCGGAAGTGCTGGTGTTCCTGAGCCAGGGTGCGGCGCCCTACGCACTGGCGGTGGGCAGTTCGACCGCGCGCCGCACGGACGCGCCGATCGGGGTGCTGATCGAGGAACTGCGGCAGCGCAACGATCCGTCGTGGCAGCCGACACTGGCACGACTGGAAGGCAGCCCGGAACCGCTGGCGGGAGACGCGGCGCTGAAGCCGCAGCACGATTGGAAGGCGTGGCTGTTGTGGGCGCTGCTGGGTCTGGGTGTGCTGGTGGTGGGTGGCCTGGCGCTCAGCCTGCTTCGGCAGAAGCCTGCGCCTTCGGAATAGGTTCCAGCGAACGGCGCAGCCCCTCGTGGGTGGGGTTGGTCGTCTAAAGCAAATGCAAAAGCCGCGCTTGGCCGGGCGGGGTGGGTTCGCGGGGGACGCCGCAAGTACGTCCTTGTAGGCTTGGCAGCCGCATCCATGCGGCTGACACCCCCGCGAACCCACCCCGCCCGGCCTCTGACAGTTTCCGTGTGCGTCCCCCCACGGAAGAGAAAGAAGAAGAGCAAGAGCGGAAACGGGTCGCTTCGCTCGACGGCCCTCGGGGTCAGATCCGTTTTCCGCAGGAAAACGGATCTGACCCCTTCCTTTTCCAACCGACATCAGAAACCGCTTCTGCCTTTGCCATCCGCTCCGCCACATGAACCTGTCGAGGCCGGGGTGGTGTGGGCTGGCAGGGGTGTCAGCCGCATGGATGCGGCTGCCAAGCCTCCAAGGACGGATTCACGGCGTCCCCTGCCAGCCCACACCACCCCGGCCCAGCCCCAGCATCACGAAGCGCCAGCGCTTTGGCCGTTGCCGTTGCAGTTGCTGTTGCAGTTGCTGTGCGCCTCTGCCTGCCGCAGGCATCGGCCCTCCCACCACCCGCACCCGATACAATGGCCGTCTGCCGTACCCGGCATCCCGTCCCTGAGCCAAAGAGTTGCCCATGTCCATCGTCCGCATGACCGACCTCGACCTCTCCGGCAAGCGCGTGCTGATCCGCCAGGATCTGAACGTGCCGATCGAGAATGGCCGCATCACCTCCGAACAGCGCATCACCGCTTCGCTGCCGACGCTCAAGCGCGCGCTGGAGCAGGGCGCGGCGGTGATGGTCACCTCGCACCTGGGGCGCCCGAAGGAAGGCGTGTGGAGCGAAGCGGAGTCGCTGGCGCCGGTCGCCCAGCGCCTGTCCGAGCTGCTCGGCCGCGAGGTCCCGCTGGTGCGTGACTGGGTCGACGGCGTCGACGTGCAGCCGGGCCAGTTGGTGCTGCTGGAAAACTGCCGCATGAACGTCGGCGAGGGCAAGGACGATGAAGCCCTGTCGAAGAAGTACGCGGCGCTGTGCGATGTGTTCGTGATGGATGCCTTCGGTACCGCGCACCGTGCGCAGGCCTCCACCCACGGTGTCATCCGCTTCGCACCGGTCGCAGCCGGTGGCCCGCTGCTGATGGCCGAACTGGATGCGCTGGCGCAGGCGCTGGACGCGCCGGCCAAGCCGCTGCTGGCCATCGTCGCCGGCAGCAAGGTCAGCACCAAGCTGGAACTGCTGGCCAACCTGGTCGGCAAGGTCGACCAGCTGATCGTCGGTGGTGGCATCGCCAACACCTTCATCGCTGCCGCCGGCTACAACGTCGGCAAGTCGCTGTACGAGCCGGACCTGCTGGACACCGCGAAGAAGATCGTGGCCGACGCCAAGGCGCGTGGCGCCGATATCCCGCTGCCGGTCGACGTGGTCACCGCCAAGCAGTTCATGCCGGACGCTGTTGCTGAAGTGAAGGCGGTCGACGCTGTTGCCGAAGACGATCTGATCCTGGACATCGGCCCGCAGACCGCCGCGCAGTACGCGCAGCTGATCGAGAAGGCCGGCACCGTGGTCTGGAACGGCCCGGTCGGTGTGTTCGAGTTCGAAGCCTTCAGCAAGGGCACCGAAGCGCTGGCCCGCGCCATCGCCAGCTCGCCGGCGTTCTCCATCGCCGGCGGTGGTGACACCCTGGCCGCGGTCGACAAGTTCGATATCGCCAGGCAGGTCAGCTACATCTCCACCGGCGGTGGTGCGTTCCTGGAGTTCCTGGAAGGCAAGACCCTGCCGGCCGTCGCCGCGCTCGACGCGCGCGGCGCATGAGTGCCGACCGCAGCAAGGATGTCCTGTTCTTCGACCTCGATGGCACGTTGATCGATTCGCAGGTGGGCATCACTGCCTGCATCGCCTATGCGCTGCAGAAGATGGACCATCCGGTGCCGCCGCAGGAGACGCTGCTGGGCTGGATCGGTCCGTCGCTGCGCACCACCTTCGCGCCGTTGTTCGTCGAACCGGCGCGGGTGGAACAGGCAGTGGGCTACTACCGCGAGCGCTTCGACGTCGAAGGCTGGCGCGAACACACGGTGTACCCGCAGGTGGAAGACACGCTGCGCACGCTGCATGGGCGTGGCCATCGGCTGGCGGTGGTCACCGCCAAGAACGAGCCGCACGCGCGCCGCATCCTCGCCCACCTGCCGTTCGGTGGGCTGTTCGAGGAGATCGTCGGTTCGACCCTGGATGGCTCGCGCAGCCACAAGCCGGAACTGGTCGGCGAGGCACTGCGCCGGCTGCAGGTGCAGCCCGCGCAGTGCTGGATGATCGGCGACCGCCGCATGGACATTGAAGGCGCGCGCCACCACGGCCTGCGCAGTGTCGGTGTGCTGTGGGGCTTTGGCGGTGAGGTGGAATTGACCGAAGCCGGTGCCAGCCAGCTGGCACGTGAGCCGGCGCAGCTGGAAACGCTGTTGGCGTAGTCCCCTGCAGAGCCGAGCCCATGCCCGGCTCTGCAGAACCGCCCCCCCTGCGCCAGCGTATGTCCGGACGATGTCCGTTCCATGACCCGCGGAGTCAGGCAGCACAAGGCTGTAACCGTATACATGCGGCGTGAAGGATGTGCTAATTTCCGTTCTTTAACGGGAGAGGCCCATCCACCATGTTCGAGCGTCAGCGTCGCACCAAGATCCTTGCCACCCTCGGTCCGGCCACTGATCCGCCGGGCGTGCTGGAGGATCTGTTCCGCGCCGGCGTCAATGTGGTGCGCCTGAACTTCAGCCATGGCGATCCGTCCGGCCAGGCCAAGCGTGCCGCCGAAGTGCGTGCTGCTGCGGCCCGCGTGGGCGTGGAAGTGGGCATCCTGGCCGACCTGCCGGGCCCGAAGATCCGCATCGAGCGCTTCGCCGAAGGCAAGGTGCAGCTGAAGGCGGGCGACCGCTTCGACCTGATCGCCAGCGAGAACGCCGGCCCGGGTACTGCCAGCCAGGTGGGCGTGAGCTACCTCGGCCTGCCGCAGGACGTGGGCCCGGGTGATGTGCTGCTGCTCGACGACGGCCTGATGCAGTTGCAGGTGGTGGAAGTGCAGGGCGACCGCATCGTCAACACCGTGCTCAACGATGGCGTGCTGTCCGACCGCAAGGGCCTGAACAAGCAGGGCGGTGGCCTCTCGCTGGGTGCGCTGACCGAGCGTGACAAGGAACTGATCGGCATCGTTGCCAAGATCGGCGTCGACTTCATCGCCGTGTCGTTCTGCCGCAACGCGCAGGACATGAACGACGCGCGTGACATCGCCCGCTCGCACGGCTGTGATGCCGCGCTGGTGTCGAAGATCGAGCGCACCGAGGCGATCGAGAACCTGGAAGAAATCGTCGAGGCCAGCGACGTGGTGATGGTCGCCCGTGGCGACCTTGGCGTGGAAATCGGCGATGCCGAGCTGCCGGGCCTGCAGAAGAAGATCATCAAGGCCTCGCTGGCGCAGAACAAGGTGGTGATCACCGCCACGCAGATGCTGCAGTCGATGGTGGAAAGCCCGATCCCGACGCGTGCGGAAGTGCTGGACGTGGCCAACTCGGTCATCGACGGCACCGATGCGGTGATGCTGTCGGCGGAAACCGCCGCCGGTGCCTACCCGGTCAAGGCGGTGGAAGCGATGGCACGCATCTGCCTGGGCGCCGAGCGCCAGTTCCAGACCGAGACCGACTTCAACGCTTCGCCGCGCAACCTGGAACGTGCCGACCAGGCGATTGCCATGGCCACCATGTTCCTGTCGCAGCACGTGGGTGTGCGTGCGATCGTGGCCATGACCGAATCCGGTGGCACCGCGCGTTACCTGTCGCGTTTCCGCGCCAAGGCGCCGGTGTTCGCGGTGACCCGCCATGACGGCGCGCGTCGCCAGATGGCGCTGATGCGCGATGTCTACCCGATCAACTTCGACAGCCGCGGGCTGACCCCGCGCGAAGCCGCACGCGGCAGCATCCGCCTGCTGGTCGAATCCGAACTGCTGCAGGCCGGTGACCGCGTCGTGTTCACCAGCGGCGAGCACATGGAAACCCTGGGTGCGACCAACACCCTGCGCCTGCTGGAAGTGGGCGAAGACGGCCGCGCCGGCGGCCTCGGCGATCTGTAAGGAGTGTTGGCCCGGGGTCGGAGCCGCGTTGCGGATCCGACCCCAGGGTCAGATCCCCGCAGGGGCTCTGACCCCATGCCGCAGGACATCTTTTGTCCTGCGCCGGCGTGGAAGCGTTTCCATCCTGTCCTCCACGGCGAGGCAACGGGCCGCGGGGCTATACTTACGTTTTTCCCGCACCCGCCACAGGAAATACATGAGCATCGAACAGCTGGCTGAAACCGCCCAGGCCATGGTCGCCCCGGGCAAGGGCATCATCGCGATCGACGAATCCACCGCTACCATCGCCAAGCGTTTCGCCGGCGTCGGTATCGAGAACACCGAGGAGAACCGTCGCGCCTACCGCGAGCTGCTGCTGACCACGCCGAAGCTCAACGAGCACATTTCCGGCGCCATCCTGTACGACGAAACCATCCGCCAGTCGACCAAGGACGGCGTGCCGTTCGCCAAGTACATGGCCGACCACGGCATGATTCCGGGCATCAAGGTGGACAAGGGTGCGCACCCGCTGGCCGGCTGCCCGGGCGAGCTGGTGACCGAAGGCCTCGATGGCCTGCGCGAGCGCCTGCAGGAGTACTACAAGCTGGGCGCGCGCTTCGCCAAGTGGCGTGCGGTCATCAACATCGGCGAGAGCATCCCGTCGGGTACCTGCATCGAGTCCAACGCCCATGCGCTGGCCCGCTATGCCGCCCTGTGCCAGGAATGCGGCCTGGTGCCGATGGTCGAGCCGGAAGTGATCATGGACGGCGACCACGACATCGAGACCTGCTACGAAGTCACCGAAGCCACCCTGCGTTCGCTGTTCGACGCCCTGTACCAGCAGAACGTGCTGCTGGAAGGCACCATCCTGAAGGCGTCGATGGTCATCTCCGGCAAGGGCTGCGATGAGCAGGCCGACGTCGAGGAAGTGGCCGAGTCGACCGTGATGTGCCTGAAGAGCACCGTGCCGGCGATCCTGCCGGGCGTGGTGTTCCTGTCCGGTGGCCAGAGCGACGAGCAGTCCACCGAGCACCTGAACGCGATGAACCAGCTGGGCAACCTGCCGTGGCCGCTGAGCTTCTCCTACGGCCGCGCCATGCAGCAGGCCGCGCTGAAGCTGTGGGCCAAGGACATGAAGGGCAACTACGCTGCCGCCCAGAAGACCGTGTACGAGCGCGCCAAGGACAACGGCCTGGCCGCGCTGGGCAAGTGGAACGGTTGATCCGTTCCCTTGCAGGATGAACAGGGCAACGCCGGCTTTACGCCGGCGTTTGCTTTTGCGGGTATCTTTTCCGCCCCCGCGTGCCCGGCCGGCATGCGGGAACCACATGGAAGGCCAAGGAGAAACAACATGCGTTTGGCAGCAATCACACTGGCCGTTGCCACGGTCCTGGTCGCCGGCGGTTGCAACCGCATCGGCGGCGGCGCGGATGCGGGCAAGGCCGCGTCACTCGATTTCGACAAGCCGGTGTCCGGCGAGATCACCTCGCGCAGCGGCATCAACTACAACGACGGCAGCCACCACCAGCTCTACCAGATCAAGCTGGAAGACAAGCAGCTGGTCGGGCTGAAGCTGACCGGTTCGCTGAGCGGCTCGATCGCCGTGTTCAACAACGGCAGCCTGGTGGCCAGCAGCAACACCGGCTACGAGCGCGAAGGCGACGTCTCGCTGGCCTTCCGTGCCAACGGTGGCGGCACCTATCAGGTGGCGGTCAACGCCAACGGCTCGACCGATTACGGTCCGTACCGCCTGCGCGCCGAGAAGCTGGTGCCGTATGACGGCAGGCCGCTGGCGGGCGGTGGCGAGATCGTCGACATGCTGGCCGGTGGTTCCCAGGACTACACCCTGCAGGTGGACAAGGCGGGCCTGTACGAGATCCGCCTGGTGTCGGACGTCTTCGATCCAGTGCTGAAGCTGTCGGGCCAGGGCGTGGATGCCGAGAATGACGACGGTGGCGACAGCACCAACTCGCGCCTGACCTTGTCGCTGAAGCCGGGCAAGTACACCCTGACCGCGCGTGGCCTCGGCGACGGTGTCACGGGCATGTTCACCCTGTCGGCCAACCGCATCGAGCTGCCCGGTAATCTGGTCGAGCGCGATGGCACGGCGCTGCCGAAGTCGGGCAGTGTGTACACGATGCTCGACAACGATGGCCGCCGCCGCTTCCTGCTGTCGCTGGACCGCCCGGCCGATGTGCGGCTGGATGCGATCTCCAGCCAGGTCGATACCGTGCTGCGCGTGGTCGGTGGTGATGTCGAACTGACCGACGACGACGGTGGCAACGGTACCAACTCGCGCCTGGAAGAGACCCTGCCGGCCGGTCACTACACGGTCGACGTGTCCAGCCTGAACAATGGCGCGGGCATGGTGGAAGTGCGTGTGCAGGTGGATGGCGCCAGCGCCGATGGGGCTGCGGCCTCCGCGGCACGTGCGGCAGCCGACGCGGCCGCCGTGGCCGATGACGCCGCCGCGGTGGAAGCCGCCAGTCGTTGAGCGTGATCCACGCCACGCGTGGATGAGGACAACGGTGCAACAGAAAAGGCCGGGCAATGCCCGGCCTTTTTCTTTACGTCGCGCACCGGGATTCAGTGCGCGGCGGCGAAACCCGCATCACCCAGGGGCGGCAGCATCGACCCGCGCGGTTCGCTGTCAGTGCTTTGCCCTGCGGCGCTCAACGCCTGCTGGTAGGCCTTGGCCGTAGCGGTATTGAACGCCACCAGCACGATCCGCATCGGTTGCGCATGGCTGCGCTGCCAGGCCAGTGTTTCGGTGACGGCGATCTGCGCCGCCTGGTACAGCGGATAGCCGTACACGCCACAGCTGATCGCCGGGAAGGCGATCGACTGCACGCCCAGCGATTCGGCCAGCTGCAGCGACTTCCAGTAGCAGTTGGCGAGCAACGCCGGTTCATCGCGCTGGCCGTCGTGCCAGACCGGGCCCACCGTATGCAGTACATGGCGTGCCGGCAACGCATGGGCGTCGGTGGCGCGCACTTCGCCGGTCGGGCAACGCACGCCCGGGCGCAGCTCCGGCAACTGCTCGCACTCGGCCAGCAATGCGGGGCCGGCCGCGCGGTGGATCGCGCCGTCGACACCGCCGCCACCGAGCAGCGTTTCATTGGCCGCGTTGACGATCGCATCCACCGCCAGGGTCGTGATGTCGCCCTGCCAAACCTCGATCTTCATGCGTCCGTCTCCTGCCTGTGAGGTGATCCGCGCAGCATCTGCGCCGGCTGTTCCCACGGTAGGGGACAGGGCATCGATACTGCGTCATGACCGTCTCACGCGCTGCGATTCAACGGTCTTCACGCACGATGGCGGGCGACGCCTTCACGCAGGCTGAAGCGGAAGGGGGTCAGATCCTTTTCCGCGCGAAAAGGCTCTGACCCCCGTGTTCCAGGGTGAACTGGCAGGGTCAGAGCCCTTTCCCGACGGAAAGGGATCCGACCCTGTGGATCACGGCAGGCCGGCCAGCCAGTCGTCGTCGGACCCTTCGTTCACATCGGCGAACAGCGGCGTGGAGAAATAGCGTTCACCGGTGTCCGGCAGCATCGCCAGGATCACCGAGCCCGGTTCAGCGCGGGCGGCGACGTCCAGTGCGCTGGCCACGGTGGCACCGGCGGAGATGCCGACGAAGATGCCTTCCTCGGCAGCCAGGCGGCGCGCGGTGGCGATCGCGCGGTCATCTTCGACCGAGACCAGTTCGTCCACCACATCGCGGTTGAGCACATCCGGCACGAAGTCCGGGGTCCAGCCCTGGATCTTGTGCGGTTTCCAGTCATCACCCTTGAGCAGGGCGGCGCCGGCCGGCTCGGTGGCGATGATGCGGGTCTGCGGACGTGCCACCTTCAGCACTTCGCCCACGCCGGTGAGCGTGCCACCGGTGCCCCAGCCGCTGACGAAGTAGTCCAGCCGCTTGCCGGCGAAGTCGCGCAGGATTTCCGCGGCGGTGGTGTTGCGGTGATACGCCGGGTTGGCCGGGTTGGCGAACTGGCTGGCCAGGAACCAGCCGTGCTGCTCGGCCAGTTCGGCCGCCTTGCGCACCATGCCGCTACCGCGCTCGGCGGCCGGGGTCAGGATCACCTTGGCACCATAGGCGCGCATCAGCTTGCGGCGCTCGACCGAGAAGGTCTCGACCATGGTCGCCACGAACTTGTAGCCGCGCGCGGCGGCGACCATCGCCAGTGCCACGCCGGTGTTGCCCGAGGTGGCCTCCACGATGGTGTCGCCCGGCGTGAGCAGGCCGCGTGCTTCGGCGTCGAGGATGATCGCCAGCGCAAGGCGGTCCTTCACCGAGCCACCGGGGTTGAACGACTCGACCTTGGCGTAGACGCTGACCTGTGGCGGCGCCAGGCGCTGCAGCCTGACGATGGGGGTGTTGCCGACGGTATCGAGAATGGAGTCGTACAGGGCCATGGAAGCGCTCCGGAAACGGGGCCGCGCCGGGCTTCGGCGGGCGAAGGGGGAGGGCTGGCTGTTCAGGCCAGCGGCTGCCGGCTGACCGTAGCGCCGGCATATGACGCCCGGAAATGACCAGATACCTTTCTTAAACAACCTTTGGTTATAAGCTGGTGACGGCAATTGACCCTAGAGTGGACCTCCGCCCCACGCCGCCTGCCTGCCCATGACGCTGACCCAGCTGCGCTACCTGGTTGCCATCGCCGACGCCGAGCTGAACATCACGCTGGCCGCCTCGCGCGTGCATGCCACCCAGCCCGGCCTGTCCAAGCAGCTCAAGCAGCTGGAAGACGAGCTCGGCTTCCTGTTGTTCGTGCGCAAGGGCCGCAGCCTGGAGTCGGTCACCCCGGCTGGCACCGAGGTGATCGCCCGTGCCCGCGCGGTGCTGGCCGAAGCCAACAACATCCGTACCTACGCGGCCAACCAGCGGCGCGAGAGCCAGGGCCAGCTGATCCTGACCACCACCCACACCCAGGCGCGCTTCGTGCTGCCGCCGGCGGTGGCGGCGATCAAGCAGGCCTACCCGCAGGTCAGCGTGCATCTGCAGCAGGCCGGTGAAGCCGACGCGCTGGATCGCCTGAACCAGGGTGACGCGGATATCGCCATCATCAGCACCGCGGGCGGTGAGCCGACCGATGGCATCGCGGTGCCGCTGTTCCGCTGGCGACGCCTGGTGGTGGTACCCAAGGGCCACCCGTTGGACCGCGCGGGCCGCGCACCGGACCTGGCCGCGTTGGCCCGCCAGCCGTTGATCAGCTATGAATCCTCGACCCGCCCGAATTCGTCGCTGCAGCGCGCCTTTGCCGCACAGGGCCTGGTGCCCGACCTGGCCTTGACCGCGCTCGATGCCGACCTGATCAAAACCTATGTGCGCACTGGACTGGGCGTGGGCCTACTGGCCGAGATGGCGGTCAGTTCCAACGACGAAGACCTGAAGGCGTGGCCGGCGCCCGCCCCCATCGCCGAGTGCATCGCCTGGGCGGTGCTGCCGCGCGATCGCGTGCTGCGTGACTACGCACTGGAGCTGGTGCATGTGCTGGCACCGCAGATCGATCCGCGCGATCTGCGCAGGGTGCTGGATGGCAACCAGGCGGCGGCGTGGCCGGTGCCACCGACCTGGGAGTCACTGACCCAGACCATCACGGTGTGAGGTGGGTCGGGCAGGGCTTGCAGCCCTGCACCTGCTGCGGCGCGCAAGCAACAGCAACAGCAACAGCAACAGCAACAGCAGAAGCGGCATTCCGTGGGATGGCGGGGCGGTGTGGGCAGGCAGGACACGCCGTAAACCCATCCATGGGGGCTCGATGGCGCCATCCATGGCGCCAACGGTCCTGCCTGCCCACACCGCCCCACCTCTGACAGATTCCGATGGCTGTTGGTAGGTGTCGACCTTGGTCGACACGGTAGATCCACGCCATGCGTGGATGCTTTTCGATTCCAATTCGAAATATTCGATTTCGATGGAGATTCATCCACGCATGGCGTGGATCTACTGCAGGTCGCGGAAAACTGTCGAAGGCGGGGTGGGGCCGGGTGCGGGGGCGTGAGCGCCATGGATGGCGCGACCGAGCCTACATGGACGTATTTACGGCGTCCCCCGCAACCGGACCCACCCCGCCATCCCACAGGAAGCCAGCTTTTGCTTTTGCTGTTGCTTCGGCTCTTGCCGTGGACGTGGTCTCTGCGGGTGCAGGGCGCAGCCCTGCCGATAAACCCCCTCCTGCGACGGTTCGTCGCACGGGCAACCCTGGACCCGGCTCTACACTAGAGGGGTGACCCGCCTGTCCCGCCCGCAGCGCCTCCTGCTCCAGCTCGCCGTCCTGGCGACGCTGCTGATGGTGCTTGCGCCACTGGTCAGCCGCGCGCTGCAGGCGTCGCCGATGGCCCCAGCAGCGATGGCGGGCATGGATCACGCCGCGATGGGCCATGACATGCACGGCATGGCCATGGCCGGGCACGGTCAGCACGGGGCCGCGCCGGCAGCGCCTGACCGCCCGGCCGATCCCCACGCCATGCACGGCGAAGCCTGCGAATACTGCGTGCTGGCGATGCGCCTGCTGCCATGGCTGGCGGTACTGGTGCTGCTGTTGCCGCTGCTGTGGCGGCCGCGTCTGGTGTTCCCGTGGTCACAGCGGGTGCTGCCCGCGCTGCGCTGGCCGGCGCATGCTGCGCGTGGCCCGCCGCATTTCTCCATCGTTCGCTGATGTCCCTATCGAATCTGCCGCACGACGCCTGACCGGCGCCGTGCGCGCGTGCGTACCTTGGAGCTGTTCCGATGAAAATGACTTCCCGCCCTGTGGGCGCCTCTGCGCGCCTGCCGGTTGCCCTTGGCCTGGCCGTAGCTGCAACTCTCGCCCATGCTGCGCCCGCCGAAGAGGCGCGCACCCTCGACACCCTGGTGGTCACCGCTGCCGCACCGTCCTCGCCGTTGCACTGGGTGACCGATCCGCGCCTGCCGCGGCAGCCGGTACCCGCCAGCGACGGCGCCGATTACCTGAAGACCGTTCCCGGCTTCTCCGCCATCCGCAACGGCGGCACCAACGGCGACCCGGTGCTGCGCGGCATGTTCGGTTCACGCCTGAACATCCTCAGCAATGACGGCAACCTGATCGGTGCCTGCCCGTCGCGCATGGACAATCCGTTGTCCTACATCTCACCCGAAAGCTTCGACCGGTTGACCATCATCAAGGGGCCGCAGAGCGTGCGCTGGGGCGCCGGTGCCTCGGCCGGCACCGTGCGCTTCGAGCGCGATACGCCGCGCTTCGAGGAACCGGGCCTGCGCGCCGACGCCAGTGCGCTGGTCGGTTCGCGCAACCGCAACGATCAGGTGCTGGACCTGACCCTGGGCAACCCGACCGGCTATGTGCGCGCCAGCGGCAACCGTTCCGAAGCCGATGACTACAAGGACGGCCACGGTGATGTGGTGCCGTCGAAGTGGCGCAAGTGGAACGGTGACGTGGCCATCGGCTGGACGCCGGATGCCGACACGCTGCTGGAAATCTCCGCCGGTGCCGGCGATGCCATCGCGCGGTACGCCGGGCGTGGCATGGACGGGGCCGCGTTCGAACGCACCAGCTACGCCGCGCGCTTCGAGAAGCGCAACCTGCCGGGTGCGTGGGACACGTTGCAGGCCAACGTGTACTACAACGAGGCCGACCACGTGATGGACAACTACACGCTGCGCACGCCGAACCCGCACAGCATGATGCCGATGCCGATGGCATCGAACGTGGACCGACGCACCCAGGGCGGCCGGGTCAGTTCCGAGTGGCGCTGGCAGGACGTGCAGCTGGTGGCGGGCGTGGATGGCGAAGACAGCCGGCACCGCGGACGCATGGGCATGGGCCGCGGCACCTACCGCCAGGCGGCGTGGGAGACCGATGCCAACTTCCGTCGCTATGGCGTGTTCACCGAGTTGACCCTTGGCGCCGGCACCGACCAGCGCTGGATCAGCGGCCTGCGCATCGACCGTGCCAGCGTGCGCGACGAGCGGCAATCGATCCGCGGGATGATGGGGAACATGCCCAATCCGACCGCAGGCGAGCGTCGCAAGGAATGGCTCGGCAGCGGTTTCCTGCGCTACGAGCAGGACCTGGCCGATGGCCTGACCTGGTATGCCGGCCTCGGCCACAGTGAGCGCATGCCGGACTACTGGGAGCTGTTCTCGCCCGACCACGGCCCGGCCGGTGCGGTGAACGCGTTTGCCGGCATCCAGCCCGAGCGTACGACCCAGCTTGACGTCGGCCTGCAGTACAAGGGGCCGCGCGTGCAGGCATGGGTTTCGGCGTACGCCGGGCAGATCCAGGACTACATCCTGTTCACCTATCACGGCAGCGGCATGATGGGGATGAGCCAGGCCAGCAACGTCGATGCGCGCATTGCCGGTGCCGAAGCGGGGCTGGAAATGAGCGTGGCCGAACAGTGGAAGCTGGGCGGCACGCTGGCCTATGCCTGGGGCGGGAACCGCGACCAGCAGCGTCCGCTGCCGCAGATGCCGCCGCTGGAAGCGCGCCTGAGTGCGAACTGGGAAGGCCAGCGCTGGAGCGCCGGTGCGCTGCTGCGTGCGGTGACCCACCAGCATCGTGTCGCAGATGGCCAGGGCAATGTGGTCGCACAGGACCTCGGGCCGAGCGCTGGCTTTGCTACCTTCGCGCTCAACACGGCGTACCGTTTCAGTTCGCAGCTGCAGCTCAGCGCAGGCGTCGACAATCTGTTCGACCGCGCCTACAGCGAGCACCTGAACCTGGCCGGCAGCGCCGACTTCGGTTTCCCGGCCGACCCGGTGCGCATCAATGAGCCGGGGCGCAGCGTGTGGATGAAGCTGAACTACCGGTATTGATCTGCCGGGGGTAAAAAAAACGGGGCCGGATCCCCGCCAAGATCCGTCCCCGCCCGACGCCCTCCGTCGGGCAGATTCGACTCTACGATGACAGCTCCGGCGGCGCACGGCTGGATACACCCCGACACACGCCGACACCGCCCGTGGCAGCCTTGCACGGAACGGGTTCAAGGCGCTATCGCGGCCTTGGTTCCACGCCGGTAAACGCTTGGCACATACCGCTTTTATGGGCACTTGCCTACACTCGGCGGCCGTGGATCAATCAGGACCGTTCATGTTGGCTCGTATCGCTTCGACCCTGGCCCTTGGCCTCAGCCTGGCCGTGCTGGCCGGGTGCGCAGGCAAACAGGAGGCCGCCGCACGTCGGCAGGGAGAAGCGGTGCCGGTCACCGCGCAGGTCGTGCAGTCCCGGCAGTGGAGCGACACCCTGCAGGCGCTGGGCACGGCCAAGGCGCGCGAATCGATCAGCGTGACCGCCAAGGTCAGCGAGATCGTCGAGAAAGTGCACTTCGAAAGCGGCCAGCACATCGCCGCTGGTGCACCGATCGTGACCCTGCGCGGGCAGGCCCAGGAGGCCGCGCTGGTGCAGGCGCAGGCCACCTTCCATGAAGCTGATCAGCTGTACAAGCGCCAGCGCGAACTGGCTACCCAGCGGCTGGTGTCCAGCGCCACGCTGGATACGCAGAAGTCGATCCGCGATGCCGCCGAAGCGCGCGTGGCGCAGATGCAGTCGGACATCGGTGACCGCCGCGTGCGTGCGCCGTTCGCCGGTGTGCTCGGCATCCGCCAGGTCAGCCCAGGCACGCTGCTGACGCCGACCACCGTGATTGCCACGCTCGATGACATCGAGCACATGCACATCGATTTCCAGGTGCCGGAAGTGGAACTGGCCGCGCTCGGCGTCGGTGACAAGGTCAGTGCCACCAGCGTGGCGTGGCCGGGCCGCACCTTCGAAGGCGTGGTCAGCACCATCGATGCGCGCATCGATCCGGCCACCCGTGCGGTGACCGTGCGCGCCGACTTCGCCAATGGCGACCACGCGCTGCGCCCGGGCATGCTGCTGGACGTGCGCCTGTTCCGCCCCGAGCGCCCGGCACTGGTGGTTCCGGAAATCGCCGTGGTGCAGGTCGGTCGCGATACCTTCGTGTACCGCATCAAGGCCGACGACAGCGTCGAGCGTGTGGACGTGGTCACCGGCGCGCGCCGTGCCGGCGTGGTCGAGATCAGGCAGGGCCTGGAAGCGGGTCAGCGCATCGTGGTCGATGGCACCGGCAAGCTGCGCCCGGGTCTGAAGGTCGCCGCCAAGGACGCGGCGCCAGCCAGTGGTGCCAAGCCGGCTGATGCGCCGGCGCCGGTCGCGGCCGAGGGCCACGGCGGATGAAGCTGTCCGATATCTCCATCCAGCGGCCGGTGTTCGCCGTGGTGATGAGCCTGTTGCTGCTGGTGCTGGGCGTGATGTCCTTCACCCGCCTGACCCTGCGCGAACTGCCGGCCATCGACCCGCCGATCGTGTCGGTGTCGGTGGACTACACCGGCGCCTCGGCGGCGGTCATCGAAAGCCGCATCACCCAGGTGCTGGAAGACGCGCTGGCCGGCATCGAAGGCATCGATACGATCAACGCGCGCAGCACCAACGGCCGCTCGCAGGTCAGCATCGAGTTCACCTCCAACCGCGATATCGAAGCAGCCGCCAACGACGTGCGCGATGCGGTCAGCCGCGTGGCCGACCGCATGCCGGAGGAGGCGCGGCCACCGGAGATCGCCAAGGTCGAGAGCGATGCCGACCCCATCATCTGGTTCAACATGGTCTCCTCGACCATGGACACGCTGGAGCTGAGCGACTACGCCGACCGTTACGTGGTCGATCGCTTTTCCAGCCTCGATGGCGTGGCCCAGGTCCGCATCGGCGGCCGCCAGCGCTATGCGATGCGCATCTGGCTGGACCGTGACCAGCTGGCCGCACGCGGCCTGACCACCGGCGACGTGGAAACCGCGCTGCGCAACGAGAACGTGGAACTGCCGGCCGGCCGCATTGAGTCGACCGACCGCGATTTCACCCTGCGCGTGGAGCGCAACTACATCAAGCCCGAAGACTTCGCGACCATCCCGCTGGGCAAGGGCCGCGATGGCTACGTAGTGCGCATGGGCGACGTGGCGAAGATCGAGCTGGCCTCGGCCGAACGCCGCGCGTACTACCGCAGCAACGGCGAGCCGGGCATCGGCCTGGGCATCGTCAAGACCTCCACCGCCAACTCGCTGGACGTGGCGCGTACCGCGCGCGCTGAAGCCGAGCGGGTGGCGCTGACCCTGCCCAAGGGCACGCAGATCTTCGTCGCCTTCGACAACACCACCTTCATCGAAGCCGCGGTGGACCGCGTCTACGCCACGCTGGTGGAAGCGATGATCCTGGTGCTGGCGGTGATCTGGCTGTTCCTCGGCAGTTTCCGCGCCGCGTTGATTCCGGCGGTGACGGTGCCGGTCTGCCTGGTCGCGGCGTTCATCGCGCTGTATGCATTCGACTTCTCGATCAACCTGCTGACCCTGCTGGCGCTGGTGCTGTGCATCGGCCTGGTGGTGGACGATGCGATCGTGGTGGTGGAAAACGTACAGCGCCGCATCGACCTGGGCGAACCACCGCTGGTGGCCTCCAAGCGCGGTACCGCGCAGGTCGCCTTCGCCGTGATCGCCACCACCGCCGTGCTGGTGGCAGTGTTCCTGCCGGTCGGCTTCCTGGAAGGCAACACCGGGCGCCTGTTCCGCGAATTGGCAGTGGCGCTGGCCGCCGCGGTGGCGTTGTCCGCGTTCGTGGCGCTCACACTGACGCCGATGATGGCCTCCAAGCTGCTCAAGCCGCACACCGGTCAGGCCCCGCGGGGCCTGCACGGCTTCATCAACCGCAACCTGGAACGCCTGGCGGGTGCCTATGGGCGGGTGCTCGATCACCATGTCGACCGCACCTGGATCTACCTGCTGGTGATGGTCGCCGCACTGGCTGCCAGCTGGGGCCTGCTCAAGCTGCTGCCGTCGGAACTGGCGCCGGCCGAAGACCGCGGTTCGTTCCAGATCATGATCGACGGCCCGGAAGGCGCCGGCTACGACTACACCGTGCAGCAGGTGCAGCAGGTGGAAGCGCTGCTGGCACCACATGTCGGCCCGGACAAGCCGATCGTGCGTGCCAACCCGCGCGTGCCCGGTGGCTTCGGCGCGAGCGAAGAGATGCATACCGGCCGCGTCAGCATCTTCCTGCAGCCGTGGCGCCAGCGCAGCGAGGGCACGCCGGCGGTGGCCAATGAGCTGCAGAAGGAACTGGACACCATCCGAGGCGTGCGCGTGCGTACCCAGGTCGGTGGCGGCCTGGTGCGCAGTGGCGGGCAGCCGTTCCAGATCGTGCTGGGCGGCCCGGAATATGCAGAGATCGCGCAGTGGCGCGACCGCATCCTGCTGCGCATGGCCGACAACCCCGGCCTGGTCGGCCCGGACTCGGACTACAAGGAAACCCGGCCGCAGATGCGGGTGAACATCGACCGCCAGCGTGCGGCCGATCTCGGCGTGCCGGTCACCGCGATCGGTTCGGCGCTGGAAACCATGATGGGCTCGCGACGCGTCACCACCTTCGTCGACAACGGCGAGGAGTACGACGTGCTGGTGCAGGCCGGACGTGACGGCCGTGCCAGCCCGGCCGACCTGGCCGCGATCCGCGTGCGCGCCACCTCCGGCGAGCTGGTGCCGCTGTCCAACCTGGTCACGCTGAGTGAAGTGGCCGAGGCCGGCACCCTGAACCGCTTCAACCGACTGCGCTCGATCACCATCAGTGCCGGCCTGGCGCCGGGCTATCCGCTGGGCGAGGCCATTGCCTGGGCACAGAACGTGGCCCAGGAAGAACTGCCGCAGTACGCGCAGGTGAACTGGAAGGGTGAATCGCGCGAGTACCAGAGCGCCGGTGGCGCCGTGCTGCTCACTTTCGCCATGGCCCTGCTGGTGGTCTACCTGGTGCTGGCCGCGCAGTTCGAGAGCTTCATCCATCCGCTCACCATCATGCTGACCGTGCCGCTGGGCGTGCTCGGCGCGCTGGTCGGGTTGTGGGTGAGTGGCGGCACCGTGAACCTGTTCAGCCAGATCGGCATCGTGATGCTGGTCGGCCTGGCCGCAAAGAACGGCATCCTCATCGTCGAATTCGCCAACCAGCTGCGCGACGATGGGCGCAGCGTGCGCGAGGCGATCATCGAATCGGCGATGGTGCGCCTGCGCCCGATCCTGATGACCTCGATCGCCACCGTGGTCGGCGCCATTCCGCTGGTGGTGGCCGGTGGCCCCGGTTCGGCCAGCCGTGGCACGATCGGTATCGTGATCATCTTCGGCGTGACCCTCTCGACCTTCCTGTCGCTGTTCGTGGTGCCGGCGTTCTACGCGCGGCTGGCCCCGTACACCCGTTCGCCGGAAGCGGTGAAGCGCGAGCTGGAGAAGCAGGAAGCGGAATCGCCCTCGGTGGGTGGTCATGCCTGACCGGCCTGCCGACGGGGTCGGACCTGGGGTCGGATCCCTTTCCGGAACGGAAAGGGCTCTGACCCCGCCACTACAGGGTGAAGGTTTCCGACTGCGTCCCTGGCGCAATGAAGACCTGGAATCCCTGCTGCGCCACGCCAACGACGCCGAGGTGTCGCGCGGCCTGCGCGACCGCTTCCCGTATCCGTACACGCGAGAGGATGGCGAGGCCTTCCTCGCGGGCCGCGTACTGGCCCCCGGCACCCTGAACCTGGCCATCGAGATCGACGGCCAGGCCTGCGGCAGCGTCGGTGCCCAGCAGGGCGTGGCCGAGCGTGGGCACACCGCCGAACTGGGCTACTGGCTGGGCCAGGCCTATTGGGGGCAGGGCCTGATGACCCGCGTGGTCGGCCTGTTCGCGCCATGGGTGATGGATGAGCTGCGCCTGTTCAGGCTGCAGGCCACGGTGGTCGACTTCAACCTTGGCTCGGCCCGGGTGCTGGAAAAGAGCGGGTTCCAGGAGGAGGGCGTGGAGCGCTGCGCGGTCTACAAGCGCGGCCTGCTGCACGACCTGCGCCGTTTCGCCCGGGTGCGCACGCAGCTGCCTTGAACGGCCCGGGGTCAGATCCCTTTTCCAGTGGAATAGGGATCTGACCCCTTCTCCGCTCTCCGGGTATGGCCCGGCGCGACCAATGGCGCTACCGCAGCGGCCTTCGATCAGGGAGAATCGACCAGTCCCCTCCAGCCGACGGGACGTCCTTACAACCCGCCGACTGGAGAGAGCGCGCGTGGAAGCAACCGTACACTTCATCAACAGCATCATCTGGAGCAAGGCACTGATCTTCGTGTGCCTGGGCGCCGGCCTGTTCTTCAGCCTGCGCACGCGCTTCATGCAGATCCGCGGCTTCTTCGAGATGTGCCGCCTCACCGTCAAGGGTGAGAAATCCGACGCTGGCGTGTCCTCGTTCCAGGCGCTGGCCATGTCGATGGCCGGCCGCATGGGTATCGGCAACATCGCCGGTGTGGCCACCGCCATCGCCTTCGGCGGCCCGGGTGCGATCTTCTGGATGTGGGTGATGGGCTTCCTCGGCGCGTCCACCTCGTACGTGGAATGCACCCTGGCGCAGATCTACAAGACCAAGGACGCCGAAGGCCGCTATCGCGGTGGCCCGGCGTACTACATCGAAAAGGCCATGGGCCTGAAGTGGTACGCGCTGGCCTTCGCCTTCGCCACGATCATCGCCGCCGGCTTCCTGATGCCGGGCGTGCAGGCCAACGCCATCGCCGACAGCATCATCAACGCCTGCCGCGGCACCGCGCTGTGCGGCCCGCTTGATGGCCAGGCCTTCGGCATGGAGTCGGTGCAGGCGCTGAAGCTGGGCATCGGCATCGTGGTCGCGCTGCTGCTGGGCGTGGTGATCTTCGGCGGCGTCAAGCGCATCGCCAATTTCGCCGAAGTGGTGGTGCCGTTCATGGCCGCCGGTTTCATCCTGATGGCCATCGTCATCATGATCATCAATTACGACCGCGTGCCGGAGATGTTCAACATCATCTTCAGCAGCGCGTTCGGCACCCACGCCGCGTTCGGCGCGATGATGGGCCTGGCGGTGGAGTGGGGCATCAAGCGCGGCATCTATGCCAACGAAGCCGGCCAGGGCTCGGGCCCGCATGCAGCGGCCGCCTCGGAAGTCTCGCACCCGGCCAAGCAGGGTTACGTGCAGGCCTTCGCGATCTACTTCGACACCATGATGGTGTGCACCGCCACCGCGTTCCTGATCCTGGCCAGCGGTACCTACAACGTGTATTCGGCGGCAGGCGCCAGTGCCCCGCCGATCTTCCAGGGCCTGGCCGGTATTCCGGAAGGTGCGGGCTACGCCCAGGCCGGTGTGGAAGCCGTGCTGCCGGGCTGGGGCTCGGCGTTCGTGTCCATCGCCATCTTCTTCTTCGCCTTCACCACCATCATGGCGTACTACTACATGGCCGAGACCAACCTCAGCTATGTGAACCACAACAAGAAGCGCCCGTTGACCGTGCTGGTGCTGCGCCTGGGCATCATCGGCATGGTGGTGTTCGGCGCGTTCCATAATGCGACCCTGGCCTGGGCGCTGGGTGACATCGGCGTCGGCCTGATGGCCTGGCTGAACATCATTGCCATCCTCATCATCCAGAAGCCGGCGATGCTGGCCCTGCGTGATTACGAACGACAGAAGAAGCTCGGCCTCGATCCGACCTTCGACCCCGATGCCCTGGGCATCAAGAACGCCGATTTCTGGCGTCAACGCAAGCTGGAGTTGTCCCGTAGTGAATGATCCCTGGAAGAACGCCCGCCGCCCTTCATCGCGTCCGCCGCGGGCCACCCCGCTGCCTCCGCGTGAGGGCGGCACCCCGCCGCCACCGGGGCGCGGCAACGACGAACTGCGCCTGTATGGCTGGAACGCCGTGCAGGCCCTGTTCGCCAAGCGCCCGCAGGCGTTGCGCAAGCTGTACCTGGTGGACGCGCTGATTCCGCGTATGCAGCCGGTGTTGAAGTGGTGCGTGGCCAACCGCGTGGGCTATCGCGTGGTGGAGGAGGGCGACCTCAACAAGCTGGCCGCTACCACCCATCACGAAGGCCTGGTGGCCGACGTGCTGCGCGCGCCGGTCGTGCCGCTGGCGCAGTGGCTGGAGGAACTGGACGAAGGCCCGGCGTTGGCGCTGTGGCTGGACGGTGTCGGCAATCCGCACAACTTCGGTGCGATCCTGCGCTCGGCCGCGCATTTCGGCGTCAAGGCGTTGCTGCTGCCGGCTGGCAGCACACTGGCGCTGTCCGGCGCCGCCGCACGCGTGGCAGAAGGCGGTGCGGAATCGGTGCCGCTGGTGCAGTTGCCGGAGCCTGCCCAGGCGATGGCGCAGCTGCGTGCAGCCGGCTTCGGGCTGGCGGCGACCCTCGTTGAGGGGGGCGACGACGTGTTCCGTGCGTCGTTGCCGTCGCGTCTTGTGTACGTGATGGGCGCTGAAGGCGAGGGCATGGACCGCAATCTGGCGGGACAGTGCGACCTGCAGGTCTCGATTCCCGGCAGCGGCGCGGTGGAGAGCCTGAACGTGGCCTCGGCTACGGCGGTGCTGCTGGCGCAGTGGGCCAGTCGCCGCGACGATTGACGCAGCTGTTTCATCGCGTTGCGACCTGGAACCCGGCCCTCGTGGCCGGGTTTTTTGCGCGGATCCTGCGAGACGTCAGCGTGACCGTGCGGATCGCACGCGGGATGCCGCCTGCAAAGCGTGCTGATTGCGACCGATCACGATGCATCAAGCATGCTTGATGCATGAGTACGCGCTTTTAGAATTTGTCTCATTGTTGAGCCGCATCCTGCATCGCACGGTGGACGTCCATCCAACGTCGAACAGGAGTGGTTCCCATGCATCGAATCCAACCCAACGCGATGCGCGCATCCCTGCTGCTGGTGCTGTGCGCGCTTGCGGCCCCCGCGGTGCAGGCCGAAGAGCGCAGCCTGGACGGCGTCAACTTCACCGGGCCGTTGATCACCCCCAACCCGGCCGGACTGCCGCAGGGCAACTGGTACATCGAACCCTATCTGGTGCGGGTCGACAGTCGCGACCACTACGACAACAACGGTGATCGCCGCCGCAGTGCCGAGCACAGCGGCGCATGGGCCACGGTGGTGCCGATCATCTATGGCTTCAGCGACCGCGTGATGGGGCAGGTCAATCTCAGCGCCTCGCGCTCGGAGTCCGGTAGTGCGCGCAGCAGCGGCTTCCGTGCCGGTGACACCACCGCGCGGCTGCAGTACCTGCTGCAGGCGCCGAATGCCGATGGCACCCGTCCGGTCATCTCGGTCGCGCTGGTGCAGCGTTTCAGCACCGGCAGCCACGATCGCATCACCGGCAATCCGCTCGATGCGCAGGGCGACGGTGCGCAGCGCACCACCGCAGCGCTGGGCGTGCAGCAGGTCGTGTGGCTGGGCAATGACCGCCCCGTGCGCTGGCGTGCTCAGCTCAGTGCCGGGCCGGCGCCGTCGCGCACCGCCATTTCCGGCAGCAGCGTCTACGGCACCGATGACAGCTTCCAGGGACATATCTCCCGTGGGTCGGTGTTGGGCCTGTCGGTCGGCGCCGAGTACAGCTTCAATTCGCGCTGGGTGGGCGTGATGGAGGTGGCCGCCAGCCGCGAAACCGGCCAGCGCCTGAGTGGCTTTGCACGCAACGGCAGCGGTGCGATCGAACGGATCGAGGAGCATCGCCCGGCCAGCCGCAGCGTCACCCTGGCGCCGGCCGTGGAGTACCACTTCAGCCCGTCACTGGGCCTGATCGCGGGCGTGGAGTTCAGCGTGGCCGGTCGCAACACCGGCCGCATCATCAGCCCCCAGGTCGCCCTGGGCATGTTCTTCTGAGGGGCCGCCGATGAACATCGAATCCATCGTCAACACGATTCTCGGCGTCGTCTGGAGCCCCTACCTGGTGGTGCTGTGCCTGCTCACCGGGCTGTACTTCAGCGTGCGCACGCGCTTCATCCAGTTGCGTGCGTTGCCCGACATGCTGCGCCTGATGTTCCGACATGAGCGCTCCGATGCCGGCGTCTCGCCGTTCCAGGCGTTGTCGCTTTCGCTGTCCAGCCGCGTGGGCGTCGGCAACATCGCCGGCGTCGCCATGGCCATCGCCTTCGGCGGCCCCGGCGCGATCTTCTGGATGTGGATCGTTGCCTTCCTCGGTGCGTCCAGTGCCTTCATCGAATCCACGCTGGCGCAGATCTACAAGGATCGCGATGCCAAGGGCCAGTACCGCGGCGGCCCGGCCTACTACATCGAAAAAGGCCTCGGCCAGCGCTGGTACGCGGTGCTGTTCGCACTGGTGACCGTGCTGGCCGGCGCGATGCTGGCCGGCACGCAGTCCAACGCCATCACCAGTGCGGTGAACGAAGCCTGGAACGTGCCGGTGATGACCACTACTGCGGTATTGCTGGTGGTGCTGGGCGCGATCCTGATCGGCGGTGTGCGGCGCATTGCGCGGGTTGCCGAATGGGTGGTGCCGCTGATGGCGGTGGCGTATCTGCTGGTGGCGGCGCTGGTGATGGTGCTCAATGCAGAGAAAGTGCCGGAGGTGATCATGCTGGTGCTGCGTAGTGCCTTCGGTGTGGATGCAGCGTTCGGTGCAATGATCGGCACCGCCATCCAGTGGGGCGTGCGCCGTGGCGTGCTGTCCAACGAGGCCGGCATGGGCAGCGGTGCGCATCCGGCCGCAGCCGCCGAAGTTTCGCATCCGGTCAAGCAGGGCCTGGTGCAGTCATTCTCGGTTTACATCGACACGATGGTGGTGTGCAGCGCGACCGCGTTCCTGATCCTGTCCACGGGCCTGTACAACGTCTACGACCCGGTAGTGAATGGCATTCCGGATGAGGCGCGCCTGCTGCTGGGCAACCTGCCGGGCGTCGAAGCAGGGCCACGCTTCGTGCAGCATGCGGTGGAATCCGCGCTGCCGGGCTTCGGCCGTTCGTTCGTGGCGCTGGCGATCCTGCCGTTCGCGTTCACCACCATCCTGGCGCTGTACTACATGGCGGAGACCAACATCAGCTACCTGTGCCGCGATCGGCCGACGCCGTGGGTGATGGGCGGATTCCAGCTGCTGTTCCTGGCAGCGACCGGCTACTCGGCGGTGAACAGTGCAACGATCGCGTGGTCGTTGGGCGATATCGGCGTCGGCCTGATGAGCTGGTTGAACATCATCGCCATCCTGCTGTTGCAAAGGCCTGCCCTGGCCGCACTGCGCGACTACGAGGCGCAGAAGCGCAAGCAGCGTGATCCGCTGTTCAAGCCGCAGACGATCGGGGTAAGCAACACCCGGGTCTGGGAGAGCTAATACGATCAGGGGTCAGACCCCTCGCCAAGGGCGAGGGCTCTGACCCCCTGTGTCACCGCATCACTCGTTCGGCGGCGTGGTCGCCTTGGCTTCGCTGCCGAAGTTGCCATCAGCCTCCGCGGCCAGATACGCGAACACGGTGTATGCGGCCACGTTCTGTGCCAGTGCCTTCGGGTCGATCTTGTCCAGCGTGTCGTCGGCGGTGTGGTGCAGGTGGAAGTAGTCCGAGCCATCCTGCGCCAGCCACGCCCACGCACCGCCCTTGGCGGCCAGCGGGCCGACGTCCGGGCCCGGGCCACCCTTGTCGGCCTGGTACTCGATGCCCAGCGGCTTCATCACTTCGGCAATCTGCTTCGTCGCTTCGCGCGAGCCTTCCGGGTTCGGCGAACCGGTATTGAAGGCGTAGATGCGGCCTGCGCCGAAGTCGCTCTCGGCGGCCAGCTGGTGCAGGGCCACGTCCTTTGCGTGCGCTTCGGCATAGGCCTTGCCGCCATACAGGCCCTGTTCCTCGTTGGCGAAGGCGATCACGCGGATGGTGCGCTTCGGTGCCTGCTTGAGCTGGCCGATCAGGTGGCCTGCGGCCATGGTGATGCCCACGCCCGCGCCGTCATCCACCGCGCCAGTGCCCAGGTCCCACGAATCCAGGTGACCACCGATCACCACCACTTCCTTCGGCAGGCTGCGGCCGGTGATCTCGCCGATCACGTTGTACGAGGTGGCGGTGCCATCCCAGCCGCAATCCAGCGCCACCTTCACCGTGGTGCTGCCACGCGCCAGCAGGCGCGCCAGCTGGTCGGCATCGGGCACCGACAGCGCGGCCGATGGCACCGGGGTCAGGCCGTCATCGAAGCGGGTGATGCCGGTGTGCGGCACGCGGTGCGAGTCGGTACCGGCCGAGCGCATCAGGAAACCGACCGCGCCCTTGCGGATCGCTTCGGACGGGCCCTTGCTGCGGATCGCACCGCCGCGGCCATAATCGCGGCCATCGCGGAAGGGCAGCATCTGGTAATCGACGAAGGCGATCTTGCCCTTCAGCGAACCCGCCGGTGCGGCCTGCAGCGCGGCCAGGTCGGCGAAGCGAACCACTTCGGCCTCCACGGTGCCGCCGGGGCTGCCACCCAGTGCAGTGATCTGCAGCGGCTGCGGATTCTTGCCGGTCACGGCAGCGTGTTCACTGCGGCGCTCCCACTTCGGGAACGTCACCGGCTCCTTCCACACCTTGTCGAAGCCCAGGGCCTTGAACTTGGCTTCGGCCCAGGCCACGGCGCGGGCGTCGGCTTCGCCGCCGGCGATGCGCGGGCCGATCTCGGTGGTGAGCGATTCGACCACCTTCCAGCCGGTGTAATCGGCCAGCGCCTGGTCGCGCAGCTGTGCGGCGGTGGCCAGCGATGCCGGGGGCAGGGTGGTGGTGTGCGGCGCCGCGAAGGCCGGGGCGGCCAGCAGGGCGAGGGAGGATGCGATGGCAAGGATGCGGCGACGCATGGACAACTCCGGGAAGGGACCTAAGCCTTGGAGCTTAACAGTCGTTCAGCCCGGCGCATGGGCGGGAGGTCATGGCTGGCGCGAACGCTGTTTTCCGCCATGTCCGGCAAAGCGAAAGCCCCGCCGGGGCGGGGCTTTCGTGCAGTCGCGGTAGTGCCGGCCGCTGGCCGGCTCCCGCATGTCCCGATGTTGCCGGCCAGCGGCCGGCACTACCGTTCTGCGGCCTTATTTCTTCAGGCTGTCGCGGATCTCGCGCAGCAGCACCACTTCCTCGGCGGGGGCGGCCGGGGCGGCTTCCTGCTTGCGCGACAGGCGGTTGATCGCCTTGACCACGATGAAGATGGCGAAGGCCACGATCACGAACTGGATGATGGTATTGATGAAGTCGCCGTAGCCAACCACCACGGCTGGAATCTCCTTGCCATCCGGACCCAGGTGGGCCGGCGACAGGGTCCAGGCCAGGCTGGAGAAGTCCACGCGGCCGATCAGGTAGCCCAGCGGCGGCATGATGATCTTCTCGACCAGCGCCGTCACGATCTTGCCGAAGGCCGCGCCGATCACCACGCCGACGGCGAGGTCGATGACGTTGCCGCGCATCGCGAATTCCTTGAACTCGGTGAGCATTCCCATTGTTGTTTTTCTCCGGTGGGGAAGTGGACAGCGCGCAGGGTAGCGCAGGTGATGTCAGCCGGCGATCACGCCGTGGCGCTCGGCCACGTTTTCCAGGCGGGCACTGAAGCGGTCGCCGGGCTTCAGTGCAGCCACCCCGGACGGGGTGCCCATGAACACCAGGTCGCCGGCACGCAGCTGCCACAGTTTGGACAGCTCATGCAGGATCTCCGGTACGTTCCAGATCATCTGGTCGAGCAGTGCCTGCTGGCGCACCTCGCCGTTGACCTCCAGCGACAGGTTCAGCGCGGCCAGGTCGCCGACTTCCTCGGCGTGGACGATTTCGCTGATCGGCGCGGAGGCATCGAAGCCCTTGGCCGCGTCCCACGGGTGGCCCTTGTCCTTGGCCGCTGCCTGCAGGTCGCGGCGGGTCAGGTCCAGGCCGACGGCGTAGCCGTAGACCAGCGCATCGGCGTCGGCCACGGCCAGCTCGCCCGCGGGCGCATCGCGGCCGATCGCCACCACCAGCTCCACTTCGTGGTGCAGGTTGGCAGTCGCCGGCGGGTAAGGGATGGCATCGTCGTGGCCGACCACGATGGCGTCGGCCGGCTTGCTGAAGAACATCGGGCGGCCGCGGTCATCGGCTGCCGGCACCGCCGCGCCCATTTCGCGGGCGTGGTCGGCAAAGTTGCGGCCGACACAGTAGATGCGGTGTACGGGGAAACTGCCGCCGCCGGCTACCGGCACACGCGGCAGGGCTACGGCAGGAATCACATCGGAGACATCGGACATGCGGGCATCCAGGAAGGGCATGCCGGCAGTCTAGAACGCATGGCGCCCGCCGTCAGCGGGCGCGGAAGGCCTGGATCAACGCGAGGCCGGCAACACCGGCTTGCGCACCACGCGGTACTCGCCTTCGACCACGGTCGGGTCGACCGGACGGGCAACGCCCGGCTTGCGCGAGGCCAGCAGCTTCCACGCCAGGCCGACCAGGATCATCGCCGCACCGACGAACACACCGATGAACACCATCGCCGCCAGGATCGCCAGGCCAAGCAGGCCCACGGCAACGCGCACCAGCGGGTGACGCGGCTTGCGCGGCGCGAACAGGGTGCGGAACTGGTTGAAGGCGGATGCGCGATTGAACATGGCGGCTCGATAGGCTGGGATCAGCGAAACCAGAGTATCGGGACGCGCCACTGTCATTGAGTGAAAAACTCGTTAAATATAGCCTGTGCTTATTACGGATCAATGACTTGTGTTCATGTCGCAGCCAGTCACCTGAGTGGGCGTGCGACAATGCCGGTTTACTGTCCGAGCCTTCGCCATGACTGCCGCTGCTGCCCTGATCGCCCTTGATGCCATTGCCGATGGCACGTTTGCCGAGGTCGAAGCGGTGGTCGATGGCGATGCCGAATCGCTGGTGCTGTACCGCGACGGCGAGCAGGTGCGCGCGTTCCTGAACATCTGCCCGCACGCTGGCCGCCGTCTGGACTGGGCGCCGGGGCAATTCCTGAAGAGCCGCGAGGGTCATCTGGTGTGCGCCGCGCACGGCGCCTCGTTCGCGCTGGACAGTGGTGACTGCATCGCCGGCCCGTGCAAGGGCGACCGCCTGCGTGCGGTGCCGGTGGACGTGCGTGATGGGCAGGTCTATCTGGCCTGAGGCCAGAAGCAGTCGAGCACGGCTCGACTCTACAAAAGCCGTGTCGACCAAGGTCGACAGCTACCAGAGCGAGATCCGTGCCGACCAACGGTCGGCACCCACCACCAGCCGCGTGAAACTGTCGAAGGCGGGGCACTGTGGGTTTGCGGGGTGTGAGCGGCATGGATGCCGCGACCAAGCCCCCATGGGTGAGGGTGCTTTGCTTGCGAAGCACCGCTTCGCAAGCGCCCGAACGCACAGCCGCCAGCGGCTGGGCCGGACCCCGGAGGGGGGTTTACGGCGTCCCCGCAAACCCACAGTGCCTCGCCATCCCACGGAATGCCCGCTGTTGCTGTTGCTTCGGCCTCTGCGGGTGCAGGGCGCAGCCCTGCCAACAAACTCCAACCTCAGAACATCAGGTTGATCATCGACACCACCACCAGCGTGTAGATCAGCGACAGCGGGCCGCCGACCCGCCACATCTCGCGCGGAGTGTAGTTGGCCGGGCCGGTGATCATCGAGATCACCGGGTTGGAGGCCGTCATCAGGTTGTTGGAGGCCGACAGCGCCACGATCAGCGCGAACGCGGTCGGGTTGCCGCCCGCCGCCAGCGCCAGGTTCACCGCGATCGGCACCATCACGATGGTCGCACCCACATGGCTGATCACCAGGGAGAACGCCGTGGTCAGCAGCGCAAGGGCCACCTCCAGCACCCACACCGGAATGCCGGTCGGCAGCTTGTCGATGGTATGGCCGGCCACCCACGCGGCCGCGCCGCTGGAGTCCATCGCCCAGCCGAGCGGGATCAGCCCGGCCATCATGAACACCGTCTTCCAGTTGATCGAGGCATAGGCCTCGTCCATGCGCAGCACGCCGGTCAGCAGCATGCCGGCCACGCCGGTCATCAGCGTCAGCGCCACCGGCAGCTTGCTGGTCAGCGCGATCAGGATGGTCAGCGCGAAGATCGCCATCGCGATCTTGAACTTGTGCGGGCGCTGCTCGCCGGTCGGGTAGTCGGTCACCACCACGAAGTCGCGACTGCGGGCGGCCTGCGCCAGATCGGTCCAGATGCTGTGGAACACCAGCATGTCGCCGGCGCGCAGCTGCACGTCGCGCACATCCTCGCGGATCACCTGCTTGTCGCGGTTGATCGCCAGCAGGCTGATGCCGCGTTCCTTGCGCAGGCGCAGGTCGGCCGCGCTCTTGCCGATCACGTTCGAGGTCGGCGGCACCACCGCCTCGGAAATGCCGGCGCGGCTGGGGTTGAACAGATCGCCCAGGTGCTTCAGGCGCGAGGACATGCGCAGGAACTGGTTCTGCGCGAAGTCGTTGATCTGCTCGCGCGGGCCCATCGCGCCCAGCACGCTGCCGACCCAGATGCGCATCTCCGCCGGCGGCGCCAAGCGGGTGTCGTTGCCGGTCTTCAACGCCAGCAGCAGCGGCGCGTCGTGCAGGGTCTCGGCCTCGCCCAGGGTCATGCCCACCAGCGGGCTTTCGGCGGTCACCACCAGCTCGAATACATCGCCTTCGATGCCATAGGTCTTGGCGAAGTAGCTCTCGGTGCGCGCCGGGGTGACCCCGTCGTTGACCAGGCTTTCCTCTTCGATCAGCTTGCGGTCGCCGTAGTAGCGGAAGTACAGCAGCGAGGCGATCAGCAGCGCCACGCCGATCGGCAACGGCGCGAACATGCGCAGCGGCTCGATGGTGGCCAGGCCGGAGGGCAGGTTGTTGTTGGCCGAGGCCAGCAGATCGTTCAGCAGGATCAGCGGCGAGTTGCCGACCATGGTCAGCGCGCCGCCCATTACGATGGCCGCCGAGATCGGCAGCAGCAGGCGCTGCATCGTCAGCCCGGTGCGCGCCGCCAGTCGCGAGGCGACCGGCAGGTACAACGCCATCACCGACGGGTTCTGCATGAAGGACGAGTTCAGGCCAGCGATGGCCGTGGTCATCATCAGCAGCCGCTGCTCGACACCGTGGCCGCGCCGCAGCAGCCAGGCGGCCAGCCGGTTCAGCGCCCCGGTGCGGTCCAGGCCCGCACCGAGGATGGTGGTGGCGATGATGCTCATCACCGCGTTACCGGAGAAACCGCCGAAGATCTCCTCCGGCGCGATCAGGCCGGTGACGCCGAGCACCACCAGCACCACCAGCGCGACCACGTCGGCGCGGATGCGCTCGAACAGGAACATCGCCATCGTGAAGCCGACCAGCCCGAGCACGAGCTTCATGTCGTTGGTCAGCGTCAGCGCGGTATCCATGTGGGGCGCAGTGTCCTCAGGCGATCGTCAGGTGCGGTCGTACAGCAGGTCCCAGACGCCGTGGCCGAGCTTCTGGCCGCGGGTCTCGAAGTGGGTCTGCGGGCGCCAGTCCGGGCGCGGCACGCTGCCACGCGGGCCGGCGCGGTTGACCAGGCCGGCGGTGGCATCGAGCACGTCCCACATCTGTTCGGCGTAGTCTTCCCAGTCGGTCGCGCAGTGCAGGCGGCCACCCGGGCGCAGCTTGCGCACCAGCAGGTCGGCGAACGCCGGCTGCAGCAGACGGCGCTTGTTGTGGCGCTTCTTGTGCCACGGGTCCGGGAAGTAGATGCGCACTTCATCGAGCGCGCCGTCGGCGATCTCGTTCTGCAGCACTTCCACCGCATCGTGGTGGTACAGGCGCACATGGTCGGCGTTGTCGTCGGCCAGCGCGTTCAGCAGCCGGCCCACGCCCGGGGCGTGCACCTCGATGCCGATGTAGTCCCGCGACGGGTCGTGCTGGGCGGCGAAGCGCAGCGCGGCACCATTGCCGAAGCCGATTTCCAGCACCTTGTGTGCCGGGCGGCCGAAGGTGGCGTCCAGGTCACGCGGCTGGCCGTTGTAATCGATGCCGAAGCGCGGCCAGCGTTCGTCGAACGCGCGCTGCTGGGCAGGGGTGAAGCGACCCTGGCGCAACACGAAGCTGCGCACCTCGCGGCGGCCCTCGCTTACGGTGAAGGGCTTGGGCGGGGCCTTGGAACCGGCGCTGTCGAAAGGATTGGTCATCAGCCGATCAGCCCATCCACCGGGGAGGAGGCGCTGGCGTAGCGCTTGCGCGGAATGCGCCCGGCCAGGAAGGCCTCGCGGCCGGCCTCGACCGCCTTGCGCATCGCACTGGCCATCAGCACCGGGCTGCGTGCACCGGCGATGGCGGTATTCATCAGCACGCCGTCGCAGCCCAGCTCCATCGCAATCGCCGCGTCCGACGCGGTGCCCACGCCGGCATCAACGATGATCGGCACCTTGGCGTCTTCGATGATCTGCAGCAGGTTGTACTTGTTCTGGATGCCCAGGCCCGAGCCGATCGGCGCGGCCAGCGGCATCACCGCAGCGCAGCCGATCTCTTCCAGGCGCTTGGCCAGGATCGGGTCGTCGGAGGTGTAGACCATCACCTCGAAGCCGTCCTTGACCAGCTGTTCGGCGGCCTTGAGGGTCTGCATCACGTCCGGGTACAGGGTCTTCTGGTCGCCCAGTACTTCCAGCTTGGTCAGGTTGTGGCCGTCCAGCAGCTCACGGGCCAGGCGGCAGGTACGCACGGCGTCCTCGGCGGTGTAGCAGCCGGCGGTGTTGGGCAGGATGGTGAAGCGCTCCGGCGGCAGCACGTCCAGCAGGTTCGGCTCGCCCGGGTTCTGCCCGATGTTGGTGCGGCGGATGGCCACGGTGACGATCTGGGCGCCAGCGGCCTCGGTGGCCAGGCGGGTTTCTTCCAGGTCCTTGAACTTGCCGGTGCCGGTCAGCAGCCGCGAGCCATAGGTCTTGCCGGCGATCACCAGCGAATCGGGGGAGACATGAACGTTCATGGCGCGATTATCGCTTATCCGCCTGAAGATGGGGTCACGCAGAGGTGCTGCTGTCCGCGGGAGGGTGAGGGTAGTGCCGGCCGCTGGCCGGCAGATGCAGGGTGCCTCACAGCGTCGGATTGCCGGCCAGCGGCCGGCACTACCAAGGCAGGCCTCAGCCCCCACCCAGCGCGTGCACGATCTCCACCACGTCACCTTCGGCCAGCACGTGCTCGCCATGGCGGCTGCGGCTGACGATCTCGCCGTTGACCTCGACCGCCACCCGGCGCTGCAACAGCTGCTCGGCCAGCAGCAGGTCGTGGAGGGTCGCCGAAGCGGGCAGGGTACGGGGTTCGCCGTTGAGCTGGATGTTCATGCCGGTATTGTCGCCGATCGTCGCAATTGCCGTCAGAACCGCTGCAATCCGTCCAGGACGCGACTGTCGGCACACTCCGCAGCCGTGGGCCGGGCGACAATCCATGCGGCGGCGCAGCGTGAGCAAAACGCGGCGCAGTGAAACCATTCACCGTGCGCCGGCGTACGTCCGCCGGGTCCTCAACGATATCCCCACAGGAGTTTTTTACATGCTGCTCAGCAAACGCCCGATCCGCTCCCTGATGGCGGCCGCGATCGCGCTGGCCGCGCTTCCGGCCATGGCAGGCGAATCCCCGTATTCCAAGGCCGTGTTCTTCGGTGACAGCCTCACCGATGCCGGCTATTTCCGCCCGCTGCTGCCGGCCGGCGTGCAGCCGGTCACCGGCCAGTTCACCACCAACCCGGGCTGGGTGTGGTCGCAGCAGGTCGCCAATTACTACGGCGTCAACGGCGCCGCAAACGGCAACGGCCAGAGCGGTGACAACTATGCGGTCGGCGGCGCACGCGTCGGCGTGGACGTGCCGAGCGCGATGGGCACCATCCCGTCGCTGAAGTCGCAGGCGGCCCGTTACCTGGCCGCGAATGGCGGCAAGGCTGACGCCAACGTCCTGTACACGGTGTGGGGCGGTGCCAACGACCTGTTTGCAGCCGCTGCTGCGCCGGCGCAGGCACAGGCCATCATCGGCGCGGCCGTCACCGACCAGATCACCCTGGTGGGCGCGCTGAAGCAGGCCGGTGCCGAGTACGTGCTGGTGCCGAACCTGCCCAACGTCGGCCTGACCCCGGCCTTCCGCGGCCCGAATGCCGCCACCGCCACCGCACTGTCGGCCGGTTACAACAAGGCGCTGTACGGCGGCCTGAAGCAGGCCGGCATCGAGTTCATCCCGCTCGATACCTTCACCGTGCTGGGCGAAGTCGCAGCCAACCCGGGCATGTACGGCTTCACCAACGTCACCAGCACCGGCTGCAAGATCGACCCGGCCAACTCGACGCAGAGCATCCTGACCTGCAACCCGACCAGCTACGTCAGCCCGGATGCGGCCAATACCTACCTGTTCGCCGATGGCGTGCACCCGACCACCGCCGGCCATCAGCTGCTGGGCCAGTACGCGGTCTCGGTGCTGGAAGCACCGCGCCTGCAGCAGGTGCTGAGCCACTCGGCACAGACCATCGGCCGCTCGCGCGCCGACCAGGTCAGCATGCACCTGGGTGGTCGTCCGGCTGACGGGCTGTCCTGGTGGGGTGGCGTGCGTGGTGACCTGCAGCGCTACGATCACGCCGACCTGTACGACGGCCTGGCCCCGGCTGGCCTGTTCGGTATCGACTGGGCACGCGACGGTATGGTGTTCGGCGGCTTCGCCGGCTTCGGTCGCCTCAACGCCGACTTCGGCAACAGCCGTGGCGACTTCACCCAGAAGGACACCACCGCCGGTCTGTTCGCCGGCTGGTATGGCGATCGCATCTGGGTGAACGGCCAGGTCAGCTACACCTGGCTGTCCTATGACGTGAATCGCAAGGTCCAGCTGGGCCCGGCCACCCGCGAGCACGGTGGTTCGCCGGACGGCAGCAACCTGACCGCGGCCCTGAACGCCGGTTACGAGTTCGGCACTGAAGGCGGCTTCCGCCACGGCCCGATCGCCTCGGTGATCTGGCAGAAGGTGAAGATCGACGGCTACACCGAAAGCGCCGCGGCTGGCACCCTGGCCACCGCACTGGGCTACGACCGCCAGAACGTCGATTCGACCGTCGGCCGCCTCGGCTGGCAGGCCCGCTTCGATGGCGGCGCCGTCAAGCCGTACGCGCAGGTGACCTACGATCATGAGTTCGAGGACACCAAGCAGGCCAGCGCCTGGCTGCAGACCCTGCCGGAACTGGGCAACTACCGCGTGCCGGGCCTGAACTTCGACAAGAACTACGCCACCGTCGTGCTGGGTGCCCGTACCGAACTGTTCGGCCTGCAGAGCAACTTCGGCCTGAGTGCTTCGACCGGCCAGAAGCGTGCGCAGGACGCTACCCTGTTCGCCAACTTCAGCGGCACGTTCTAAGCAATGCCCGCCGGGGTCGGATCCCTTTCCGCAAGGAAAGGGCTCTGACCCCTCGCGGATACGGTGGCCACCATTGCGCTGTACCGGCCGCTCCGCATAGACTTTCACCCGCGCTGCGGGCGTAGCTCAATGGTAGAGCTGTAGCTTCCCAAGCTACTGACGTGGGTTCGATTCCCATCGCCCGCTCCATGTCTCCCAACGGTTTGCGCCGTCTCAGGCGCTCCGTTCCCTCTGCGCCGCTTCACAGTCCATCGCATGGCAGTGGCGTTGCAAGCGCTCTTCTTTCATACATGCATCCCGGTTGTAGTGGCTGATGGATGGCTTGCCGTATTCGCCGTTCTACCCCGCCGTCAGGTTCAGTCGTGGCTGGGTTTGAAAGTGCTAAAAGATCGTTAGCTGCTGGTTTCCATCACCACGTTGACTGGAGCGTCAATGATCGCTGCACTTGCGCCACTCAGGCGGTGCCTTGATTTTTCAGGGCGCTCCGACCGCATCGAATTCTGGTCGTTTTCCCTGCTGGGCCTTCTGGTGGCAGGGCTCAGCTACAGCCTGATGAACATCGGCTACTGGCTGATCGGCACTGATCTGTTCGATTGGGAGCTGTCCCGGCAACTTGGGATACTGGGACAGGTGTTGGCGATCATCGCGGTCCTCGTCTTCCTTCCCCCGATGCTGGCATTGGCCGTGCGTAGACTGCACGACATCGACGAGTCCGGCTGGTACGTCGTCATTGCCTTCATTCCATTGGGTGTGTTCGTTCTGTTCCCCGTCATGCTGCTTCCGGGCAGCGAAGAAGAGAATCGATTCGGCTGACATCACGTCTGCCAGTGCCGGAATGAAACGCATCACGGCATCTTCTGCGCCAGTCGCTGCGCATAGCCCTCGGTAAACAATTCCGCCAACGCCTGCTGCTGCGTTGTGTCGATCGCGCGCGAGGCGTTTGACGTGGGTTCGATTCCCATCGCCCGCTCCACTTCAATCTCCCCGTTCGCAACGAATTGACCGGATTGAAGATTCAGGCCGATTGATGGATTCGCGCTCATCCGGCGGGCCCCCGCCGAACATGACTCAGCTCTTGCGCTTATCCGGCACCGAGGCCAGCACCACCGTCAGCAGCAGGGGTTGGCCATCCCCGGCCGCTTCACTGCCTTCCAGGCTGGCCTGTTCGAGTTCGCCTATCAGCGCGTTGATGCGCGCCAACTGGGCAACGTCGGCACGGAAAGCGAGATGGCGCACGGTGCAGTTGCGCTGGCTTCCCTCGAAGCACGCCGCCGCCTGCGTGGCGGCCGCCGCGAACGCGCGCAGGCTGGCGCCCACCACGCTGCTGGCCACCTTGATCAGGTTCCTGCGCCCACCCGGCGTGCGCAGTGCGTCGGCCGAAGACAGCTGCCGCGATACCACGGCATAGACCGCTTCGGGCCGGCGGCCGGTGCTGCGCCGTTCAACCACCTGCACCAGGCCCGCCGCTTCCAGCCGCTCCAGGTGGTGATAGAGCGCGGTGATCGGGCGCCCGAGGCGCTCGCTCAGCTCCCGCGCGGTGGCCTGGCCGTCGACATCCAGGCGCTGCAGGATCGCCAACCGCGGCGAAGACGCCATGGCGCCCAGCTGGTCCGGGGTCAGCTTCAGTCCGCGCGGGGCAGGGGGGCTTGCTGGGGATCTGCTCATAATTCAAACTATAGATCAAAATTGAATAAATGGCGGCCTGGACATGCGTACTGGATACCTGTGGATCCTCGTCAGCGGCCTTGCTGCCGCTATCGTCACTTCCGGTGGCGCCTCGGCCTCGCCCCCGATGGCGTCCAGACCTGCCGGCGGCAGTGGCATTCATGCCACCGCCATCGACCCCGCCATGGCACGGCGCATCGATGCCGACATGCAGCAGGTCATGCAGCGCTTCCAGGTGCCTGGCGCGGCCATCGCGGTGACCGTTGACGGCAAGCCTGTCTATTCCAACGCCTACGGCCTGCGCGATCGCGAGCGCGCGCTGCCGGCGCGTACCGATACACCATTCGAGATCGGCTCGATCACCAAGCAGTTCACCGCCGCAGCCATCGTGCAGCTGCAGGAAGCGGGCAAGCTGCAGCTGGACGACCCGCTGGCGCGCTATCTGCCGCATGCGCCGCACGCCAGCGAGGTGACCCTGCGCCAGTTGTTGACCCACACCAGCGGGTTGCACGACTACTTCGACGGGCCGGATGCGGAAGTCGACGCTCTGGTGACCCAATCCATCGACTTCGACCACCTGATCGCGCGCATCGCCGACCAGCCGCTGGATTTCCCGCCGGGCACGCGCTGGTCGTACTCCAATACCGGCTACGCACTGCTCGGCAAGGTGATCGAAACCGTATCGGGCGAGCGCTACCGTGACTACCTGGAGCGGCACCTGCTCGCGCCGCTGGGCATGACGCACACCTTTACCCTGGCCGACACCGACCGCCTGGCCGGCATGGCCGTTGGCTACCGGCATGAGCAAGGCACGCTACAGCGCGCGCCGTACTTCCACCCGGACTGGAGCGGCGCGGCCGGCTTCCTGGTCAGCACCCTGGACGACCTGGCGCGCTGGGACGCCGGCCTGGGCAGTGGCAAGGTGGTGCCCGCAGCCGGCTACGCGCAGATGAAGACCTCCTTCGCCACCGCCGATGGCAAGCCCGTGGGCTACGGCCTCGGCCTGTTCGTGGATTCGGTATATGGGCAGGCGCGGGTCGGACACACCGGCGGCACGCAGGGCTTCACCACCGCCGATATGTACTTCCCGGATCTTGGCCTGCGCATCGTGGCCTTCAGCAATCTGGGCGACAAGAAGCCCGAGGCCGGCATCACCATGACCAATCTGGTGTTCGCGGCACTGCATCCTGACATCGTCGCGGCCTGGGAACGCCCTGTTGCCGGCGAGGTTGCCGCGGTTGGCGAAAGCGCGAAGGCATCGTTCCGCCAGCTGCAGGACGGCACCGACTACAGCGCCTTCAGCGACGATCTGCGTGGCAAGCTGGTGGCCGGCATCGGTGCCGGCATGATGCGTTCCCTGGGCCCCTACGGCGCACCGACCGCCATGGTGTTCAAGGGAACACGCCAGGGCGAAAAAGGAACGATGTACAGCTATGTGGCCGAGTTCGGCCCGGGGGCGTTCATCGGTTACACGGTACGGCTGGACGAGAAAGGACGTGTTGCGGGATTCGCGATCGAATGACAGTGTGCGTGTGCACAGGCGCTTGGCGTGCCCAGCAAGGCCGCTCATCTGCGGCCTTCTTCATTTCTGATTAGTTTCATATCCACGGCCATCCGCGCCCGGTTAGCGTTGCCGCATTTTCTACACGGGAAGCAGCGCATGGAAACGAAGGACGACGTCGTCGGCAGTATTCACGAGATCTACAAGAACTCCGGTGCCGGCACCTCCCGGCAGCTGGAAGCGCTGCGTGCATTGGGTCGCGCCGGTGGGCCGAAGGCCGCGCAGCTGCTGTGGCAGATCTACAAGAGCACCTCGGCCGGATCGGCCACGCAGATGACCTGCATCGCGGCGCTGGGTGAATCCGCGCGCGGGTTCTGAAGCAGAATCAGCCCGCATGGTAATGCGGGCGTGTGGTGTATCCGGCGGCGGTTACTCCCTCGCCGGAATCGTCGCCGCAGGAGCCGACCACCGGCGGTGCAGGCAGCATGGGCCAGGCATCATCCACCCGCCACACGCCCGCGCTATGCTTCGCGCCTGCCGACCGAACCCACTGCGATGAAGCTCGCCATCCTGTCCCGCAACAGCTCCCTGTATTCCACCCGTCGGCTGGTCGAGGCGGCGCGCGCGCGCGGCCACACCGTGCGCATCCTGGACCCGTTGCGCTGCTACATGCGCATCGCCGCCGACGGCTTTTCCATGCACTACAAGGGCCGGCCGATGACCGGCGTGGACATGGTGATCCCGCGCATCGGTGCCTCGATCACCCGCTACGGCACCGCGGTGCTGCGCCAGTTCGAGCTGATGGGCGCGCGCACGCCCAATCCGTCCGATGCCATCCTGCGTTCGCGCGACAAGCTGCGCGCGCACCAGCTGCTGGCGGCCAAGGGCATCGACATGCCGGTCACCGTGTTCGGCGACAACCCCGACGACACCGTCGATCTGCTGTCCATGCTCGGCCCGCCGCCGCATGTAGTGAAGCTCAATGAAGGCACCCAGGGGCGCGGCGTGATCCTGACCGAAAAGGCCAGTGCCTCGCGCGGCATCGTCGAAGCGCTGCGCGGCCTGTACGCCAACTTCCTGATGCAGGAGTTCATCGGCGAGGCCAAGGGTGCCGACCTGCGCTGCTTCGTGGTGGGCGACCAGGTGGTGGCGTCGATGCAGCGGCAGGCGCCAGAGGGCGACTTCCGCTCCAACCTGCATGCCGGCGGTACCGCCGTGGCGGCCAAGGCCAGCCGCGCCGAGCAGCAGGTGGCGGTGCGCTCGGCCAAGGCGCTGGGCCTGTCGGTCTGCGGCGTGGACCTGATCCGCTCCGCGCGCGGCCCGCTGGTGCTGGAGGTCAACTCCACGCCCGGGCTGGAAGGCATCGAAGCGGCTTGCGGGGTCGACGTGGCCACACGCATCATCGAGCACGTAGAGAAGATCAAAAAGCCCTGATTATTCATGGCGTTGCGATTCTCATGGGTAAATGATCCGGGGCTTTAACGAGGCTTTAATCGGCCCCGGCGTAGGCTTCAGCGAACCGCAGCTCTGCCTCTCAGCAGGATCGGTATCGGGATACGACTTCAGGCCCAGGCGGGTGCACCGCCTGGGCCTTTTTTATGCCTGTCGGCCCCGTGCCCAAGGTCTCTTGTGGAGGCCGCGTGACGGTCGTAGAGTTGGCCCTTCGTTCCGGGATGGATCGGGAGGTTGGCGATGTACCGCATCATGACGATCGCGTTGCTGCTGGGCCTGTCTGGCGCTGTTGCCGCCAAGCCGGAGAAAGTCGCTGTACAGATGGACCGGCAGGGCTCGGTCGCCGAGCAGATGCGCCAGGTGGAAACTGCCCTGGCCGCCCCCGACTATGCCGAACTGTCTGCCGAGGATCGCGTCCAGGTACAGCAGTCGCTGTCGCGTATCCGCCAGCACATGGGCGAGCGCCAGACCGTGCAGGAGCTGCCGCCGCAGCTGCAGGCCGAGGTCTTCAACGAGCAGGAACGCATCAACACGCTGTTGGCGCGTGGCCATGAAGACAGCCGGCAGATCTGCAAGTACGAACGCACCACTGGCAGCAACATGCCCAAGAGCCGCTGCCTGACCGTGGCCGAACGGCGCCGGATCGAAGAGAAAGGCAAGGCGCTGATCAACGACCAGCGCAGCTACAACACGCTCAGCCCACCGCCCGCCGGGCGTTGACCGCACCGCCTTTCGGCCCACCGAACGTGCCGTAGCGGCGTATCGGTGGCACCGCAGGGTCGATGTTCCACTCATGGAAGAACCTGGAGGTAACGATGCAGCGCATGACCCCCTTCGCCCTGATGCTGGGCCTGGCCCTGGCCACCACCGCTCACGCCAAGCCCGAGAAAGGGCAGGTGAAGTTCGACGCCAACGCACCGGTGGCCGAACAGATCCGCAGCGTTGAGACGGCAATCAACACCGAGGACTACAGCGAGATCGGGCTGGAAGACAAAAGCCGCGTGCAGCAGGCGCTGGGCCGCATCAAGATCAAGATGGGCGACCACGAGCGCGTGGAGCAGCTGAGCCCGCACGACCGCACCGAGATCTTCAACGACCAGGAAGTGATCAACACGATCATGACCCGCGCCCACGCCGACAGCCGCATGGTCTGCCGCCGCGAACGCACCACCGGCAGCAACATGCCGCAGAGCGTCTGCCTCACCGTGGCCCAGCGCCGCAAGGCGCAGGAAGACAGCCGCAAGGCGCTCAACGACAACCAGCGCTTCAACAACTACAAGCCCTGATCGCTGCCGGACCGATCGCATGCCGCCATCGGTCACCCTGCCGTGCGTCCCTTGTGGACGCATCGGCAGAACCGTAAAGTCGAGACCCTATTCATGGACGAACATGGAGCTCGTCATGTACCGCAACACTACGCTCGCCCTGATGCTGTCGCTGGGCCTGGTGGCCACCGTGCAGGCCAAGGCGCAGAAGGACACCGTGCAGATGGATGCCTTCACCCCGGTGTCCGAACAGATCCGCCGCGTTGAAACGGCCATGGGCAGCGAGGACTACAGCGAGATCGGGCTGGAGGACAAGAGTCGCGTGCAGCAGGCACTGAACCGGATCCGGATCAAGATGAATGGCCGCGAGAAGGTGGATGAGCTGGCGCCGCAGGAGCGCAACGACCTGTTCAACGAGCAGGAGATCGTCAACACCATCATGACCCGCGCCCAGGCCGACAGCCGCATGATCTGCCGCCGAGAGCGCCTTACCGGCAGCAACATGCCGACCAGCGTCTGCCTGACCGTGGCCCAGCGTCGCAAGGCCCAGGAAGACAGCCGCCGGGCGCTGACCGACCAGCAGCGCATCAGCCGCTGACCGGCTGACGCGAGGGCTTTTGCCGGTGTCGTCCCTTCGGTACGAAATGTTAAGAATGGAACCTGTATCGTTCAGCAGGTAGACGTCGCGTCCACCCGCACAGGGGCATCCTGAGCGGGTGGGCCTGGCCCCCCGACGACCCTTCAAGAACCAGAGGTCCCAGTGCGCATTCTCGTAATCGAAGACAACAGCGACATCGCCGCCAACCTTGGCGACTACCTTGAGGATCGTGGCCACACCGTGGACTTCGCCGCCGACGGCGTGACCGGCCTGCACCTGGCCGTGGTCCACGAGTTCGACGCCATCGTTCTGGACTTGAACCTGCCGGGCATGGATGGCATCGAAGTGTGCCGCAAGCTGCGCAACGAAGCGCGCAAGCAGACCCCGGTGCTGATGCTGACCGCCCGCGACTCGCTGGACAACAAGCTGGCCGGTTTCGATTCCGGTGCCGATGACTACCTGATCAAGCCGTTCGCGCTGCAGGAAGTGGAAGTGCGCTTGAACGCGCTGTCGCGCCGCGGCAAGGGCGTGCAGACCCGCGTGCTGGAAACCGGCGATCTGGAATACAACCTGGACACGCTGGAAGTGCGCCGCCAGGGCAAGCTGCTGCAGCTCAACCCGACCGCGCTGAAGATCCTGCAGGCCCTGATGGAGGCCGCGCCGGCCGTGGTCACCCGCCAGGAGCTGGAAACCCGCGTCTGGGGCGAGGAGCTGCCCGATTCGGATTCGCTGCGCGTCCACATCCACGGCCTGCGTGCGGTGGTCGACAAGCCGTTTGAAGTGCCGCTGATCCAGACCCGCCATGGCATCGGATACCGCATCGCCACCCCGGAAGCCTGATTCCGTGGCAACCAAGGGGGAGCGCCGGCGTTCGCCGTATCGGCGGCGCCTGCGCAGCCGCATCATCGTCTCGTTCGTGTTGTTGGGCTTCTGCCTGACGACACTGTTCGCGTTCGCCACCAACTGGGCCCGCATGCGCGTGGAAAACCAGCTGGTGGAAGACGTGATGAACCGCAACATCAACGAGTATGTGCGGCGGTTCTACGAGAGCCCGGATCGCAACCCCGACCTGCCAGTGCAGCAGATGCGTGCGCGCCTCGTCAAACCCGACAAGTTCGATGCGCTGCGTGAGGAAGAACCTGATTGGGCAGCGTTGCCCGACGGCAACCACAATATCTCGGGCACCGACGAACGTGGGCAGCCGTACGCCTACAAGCTGGCCGTGCGCAAGACGCCCGACGCCTGGGCGTTCCTGGCCTACGACATGACCGACAGCGTGCGCGGCGGGCAGCAGCTCAACCGCGCACTGGTGCTGTCGGTGCTGGTGTTCAGCCTGTTGTCGCTGGTGCTGGGCTGGTGGTCGGCATCAAAGGTGATGAAGCCGGTCTCGGACCTGGCTGCGCGGCTGCGCGCCTATCGCGGCGGCACCAGTGATCCTGAGCCGCTGGCGCCGCGCTTCCCCGATGACGAAGTGGGACAGCTGGCGCAGGCGCTGGATGATTACTCGTCGCGGCTGACCGAAGTGGTGCAGCGCGACCGTGAGTTCAATGCCGACGTCAGCCACGAGCTGCGCACGCCGCTGGCGGTGATCCGTGGCGCCACCGAACTGCTGCTGACCCGGCCCGGCCTGGATGAGAAGGTGCTGCAGCGCCTGCAGCGCATCCAGCGTGCCGAACAGCAGTGCAGCGACCTGATCGGCGCGCTGCTGCTGCTGTCGCGCAACGAGCGCGGGCAGGGCACCAGCAACGTTGCCCGCGTGGCCGAACAGCTGTTGGACGCACACCGCGCCCAGCTGGGTGGCAAGCCGCTGGAATTGGCGCTGGAAGGTGAGCGCGACCTGGTCATTGATGCGCCGGAAGCCGCGTTGTCGGTGGCGCTGGGCAACCTGATCGGCAACGCGGTGAAGTATTCGCAGGATGGCGAAGTGCGCGTGCACGTGGGCGCCAACGCGGTGTCGGTCACCGACAGCGGCCCGGGCCTGAGCGAAGAAGACGCCGCCAAGCTGTTCCAGCGTGGCTATCGCGGCACGCACGCTGGCCACTCGCAGGGCGGCGGCATCGGCCTGTCGATCGTCAGCCGCCTGTGCGATCTGTACGGCTGGCAGGTCAGCGTGCGCCCCGGCGGCGAGCGTGGCGTGATCGCCACCCTGACGTTCTCGCCGAAGCCGTTGTAAGGGTCCCTGCTTGGGTGGGTGCCGACCTTGGTCGGCACAAATCCTGCCGACCTCGCATCGCGCCCTGTGTCGCTTGTGCCATCGAATTAACTTCCCAGGAATGATGGGCCAGAAGCCCAACACGACATCACCGTGATCGCCACCACGCCGCGTGCGTGTCCGCATGCACGCATTCGTACCGTCCGCCGCGGCTTGAGAATTTCCTTACAGATCACAGCGCTGCGTGATGGCCAGATGGGGCGGCCGGGGCAGGTGCCCTGGCCGGGATTGGCGTCCTGAAAAAAACCTTCAACTCAAGCGCTCCGGGTGTGCTGCGGCTCATCATGGAAAATGCATCGCCTGCCTCGTTTCGGCGGATGGTGCGTGGGGATTCATCAGAATCCGCTGGAGTCTTTTTCCTCGCGCTTGAGTTGTTGGGTCTCCGGTACGCCAACCCGCACCGTCCGCCACCTTGCATCCGCAGGTGGCTCGTCGTCTGCGAGGAGATTCACCATGTCCGCACGCCCCTTGTTCCCCCAACTGCACGCCCTGATCGGCGAAGCCGCCGACCTGCTGCCGGCCGACGTCGCCGAGCGTGTCGAAACCCTGCTCGATGATCCCAAAGATCTGCTGCCTGCGCTGCTTGCCCGCATGGACGGTCGCGATGCCGCGGACGGCCGGCGACTGGAAGCGCAGGGCCTCAGTCCGGCACAGGCGGCCACCATGGCCGGCCTCAGCCGCACTCTGGCCGGCTTGAATGCACTCATGCAGGTCCTGCACGCCGCCGAAGCCGCCCGCGAGCAGGGCGGTGCGCACCAGCAGCTCAGCCCGGATGTCGTCGACGGCCTGCTACTCGGCGCACGAGAACTGGCCCGTTATGCCCGCCTCCAGCTGGAGTAGTCCACGCCATGCGTGGATGCGCGATCCGCCGCCGCAACTGCCTCGGGTCGCGAGTACGCTTTTTGTGGCCCGTTTATAGCTGTTTCGCGCGCTGCCTCGGGGCGGCCGGGTGGCCACAAACTGCTGTTACGTCTTGCTACCCCTAACGATGGGGGCATGCGATGAACTCGCTTGCTACGATGAGGCAGGAACGGATTGCAGCTCAATTGCCACAATCCAATGCTCTGCGTCTGGATGCACCGCCAAGGTTTCACAGGAAGCGTCTCCTGTGTAGAGTCAGAAGGAAGCCGTGTACAGGCCATCACAAGGCTGATGCTTGGAATTGGGTGCGCCCCTATAGCATTGCTTTCTTTCGCTTTTTCCACAAGGAGGTGGTTGTGGGTGTTCTGTGTTTGGATTCGACCAGATGCGCGCTGGCCGCAACGCGGCAGACCACCTCGGTCACCTCATTGAAAGATCGGGTTGCGCATCTATGCCGGGCTGCAACGGCTTTCGGATTTCCTGTCTTGATCCTGATGCTAGGTGGGATCTTCTCCCTCAATGCTAACGCTCAAGAGCGGGTAACGAGATACTGCTACGAAAGGTGTTTCTCAAGCCTTTATGAGGCGGAGGCCGAGCTTCGGGAAAAGGCCGGTTCGTATGGCAACCTCTGGCGTAGGCGCGAGACACATCAGTACATGGATTCTGCGAATGGTCCGGTATTCATGATCCGATATACCGTAGATGATCATTCTCCTAGTGTCCTGTACGCGCCCGGCTACGTAATATCGGGTTGGGACTCACGTCAAGGCATCTGCTCCGCAGCGGTCGATCCTTACAACGCCACAAAATGCGCTAATGAGGAAGAAGCGGTCAAGGGAATGTTGGCGAACTTTAGAGCAACTTGGCCAGCTTGTCCCCACGTTGAGGAAGGTTTCGAGGGGAGCTACGCATCGGATTATGCGAGTGTTCGTCGAACTTATGGCTACGGCTCAATCTCGTTCTCGTCGGCTCTGCCAGGAGCAACGAATCGAAAGTACAACTACACCGTTTGGTGCCCGGGTTGGGGTAATGGTAACGAGCCTCCTTCCCGGCGCAACTTCTCGCTGGCGAAGATTCAACATTTTGATTGCCAAGCGGGTTTTCAACCGAAGCATGCTGACAATCCAGCGTACGTGCCGGGCGGGCTTGGCTTGGATTGGCCTCTGCTGTGCGAGCCGACTATGCCGGCGCAGGCAATCTATGTATACAACATGACGCAGACTGAATCGGCGCCTGGAAACTGCAATCCGTGCTTTCCCGCCACGGGCGATAAAGCACGGTTTGAAGTGGATTTCCAGTTTGCAGGGAAGGACTTCGTCCGTTCCTATCACTCGCTGGGGCAGATTCAGATCTCGCCCGATTTGGGCGTGAACTGGTCCCATACTTATATGGGGATGCTGACGACTGCTTATGGCACCGGGCGCTTCACAGAAAGAGGTTACCTGGAGACGTATCTGTCCGGGCGCGGGGATCGCGCTTCTGCAGAGATGCTCAGGAAGCTTCCTGACGGTGGCTTCGAGCTCATTGAGGCGTCAGGATCAACACGGCGTTTCGATGCGCAGAGACGCTTGATTGCAGTCGGTGATCCGAATCCTCAGAATGCCGTCTCGCTTCACTACGATGCGAATGGCAGGCTGCAGCGAGCCGTTGATGGGGTGGGCCGGTCGCTGGTCTTTGCCTACGAACGTGGCAGGCTGATCTCAATTACGCTCCCCGACGGCTCAGCGGCTACATACACCTACGATGGCTTCGATAACCTCACAGGGGTCGTGAGGCCCGATGGCACCTCCCGGCAGTATCTGTACGCGGAGCCTGGGCTTGCCCCAACGGGTGGCCGTAACCTGTTGACTGGCATCGTCGAAGGCGGCGCGCGGTACGCAACGTTCTCGTACAACGAGAAAGCCAAGGTCACGGGAAGTCATCTTTGGTCGGCGGGGCAGTCTGTGGACGCCATCACCATCAGCTACAACAGCGATGGCTCGGCGACGACGGTGAACAGCCTGGGTGAGGTCCGTCAGAACTTGATTGGCGGCGAGAAGTTCCGACAGATCACCCAAACCACGGACTCCAAGGGGAGCAAGTCGTTCGGGTTTACGCCAAATGGCCGACCCTCCTATACGCAGGACGCGCTGGGGAATCGCACTTCGTACGCCTACGCTGACTCAAGCAGTGGCCCGGTTTCGCAGGTGTTGACGACGACAGAGGAATCATTGGGGCGGGTGACGCGGACAGTCCGTGATTCGGGCAACAGGGTGATTGAGCAACGTGTGAGCCAGAAGAACGCTGGCAACGAACAGCTCGTTTCGCTTGATAGAGACGTGCTGGATACAGCGGGGCGTGCTCTCTATTCATGCCAGTACGATGCAACGCAGGGCACGGATTACGTATGCGGCTCCCTACCCGTTGCGCCTGGCAATGTCCGGCAGACAGCACATGCGTATTGCACGGATGCAGATGTGGCCGCCAATGCACTGCTATGCCCCCTCGTGGGCCTTCAGCGCTCGATCAAGGATCCGGCGGGCAATGTCACGCAGTTTGAGTACTTCGCCGTAAATGATCCGGGCTGTGACGCAGGGGGCGCATGTTCCCATCGCAAGGGTGATCTACGGGCAATCGTCAATGCGTTGGGTCAGCGCACCGAGTTGCTGGAGTATGACGCGCTCGGTAACCCGGTTCAGATCCGAGGCATCGATGGTTCTGTAGTCGAGCGGTTGTTCGATTCGATGGGGCGCGTTCTGACGGAGACGCTCAAGGGCGATGTGCCGGCCAGTGATCGCATCAGCCTTTATGAGTACAGCTCAACGGGCAAGCGGACTCGTGTCACCGGGCCAGATGGTGTGTGGGTTCGCATGGTCTATGACACGGCCGATCGACTGGTGGCCATCGAGGACGCGGCCGGCAATCGTGTCACCTACACCTTGGACGCTGCTGGCAACCGTATCCGCGAAGAGGTTCGGGACAGTAGTGGTGCGTTGAAGCGGTTCGGGGATCGTCAGTTCGACGCCCATAGCCAGATGACCCGACAGGCGGGTGCTGGCGGACAGCCTTTCCTCTTCCGTCATGATGCCAACGGCAACGTGCTGGAGACCGAGAGTCCGCTGGGTGTCATCTCAAAGAGTACCTATGATGGTGCAGATCGCCCCAAAGTGCAGATTCAAGACGTGGGTGGGATCAATGCCGAAGTTCGGTATGCCTATTCCGCTAACGGACAGGTAGAGCAGGTCGTCGATCCCAAGGGCCTTGCCACTGATTACGCATACGATGGCTTTGGTGCTCCCCAGCACCAGCTCAGTCCGGATACTGGCAGTGACGGCTTCACGGTGGATGCTATGGGCAACCGCACCACGCGCACCGATGCCCGTGGTGTGAAAGCGGCCTACAGCTACGATGAGCTTAACCGCCTCAAGAGCATCACTTATGCGGACCCGAATCTTGATGTGGTCTACGCCTATGATGCTGCTCCTGCGGTCTGCCCAGCCGGTGGGCGCTTCGGCGAGGGGCGCGTGGGTCAGGCGCTGCATGCGGGTGGCAGTACGGCATACTGCTATGACCGTTTCGGTCAGTTGGTACGCAAGGTACAGACGGTCGATGGGGTTGGTTTGACTCTGCGCTACGCCTACACCAAGGCGGGGAGGCTGGAGCGGTTGACCTATCCGGATGGCGCTATCACCGACTATGCCTACGACAATCTGGGCCGTACCAGTGAGGTGGGATTGACGCTTCCAGGGCAGGCTCGGAAGGTGGTCGTCACCAATATCACGTACGCACCGTTTGGCCCGATGACGGGTTGGACGTACGGTAACGGCCGCCATCTGCTTCGGGAGTTGGATGCCGATTACCGTCCGGCGCGGGTGTATGACGCGGCGCCGGGAGGCTTGTCCATCGGATTCGGCTACGACGCGGATGGGAATATTGTTGAAGTCAAGGATGGCGCCGGGACGACCACGCTGGCGCGATATAGCTACGACGCGCTGGGCCGACTGACTCAGACCCGGGACGGTGCAACCGGCACGCCGATTGAAACCTATGTGTACGACGCGACCGGAAATCGCACCTCGCTGACCACGTCGGCGGGTACCGCCAGCTATACCTATCCAGCGACCAGCCACCGGCTGACCGCGGTGGATGGCGAAGTGCGCAGTCATGACGCAGTGGGCAATACCACCAGCATCGGCAGCAAGACGTTCATCTACAACGATGCCAACCGCATGAATGCGGTGAAGCAGGGTGATGCTGTGCTGGAAAGCTACGCCTACAACCATCGCGGCGAGCGCGTACTGCGTACTCCGATGGGTGGCGCGGCGCAGATCACTCTGTATGACGAAGCAGGGCAGTGGCTTGGCAGCTATTCGGCCACGGGCCAGGCGCGGCAGCAGGCGATCTGGCTGGACAACTACCCGGTGGCGCTGATCAACGCGCCAGGCACTGGAGTGCCGGAGTTGGCCTATGTCCAGCCGGATCATCTGGGCACCCCGCGTGTGGTGATCGACCCGGCACGGGATGTGGCGATCTGGGAGTGGAGCAACAAGAGCGAGGTGTTCGGTAACCAGATTCCGAGCGCCGATCCGGATGGGGATGGTGTGGCGTTCGAGCTGGCGCTGCGCTTCCCGGGCCAGCAGGCGACGGATGCGAGTGGGTTGTTCTACAACTATCAGCGCGAGTATGACCCGGCTGTGGGGCGATATTCGCAGAGTGACCCGCTGGGACTGGCACCAAGCATTAGCAGCTATTCATACATAGATTCGTCTCCGCTGATGTTTTACGATCCTTTAGGCCTCGAAAAGAGGCAGCAGTGTTTGGCAATTGGTGAATACGCAGGCGCAGCTTGTGGTGCACTTGCCGGGGGATACGTCGGAGGCATGCTTGGAACCGCGGGTGGCGGAGCTGCGTGCAGTCCTACAGGGCCGGGGGCACTTGCATGTGCTGGTGCTGGAGGCTTGTCCGGAGCAGCTGCCGGCGGGTTTGCGGGATCGCTCCTTGGACAGCGTGCTGGCCGCGCGGCAGCGGAAGCGCTTTGCCCGGAAGACGACGATAAATGCGATAAAAAGTTGGACGCGAGAATGCTCCGTAAAGCAGGGATCGCGGGCAGCGAGCATGATGTGAAGATCGACTGGCTTGGAACCAACAAGAATATTTCTTTGTATGACCTGTGCGGCTGCGATGATGGGCGCGTTGTGCTCAAGCCGCGCGGCTGCAGAGGACCTATCGTGGAAGTTACCAATTATCGGTGGAAGTGATGCCTGCTGAGATTCTTGTGGCATTGAGGGTTTCGGTCCCCGGAAGTTCGGGTTATGGCGTGATGGCGCAGCTGTCGCGTGAGGTGAATGAAATAGCTATGGCGGATGAATTAATCAGCAGTATTGTTGATGATCAATTGGCAGTAGGTTTGATTGAGTTGATTAGTAGGGCTCCTGAGATCACCGTGCGAGTTCGGGCAGGCGAGGGGGATAGGGCGTGTCTAAATCTCTCTTCTGCAACCCTTGAAAAGATGGCGTCTATATCTGCCTCATTGAATTTTGATCCCGAGTTGACTGGAGACGGTGGCGCAGACGGATTGGAATTGGAGGAGGAAAGTGCTCCATCGACGCGACCTGAGCTGGTTGTCGTTCTCGTTGGTGACTCTCCTGCAAGTGATGAAGAAGTCATCCTTTCAAGAGTCGAGCGCCAGCAATACAGAACTGGCGACATCGAGGGGGGGGTTCATGAAGCGTTGCAGCGCGGCCTTGAGAAGGTGGAGGGAGAGGCAAAGCTGTGGGCGTTGCAGGTGGGAGTACGCCTATCGAGTCAGCGCGGGGTGTGGCCGGGTTTTAATCTTTCTTGTGACGTGATCAGACTGATGGCGTCTGGTGGAGTCTCATTGGATTTCGATCCGTATGTCTAGCTCGGTCCTGTTGGTGGCCGACAATTGGGAATCCGAATCGACCGCCCCGTATGACGCTATCCGAAGGCATGCATGAGCTCGTAGCCCGCTCTGATCTCGTCGGCGTTCATGGACTTCCCTGAGTGCTTCCTATGAACTACCCGGCTGGGGAAAAGGTGCTGCTTGGCGACACCGTTGATCTTGGTGGCGGAACGCGCGGGATCGTGGTTGCCGTGATCGATGATGATTCTTATGCAGTTGGCTTTTCCGCGGAAGAATGGCGGCACCTCGGACGAGGTGCGTTGTTGCGAGCGCCTGGATTCGGTCTACTGCATTGTATAGATACAGAGCACGACTTCACTTTGATCGAGCGCGGTCGATCAGGAAGTCCTGAGTCGTAGAGCTTAGGAGCTTGATTCATCCGCCAAGAGATTGGAGTTCTTTGCGCCCGTTGCAGAGTCTTTGGCGCCCACACAGGAAGACAGATGCTTGCCGTGCGTATTTTCGGATGTCTCGTGGGTGTGCTGATGGTCGTCTATGGCGTGGCGGTCATGGACGACGCATTAATTGGAACGGGGCCTTGCCGAGCGAACTGCAGTCTGTATAGCGCCTTGATTCGTTTGTTCGGGCAGTCGGCCTATAACAAACTGATGGGCTTTTCTTGGGTTGTCGCGGGAGTGATGTTTATTTTTGCTTCCGTTGTGGTTTGGCGCAGAAAAGGATTGGCGGATAGGCGTAAGCGGAAAAAGGGACGCCGAAGTCGATCGAGATGAAAAGATGAAATGTCTCAGTCGATCCAATCAGTGCCTGAGTGCCCCCCCCCCAACAATGCGGACGCCTCAGCCCCCAGCCAACCCCAGATACCGCTCATGCAGCGCTTCCACCTGCGCCTGCAGGTCCTCGGGGTGACCATCGTTGACCACCACATCATCAGCCAGTGCCAACCGCTGCGCGCGGCTGGCCTGGGCGGCGATCATCCTGTCAGCCAGCGCGGCGTCGATGCCGTCGCGCTGCATCAGCCGGGCGTGCTGCACGGCTTCGGGTGCATCCACCAGCAGTACCCGGTTCAACCACGGGTAGGCCTGCCGCCCACCGACCTCGGTCAGCAGTGGAATGGCGGCAATCGCATAGGGGCTGGCGGCCTGCTCGCACTGCTGTTGCATCAGCAGGCGGATGGCCGGGTGGGTGATCGCTTCCAGTGCCGCCCGTTCGGTCGGGTCGGCGAATACGTGGGCACGCAGGCGCGCCCGGTCCAGGCTGCCGTCCACCTGCAGCATGTCGGCGCCGAAGCGCTCGGCGATACGACCCAGGGCGGGGCTGCCGGTAGCGACCACTGCGCGGGCGGCCAGATCGGCGTCGGCCACCACGATGCCCAGCGCCTCGAAGCGCCGGGTCACCTCGCTCTTGCCGGCGGCAATGCCGCCGGTCAGGCCAACCACATACCGGCTCATGGGGGCTCCCCTCAGCGCAGTCCGCTCAACACCAGGTACTGCTCCACCACAGGCGCACCCCACATGAAGTACAGCCAGCCTGCGATGGCCAGGTAGGGGCCGAACGGGATGGGCGTGGCGCGGTCACGGCCCCGGGAGTACAGCCAGATCGAGCCGATGATGGCACCCAGCACCGACGACAGCAGGATGATAGGCAGGATGCCCTTCAACCCGCACCAGGCGCCGAGGGCGGCCAGCAGCTTGAAATCGCCGTGGCCCATGCCTTCCTTGCCGGTCAGCTGCTTGAACAGCCACCAGACCATCCACAGCGACAGATAGCCCACCGCCGCGCCAACCAAGGCAGGCTTGGCCGGCATGTACAGGTTGTCGATGTTGCCTATCAGGCCCAGCCACATCAGTGGCAGGGTCAACTGGTCGGGCAGCAGCTGGGTGCGCAGGTCGATGCCGGACAGGGCGATCAGGAAGCAGGTCAGCACGATGGCGCCGAAGCCCTGCCAGCCGAAGCCGAACTGCCAGACACAGGCTAGTACCAGTACCGAGGTCAGGGCCTCGACCAGCGGGTACTGCAGCGAGATCGGCGCCTTGCAGTGGCGGCACTTGCCGCCCTGGATGATCCAGCTGAACAGCGGGATGTTCTCGTACCAGCTCAGCTTGTGCTTGCAGTGCGGGCAGTGCGAGGGCTCGACCACGATCCCCGGTGGCGGGGGCTCGTAGAAGTCCGGTTCTTCCAGGACCTCGCGCGCATCGCGCTTCCACTGCCACTCCAGCCGCTTGGGCAGGCGCAGGATGACGACGTTGAGGAAACTGCCCAGCAGCAGCCCCAGGGCGGCCGCGGCGGGGTAGCCGAGGCCGGGATGCTGGTCGAGAAATGCCATGTAGTGATTATCCGACGACGGAAGCGAGCTTGAAGATCGGCAGGTACATGCCGATGACCATGCCGCCGACGATGGTACCAATGATCACCATGATGATCGGCTCCAGCAGGCTGCTGAGGGCGTCAACGGCATTGTTGACCTCCTGCTCATAGTACTCGGCCACCTTGAACAGCATGGCGTCCAGGGCACCCGCCTCTTCACCGATGCCAGTCATCTGGATGACCATGTGCGGGAACAGGGCGGTCTGCTTCATGGCCATGTTGACCGGGTAACCGACCGACACGTCGTCGCGCATGCGCAATACGGCATGCTCGTAAACCGTATTGCCGGTGGCGCCGGCCACGATGCCCAGGGCCTCCACCAGCGGCACGCCGGCCTTGAAGGTCACGGCGGTCGTACGGGCAAAGCGGGCGATCGAGCTGTTGTGCATGATCTGCCCGATGACTGGCAGCTTCAGGACCAACCGGTCCATGCCGTGCTGCATCTTGGGCGACCGTTTATAGGCCGCGATGAAGCCGACGATCGAACCAATGATGACCAGCAGGATCAGCCACCACCACGAGACCATGAACCGAGACATGTTCACGATCATCTGGGTGAAGGCGGGCAGGTCCGCGCCGAAGCCCTTGAATACGTCCTCGAACTGCGGGACTACCCAGACCAGCAGGATGCCACTGACCAGCAGGGCAACCGCCAGCACCATGGCGGGATAGAACATCGCCTTCTTGATCTTGCCCTTCAGGGCTTCGATGTTCTCTTTATAGGTGGCAACGGTATCAAGTACCGTTTCAAGCACGCCGGCGCCTTCACCAGCCCGTACTAGGTTGCGGTAGAGCTCGTCAAACTGGACAGGGTGCTTGCTGACGGCCTCGTACAACGACGAGCCGCCTTCAATGTCGGTGCGGACCGACTCCACCATCTTTTTCATGCGCGGGTTCTTGTGCCCGCTGGCGATGATGTCGAGTGCACCAACGATCGGCACGCCGGACTTCATCATTGTGGCCATCTGTCGGCTGAAGAACGCGATGTCCTTCGGTGAGATCTTGCTGCCGGCCGCACCGAACAACGGCTTGGGCTTTGGCTTGACGGCGCCGGGGGTAATTCCCTGGCGGCGCAACTCAGCCCGCAGCAGGTTCGCGTTCTTCGCGGCCTGCTCTCCCTTCATCTTCACGCCCCGCTTGTCGGTCCCCTCCCAGACAAACGGCTGCAGCTCCGTGGTGCTGCGCGCCACGGGCTCCTTCTTGATCGCACTGCGACTGACAGACATATCGGCTCCCCAAGACCCGCCATCCCCAGGCGGGCGTCTAGTCGTCGATGGTAGCGGGTTCATGCTCGTCTGGGCAGTTGTTGGGGGTGCCATCATGCGAATTCGTGCCGGGTGCCGACCAAAGGTGACGCACTGCGTCACATTGCCGCGTCCATCGCAGATTCGCATCCGGGGGGTTCCCATCCGTGAAATAGCTGCCATCATGGGCGCGGGGAAATCCAGGGGGAGGCGTGCCGGGGTTGGCACGCAACCTGCGTTGATCCACCCGCAGGGTACAGGACCCGCTCAGCTGGCCGCCGGCCAGACCGATCCTGTGCTCTGAAATCAACCACCACTTATCTTGGGGATGTACCAAAATGAAGAACCAGAAGGGCTTCACCCTTATCGAACTGATGATCGTCGTTGCGATCATCGCCATCCTGGCCGCCATCGCCCTGCCGATGTACCAAGACTATGTGGCCAAGTCGCAGGTCACTGCTGGCCTGGCTGAAATCACCCCGGGCAAGACCCAGTTCGAAGTCGCCATCAACGAAGGCAAGGCTGTTGCTAACGCAGCTGCTATCGGCCTGAAGATTTCGGATCGTTGCACCGCTATCACTGTCACCGACGGTGCAGATGGCAGCATCGCCTGCAAGCTGGCAGGCAGCCCGAAGATCAAGGACGCAACCATCACCCTGAAGCGTGCTGATACCGACGGCACCTGGACTTGCACCACCTCGATCACGGAAGCCAAGTACATTCCGAGCGGCTGCAAGAGCGCCTAATTAGGTAGCTCACAGCTGTACAGAGGCCCCGCTAAGTCGGGGCCTCTTTTTTGGTGGCGTTGACGGCGCCACGGGGCTCATCGCACTCAGGGGGAGTGAGGAATGCGTAGAATTCGAGGTTTCACATTGATTGAATTGATGATCGTAGTTGCGATCATCGCGATCTTGGCGGCGATCGCTTTGCCGATGTATCAGGACTACGTGGCGAAGTCCCAATTGACGTCCGCTCTTGCCGAAATCAGGCCAGGCAAGACCACGATTGAGACGGTCGTCCAAGATAGCCGTGACGCCAGTTTGATTACTGCCGACTACATTGGCTTGAGGGTTTCTGAGCGCTGCACCGCTCTTGATGCGGCAGTTGCATCCTCGGGCGTGGGCAACGTGACGTGTACCGTCGGAGGAGCTCCGCCTATCAATGGCAAAGACCTCATCCTCCGCCGCGCAGCTGACGGCACCTGGACCTGCGACGGCAGCGCCTTCGAAGCGCGCTATCGCCCAACCGGCTGTTGATCACACTTCGGTCTGCCAATGGGATGTTGGCGGGCCGTTGACGGGGCTATCATCCCCGGGGGAGTCAGGATCGTGCCTGCCGGGCTGGGAGTGCCGGGCGAGGCAGTCATGCTGAAGGATTGGCGTCGTCGTCGGCCATCGGGTCGCGGCAGGTTCTGCTGCCCTGTGCGGTGCCCCTGGAAGGCGCGCCGCACTGCCTGACCCATGATGAGCCAAGGATCCATATGAATGCCGTAACCACCGCCAATCTCGTCGGCATCACCGGCCTGGCCCGTCGCCTGGTCCAGGATGGTGCGCTGGACGAGGCTTCCGCCCGCGATGCCATGGCCAAGGCCGCTGCCGCCCGGCAGCCGCTGCCGACCTGGTTCGCGCAGAACAAGGTGGTTGGGGCGGCCCAGTTGGCGGCCGCCAACGCGGTCGAGTTCGGCATGCCGCTGTTCGACGTGTCCACGTTCGACGCCAGCCAGAACGCGATGAGCCTGGTCAGCGAGGAGCTGCTGCGCAAGCACAACGTGCTGCCGCTGTTCAAACGCGGCGGCAAACTGTTCGTGGGCACCAGCAACCCGACCCATTCGCTGGACGAGATCAAGTTCCACACCAATCTGGTGGTGGAGCCGATCCTGGTGGACGAGGATCAGATCCGCCGCACATTCGAGCAGTGGCATGCCAGCCATGACACGCTGGGCGACGCGCTGGGCGGTGACGACGATGGCATGGGCAACCTGGACGTCGCGGCCGGAGACGAGGATCTCGGCGCCGGTGGCGACTCCGGTATCGATGCCAAGGGCGATGACACCCCGGTGGTGAAGTTCGTCAACAAGGTGCTGGTGGACGCGATCCGCAAGGGCGCCTCGGACATCCACTTCGAGCCCTACGAAGATGATTACCGCGTGCGTCTGCGCATCGACGGTCTGCTGAAGATGGTGGCGCGCGCGCCGGTGAAGTTGAACCAGCGCATCGCCGCACGCCTGAAGGTGATGGCGCAGCTGGATATCGCCGAAAAGCGCGTGCCGCAGGACGGACGCATCAAGCTCAACCTGTCCAAGACCAAGCAGATCGACTTCCGCGTGAGCACGCTGCCGACCCTGTTCGGCGAGAAGGTGGTGCTGCGTATCCTGGACGGCAGCGCGGCCAAGCTGGGCATCGACAAGCTGGGTTACGAGCCGGACCAGCAGAAGCTGTTCCTGGAAGCCATCCACAAGCCATATGGCATGGTGCTGGTGACCGGCCCGACCGGTTCGGGCAAGACGGTGTCGCTGTACACCGCGCTGGGCATCCTCAACGACGAGACGCGCAACATCTCCACCGCCGAAGACCCAGTGGAAATCCGTCTGCCCGGCGTCAACCAGGTGCAGCAGAACAACAAGCGCGGCATGACCTTCGCCGCAGCGTTGCGCTCGTTCCTGCGACAGGATCCGGACATCATCATGGTCGGCGAAATCCGCGACCTGGAGACGGCCGAGATCGCGATCAAGGCGGCGCAGACCGGCCACATGGTGCTGTCCACGCTGCACACCAACGATGCGCCGCAGACCATCGCGCGTCTGATGAACATGGGCATTGCGCCGTACAACATCACCAGCTCGGTGACCCTGGTGATCGCCCAGCGCCTGGCGCGCCGGTTGTGCAGCAACTGCAAGCGCCCGTCCAATCTGCCCGAGCATGCGTTGCTGGCCGAAGGCTTCACCCAGGCACAGCTGGACGCGGGTATCGAGCTGTATGAGGCGGTCGGCTGTGATGAGTGCACCGAGGGCTACAAGGGCCGTACCGGCCTCTACCAGGTGATGCCGATGACGGATGAGATCGCCACGATCGTGCTGGCCGGTGGCAATGCGTTGCAGATTGCCGAGGCCGCGCAGCAGATCGGGGTGAACGATCTGCGCCAGTCGGCGTTGAAGAAGGCGGCTGCGGGCGTCACCAGCCTGGCCGAGATCAATCGCGTTACGAAGGATTGAGGTAGATCCACGCCGTGCGTGGATGCCGCGATGCGTGAGGTTGCCGGCCAGCGGCCGGCACTACCCGGTTGGGTGGCCCGCGCCGGGTCAGAGCCCTTTCCTGCGGAAAGGGATCCGACCCTGTCCTTACTCCATCCCCAGCTTCTTCAGCTTGTAGCGCAGCGCGCGGAAGGTGATGCCCAGCTGCGCGGCGGTGCGGGTCTTGTTCCAGCGGTTCTCTTCCAGCGCGCGCTGGATGGCGCTGCGCTCGAGCTGTTCGATGTATGAGGGCAGGGCGGCGCTGCCGGGCTGCAGGTCCACCACGGCTTCGGCGTGCGCTGCGCTGCCGGGCGTGCGCGGGGCGTGCTGCGGCAGGCGCAGGTCGTCGGCGCCGATGCGGTCTTCTTCGGCCAGCGCCAGCGCGCGTTCCAGGATGTTCTCCAGTTCGCGCACGTTGCCGGGGAAGGCGTACTGGGCCAGTGCGTCCAATGCCGACGGTGCCAGCAACGGCGTCGGGCGGCCATGGCTGCGGGCCAGCCGTGCCAGCACCGACGCGGCCAGTTCCGGCAGGTCCTGGCGACGCTCGCGCAGCGGTGGCACCCTCAGTTCGATCACGTTGATGCGGTAGTAGAGGTCATGGCGGAAGCGCCCGTCCTCGACCAGCTCGGCCAGGTCCTTGTGGGTGGCCGAGAGGATGCGCACGTCCACCGGCTCCTCGTTGGCGGCGCCGACCGCGCGCACCGACTTTTCCTGGATCGCGCGCAGCAGCTTCACCTGCATCTGCAGCGGCAGTTCGGCCACTTCGTCGAGGAACAGGGTGCCGCCATGCGCGGCCTGGAACAGCCCGGGCTTGTCGGCGTGGGCGCCGCTGAAGCTGCCCTTGCGGTGGCCAAAGAATTCGCTCTCCATCAGCTCGCCGGGAATGGCGCCGCAGTTGACCGGCACGAACGGGCCGGCCGCACGGGCGCCCTGGGCATGGATGGTGCGCGCGACCAGCTCCTTGCCCACGCCGGATTCACCGAGGATGTAGACCGGCGCCTGGCTGCGCGCGACCTTGCCGATGGTGGTGCGCAGCACGTCCATGGCCGGCGAGTCACCAAGCAGGCGCGCGCCCTGTTCGGCGGCGGGGCCGGGCGCGGGGCGTTCAGTGTTGTTGAGCTCCAGCGCATGCTTGACCAGGCCACGCAGCACGGCGATGTCCACCGGCTTGCTGACGAAGTCGAAGGCGCCGGCCTTCAGCGCTTCCACGGCCAGGTCCATGCTGCCGAAGGCGGTGATCATCGCCACCGGCGTGCGCGGATAGTGCTGCGCGATCTCGCTGACCAGCTCGATGCCGTTGCCGTCCGGCAGGCGCATGTCGGTGATGCACAGGTCGTACGGATTGCTGGCCAGCAGTTCGCGCGCTTCGGCAAGGTTGGCTGCCGTACTGATGCGCAGCCCCATGCGGCCGAGCGTCAGTACCAGCAGTTCGCGGATGTCGCGTTCATCGTCGACGACGAGGGCGCTGCGGGTTTCGTTCATGGGCGTGAAAGATAAACGAGGGGGCTGGAAGCGACAAATGTTTGACGCACAGAATCGAGATCAGGTGGGCAACAACGTATGCGGGCCGGGCAGCACCAGGCGGAAGCAGGAGCCACCGGCGGGCACCGGGATGTAGTCGAGCCGTGCCTGGTTGGCGCGGCACAGCTCGCGGGCGATGTACAGGCCCAGCCCGGTGCCATGCTCGGACGTGGTGAAGAACGGCCGGAACAACTGCGCGGCCACGCTTTCGGGAATGCCGGGGCCACGGTCCATCACGTCGATGACCGCACTGCGCTCGTGCTGGGCCACGCGCAGGCGCACCCGTGCCGGCTGCTGGCCGATGCGCCCGTACTTGAGTGCGTTGTGCACCAGCACGGTAAGCACCTGGTAGAGATGCTTGGTGTCGACCTGGGCCAGCACCGAGGTGTCGTTGATGATCGGTTCGATGCTGTCGGTCTCCAGCGTCTGCCCCTGCTTGTACTCCAGCACGAAGCGGCGCACGAAGGCGGCCAGGTCGACGTTCTCGGGCGTGGCGCGCTCGCGCCGGGCCAGGCCCAGCACGCTTTCGACGATGCCGTTGGTGCGCTGGCACTGCTGGCGGATGATCTGCAGCAGGCGGCGGTCGCTTTCGTTGAAGCCGGTCCCTTCCTCCAGCAGCTGCACCGCGTAGTTGATCGCGGCCAGCGGATTGCGGATCTCGTGGGCGAGACTGGCCGAGAAGCGCCCCATCGCCGACAGGGTGAGCGATTCGGCGCGACGCGAGACCACGCTGGAATCGTCCAGGAACACCAGGGCCAGGTCGCTGCCGGCCAGCAGGCGTGCAAAGCGCGGCTGCACTTCAGGCTGGTCGGGGTTGAGCTGCAGCGGCAGTTCGTCCTGCGCCCAGCCGTTGCGCCAGCGCTGCAGGCGACGGGCGAGCTCCGGGGCGGCGCTGGCCAGGTCCAGGCGGCCGCTTTCGCCGCTGCCGTCGCTGTCACCGAGCAGCATCGAGGCAGCTTCGTTGGCCAGGGTGACGCGGTTGTCGGCGTCGACCACCAGCACGCCGGTACGCATGCGGCGGATGATCAACTCGTTGATCTGGAACAGGTTGGCCACTTCATCGCCGCGCTGGTTGGCCAGCTGCTGGTTGCGGCGCGCGCGGCTGCCGACCTGGTAGCTGATGAAGGCCAGCGCCAGGTAGCTGGTGGCGAACATCGCCAGTTCGGCCAGGGTACGGGTGGGGTCACCACCTTCCAGCAGCTTCCAGGTGTATTCCACGCCGGTGGCGAGGCTGGCGGCCAGCGCCAGGCCCAGCCCCAGGCTGAGCGGCAGCAGGGTGGCGGCGGCGGCGATGTTGAACAGCAGTGACATCGAGATGCCGGCGCTGGCACCCGGCAGGGCATGCGACAACAGGGTGGCGGCGACGATGTCCACCAGCACGCCGCTGACCACGATCGGGCGCAGCCAGCGTTCGTTGCGGCCGATCACCAGGGCCAGCAGCGAGAGCACCAGGTAGATGGCGGCGACGGTGTCGGCGAGCCGTGGATGGTGGGCTTCGCCGACCATGGCCGACAGGGGGCTGTAGAGCAGGGCGGCGATGACCGAGGCGATCAGCACCCGGTACAGCGCGAAGAAATACAGCTCACGCCGCGGAATCGATTCGATGCGGTCGATCAATGAAGCACTGGGTGACACGCCGGAACTCCCCTTCTGGCTGCCTGGGTCTGGAATCTGCGGCGGGCCTGCTCGGCGTCCCCTGAAGCCGGTCCGGCACGTCGCTTCGATGTGGCCTGCGGTGGAAGCCGTCGAGCACACCCGACTCTACACACCTTGGTTGACCAGTATAGGGCGCCCGGCCCGGCGCCGCCGGAGCGGCCCGGATCGCGCATTTGGCCCGGGATGGATACCGGTGGCCAGTGCGCCCCCGGGCGCAACTGCCTGAATGGCGGTGGAAATCTGGCCGGGTCTGGCGTTTTGTACAGACTTCTTTGCGCCCCGGCGCTGGCTCGGCCACAATAGTGGGCCCGCCGCGGTCCATGCCGGCGCCCCGCCGGGGCCCTGAGGAATTGCGTGCGGTCGTTCCTATTCCCACGGTGACGCATGAATTTCCACGAATACCAGTCAAAACAACTGCTTGCCGAGTACGGCATCCCGGTCCCGGCCGGCAAGGTCGCTGCGACCCCGGACGAAGCGGTTGCCGCTGCCAACTCCCTGGGCCAGGGCCCCTGGATGGTCAAGGCGCAGATCCACGCTGGCGGCCGCGGCAAGGCTGGCGGCGTCAAGTTCTGCAAGACCACCGACGACGTGAAGGCCGCTGCGGCCAAGATGCTCGGCACCAAGATGGCCACCTACCAGACCGCAGGCGTTGAACTGCCGGTCAACCTGGTGCTGGTGACCACCGCCGGCGAGATCGTCAAGGAACTGTACCTGTCGGTGCTGGTCGACCGTGGCACCAAGACCATCACCTACATCGCCTCTTCGGAAGGCGGCGTGGAAATCGAGCAGGTTGCTGCTGAAACCCCGGAGCTGATCCACTCGCTGAACGTCGACTTCGTCGAAGGCGTGCAGGGTTACCACGGCCGTGATTTCGGCTTCAAGCTGGGCCTGACCGCCAAGCAGGCCGGCCAGTTCGCCAGCATCATGGTGAACCTGTACCGCCTGTTCAACGAAAAGGACCTGGCCCTGGTTGAAATCAACCCGCTGGCCATCCTGGACGACGGCAACCTGTACGCGCTGGACGGCAAGTTCGACAGCGACGACAACGCCGCGTTCCGCCAGAAGGCCCTGGTCGCCATGCGCGACAAGACCCAGGAAGATCCGACCGAAGTGATCGCTTCGGAGCTGGACATCAACTACGTCACCATGGACGGCAACATCGGCTGCATGGTGAACGGCGCCGGCCTGGCCATGGCCACCATGGACGTCATCAAGCTCAACGGCGGCGAGCCGGCGAACTTCCTGGACGTGGGCGGCGGTGCCAACAAGCAGCGCGTCATCGAAGCGTTCAAGCTGATCCTGTCCTCGGACAAGGTTGAAGGCATCTTCGTCAACATCTTCGGCGGCATCGTCCGCTGCGACATGATTGCCGAAGGCATCATCGCCGCCGTGAAGGAAGTGGGCGTCAAGGTTCCGGTCGTGGTGCGCCTGGAAGGCACCAACGTGGAAGAAGGCAAGCAGCTGCTGCGCGACAGCGGCATGGCCATCATCCCGGCTGACAACATCAACGATGGCGCCAAGAAGATCGTTGAAGCTGTCAAGAACGCTGCCTGATTCGACACCAAGGAATTCCCATGTCTGTTTTGATTAACAAGAACACCAAGGTGATCGTGCAGGGCTTCACCGGCCAGCAGGGCACCTTCCACGCCACTCAGATGATCGAGTACGGCACCCAGGTTGTTGGCGGCGTGACCCCGGGCAAGGGTGGCACCACCCACATCGACCTGCCGGTCTTCAACACCGTTGCCGACGCCGTGCAGAGCACCGGCGCCAACGCTTCGGTCATCTACGTGCCGCCGCCGTACGCGGCCGACGCGATCCTGGAAGCCGCTGCTGCCGGCATCAAGGTCATCGTCTGCATCACCGAAGGCATCCCGGTGCTGGACATGCTGCGCGTCAAGAACGTGCTGACCCGTTCGCATCCGGACACCGTGCTGATCGGGCCGAACTGCCCGGGCGTCATCACCCCGGGTGAGTGCAAGATCGGCATCATGCCGGGCCACATCCACCAGCCGGGCAAGATCGGCATCGTGTCGCGTTCGGGCACCCTGACCTATGAAGCGGTCAAGCAGACCACGGAAGTCGGCCTGGGCCAGTCCACCTGCATCGGCATCGGTGGTGACCCGATCAACGGCCTGAACTTCGTCGACTGCCTGAAGCTGTTCAACGAAGATCCGCAGACCGAAGGCATCATCATGGTTGGCGAAATCGGCGGTGACGCTGAAGAAGCCGGCGCCGAGTACATCAAGAACCACGTGAAGAAGCCGGTCGTCGGTTTCATCGCCGGTGCGTCGGCTCCGGCCGGCAAGCGCATGGGCCACGCGGGCGCGATCGCCTCGGGCGGCAAGGGCACCGCGGAAGGCAAGTTCGCCGCGATGGAAGCCGCTGGCGTGGTCACCGTCCGTTCGCCGGGCGACCTGGGCGCTGCCATCGCCAAGCTGGTGAAATAAGATCGACTGCCTCCGGCAGACGATGCTGTAGAGCCGGCCGCTGGCCGGCTGCTGAAACAGAAAGGCCGCCTCCGGGCGGCCTTTCTGCGTCTGGTGCCCTGGCCGTCCTGGCAACCCCATCCACGCATGGCGTGGATCTACTGAGCCGGGGCTGTCCATGCAGTGCGTGCGCCCGGCGAGCGCATGGCGCGGCGCTACAATGGCGGCATTGCAACCACAGGCTGGATTCCCATGGCTTCGATCCGCATCGCGATGGCGCAGTTCGACTTCCCGGTCGGCGATGTCGCCGGCAACACCGAGCGCATCATCGAGATGATCGGCCAGGCGCGCGACGAGTACGGCGCCGAGCTGGTGATGTTCCCCGAGTTGGCGGTGAGCGGCTACCCGCCGGAGGACCTGCTGCTGCGCCCGGGCTTCCTGTACGAGTGCGAGCAGGCGATGGCCCGCATCGCCACCGCCTGCCGCGGCATCACCGCCGTGGTTGGTTGGCCGCAGGCCGCCGGCGCGGTGGTCTACAACGCCGCCAGCGTGCTGCGTGACGGCCTGGTCGAGCAGACCTACCGCAAGCGCGAACTGCCCAACTACGCGGTGTTCGACGAGCGCCGCTATTTCGATGTCGATCCGGACGGTGGCAGCTGCGTGTTCGAGGTCAATGGCATTCCGGTCGGCCTGCTGATCTGCGAGGACCTGTGGTTTGCCGAGCCGCTGGCCGACACCATGCGCGCCGGTGCGCAGCTGGTGGTGGTGCCGAATGCCTCGCCCTACGAGCGTGGCAAGCATGCCCAGCGCGACGCCGTGCTGGCTGCACGGACCCGCGAGAGCGGGGCGGCCATCGCCTACCTCAACGTGGTTGGCGGCCAGGATGCGCTGGTGTTCGACGGCGCTTCGGTGGTGGCCGACGGTGACGGCACGGTGCACCCGGCCGCTGCTGCCTTCGTCGACCAGTGGCTGGTGGTGGAGTACGACGGTGAAACCCGCCGCTTCATGCCGCACGTGTGGATGGACGACGGCGACGAGAGCATGGACGCGCTGGCCTGGCGTGCGGTAACCCGTGGCATCCAGGACTACTGCCGCAAGAACGGCTTCAAGAAGGTGTGGCTGGGCCTGTCCGGCGGCATCGACTCGGCGATCGTGCTGGCCATGGCGGTGGACGCGATGGGCGCGGAGAACGTGACCGCCGTGCGCCTGCCGTCGCGCTATACCGCGGGCCTGTCCAACGACCTGGCGGCCGAGCAGTGCCAGGCGTTGGGCGTGAAGCTGGAGGCAGTGTCGATCGAGCCGGCATTCAAGGGGCTGATGGAAGCATTGGCGCCGATGTTCGAAGGCACCGCGCCGGACGTGACCGAAGAGAACCTGCAGTCGCGCAGCCGTGGCGTGATCCTGATGGCGCTGGCCAACAAGTTCGGCGGCCTGCTGCTGACCACCGGCAACAAGAGCGAGTACGCGGTCGGCTACGCCACCATCTACGGCGACATGTGCGGTGGCTACGCGCCGCTGAAGGATCTGTACAAGACCGAGGTGTTCGGCCTGTCCAAGTGGCGCAACACGGTGGGCGGCGCGCCGGTGATCCCGCCGGCGGTGATCAGCCGCCCGCCGTCGGCCGAGCTGCGCGAGAACCAGCTGGACCAGGACTCGCTGCCGGCCTACGACGTGCTGGACGGCATCCTGTACCGCTACATCGACCAGGAGCAGTCGCGCGGGGAGATCGTGGCTGCCGGCTACGACGCGGCCGTGGTCGACCGTGTGCTGCGCCTGGTGCGCATCAGCGAGTGGAAGCGACACCAGGCCGCGCCGGGGCCGAAGGTCTCGCGCCGCGCCTTTGGCCGCGAGCGCCGCTACCCGATCAGCAACGGCTACAAGGGCTGAGGCAGCGGTGGGCCTTGTGGCCCGCCGCTACCGGGGGGCTTGGCTCCCCTTGGCGCTCACCACGCATGGCGTGGATCTACGGTAGAGCCGGCCGCTGGCCGGCTGTTTCGGCCCCCGGACAGGCTGCCGGTCTGCCGGCCAGCGGCCGGCACTACCGCTACAAATGAAGAAGGGCCCCTTTCGGGGCCCTCTCTTACTTCTTTTCCAGTCGCGCGTTGCGCTGGCCGGTGCTGGCGGACTTCTCGCCGGCGAATGGGTTCAGCTTGCGGACCATCCATGGGTACTTCGGCCACTTGCCTTCCAGCCACGGGTGGTCCGGCTGGTTCAGCTGCAGGACGCGACGGGCGTCGTCGGCCAGGGTCTTGTTGCCCAGGTGGGTGTAGGAATCGGCCAGGACGGCCACGGCGTCGTACTGGAAGGCGCTCTGCGGGTAGGTTTCCAGCAGGTAGTTGGCGCGGCCCACGGCCGAGACCCAGGCGCCGCGGCGCATGTAGTACAGGGCGTTGTCCAGCTCGTGCTGGGCGAATACGTCACGCAGCTCCAGCATGCGCTGGCGCGCATCGGCGGCGTAGCGGCTGTTCGGATAACGATCAACCACGATGTTGAAGTCCGAGTACGCCTGGTGCGGCGTGGACAGATCGCGGCGGCTGGCATCCAACGACCATACGCGGCGCAGGAAAACCGTACTGCGGTTGGAGTTGGCCAGGCCGCGCAGGTAGTACAGGTAGGCGATGTTGCGGTGCGTCGGGTAGGTACGGATGAAGCGGTCGATGCTGGACACCGCGTCATCGTGCTTGCCGGCCTTGTACTGGGCGTAGGCGGTTTCGATCATCGCCTGCTCGGTGTAGGGACCGTAGGGATACTGGGCCACCAGGCGGCGGAAGCTGGCTTCGGCGCCGCTCCAGTTGCCGCCCTGCATCAGCTTGTGGCTTTTCTCGTACAGCTGTTCGACCGGCGTCCCTTCATCGGGGCGATCACCCTTCTTGGCGCCGCGATGGCAGCCGGTTGCGGCGATGACCAGCACCAGCAGCAGGGCGGTGAGGCGGACGGGCGCGGAGAGCATGGCGGAGCGTCGGATCATGGGGTCGAGGCGGGACGCGGCTGGAATACGAAGGGTCGATGATAGCCTAGTGTCCTGTCCAGCGACTGAAACCGGCCGCCGGGACCCCAAAATTTCAAAGAATGCCCCCTGCCATGTCTGAACAACCCTCTGAATCGGCCCGCCAGGCCATCGTCCCCGACACCGCTGCCGGCCGTCGTTTCGACGCCGTCGTGGCCGAACTGTTCCCCGAATACTCGCGTTCACGCCTGACCGAGTGGATCAAGTCCGGCGATGTGCTGCTGGACGGCGCCCAGGCGCGCCCGCGCGATCCGCTGCGCGGCGGCGAGGTGGTCACCCTCACCGTGGTGCTTGAAACCCAGACCGATGCCCAGCCGGAGGACATTCCGCTGGACGTGCTGTTCGAGGACGAGCACGTGCTGGTGATCAACAAGCCGGTCGGCCTGGTGGTCCACCCCGGTGCCGGCAACCACAGCGGCACCCTGGTGAACGCCCTGCTGTTCCGCGACCCGTCGGTGGCGGTGCTGCCGCGCGCGGGCATCGTGCACCGCCTGGACAAGGACACCAGCGGTGTGATGGTGGTGGCCAAGACCCTGGAAGCGCAGACCGCGCTGGTCGAGCAGCTGGCCGCACGCGACGTGCACCGCCAGTACCTGGCCATCGTGATGGGTGCGCTGGTGGCGGGCGGTACCGCCGATGCCCCGATCGATCGCCACCCGCGCGACCGCCTGAAGATGGCGGTGCGCGAAGACGGCAAGGAAGCGGTGACCCATTACCGCCTGCGCGAGCGCTTCCGTGCGCACACCGCGCTGGAGTGCCGCCTGGAAACCGGCCGTACTCACCAGATCCGCGTGCACATGGCGCACGTGCGCCATCCGATCATCGGCGACCCGCTGTACGGCGGCGCGCTGAAGCTGCCCAAGGGCGCCAGCGACGAGCTGGTGGCTGCGCTGCGCGGCTTCAAGCGACAGGCCCTGCACGCCGAGACCCTGGAGTTCATGCATCCGATCACCGGTGAGCCGGTGCGCAATACCGCGCCGGTGCCGGAGGACATGCTGCACCTGATGAAGGTGCTGCGCGAAGACAGCGACGCCTTCGCCGCCCGCGAGCGGGATCGCTGGTGATGGCCGCCGCGCTGCCGTTGCTGCAGGCGGACTGGCCGGCGCCGGCAGGCGTCCATGCGCTGACCACGCGCCGGCATGGCGCGGGCATCTCGCCGGCGCCGTTCGCGCAGTTCAATCTGGGCAACCGGCACGCGGCCGATGGTGATACCCCGGCCAACGTGGAGCACAACCGCCAGCTGCTGCAGCAGGGGCTGGCACTGCCCTCGGCACCGCACTGGCTGCGCCAGGTGCATAGCAGCACCGTGCTGCGCTTCACCGCGCCGCCGGTGCCTGGCGCCAGCGAACCGGTGGCCGACGCCGCAGTGACCCCGGTGCCGGGCGTGGTGCTGGCGATCCTGACCGCTGACTGCCTGCCCGTGGTGTTTGCCGCGGCCGATGGCAGCGAGGTGGGCGCGGCCCATGCCGGCTGGCGTGGGCTGGCCGACGGCATGCTGGAGGCCACGGTGGCCGCCATGCAGACGCCGCCGGCGCAGCTGCGGGCCTGGCTGGGCCCGGCCGCCGGGCCGGCCGACTATGAGATCGGCGAGGAGGTCTACCACGCCTTCGTCGGCCATGATCCGGCCGCTGAGGCGGCGTTCGTGGCCACCCGCGCAGGCCACTGGAAGGTCGACCTGTTCGCGCTGGCGCGGCAGCGATTGCAGGCGGCGGGGATGGACCCGGCGCAGGTGTATGGCGGCACGGTGTCGACCATGGCCGATCCTGACCTGTATTCGCACCGGCGCGACCGTCGCACCGGGCGCATGGCGACCCTGGCCTGGATCGCGCCCTGACTACGCCGCTGTTCGCGCGCGTGCTGGGGCCGGCCTTCGCCACCCTGGCAGGGCCGGTGCAGGCGCTGCACGCCGCGCCGTTGCCCTGCCGCTACGTGGGGCAGGCCCGCATCGTGAGGGGGCGGCACTGGCTGGTGCCGCTGCTGGCCGCGCTGGCGCGGTTGCCGAAGGACGGTGACGCGCTGCCCACCGAAGTGGCGTTCAGTGCACGCGGGCAGGGCGAGCAATGGGCGCGGCGGTTTGGCCGCTGGCCGATGGTGTCGCGGCTGTGGGCGCATGAAGGGCATCTGCGCGAGCAACTGGGCGCGGTGCGCTTCGAGTTCGACCTGCAGGCCCGCGACGGTGGCATCGACTGGTCGGTGCGGCGGGTCTGGGCCTTCGGGCTGCTGCCGCTGCCGACGCGCTGGTTTGGCGGTGTGCGCTGCCGTGAAGCCTGGCAGGGCGAGCGTTACACTTTCCTGGTCGATGTGACGCTGCCCTGGGCCGGAGCCCTGATCCGCTATGAAGGCTGGCTCGAACCGCAGTGAGGCTGCCGCCGAGGCGGGCAGCGCGGTGATCGTGTTCGATGGCGTATGCGCGCTGTGCAACCGCTGGGTGCGCTTCCTGCTGCGTTTCGACCGCAGGGGGCGCTACCGCTTTGCGGCGATGCAGGGGCAGCAGGGCAGCGCGATGTTGCGCGCGCACGGGCTGGACCCGCAGGACCCAATGTCGTTCCTGCTGCTGGACGCACAGGGCGCCTGGACCGATACCGATGCGATTCTGCGCGTACTGGCTGGGCTGGGTGGCGTCTGGCGCCTGACCGGCGTGCTGCGGACGGTGCCGCGCGGCTGGCGTGATGCGGCGTACCGCGCGCTGGCGCGCAACCGCTACCGCTGGTTCGGGCGGCATGACGCCTGCCATCTGCCCGCACCGGAACAGGCCGCGCGGTTCCTGGATTGACGAAAAAGGGGACGGAGGGGATTAAGTCGCTTATGCATAAACGACTTAATCCCCTCCGTCCCCTTTTTCGTCAGCCTTCGAGTGCGTCGAGGTAGCTGCGGCGCCAGTGGTTGATGTCGTAGGTGCGCAGGTGCTCCATCATCGCGTGCCAGCGCTCCTTGCGCCTGCGCAGCGACATCGTGGCTGCGGTGGCGATGGCGTCGGCTACGCCATCCAGGTCGTGCGGGTTCACCAGCAGTGCCTGCTTGAGTTCGTCGGCAGCGCCGGCCAGCAGTGACAGCACCAGCACGCCGGGATCCTCCGGGTCCTGCGAGGCCACGTATTCCTTGGCCACCAGGTTCATGCCATCGCGTAGTGGCGTAACCAGGCCGACCGCCGCCGCCCGGTAGAAGCCGGTGAGGGTGGCATGGGTGAAGTTCTGATTGACGTAGCGCAGTGGTGTCCAGTCCGGCTCGGCGTGGCCGCCGTTGATGTGGCCGGCGATCTGCTCCAGCTGGCTGCGCAGTTGCCGGTACTCGGTGACATCGCCGCGCGAGACCGGCGCGATCTGCAGGTAGGTCAGCGAGCCGCGCTGGTCCGGGTGGCGCTGCAGGTAGCGCTCGAAGCCGAGGAAGCGCTCGGGCAGGCCCTTGGAATAATCCAGGCGGTCGACGCCGATCGCCAGCTGGCGGTCACGCAGGCTGTTGCGCAGATTCTTCACCGCGGCCTTCGTGGCGGCGGTGCCGGCCTGGCGCGCGATCAGTTCGGTGTCGATGCCGATCGGGAAGGCCGCCGCGCGGAAACGGCGCCCACCCGGTGCTTCCAGCTCGCCGTTGTCGAGCACGCGTCCGCCCCCGAACAGGCGCAGGTAGGTCTGGAAGCGATCGGTGTCGCGCTGGGTCTGGAAGCCGACCAGGTCGTAGGCGTACAGCGCGGAGAACAGCCGCAGATGGTCGGGCATGGCCTGCAGCAGGTCGGCCGACGGCATCGGGATGTGCAGGAAGAAGCCGATGCGGCAGCCGATGCCCCGCTCGCGCAGCAGTGCGCCGAGCGGGATCAGGTGGTAGTCGTGGATCCAGACGATGTCATCCTCGCGCAGCAGCGGCGCGAGCTTGTCGGCGAACAGCGCGTTGACCTTGTGGTAGGTCTCGCGGGTGCCACGGTCGTAGTCGACCAGGTCCAGGCGGAAGTGCAGCAGCGGCCACAAGGTGCGATTGGCGAAGCCGTTGTAGTAGCCATCGACCTCGCGCTTGCTCAGGTCGAGGGTGACGAACTCGATGTCGCCATCCTGCTGCCGGTGCAGCGTGCCGCTGCCGTCACGCACGCTTTTTCCACTCCAGCCGAACCACATGCCGCCACGTTCCTTCAGCGCAGCGAGCAGACCGACGGCCAGGCCGCCCGCACGATTCTCGCCCGGCACGGCCACCCGGTTTGAAACCACGACCAGACGACTCACGATGCCTCCTGCCAGGACCGCGACAGGCGCATCGCGGCGGTGATCAGGCCGACGTGCGAATAGGTCTGCGGGAAATTGCCCCAGGCTTCGCCAGTGTCGAAGGCCAGATCCTCCGACAGCAGGCCCAGGTGGTTGCGCTGCTTCAACAGCAGTTCGAACATCCCGCGTGCTTCGTCCATGTGCCCGATGGCGGCCAGTGCGTCGATGTACCAGAAGGTGCAGATGGTGAAGCTGGTTTCCGGTTCGCCGAAGTCATCCGGAGCAACGTAGCGGTACAGCGAATTGCCATGCTTGAGGTCACGGCCGATGGCTTCGACGGTGGCGATGAAGCGCGCGTCCAGCGCATCGATGAAGCCGATGTCGGCCAGCAGCAGCAGCGAGGCATCCAGTCGCTGACCGCCGAACGTATCGGTGAAGTGACCTCGTTCTTCGCTCCAGGATTCGGCCATGATGCGCGCGTGGATGGTGTCGGCGCGCTCGCGCCAGTAGCGTGCGCGGTCGTCGCGCTTGAGGCGCACGGCGATCTTGCACAGGCGGTCGCAGGCGGCCCAGCACATCGCACTGGTGTAGGTGTGCACTTCGGTGCGGCCGCGGAACTCCCACAGGCCGGCATCGGGTACGTCGTGCAGGGCGAAGGCCTGTTCGCCGAGGGGTTCGAGGCGGGCGAAGGTGTGCGCATCACCCGGGTCCTGCAGGCGCCGGTCGAAGAACAACTGCGTGGACGCCAGCACCACGCTGCCGTAGACATCGTGCTGGCGTTGCACCCAGGCCAGATTGCCGCGGCGCACCGGGCCCATGCCGCGATAGCCGGACAGGCTGGGCACTTCGTCTTCGTCCAGCTTGGCTTCAAAGCCGATGCCATACAGCGGCTGCAGCGTGCCGTCGGTGGTGGCCAGGTTGAAGATGTAGCCTAGGAACTGTTCCATCGTGCGCGTTGCGCCGAGGCGGTTCAGCGCACGCACCACGAACGCCGCATCACGCAGCCAACAGTAACGGTAGTCCCAGTTGCGCACGCTGCCGGGAGCTTCCGGGATGGAGGTGGTCATTGCCGCGATGATCGCGCCGCTGTCCTCGTACTGGCACAGCTTCAGGGTGATCGCACTGCGGATCACCGCGTCCTGCCATTCCAGCGGAATGGACAGGTAGCGCACCCATTCGCGCCAGTAATCGCGGGTGCGCTGGAAGGCTTCCTGCACGTAGCCACTGATCGAACGGTTGAGCGATTCATCCACGCCCAGGATCAGGTGGATGGGGTGGTTGAGCACGAACGGCAGGCCATCGCGGATGAAGCGCACCGGCACATCGGTGGTCAGCCGCAGCACGTGCTCGGGCAGGATCCAGCGCACATGGTTGCTGCCCCAGGTGGACTCCGGCACGCGCGCGCCCCAGTCCGCCAGCGGCCGTGCGCGCACGGTGATGCGTGGACTGCCGGCCAGCGGACGCACCTGGCGGATCAGGCTGACCGGGCGGTAGAAGCGGTCGTTCTGCCGCCAGCGTGGGGCGAAATCGAGGATTTCCAGTTCGCCGCCGTGCGCGTCGCGCAGTACGGTGCGCAGGATCGCCGTGTTGGTGAGGTACTCCTGTTCGCTGCCGGCGAAGTCCTCCAGCTCGATGGCGAAGTCGCCACCGGTCTGCTGGTTGGGGCCGAGCAGGGCACAGAAGGTGGGGTCGCCGTCGAAGGTGGGCAGGCAGCTCCAGACAACGCGGGCATGTTTGTCGACCAGGGCGCCGAAGCTGCCGTTGCCGACCACGCCCAGATCAAGATCGGGTTGGGTCATCACGCGGTACATCTCGGTTGCGGCCGTGGGGGTTGGCCGGGTCAATAGGCATTCTCACGCAGCCAGGCGTGCACGCTGCGTATGTCGGGCAGCGCGAACACCGCCGCGCTCGGTTCACGTTCACCCACCAGCACGCTCCAGCCATGCTGGACGTTGGCAGCGTCGAAGCCGAATTCATCGGTGAGGTCATCGCCGAGGAACACGGGAAGGCGGCCGCGGAAGGGCAGGTACTGCATCATCCGGCGCACGGCACGACCTTTGTCGGTGCCGACGGGCACGAACTCGACCACATGGTCGCCGGGTTGCAGGCGGTAGCTGGCACGACCGCGCACGTGGCGGTCGGCGAAGGCGCGGACATCGCTGGCGGCATGCGGCGCGCCGCGCCAGTGCAGGGCCAGGCCGACGCCCTTGTCTTCCACCAGCACGCCGGGATGGCCGTGGGCGAAGCGCATCGCCTGCTGGTGCAGTGCGTGCAGCCACTCGGCGGTGTCGTCGTCGTGTTCGTCGCGCAGCACACGCCCATCGTGGCCGCGCAGTTCGTGGCCATGCAGGCCGGCGGCGGGCAGCTTCAAAGGCGCGAACAGTTGATCCAGCTGTTCAAGTGGGCGACCACTGACCAGTGCCACGGCACCTTCCAGACGGTCGCTGATGCGGCCGATGACTTCGCGCACATCCGGCAGCAGCTGCACGGCATCCGGGCGTGCAGCGAATTCGATCAGGGTGCCGTCGACATCGAGGAACAACGCGCAGGCGTCGTCCAGCAATGGCGGTGGCGGACGCAGGGGGAGCGGTTCAGCCATGACGCCCAGCTTGCCAGCGTGGGCGTGTACGTGGGGTCGAGGGCAGGCTACGGATTGGATAGTGCCGGCCGCTGGCCGGCAACGTCATGGTCCCCGGATGCACCCTGAGGTTGCCGGCCAGCGGCCGGCACTACCGGACTGGCGAAATCAGAACGTATAGCGGACCCGACCGTAGTAGTACGCGCCGTTGCTGCCGATCGGCGACAACACGTCGTACGGCAGATTGCCGAAGTAGTGGATATCGCTGTTGGATCGATCCGGGTAGTTGTCGGTCAGGTTCTGGCCGCCGATGGCCACGCTCCAGCGCGGGGTAATGCGGTACTCCACTTCCGCATCCAGCTGCCATTCGGCCTGGTAGGTCTGGCGCGGGATGTAGCCATCACCGAAGTTGAACACGCGGGTGGCGCTGCCATAGCGGTTCACGCGGGTGCTCAGCGACCAGCGGTCGTTGCTCCAGGCGGCCGAGAAGCTGCCACGCGTGCGCGGCGTGGCATCGGTAAGCGTGTTGGTCTCTTCGATGCCGAACAGCACGTAGTCCGGGTTCAGCGCGCGCAGCTGCGCCGGTGTGGCCAGTACGTTCTTCAGCGTGGTCTTGGTGTAGGCGTAGGTGCCAGTCAGCAGCAGCTGGCCATCGCCCAGCGATTGGCGCCAGTTGCTCACCAGCTCGGCGCCACGGGTGCGGGTATCGGCCGCGTTGACGAAGAAGCTGGCGCTTTGCAGGCCGCTGACGCCGTAGTTGGCCGCCACGTAATCGGTGAGCGCATCACCGGTGATGCTTTCCGACAGCGCGATGCGGTCGTCGATGTCGATCTGGAAGAAGTCCAGCGACAGGTCGAAATGCTCGCCGATGCGGCTGGTGAAGCCCAGCGAGGTATTCAGCGATTTCTCCGGCTTCAGATTCTGCGAACCCAGGCCACGCGCGATGGGATTATTGACCGACAGCAGGCGGCCCTGCACCAGCTGGCCGCCGGCGTTGTAGCCGGTGGAGGTGGACTCGTAGCCGATCTGTGCCAGCGACGGCGCACGGAAGTTGTTGGAGATGGCTCCGCGCAGCGCGAACGCCGGGGTGAATTCGTAGCGCAGGCCGAGCTTGCCGGTCAGTTCACCGCCGAAGTCGTCGTTGTGCTCGTAGCGCGCGGCCAGATCGGTGGAGAACTTCTCGCCGAACTGGCTGGACAGGCTGGCATAGGCGCTGGCCACGTCGCGCGACAGGCGCGCCGCGTCCTGCGGGGTCAGGCCGCCACCGGCCTGCGAGCCGGTCGGACGGTCGGTGTAGGGGCCGGCGGCATAGCTGGCCGGATCGCCGGGACGGGTCTGGTAGCGCTCGTGGCGTGCTTCCGCGCCCAGGCCCAGGGTGTGGCTGATGCTGTCGCTCTGGGTGAACACGCGGCTCAGGTCGAGGTTGCCCACGGTCTGCGCGTATTCGTAGTCAGCGGTCTTGAAGCGGGTAGGGCTGGTCGGGCCCAGCGACGCGTTGAGCGAATCACGCAGGCGGTAGGTGAAGTCGTTCTGGCCGTAGTCCAGGCTGCCGTCGTAGCTCCACTCGCCCCACTGCCCGCGCACGCCGGCCACGGTCTGCACGTCGCGGTTCTCGCCTTCGGAGATCGGCCGGTAGCCGTTCGGATAGACCTGCTTCCAGTTGGCATCGCCATCGGGATAGCGGAAGTAGTTCGCGCCTTCGGTATCCCGCTGGTTGAAGGTACCGAACGCGTAGAACGTCGAGGTCTGGCCCACCGGGATCTCGGTGTTCAGCCACAGATTGATGTCCTTGCTCTTGCCATCGCCCAGCACATAGTTGCGCTTGCCCTGCAGCGCCAGGTTGTCCGGGGTCTGGTCCCACGGCGGAATCTGGTCGAAGCCGGCGCGGTTGGTGCCATTGCGGTGCTTGTACTCCAGGCCCACGCGCAGGAAGCCACCGTCCTCGCCCAGCGAGGTACCGACCTTGGCGCTGATGTTGCCGGTCTGGCCGTCGGTGAGGGTACGCCCGATCGGCTTGAGGTCGGTGTGATTGGCACCGTAGCTGGCCTCGATCTCACCGCCGTCGCCGCCGTTGTCGAGGATCACGTTGATCACACCGGCCACCGCGTCCGAGCCGTACAGCGCGCCGGCGCCGTCGCGCAGCACTTCGATGCGCTTGATCGCGCTGACCGGGATCGAATTGAAATCGACCGGCGTGGTGCCCTTGCCGATCTTGCTGTCGGTGTTGACCAGCGCGGTGTGGTGGCGGCGCTTGCCGTTGACCAGCACCAGTACCTGGTCCGGCGACAGGCCGCGCAACTGTGCGGCGCGCACATGGTCGGCGCCACCGGAGTTGGACTGGCGCGGGAAGTTGAACGACGGCAGCAGCGCCTGCAGCGCGCTGCCCAGCTCACCGTTGACCACGCCGGCCTTGCGGATGTCCTCGGCGCTGAGCACGTCTACCGGCGAGGTGGATTCGAGCACGGTGCGGTCGGCGGCACGGGTGCCGGTGACGATCACCGTGTCCAGGTTGGTGGCGTCCTGGGCGAGGGCCGGGACGGCAGCGGAGGAAAGCGAGAGGGCAATGGCGAGGCCGAGCGGCGACGCAGGCAGGCGGGCGGACATGGGGGCTCCAGCAACAACGACGACGGGGAAGGGGGAGATAGTTTCACTTACATCCATCCGGATGAAGCGATATATTATCTTCGCGTGACGACCGGTGCGGATGCAAGCCCCTGCCGGTCCGGCATGAGTTGATGCCTTGCTGGCATCAGCACGCCGGGCCGGTGGCGCTGTACGCTGCCGGCTCGCCTTGTCCCCCTTCCCCGGAGCTGTACCGATGAAACACCTTGGCCTCGTCTTCGCCGTGCTGCTGGCCACCAGCGGCTGCGCCAGCCTCTCTTCGCAGGCGCCCAGCGCCTATGCCACGGCCACCACCGCCGAACTGAAGGGCGATGCCGCACGCCCGTCCGCCGGCCATGGCTGGGTGCGCAGCGAGCTGTATTTCGGCGTGGGCGAGGAACAGGGCGCCGGCAACCGCCCGCAGGCCGACACCATCAGCGAGGCGCAGTGGCGCACCTTCCTGGACAAGGAAGTGACTCCGCGCTTCCCGGATGGCCTGACCGTGTTCGATGCCTACGGCCAGTGGCTGTTCCGTGGTGACGCCGCGCCCAATCGCCTGCGCACCAAGGTGCTGGTGGTGCTGCACGAGGACACCCCGCAGCGCCGCGCCGACATCGAAGCGATCCGCCTGGCGTGGAAGCAGCAGACCAAGCATCAGTCGGTGCTGTGGTCGCGGCAGCCGGTCGAGGTATCGTTCTGAGATGAAGGTGCCGCCGCGGTGCCGCAGGGAGCAATGATGAATTACAGGGAATGCCTGCTGGGCCTCGTGTTGGCCGGCGTGCTGGCACCGTCGGCGCAGGCAAGTGGGGATGACGGCGAAACGCTGCGGTTCCAGGTGGCCGCTCACGTGCAGGCGCACGCGGATCCCCAGCAGGACGGCAGCATCGTGGTGCAGCTGTCACCGTCGGGCAAGCGCCAGACGCTGGCGGGTGCGGCGGACGCCGACGGCAATTCGCAATGGTCGCTGGAAGACGTCGATTTCGATGGCTACCCGGAACTGGTCGCGCGCGCCTCGGTAGGCATGGTCAACGAGGCGGTGGCGGTGTACCGCTTCGATCCGGCCAGTGCCGGGTTCCGCGCGCTGCAGGCCGACACCCATGGCAAGGACAGCTGCGGTGACCTGATGGGGCTGAGCGTCGACCGTCCGAGCCGCACCCTGACCAGCAGCTGCCGCAGCGGCCCGATGTGGTACGCCGACCAGTACCGGTTTGCAGGCGCGGAACTCTATCTGTACCGCGCCGAGAGCGTGCTGATGCTGGGCGATACGCTGAATGCCGCCCTGCATTGGGAACAGACCGACGAGCAGGGCCCGTTGGCGGTCTGGCGTACCTATGATCCCGCCGGCCGTGTGCTGGAAAGTGCCATCGCCGATGGCCTGGGCGCACCGCCGGACGGGCCGCTGCGCGGACAGCAGACCACCGTGGTGCCCGCGCGGCTGTTCCTGTTTGATCGGCCCGGTGCGTCCAGCACCAAGCGTTACCTGGTGCAGGGCGACCGCGTGGAAATGCTGGATGAACAGGACGGTTGGGTGAAGCTGCGCTACCGCAACCCGAAAAGCGGCGCAGTGGAGGGCTGGATCAACGTCAACGATTGAAAAAGGGGACGGAGGGAATTAAGTCGTATGTGCCGCAAACGACTTAATTCCCTCCGTCCCCTTTTTTTTGCGGAGGCATCACTTCATCGGGTCTAGCCTCTGATGTTCCCCCGTTCGAGGATGTATCCGATGAGCAAGCGCGTGGCCGAAATCGTGGTGGACGCCCTGCAGCAGGCCGGTGTCCGCCGTTGCTACGGCATCGTGGGCGATACGCTCAACCATGTGACCGATGCGATGCATGGCAGCGAGATTGCCTGGGTGCACGTGCGCCATGAGGAAGTGGCCGCATTCGCCGCCGGCGCCGATTCACTGGTGAGCGGCGAGCTGACCGCCTGCGCCGGTTCCTGCGGCCCCGGCAGCCTGCATTTCATCAACGGCGTGTTCGAGAGCAACCGCAACCGCGCGCCGATGGTGCTGATCGCCAGCCAGGTGGTGACCAGCGAACTGGGCATGGAATTCCCGCAGGAAGTGGACTTCAAGGCGGTGTACGCCAGTTGTTCGGTGTTCTGCGAGCAGGTGCACAGCGCCGAACAGGCCCGCCGCGTGGTCACGTTGGCCTGCCAGGCGGCGATCAGCCGCCGCGGCGTGGCGGTGGTGATCCTGCCGGCCGATATCAGCCAGGCCGAGGTGAAGCACGATGTGCCGTTCTCGGTGCACTACACCCAGCCGGTGCTGCGTCCTTCCGACGCTGAACTGCAGCGCATCGCCGAGCTGCTGGGGCAGGGCAAGCGCATCGGCATCTATGCCGGCGCCGGTTGCCAGGGCGCGCACGCGCAGTTGCTGGAACTGGCCCGGCGCCTGCAGGCACCGATCGCGCACACCTCGCGCGCGAAGGACTTCGTCGAGCCGGACAACCCGTACAACATGGGCATGACCGGCATCTTCGGCATCGAGTCCGGCTTCCACACGTTGATGGAGTGCGACACGCTGCTGCTGCTCGGCGCCGATTTCGCCTGGGGCCAGTTCTATCCGGACAAGGCCACGATCATCCAGGTCGACCGCGATGGCAGCCATCTCGGCCGCCGCCACCCGGTGAATCTTGGCGTGGTCGGTGATATCACACCGACGCTGGATGCGTTGCTGCCGATGCTGCCGCCGCGCGAGGACAGCAGCTTCCTGGACGAGTGCATCGGGCGTCGCGACAAGGCACTGAAGAAGCGCGAGCAGGAAGAACAACCGGGCGAAGGCGAATTGATCCATCCGCAGCACCTGACCGCGCTGCTGTCGAAGCACGCCAGCGACGATGCGCTGTTCACCGCCGACGGCGGCTCGCCGATGGTATGGGTGCTGCGGCATATCCGCGTCAACGGTCGCCGCCGTACGCTGACCAGCCTGCTGCACGGCACGATGGCCAACGCGATGCCGCAGGCACTCGGCCTGCAGAAGGCGTTCCCCGGCCGACAGGTGATTTCGCTGTCCGGTGACGGTGGCCTGGCGATGCTGTTGGGCGACCTGCTGACGGCGGTACAGGAGAATCTGCCGATCAAGGTGGTGGTGTTCAACAACGGCTCGCTGAATTTCGTCGAGCTGGAGCAGAAGGTGGAGGGCCTGCTGGACAACTACACCGACCTGAAGAACCCGGACTTTGGCCGCCTGGCCGAAGTGATCGGCTTCCACGGCCGCACGGTGACGCGCAGCGAGGACCTGGAGGAAGCGGTGCTGGACTTCCTGTCCCAACGCGGCCCGGCACTGCTGGACGTGCATACCAGCCGCGCCGAACTGGTGATGCCGCCGCAGATCGAGGCCAAGCAGGTGGCCGGTACGGCGTTGTACGCAGCCAAGGCCGTGTTGAACGGCCGCTTCGACGACGTGAAGCATCTGCTGGTGGACAACTTCCTGAAGAAGTAGGGGGTTGGTCGATGCAGGGCTGCGCCCTGCACCCGCTACGAGCCAGACCCAGAGCAGAAGCTGCTTTCCTGGGGGATGGCGGGGTGGGGCCGGTTGCGGGGGGGCGCTGCAAGTACGTCCATGTAAGCTCGGTCGCCGCATCCATGCGGCTCACGCCCCCGCAACCGGCCCCACCCCGCCTTCGACAGACTCCTGCGATCTGCAGTAGATCCACGCCATGCGTGGATGAACGAAAGAATGATCGGAATGATCTCCTGTAGAGCCGAGCCATGCTCGGCTCAGATGCCTCGCGTACAGCAGCCGAGCATGGGCTTGGCGCAACAACGAGCGCCTGCCTTTGCTTTTGATCTTTTGATTCTCTTCCGTGGCTGGCACGCGCAGGAAATTGTCAGGGGCCGGTCGGGATGGGCTGCGCAGGACCGTTGGCGCCATGGATGGCGCCATCGAGCCCCCATGGACGGGTTTACGGCGTGTCCTGCACAGCCCATCCCGCCCGGCCCACTCCGATAAACCCGCTGTCCGCGACCAACCCAGCCACGAGGGGCCCCGCCGTTGGCTGGAACCCATCATTCCACGACGGAATTGGCGCGCCGGCCCCGCTGGGCCTACCATCGGCGGTCCCCACCCCCACCGCCCCTTCCATGTCCGCTCCCGCTTCCGCCGCACCGCGTCGCTGGTTCGTCGCCGGCGACTTCAACGGCTTCTTCGGCCTGGTCGTCGACAACCTCTCCATCCTCGGCTTCATCGCCATGGCCCTGGTCGGGATCTTCCAGTTCCCCGCCGACGTGGTGTTCGGCCGCATGTTCCCCGGCACCGCCTTCGGCGTGCTGGTCGGCAACCTGCTGTACACCCTGATGGCGCGCCGGCTGGCGGCACGTACCGGCCGCGACGACGTCACCGCCATGCCGCTGGGCCTGGATGCACCGACCAGCATCGGCATGGCGCTGCTGGTGCTCGGCCCGGCCTTCATCGCGTTCAAGCAGCAGGGCATGGACCCGCACGCTGCGGGCATCGCCACCTGGCAGCTGGGCATGGCGGCGCTGGTCATCATGGGCGTGCTCAAGTTCGTGCTGTCGTTCTTCGGCGAAGCGGTCACCCGCGCGCTGCCGCGTGCCGCGCTGCTGGGTTCCATCGCCGGCATCGCGCTGGTGCTGATGGGCCTGCTGCCGTTGCTGGAAACGCTGCGCTCGCCGCTGGTCGGCTTCACCACGCTGGGCCTGCTGCTGTATGTGCTGATCGCCAAGGGCAAGCTGCCGGTGCGTGGCCCGGGCGTGCTGCTGGCCTTCGTGTTCGGCACCGTGCTGTATTACGGCCTTGGCCTGGCCGGGCTGGGCGCACCCGGCTTCCATGTACCGGAGTGGGTGCCGCCGCAGGTGGTGCTGCCGCTGCCGACGCTGGGCTTCCTCGACGGCCTGCCCACCGCGATGACCTACCTGCCGCTGCTGTTGCCGTTCGGCCTGCTGATGGTGGTCGGTGGCATCAACGTGTCTGAAAGTGCGCGCGCGGCCGGTGATGACTACCGCACCCGCGACATCCTGCTGGTGGAAGCGGTGGCCACGCTGGTGGCGGGTGTCTGTGGCGGCGTGGCGCAGACCACGCCCTACATCGGCCAGCCGGCCTACAAGCACATGGGCGCGCGCAGCGGCTACACGCTGCTGACCGGCCTGTTCGTCGGCATTGGCGGCATGCTCGGCATCATCTCCGGGCTGGTGCAATGGCTGCCGCTGGCGGTGCTGGCACCGATCATCGTGTACGTGGCCATCGACATCACCACGCAGGCATTCCAGGCCACGCCGCGCCACCATACCGGCGCGATGGTGTTCGGCTTCCTGCCGTCGGTGGCCTACCTGCTGGCGATCAAGGCACCCGGCTGGATTGCACCGGACCAGCTGCCGCAGCTGCTGACCAAGCTCGACGGCCACGGCCTGCCTGAGCTGGCGGTGATCTTCACGCTCGGCAACGGCTTCATCATCACCTCGATGCTGTGGATTTCGGCGGTGGCGGCGATGGTCGATGGGCGCCTGCGCCGTGCCTGCGGCTTCCTGCTGGTGGCGGCGGTGCTGACCCTGTTCGGGTTGATCCACTCGGTGGATCCGCGCGGCGGCATCTACCTGCCGTGGGACCTTGACGGCCTGGCGCGCATCATCAGTTTGCAGTTCGCCGGTGCCTACGTGGCACTGGCGCTACTGCTGGGCTTGCTGTCGCTGCAGAAGCAGCCGGTGCAGCCGCTGGGTGAAAACAGCTGACCCGTGGTAGTGCCGGCCGCTGGCCGGCATCCTCATGGGCTTCGGTTGGATCGTGCAGCTGCCGGCCAGCCGCCGGCACTACCGTTCGGCGTCCAGCTCCGGGTAATGGCGGAAGATGCCATTCGTGTTGAACGCCAGGCGCCGTTCCGAGCCCAGATAGGCGGCGATGTTCGGCCGCTTCGCCACCCGCTCCTGCAGCCCGCGCAGCAGGGGCAGGGTGGGGCCGAGCGCCTGCATGCGGCGCGGGAACATGTAGTCCAGCCCGCTCAGCAGCTGGAACAGTGACAGATCCACGTACGAATGCTCGCGCAGTGCATGGCGGCCACCATTGGCGGCCAGTACCTGCTCGAAGTAACCGAGGAACTTCGGCAGCCGCTCGCTGCGCAGCGACATGGCCCGGGCCTTGGCTTCGGTCTTCTGCTCTTCGTAGTACTTCGATGCAGCGATCGGATGGTGGGTGTCATGCACCTCGGCCACCAGGTCGGCGATGGTCAGCTGCAGCTGCAACGCCTGCATTCGCCGCGAGGCTGCCTGCGGCACCAGGTCCAAGGTTGGGCCGAGGAAATCCAGGATCGTCGCGACCTGTGCGATGACCTGCCGGCCCGCCTTCAGGAATGGGGGTGCGAAGGGCTGCGCGCCCTCGCTGCTCCCATCCAGGAATGGCTGCATCACCGCATCGCCGTGCACCCGCGCCATGTCGATGTAGTCGGCGCCGGCGTCTTCCAGCGCCAGCCGCACGAACTCGCCACGACCCTGGATGCCGGTCCAGTAATACAACGCGTACTGCATGACAGTGTCTCCGCAGGACAAGGTCCACAGCCTCGCGCGCGGCATGCAAAGCAGGCGTGAGCGGGGCTTTCATGCAGGCCTGAACCCGAACGGCAGCGGAACAGGCGGGGAACCGGCTGCAATCGGTGGGGTCACACCTTCTCCATGCGTGTGAAACGAGGTGCTGCATCATGCAGAGTGGAAAGGCGGTTTGGCCCTGGGTGTTGGGCGTGGTGGTGATTGGTGGCGCGGGTGGTTGGTTGTTCCGCGATCAGCTGAAGAGCCTGGCAGACGGTGTTTCGGTGCCGGTGCAATCGACCCCCGCCAGTACCGGCGCACCGCCACAGCCGAAGGCGGCTGCGGAACCCGTGCCGGCACCACCGCCGATCAGGCATCCGCTGGATACCGAGGCCGCGGCCGATCCGGCGCTGCCGAAGCTGGCTGACAGCGATGCCGCGGCCTGGGGTGCGCTGGGCCAGCTGTTCCAGGGCGAGGGGCCGCTGACCCTGCTGCTGCGTGATCATCTGATCCAGCGCCTGGTCACCCAGGTCGACAACCTGGACAAGCCCAGCGTGCCGCCGACCGCGTTGGCCGCGCGCCCGCTGCCGGGCAACCTGCAGGTCGAGCTGGGCGAGGGTGGCGAACACATCGCCGCCAGCAACGCGGCGCGCTATGCGCCCTACGTGCAGGCGTTCACTGCGCTGGACCCGGCAGCAACGGCTACCGCTTACAAACGCTTCTATCCGCTGATCCAGCAGGCCTATGTCGACCTTGGGCGGCCCGAGGGCTATTTCAACGACCGCCTGGTCACGGTGATCGACCACCTGCTGGAGACCCCGGAACTGGCCCAGGCGCCACTGGTGCAGCGCGATGAACGCGGCCGCTATCGATTCGTCGATCCCACCCTGCAGTCACGCTCGATCGGGCAGAAGGCCCTGCTGCGCATGGACCCGGCGCAGGCGCGGGCGGTCAAGCAGCAGCTGCGGGCGATCCGCAGCGCGATCACCCGCTGAGTCCGCCCATTGCGCGGAACTGATCGGGATCAACGCGCCGACCACACCCGCTCCGGCATGCTGGCCGCAGGCTGACTGGCCTCGGGGTGCAGTCGCAGCCACCCTTGAAACGGGGGGGGGCAACCGCATCTTTCCAGCATCGCCGGCGCGGGCCGGCCCTGATGACCGATGAGGATTCGCAATGCGGATGGACAAGCTCACCTCGCGTTTCCAGCAGGCGCTGGCAGACGCACAGTCGCTGGCCGTGGGCCGCGACAACAGCATCATCGAACCGGTTCACCTGTTCAGCGCCCTGCTGGACCAGCAGGGCGGCAGCACGCGCCCGCTGCTGGCCCAGGCCGGGGTGAACGTGCCGGTGCTGCGCGAGCGCCTGACCGAGGCGCTGGATGCACTGCCGAAGGTGTCCGGCCAGGCCGGCAACGTCTCGATGGGCAATGACCTGGGGCGCCTGCTGAACCAGACCGACAAGCTGGCCCAGCAGAATGGCGATGCCTTCATTGCCAGCGAGTGGTTCGTGCTGGCGGCGCTGGACGACGGCGGCACGCTGGGCATGGCGCTGCGCGCTGCCGGTGCCGACAAGACCCGCCTGCAGGCTGCGATCGACAAGCTGCGTGGCGGCGAGAACGTGCAGTCGGAGAACGCCGAGGAACAGCGGCAGGCGCTGGAGAAGTACACCATCGACCTGACCGCGCGCGCCGAGAGCGGCAAGCTCGATCCGGTGATCGGCCGTGACGAGGAAATCCGCCGCACGATCCAGGTGCTGCAGCGCCGGACCAAGAACAACCCGGTGCTGATCGGCGAACCTGGCGTTGGCAAGACCGCGATCGTCGAAGGCCTGGCCCAGCGCATCATCAACGACGAAGTGCCCGAGGGCCTGCGCGGCAAGCGCGTGCTGTCGCTGGACATGGGCGCGCTGATCGCTGGCGCCAAGTTCCGTGGCGAATTCGAGGAACGCCTGAAGGGCGTGCTCAACGACCTCGCCAAGAGCGAAGGGCAGATCATCCTGTTCATCGATGAGCTGCACACCATGGTTGGCGCCGGCAAGGCCGACGGCGCGATGGATGCCGGCAACATGCTCAAGCCGGCGCTGGCACGTGGCGAACTGCACTGCGTGGGCGCCACCACGCTGGATGAGTACCGCAAGTACATCGAAAAGGATGCTGCGCTGGAGCGCCGCTTCCAGAAGGTGTTCGTGGGTGAGCCGTCGGTGGAGGACACCATCGCGATCCTGCGCGGGCTGAAGGAAAAGTATGCGGTGCACCACGGGGTGGAGATCACCGACCCGGCCATCGTGGCCGCGGCGACGCTGTCCAACCGCTACATCACCGATCGCCAGCTGCCGGACAAGGCCATCGACCTGATGGACGAGGCGGCCTCGCGCCTGCGCATGGAGATCGACTCCAAGCCGGAGGAACTGGACCGCCTGGAACGTCGTGTGATCCAGTTGAAGATCCAGCGCGAGATGCTGAAGAAGGAAAAGGACGAAGCCTCGCGGCAACGCCTGGCCGATCTGGAGAACGACATCGATGCGCTGGAGCGCGAGTTCTCCGACCTCAATGAAATCTGGAAGTCGGAGAAGGCCACGCTGCAGGGCGCGACGAAGATCAAGGAGCAGGTCGAGCAGGCCAAGCTGGAACTGGAAGCCGCGCAGCGCCGCCAGGATTTCGCGCGCATGAGCGAGATCCAGTACGGCCTGCTGCCGCAGCTGGAAAAGCAGCTGGCCGCCGCCCAGGAAGCCGAACACAAGGACTTCAAGCTGGTGCAGGACCGGGTCACCGACGAGGAGATCGCCGAGGTCGTCTCGCGCTGGACCGGCATTCCGGTCAACAAGATGCTCGAAGGTGAGCGCGACAAGCTGCTGCGCATGGAAGAGGTGCTGCACAACCGCGTGGTCGGCCAGGAGGAAGCGATCAAGGTGGTCTCCGATGCCGTGCGTCGTTCGCGTGCGGGCCTGTCCGATCCGAATCGCCCGGCCGGTTCGTTCCTGTTCCTCGGCCCGACCGGCGTCGGCAAGACCGAGCTGTGCAAGTCGCTGGCCGAGTTCCTGTTCGACAGTGCCGACGCGATGATCCGCATCGACATGAGCGAGTTCATGGAGAAGCACAGCGTCGCCCGCCTGATCGGTGCGCCCCCGGGCTACGTCGGTTACGAAGAGGGTGGCTACCTGACCGAGGCGGTGCGTCGCCGTCCGTATTCGCTGATCCTGCTGGACGAAGTGGAGAAGGCGCATCCGGATGTGTTCAACATCCTGCTGCAGGTGCTGGACGATGGCCGCCTGACCGATGGCCAGGGCCGTACCGTGGACTTCCGCAACACTGTCATCGTGATGACCTCGAACCTGGGCTCGCACCAGATCCAGGACATGAGCGCCGACGACAGCCCGGAGGCCTACACGCAGATGAAGGCGGCGGTGATGGGCGTGGTGCAGGCGCACTTCCGCCCGGAGTTCATCAACCGCCTGGACGACATCGTGGTGTTCCACCCGCTGGACAAGCAGCAGATCAAGCAGATCGCACGCATCCAGATGCGTGGTCTGGAAAAGCGCCTGGGCGAGCGCGGGCTGAAGCTGGCGGTGTCCGATGCAGCGTTCGACCTGCTCGGCAACGTTGGCTTCGATCCGGTGTATGGCGCGCGCCCGTTGAAGCGGGCGATCCAGGCACAGCTGGAGAATCCGTTGGCGCAGAAGATCCTGTCCGGCGCCTTCGTCAACGGCGACACCATCGAAGTCGGCAACGACGGTGGCCATCTGGTGTTCGCCAAGGCGTGAGTCCTCACGGGGCGCTGCATGTCCGCAGCGCCCCGTTTCCTGCGAGGTACGCCGGGATATGCCCGGCGATCAGTCAGAAGCGGTGCGTATACCCGCTCATCAGCCCGAACTGGTTGGGTTTCTGAACGATCGGGCTGTTGGCCGCATCGCCGAGCAGGCGCGTGCCTTCGGCAGAGATGTACCAGTTGCCGTTGCGGCCCGCGCGGTGGCTCCACTTCAGGCCCACACCGGCGCTGACCAGGCCGGCCTTCGGTTTGTGCTCGGCAAAGCCGGTGCGCGCGGCCTGTTCCGGACTGACGCCGTACCAGGTCTGCATGTAGCCACGGTTGCCGTAGTCGGTGGAGACGCTGCCGCTGACAACGCCACCGGCCAGGTCGAACAGCGGCAGGGTCAGGTTCAGGTGGATCTGCTGGGTAGCCAGTCCGTTCTCAGCCTTGTCCTCGTCCTTGCGGGTGAACTGCCAGGAGCCGCTCAGCACGGCTTCGCCCAGCGTATATCCAGCCGAGACACCGACCAGGGGACGGGTATCGATATCGCCCATGCCGCGCAGGAAGTCCGAACCGCCGAGCAGCGAATCCTTGTCCTTGCGGATGCCGCTGGCACCGACATAGGCCCGCACGCGGGTGTGCTCGCCGAGGGTCGTGCCCCAGCCGATGCCACTGGTGCCCAGAAACCAGCCCCCCGGCGAGGTGACATCGAAGGACAGCGAAGGCGTCGCTCGGTACTCCTCGCTGCCGCTGTAGCGAGGCGTCACGCCACCACCGGCGGCGAGCTCGAAGGTCCAGTGGTCATCCTTGGCGTGGGCGATCGGTGCGGCGAACAGCGGCAACAGGGCCAGGCAGAGCAGGGCGGGGGAACGGCGAAGCTTGGACATGGAGACTCTCGACAAAGGAAGGAAAGCAGCGCGCGCATCCGGCGAGTGCTGCAGGGTCGCCAGCGTGGCGATACGCCGGCGACCGATCCGTCCGCAGTTGTGCGGGAGTTGTAATCAACTGTAATCGCGGCCCAGCGCGTTCAGCTGGCAGCCAGCGGCCAGTGCATTTCCAGGCGTGCGCCGCCCAGCGTGGCGCGACTGATGCGCAGCTCGCCGTGGTGGCGTGCGGCAATGCGGCCGACGATCGCCAGGCCCAGGCCGAAGCCGCCGGTGTCACGGCTGCGGCTGTCATCCAGGCGGGTGAACGGGCGGACCACCTTCTCGCGGTCAGCCTCGGCGATGCCGGGTCCGTCGTCGTCCACCCGCAGGCAGGCGCGCCCGCCCACGCCCACCAGCGACACTTCCACCTGCGAGCGGGCGTGGCGCAGTGCATTGCCAACCAGGTTGCTCAGTGCCAGCTGCAGCAGGCGTGGCTCGGCATCCACCCGCGGCAGGGCACTGGGCTGCACGCGCAGCACCAGGCCGGCACGTTCGGCATCGCGGCGGGCATCGGCCAGGCAGGCCTGCAGCCAGTCGTTGGCTTCCATCCGCTGCATCGGTTCGCCCTCGCTGGGATGCTCCAGCCGTTCGTAGGCCAGCAGTTCGCTGACCAGCCGATTGAGCTCGGCGAGGTCACCGTGCAGGCCTTGCGCCAGGCGCGCGCGGCGCTCGGCGTCATCGCTGTCCTGCATCAGGTCCAGGCCGAAGGCCACGCGCGCGATGGGCGTGCGCAGTTCGTGCGAAATGGCATGGGTGAGGTCGCGCTGACGCTGCACCAGCTCGGCCACGCGTGCGGCCATGCGGTTGGAGTGGTCGACGATGACCCGGATCTGCGAGCGAGGCGAAACCTGCGCGCGTGCCTGCAGATCACCGGCACCGATGCGGTCGGCGTGCCGGCGCAATGCCTCGAGGTCGCGCCACAGCAGGCGCACCCAGGCATACAGGCTGGCGCCGACCAGCAGCAGGATGCTGAGGTAGGCCGCGATGGTCATGTACATCGTCATCTGCACCGCGCCGGGCAGGCGCAGGTGCAGCCAGCGGCCGCCGATGCCCTCGATGGGCAGCAGGACCTGCTGGTACTGATCGCGCACGATGAAGCCATCGGCCTGCACGGCCGCCTGTTCCTGCCGGTCGAGCGCGGGAGGATTGTCGAGCAGGGTCAGGGTGATGCCGTAGTGTGGTTGCAACTGCTGCAGGCGCTCACGCTGCTGGCCGGCGTCCAGGCCCGCAAGGTCCCTGCGCAGGGCGTACACCTGCCCGCGTACCTGCTCCACGAACACGCGATCCTGCACGGGCGTGTAGATGCCATCCAGGATGTGGTTGAGGAAGAACACCGAGGCCAGGAAGCAGGCGCCGGTGACGAACCACAACCACAGGAACAGCCGCTTCATGCCGTCCAGGCCGACGGATTGAACTGGTAGCCACGGCCCCACACGGTCTTGATCCGTCGTGGTTCGCGCGCATCGTCGCCGAGCTTGCGGCGCAGCTTGCCGATGCAGACGTCAACGCTGCGGTCCAGACCGTCGAAGCCGATGCCGCGCACCGACTGCAGGATCTGGTCACGCGACAGGATCTGCCCGGGTTGGCTGGCCAGCAGCCACAGGATCTCGAATTCGGTGGTGCCCACGTCCACCGCCGCACCGTGCAGATGCACTTCACGCTGCATGCGATCGATCAGCAGTTGCCCATGCATCAGCCGGCTGGGCGTGCCGGTGTTGCTGCTGCCATGGCGGCGGCGCAGCAGGGCGCGCAGGCGGGCCAGCAGCAGGCGTGGTTCGATCGGCTTGTGCACATAGTCATCGGCACCCGATTCCAGGCCCAGCACCTGTTCGATGTCGTCCTCGCAAGCGGTCAGCATCAGGATCGGCACATCGGAGAAGCTGCGGATCTGCCGGCACACATCGATGCCCCCGAGGCCGGGCAGCATCAGGTCCAGCACCACCAGTTCCGGGGCATGCTGGCGGCAGGCCGCACCGGCAAGGTCACCACGGGGCACGTGCTGCACGGCGAAGCCATGTTCGTGCAGGTAGTCGCTCACCAGTTCGGCCAGGCGACGGTCGTCCTCCACCAGCAGGACCGACGTGGGCGAACTGCTGGCAGGGGGAGTCCAGGGGGATGGCTGCATGCGTGGGGCCTCCGTGCCCGGGCAGGAGCGCCCGGCGGCGAAGCCTAGCAACGGCCCATGACGGCTGCCTGAATCGCGGCCAACCTGATAACCGCGGGTACGGACGTCATCGCCAGCGGCTTTCAGCGTCCGGCCCCGGCTGGCCTATGGTGGCGGTTTCCCCGGATGGAGCCTGGTGCAATGAGCGACCCGCAGTGGCAACTGGAAACCCTGGCCGTGCACGGCGGCTACCGTCCCGACCCGACCACGCGCGCGGTGGCGGTGCCGATCTACCAGACCGTGGCGTATGCGTTCGATGACACCCAACACGGCGCCGACCTGTTCGACCTGAAGGTGCCGGGCAACATCTACACCCGCATCATGAACCCCACTACCGACGTGCTGGAGCAGCGCCTTGCCGCGCTGGAAGGCGGCATCGGCGCGCTGGCGCTGGCCTCGGGACAGGCCGCGATCACCTATGCCATCCAGACCATCGCCGAAGCCGGCGACAACATCGTCGCCTCCAGCGCGCTGTACGGCGGCAGCCTCAACCTGCTGGCGCACACGCTGCCGCAGTACGGCATCCAGGCGCGTTTCGCCGATCCTGCCGATCCAGCTGCGTTCGCCGCGCTGATCGACGACCGCACCAAGGCGGTGTTCGTCGAATCGATCGGCAACCCGCGCGGCAACGTCACCGACATCGCGGCCATCGCCGAGGTCGCGCATGCCGCCGGCGTGCCACTGATCGTCGACAACACGGTGGCCACCCCGTTCCTGCTGCGCCCGTTCGAGCACGGTGCCGACATCGTGGTGCATTCGCTGACCAAGTACCTCGGCGGCCACGGCACCAGCCTGGGCGGCGCGATCATCGATTCCGGCCGCTTCGACTGGGCCGCGCAACCCAACCGCTTCGCGCGCCTCAACCAGCCAGACCCCAGTTACCACGGCGTGGTCTATACCGAAGCACTGGGACCGGCGGCCTACATCGGCCGCGCGCGCGTGGTGCCACTGCGCAATACCGGCGCGGCGCTGTCGCCGTTCAATGCCTTCCTGATCCTGCAGGGCATCGAGACCCTGGCCCTGCGCATGGAACGCATCAATGCCAATGCGCTGGCCGTCGCGCAGTTCCTGAAGGCGCATGCCAAGGTGGCCTGGGTGCGCTACGCCGGACTGGCCGACGACCCGGAGCATGCCGCCGCGCAGCGCTACCTGGGTGGGCACGGCTCGGGCGTGTTGACCTTCGGCCTGCCGGGTGGGCGCGAGGCCGGCGCGCGCTTCCTCGATGCACTGAAGCTGTTCACCCGCCTGGTCAACCTGGGCGATGCGAAGTCACTGGCCACCCATCCGGCCTCGACCACCCATCGCCAGCTGGATGCTGCGGAGCTGGCCAAGGCCGGCGTCAGCGAGGACACCGTGCGGCTGTCGATCGGCATCGAACACATCGGCGACCTGCGCGCGGACCTGGAGCAGGCCCTGGCCGGCGCCTGATAGCCACGCGCTTGGTCGTCATCGCCACAGGCGATCACCACCGGCGCCGCGATGCGCTACGGTGGAACTGCCTCTCCAAGGCGTGGCAACGTGGCGATCCAGATCCCCGGTCGATGCGGGTCGACCGGGGATTTTTTGTTTCCGGGGTCAGATCCGATTTCCTGTGGAAAACGGATCTGACCCCATGCGTCGCCGTGTCGACCAAGGTCGACACCTACCAGAGCAGGGCGCCGTTCCGACAGATCGCAGGAATCTGTCGAAGGCGGGGGGGGGCCGGTTGCGGGGGCGGGAGCCGCATGGATGCGGCGACCGAGCTTACATGGACGTACTTGCAGCGGCCCCCGCAACCGGACCCACCCCGCCATCCCACGCTATGCCAGCTTTTGCCGTTGCCGTTGCCGTTGTTTCGGCAGGGGCAGGGCTGCAAGCCCTGCCGCACGCACACCCCTCACACCACCGGAATACTGTGCTGACCCAACCCGCGATACGGCGGCGTGGCCATCACCATCTCCGCCAGCGAATACGCCAGCTCACGTTCGGCCATCACCGTGCCATCCGCACCGTGTTCCAGCAGATGCTTCACTTCCGCATCGCTGTGTGCACGCGCCAGCAGGGTCAGGTCCGGGTTGATCGCCCGCAGCTTGGCCAGCGCCTCACCGGCTTCCAGCGGCTGCGGAATCGCCAGCACCGCGATCTTGGCGCGCTCCGGATGGGCCTCGGCCAGTACCCGGTCGGCGGCGGCGCTGCCGCGGATCGCCGCCAGGCCCTTGGCGTGCGCCTGCTCGACGTGTTCCTTGTTGTCATCGATCACCAGCACCGGCACGCCACGGTCGCGCAGTACCTGCGCAAGCTCGCTGCCGACCCGGCCGTAACCAATGACGATGGCGTGGTCATGCAGGTCACGCGAGGGACCGGTGGCCTCTTCGGGCTCGGCGGCCTGGGGCGACTGCTCCTGCTTGGCCTGCCAACGGTCGAGCAGGCCGAATACCAGCGGGTTGAGCATGATCGACACCAGCGCACCGGCCAGGACCAGCGACTGGCCTTCCTTCGGCAGGATCTGCAGCGCCACGCCGAGGCCGGCGATGATGAAGGCGAACTCGCCGATCTGCGCCAGGCTGGCAGAGATGGTCAGTGCAGTGCTGGTCGGGTGCCCGAACGCGCGCACGATGAAGAACGCGGCGGCCGATTTGCCGAACATGATGATCAGCACGGTGGCCAGCACCTGCCACGGGTGCTGGATGAGGATGTTCGGGTCGAACAGCATGCCGACCGAGACGAAGAACAGTACTGCGAACGCATCACGCAGCGGCAGCGAATCGTGTGCGGCCTTGTGGCTCAGTTCCGATTCGTTGAGCAGCATGCCGGCGAAGAACGCGCCCAGTGCGAACGAGACGCCGAACAACATGGCCGAGCCGAACGCCACGCCCAGCGCGATCGCCAGCACCGAGAGGGTGAACAGCTCGCGCGAACCGGTACCGGCGATACGTTCCAGGATCCACGGGATGACCCGGCGCCCGACCACCAGCATCACCGCCACGAACAGGCCCAGCTGCACGAAGGTCCAGCCGATGTCGGCCAGCACGCTGCCCAGCGAGTGCGATTCCTTGGCCGCGTCGGGGCCGAACACACCGGCCATCACCGGCATCATCACCAGTGCCAGCACACAGGCCAGGTCTTCCACGATCAGCCAGCCGACCGCGATCTTGCCGCGCATCGTTTCCAGCAGGCGGCGTTCCTCCATCGCCCGCAGCAGCACCACGGTGCTGGCGGTGGCCAGCGAGAAACCGAAGATGACGCCATGGATGGCCGGCCAGCCCATCAGCGAGGCCACGCCCCAGCCGAGCAGGGTGGCGACCGCGATCTGGCCGATGGCACCGGGGATGGCGATGGCCTTGACCGCCATCAGGTCCTTCAGCGAGAAGTGCAGGCCGACGCCGAACATCAGCAGCATCACGCCCAGCTCGGCCAGCTGGTTGGCCAGCGCCTGGTCGGCGACGAAGCCGGGGGTGAACGGGCCTACGCAGATGCCAGCAACCAGGTAACCGACCAAGGGAGACAAGCGGAGCTTGTTGGCCAGCGCGCCGAAGATGAAGGCGAGCCCCAGGCCAACGGCCACGATGTTGATCAGGTCGGTGTCATGGTGCATCGGCACTCGCAGGAAATCGGGGGTATCCCGATTTTCACCGATGAGGCCAGATACGGCAAACCTTTAAATGCGAATGGGGTCAGATCCCTTTTCCCGCAGGAAAAGGGATCTGACCCCGCCCGGAGTTGCCGGCCAGCGGCCGGCACTACCAGAGCACAGCCGGCCAGCGGCCAGCGCTACCGCTTACCAGGTGTACTTGACCCGCCCGTACACATACGCGCCGTTGAAGCCGAACGGCGAGTAGTTGCTGTACGGCAGCATGCCGAAGGTGGAGTTCTGCAGGTCTTCGGTGCGGTCCGGGTACTCGTTCAGCAGGTTGTCGGCACCCACGGTCAGCGTCCAGTTGCTGCTCGGCTTGTAGCTGGCCGAGGCATCCAGCACCCACTTGTCGCCGTAGGTCTGGTCGCGCAGCGCGGTGGCCGAGTTGCGCACGGTGAACTTGCCGTAGCGGGTTGCGGCCAGGCCCAGTTCCCAGTGATCCGAACGCCAGGTGCCGCTCAGGATGGTCTTGTCACGCGGGTAGCTGTCCTCGATGCGGCCGATTTCATCGCGACCGATCAGCGACTGGTTCAGGCCCAGCGAGCCGAACACCGCCGGCGTGCCGCCGACGCGGCGCACTTCTGTGTCGTTGTAGCTGTACGCAGCGGTCAGCTCCAGGCTGCTGGCACTGAACGGCACCGTGTAGCTGGAGACGAAGTCGACGCCACGGGTGCGCGTATCCAGGCCGTTGGTGAAGTACGAGAACGCAGTCACCTGCGGCAGGCCCAAGCTGGTCAGCAGCGCGCTGCTGGCCGCATTGGTGGTGATGCTGGACGACAGTGCGATGCGGTCATCGATGTCGATCTGGTAGGCGTCGACGGTGATGTACAGGCGGTCGACAGGCTGCAGCACCAGACCCACGCTGTAGGAGGTGGAGGTCTCGGCCTTCAGCGGCGAGGCGCCCAGTGCCTGCGCGGCCTGGCTGGTGGTCGGGAAGGTACCGCGCTCGACGAACACGCCGTTGGTGAACTGGCTGGTCACCGCCTGGTAGCCCTGCTGCGCCAGCGACGGTGCACGGAAGCCGCTGGAGGCGGTGGCCCGCAGCGCGACCTTGTCCGTAAACGCGTAGCGCGCCGACAGCTTGCCGGAGAAGCGGTCGCCGAAGTCCGAGTAGTCCTCGTAGCGGCCGGTGATGCCGGCCGAGAACTTCTCGGTCAGGTCCGCTTCCAGGCCGGCGTAGACCGCGTAGTTGTGGCGGTCGGCATGCACTTCGTTGGTCGGGGTGAAGCCGCCGAAGCCCTGTGCGCCGCTGCCGGTGTACGAGTTCAGTTCGCCCGGCTTCTGGTCCCACTTCTCCTTGCGGTACTCACCGCCGAAGGACAGCGTGACAGGGTAGGCCAGGCCCCAGTCCAGCGACTTGGTCAGGTCGGCATTGAAGATGTCCTGCTGGTACTTCAGCGTGCCGTCGTAGAACGAGCGCGGGCTGGTCGCGCCCAGGCTGTAGTTGATGCTGTTGCGGGTGTGGAAGTCCAGGGTGTTCTCGCCATGGTTCAGGCTCAGGTCCCAGGTCCAGCCGTTGTCGGTGTTGCCCTTGACCCCGGCCACCAGCGAGCGGTCCTTGGAGTACTGGTTGATCTCCGGCACGAAGCCGTCCGGGTAGGTCTGCGCCAGCAGCGCGCTCTGCCCGTTGTGGTTGCGCGAGCGGTAGAACGCAAAGGAGGTGATGTCGCGGTTGCTGAGCAGCGCGCTGGCGTAGCCGGTCACGCGGTCGCTGAAGTCGAAGCTGGCATTGACCGAGGCGGCCGTGGCATCCACGCGCGGGTCGCCGACGATGAAGGTCTTCTCACCGATGCTCGGGTAGTTGCCGGTGTTCGGCGTGGTGCCGCGGTACGGGCCGGCGCGGTTGCTTTCATCCTGCTGGCTGATCTGGCCGGCCACGTGCACGCGGCCACGGCCGTTGCCGAACTCGACGCCGGTATCGCCGGAGAGCTGGTACTTGTTGCCGTCACCGGCCGAGTACTGGCCGTAGTCCACCGCCAGGCTGCCGCCACTGCCACTGCCCTTGAGCACGATGTTGATGACGCCGGCGATGGCGTCCGAGCCGTACTGCGCCGACGCGCCGTCGCGCAGCACTTCCACGCGCTCGATGGCGGCGATCGGGATCGCGTTGATGTCCACTGCCGACGAGCCACGGCCAATGCTGCCGTTGACGTTGATCATCGCCGAGGTGTGGCGGCGCTTGCCATTGACCAGCACCAGCACCTGGTCCGGCGACAGGCCACGCAGCTGCGCCGGGCGCACGCCGCTGGTGCCGTCGGTCAGGGCCGGGCGCGGGAAGTTCAGCGAGGGCAGCGCGCGCGACAGCGCGGTGGCCAGTTCGCTGGTGCCGGTGGACTGCAGGGCTTCGGGGGTGATGATGTCGATCGGCGACTGCGATTCGGCGACCGTACGGTCGGCCACGCGGGTGCCGGTGACGATCACCGTGTCCAGGGTATTGGCGGCGGTGCCGGCTTGCTGGGCAGCGGCGACGAACGGAGAGCCACCGAGTGCGACAGCGACGGCGGCGGCGATCAGGCTGGTCTTGCGGGTCATCGGGATGGGGCTCCGGTTGGCGGGGGCGGCACCGGAATCGACATCACGGGGGTGAGGCGGACGGCGGTTGTTGCGGTGCGCAAAGCAGGAATTAACGGGATATTCAGTGTCTGTCAAATGCCGGTCATCGGGAAAAACGTTGCAGCAGCAACCATTTAGCCCGGATCGGCACTCGTGGGGAGGGGGCCCGGGAGGCGCGCGGCGAGGACGTGGGAGAGAGGAACGCCGGCCGCCGCGCATCCCGGGGCGCGTCAAGTATTCGTTAACGCTAGAATTGCGTCGCAGGAACAGTGCTCACCAGCACATTCCATTCGGTTATATGGACGCCTTCCCCCATGATTTCGCTTCGTAATTTCGCCTTGCGCCGCGGCGAGCGGCTGCTGTTGTCCAATGTCGACCTGACCCTGCATGCCGGTTACCGGGTGGGTGTGGTCGGCCGCAACGGTGCTGGCAAGTCCAGCCTGTTCGCGGCGGTGAAGGGCGAGCTGGAGGCGGACAAGGGCGATGTCGACCTGCCCGGCAAGGTGCGCATCGCCAGCGTTGCCCAAGAAACCCCGTCGCTGCCCGACCCGGCGCTGAGCTTCGTGCTCGGCGGTGACATCGAGGTGGCCGCGGTGCTGGCCGCCGAGGCCGAGGCGACCGCCCGCGAAGACTGGGAGGCGGTGGCCGAGGCGCACACCAAGATGGCCGAGCTCAATGCCTACGACGCCGAAGCGCGCGCCGGCAAGCTGCTGCACGGCCTCGGTTTCCCGGCAGAGACCCACCACCGTGCGGTGTCCTCGTTCTCCGGCGGCTGGCGCGTGCGCCTGAACCTGGCGCGCGCGCTGATGATGCCCAGCGACCTGCTGCTGCTGGACGAACCGACCAACCACCTGGATCTGGACGCGGTGTACTGGCTGGAACAGTGGCTGCTGAAGTATCCGGGCACCCTGCTGCTGATCTCGCATGATCGCGAGTTCCTCGACAACGTGGCCACCCACACCCTGCACCTGCATGGTGGCGGCGCCAAGCTCTACCCGGGCGGCTACACCGACTTCGAGCGCCAGCGTGCCGAACAGCTGCGCCAGCAGCAGATCGCGCACGAGAAGGAGCAGGCCGAGCGCGCCCACCTGCAGAGCTTCATCGACCGCTTCAAGGCGCAGGCCAGCAAGGCGGCGCAGGCGCAGAGCCGCATGAAGCGCCTGGCCAAGCTGGCCGGTACCGAAGCGGTGCGTGCCGAGCGCGAGTTCCGTATCGAGTTCGCACCGCCGGCCAAGCTGCCGTTCTCGCTGATCCGCCTGAACCACGTCGAGGCCGGCTACGGCAAGGACGCGGTGATCCTGCACAACGTCGGCTTCGGCCTGGAAGCGGGCCAGCGCATCGGCCTGCTCGGCCCGAACGGTGCGGGTAAGACCACCCTGGTGAAGACCCTGGTGGGCGAACTGGCGCCGATCGTCGGCGAGCGCATGGCGCATCCGGACCTGAAAATCGGCTACTTCGCCCAGCACACGGTGGAGTCGCTGCACGAGGGCCAGTCGCCGATGGAGCATTTCCGCGAGATCGCCCCGGACGCACGGAATCAGTCGTTCCGCGATTTCCTGGGCAAGTGGAACTTCCCGGGCGACCGCGCATTCGAGCCGGTTGATGGGTTCTCCGGTGGCGAGCGCGCGCGCCTGGCGCTGGCGCTGATCGCCTGGCAGCAGCCGAACGTGCTGCTGCTGGACGAACCGACCAACCACCTTGACCTGGAAATGCGCGAAGCGCTGGCCGAAGCACTGGCCACCTTCGAAGGCGCGATCGTGATGGTCTCGCATGACCGCCATCTGATCGGCCTGGTCTGCGATACCTACTGGCGCGTGGCCGATGGCGTGGTCGAGCCGTTCGACGGCGACCTGGATGCGTACGCCGCGTGGCTGCGTACCCGTCCGCAGGCGCAGGGCACCAAGGCGCGCATGGAACAGGTGGAAGAGCCGGTGGTGGTCAAGACCGCCCCGGTGGTGCAGGTGGTGCAGAAGAAGCCGGTGAACCCGCACAAGCTGGCTGCCGCCGAAGCCAAGGTGGCCGAGCTGGAAGGCGCAGTGGCCGAGCTCGACCGCCAACTCGCCGACCCGGCCAACTACGCCGACGCCACCCGCATGGCAGTGATCGGCCGCGACCGCGAAACCGTCGCCGCGCAGCTGGAAAAGGCCGAAGCCGCCTGGATGGAGCTGCTGGAGTCCTGACTCCGCGAAAAAAGGGGACGCGAAAAAAGGGGACGGAGGGGATTAAGTCGTTTGTGCACAAACGACTTAATCCCCTCCGTCCCCTTTTTTCATGCCTGCGCCTGCAGCCACTCGCGGAAGCGCTTGGCCGGCTCGCGTTCGGCGCGCGAGCGCAGTCGCGTGAGCCAGTAGCGGCCCAGCTCCAGCGTGGTGCCGAAGGGCTGCAGCAGGCGGCCTTCGGCCAGTTCCTGCTCGAACATGCGCAAGGGCAGCAAGGCCACGCCGGCACCACCGGCGGCGGCCATCGCCACCGTCAGCGAGGAATCGAACACCGGCCCGCGGGCTTCCACGCCGCTGACGCCGGCTGCCTGCAGCCAGCGCGGCCATTCGTCGCTGCGGTAGGAGCGCAACAACGGCAATGTGGCGAGGTCGCGCGGCTGCTTCAGCCGTCGCGCCAATGCCGGTGCGCACAGTGGTGCGAAAGGCGCATCGAGGATCGCCGTGCAGGCCTGGCCCTGCCAGTCGCCATCACCGAATCGGATCGCCAGGTCCAGCCCTTCGCCAGCGAGGTCGATGCGGTTGTTGTGGGTCTGCAGGCGCAGCTCGATGTCCGGATGCGCCGCCTCGAATGCGGCCAGCCGTGGCAGCAGCCAGCCGGTGGCGAAGGTGCCGACCACCCCCAGCGTCAGTACTTCGCGGGCCGGCCCGCCGGTGTAGCGCGCAATGCTGGCCGAGATGCGCTCGAACGATTCGTTGAGCACCGGATACAGCGCCGCGCCTTCGTCGGTCAGCGCCACGCCGCGCGGCAGGCGATGGAACAGGCGGATCCCGAGCCGGTCTTCCAGGCCCCGGATCTGGTGGCTCAGCGCGGCCTGGCTGACGCACAGCTCGAGCGCGGCACGGGTGAAGTTCTGGTGGCGCGCAGCCGCTTCGAAGGCACGCAGCGCGTTCAGTGGCAGGGTAGGGTGCAGCATCGCGAAGTCGTGAGCTGGAATGATGGATGATCCTAACCCGTCAACGCATAACTTAGGGAAAATAAGGAGTTGAATGCGACAGGCATGAATTAAATTGATGCCTGATGCTGATTTTTTGCGCTGGTCGACTCCATGGGAGGCCCCGATAATCGAGCCGTCCCTCAGGAGAACCCGCATGCTCGCCCGTCGCCGATTCCTGCAGTTCAGTGGTGCCGCCGTCGCTTCCTCGCTTGCGCTGCCGTTGCTGGCACGTGCAGCAGGCAAGGCCAGCGCGGCCACGCCGACCGAGGCTGCCATCACTGCTGCCAGCGATTTCGCAGCGCTGGAGAAGGCCTGTGCCGGCCGCCTTGGCGTGACCCTGCTCGACACCGCCAGCGGCCGTCGTTTCGGTCATCGCCAGGACGAGCGCTTCCCGATGTGCAGCACCTTCAAGAGCATGCTGGCGGCCACCGTGCTCAGCCAGGCCGAGCGCGCGCCGGCATTGCTGGATACGCGCGTGCCGGTGCGCGACGCCGATCTGCTCTCGCACGCACCGGTGACCCGTCGCCACGCCGGCAAGGACATGACCGTGCGTGACCTGTGCCGGGCCACGCTGATCACCAGTGACAACACCGCCGCCAACCTGCTGTTCGGTGTGGTCGGCGGTCCGCCGGCAGTAACCGCGTTCCTGCGTGCCAGCGGCGATCCGGTGAGCCGCAGTGACCGCCTGGAGCCGGAATTGAACAGCTTCGCCGAGGGCGATCCGCGCGATACCACCACGCCGGCGGCAATGGCCACGACCCTGCAGCGCGTAGTGCTGGGCGAGGTACTGCAACCGGCCTCGCGGCAGCAGCTGGCCGACTGGCTGATCGACAATGAAACCGGTGATGCCTGCCTGCGTGCGGGCCTCGGCAAGCGCTGGCGGGTGGGCGACAAGACCGGCAGCAACGGTGAGGACGCGCGCAACGACATCGCGGTGCTGTGGCCACTGGCCGGCGGCGCGCCATGGGTGCTGACCGCCTACCTGCAGGCCGGGGCGATCAGCAACGAACAGCGTGCCGTGGTACTGGCACAGGTCGGGCGCATCGCCGACCGCCTGATCGGATGAGGTAACCGGGAGTCATCCGGAAACGGCTTGCCGGATCGGTTCGGCGCGCGCATCCTGCGCGCGTTCGAACCCCACGGAAGACCCCGATGAGCCATGAGTTGATCTACCTGCTGCTGATCTTCGCGCTGCTGGTGATCCCGCGCGCGCTGCAGCGCTTCAGCCTGCCTGCGCCGCTGACCTGCCTGCTGTTCGGCATCATCGGCATGCTGTGGCTGGGCGACCAGGCGCACGACGCGGTGATCGGCCTGCTGGCCACGCTGGGGATTTCCTCATTGTTCCTGTTCGCCGGCCTGGAAGTGGACCTGCAGGCGCTGCGGCGTGGCATGTGGCCGCTGCTGGCGCATCTGGTGATCCGCAGCGCCACACTGTTCGGCGTCGGCTGGTTGGCCTGGCGCTACGCGGGATTGCCGTGGCAGGCCGCCGGGCTGCTGGCGTTGGCGCTTCTGACGCCGTCCACCGGTTTCATCATGGATTCGCTGTCGCGTCTGGGCCTGAGCGAGGATGAACGGTTCTGGGTCACCAGCAAGGCCATCGCCGGTGAACTGCTGGCGCTGGCCGCCTTGTTCATCGTGCTGCAGGCGGGCGATCCGGGGCACATGGCGCTGTCCAGCCTGGCGCTGCTGGCGATGATGGTCGGCCTGCCGCTGCTGTTCATTGCGCTGGGCCGTTGGGTGGCGCCGCACGCGCCGGGCTCGGAGTTCTCGCTGCTGGTGATGGTCGGCATGGTGGCGGCCTACATCACCTACCTGCTGGGCGTGTACTACCTGGTCGGTGCGTTCATTGCCGGCCTGGTCGCGCGCCTGCTGCACCAGCGCATGCCGCTGCTGGCCTCGCATGAGAACCTGCACGCGCTGCGCCTGTTCGCCTCGTTCTTCGTGCCGTTCTACTTCTTCAACGCCGGCACCAAGGTGCCCAGCGAAGCACTGAGCTTCGAGGCGCTGGGGCTGGGCATCGTGATCACCCTGGTGGTGCTGCCGCTGCGCATCGGCGTGGTCTGGCTGCAACGCCGGGTGATGTTCGGCGAGAGCTTCCGCAGCAGCCTGCGGGTCTCGCTGGCGCTGGCCCCGACCCTGATCTTCACCCTGGTGCTGGCGGCGATCATGCGCGAGCGTTTCCAGATTCCGGCGGTACTGTTCGGCGCGCTGCTGCTGTACGCCGCACTGACCACGCTGCTGCCGTCGCTGGTGTTCCGCACACCATTCGACGTCGATCCGGTGGAGCAGGAACCGGCGGGCGAGGGCGAGTCCGCACCGGTAGCGGCCACCGAAGCCATCCACGCCGCGCCGCTGAAGGCGTCGCTGCCACCGCAGGGCTGAGCCGCAGTCGCGCGCAGCGGCTTGCACTCGCGTGCGTCAACACAGACACTGCGCGCCCGTGAAGCGCGCCCTGTCGTGGGCGGCCACAGTCAGGAGCAACAGGCGTGACCCAGGAAAGCAACCCAGACCGCGGCCTGTTGCCGGGCAAGATCCTGTTGTGGTTTTCGGCGATCGCGCTGCTGATCCTGCTGGTCTGCAGCTGGTCGATGCCACCGGTCGATGCTTCCGGTTTCCGGCAGACGCAGACTGCACTGTCGATCGACTGGTTGCTGCGCGGTGGCCCCTGGCTGGACTACGTGACCCCGGTGCTGGGCGCGCCCTGGTCGATTCCCTTCGAGTTCCCGTTCTACCAGTGGTTGGCGGCGCTGCTGTCCAGCCTCACCGGCATGAGTGCCGACAACAGCGGGCGGCTGGTTTCCACCGTCTTCCACGTCGGCTGCGTCTGGCTGGTCTACCGCACACTGCTGGCGTGGCGCCCCGACCGCACGCTGGCGCTGTGCGTGGCCGGCGCCTTTGCCGTCTCGCCGTACGCGCAGTTCTGGGGGCGCTCGGTGATGATGGAGTCCAGCGCCGTGTTCTTCGGCCTGCTCTTTGTCTGGGCGATGGCGCGCCTGCGCAGCCAGCCGCGCGTCTGGGTGGGCCTGGTCGCCATTGTCGCAGCGGTGCTGTCGGCGGCCATCAAGGTCACCTCGTTCTTCGGCTTTGCCGCGTTCGTTGCGCTGGCCTTCCTGTGGCTGGCCCTGCGCGAGCATGGCTGGCGTCCGCAGTGGCTGCAGCAGCATTGGCGCCTGATGTTCTGGGGTGGCCTGTCCGCGCTTGCCGTGCTGGCCACGCTCAGCCTGTGGCTGCAGCATGCCGACGCGCTGAAGGCGCAGTCGGCGCTGGGCCGGCAGATCACCTCCGATGCGCTGTCCGCGTGGAATTACGGCACCCTGCAGCAGCGCCTGGATCCGGCCACCTGGTGGGGCACCGTGTTCAAGAAGCGCTTCTCCGGTGCGATCGGCTCCAACTGGATCTTCCTGATCTTCGTCATCGCCGGGCTGTGGCAGAAGCGCACGCGCGCGGCGGTGGGCATCCTGCTGCTGGCCTACCTGGCGCCGTTCCTGGTCTTCACCAACCTGCACATCGCCCATCCCTACTACCAGGCGGCCAACATCGTGTTCGCCACTTCGATCATCGGCCTGGTGCTGTGGTCGACGGTGCTGGCGGCCCAAGCGGCGGGCAAGCCGGGCCGTGGCGTCGCGCTGGCGATCTTCCTGTGCGTGCTGTCGGTGGGCTTTGGCCTGGTGAAGTCGCTGAAGGACATCAAGGAAGCACGCCAGCAGACACCGGTTTCGCAGATCGCCGATGCCATCCGCGCCGGTACGACGGCGCAGGGCGTGGTGGTCGCATTCGGACAGGACTGGTCCTCCGAACTGCCGTATTTCTCCGGCCGCCGCGCCGTGATGATTCCGGACTGGGCATCGGACGACGTACTCGCATCGCTGGCTGCAGATGACGCGGCACTGGGTGGATTGCCGCTGGCCGCACTGGTCAACTGCCCCAACCAGCTGGGCAGCAGCCCCGAGCGCGTGCAATGGCTGGCCGAGATCACCCGCCGCTATGCCGCCGGTGGCCAGAGGCAGGACGTGGGCGGTTGCGAGGTCTGGCTGCACCGCTGAGGTGACGTGGCCGGTCCGCGTGGTTTGCGTGCACCGGCCCGGGTGGTTAGGGTTGGGGCATGAGACTGCCTGCCGTTGTTGCCGCTTCCGCCCTCCTGCTCAGCCTCGCTGCCTGTTCGCAGCGTTCCGATACGGTCGCCCATGATCTGGCGACCGCACCGGCCGATGCCTTCATGGCCGCCATCGCCGCGCATTGCGGCCAGGCCTATGAGGGCCGGGTGGTGGAGGACACGCCAGCACCGACCGGCAAGGACCCGTTCGCCGGCCAGCGCCTGGTCATGCATGTGCGCGGCTGTGCCGATCCTGCCCATGAACTGCGGATTCCCTTCCATGTGGGGGATGACCACTCGCGCACCTGGGTGCTGACCCGCACCGAAAACGGCCTGCGCCTGAAGCACGATCATCGCCACCAGGATGGCAGCGCGGATGCGATCACCCTCTACGGTGGCGACAGCACGCCGCCGGGCACCGCCGAGCGCCAGCAGTTCCCGGCCGACGCCGATTCGGTGGCGATGTTCCGTCGTGCCGACATGCTGGCCTCCACGCACAACACCTGGGCGATGGAGATCGACCCGGACCAGACCTTCGTCTACGAGCTGACGCGCCCGGAGGGCCGCCGTTTCCGCGTGAAGTTCGACCTGAGCAAGCCGGTCGACCTGCCCCCCGCACCGTGGGGCGACGAGAAGGCGCCAGCACCCTGATCCCGGGGTCGGATCCCTCCCGAGCAGGGATCCGACCCCGGAAAGATCCCCAGTAGAGCCACGCCATGCGTGGATGCGGGATACCTGACCGGGGTCAGAGCCCCGGCCGTCGGCCAGGGATCCGACCTCATGCTCAAACCAGCACTCAGCGCGCGCCGAAGCGTGCCCGGCAGCCGTTGCTCACCCACACCTGGCCGCGTGCATAGCCCCAGCTGCGGCCCTCCTGGCAGGCGCTGCCGGACAGCTGCTGCTGCAGCACCGGCCGGCCCTGGCGCTCATCCCAGTCGCAGTTCTGCGTGCGGTTGTTGTTGCTGCTGCAGGTGATCGAGTAGTTGCTGTTGCCGCCGCCCCAACCACCACCGCCACCACCGCCCCAGCCGCGGGCCTCGGCGAATTCGGCGCGGCAGCCGCCACTGACCCAGATCGCGCCATTGCGCACGCCCCAGGTGCGGCCTTCGTTGCAGGGGCTGCCGGACAGCTGGCGGACCAGCCGCGCATTGCGCCAGCCGACCGGGCAGCTGCGCTCGCGGTTGTTCTGGCTCTCGCAGCGGATGGTTTCGCCAGGCCGGCCGTTGTTGCCACCCCAGCCACCACCATTGCCACCGCCCCAGCCACCACGGGCCTCGACGAATTCGGCACGGCAGCCATTGGTGACCCAGATGCTGCCATTGCGGCTGCCCCAGGTGCGGCCTTCGTCGCAGGCGCTGCCGGACAGCTGGCGCACCAGCTGCGCATTGCGCCAGCCGGTGTTGCAGACCCGTTCGCGGTTGTTCTGGCTCTCGCAGCGGATCACCCCGTCCTGCGCGGCGGCCGGGGCGGAGGGCAGGGCGAGCGTGGCGATGGTGCCCAGGCTCAGGGTCACGGCCAGGCTGGCCAGGGACAGCGGTTTCATGGCGGCATCCCATACGGTGGCAGGTGCCTGACTATAGGGAAGGGGGCGATCAAGCCGGTGTGACTGGCCGGATTTGCCCCGGCCGGGGCCTCGGCCGCAGAATACGAGGCTTTCCGGCCCCCATCCGGTGCCGGCGTTCTCCAGCGGAGCTTCCCCCCATGCGTACCCACTTCTGCGGCCTGGTCGACGAGACCCTGATTGGCCAGACTGTCACCCTCGCCGGCTGGACCGACGTGGCCCGTAACCAGGGCGGCGTCTGCTTCATCGATCTCCGGGATCATGAAGGCATCGTGCAGGTGACCGTGGAGGTCGACAACGCCGAAGTGTTCGCCGTGGCCGCTTCGCTGGGCTATGAGGACGTGCTGCAGGTGGAGGGCGTCGTTCGCGCCCGCCATGCGGTGAACGACAAGATGCGCACCGGCAAGGTGGAAGTGATCGCCACCGCCATCACCGTGCTGAACAAGGCCGCGCCGCTGCCGTTCCACGCCCACGAGAACCCGGGCGAAGAAACCCGCCTGAAGTACCGTTACCTGGACCTGCGCCGCCCGGAAATGCAGCGCATGCAGCGCACCCGCATCAAGCTGGTGCAGGCCCTGCGCCGCCACCTGGACGAGAAGGGCTTCCAGGACATCGAGACCCCGATCCTGACCAAGGCCACCCCGGAAGGCGCCCGCGACTTCCTGGTGCCGGCGCGCATGCACCCGGGCGAGTTCTACGCCCTGCCGCAGAGCCCGCAGCTGTTCAAGCAGATCCTGATGGTGGCCGGCTTCGACCGTTACTACCAGATCGCGCGCTGCTTCCGCGACGAGGCCCTGCGTGCCGACCGCCAGCTGGAATTCACCCAGCTGGACATGGAATTCGCCTTCGTCCGCGAGCGCGACGTGCAGGACTTCGTCGAAGACATGATCCGCGCCATCTTCAAGGAAGTGGTGGACGTGCAGCTGGATGCCAGCTTCCCGCGCATGACCTGGGCCGAGGCGATGCGTCGCTACGGTTCGGACAAGCCGGACCTGCGCATTGCGCTGGAGCTGGTCGACGTGGCTGAGCTGGTCAAGGACAGCGAGTTCCCGGTGTTCACCGGTCCGGCCAATGATGCCGAAGGCCGCGTCGCCGCGCTGCGCATCCCGGGCGGAGCGTCGCTGAGCCGCAAGCAGATCGACGAGTACGCCGCGCATGCCGCCAAGTACGGTGCCAAGGGCCTGGCCTACATCAAGATTGCCGACAACGGCGAAGTCAGCTCGCCGATCCAGAAGTTCTTCAGCGAGGAATCCTTCGCTGCGCTGGTGGCCCACGTCGGCGCCGGCAACGGCGACATCGTGTTCTTCGGCGCCGGTGGCTACAACAAGGTCTCCGACTTCATGGGCGCGCTGCGCCTGAAGGCCGGCAAGGACTTCGGCCTGGTCGCCGACGGCTGGGCGCCGCTGTGGGTCACCGACTTCCCGATGTTCGAGTGGGACGAGGAAGAACAGCGCTACGTCGCCCTGCATCACCCCTTCACCGCACCGGCCGTGGACGACATCGCCGACCTGCGCGCCAATGCCCGTACCGCCGTCTCGCGCGGCTACGACATGGTGCTCAACGGCAATGAAATCGGCGGTGGTTCGATCCGTATCCACCGTCCGGACATGCAGAGCGCAGTGTTCGAGCTGCTCGGCATCGGTGCCGAAGAAGCCCGCGCCAAGTTCGGCTTCCTGCTCGACGCGCTGAACTACGGCGCGCCGCCGCACGGTGGCATTGCCTTCGGCATCGACCGCATCGCCGCGCTGATGGCCGGCACCGAGTCGATCCGCGACGTCATCCCGTTCCCGAAGACCACCGGTGCACAGGATCTGATGACCGACGCGCCGTCGCCGATCGTCGACGCGCAGCTGGCCGAAGTGCACATCCAGGTTCGCCCCAAGACCAACTGATCAGGAGATCCAGGCAATGACCGAGTTTGCGTTTTCGCTGGAGTGGGAAAAGCTGGGCAATGAAGGCTCCGAGGCCAACCTGGTCACCGAGCGTGCACGCGTGTTCGGTGGTTGGCTGGTCCGCGTCGGTACCAACCCGGCGGCGATGGCCCTGACCTTCGTCGCTGACGGCGAAGGCCGTTGGGACGGTGAAGACTTCGGCGTCGAGGATTACGAGGACGACGAAGAGGAAGAGTACGACGAGGACGAGGAAGGCGAGGAAGGCGAGGAAGAAGAGGACGAGGACGAAGAAGAATACGAGGAAGGGGACGAGGAAGAAGAAGCGGAATCGTCTGAAAAGGCTTGACCCGCGCTTCGCCCTGACGTCAACTTCCTGCATGTATTCGATCCGCCGCGCCACCGTGGAAGACGCGCCGACCCTGTCGGCGCTGGCCGCCCGTACGTTCACCGAAACCTTCGGCCATCTGTATCCGCCGCAGGACCTGCAGGCCTTCCTCGAGGAGGCCTACACGGTCGAGCGCCAGCGCGTGATCCTGGCCCACCCCGATTACGCGGTGTGGCTGCTGGAACTGGATGGGGAGGCGGTCGGCCATGCCGCCGCCGGCCCCTGCGGTCTGCCGCACCCGGATGTGAAACCCGGTGACGGCGAACTCAAGCGCCTGTACCTGATCAAGACGCAGCAGAGCTGCGGCTGGGGCAGCCGCCTGCTGGAAACCGCGCTGGCCTGGCTGGAGCACGAAGGTCCGCGCACGCTGTGGCTGGGTGTGTGGTCGGAGAACTTCGGCGCGCAACGCTTCTATGCCCGCTACGGTTTCGAGAAGGCCGGCGAGTACCTGTTCCCGGTCGGTGACACCCAGGACCTCGAATTCATTCTGCGCCGCGCACCGCGCGCGGCCTGACGTTCACCGCCGCTTGCTGCGCGCGCGTGTTCAATCACCTCACGTTCCTGCCCCGCTGATCGCCAGGCTGTTTGCATGACTCCCCCCGTATTGCTGCTGCATGGCATCTGGAATGCCCGTGCCTGGGTCGGGCCACTGGCCTGGCGCCTGCGCGCGCGTGGTTTCCAGGTGCACGCGTTCGGCTATTCCTCAGTGTTCGGTGGCCCCGACGTGGCCGTGCCGCAGCTGTTGGAGCGTCTGGCCGATGCCGGACCGCTGTCGCTGGTCGGCCACAGCCTGGGCGGACTGCTGGCGCTGGAAGCGCTGCGCCGCAATCCGCAGCTGCCGGTGCAACGCGTGGTCTGCCTGGGCTCGCCGCTGCGCGGCAGCGGCACCGCGCGTTCGTTGTCCGAGCACGGCTGGGGCCTGGCGCTGGGCCGCAGCAGCGAACTGTTGCTTGATGGCCTGCCGGACTGGCAGGGCAATGCCGAAGTCGGGCTGATCGCCGGTTCGGTGCCGCACGGGCTGGGCAGCCTGCTGGGGGCGATCGACGATGCCTCCGACGGCACCGTGGCACTGGCTGAGACCCGCCTGCCGGGCCTGGCCGACCATTGCGTGGTCCGCACCAGCCACAGCGGCCTGGTGGTGTCGCCCGATGCCGCGCGGCAGACGGCCCATTTCCTGCGCCACGGCCAGTTCGACCATACCCGCGACGCCGCCGCCGCATAGGTTGGTGCGTGTGGCCGGCCCGCCCTGGTGGGTGCGAATCGTTGGTTCGCACGCTCTTCGCCGGCCATGCCCTGCGGCATCCCGCCGCCCTAGACACGGTTGCCGCCCCCGATCAGGTAGAATCCGCGCCTTGATCCTGAAGCAGCCAGACGGTAGCACCCATGGGTAGAGGCCCCTCCATCGAAGCCCGCAAGAACGCGTCCGACGCGAAGCGCGGCAAGATTTTCACCAAGATCATCCGCGAGATCGGCGTTGCCGCGCGCGGCGGTGGAGGCGACCCCAACAACAACCCGCGCCTGCGCGTGGCCATGGACAAGGGCCTGGCCGTGAACATGTCCAAGGACGTGATCGAGCGCGCCATCAAGAAGGCTACCGGTGAACTGGAAGGCGTCGATTACGAGGAAATCCGCTATGAGGGCTACGCGCCCGGTGGCGTGGCCGTGATCGTCGACTGCCTGACCGACAACCGCGTGCGTACCGTGGCCGATGTGCGCCACGCGTTCAGCAAGTGCGGCGGCAACATGGGCACCGAAGGCTCGGTCGCCTTCATGTTCAAGCGCCTGGGCGTGCTGCATTTCGCCGCCGGTGCCGATGAAGAAGCGATCACCGAGGTCGCCATCGAGGCCGGCGCCGACGACATCGTGGTCTACCCGGAAGACGGCGCGATCGACGTGGTCACCAGCCCTGACGCGTTCAACGCGGTCAAGGACGCAATGACCGCCGCCGGCCATGTCGCCGATCACGCCGAGATCACCTTCCGCGCGGACAACGACATCAAGGTCGAGGGCGACGTCGCCCTGCAGGTCAAGAAGCTGCTGGACATGCTCGAAGACCTGGACGACGTGCAGGACGTGTATTCCAACGCCGAACTCGGCGCCGACGCCTACGCCTGAGCCGTCTTCGACGGCCTGGGCGCGGGCCGTTGAACGGTCACCGCGGACAGTCATGAGCCCATACGCCTGCCAGCGCATCCCGTTCCGCCCCGCCAGGAGCGCAGCATGACCCGCATCCTCGGCATCGACCCCGGTTCGCAGCGGACCGGGGTCGGCATCATCGATGTCGACGCCACCGGCCGCGTCAGCCACGTGCACCACCAGCCGCTGGTGCTGCTGGGTGCCGACGACTTCCCGCAGCGCATGAAGCTGCTGGTGCTGGGCCTGGCTGACCTGTGCCGCGAGTACGAGCCGCACGAAGTGGCCATCGAAAAGGTGTTCATGGCCCGCAATCCCGATTCGGCACTGAAGCTGGGCCAGGCCCGGGGCGCGGCGATCTCGGCCGTGGTGCTGCGCGACCTGCCGGTGCACGAATACGCCGCCAGCGAGATCAAGCTGGCCGTGGTCGGCCGTGGTGGCGCCGAAAAGCAACAGGTTCAACACATGGTCGGGCTCATGCTCAACCTGAAAACCAAGCTGCAGGCCGACGCGGCCGACGCGTTGGCGGTGGCGATCACCCATGCCCACGTAAGGGCAACGGCCAACCGCCTGGGGCTCAGCGCCCGCCAGGCGTGGGGCCGCAAATGAGGAGCTGCACGCAATGATCGGTCGACTGCGCGGCATCGTCGCCTACAAGGCGCCGCCGTGGCTGGTGGTGGACGTGAACGGAGTGGGCTACGAACTGGAGGCGCCGATGAGCACCTTCTATGACCTGCCCGAGCTCGGCCGCGAGGTCACCCTGTATACCCATTACTCGCAGAAGGAAGACAGCGTTTCGCTGTACGGCTTCCTGCGCGAGGGTGAGCGACGCCTGTTCCGCGACGTGCAGAAGGTCAGTGGCATCGGCGCGAAGATCGCGCTGGCCGTGCTGTCCGGCGTCACCGTCGAGGAGTTCGCGCGCATGGTCCAGGCTGGTGACATCACCGCGCTGACCCGCATTCCGGGCATTGGCAAGAAGACCGCCGAGCGCATGGTGCTGGAGCTGCGTGACCGCGCCGCCCAGTTCGGTGCCGGCGGCGCGCTGCCCACCGGCAGTGGCCCGGCCCCGGCCGATCCGCTGTCCGATGCCACCGTGGCCCTGCAGCAGCTGGGCTACAAGCCGGCCGAAGCCGCGCGCATGGCCCGCGAAGCCTTCAATGAAGGCGACGAAGTAGCCACCGTGATCCGCAAGGCGCTGCAGTCGGCGCTGCGCTGAGCCGCGTCCCTTTCCCCCAACGAATCGCCTGAGCTTCGCCAGGAGTCCCATGTCCAGTAGTCAAACCCCGCACGCAGCCGCTCCCGGCGGCCATGGTCACGCCCCTCCAGCCGGAGGCCTGGCGCTGATCATCGGTGCGATCGGCGTGGTGTTCGGCGATATCGGTACCAGCCCGCTGTACACCCTGAAAGAGGCGTTCTCGCCGCACTATGGGCTCAACAGCGACCACGACACCGTGCTGGGCGTGCTGTCGCTGGCGTTCTGGGCGCTGAACATCGTGGTCACCCTGAAGTACGTGACCATCATCATGCGTGCTGACAACGATGGCGAAGGCGGCATCATGGCGCTGATGGCGCTGACCCAGCGCACGCTGCGCAACGGGTCGCGCTCGGCCTACGTGGTCGGCATCCTCGGCATTTTCGGTGCCTCGCTGTTCTTCGGCGATGGCGTGATCACCCCGGCGATATCGGTGCTGGGTGCGGTGGAAGGCCTGGAGGTTGCCGCGCCGGGACTGCACGCCTTCATCGTACCGATCACCGTGGTGGTACTGCTGGCGGTGTTCGCGGTACAGCGCTTCGGCACCGCGAAGATCGGCAAGCTGTTCGGGCCGATCACCTCGATCTGGTTCATCTCGCTGGCGGCGATCGGCATCTACAACATCGTCGATGCACCGGAAGTGCTGAAGGCGTTCAACCCGTGGTGGGCGATCCGCTTCTTCATGGAGCATGGCTGGCACAGCATCTTCATCCTGGGCGCGGTGGTGCTGGCAGTGACCGGCGGTGAGGCGCTGTACGCCGACATGGGTCACTTCGGTGCCAAGCCGATCCGCCACGCCTGGTACTTCTTCGTGCTGCCGTGCCTGGTGCTGAACTACCTGGGGCAGGGCGCGCTGGTGCTCAACCACCCGGAGGCACTGAAGAATCCGTTCTTCGAGGCGGTGCCGTCGTGGGCGCTATACCCGATGATCATCCTGGCCACCATGGCGGCGGTGATTGCCTCGCAATCGGTCATCACCGGTGCGTTCTCTGTTTCGCGCCAGGCCATGCAGCTGGGCTACATCCCGCGCATGCGCATCAAGCACACCTCGCACGACACCATTGGCCAGATCTACATCCCGGGCATCAACTGGGGTATCGCGGTGATGGTGATCGGCCTGGTGCTGGCCTTCCGCAGCTCGTCCAACCTGGCGGTCGCCTACGGCATCTCGGTGTCGGCGACGATGCTGATCGACACCCTGCTGTTGGCCCTGGTGGCGCGCTCGCTGTGGCCGAAGGCGCGCAAGTGGATCCTGCCGCTGTGCGTGGTGTTCTTCATCATCGACCTCGGCTTCGTCATCGCCAACGGCGCCAAGCTGCTGCAGGGCGCCTGGTTCCCGGTGGTGCTGGGCATCTTCCTGTTCACCATGATGCGCACCTGGCGCCGTGGCCGCGAGCTGCTGCGCGATGAGATCCGCAAGGACGGCATCCGCCTGGATACCTTCCTGCCTGGGCTGATGCTGGCGCCGCCGGTACGCGTGCCGGGCACCGCGGTATTCCTCACCGCCGACCCGACCGTGGCCCCGCATGCGCTGATGCACAACCTCAAGCACAACAAGGTGCTGCACGAGCGCAACGTGTTCCTGCACGTGGAGACCCTGCCGATTCCGTATGCGATGGAAGGGCAGCGGCTGAAGATCGAATCGGTGGGCGACGAGTTCTATCGCGTCTACGTGCGCTTCGGCTTCATGGAGACCCCGGACGTACCACTGGCGCTGATGCGCTCGTGCGACCACGGTGGCATCTATTTCGACCCGATGGACACTACCTTCTTCGCCAGCCGCGAGACCATCGTCGCCACCGCCAACCGCGGCATGCCGATCTGGCGCGACAAGCTGTTCGCGCTGATGCATCGCAACGCCGCCCCGGCCACGGGCTTCTTCCGTATTCCGGGCAACCGCCTCGTGGAACTGGGCGCGCAGGTGGAGATCTGACGCGCGCGGGGTCGGATCCCTTTTCCGCGGGAAAAGGGCTCTGACCCCGAGTTCGGTTCGTTCCATCCAGTGCCATCCACGCACGGTGTGGATCTACCGTGTCGACCAAGGTCGACACCCACCAAGAGCAGGCCATGCCATTCCGGCAGATTGCGCAGATCTGTCGAAGGCGGGGTGGGTCCGGTTGAGGGGGTGTGAGCGGCATGGATGCCGCGACCAAGCCCCCAGGGATGGGTTTACGGCGTCCCCCTCAACCGGACCCACCCCGCCATCCCCAGTGGATTCGCATTTGACGTTGACGTTGACGTTGCCTCTGCGGGTGCCGGGCGCAGCCCGGCCGAAACCCGCGCTTTTGCCGCATAATCAGCACATGACCGACGACCGCATCATCGGCGCCGGCGCCACCCGCGAGGATGACGCCGCCGACGCCAGCATCCGCCCCAAGCGCCTGGCCGACTATCTCGGCCAGGCCCCGGTGCGCGAGCAGCTGGAGATCTACATCGAAGCGGCCAAGGCCCGTGGCGACGCGCTCGACCACGTGCTGATCTTCGGGCCGCCGGGCCTGGGCAAGACCACGCTCAGCCACGTCATCGCCAACGAACTGGGCGTGGCGCTGCGGGTGACCTCCGGCCCGGTGATCGAAAAGGCCGGTGACCTCGCCGCGCTGCTGACCAACCTGCAGCCGCACGATGTGCTGTTCATCGACGAAATCCATCGCCTGTCGCCGGTGGTCGAGGAAGTGCTGTACCCGGCGATGGAAGACTTCCAGATCGACATCATGATCGGCGAGGGCCCCGCGGCCCGTTCGATCAAGATCGACCTGCCGCCGTTCACCCTGATCGGCGCCACCACCCGCGCCGGCCTGCTGACCGCGCCGCTGCGCGACCGCTTCGGCATCGTCCAGCGCCTGGAGTTCTACAGCGTTGAAGAGCTCACCCGCATCGTCCGCCGTTCGGCGGCCATCCTGGCCATCGACTGCACCGCCGATGGCGCCGGCGAGATCGCGCGCCGCGCGCGCGGCACCCCGCGTATCGCCAACCGCCTGCTGCGCCGCGTGCGCGACTATGCGCAGGTGAAGGCGGGCGGCCACATCGACGAGGCCGTGGCACAGGCCGCGATGAAAATGCTCAAGGTAGATCCGGAAGGCTTCGACGAGCTCGACCGGCGGCTGCTCAAGACCATGGTCGACTACTTCGATGGTGGCCCGGTCGGCATCGAATCGCTGGCCGCGGCGCTGTCCGAAGAGCGCGGCACACTGGAAGACGTGGTCGAGCCGTACCTGATCCAGCAGGGCTTCCTGGTGCGCACCGCGCGCGGCCGCATGGCCACCCACAAGGCCTACCGGCACATGGGCCTGAAGCCGAAGAACCCGCCGCAGGACCTGTTCGCGGAGGTTCCCGATGTCGGTTGAGCCCCGATTCAGTTGGCCGACACGCATTTACTGGGAAGATACCGACGCAGGTGGCGTGGTCTACCACGCCCGCTACGTGGCCTTCATGGAACGGGCCCGGACCGAATGGATGCGTGCGCTGGGCTATGGCCAGGAGCGCATGCGCGCCGAGCACGGGATGATCTTCGCGGTGCGCTCGATGCAGATGGATTTCATCAGGCCGGCACGGCTGGATGACACCCTGCAGGTGAGCGCCCGTCTGGTCCAGCTGAAGAAGGCCAGCATGGTCTTCGACCAGCAGATCCTGCGCGACGGCGAGCTGCTGCTGTCGGCGCAGGTCCGCATCGCCGCACTGGAAGCGGCCAGTTTCCGCCCGCGTGGCATGGACGATGCCGTCCTTGCCATGCTGCAACCCCACCTCCACCCCGAATCCGAACACTGAGGAACAACGGATGATCGCAACGCTCCTGGCCCTGCAGGCCACGGTCACCGAGGCACTGCCGGCCGACGTCAGCAACGCCGCGACACAGACCCTTGCCCAGGCCACCACCGGCGGCGGCATCAACTACCTCGAACTGATGGCCAAGGCCAGCCTGCCGGTGAAGATCATCGTGCTGCTGTTGCTGGTCGGCTCGTTCGTCAGCTGGGTGATCATTTTCCGCAAGGCCCGCGTGTTCAAGCAGGCCACCCGTGAAGCCGACGAGTTCGAGAACCGCTTCTGGTCCGGCGCCGACCTGGGCAAGCTGTACAGCTCGGCCACCGACCGCAGCCGCAATGTCGGCGGCCTGGAAGCCATCTTCGAAGCAGGTTTCCGCGAGTACACCCGCCTGCGCGACAAGCGTCGCCTGGATGGCCGTGCGCAGCTGGAAGGCGCCCAGCGCGCCATGCGCACCACCTACACCCGCGAAGTGGACCAGCTCGAGCGCAACCTGGAACTGCTGGCCAACATCGGCTCGACCGCCCCGTACGTGGGCCTGGTCGGTACCGTGTTCGGCATCATGGTGACCATGCACGACATGATCAGCAGCGGTGCGCAGGCGGGTATCGCCGCCGTTGCGCCGGGCATCTCCGAGGCACTGTTCGCCACCGCCATCGGCCTGTTCGTAGCGATTCCGGCGGTGTGGGCCTACAACCGCTTCACCACGCGCGTGGAGCGCATGTCGGTGCGGTTCGAGACCTTCGCCGAAGAGTTCAGCTCCATCCTGCAGCGCCAGAGCGCTGGCGACGAGTAAGCGCCTGACCCGGGAGTCCAAGCCATGTCCGCTGCCATCGGTCGCCGCAAGCGCCGCAAGCTGAAATCGGAAATCAACGTCGTTCCCTACATCGACGTCATGCTGGTGCTGCTGATCATCTTCATGGTCACCGCACCGCTGCTCACGCTGAGCTTCGACGTCGACCTGCCGCAGTCCAACGCCAAGGCGCTGGAGAGCAAGCAGGACCCGGTGATCGTCTCGGTGCGCCAGGACGGCCAGCTCAGCCTGAAGCTGCCCGACGCCAAGGACCCGACCGCCGTGTCGCCCGAGGAACTGGAAGGCCGCCTGGCCGGCATCGCCGCCCAGGACAAGGGCGTGCGCGTGATCGTCGCCGCCGACCGCGCCGTGGCCTATGAGAAGGTCATCGCCGCGATGGATGTGATCAAGCGCGCCAAGGTAGACAAGGTAGGCCTGGCCACCGATGCACGCTGACGCCCTGCCACCTCCGCATCAGCGCGAACCCGGCTGGGGCCTGCCCCTGGCGCTGGCGTTGCTGGTGCACCTGCTGGTTGCGCTGGTCTTCATCGGCGCCTGGCTGTGGTCGCCCGAGCGCAACACCGATGCCGCTGCTGGCGACCCGTCGGTCGAGGCCAGCCTAGCGCTGTCCGCGTCCGAGGCCTCCGCTGCACGGCAGGCCCTGCGCCAGTCGGAGAAGCTGGAGGACCTGCCGCCGCCGGTCGCCGAGCCGATCCCGGTCCCTGAAGACACCATTCCGCCGCCGCAGCCGATTCCCGAACCGCGCCCGCAGGACGCCCCCACGCCGCAGCAGCAACAGGCGCAGGAGCGTGTCGCGCAGCCGGATACCAAGGACCAGGAAGCGGTGAGTGCGCTGGCCATCTCGCAGGAGAAGGCCAAGCAGGAACAGGAAGCCAAGCGCCGCCAGGAGCAGATCGACCTGACCGAACGCAAGCGCCAGGAAGAAGCGGAGCAGAAGCTGCGCCTGGCCAAGCAGCAGGAAGCGGACGAGAAGAAGAAGCAGGCCGACCAGGAGCGCGTGGCGGCTGACAAGGCTGAGGCCGAGAAGCAGAAGAAGATCGCCGAGATCCGTGCCCGCCGCGAGCAGGCAGAGAAGGAAGCCAAGCTGGCCGAGCGGAAGCTGCGCGAGGTCGCCGCCGCGCGCAATGCCGCCGGCAGTGCGGCTGCCGGTGCCAGTGGTGCCTCGCGGCCGGCCGCCGGTGGGGGTGGCAACAGCGACGATCTGACTGCCAAGTACGCTGCGGCGATCCAGGCCAAGGTGCGTGATACCTGGACCCGCCCGGACAGCGTGCCGCTGGGTCAGAGGTGCCAGGTGACCATCACCCAGATCCCGGGTGGACAGGTGCTGCAGGCCAAGGTCGGTGCAAATTGCCCCTATGACGAGGCCGGCAAGCGCTCGATCGAGGCCGCTGTGCTCAACGCCCAGCCGTTGCCCTACCGGGGCTTCGAGTCGGTGTTCAACCGCACGCTCAACCTGACCTTCACCGCGCAGGATTGAACGGGCAGGGCGGCCCTCAGGCCGCCCGTGCCTACGAATGTCGCTCTTGCCTCTGGTGTGCTCGGTTTCGACCGGGCAGGCTGTGGGCTGCTGTCGAACACCGTCCTGCAGGGCGGCGTGACCGGGGCAGACGGTGCGATGTTAGCCACGACGTTAACGGTGCGTGAGAAGACGGGCTGGAACTGACCCGGAATTCACGTACCCTTGGTTCATGATTGCGAAGCGGTTCACTTCCGCTTTGCTATCCCTCGTTCCGGTTTCCCCCTACTGAGCGCTCCATGAAAAAGATGCCTCGCTGGCTTGCCGTGTTTGCGGCCCTGTTGCTGCCCTTTGCTGCCGTCGCGCAGCAGAAGGGGCTGGATATCGACATCATCGGCGGCAATGCCTCCGCCCTGCCGATCACCATCGTGCCGATGCCCTACCAGGGTTCGGCGGCTGCACCGCAGACCGACGTCGCCGGCGTGGTCCGCGCCGACCTGGAGCGTTCGGGCCAGTTCCGCACGCTGCCGGAAGCACAGATCGTCGAAAAGCCCGTGCGTGGCGGCGATATCCAGTTCGCCACCTGGCGCGCGCTGAAGCAGAACTACATCGTGGTCGGCCGCGTGCTCGATGCCGGTGCCGGTGCCTACCGCGTCGAGTACGAGCTGTTTGACGTGCCCAAGGGCGAGCGCCTGCTGGGCCTGGCGATGACTGCCCGTGGCAACGCCATGCGCGACGTTGCCCACCAGATGGCCGACGCCATCTACGAAAAGATCACCGGTGTGCGCGGCGCCTTCTGGACCCGTATCGCCTACGTGACCGCCAGCGGCAAGGGAGACGCCATGCGCTATGCGCTGATGGTGGCCGACTCCGACGGCTACAACCCGCAGACCATCGTGCGTTCGGCCGAGCCGCTGCTGTCGCCGTCGTGGAGCCCGGATGGCAGCAAGCTGGCCTACGTCAGCTTCGAGCGTGGCAATTCGGCGATCTACATCCAGAACATCGGCACCGGCGCACGCGAGCTGGTCACCAGCTTCCGCGGCATCAACAGCGCCCCGGCGTTCTCGCCGGACGGCCGCAAGCTGGCCCTGACCCTGTCGCGTTCGGGCAACCCGGAAATCTACGTGATGGACCTGGGCAGCAAGCAGCTGACCCAGCTGACGAACCACTTCGCCATCGATACCGAGCCGACTTGGGCGCCGGACGGCAGCGCGGTGTACTTCACCTCCGACCGCGGCGGCCGTCCGCAGGTCTACAAGGTGGGTGCGGGCGGCGGCAGTGCCGAGCGCGTGACCTTCCAGGGCAACTACAATGCCAAGCCCTCGGTGTCCTACGATGGCAAGAAGATCGCCGTCGCCCAGGGTTCGGGCAACAGCTACAAGATCGCGATGATGGACAGCTCGCTGGGTTCGCCCCGCTGGAGCACGCTGTCCCCGGGTTCGCTGGATGAATCTCCGAGCTTTGCGCCCAACGCAAGCATGGTGTTGTACGCCGCCCGCGAGGGTGGCCGTGGTGTGCTGTACGCCGTTTCCGCCGATGCGCGCGTGCGCCAGCGGTTGGTTCTGGCTGACGGAGATGTGCGCGAACCGGCATGGTCCCCATACCGTACCCAGCGCTAAAAGAGTGTTAATATTTTCGCTGTCTTGAACCCCTCATCGGCCTAGGAGCCACAAAGGTATCGCCATGAACAAGTCCACCCGCGTTCTGCTTGTTTCCCTGCTGTCTGTGGCCGTCCTGGCCGGTTGCTCGAAGAAGGTCAAGGAAGAAGTGCCGGCTCCGGTCGACACCGGCACCTCGACCACCACCCCGACCGGTCCGTCGACCTCGGGTCTGTACGGCCCGGGCGACCTGGATACCGACGCTTGCCTGCGCCAGCGCGTTGTCTACTTCGACCTGGACAAGGAAGACGTGAAGCCGGAATTCCAGGCCATCATGGCTTGCCACGCCAAGTACCTGCGTGACCGTCCGTCCTCGCGCATCACCCTGCAGGGCCACACCGACGAGCGCGGTTCGCGCGCGTACAACCAGGCCCTGGGTGAGCGTCGTGGCAACGGCGTCAACTCGGCCCTGCAGGCCAACGGTGGCTCGGCTTCGCAGCTGACCGTCGTGTCCTACGGTGAAGAGCGTCCGGTCTGCACCGAGTCGAACGAGTCCTGCTGGTCGCAGAACCGTCGCGTCGAAATCGTCTACACCGCGCAGTAATCCATGCGCATTGGCATCAAACTGATGCTGGTCGTTGCGGCAGCCCTCGTGGCTGCCGCACCGGCGCATGCACAGCGACAGAGCCTGGCTGACCGTGTCGGCGCGCTCGAGCAGCAGATGTACAACAACAGTGCCAACCAGGACCTGTTGAACCAGATCAATCAGCTGCGGCAGCAGGTCACCAGCCTGCAGGCCTCGATCGAGCAGTTGCAGCACGACAACGCCCAGCTCAAGCAGTCCGCCCAGGACCAGTATCTGGATCTGGACAGCCGCCTGAACCGGCTGGAAGGGGGCAATGCCGCCCCGGCCCTGCCGCCCGTTCCGGCGAGCGCGCCGAAGGCCGCACCGGCCCCGGCAAAACCCGCGACGGCGGCCACTTCCGAGCGGCCGCCTTCCGTCCACGGTGATGCCGGCAGCCTTGCCGCCACCGGCGACGAGCGCACCTCCTACAACGTCGCTTTCGATTCGCTGAAGGCTGGCAAGTACGACGATTCGGCGCAGCTCTTCCTGAGCTTCCTGCAGCTGTACCCGAACGGCGTGTATGCGCCAAATGCGCTGTACTGGCTGGGCGAGAGCTACTACGCCACCCGCAATTTCCCGATGGCCGAGACCCAGTTCCGTGAACTGCTTTCGCGCTATCCGACCCATGACAAGGCCGCTGGCGGCCTGCTCAAGGTCGGCCTCTCGCAGTATGGCGAGGGCAAGGTCGACCAGGCCCAGCAGACGCTGGAGGCCGTCGTGGCGCAGTACCCCGGCTCGGACGCCGCACGCACCGCGCAGGACCGTCTGCAGTCCATCCGCCTCGGCAAGCAGATCCGCTGATCCGCTGACCCGGCGTACAATAGGGGTCCTGTAGAGCCGAGCCCACGCTCGGCTGCTTTCGTTTCCGGATCGGCAAACCTGCCTGGGTCCGGCAGCGCCGGGCCATGCCCACTCGGCAGTTCTTGTAGCGCCGAGCCATGCTCGGCTGCTTTCGTTACCGGCCACGGTAGCTCCCCCGCCACGTGTCCCACCAAGAAGTACCTGCCATGACCGCCGTTACCCCGTCCAGCGCCGCCGCCACGCCCAGTGAGATCGTGCAGTCGCCCCTGCCGCGCCTGAAGATCACCGAGATCTTCACCTCGCTGCAGGGCGAAGCCGATACCGCCGGCTGGCCGACCGTGTTCGTGCGCCTGACCGGCTGCCCGCTGCGCTGCCAGTACTGCGATACCGCCTATGCCTTCCACGGCGGCACCTGGTGGGACATCGACGACATCGTGGCCGAGGTGCTGGCCCAGGGCGTGCGCCACGTCTGCGTGACCGGTGGCGAGCCGCTGGCGCAGAAGCGCTGCCTGGTGCTGTTGGAAAAGCTGTGCGATGCCGGCATGGACGTCTCGCTGGAAACCTCCGGTGCGCTGGACGTCAGCGCGGTGGACCCGCGCGTGTCGCGCGTGGTCGACATCAAGACGCCGGGCTCGGCCGAAGCCGCCCGCAATCGCCTGGAAAACCTGCCGCTGCTGACCGCACGCGACCAGGTCAAGTTCGTCATCTGCAACCGCGAGGACTACGACTGGGCCAAGGCCATGGTCGCCGAGCATGAACTGGTGAAGCGCTGCACGGTGTTCTTCTCGCCCAGCAAGGGTGAGATCACCGCGCGGCAGCTGGCCGACTGGATCGTCGAAGACCGGCTGCCAGTGCGCTTCCAGATGCAGTTGCATAAAATCCTGTGGAACGACGAGCCGGGCCGATGAGCCGGCGCAACGTTCCCTGATGTAGCTCCGGCGCGGGACAGCGTGCTGGCTTTCCCCTCCCAACCGGATGTTTTTCCCATGAAGAAGGCAGTCGTGCTTCTCTCCGGCGGCATGGATTCAGCCGCCGTCATCGCCATGGCCCAGGAACAGGGCTTCGCCGTGCATGCCCTGAGCGTGCGCTATGGCCAGCGCCATACCTCCGAACTGGATGCCGCCGCCCGCGTGGCCAAGGCCCAGGGCGTGGTCGCACACAAGACCGTGGACGTGGACCTGCGCAGCATCGGCGGTTCGGCGCTGACCGACGACATCGACGTGCCCGAAGCCGGTGGTGCCGGCATCCCGGTCACCTACGTGCCGGCACGCAACACCATCATGCTGTCGCTGGCCCTGGGCTGGGCCGAAGTGCTCGGCGCCAACGACATCTTCTGCGGCGTCAACGCCGTGGACTATTCCGGCTACCCGGACTGCCGCCCCGAGTTCGTGGCCGCGTTCCAGGCGCTGGCCAACCTGGCCACCAAGTCGGGCGTGGAGGGTGCGGGCATCAAGGTGCACGCACCGCTGCAGTTCCTCAGCAAGGGCCAGATCGTCAGCGAAGGCGTGCGGCTGGGCGTGGACTTCGGCCTGACCGTGTCCTGCTACAACGCCGACGCCAACGGCGCCGCCTGCGGTCATTGCGATGCCTGCCGCCTGCGCGCGCAGGGCTTTGCCGAGGCCGGCGTCGCCGACCCGACGCTGTACGCCTGACCTTGCGGTAGAGCCGGCCGCTGGCCGGCTTCACCGTAGGTGCGAACCGCCCCCACCCGGTGGGGGCGAACCGTTGGTTCGCACTCCTTGACCTACCGGGCCTGCAACCATCCCGATGCCTCGATGAAGTCGCGCACGGCCTTCGGATCGGCATAGTCCAGCTCGATCATCCGCGCGATGCCGGCCTTCTCGTCGGCCTGCCGGCGCATGTACTCCTGTGCGATGCGGTAGCCCGCGTAGTAGCCTAGATCACTCACCCCGAACGGATTGCGGGCGCTGTTGTACAGCCAGTTGTCCAGGTTGTCTCCGTGCATCTCCGCAAGGAACCGCGTGCGGATTTCCCCTTCGTGCGCGGGCCCATAGGTGTACAGCGGCAGTGCTGGACGGCGCCCGCTGATGCGCTCTGCCACGTATTCGGCCACGCCTTCGCGCACTGCGTACTGGGCCAGACTGCCGGTGGTCTCGCGCTGCTGGGTATGCACGTACTCGTGCAGGTTGTTCTGCGCGTTGTTCGCACCGGGGCGGCTGTCGTAGAAGATCCGCAGGCGGCCGCGCATCGGCTTGGGCAGCTCGCTTACGTCCACGCGCTCATCGCCCAGCGCCATCTCCGCGCCAATCAACACCTTGTCGCCCAGCGTGGTGCCGCCGGTACGCAGCACGCCAATCGCGTAGGTGATGGTGGCCGGGCGCAGTGCAGGGTAGAGCGCGCGGAACGCGTCCAGGTCCCGCTCCAGCGTGGCGCTGGCCTGCTGAGCGTTCGCAGTCAAGGGTCGTACCGAGGTCCAGAAACGAGGCCATGACTGCATGGCCTCGGCGTATTCGCGGGCGGTGTAGTGGCGGACCTGCATCAGCGCATGCAGCCCGGGGCTGCCGGGATCGATGTAGCGTTGCTGGACCAGCGCCACCCGGCGTTCGGCATCAGGCTCGGCGCGCACCGCATCATAGGTGGCCCAGAAGCGGGCGATGTCGTCGGTGACGACCTGTGATTGGGAGGCCAATGCTGTGCAGGGCAACAGCAGGATGGCGATCAGACAGCAAGTGAGGCGCATCCGTGGCTCCGGGTGGTGAACATGGATGGGATGCGAGGAAGGCCCGGAAGGTTTAAGCGGGGTAGTACCGGCCGCTGGCCGGCAGCCGCGACACGCCGGAGTTTCGCGTGGCCCGGCAAAGTAGGGTAGAATGCGGACCCCGCCGAAAGGCCGGGGCAATGCAGCGGGCCGTTAGCTCAGTCGGTAGAGCAGAAGACTTTTAATCTTTTGGTCGAAGGTTCGAATCCTTCACGGCCCACCATTGCAGTGATGATCAAGGCGCCCATGGGGCGCCTTTTTTATTGCCCCCTCGAAAGCACGTCTGCAATGCGCGGAAGTGCCGCAGCAACGACACGGTGCTGCAGGTGCCATAGGCTCCCGGGTACTGACCCGCTGGCAGCGTGCGGCATCAGGTCGGCAGTCGCGGGAAAGGGGCGCTTTGCACGCGCTCCCATCACTGTTGGCGCCATGCCGTCTGCGTCAATTTCTGCGCCTAAATGGTAATGTTTAGGTAACTTTTGGTAATGAGTGCGTGACCTAAGCCGGCCGTTGCCGGCCGGTCAGGGCCGCTGTCAGCCGTAATGCGCGCGCAACAGCCCGGCGTCGTGGAAGGAAATGCCCTCGCGAATGCACTCCTCCGCGCGCTCCATGTCCTTGTGCAACTGGATCAGTGCGTCGTCGGCAAGCTGCTCGATGTTGACCACACCGCAACATGCCTGGTCGATCACATGCTGCATGGGCTCGCCCCAGCGCCGGCGTACGTTGCGGATCATGCGGCAATGCCACTCGCGCATGATCGCGTCCATGCGCCTCTCCCCGCGGACCCCATGTGCGTCTCCCGCCACCACCCGCAATGCCGGCGCCGGGTTGCGCTCGCCGCGCAGTTCCTGGGTCCTAGCGGCCAACCGCTGTGCGAGCTCCTCGAGTCGCGTGTGAGTCATCCTTTGCCTCCCTGATCCGTCTTGCCAGAAGCTTCGTCAGGTCGAGCACATTGTCCGGCGCAGAGGGCTGACCGAACTCGTCCACGACCATGAATGCGGTCTCCAGCAGCACGGGATCGTAGATCCATTCCGGTGGATCGCCGACCAGCTCCAGGTAGTGCGAAAGCACCTTGACCGCAGCGCTCATTTTCGCGAAATCCAGTCCCGTAGATTGAGACTGAAGCGACACGTCTCCGTCCTGATCGACGCGATCCAGCGTTCCATGCGGAAGCTGCATCACTGATTCAAGATCGCGCGCAAGACGATGGCCGATGCTCTTCGGATTGCTCTCGGAAATCCACTGGCTGACCTGGGGCTGCGCCCAGCGGGTGCCACCGAACAGGCGGGCCCATTCGGCCGGGCCGCCGGCGGCGGCCACGCGTAGGCGCATGTTGAGGGTGCGAGCGGTACTGGCGTCCATCTGTAGATGGTGCGCTGCATTACCAATCCAGCAAATGACCAAAACGGTATTGACTACCCATTACCTTGACGGTAATGTGTGGGCCATGAACCTCATCGACTACGCCATCTCCCAAGGGGGCTACGGCACCCCCAGCTGCCCCGTCATGCGCCGCCTGGCCCACCAGACCGGTTGCGCGCTGCGGACCCTCTACATGATCGCCCGCGGCCACAAGCTGCCCGGCGCGCGACTGTGCCGGCGCATCGAGCTGGCCACTGCAGGCGCCGTGCGCCGCGAAACCCTGCGCCCGGATGTGTTCGGTCCGGCCCCGTCGTCCCTCAAAGGAGAAGCCCCCCATGCAGCTTGATACGTTCGGTGAGTATGTCCGCAGCCGCCTGGAGCACTGGGGCGGCGAATATGCGCTGCATCGCGACTGCGAATACCTCGGCTTCCAGTCGCGCAACCTGCTGGCGGTGCTGATCGAGCATCGTGGTGACATGCCGGGGCGGGCCCAGGGCTACAAGCCTCTGGAAACCGATCAGTTGGCGCAGCAGATCGAAGACATCATCACGGCGGTCGCGCGTGACAACGTGGCGATGGCCTGTGCGCTGCGCGGCTACTACTGCGGCCGTGGCCGACGCAAGGTCGAACGATTCGAAACGGCGAATCTGCTGCTGGCCAACAGCGGGCAGCGACCGGTATCCAACCGGCATTACCTCAACCTGGTCGAACTTGGCTTCCAGCGCGTGCGCGGCTGGATGGAGGGTATCGCCCAGGCCGCATGAGCGGCGGATCCGATCTTTCGCCCGCCTCCCGACCGGAACAACCCTCGTGCCGAGCCGGCAGCGGGGCGGGCATCTCTTCGGGCCACGTCGATGCGACGCGGCCTGCATTCCCTCCAGGACCCATCATGAAAGAAGAAATCATCAGTACGGCCGGCGCGGCGGCCATCAAGTCGGCGCCGCCGGTTACCGTCGCCGGTGCGCTTGCAGCCGGCATCACCCTGGACCGCCTGGTGGTGGTGCTGACCATCGTCTACCTGGCTGCGCAGATTGCCTATCTTGGCTGGCGCTGGCTGCGCGAATGGCGCCGCCGGGAGCGCGAATGAGCCGGCCCAGCAGCACATTGCCGGTACGCAGCCTGGTCGCCGCGCTTGCGCTCAGTGCTGCGGGCCTGATCGCCATCGTCGACCGCGAGGGATACACCGACGCCGCGGTGGTGCCCACGCGCAATGACCGTCCAACCTATGGCTTCGGCTCGACCGTCCGCGAGGATGGCACGCCGGTGAGGATGGGCGACCGCACCACGCCGGTGCGCGCGCTGCATGCCGTACAGGCCCATCTGGCCAGGGAAGAGGGACAGTTCCGCGCGTCGCTGCCCGGCGTGGCGCTCAGCCAGGGCGAGTACGACGTCTATGTCGATTTCCTCTACCAGTACGGCATCGGCAACTGGCGCGCGTCATCAATGCGCCGGCATCTGCTGCAGGGTGAATACCGCCAGGCCTGTGACGCCTTGCTGCTGTGGAAGCGGGCAGGGGGCTACGACTGTTCGACCCGTGTCGATGGTCGCCCCAACACCGTGTGCTGGGGGGTGTGGGAGCGCCAGCAACAGCGCCATGCACGTTGCCTGGCGGAGCAGTGACCCATGCCGCGCATGGTGGTGGTGATGGCGTCGCTGGTGTTGTGGTCGCTGCTGATGTTCATGACCGGCTGGCGCTGGCGCGGTGATCGCGGCGACCTCGCGATGGCGCGCGCCGAAGTGGAGCAACAGGCCGGAGCGGTGCAGTCCGAGCGGCGGTTGCGCCGGGATCAGGAAGAACGGAGCGAGGCGATGGCCTCACTGGGGGAACAACATGAACGAGATCGTGAGCGCGCGGCCGAGGTGGATGCTGATGTGGTGGCTGCCCTGCGCGCTGGCACTCTCCGCCTGCGCGACGACCTCGCCGCGTGCCACACTGGCCGTCTGTCCGAAGCCGCCGCCCGCACCGGCGAACGTGATGCGGGCGCCCAGTTACGAGCAGAGGTTGCGGCAGCGCTTGTTCGAATCGGACGCGATGCCGACGACCAGCTCCGTGCCTGCCAGGCCGTGATCGAACTGGATCGCCGTTGAGGGCGCCGGCGCAGTTATGCTGGCCGTCCTCTCGAAAATGGAAGTTCGCATGCGCGTCGCTGTCTTGTCCGTCTTGATCCTGCTGGCCACCGCGGGGCCAGGTGCTGCCGCTGTTCCCGTCGTGCAGGCGACGTCGCCGGACCCGGTCACTGCGGCGGCACCGTTGGTGATCGGCGAGACCTTCACCATTGAGTCGAAGGCGCTGGGCGAAACCCGCCGCATCAATGTCTACCGCCCGCAGCCCTGGGGCCTGGACCCGAAGGCGCCGCTGCCGGTGATCTACATGCCCGACGGTGGCATCGGTGAGGATTTCCTGCACGTGGCAGGGCTGGTGCAGGTGCTGAGCGGCAACGGCAGCATGCGCCCGTTCCTGCTGGTCGGTATCGAGAACACCGAGCGCCGTCGCGACATGACCGGCCCGAGCAGCGATCCGCAGGACCAGAAGATCGCGCCACGCATTGGTGGATCGGCGGCCTACCGCCGCTTCCTGCGCGATGAACTGATGCCGCAGGTGCGCCAGCGCTACCCGACCACCGACGAGCGCGCGCTGATCGGTGAATCGCTGGCCGGCCTGTTCGTGGTCGAGACGCTGCTGCAGGAACCGAAGTTGTTCAACAGCTACATCGCGCTGGACCCCAGCCTGTGGTGGAACCACGGCGCGATGCTGGCCGGGGCGGCCAAGCAGCTGCCGGCGGTAACGCGCGCGCAGCCGCACGTGTTCCTGGCCAGCAGCGGGCAGCCGGAGCTGGCCGCATCCACTGCACGACTGGCCGAGTTGCTGCAGCAGGCTTCGCCGTCGCCGCTGGTGAAGTACCTGCCGCTGCCGGAGGAAACCCACGCGACGATCTACCACCCGGCCGCATTGCAGGCGCTGCGCACCCTGTTCCCGGCGCCGCCGCCGGCCTCGCCCTGACCGCGCGTGGCGCGGCGCCGCGCGACGTGTGAGGATGCGGTAGCGACGCCACCCGGGTGCGTCGCCCGCAACGGGAGAGTGTGGATGCAGCGTGTGCGTGGATGGAGTGTGGCGGCCTGCCTGGCCGTGAGTGGTTGTGCGATGTCGGTGGCGCCACCAGCAACCCAGAATGAAGCGAAGGAAAGCGCGGCCACCGCCGCGCCGGGCGTGGTGCTGCCGGATACCGAGGCGCTGCGCGTGCACGATCCGGTCGGCCGCGATTACCCGATCTGGGTGGCGTTGCCGGCCGACTACGCCGCACATCCGGAAAAGCACTATCCGGTGCTGTACGTGACCGATGCGCTGTACAGCTTCCCGCTGGTGCGCAGCGTGCGCAACATGGTCGGGCAGAAGGGCGTCAACATCGAGGATTTCATCCTGGTCGGGCTGCCGCCGCAGGAAGGCCTGACGTCCAAGCAGAGCCGCTCGCGGGATTACACGCCCAGCGATCCGGCGCGTACCGATCCGCGTGACTACAGCGATGATGTCAGCTACGGCGGCGCCGCGCATTACCGCGATTTCCTCGCTGAGCGCGTGCTGCCGATGATCGATGCGCGCTACCGCACCGATCCGGCGCGGCGTGCCTATGCCGGTCATTCCTATGGCGGCCTGTTCGGTGCCTACGTGCTGACCACGCGACCGGACATGTTCCGTGCCTACATCCTGTCCAGCCCGTCGCTGTGGTTCGACAACCATCGGGTGCCGCGCATGCAGGCCGAGGCCAAGGCGCCCACGCAGCCGACCACGGTGGTGCTGTCGATCGGCAGCTTCGAAACGGTGAAGCCGGAGCCGCGCTATTTCACCCGCAACGACATGCTGCGCCACAACGCCGAGTTCGCCGAGCAGCTGCGCGCCAGCGGGCATTCGTTGAAGGTGGAGAACATGGTGATCGACGACGAGGACCACTTCACGGTCTACCCGGACATGATCACCCGCGCGTTGCTGAAGGTGTTCCCGGGTACAGGGCCGTACAGCAGCGGTTGATCGCAGGTTCAATCCACGCCATGCGTGGATGATTGCCTCAGGCCGCGCTGGCCTGCGGCGGCGGCATCAACGTGGCATCCGCTGCATGGCGGAAGCACAGGCGGATGGCATCGAGCAACTCGCTCATGCTGTACGGCTTGGGCAGGAAGTGGATGCCGGCGCGCAGCTGCGGCAGCACGCGGTGCTGGTCCAGGCCGGAGGTCACCAGGATCGGCAGCTGCGGCAGGTGCTCGCGCACGCGGTTGGCGGTTTCGATGCCGCTGATGCCGCCCAGGCAGACATCGGTGAACAGCAGGTCGAATGGCTCGCCGGCGTTGAGCAGGCCCAGCGCCGCCTCGGCGCTGCTGACAGCGGTGACCTGGCAGGCCTGGCTTTCCAGGGCGAGGCGACTGAGTTCCTGGGTTTCCTCGGCGTCCTCGATCAGCAGGACACGCGGTTCCACAAAGCGCTTGGACAGCAACATGACGCGGCAACTCCGGACAACAGGGGGAGCAAAAGGCGCGCAAGTATGCGCAAGCCGGTAGTGAGCCCGGCGTGCACGGCAAGCTAAGTGGGCGTTACAGGTGCGTCTGGCGCCGGCGACGCGCCTGCCAGGCCAGGGCCGCGACCGCCAGCAGGGCGGTGCCGATGCGCAGGCTGGTGGCCTGCCAGCCCAGCGCGACGGCGTCGTCGAGGCTGAACACATTCCAGGCCAGGTTCATCGAAACGTGCAGGATCAGGCCGCACCACAGCGTGTTGCCGTCGAGGTGGTCGAGCCAGGCGAAGATGAAGCCACCCAGTGCGATCACCGCACCGACGAACAGTGCGGTGCCGCCACCATCAAACCCGCCGAAGCCGAGCCAGTGCACCATGCCGAACAGCAGCGCCTGCGGCAATGCGAGCCACGGCCAGGGGCCGCGCACGATCTTCACCAGCAGCACGAAGCCAAGGCCGCGGAACAGCAGTTCCTCGGCCAGTGGGAACAGCACCGCCAGCATCGTGGCGTCCAGTGCGGTCAGCGCCCTGTTCGGCGTGCCAAGCAGCGCCAGGCCCAGCCAGCAGGGCAGGCTGGCCAGCAGCACCCACAACGGTCCGCCCCAGCCGTTTCCGCGCAGTCCGAGGCTGGCCAACAGGCCCGTTCCACGGGGGCGCAGCAGCAGGGCCAGCAGCACCGCGAGCAGCACCGCCAGTGCGTTGTCGAGCAGGCTGCCGCCGTAGGGGATGGGGAGCGCCGGAATCGGTGTGCCGATGCCCGCGGCGATATCGCGCAGGTTCAGGCCCAGGGCGACGCCGGACAGCACCAGTACCAGGCGCGCCGCAGTGGGCAGGCGGGACAGCACAGTCATGCACGCACTTCCTGCGGGACAGGGTTTCAGTCTGCGGGGTGGCAGGGAAGAGGGCACGCGCCGGAAGTCCTTGTGCCATCGGTCATGCGTTGCCGCACAGTCATCACCGTGCGGGTACAGTCGTTGCCAGACCGACAGGAGCAATGCCGATGCTGTGCCCCGTGTGCAAGACCCAGACCCTGCAGATGGCCGAACGTCACGGCATCGAGATTGACTACTGCCCGGGGTGCCGCGGCGTGTGGCTGGATCGCGGCGAGCTGGACAAGATCATCGAACGCGCCGGCGCCGGTGCGGCCGTGCCGCCGCCAGCGCCCGTGCAGGCTCAGCCAGCATCCGCGCCGCCACCGGTGATGCATCGTGATACCCGCCACCTCGGCCAGCGCTACGAGGACAACCGTGGCCACGGTTACAAGAAAAAGAAGAAGGACAGCTTCCTGTCGGAGCTGTTCGATTTCTAGGTTGTAGAGTCGAGCGTGGCTCGACTTAGGCGCATGATCAGGGCCGCCGAAGGATGAACTCGCGGTCGTGCGTGTCACCAACGATGAAGTCGTACTCGCCGACCTTGCTGCAGCCATAGCGTGCGTAGAAGCGCTGCGCGCCGAAGTTCTCTTCCCAGACGCCCACCCACAGGGTGCGGCGCTGCGGCTGGTCCAGCCATGCCATGAATGCGTCCATCATGCGTGCGCCGTGGCCGCCGTTCTGGTGTGCGGCCAGGATGTAGAACCGCTTCAGTTCGATGTCTCCCTCGCATGCATCGGCATGCGGCAGGGTGTTGGCACCGGCGGCCAGATAGCCGGCCACGGCGTCACCGTCCATCAGCAGCCAGACCGCGCTGCGTGGGTCGGACAGTTCGGTGCGCTGCGGTTCGCTGCTGTAGTGCGCCTGCAGGAAATCGTGCAGCTCCTGCGGCGGATAGGAATCGCCCCAGGTTTCGTTGTAGGTGGCAATCGCGATGGCCGACAGGGCATCGACATCGGCAAGGGTGGCGCGGCGGATCTGCAACGACATGGCGGTGCCTGCAATGGAACGTGGCGCAGTGTAGCCGGCCCCGGCGGCTGCCGGGGCTGGCCATTGCTCACGAACCGCTGCTCAGAACCACATGCGCACGCCGGCGACCCAGCGGGTGTCGCGCGCGTGGTCACCGGCATAATCGGCGGTGTCGCCAAACGTGCGTTCGTGGCTGATGCCGATGTACGGCGCAAAGCGGCGGCTGAACTCATATCGCAGGCGCAGCCCGGCTTCGACCTTGTTCAGCCCGCGGCCAATGCCGTACTCCGGTTCATCCTTGGCCGCGACGGTGGCTTCCAGCAGCGGTTGCAGGATCAGGCGGTTGGTCAGCAGCACGTCGTACTCGACCTCGGCCTTGGCCAGAACCTGGCCGCCGGAACCCATGTACAGCGTGGCCGAGCTCTCGAACTTGTACGGTGCAAGGCCCTGGATGCCGATGGCCGCCCACGCGCGCGAGTCGGCCGGCCGGAAGTCCTGGCGCACGCCGACCAGCACGTCCCACCACGGCGACACACTTCGGCCATACAGCGCTTCCAGTGACGATGACTCAGTCCGGCCGCGGCTGCGTTCGCCATCGGTGCGCAGCCACAGGCGGTTGATGTTGCCACCGATCCAGCCGGTGGCCTCCCAGGCCTGGCCGTTGCTGCTCTTGCCGTCCCAGTGTTCGAGGCGGTCGATCAGCAGCAGGCTGTTGATCTCCGGTGCATGCTCCATCGCACCATGCGCGATCGGCGGGAATGCGGCAGCGCGGTCGGCATCGGTGGGAACCGGGATCGGCTCGCGCGGTTCGGTGGGCGCGGGCGTGCCGTGGCCCATTGCCGCATGATCCATCTTGGAGTGGTCCATCGTGGCGTGGTCCATCGCCGCCGGTTGCGTTGCGCCCTGGTCCATCTTCGAGTGATCCATGGCTGAGTGGTCCATCGCGCTCGAATCCATCTTCGAATGATCCATCTTCGAATGATCGACCTGTTCGACCGGTGCCTTGGCGGTCTTCGCCGGCGGGGCCATCGCCGCCATGTCATGGCCGGCGTGCGACTGCGCGAACACCGGCAATGCGGCGGCCAGGCCCAGGGCCAGCAGGCTCGGGGAAAGCAGTGAGCGGCTCATTCTTCGATCCTCACTTCGCGCATCATGCCCGCTTCCATGTGGTACAGCAGATGGCAGTGGTAGGCCCAGCGGCCGAGCGCATCGGCGCGCACGCGGTAGCTGCGGCGGGTGCCTGGCGGCATGTCGATGGTGTGCTTGCGCAGCTGGAACTCGCCCTGCGCGTTTTCCAGATCGCTCCACACGCCATGCAGGTGGATCGGGTGCTGCATCATGGTGTCGTTGACCAGCACGATGCGCATGCGCTCGCCGTAGTTCAGCCGCAGCGGTTCGGCGCTGGCGAACGGGATGCCATCGAACGACCAGGAGAACTTCTCCATGTGCCCGGTCAGGTGCAGCTCGATCTCGCGGCCCGGCTCGCGGCCATCGGGGTCCTCGAACAGGCTGCGCATCGCGCCATAGGTCAGCACCTGGCGGCCGTTGTCGCGCAGGCCGATGCCGGGGTCGTCCAGCTTTGGTTCGGTGGCCGAGCTCTGCATGTCCACCAGTGGGTTGTTGCGCTCGCTGGCCGGGTGCTTCGGCGCCTTGCTGGCGGCGTCGCCGCCGGCGGGAGCGCCGTGGCCCATGCTGGCACCGCAGCCGCCTTCCATGCCCTTCATCGCGGCCATGTCGTGGCCGCCGTGACCACCACCGCCCATGTCGTGCCCCGGCATGCCGTGGCCCATGTCGGCCATGGTCAGCAGCACGCGCGGGTCGCGCTCGGGAATCGGCGCCTGCAGGCCGTGGCGTACCGCCAGCGTGCCGGCAGCGTAGCCGGTGCGGCCCATGTCCTGGCAGAAGATGGTGTAGGCATCCTGGCCGCTCGGTTCCACCAGCACATCGTAGGTCTCGGCCGGAGCGATGCGGAATTCATCGATGCTGACCGGATGGATGTACTGGCCATCGGCGGCGACCACGGTCATCTTCAAGCCGGGGATGCGCACGTCGAAGTAGGTCATCGACCCACCGTTGATGAAGCGCAGCAGCACCTTTTCGCCACTGCGGAACAGGCCGGTCCAGTTGCCGGCCGGGGCAGTGCCGTTCATCAGGTAGGTATAGGTGTTGGCGTTGACGTCGGACAGGTCGGTCGGCGTCATCCGCATCCGTCCCCACATGCCGCGGTCGGACAGCGCTGCCGACCAGCCATCGCGCTTCACATCGCGCAGGAAGTCCGGCAGCGTGCGCATGTAGTAGTTGTCATACGCCGCCAGCTTCTTCATGCGGCGGAACAGCGCGCCCGGGTCCATGTCGGTCCAGTCGGACAGCATGATCACGTGCTCGCGGTCGTGCCGGTACGGCGCCGGCTCGGCCGGGTCGATGATCAGCGCGCCGTACAGGCCGGCCTGCTCTTGGAACATCGAGTGGCTGTGGTACCAGTAGGTGCCCGACTGCTTCAGCTCGAAGTGGTAGTGGTAGGTCTCGCCGGGGCCGATGCCGTTGAAGCTCAGGCCGGGCACGCCGTCCATGTTGGCCGGCAGCAGGATGCCGTGCCAGTGGATCGAGGTCGGATGGCGTTCCAGCGTATTGCGCACGAACAGGTCCACGGTCTGGCCTTCGCGCCAGCGCAGGATTGGTGCCGGCAGCGATCCATTGACAGTGATCGCGGGGCGGGTGCGGCCGGTGAAGTTGGCCAGCGATTCGCCGATGGCCAGTTCGATGCGGGTGTCGCTGAGCACGGCGGGGGCGCCGGCCAGGCGGGGGACGGCAGTAGCGGCGGCGAGCGCGCGCTGCGGCACGCCGACAGCAGAAATGCCGGCAACCACGCCGCCGGCGGCCAGGCCCTGCACGAACAGGCGGCGCGACGGCATGGGCACAGCGCCCGGACCGGGGGGAATGCGGGTATTCATGGTGGTGACTCCAGACACGTGAAGACGCCGGCAGGCGGCCGGCTACGGTGCGCAGCGCGCACGGTGCGTGTGGAATCAGCCGATGGGAGGGCGAGAGATCGGCGGCAGCGGCGGCGCCGGCCGACCGGTGGCCGGCATCGGCTGCGGGGCCAGCGACAGCGCCGGTCCGGCCATGAACGGCAACGGCTGCACCACCAGCAGCGGGTGCTGGGCGCAGCTGCGTACGCAGTCCTTGATCTGGCAGTGGGCGTCGTGGGCCGGGGACTTGGCCTGCGGGGCCGGGTCGGCCTGCATGCCGGCGTGGTGGTGGCAGTCGGGGGCGCCGCCATCAACAGCGGCGGCCACGGCGTGCGCCATCCGGCCCATGTCTTCGTGACCACTGGCCATGGCCGCGTTCAGCCCGTTGAGCAACAGGCTGAGCATGAGCACGACGCGGAGCAGGGTCGAGGCCAGGGACATGGCGCTAATCTAGCCGCAAGCGGGCGCCGATGCACTTCCAGCTGAATGGCTGGTTCAAGGTTGGACCTGCACCAATGTAGAGCCGAGCCCGCTGCTAGCCTTCTTCGCGCACGATCTCGACCAGGCGCGGGCCATAGCGGCTCAGCTTGGTGCCGCCGATGCCGCCGACCCGGGCCAGTTCATCCAGGCTCGTCGGGCGCTGCTCGGCGATGTTGCGCAGGGTGCTGTCGTGGAAGATCACGAACGCCGGTACGTTCTGTTCGCGGGCCAGTTCGGCGCGCAGGCCGCGCAGCGCGTTGAACAGGGCCAGGTCCTGCGGCAGCACCGACAGCCCGGTGCGCTGCGCACTGCGCTCGCGTCCGCTGGTGCTGCTGGCCGGGTCGCGGCGCATGCTGATCTGGCGTCGACCGGTCAGCACGTCGCGGCTGGCGTCGGTCAGGCGAAGGCCGCCGTGGCCCTCGCTGTCCACTTCCAGCAGGCTGGCGGCGACCAGCTGGCGGAACACGCTGCGCCAGGTGCGCGCATCCAGATCGCGACCGATGGCATAGGTGCTGAGCTTGTCGTGGCCCTGCTGCCTTACCTTCTCGTTCTCGCTGCCGCGCAGGATGTCGATCAGGTGGCCGACGCCGAAGCGCTGGCCGCTGCGGTAGACGCAGCTCAGCGCCTTCTGTGCCGGAATGGTCGCGTCCCACGAGGCCGGCGGCGTCAGGCAGTTGTCGCAGTTGCCGCAGGGCTTGGGGTAGGTCTCGCCGAAGCCGGCCAGCAGCACCTGGCGGCGGCATTGCATGGATTCGCAGTAGCCCAGCAGATGGTCGAGCTTGGCCCGCTCCAGCTGCTTGCGCTCTTCGCCGGCCTCGGACTGCTCGATCATCTGCTTCAGCAGCACCACATCACCCAGGCCGTAGCACAGCCATGCCTCGGCGGCCTCGCCATCGCGCCCGGCGCGGCCGGTTTCCTGGTAGTAGCCTTCCATCGACTTGGGCAGGTCGGTATGCGCGACGAAGCGCACGTCCGGCTTGTCGATGCCCATGCCGAAGGCGATGGTGGCGCACATCACGATGCCGTCTTCGCGCAGGAAGCGGCGCTGGTTGTTGGCGCGCACGTCCGGCGGCAGGCCGGCGTGGTAGGGCAGGGTGTTGAAGCCCTGGCCGCAGAGGAATTCAGCGGTCTCCTCGACCTTGCGCCGTGACATGCAGTAGACGATGCCGGCCTCGCCACGGTGGCTGCGCAGGAAATCGGTCAGCTGCTTGCGCGCGTTGTCCTTCTGCACCACGGTGTAGCGGATGTTGGGGCGGTCGAAGGAGCTGACGAAATGTCGCGCTTCCTGCAGGTCCAGGCGCTCGGCGATCTCGCGCTGGGTCGGCGGATCAGCGGTGGCGGTCAGCGCGATCCGCGGGATCTGCGGCCAACGCTCGTGCAACACGGTCAGCTGGCGGTACTCGGGGCGGAAATCATGGCCCCACTGCGACACGCAGTGCGCTTCGTCGATGGCGAACAGGGCGATCTGGCTGCGCGACAGCAGCGACAGGAAACGACCGGTCAGCAGTCGCTCCGGGGCGACATAGAGCATGTCCAGCTCGCCGGCGAGCAGTTCGCGCTCGACGCGGCCGGCAGTCTCGGCATCAAGGGTTGAATTCAGGTACTCGGCACGCACGCCGAGCTGGCGCAGGGCTTCGACCTGGTCCTGCATCAGCGCGATCAGCGGCGAGATGACGATGCCGCAACCGTCACGCAGCAGGGCCGGGACCTGGTAGCACAGCGACTTGCCGCCGCCGGTGGGCATCAGCACCAGGGCATCGTGACCGGCAGCCACATGCTCCACGATGTCCTGCTGGGGACCACGGAAATCGTCGTAACCAAAGACGCGTTGGAGCAGGTCGTGCGCGGGACGGGAAGCCATCCGGCTAGTTTACCCCGGCGGGGGTGTCTCGGCAGGGCTGCGCCCTGGGAACGCGCCATCGCATGCGCGCTTCCGCTCCCACGCTTCGCTGCGCGAAACGCGGGCCCCACTTACCAGCTCCCAGACCCCCGCCGCTTCGCGGCCGCCCCCTGACTCAGGGGGCTCTCCCCCCAGACTTGGCCCGGTGGCCAGTAGATCCACGCCATGCGTGGATGAAATCTGTCAGATATCGACAAACAAAATGGGGTCAGAGCCGTTTTCCGAAGGAAAACGGCTCTGACCCCAAGCTTTGCCGGCAGTTCGCGGAAATCTGTCGAAGGCGGGGTGGGTCCGGTTGCGGGGGCGTGAGCGCCATGGATGGCGCGACCGAGCCTACATGGACGTATTTACGGCGTCCCCCGCAACCGGACCCACCCCGCCAACCCTCAGGAAACAAGCTTTTGACGTTGACGTTGCTCTGGCTTGAAGGCTTCGGCAGGTGCAGGGCGCAGCCCTGCCGAAGCCCCCCAACTCTTACTGGAGCAGGGAACGCAGCATCCAGGCGTACTTCTCGTGCGTCTGCAGGCGCTGGGTCATAAGATCCTCGGTCGGGGCGTCGTCACCCTTGGCCGCAACGTCCAGTACTTCACGCGCCGTACGGCAGACCGCTTCGTTGGCGACCACCAACTGGCGTACCATTTCACGCCAGTCCGCACTGTCGGTCAGGCCCGGTTCCTCGGCGATCGAGGTCAGCGCAGCGAATTCCCGGTAGGAGCCCGGGGCATTGAAGCCCAGCGCGCGGATGCGCTCGGCCACATCGTCCAGTGCCGCCCACTGCTCGGTGTACTGCGTCTCGAACATGGTGTGCAGCGAGTTGAACATCGACCCGGTCACGTTCCAGTGGAAGTTGTGCGTCTTCAGGTAGAGCGTGAACGCATCGGCCTGGAAGCGCGACAGACCGTCGGCGATCTTCTTGCGGTCGCCCTGGGTGATCCCGATATCGATGTTCGGCGCCGACGGTGCCGCCGCTGCAAGCTTCTGCTTGCCGGTCTTGGCCTTGGTCGTGCTCTTGGTCTTCGCCATGGGGTTCCTCCTTGTGGAATCGTTGGCCTTCACAATAAACCGGTCGTGATGACTGGTCGCTTTCAAAGTTTTGAACGAACCGATTGATGAACTCTATCGATAAAAATCCATCGCCCCGCCTGCGCCAACAGCGCGTCGCCATCGACGGCGCCATGAGCCGCGACCGGGGCCGTTTGCTGGGGATGCTCTCGCGTTGCCAGGCCAAGCCACAGGATGCGGCACTGGCCGCCACCTTCGAGCAGGCCTTGCAGGCGTCGGTGCAGCGCCGGATGACACGGGCGCAGCAGCAGCCGTCCATTACTCTGGACCCGCAGCTGCCGATTGCGCGTGAAGCCGATGCCATCATCGGGCTGATCCGCGACCACCAGGTCGTGGTGATCGCTGGTGAAACCGGCTCGGGCAAGACCACCCAGCTGCCGAAACTGTGCCTGGCCGCGGGCCGTGGCCAGGCCGGCATGATCGGCTGCACCCAGCCGCGACGGATTGCCGCACGTGCGGTGGCCAGCCGCGTGGCGCAGGAACTGCAGAGCGAACTGGGCCAGCTGGTCGGCTACCAGGTGCGCTTCAACGACAAGGTCAGCGAAGACAGCCGCATCAAGTTCATGACCGACGGCATCCTGCTGGCGGAGATCGCCAGTGACCGTTGGTTGTCGAACTACGACACGATCATCGTCGACGAGGCGCACGAACGCAGCCTCAATATCGACTTCCTGCTGGGCTACCTGAAGCAGCTGCTGCGCAAGCGCCCGGACCTGAAGCTGATCGTCACCTCGGCCACCATCGACACCGAACGCTTCGCCCAGCATTTCGACAATGCGCCGGTGATCAGCGTTGAAGGCCGCACCTACCCGGTGGAAGTGCGCTATCGCGCGCTGGAAGGCGAGGGCGAAGACCAGGGCGAACGCACCGTCAACGACGCCATCGTGTCGGCCATCGACGAGATCACCCGCCTGGATGCGCGCGGCGACGTGCTGATCTTCCTGCCGGGCGAACGCGAGATCCGCGATGCGCACCAGTCGCTGGAGCGCCGCAAGTACCGTAATACCGAGGTACTGCCGCTGTACGCGCGCCTGTCCAACCAGGACCAGGACCGCGTGTTCAACCCTGGCCCGAACCGGCGCATCGTGCTGGCCACCAACGTGGCGGAAACCTCGCTGACGGTGCCGCGCATCCGTTACGTGGTCGATCCGGGCTTTGCCCGCGTCAAGCGCTACAGTCCGCGCAACAAGCTGGACCGCCTGCACATCGAGCCGATCTCGCAGGCCAGCGCCAACCAGCGCAAGGGCCGCTGCGGACGTATCGCCGAGGGCATCTGTTACCGCTTGTACGCCGAGGCCGATTTCCAGGCGCGGCCGGAATTCACCGATCCGGAAATCCGCCGCTCCAGCCTGGCTGGGGTGATCCTGCGCATGCTGCAGCTGGGCCTGGGCCGCATCGAAGAGTTTCCGTTCCTGGAAGCGCCGGACGAGCGCGCGGTGGCCGATGGCTGGCAGCAACTGACCGAGCTGGGCGCGATCGACGCCGAGCGGCGCATGACCACCATCGGCAAGCAGATGGCACGCCTGCCGGTGGACGTGAAGCTGGCGCGCATGCTGGTCGCCGCGCAGGCCGCCGGCTGCCTGCGGCCGATGCTGGTGATCGCCTCGTTCCTGGGCATCCAGGACCCGCGCGAACGCCCGCCTGAAGCCCGCGGCGCGGCCGACAGCGCGCATGCGCAGTTCGCCGATGGACGTTCCGAGTTCGTCGGCGTGCTGCGCCTGTGGGATGCCTATCGGCAGGCCCATGAAGACCTGACCCAGTCCAAGCTGCGCGACTGGTGCGGCCGTCATTTCCTCGGCTTCCTTCGCATGCGCGAGTGGCGCGAGCTGCACCGCCAGCTGCGCCTGCTGTGCGAGGAACTGGGCTGGAAGGAAGAAGCCAGTGATGCCTCGATGGCGCCGCTGCTGGCCGGCAGCAGTGCACCGGCCCCGGCGCGTGATGATGCCGCCGCAGTGAAAGCCACCCGTGGCCAGCTGCACCGTGCCGCGCGCCTGGCCCGCGAAGGCAAGGCCGAAGCGGCGCCGGCGCCAGTGGCCGTGCGTGCACAGAAGGAACAGGCGCCGGTGGGCGGCGGTTTCAGCGAGCGCGTGCGTGCCGCTGCCTACCAGACCCTGCACCGCGCGCTGGTGGCAGGCCTGCCGATGCAGATCGGTCATCGCACCGAGAAGGGCGATTTCCAGGCGCCACGCCAGCGCCGTTTCCTGCCGTTCCCGGGTTCGGCGCTGTCCAAGCGGCCGCCGCCGTGGCTGCTGGTGGCCAATCTGCTGGATACGCAGAAGGTGTGGGGCATGACCCTGGCCGCGATCGAGCCGGACTGGGTCATCGCCGAGTTGCCGCACCTGCTGCTGCGCAAGCACTTCGACCCGCACTGGTCGCGCGCGCAGGGCCAGGTGCTGGCCTCCGAGCAGATCAGCCTGTTCGGCCTGGTGCTGGCACCGAAAAAGCCGGTGCACTACGGCCGCATCGAACCGGGCGAAGCGCATGACATCTTCGTGCGCCAGGCGCTGGTGACCGGCGAGATCAACACCCGCGCCAGTTTCGTGGCCGACAACCAGAAAGTGCTGGAGATCGCCCGCGAGGAAGAAGCCAAGCTGCGCCGCGCCGGCATCGTGGCCGACGAGGACTGGCAGGCGCGCTGGTACCTGGACCGGGTGCCGGCGCAGATCCATTCTGCCGCGGGTCTGGATACCTGGTGGAAGGGGCTGGCACCGGAACAGCGCAAGACCCTGCACTGGTCGCTGGTCGACCTGTTGCCGGGCGAGGGCAGCGAACAGGAGCGCTATCCGAAGTACCTGGCGCTGGGCCAGGCGCGGCTGCCGCTGCATTACCGCTTCGAGCCGGGGGCCGACGATGACGGCGTGACCCTGGACGTGCCGCTGCACCTGCTCAATGCGCTGGACCCGGTGCAACTGGGATGGCTGGCACCGGGCTTCGTTGCCGACAAGGCCTCGGCACTGATTCGCAGCCTGCCCAAGGCGATGCGTCGCAACTACGTGCCGGCGCCGGACTTCGGCCGCGCGTTCTACGAGGCGTTCCCGCAGCCCAGCGCCGATGCCATCACCGGGGAACTGGCGCGCTTCCTGTCACGCGCCACCGGCGCCACGGTGACCGCGCTCGATTTCGAACCCGGTTCGATCGAGCCGCACCTGCACATGAATCTGCGCCTGCGCGACGAACAGGGCAAGGTGCTGGCGACCTCGCGCGACCTCGATGCGTTGCGCGCGAAGTTCGGCGGCCGTGCCGGCGATGCCTTCGCTGCACGTGCCGGCCGCGAGATGGCGGCCGATGGCCTGCGCACGTTCCCGGCCACACCGGTTCCGCTGCAGGTGCCTGGTGAGGCCGGTGTACCGGCCTATCCGGCGTTGCTGGACGAGGGCGACAGCGTTGCGCTGCGCATCTTCGCCGATCGGCAGCAGGCGCAGGAGGCCCATCCGCTGGGCGTACGCCGCCTGCTGGAAATCGCCCTGGCCGAGAAGGTGAAGCAGGCACGCAAGCAGTTGCCGGTTGGGGCCAAGACCGGCCTGCTGTATGCCGCGATTGAGTCGCAGGAGCGCCTGCGCGGTGACCTGGTCGATGCGGCGATGAACGCAGTGCTGGCCGAGGGCCTGGAAGACATCCGCGATGCGGCGGCCTTCGAGCAGCGCCGCGAGCATGCCGCCAAGGCCCTGTTCGGTGAGGCGATGTCGCGACTGAAGCTGGCCGAAAGCATCCTGGCGCTGGTGGCGGAACTGAAGCCGATGCTGGAGGCGCCGTTGATGGGCTGGGCGCGCGGCAACCTGGACGATATGGAAGCGCAGCTGGTCGGCTTGATCCACCCCGGGTTCCTGCGTGATACGCCTGCCGATGCGCTGGCGCAGTACCCGCGCTACCTGAAGGCGATGATCCTGCGCACCGAGCGTGCCAAGCGTGATCCGCCGCGCGACCAGGCGCGCATGCTGGAACTGCATCCGTTCCTGGAGGCGCTGGAGGTGGGTGAGCAGCAGGGGCTGCGCGAGCGGCCGCAGTGGCAGGCCCTGCGCTGGGATCTGGAAGAACTGCGGGTATCGCTGTTCGCGCAGGAGTTGGGCGCACGTACCGGCATCTCAGCGAAGAAGCTGGCGCAGCGGGTGACCGCATTGCGCCAGGCGTGACCGCGGGCCATGGTCGCCCCATCGGGCGACCATGGCCGCCGGGCATGGATCCGGCGCGGTCGGAATGCCCGGGCGTTACTTGGTGCGGCGAACCTTCGGCTGCACGTTCACCCCGTCCACCTTCATGTACCAGGCCCCCATCACGCCCGGGCGCATGCTGACGTTCGGGGCTTCCTTGCGGCCACCGGAATAATGCGTGGCATCTATCTGCTCCCACTCCTGGCCGTTCTGCAGCACGTAGCGGCGGCCCTGGCTGAAGCCACGGAATTCGCCCTGCAGGGTGCTTTCGATCGGTTCGCTGCTGCCGAAGTCCAGGAAGCCGCGGTTCTTCTTGATCACTTCCTGGCGGCCTTCTTCGCGCGCTGCGGCGACGGCCTGGGTGGTGGCCGCCTCGACCTTGCCCTGCAGCCAGCGGTTGAGCGTGGCCAGTTCACCGGCGCTGAGCTTGTCCAGGCCGGCGGCCCTGAACTCGGTGGGCGACATCTGCTGCTGCAGGTCGCCCTCCACCACGCGCTGGGCCAGCGCAGGCGCGGACAGGGACAGCAGCACGGCGGCACAGGCCAGTAGCCGTGGACGGACGCGCAGGGCAATCGAAGGCATGGCGGGTCTCTCCTGAGTGTGTTGGCGAGTGTAGCGGCATGTCTTCATGCCGGGTGATGGTGGCCGCGGTGATTGTCCCTGAACGGCGCCGGCGCTAGTGTAGGGGCCTCTGTCTTGCCTGCTCGATGCTGTGAACCGCGCTTCCGTCCCTGGCCTGGATGCCTTGTTGAACCGTCCCTCGGCAGCGGTGCTGCCTGCTCCGCTGCGCCAGGCCCTGCGCGAGCATTGGGAAGCGCCTGACTGCGACCACCAGATGCGTGCCACCTGGTCGGTGCTGGGCGATACCCTCGATGCGCTGGCGATGCTCTCGGCAGACGAGGGGGCGGTGGTGGCAGCATTGCTGTTCGACCTGCCGGGCCTGCGCGCCAGCCTGGACCCGCTGCCGCTGGGCAACCACAAGGCGGCGGTGATCGGTCTGCTCGATGGCCAGGATGCGGCCGACCCGGTGTGGGCGCTGCATGCCGGCCGTGAGGCTGGACGCAACAGTGAAGGCCTGCGCCGGCTGCTGCTGGCGATCATCCGCGACCTGCGCGTGGTGCCGATCCTGCTGGCACGCCAGCTGGCGCGGATGCGTGCGGCCGACAAGCTGGACGAGGAGCAGCGCCGCGCGCTGGCCCAGCTGACCCGCGACATCCACGCGCCCCTGGCCAACCGCCTGGGCATCTGGCAGCTGAAATGGGAGCTGGAGGACCTGGCGTTCCGCCACCTTGAACCGGAAACCTACCGCCGCATCGCCCGCGAGGTGGACGAAACCCGCATCGCCCGCGAGCGTTACGTCGAGAACGTCAAGAGGGTGTTGTCGCGCGAGCTGGTCGCCCAGGGCATCAAGGCCGAGGTCAGTGGCCGCCCGAAGCACATCTACAGCATCTGGCGGAAGATGCAGAAGAAGCGGCTGGCCTTCGACCAGCTGTATGACATCCGTGCGGTGCGCGTGATGGTCGACGACGTCGCCGCCTGCTATGCGGCGCTGGGCGTGGTGCATGCGTTGTGGGCACCGGTGCCGAGCGAGTTCGACGATTACATCGCCCGGCCCAAGGCCAATGACTATCGCTCGCTGCATACCGCAGTGGTCGGCCCGGAAGGGCGCACCATCGAAGTGCAGATCCGTACCCACGAAATGCACTCGCAGGCCGAACTGGGTGTGGCCGCGCACTGGAAGTACAAGGAAGGCGGCAAGGGCGCGGAGAAATCCTTCGATCGCAAGATCACCTGGATGCGCCAGCTGCTGGAGCAGGCGCAGGACGGCCAGGGCAATGAACTGGCCGGGGCGCTTGATGCCGAGCTGACCGAGGACCGGGTCTACGCGCTGAGCCCGAAGGACGAGGTGCTGGACCTGCCGCAGGGCGCTACGCCGCTCGATTTCGCTTATCAGGTGCACACCATGGTCGGGCACCGTTGCCGCGGCGCCAAGGTCAACGGCCGTATCGTGCCGCTGACCTATCGCCTGCGCAGCGGCGACCGCGTCGAGATCCTGACCGGCAAGGAGGCCGACCCGCGCCGCGACTGGCTGATGCCGGCCAACGGCTTCCTGGCCAGCAACCGCTCGCGCGAGAAGGTACGCAGCTGGTTCCACAAGCTGGACCGCGCGCGCAACGTGCAGGCCGGTCGCGAGCTGCTCGAGCGCGAGCTGAAGCGACTGGGCCTGCAGCACTCGGACCTGGCCGTTGCCGCGAAGAAGTTCCATGCCGACAGCGTCGATGACCTGTACATCCAGGTGGCGCTGGGCGATACCGGCCCGAACCAGGTCAGCCGCGCCCTGCTGGAGGCGGAGCGTGCCGCCAGCCAGCCCGCACCCGCGCCGACCCTGCCGCGGCCGACCGCGCGCCGCGAGAACCTGGGCAAGTCCAAGTTCACCGTGCAGGGCGTGGGCAACCTGCTGGTGCAGCTGGCACGCTGCTGCCAGCCGGTGGCCGGCGAGCCGATCGTCGGCTACCTGACCCGTAGCCGTGGTGTCACCGTGCATCGTGCAGACTGTGCTGCGCTGGCCCGGCTGGTAGCCACCAGCCCGCAGCGCATCCTGCCGGTGGAGTGGGGCCAGGCCGGCGGTGGCTACGAAGTGGACGTGGTGGTGACTGCCGTTGACCGCCGCTGGCTGCTGAAGGACATCACCAACCTGATCGCCCAGGAAGACGCCTACGTGCTCGACATCCACAGTGACAACGTGCGCAACAGTGGCCGTGCCCATCTGCGGCTGCGGCTGAAGGTGAGTGACTACGGGCAGCTGTCGACCCTGCTGGGCAAGCTTGATGCGCTGCCGGGCGTGAGCGAGGCGCGTCGCCTCGGCTGAGCTTCACGCTGCCCCGGCTACCCTGCACGCATGGAACGCGAGCCCCCGCATCGCCCGCATGGCGCTGAACATCCTGCGCTGGACCGCGTCCGTCGAGAGGGGCGTTGGTGGTGGCTGCAGGCGCGCCATGCGCGCCGGATCTGGCGCTGGGCGCTGCTCGCAGCGCTGGCCGTGTTCGTGCTGCTGGTCCTGCTGCGCAAGCCGTTGGCAGACTGGTTCTGGGACGAGCCGCAGATCGAACAACTGCTGGCCGAGGGGGATCGTGCATTGGCCGCCGGTCGCCTGAGCGATGCCGATGGCAGTGGTGCGCGTGAGCGTTACCAGGCAGTGCTGGCACTGGACGGTGATCGCCCGCAGGCACGCCAGGGCCTGGCCAATACCGGCGCGGCAGCGCTGCAACAGGCGCGTGATCGATTGCAGGCTGATGACCTGGATGGCAGCACGCAGGCCCTGGCATTGGCCCGTGAGCTGCAGGTGCCGCAGGGTGAAGCGGATGCGGTCGCCCGCCAGTTGCAGGCGCGACGCAGTGCCGGAGCGGGCATTGGTGCGCTGTTGGCACAGGCACGCAACGCGTTCGCTGCTGGACGCCTGGATGACGGCGACAGCAGTGCGCTGCCCTTGTTCCAGCGCATCCTGGCCCTGCAGCCGGACAATCTGCCGGCGCTGGAAGGGCGCGAGGATGCGCTGAGCGACCTGCTGCTGCAGGCGCGCACGCTGGCGGGACGCGGGGAGCTGGCCGAGGCGGCCGCGATCCTGCGTCGTGCCCGTCAGTTCGATGCTGGCCATGCCGATCTGCCGGCCAGCGAGGAAGCCCTGGCGCGGGCGGTCGACCAGCACTTGCGACAGGCGCAGCGTGCGTTGCAGAGGCAGCAGCTGGAAGCAGCGGCCAAGGGCTTCCTGGCGGTGCTGGCAGTGGCCGCCGATGATCCGAGTGCGCAGCGCGGGCGTGAGCAGGCACTGCAGGCGGTGGTCGCGCGCAGCCAGAAATCCGCCGACGACTTCCAGTTCGATGCGGCGCAACGCGATGCGGCCCTGGCGGCGGAGCTGGGGGCTTCGCAGGCAATCCGACAGCAATTGGCGCAGCGCCTGCAGCGCGCGCAGCAGGCACAACGGGCACTGCAGCAGCCGGCGATCAGCACGGCGCAGCGCGAACGCCAGCTGCGCGACCATCTGCGGAAGATCGAGCGTGCCGAGCGTGCAGGGCAATGGATCAGCCCACCGGGACACAGCGCATTCGACGCGCTGCGCGAAGCACAGTCACTGGCCCCTCGCGACGCGCGGGTGAAGGCCGCCGCCGCGCGCCTGCTGCCCGCCAGCCGCCGCTGCTTCGACGACAATCTGCGTCAGAATCGTGTACAGGCGGCAGGCGCCTGCCTGCAGGCCTGGCAGACCCTGTCACCGACTGCGGCCGGGCTGCCTTCGGCGCGGCTGCGGTTGGCCCAGCGCTGGCTGGCGATCGGCAGCGAACGGCTGGGCAATGGCGACCTGGCCTTCGCTGCGCACGCCGCCGAACAGGCGCGCTTGCTGCAACCCGACCTGGCCGAACTGCCGGCATTCGAAGACCGCCTGCGCCGCGCCGGTGGTGAGCTGCGACCACACTGATATCGACAGGATTCGTGCAGGTCGTACTGGTCGGGTATAGTCCAGCCGCTGCATCACGCTCAAGCGGTGCAGTGAGTTGTCAGTCTTGCTGTCAATGTTATTGCTGCAGGTTTGGCGGGAGATGGCCTTCGGTCGTTTTCATCGTTTTTCACACAGCCTGCGTTCCGCAGCCAGCGACATGACGTCATGAATCCAGTGATTCCGCAGGGACCCGGTCCGGGGTCCGCCTTCGATGCCTCCCTTGTCTGCGCTGTCATCGTCACCTATGGGCCCGAGCCGGACCTGTTGCGGCGGGTGGTTGACAGTGTGCTGCAGCAGGTGGGGCATCTTGTGGTGTTCGACAATGGCAGCACGGGTGTTGATGTCGACGAACTGCTGGCCGGAAAGGGCGGAATCAGCGTAGTTGCCTCGGCGCACAACGTTGGCCTCGGGAGTGCCTTGAACCGGGCCTATGAGCGGGCACAGGCGCTCGGCTTTGCCTATGTGCTGCTGATGGATCAGGACAGTGTGCTGGCGCCAGGGATGGTGGATGTCCTGGGGACTGCACTGATCGAATTGGCCCGCGCAGAGCGCGTGGCCGCTGTCGGCCCGCAGTTCCGCGATTCGCGCAGTGGCATGCTTGCCCCGTTCGTTCGCTTTGGCTTCCCGTTCAACCACAAGTTGCGGGGGGGAGCGGGCCAGCGCATCTCCTGCGATTTCCTCATTACCTCCGGTTCGCTGGTGCCGATGTCGGCATTGCAGGATATCGGTGCAATGGACGAATCCCTGTTCATTGACAACCTGGACATGGACTGGTGTTTCAGGGCCAAGCGCCATGGTTATTCCCTGTATGGCATCTGCGACGCGCAGATGACCCATAGCATCGGCGAGGAGCTGCTGCCATCACGTACGAAGCCGGATGGCGTGATCGTGCACAAGCCCTTCCGCCTTTACTTCATCATGCGCAATCGCGTTCTGCTCTACGCGCGTGCCTATACGCCACGGGTGTGGATTGCCCAGGATGTGCCGCGCCTGCTGCTGAAGCTGGTAGGCAACGGCGTGTTCCTCGCCCCTCGCTGGATTCGGTTGCGGTTCATGTTGAGAGGGCTGTGGGATGGGCTTCGGGGCAAGGCCGGGCCCCTGCCTCCGGTAAATCACTGAACAGGCAGTTTGGTGAACCTGCCTTGGGGAAATGGGCTGGGGTAGACTCCGCTGACGCCCCTGCCATGCTTCTCCCGTGCCCCGACGCTACGATTCCGACGACATCGACGATTTCGACGACGACGACCAGCAGGACCGCGGTCCGCTGTGGCGGCGCCGGCTGATCACCTGGAGCATGGCTGCGGTCGCGTTGGGATTGGGTTTCCTCATTCCCTATACGCTGTACCTGAACCAGCAGGTGACCCAGCGTTTCGGCGAGCTGCGCTGGCAGATCCCGACGCGCGTGTACGCGCGCCCGCTGGTGCTGACCCCCGGCAAGGCGATGGATGCGTCCACGCTGAAGACCGAACTGGCCGCCTCTGCCTACCGCGATGACGGGCAGGGCAAGGAGCCGGCCACCTATGCGGTGAACGGCGGTCGCTTCGTGATCTCCAGCCGCGGCTACAACGACGTCGATGGCCGGGTTGCCCCGCGCCGGGTGGAACTGTCGCTGGCCGATGGTGGCGTGGCCTCGCTGCGCGACGCCGACAACCGCAAGGCGCTGAAGGCCGCGCGGCTGGATCCGGCGCGCATCGCTACCCTGTACGGCCAGAAGCAGGAAGAACGCCGCCTGATCCGCATGGACGAGGCGCCGGATCTGCTGGTGACCGGCCTGCAGGCAGTGGAAGACAAGGACTTCAACCGCCACCACGGCATCGACCTGTCCGGCATCGCGCGCGCGGTGTGGGTGACGATCCGTTCCGGTGGCCAGAGCCGCCAGGGCGCCTCGACGCTGACCCAGCAGTTGGCCCGCAGTGGCCTGCTCGGCATCGGCAAGGAACAGACGGTCACCCGCAAGTTCAATGAAGTGCTGTACGCGCTGATCATGGAAGCGCGCTACGACAAGCGCACCATTTTCGAGGCCTATCTCAACCAGGTGTACCTGGGCCAGCGCGGCAGCCAGGCGATCCATGGCATGTCCTCTGGCGCCGAGTTCTGGTTCGGGCGGGACCTGCAGTCGCTGGAGACCGAGCAGATCGCGCTGCTGATCGGCCTGGTCAAAGGGCCGTCTTTCTACGACCCGCGGCGCAACCCGGAGCGCGCGCTGGATCGCCGCAACTTCGTGCTGGGCAAGCTGCACGAGGCCACGCTGATCGACGATGCCGAGTACCAGCGTGCGTTGAAGGCGCCGCTGGGCGTGCCCAAGACGCCCGGCCTGGTGGCAGCCAACCGTTTCCCCGCCTACGTTGACCTGGTCCGCCGCCAGCTCGGCCATGACTATCCGGAATCGGCGCTGCAGGGTGCGGGCCTGAGCGTGATGACCGGTATGTCGCCGTCCGCGCAGGCCTATGCCGAAGGCGCGGTGACCCGCACCATCAAGTCGCTGGAAAGCCAGCGCCGCCCTGAACTGCAGGCCGGCATGGTGCTGACCGATGTGCACAACGGTGACGTGCTGGCTGTGATTGGCAGTCGTGAGGTGTCCGAGGTCGGCTTCAATCGTGCGATCGAGGCGCAGCGTCCGGTGGGTTCGCTGCTCAAGCCGTTCGTGTACCTGCTGGCCCTGGCGCAGCCGGACCGCTACTCGCTGGCCAGCTGGGTTGATGATTCGCCGGTGACGGTGCAGCTCGGCCGCGGCCGCAACTGGACCCCCGGCAATGCGGACAACCGCAGCCACGGCACGGTGCGCCTGATCGACGCACTGGCGCATTCCTACAACCAGGCCACGGTGCGCGTGGGCATGCAGGTCGGCCCCGAGCGCGTGACCCAGCTGATCCACGTGCTGGCCGGCATCAAGGCCGAGGCCAACCCGGCGGTGATCCTCGGCTCGACCGACCAGAGTCCGTACGCGATGGCGCAGCTGTACCAGTTCCTTGCGTCCGGCGGCGAGATCCAGCCGCTGCACGCGGTGCGTGGCGTGCTCGATCCGCAGGGCAAGCTGCTCAAGCGATACGACAAGACCCCGGCACCGGCGCAGGAAGGCGATTCGATTGCCGCCAACCTGATCAGTGTCGGCCTGCAGCAGGTGGTCGCCAGCGGTACCGCGCAGCGGCTCAATGCCGATGGCCTCGGCCGCCTGCAGCCCGCCGGCAAGACCGGCACCACCAACGATGGCCGTGACAGCTGGTATGCCGGCTACACCGGTGATCATCTGGCGGTGATCTGGATCGGCAACGATCAGAACGAGCAGGCCGGTCTGTATGGCGCCACCGGCGCGATGCGGGTCTGGTCGGGCATCTTCCAGCGCCTGCCGAGCGCGCCGCTTCGGGTCAGCAACAAGGGCCTGGATTGGCAGTCGGTGGCGCCCACCGGCCTCAACAGCACCGATGAAGGCTGCCCCGGCGCGCGTCGTTTCCCGTTCGTGGTGGGCTATGCGCCGGCCTATGCACCGTGCGCGCCGGCGGTGTCGCCGGACGGGCAGGGCGGTGCTGAAGGCGAGGGCGGTGGCTGGCGCAGCTGGTTCGGCCTGGACCGCAAACCGGAAGCACCTGCCGAACCTGCCGCCGCCACTCCTCCCCCGAGCCGATGATGCCGATGAACATGCGAACCCTGCTGCAGCCCCTGGCCCTGACCGGCCTCAGCCTGGCCCTGGCCGCCTGCGTGAGCAGCGCGCCGCCGGTGGTCAAGCCGGTCGACACCACCACGCCGGCGCAGCGCCTGGCTGCGGTGGATGCTGCAGCGGGTCCGGACGACAAGGAATTGTCGGTGCAGCCGCTGCGTGATTCGCAGGTGGAAGACCTGCGGGTGGCCGCGCTGGCGCAGCGCCAGGCGAACGACCTGGCGGGTGCCGCCAGCAGCCTGGACCACGCACTGGAGATCGTGGCGGGTGATCCGGCGGTGCTGCAGGAACGTGCCGAACTGGCGTTGCTGCAGGGGCAGTGGGCACAGGCGGAGACGTTCGCGCGCAAGGCCGTGGATCTGGGCTCGAAGACCGGGCCGCTGTGCCGCCGGCACTGGGCGACGATCGAGCAGTCGCGTCTGGCGCGGGGCGAGAAGGAGAACGCGGTGTCGGCGCATGCGCAGATTGAAGGCTGCACTGTGCCGGGGATCAAGCGGTACTGAGTTTTCAGCCAACGGCGCAGCCCCTCGTGGCTGCCTGTTTGGCCGCGTGGAGCAAAAGCCGCGCTTGGCCGGGCGGGGTGGGTTCGCGGGGGACGCCGTGAACCCGTCCCTGGGGGCTTGGCCGCGGCATCCATGCCGCGGACACCCCCGCGAACCCACCCCGCCCGACCTCTGACAGTTTCCGTGTGCGTCCAGCCACGGAAAAGAAAAAGAAGATCAAAGCGGGTCGCGCGCTGCGCGCACTTGCCACTTTCCTTTTCCTTCCCCGTTCCACCAACCGCTTCTGAAATGGCAGTTGAGCAAGCTCGACGCTACGCCGTGCGTGCATCCGTCACTGGGAAACTGTCGAGGGTGGGGCGGGAGGGGCAGGCAGGACCGTTGGCGCCATGGATGGCGCCATCGAGCCCCCATGGATGGGTTTACGGCGTGTCCTGCCTGTCCCTCCCGCCCCGCCCAGCACGTAGCAACCCAGAGCCATGAACACCGCTGTTGCTGTTGCTGTTGCTCCGGCTTGAAACGGGTGCCGGGCAGCGCCCGGCCGGGTATCCTTTCCCTCTGATGTCCGACCTTGTCCATGCCAGCCGCGAAGCCCTCAGCGACGGCGGCGCGCTAGCCTCGCATCTGGATGCCTTTGTCCCGCGTCCGGCACAGCTGCACCTGACCGAAGCCATCGCCGATGCGCTGCAGCAGCGGGACCTGCTGCTGGCCGAGGCGGGTACCGGCACCGGCAAGACCTTTGCCTATCTGGTGCCGGTGTTGCTGTCCGGATTGCGCACCATCATCTCCACCGGTACCCGCGCGCTGCAGGACCAGCTCTACCACCGCGATCTGCCGCGCGTGCGCCAGGCGCTGGGCGTCGGCCTGCGCAGCGCGCTGCTGAAGGGACGCGCGAACTACCTGTGCCGCTACCGACTGCAGCAGGCGCGGGGCGAGCCGCGTTTTTCCAGCCCGGAGCAGGCTGCGCAGTTCCAACGCATCCTGGCCTGGTCCGGTCGTTCGGAGTTCGGTGACATCGCCGAACTGGAAGGCCTGGCCGATGACTCGCCGCTGCTGCCGATGGTCACCTCCACCGTCGACAACTGCCTGGGCACCGACTGCCCGTTCTGGGACGACTGCTTCGTGGTGCGCGCACGGCAGCGTGCACAGGCTGCCGATGTGGTGGTGGTCAACCATCACCTGCTGCTGGCCGATCTGGCACTGAAACAGGATGGTTTCGGAGAGTTGCTGCCGGGGGCGCAGGCCTTTGTCATCGACGAGGCACACCAGCTGCCAGAGTTGGCTGCGCAGTTCTTCGGCGAAGGTTTCGGCATGCGCCCATGGCAGGAACTGGGTCGCGACTGCCTGGCCGAGGCACGCGGCGTGGGGGGCGCGCAGTCGGCCCTGCAGGAGCCGGTCGACCAGTTGCAACAGGCGTTGCTGGCGTTGCGTTCGGCGATGGAGGGGCTGCCGCCGCGTGGTACGCAGTGGCGTGCGCTGGCCATGCCACAGGTCCGCGACGGTTTCGATACGGTGATGGCCGGCCTGGTGACGTTGGAGCAGGCACTGCAACCGTTGCGCGAAGCGGCGGCGGGTCTGGATGCCTGCCATGCGCGGGCGCGCGAAGCGGTATCGCGGCTGCAGCGCTGGCTGGGCGATGATGAGCCCGCGCTCGATTTCGATACCGATCCGGCGGACCACGCCAGTGCCGCCGATGTGCTCTGGTACGAGCTCACACCGCGTGGTTTCCGCTGCCAGCGCACGCCGATGGATGTGTCCGGCCCGCTGCGCGAGCATCGCGAGCGCAGTCGCGCGGCATGGATCTTCACCTCGGCGACGCTGACCGTGGGCGGTGGCTTCGACCACATCGCCACCCGCCTGGGCCTGGATGATCCGCACACGCTGGTCCAGCCGAGTCCGTTCAATTGGCCCGAGCAGGCATTGTGCTACCTGCCCGAAGGCCTGCCCGATCCGGCAGCGCGCGGATTCGGCACCGCGCTGATCCAGACCCTGCGGCCGGTGTTGCAGGCCTCGCAGGGCAGGGCGTTCCTGTTGTTCGCCTCGCATCGCGCATTGCGCGAGGCCGCCGAGGCGCTGCGCGACGGGCCGTGGCCGTTGTTCGTGCAGGGCGAGGCGCCACGCGCGACGCTGCTGCAGCGTTTCCGTGAATCAGGCAATGGCGTGCTGCTGGGCTCGGCCAGTTTCCGCGAAGGCGTGGACGTGGTCGGCGAAGCGCTGAGCGTGGTGATGATCGACAAGCTGCCGTTCGCCGCACCTGACGATCCGGTGTACGAGGCACGGCTGGAGGCGATCCGCAGCCAGGGCGGCAATCCGTTCCGCGACGAACAGCTGCCGCAGGCAGTGATCGCACTGAAGCAGGGCGTCGGCCGCCTGATCCGCAGCGAAAGCGACCGGGGCGTGCTGGTCCTGTGCGACCCTCGCCTGCTCAACCGGGGCTATGGCCGGATCTTCCTTGAGTCGCTACCGCCGTTCCGGCGCACCCGCAGCCTGGCCGATGTGCAGGCCTTCTTTACGCCACAATGGGCACCCGTGGCCGATGATGCCGCTGCTCCGTCCGCTGTTGCGGCGGGCCCGCAACCGGCACCCGGCGCCACGTTCCCCCTGTTCTGACCTGATCCGATGAAACTGCTCGCCTTTGAAACCGCCACCGAAGCCTGTTCCGTTGCCCTGCATGTGGATGGGCAGGTGCTGGAACGTTTCGAGATCGCCCCGCGCCGGCATGCCGAACTGAGCCTGCCATGGGCCGAGGCGCTGCTGGCCGAAGCCGGCATCAGCCGCCGCCAGCTCGATGGCATCGCGCTCAGTCGCGGCCCGGGTGCATTCACGGGTGTGCGCCTGGCAATTGCCATCGCCCAGGGCATCGCGCTGGCGCTGGACCGCCCGCTGCTGCCGGTCTCGACGCTGCAGGTACTGGCGCTGCGGGCACCGGCCGCGGAAACGCAGATCCTGTCGGCGATCGATGCGCGGATGGGGGAGCTGTATGTCGCTCGCTTCGAGCGTGTGGACGGGCTGCCGGTCGCGCGTGATGCCGAACGCGTGTGCGCGCCGGCGGTGGTGGCGTTGCCGGAAGGATTGTCGGCCTACGGTGTCGGCACCGGTTTCGGTGCGGCCGAGGGCGCACTGGTGGCGCAGCTCGGTGCTGGCCTGCGCGGATTCGATGCCACTGCACTACCGCGCGCGTCGGATCTGCTGACCCTGGCGGTGCCGGCCTTCGCACGAGGCGAAGCCATTGCGCCGGAGAAGGTGGAGCCGGCCTATCTTCGCGACAACGTGGCACTGACCCTGGTCGAGCAGCAGGCCGCGCGCGAGGCGAAGGCGAAGGCCAACGGCTGAGCCCCTCGTGGCGGGGTTGGTTGATCGCGTAAATCAAACGCCTCGCTTGGCCGGGCGGGGTGGGTTCGCGGGGGGCGCCGTGAACCCCGCTCCGCGGTCCGGCCCAGCCGCTGGCGGCTGTGCGTTCGGGCGCTTGCGAAGCCGTGCTTCGCAAGCAAAGCGCCCTCACCCATGGGGGCTTGGCTGCGGCATCCATGCCGCGGACACCCCCGCGAACCCACCCCGCCCGACTTCTGACAGTTTCCGTGTGCGTCCGCCACGGAAAATCAAAAAAAGAAAAGTCAAAGTCAAAAGCGGGTCGCTTCGCTCGCATCCACGCGTGGCGTGGATGTGTGTCGACCAAGGTCGACACCTACCAACAGCAATGATGCGCCGCGATCTGCCAGAGGTGGGGCGGCGTGTCCTGCAAGCCCACACCGCCCCGCCAAACCCAAAGCCCAACCGCAGCTCTTGATCCTGCTGTTGCAGTTGCTTGGGCTTGCAGCGGGCCCCGGGGCGCAGGCCCGGGAAGAAAACCTACCGGTCGTCGTGCAGGGTGCCGCCCGGCAGGAACACCCAGGTGCGGGTGACCTGCAGGATGTCGATCTCGTCCTCGGTCTTCGGCAACGGCGGGAACGGCTGTGCCAGCTTCACCACCCGCAGCGCCGCCTCATCCAGCAATGGCGTTCCGCTGGTTCGCAGGATCCGGCTGCTCTCCACGCTGCCATCGCGGCGCACGCCCACGCTGATCACCACCTGGCCGCCGAGCCGGCGCTGCCGGGCCTCGTCCGGGTAATTCAGGTTGCCTACGCGCTCGGCACGGTCGACCCAGGCACGCAGGTAATTGGCATAGGCATATTCACGCGTGCTGGCCGACACGAACTTGCGGTTCGGGCGCTTGGCGTACTGCGCCGAGCGCAGATGCACTTCAGCCGCCAGTCGCGCCATCTCCACATCGCGCTGCTCACGCGCGGTCAGCGGTGCATCCGGCTCCGGCTGTTCCGGCGTCGGCCGGGACTGCGCCTGCGCGACGGTGTCTTCTCCGTTGCGGCTGCTGACCACCCGTGCCTGCGGCGGCGGAACCGGCGCGGCCGACTGCTGCTGTTGTGGCACCGGGCTCAGCCCCGCCTGCGCCTGCGGCACGATGCCGGCCTGGTTGTCGCGCGGGCGCTGCGCACGGTCGTGCTCGCCACCACCTTCCTGGCTGGCGGCGGCAAGGAAATCGGCCTGCTTCGGCGTCAGTGCGGTGCGGGTCTGGCTGAAGATCACTTCCAGCGTCGGCACCAGCGGTGCATCACCCTTCACGGCGAAGCCCACGCCCAGGATCAGCAGGGCGTGGACCAGCACCGACAGCGCGATGGTCGCCCCCAGCCGTTGCGCTTCGCGCGGCGGCGGCGGCAGGACGGCAGGTGCGGCCGCCATCAGCGCAGGCCGGCCTCGAGCGCGTCGAACAGGGTGCCAGCGATGTTCAGGCCGTACTGCGCGTCCAGTTCGCGCACACAGGTCGGGCTGGTCACGTTGACCTCGGTCAGGTAATCGCCGATCACGTCCAGGCCGACGAAACGCATGCCGCGGCGCTTCATCTCCGGGCCAACCTGGCCGGCGATCCAGCGGTCACGCTCGCTCAGCGGGCGGCCTTCGCCGCGGCCGCCGGCCGCGAGGTTGCCGCGGAATTCGTCGCCCTGCGGAATGCGCGCCAGGCAGTAATCGACCGGTTCGCCGTCGACCAGCAGGATGCGCTTGTCGCCGGCCGTGATGTCGGGAATGAACTTCTGGGCCAGCGCCAGCTTGCGCCCGCCGTCGGTCAGGGTTTCCAGGATCACGTTCAGGTTCGGATCGCCCTGGCCGCTGCGGAAGATCGAGCGGCCACCCATGCCGTCCAGCGGCTTCAGCACGGCCTGGCCGTGTTCCAGGGCAAAGGCCTTCAGCGCCTTGGCATCGCGGCTGACCAGAGTCGGCGGGCAGCACTGGGGGAACAGCAGGGCAGCCAGCTTCTCGTTGTAGTCGCGCAGGCCCTGCGGGTTGTTGACCACGCAGGCACCGGCGGCGGCGGCCACGTCCAGTACCTGGGTGTCGTAGAGGTACTCGGCGTCGACCGGCGGGTCCTTGCGCATCAGCACGATCTGGCCGGGTCCGAACTCGGTACGGCTGAACGCGCCCAGCTCATACCAGCCGGCCGGGTCGTCGCGCACCTGCAGCGGCGCGGTCTGGGCCACCGCCACGCCACCTTCCAGGGCCAGTCCGCCCGGCCGCACGTAGTGCAGGGCATGGCCGCGGCGCTGGGCTTCCAGCAGCATGGCGAAGGTGGTGTCCTTGGCGATCTTGATGTGGGCGATGGGGTCCATCACCACGATGACGTTCAACGGCATGGGCGCACCTGTCAGGCAAGGCGTTGATGGTAGCGGCAACGCTGGCCGCGCGCCTCCCTGCCGTACTGCAACGCAGCGTCCGCCTGCCGGCAGCGCAGTCATTGCGAACCCGGTCACGTTCAGCCGGGCGCCACCCCCTGCGCGGTGGGCCGGCCTTGAAGCGGGCGCAGAAAGTGCGATATAGATACGCTTTCGCAGCGGCTCCCGCCAGAGATTGGGCCGTGCGCTTGGGGATAGGCAATGACTGAAAACACGACTGCGGGCGGGGAACTCGCAGGACTCCGGGTGATGGTCATCGATGATTCGAAGACCATCCGCAGGACTGCGGAAACGCTGCTCAAGCGCGAAGGCTGCGAGGTGGTCACCGCCACCGACGGCTTTGAAGCGCTTGCCAAGATCGCAGACCAGCAGCCGCAGATCATCTTCGTCGACATCATGATGCCGCGCCTGGATGGCTACCAGACCTGCGCGCTGATCAAGGGCAACCAGCTGTTCAAGGCGACCCCGGTGATCATGCTGTCATCCAAGGATGGCCTGTTCGACAAGGCGCGGGGGCGCATCGTCGGCTCGGAGCAGTACCTGACCAAGCCTTTCACGCGCGAAGAACTGCTGGGTGCCATCCGCACATACGTCAACGCCTGACCAGGGGGGAAAGGCACAATGGCTCGTATCGTCCTGATCGAGGATTCACCGACCGACCGCGCGGTGTTCACCCAGTGGCTGCGCCGTGCCGGCCACGAGGTGCTGGAAGCGGACAACGCCGAGGATGGCCTGCAGCTGGTCCGCGACCAGGTGCCGCAGCTGGTGCTGATGGACGTGGTCCTGCCCGGCATGAGCGGTTTCCAGGCCACCCGTGCAATGGCCCGTGATGCGGCGATCAAGCACATCCCGGTGATCATCGTCAGCACCAAGGCGATGGAAACCGACAAGGCCTGGGGCCTGCGCCAGGGCGCAGCCGATTACATCGTCAAGCCACCGCGCGAGGATGAACTGATCGCGCGGATCAACGAGCTGGTGGCCTGATGCGCTCGCCCTTCGACATCCTTGAAGCCTACGAACGGCGCAGCCTGGCCCATGCGGTGCAGCTGCCCGGGCGGCAGTTTGCCCAGGACCTGTGGCGTGGCGTGGGTTTCCGCGTCGGCCAGCGCCGGCTGGTGTCCGATTTCCGCGAAGTGGTGGAAATCGTGCCGATGCCGCCGGTGACCCCGGTGCCCTGCGCGCAGCCCTGGCTGCTGGGCGTGGGCAACCTGCGCGGCAACCTGTTCCCGGTGGTCGACCTGAAGTACTTCCTGGAAGGCGCGCGCACCGTGCAGCAGGAAGGCCAGCGCGTGCTGATCATGCGCCAGGCCGGCGGCGACGTCGCACTGACCATCGATGAACTGTTCGGCCAGCGCAGCTTCGAGCTGGACCAGCAGATCGAAGCGGGCACGTTGGCCGAAGGCCGCTACGGCCATTTCGTCGACCGTGCCTTCCATGCCGACGGCCATGACTGGGGCGTGTTCTCGCTCTCGCTGCTGTCGCGCACTCCTGAATTCCGGCAAGCCGCGGCCTGAGGCCGGGCATCGCCCCCTGCATTGAAGATCGAGGTTGAACGATGAGTACTGCTTCGGACGCCACCAAGACCGGCAAGCTGCGGCTGGGCGGCAGCAACCTCTGGCTGTTCCTGCTGCTGGCATCGATGATCCTGTTCGGCGTCAACACCGGTGTCGCCACCTGGCAGGGCAGCCGCCTTGCCGATGCCGGCTCCAAGGCCGCCGACCTGCAGGTGCTGTCGCAGCAGCTGGCCAACCAGGGACGTGACGCGGTCGGCGGCAACGCCCAGGCCTTCACCGCCTTCAAGGCCACCCGCAACGCGATCGAGCAGAACGTGTCGACGCTGCAGGGCCGCTATGGCAAGGAGCCGGGCGTGTCCGGTGCCATCGCTACCCTGGGCGAGACCTGGGCGCCGCTGGGCAAGCAGGCCGGGCAGCTGGTGGCCAGTGAGCCGGCCGTGCTGGCGCTGGCCGGCAATGCCAACAACTTCACCGGCGCGGTGCCGGGCCTGCAGGCCCAGCTGAACGAGCTGGTGCGCGCGATGTCGGCCTCCGGTGCACCGTCGTCGCAGGTGTACAGTGCACTGCAGCAGGTCGTGGTGGCCGGTTCGATGGCCCGCCGCGTGACCGAAATGCGTGCCGGTGGCAGCGCCGCAGCGACCTCCGGTGATGCGCTGGCGCGTGACATCACCGTGTTCTCGCAGGTGCTCGACGGCCTGCGCAACGGCAACGAGGAACTGGGCATCACCGCCGTGCGCGGTGCCGCTGCCGTGGCCGCGCTGGAGCAGTCGCAGCAGAAGTGGGAAGCGATGAAGCAGGACGCCGACGCGATCCTGGCCAGCTCGCGCCAGCTGTTCGCGGCGCAGTCCGCCGCCACCGCGCTGGGCCAGGGTTCGGCCCACATGCTGGATGACAGCCGCAAGTTGTTCGACGCGTTCTCCTCGTTCGGCTCGGTGTCTGACACCCGCCTGTTCCCGAACTTCTGGATCGGCGTGGTGTCCGGTGCGCTGTCGCTGATCGCGATCATCGGCTTCGTCTCCACCAACGTGCGCAGCCGCTCGCGCGAGCAGGAACTGCGTTACCAGACCCAGGTGGAATTCAACAGCCGCAACCAGCAGGCGATCATGCGGCTGCTGGACGAAATCTCCTCGCTCGGTGAGGGCGACCTGACGGTGAAGGCCTCGGTGACCGAGGACATGACCGGTGCGATCGCCGACGCGATCAACTACGCGGTCGACGAGCTGCGCCATCTGGTGACCACCATCAATGACACCTCGGCCAAGGTCGCGATGTCCACCCAGGAAACGCAGGCCACCGCCATGCAGCTGGCAGAGGCGGCGGGCCACCAGGCCAACCAGATCACCTCGGCCTCGGACCGCATCGGCGAAATCGCGGCGAGCATCGAGCAGGTGTCGCGCAACTCGGCCGAGTCGGCCGACGTGGCACAGCGCTCGGTGGTGATCGCCGCCGAGGGTGCCGGCGTGGTGCGCGAGACCATCCAGGGCATGGACCAGATCCGTGACCAGATCCAGGAAACCTCCAAGCGCATCAAGCGCCTGGGCGAGTCGTCGCAGGAAATCGGCTCGATCGTGGAACTGATCAACGACATCTCCGAGCAGACCAACATCCTGGCGTTGAACGCGGCGGTGCAGGCAGCGTCGGCCGGTGAAGCGGGCCGCGGTTTCGCGGTCGTGGCCGACGAAGTGCAGCGCCTGGCAGAACGTACCTCGGGTGCGACCCGACGCATCGAAAACCTGGTCCAGGCCATTCAGGCCGACACCAACGAAGCGGTCACCTCGATGGAGCAGACCACTGCCGAAGTGGTGTCCGGTGCACGCCTGGCGGAGGACGCCGGTACCGCGCTGACCGAGATCGAGCGCGTGTCCAACGCACTGAATACCCTCATCAAGAACATCTCCATCGCTGCCCAGCAGCAGTCGGCCGCCGCTTCGGACATCACCCGCACCATGGGCGTGATCCGGCAGATCACCGGCCAGACCTCGCAGGGTGCCGGGCAGACCGCAGAGTCGATCGGCCACCTCGCGCAGCTGGCGGCGGACCTGCGCCGTTCGGTCGCCGACTTCAAGCTGCCGGCGTGACGCGGGCAGGGCGGCGAGCAAGGAACCAGTCGATGAAGCATTTCCATTCCCCACGCCAGAACTCGCGCGGCCACCGCGCGGCGGCGAACGGAGCGCGTCCATGAGCAGTCTGCGCGATGCGATGAGCCACGCAGCGCTGGGCTGGGTCAAGCCCGAGCTGGACGAGACCCTGCGCCAGGTGCGCAATGAGGTCGAGTACTACGCGGAAGACCCGACCGATGCCAGCCGCATGCGCATCTGCGCCGGCTACCTGCACCAGGTGCAGGGCACCCTGCGCATGGTCGAGCTGTATGCCCCGGCGATGGTGGCCGAAGAGCTGGAGCAGCTGGCCAACGCCATCGGTGCCGGCCGCGTGGCCGACCGTGATGAAGCCTGCGCGACCCTGATGCGTGGCAGCGTGCTGCTGCCCGACTACCTGGAACGCCTGCAGAACGGCCATCGCGACATTCCGATCGTGCTGATGCCGCTGCTCAACGAGATCCGTGCGTCGCGCGGCGAAGAAGGCGTCACTGACAGTGTGCTGCTGGCCTTTGCGCCGGACAGCGTCACCGCCACCGAGGCCGAGCTGGACCATGCCCGTGGCAGCCTGAGCGGACGCAACCGCGAGCTGCTCGACACGGTCGGCAGCGCAGTGAAGGAAGAACTGCTGCGCATCAAGGATGCGCTTGACCTGCACCTGCGCACCGGTGGTGCGCCGGAACAGCTGCAGACCCAGGCCAACGAGCTTGGCGCCGTGGCCGATACGCTGGGCATGATGGGCCTGGGCGTGGCCCGCGGCGTGGTCGTGCAGCAGCGCGACGCGCTGCGTGGCGTGGTCGAGGGCCGCCAGCAGATCGACGAGAACCTGCTGCTGGATATTGCCGGTGCACTGCTGTACGTCGATGCCTCGCTGGACGACCAGGTTGCCCATCTGGGCGCCGGCGGCAGTGGCGAGGACGACCCGAGCGCGGTCGAGAACCGGCGCACGGTGGAGGTGCTGGCGCATGAAGCCATCGCCAACTTCGCCGCCGCCCGCGAGCATTTCGTCGCCTTCATCGAAACCAGCTGGAACCATGCCGAGCTGCAGGATGTGCCGCGCCTGCTGGGCGATGTGTCCGGCGCACTGCGCATGCTCGACCTGGGCACCGCCGCCGATTACCTGCGTGGCGTGCAGCAGTACATCGAGGCCGAACTGATCGGCCGCCAGCGCGTGCCCAGCGGCCGCCAGCTGGACACCCTGGCCGATGCCATGGCCAGCCTGGAGTACTACCTGGAAGCCCTGCGCGACCGCCGCCCGGGCCGCGAAGACATCCTCGAAATCACCCGCAGCAGCCTCGAGGCACTGCGCTACTGGCCGCTGCCCGAGCGCAATGCCGTCGCGCCGGAAGCGCCGGCACTGCTGCCGGTCGAACGCGAGCCGGTTGCGTTGCAGGCCGAACCGCTGCAGCCGGAGCGCATCGAGGTTCCGGTGCAGCCTGCGGCGCCCGCTGCCGGCGACGTGCCGGTGCCGCTGCCGGACTTCACCTTCGATCCGCCGCCGGCCACGCCGGCGCCGATGGTGTCCGACAACCGCCTGATGTTCGGCGCACTGGGCACTGTCGCAGCCGTGGCCGCCAGCACGGCTGATAACGATGCTTCGCCGTTGCCGACGCACGATGATGCGGAGGCATCGCTGGTCTTCGCGGCGTCCAGCGCACCGGCGCCGGATGTCCCGCAGTGGGAGCTGGCGCCGTTCCATCCGGAGGCCGACCCTGTCGCGCCTGCCGATGACGAGCGCAGCCCGACCTTCGCCAGTTTCGATCCGGTCAGCTTCGAGCTGGCCGAGGGTGATCGCTCCAGTGCATCGCAGTGGTCGCTGTCCGAGGTGCCGCAGGTGCCTGAGGAGACCGCAGCGCCCGCGATCAATGAGATGACGGACGCGGTGGATTCCTCCGCGACCGCTTTCGATGCTGCGCCGGTGTTCGATCCGGTGGCGGCCGAACAGGATGCGGCTGCCGAGGCCGACGACGTGGTGTTCCGCTTCGACGCCGACGCACTGGACAACGCTGACGACGTGCTGTCGCTGCATGCGATGGAAACGCTGTCGCTGGATGATGATGCCGCGTTGCATCCGTCGCTGGAAATCGTCGATGCCGTCGTTCCGCCGCTGGCCGATGCATCGCCCGCAGTGCTGGCCGAGGTGGATGAGGCACCGGATGACCTGCCGGTACCGTCGATCACGCCGCCGTTGATCGATGCGGCGGGCCCGGCGGCTGAAACGTCCGCTCCGGCCGTGTCGGTGATCGATATCGACACCATCGCGCCGATCGATTTCAGCGAGGCCGACGCCCAGTTCTTCGCCGAGCTGAGTGCAGCCGCTGCCGGCTTCAATCCGCAGGCAATGGCCGCTGCGGCAGCACCAGAGGCGGTGCTTGCGGCCGTGGCCGGGACCGACGCCGACACCGACACCAATGCGGGCTTCGACGCCGGTTTCGACGACGATGCCGAGAACATCGACGAGGACATCCGCGAGGTGTTCCTGGAAGAGTTCGACGACGAGCTGGCCAATCTCGGCACGCTGCTGCCGGCGTGGCGCATGCAGCCGGACAACATGGACCGGCTGCGCCCGATCCGCCGCATCTTCCATACCCTCAAGGGCAGTGGTCGCCTGGTCGGCGCACGCACCCTGGGTGAGTTCGCGTGGAAGATCGAAGGCATGCTCAACCGCGTGCTGGATGGCAGCCGCGCCGCATCCCCCGCCGTGCTGGCGATGGTCGACAACGCGCATGCGGCGCTGCCGCAGCTGAACGCGGCGCTGCGCCATGGCCAGCGCATCAGCGTCGACCTGCAGGCCATGCAGGCCATCGCCGATCGTGTCGGTGCAGGCGAGGAGACCTACTACGTACCCCTGCCGGGGGCCGCTGCACCGGTTGCACCGGTGGCCGAATCCGAAGGCGAAGACGAGATCAGCCGCATTCTCGACGCGGAGGCGGGCGCTTCGGCGCTGGCCGATACCGCCGAGGAGGCCGAAGCTGCTGGCACGCCGGCCAACATCGACAGCGTGCTGCGCGAGATTCTCGAGGCCGAGGTGGAAGTCCACCAGGCCACTCTGCAGGATTGGCTGCGTTCGGCGCAGCAGGCACCGCGGCCGGTCAGCGATGCACTGCTGCGCGCCGTGCACACCATGAACGGCGCCTTCGCGATGACCGAAGTGCCCGAGATCACGGCTGTGACCGGCGGCGCCGAGTCCTACATCAAGCGTGCACTGGCCGCCGAGGTGGTGCCGGGTGATGAAGGCGTGGCCGCGCTGGATGCGACCGCGCAGGCGATCACCGCCACCATGGAAGCGCTGCAGGCCGAACAGCCGCGCATCGCGCCGCAGCAGGTACTGGCACAGCGCCTGCAGGCGCTGGCCGGCGAGCTGCCGGAGGCGCGCTGGCCGATGGTGGGCCTGGAAGACGACGAAGACGACCTGGCGCTGGATGACGAACCGGCGGCGGAACTGGACGCGGACGCATCGACGGCCGTCGCGCTTGAATCCGATGCGGTGCCGCATTCGTTTGTCACACCGGAGCAGGAAGCGGAGGCACATGCAGATACTGCGGAAGCTCCGTTCGCCGATGTGGCGATCGAGGCCGGTCTGGAGGTCGGTGAGCTGACCGCCAGCGACGATCTTTCGCGCTATTTCGATGCCGGATGGCCGTCCGTACCGGGTGAGGAGGAGGCGTCGCTACCGGCGGTCGAATCGATCCAGGTGGCCGACGATGTTCCGGGCGTTGCGGTAGACGATGTCGAGGCGGAGGCCGAAAGCGTGCTGCTGTTGTCCGACGACGCCGGTTTGACCGTCGTGGACGATCTGTCGCCGTACCTGGATGCCAGTGCGCTGCCGGTCGACGACCGCGACGCCGAAGAGATTCCTGTCGCTGTCGAAGCCGTCGCATCTGACATGAATGCGTCCTCGTTCGATCACGCGCACGTCGCGGATGCTGAGGCATTCGAGACGCCTGCTGCACTGCCGCTCGACAGCGAGCTGTCGAGCCTGCAGGATGAAATGGCTGCGCCGGGGTTTGCAGAACCGGTCTCGCTGGAAGCCGCGCTCGAGGCCGGCCTGCACGTGATCGACGAAGAGCAGCCCCTGGCCGACGACGGGCAATGGCCCGTGCTCGGCCTGCAGGCCAGCGAACTCGCGCCGGGCGAGGCGGAAGCCTTTGCCGAGGATGCGGACGTCGGCGGGGAGGCGGCGATCGGTGAAGGAGAGAGCGCCGATCAGCCGTCCCCGGCGACGGTGAATGAGGAGGTCGCGGAGGCCGCTGTGCCGGCCACCGCCGAGCCGGTGCGCTTCTTCGAACTGGAAGACGCGCCGGGCCAGGTGGACGTCCACGCCGAAGCTGCCGACCTCGATGCGGTTACCGTGTCGGATGCCGTGGCAGTTGGCGCGCCTGAAGCCGACGTGCCTGTAACCGTGGCACCTGACGTCCATGCCATCCCGGTGCCGGAAGACAGCGCCGATACGCTCGACTTCAGCGTCTACGATCGCGAACTGGTCGACATCTTCGTCGAGGAAGGCAAGGACCTGCTCGACCACTGCGATGGCCTGATCAGCGAGCTGCGCGATGCACCGCAGGACCGCGAGGTGCTGGCCGGCCTGCAGCGTGACCTGCATACCCTGAAGGGTGGCGCACGCATGGCCGGCATCAACGCCATCGGCGATCTCGGCCACAGCATCGAATCGTTGCTGGAAGCCGTTGCCGCCGGTCGCACCGAGATCGAGCGCCGCGATGTGCAGTTGCTGGAACGCGGATTCGATCGCCTGCACCAGCTGCTGACCCGCACCGGTGACCACCGCGTGGTGGAACCGGCGCAGGATCTGGTCGACGCATTCGAAGTGCGTACCACCACCGATATCGCCGCTGCCGCAGCCGCAGCCAACGTGGCGAGCGTGGCAGAAGCCGCTTCGGCACCGGTCGCCAGCCCGGCACCGGCACTGCTCGATGCGCCGTTGTCGGCACCGCTGCCGGCTGAAGGCGTGGTCGATGAGGATCCGCTGGCACGTCCGCAGCAGGAACAGGTGCGCGTGCGTGCGGATCTGCTCGACCGCTTGGTCAACCATGCCGGTGAAGTGGCGATCTACCGCTCGCGCCTGGAACAGCAGCTCGGCGCCTTCCGTGGCGCGATGGGCGAACTGGAGCGCACCAATGCGCGACTGCGCGACCAGCTGCGCCGCCTCGACCTGGAAACCGAAGCGCAGATCGTCGCCCGCTACCAGCGCGAGCAGGACCATGCCGACCAGAAGTTCGATCCGCTGGAACTGGACCGCTTCTCCACGCTGCAGCAGCTCAGCCGCGCGCTGAACGAGTCGGCGGCCGATCTCGGGGGCCTGCAGGGCGTGCTCGACGATCTGTCGCGCCAGTACGATTCGCTGCTGCAACAGCAGTCGCGCGTCAGCTCCGAGCTGCAGGACGGCCTGATGCGCGCGCGCATGGTGCCGTTCGATGGCCTGGTGCCGCGCCTGCGTCGCGTGGTCCGCCAGTCCGGCATGGATACCGGCAAGCAGGTCCACCTGACCCTGGAAGGCACCCACGGCGAACTGGACCGCAACGTTCTCGATCGCATGGTCGCGCCGCTCGAACACATGCTGCGCAACTCCGTGGCCCACGGCCTGGAAGCGCCGGAACAGCGTCGTGCGGCCGGCAAGCCGGAAGAGGGCGAAGTTGCCATCCGCCTGCACCGTGAAGGCTCGGAAATCGTGCTGGAAGTGGCCGATGACGGTGCCGGCCTGGACCGCGAAGCGATCCGCCGCCGCGCCATCGACCGTGGCCTGTTGGCCGCCGATGCACAGCCGAACGAGCAGGAACTGGACAACCTGATCTTCGCCTCCGGTTTCTCCACCGCCGACCAGGTCAGCCAGCTGGCCGGTCGCGGCGTGGGCATGGACGTGGTGCGCAACGAAGTGCGCCAGCTCGGCGGCTCGGTCGACATCCAGTCGGTGCGTGGCCAGGGCGTGCGCTTCACCCTGCGCCTGCCGCAGACGCTGGCCGTCACCCAGGCGGTGTTCGTGCAGATCGGCGAAACCACCTTCGCCGTGCCGGTGGCCTCGGTCAGTGGTATCGGCCGCCTGTCGCGCGAACGCTTCGAGGCCGCCGACAGCAGCTACCGCTACAGCGGCGAAGACTATCCGCTGTATGACCTCGGCAGCCTGGTCGGGCAGGCCCCGGCGCGTGCCGATGGCCAGGACCAGGTGCCGCTGCTGCTGGTCCGCGCCGGTGACCTGCGCGCTGCCGTGGCGATCGACCAAGTGCTGGGCAATCGCGAAATCGTGGTCAAGCCGGTCGGCCTGCAGATCGCATCGGTACCGGGCATCTACGGCGCCACCATCACCGGCGATGGCCGCGTGGTGGTGATCCTGGACGTCGCACCGCTGGTGCGCCGCTTCCTGGCCAATCCGACGGCACCGGTGCTGGCCAATGCGCCGCGCGATGAACGCCAGGTGCCGCTGGTGATGGTGGTCGATGACTCGCTGACCATGCGCAAGGTGACCGGCCGCATCCTCGAACGCCACAACTTCGAAGTCAGTGTCGCCCGCGATGGCGTGGAAGCACTGGAGCGGCTGGAAGAGCGCGTACCGGACCTGATGCTGCTGGATATCGAGATGCCGCGCATGGACGGCTACGAGCTGGCCACCGCGATGCGTGCCGACCCGCGCTACAAGGATGTGCCGATCGTGATGATCACCTCGCGCAGCGGTGACAAGCACCGCCAGCGCGCCTTCGAGATCGGTGTCCAGCGTTATCTGGGCAAGCCGTACCAGGAACTGGACCTGATGCGTAACGTGTACGACCTGCTGGGGATCGCCCGTGTCCGTGAGTGAAACCCATCCGGCCCCGGCCGTCGCCCTGCTGGCCCGCCCCGGTGCGGCGCGTGAACGCCTGCGCGAGGCGCTGTCGCATGCAGATGTGCAGCTGGTCCTGGAAGATGATCCGAATGGCCTGGAGCCACAGGTCCTGCAGGCCGCGGATCCGCAGTTCGTGGTGATCGCGCTGGAAGCCGCCATCGAGGACGCACTGGAACGGTTGGAAGCCGTGCTCTCGGCACCGGGGCTGACCCTGGTGTTCGATGAGGCTGAGCTGGCCGCGCGCCGCGACGGCTGGGAGGTGCAGCGTTGGGGGCGCCATCTGGCCGCCAAGCTGCACGGCCACCAGCAGGTGTTGCCGCCGGGCGCCGAAGAAGAGCCCAGCCTGCAGCTGGAGCCCGGCCATCCGGCACCCGCGCCGGTGCCGCAGGAAGAAGCCCTGCAGCCGCACCTGGAGCAGGCGCTGAGCTGGGCCGATGATGTTCCGGCCGACGGCCTGTACTCGCCGCCGGCACACCTGCACGAACCGATCGCGCTGGAGCAGGCCCTGGCGGCACTACAGCCGGTCGTGCCCGAACCACTGGATCCGCCTTCGCCGCCGCAAGCGCGGGTCGAACCGGCGGCGCCTGCGGCACCGCCGATCTCCTTCGATCACACCGCCTGGTCGCTGGTCGAGGAATCGATCGAAGCGCCGGCATCGGCAGAAGCGGTGGCGCCGGTCGTCGCGCCGCAGCCCTCGTTCGATACCGATCATTTGAGCCTGGTCGATCTGGATGCCGCCGCCCCGGCCGGTGCGCGCGCCGCATCGCTGCTGGTGCTGGCCGGCATCGGTGGCCCGGATGCGTTGCGTCGCCTGCTCGGCGCACTGCCCGCGTCGATGAGCGTGCCGGTCCTGGTGCACATGCGCCTGGATGGTGGCCGCTACGGCAACCTGGTCAAGCAGATGTCCCGTGTTTCGCCGTTGCCGGTGCAGCTGGCCGAGGCCGGCCAGCGCGCCGCGCCGGGCGAGGTCCACGTGCTGGCCGATGATATCGGCGTGCGCGCGGCCAGCGATGGCCTGCATTTCCACAGCGATGCCAATGGCATTTCGCTCGCTTCACTACCGGCCGAACACACCGCGCTGGTGCTGCTCAGCGGTGCCGACCTGGCCCACGTCGGCCCGGCGCTGGACCTGGCGGCCGCCGGTGCATGGGTGGCCGGGCAGGTGGGCGAGGGCTGCTATGACCCGGCGGCGGCCACCGCCGTGGTTGCTGCCGGCATGGTGGCCGGTGAACCGCAGGAACTGGCGCAGGCAATTGCCGCGCGCTGGGGTGAGCAGGACGACAACGGAGAGGCACCATGAGCTACGCCAGCAATGACGAAATCCGCGGCGTCCTGATCCAGGCCGGCAACGAGCGCGTACTGCTGCCCAATGCCACCGTGGCCGAAATGATGTCGCGCGTGCCGGTGCAGCCGGTCTCCGATGCGCCGCGCTGGCTGGTTGGCGAAATCGGCTGGCACGGCTGGCAGGTGCCGCTGGTGTCGTTCGCACGCCTTTCGGGGCTGGGCGAGGAGACGGTGGCCGGCCACAACAAGGTGGTGGTGCTGAAGTCCCTCAGCGGCAACGCGCAGCGCCCGTACTACGCGCTGCTGACGCAGAACTTCCCGCAGCTGATCTCGGTGCCACGCGATGGCCTGCTGGCCGACGCCTCCGAAGAAACCCTGCCGCAGATCGTGCACATGCGCGTGCTGCTGGGTGAGCAGAGCGCGCTGCTGCCGAACCTCGACGCGCTGGAAGCAGCGCTGGATTCGCTGGCGGCCTGATCGGCAATCCGCCGGTCGGGTTTCCGGTAGTGCCGGCCGCTGGCCGGCAACCTCATGATCCCGTGGATGCCGGCCAGCGGCCGGCACTACCACGAACCAGCCTTAACCAAGATCGCCCAACCGCGCCTGCAATGCCGCGATCGCGGCCAGCCCGGCCGTTTCCGTGCGCAGGATCCGCGGGCCCAGCTGCAGTCCCTGGAACCCCGCCGCTGCCAGTTGGTCGCGGTCGCGCGGTGACCAGCCGCCTTCCGGGCCAATCGCGATCACGATGCCGCCCGCCGGGGCGGCGTCCAGCGTCGACAGGCGATGCGCGCCCTGCGGGTCCAGGGTCAGCCGCAGCGTCTGCGCCGGCAGTGTCGCCACAGCCTGCGCCAGCGACAGCGGAGATCCCACCTGCGGAATGCGCGCACGCCCGGACTGGCCGCAGGCCGACGTCACCACGTTGTTCCAGTGCGCCACCCGCTTCTCGGCCCGTGCCGCATCCAGCTTTACCTCGGTGCGCTCAGCGTTGACCGGAATGATCGCTGCCACACCCAGCTCGGTGGCCTTCTGCAGGATCAGGTCCATCTTCTCGCCGCGGGCGATGCCCTGCAGCAGGGTGATCGCCAGCGGCGATTCGTTGCCGACGGCCTCCACCGCGTCAATGCGGACCTGGACCTCGCGCTTGCCGGCCACGGTCAGCGTCGCGCTGTAGTCGTAGCCGTCGCCGTTGAACAGCACGCAGGTGTCCCCCTCGCGCAGGCGCATCACCCGCACCAGGTGGTTGGCGGTTTCTTCCGGCAGGGTCAGGGTCTGGCCGCTGTGCAGCGCCAGGTCGATGGGGCAGCGGGTCACGCGCATGCAATCGCCTCGTCGATGGCCGCCAGCGTGGTATGTGCCAGCAGGTCCAGTTGTTCGTCGTCCACGCAGTAGGGTGGCATCCAGTACAGCACGTCGCCCAGCGGGCGCAGCACCACGCCGCGCTTGAGTGCGGCCTTGTAGGCGTGCAGGCCCAGTCGCAGGCCCGGGTCGAATGGCGTGCGCTTGTTGCCGTCGCGCGACAGCTCGAAGGCCACCACCATGCCGGCCTGGCGCACGTCGGCCACGTGCGGATGGTCGGCAAAGGGTGCTGCCAGCGTCCCCATCACCGAGGCGATCCCCCGGTTGCGCGCGATCACATCGTCGTCGCGGAAAATGTCCAGGGTCGCCAGCGCTGCCGCGCAGGCCAGCGGGTTGCCGGTGTAGCTGTGCGAATGCAGGAAGGCGCGCTCGCGCGAGTCGTCGAGGAAGGCGTCGTACAGTGCCTGCGTGGCCAGTACCGCGGCCAGCGGCAGGAAGCCGCCGGTCAGTCCCTTGGACAGGCACATCAGGTCCGGCATCACTCCGGCCTGCTCGCAGGCGAACAGGGTGCCGGTGCGGCCGAAGCCGGTGGCGATCTCGTCGGCGATCATGAACGCGCCATGGGCATCGCACAGTTCGCGCACGCGCTGCAGGTAGACCGGGTCATGCATGCGCATGCCGCCGGCACACTGCAGGCGCGGTTCCAGGATCACCGCGCAGATCTCGCCCGGGTGCCGGTCGAACAGCGTGGCCAGGCCATCGGCCGCCTGCCGCGCGCGATCGGCCGCGCTCTGGCCCGGTTCGGCCAGGTAGGTATCGGGCGACGGTGCGAACAGGCCTTCGGCCAGCAGCGGCGCATAGACGCGGCGATACAGCGGAATGTCACCCAGCGCCAGCGCCCCCAGGGTTTCGCCGTGGTAGCCGTTCTCAAGCGCGATGAAGCGCGTGCGGCGGGGCTCTCCGCGGTTCTGGAAGTACTGGAAGGCCATCTTCAGCGCCACTTCCACGCCGGCGGAACCGTTGTCGGCGTAGAACACCTTGGCCAGCGGTGCACGGCCGGGCTGGCGTGGCGCCAGTGCCAGCAGGCGTTCGGCGAGGGTGATCGCCGGCTCGTGGCCGAAGCCGGCGAGCATCACCTGTTCCAGCTGCCCGGCCTGGGCAGCGATAGCGCCACCGATGCGCGGTTCGGCGTGGCCGAACAGATTGGTCCACCAGCTGCTGACCGCATCCAGGTAGCGGTTGCCGTCGTGGTCGATCAGCCACGCGCCTTCGCCACGGGCAATCGGCACCAGCGGCAGGGTGTCCGGATGCTCACGCATCTGCGTGCACGGGTGCCACAGCACCTGCAGGTCGCGTTGCCGCCAGTGGTGGGCCAGCGGGGAGGGGGTTGGGTCTGCTAGCATTTCGGGCTCATGAACATGTTGCTGCCTGCACATTCTATCGGCCCCGGCGCAGGCGCCGGGCGCCGCGGAGATACCGCATGAACGATGACCGTGCCGGCCGTCGCTTGCCGATCATCCATCGGATCACCGATGAGGAAAACGGCCCCTTCCAGCGCCAGCATCTGGACCTGGAGTTCTCCAACGGTGAACGCCGCCGTTTCGAACGCCTGGTCAGCCGTGGGCACGGTGCGGTGGTGGTGGTGCCGATGCTCGACGACGAAACCGTGCTGCTGGTACGTGAATACGCCGCCGGCATGCACCGTTACGAGCTGGGGCTGGTGAAGGGGCGGATCGACGCCGGCGAGACCCCCGAGCAGGCCGCCGACCGCGAACTGAAGGAAGAGGCCGGTTATGGTGCGCGCCGGGTCGACGTGCTGCGCGCGATGACCCTGGCCCCGACCTACATGAGCCACCAGTCGTGGTTGGTGGTGGCGCGCGACCTGTATCCGGAAAAGCTGGCCGGCGACGAGCCGGAAGAACTGGAAGTGGTGCCGTGGAAGCTGGCTGATCTGGACCAGCTGATGCTGCGCGAGGATTTCTCCGAGGGACGCTCGCTGGCGGCGCTGTTCATTGCCCGCCAGTGGCTGCAGGGAACGCGATGATCAAGCTGACGACGGACCTGCGCGAGACCGCCATCGCCATCGCCCAGGAAGCCGGCCAGGCCATCATGCAGGTGTATGCCGATGGCTTCGAGGTCCAGATCAAGGACGACAACAGCCCGGTCACCGCGGCCGACCTTGCGGCCAACCAGGTCATTGAGCTGGGCCTGCGCCAGCTGACCCCGGACCTGCCGATCCTGTCCGAGGAATCGGCGCAGGTGGGCTGGGAGCAGCGCCGTCACTGGGGCGCTTACTGGCTGGTGGATCCGCTCGATGGCACCCGCGAGTTCGTCAAGCGCAACGGCGAATTCAGCGTCAACATTGCCTTGATCTACCAGGGCGCGCCGGCCTTCGGCGTGGTGCTGGCGCCGGTCACCGGCATCGTCTGGCATGCCATGCGTGGCGAGCTGGCCTATCGGCGGCAGGGCCTGCACGATACCGTGCTGCGTACCCGGACGCCGGCCACCGCCCCGCTGCGCGTCGCTGCCAGCCGTTCGCACCGCTCGCCGGAAACCGAGGCACTGCTGGCGCGCATGGGCCGCATCGAGACCATCGCGCAGGGCTCGTCGCTGAAATTCTGCCGGATCGCCGAAGGCGGCCTGGATGTCTACCCGCGGCTCGGCCCGACCTCCGAATGGGATACCGCCGCCGGCCAGTGCGTGCTGCACGCTGCTGGTGGCGCAGTGCTGTCGGCGGCGACCGGCAAGCCGTTCCGCTACAACCGCCGCGAGACCCTGTTGAACGGCGATTTCATTGCCCTTGGTGATACCAGCCTGCCGTGGCGCGACTGGTTGTCCGACTGATCCTGGAGGCCGCATGAGCGCGCACGACATCCCTACCACCGGCAGTGATGCCAGCCATGAACTGGAACGCCTGCTGGCGATCATGGCGCGCCTGCGAGACCCGCAGGGTGGCTGTCCATGGGACCTGGAACAGGACTTCTCGACCATTGCCCCGTACACCATCGAGGAAGCCTACGAGGTCGCCGATGCGATCGACCGCGGTGATCTGGACGATCTCTGCGACGAGCTCGGCGATCTGCTGCTGCAGGTGGTGTTCCACGCACGCATGGCCGAGGAGCAGGGCGCGTTTGCCTTCGCCGAGGTCGCCCGTGCGATCAGCGACAAGATGCAGCGCCGTCACCCGCACGTGTTCGCCGATGTCAGCGTCGACGATGCCGACGGGGTGATGCGCAACTGGGAGGCGATCAAGCGCGCCGAGCGTGCTGCCAAGGGCGAGCAGGACACCTCCGCACTGGCCGGTATCTCGCGCGGCCTGCCGGAATGGCAGCGCGCCGTGAAGCTGCAGTCGCGCGCGGCCAAGGTCGGTTTCGACTGGCCGGGCCCGCTGCCGGTGCTGGACAAGGCGGCCGAGGAGCTGCAGGAGCTGCGCGAGGAATTCGAGCGCGGAGATATCGCCGGCAACAAGGCGCGCCTGCAGGAAGAGCTGGGCGACCTGCTGTTCGTCTGCGCGAACCTGGCGCGGCATGCCGATATCGATCTGGGCGCCGCACTGCGCGGGGCCAACCACAAGTTCGAACGCCGCTTCCGCGCGATGGAAGTGCAGGCTGAGGCGCAGGGTGAGGCGTTGGCCGCACTGGACCTGGATGCGCAGGAGGCGCTGTGGCAGCACGCCAAGGCGGCGGAGAAAGCGTGAAGACGCTCGGCCTGTTCCTGCTGACCGCGCTGGCCGAGATCGTCGGCTGCTACCTGCCATGGCTGTGGCTGCGCAAGGGGGGCAGCGTCTGGCTGCTGCTGCCGGCGGCGGCCAGCCTGGCCCTGTTCGCCTGGCTGCTGACCCTGCACCCCACCGCCAGTGGACGGGTCTATGCCGCCTACGGTGGCGTCTACATCGGCACCGCGCTGTTCTGGTTGTGGCTGGTCGACGGCATCCGTCCCAGCCGCTGGGACCTGCTGGGCGCAGCACTGTGCCTGGCCGGCATGGCAGTGATCATGTTCGGTCCACGCACGCCCCCGGTGTAACGTCGAGCCAGGCTCCACAACGGCCGCCGGGCCACGCCCGGCAAGCGCGCAGCGGCGCCTCCGCGGAAGGCGCATGATGGCAGTGACCACGGCCCCCGGAGCACGCACATGTCCCGCTTTGCCAGCTTCCGCGAGTTCTACCCGTTCTACCTCAGCGAGCACCGCCACCCGGTGTCGCGGCGGCTGCACTTCATTGGCAGCTGCGGAGTGCTGCTGCTGGTCGCCACTGCCCTGCTGCGCGGCCAGCCACTGCTCCTGCTTGGCGCTCTGTTCTGCGGCTATGGGTTCGCCTGGGTCGGCCATTTCTTCTTCGAGAAGAACCGCCCGGCGACGTTCCGGCATCCGCTGTACTCGTTCATGGGCGACTGGGTGATGTTCCTCGACATCCTGCGTGGGCGGGTGCGCCTGTAGCAGGAAGGTGGCTGCGGGGCGCCGCGGCCATCGCCGGGCGTGCAAAGGAAAGGGCAGGGCGGGTTGCGCTTCCGCTTCCACGAACCGCTGCGCTGCGGCACGCCTGCGGGCGACCGATCTGGGATAATGGGGATTCTTGTTTCCTCTGCTGCCGGACCCGGTCATGACCCAGAAGACGCTGCTCAACGATACCCACCGCGCCCTTGGCGCCAAGATGGTCGATTTCGGGGGTTGGGACATGCCCATCCACTACGGCTCGCAGCTGGACGAACACCACCTGGTGCGCCGCGAGTCCGGTGTGTTCGACGTTAGCCACATGACGGTGGTCGACCTGCGCGGTGACCAGGTCAAGCCGTTCCTGCGCCGCCTGCTGGCCAACTCGGTCGACAAGCTGAAGGTGACCGGCAAGGCACTGTACTCGTGCATGCTGAACCCGCGCGGCGGCGTCATCGACGACCTGATCGTCTACTACCTGGGCGACGACTTCTTCCGCATGGTGGTCAACGCCTCCACCCGCGAGAAGGACCTGGCGTGGCTGCGCGAGCAGGCCGCGCCGTTCGGCGTTTCCGTCGAGCAGCGCCCGGACCTGGCCATCCTCGCCGTGCAGGGCCCGCAGGCGCGTGACATCGTGATCGGCCTGGCCCGCGAAGCCGACCGTGCAGCGTTGACCAAGCTGGGTCGCTTCGCCGCCCTGCAGGTGCAGTCCGATGATGGCGTCGAGCTGTTCGTCGCGCGCACCGGCTACACCGGTGAAGACGGTTTCGAGATCCTGCTGCCGCAGGATGCCGTGGTCGCCTTCTGGAACCGCCTGCTGGCGGCAGGCGTGAAGCCGGCCGGCCTCGGTGCGCGTGACACCCTGCGCCTGGAAGCCGGCATGAACCTGTACGGCCAGGACATGGACGAAGAGATCAGCCCGTATGAAGCGGCGCTGGCCTGGACCGTGTCGCTGGATGAAGGCCGCGACTTCATCGGCCGCGACGTGCTGGAAGCGCAGAAGAGCGCCGGCACCGCGCGCCAGATGATCGGCCTGGTGATGGACGAGAAGGGCGTGCTGCGCCACGGCCAGGCGGTCACCACCGCCGGCGGCCAGGGCGAGATCCTGTCCGGCACCTTCTCGCCGACCCTGGCCAAGGGCATCGCCTTCGCCCGCGTGCCGGCTGGTGAACTCGGCGAGGTCACCGTCGACATCCGCGGCCGGCAGGTGCCGGTGCGCGTGGTCAAGTTCCCGTTCGTGCGCGAAGGCCAGGCCCAGCCCGGCGTGCTCGCCGACGCCTGATCCGAACGTGCCGGTCGTCACTGACAGCAGTGGCGGCCGGTTGGTTACACTAGCCCCGTTTTTTCCACCCCTGCATATCTCTGGAGCAGTCCCATGAGCGAGATCCCCGGCGACCTCAAGTTCCTCAAGTCCCATGAGTGGGCCCGTGTCGAAGGCAATGGCCGCGTCACCGTCGGTATTTCCGACCATGCCCAGGGCCTGCTGGGTGACCTGGTCTACGTCGAACTGCCGGAAGTCGGCGCCGACGCCAAGGCCGGCGAACAGATCGCCGTCGTCGAGTCGGTGAAGGCCGCCTCGGACGTCTACAGCCCGATCAGCGGCAAGATCGTCGAGGTCAACTCGGCCCTGTCCGACAAGCCGGAAACCATCAACGAAGATGCCTACGGCGAAGGCTGGATGTTCGTGGTCGAACTGACCAACGCCGAAGAGGTCAACGAGCTGCTGGACCCGGACGCGTACGCCGAGGCCCTGGAGAACGAAGACCACTGAGTCATCGTTTCCGGATTCTGAAACGGCCACCTTCGGGTGGCCGTTTTTGTTTTGGCGACCGCGTCGGACTCATGACGCGGGGTTCGCTGCGCACCCTCGGCGTGGCATCAGCCGACAGACGAACGGTGCCGATGGGCGTGCGCAGTTTTGCGCAAATCCGCGTTTCAGCCCCGCGCCGAAGCGTTCGAATGTGAAAACTTTTCGCCCCCCGTTGCGGCGCCGTTGTGCTGGCGTTGGCGGCGGTGCCGGTGACCATCGACGATGCGCGCGCGCTGTTGTGCCCAACCTGCGCCTATCTGCGCGGAGTGCTTATTTCAAGTGTTTTTTGATCAACGCCTGCATCGGCATCGATGCAGGCAACGTGCGCGCGCGCCGTTTCTACCGTCGTTGCAGGCCGTGCAGAGTGGTGGCGCCGACGGCGCCCGGGAAGGCGCGGATGTGAAAATTTTTCGCGGGGGTTGTTGACAGTAAAAAAAACCGTGATTAGGTTTCGCCTCAGCAGACCTTGCCTGCCCAACCGAGTGCGCAGAATCAATCGTCCGATGCGAAGCAGCCCCTTCAAGACCACCGCGACCCTGATGACGGTGGACATGGCCCCGCTTCCCCCGGAGAAATGCAAGGCAACTCCCGTTCCGATGCCCGCTCCGCCGATCGAGGCGGGCATTGCCGCATCCGTAACGGCGCGCCTGACGCGCCGGCGGTCCCCGCACGCAGCATCCGCGGGTTTGATCCAACTGGGCGTTTCAACTCCCTATCACTGACGAGGAGCCATCCCATGGCAACCAAGAAAGCTGCGAAGAAGAAGCCCGCCGCCAAGAAAGCGGTGAAGAAGGTCGCGAAGAAGGCCGCTGCCAAGAAGGCAGTGAAGAAGGTCGCGAAGAAGGCGACCGCCAAGAAGGCAGTGAAGAAGGCTGCGAAGAAGGTCGCCAAGAAGACCACTGCGAAGAAGGCAGTGAAGAAGGCGGCGAAGAAGGTAGCCAAGAAGTCCACTGCCAAGAAGGCCGTCAAGAAGACCGCGAAGAAGGCCGTCAAGAAGGTAGCCAAGAAGGCCACCAAGAAGACTGCCAAGAAGGCTACGGCCCGCAAGCCGGCCAAGAAGGTCGCCAAGAAGGTCGCAAAGAAGGCGACTGCCAAGAAGGCCGTCAAGAAGACCGCCAAGAAGGCAGTAAAGAAGACCGCGAAGAAGGCCACCAAGAAGGCTGCCCCGAAGAAGGCAGCGAAGAAGGTTGCCAAGCGCAAGCCGGCCGCCCGCAAGAAGAAGGCCGCTCCGGTCGCTCTGCCGGCAACCCCGGCGCCGCTGATCTAAGTACTTCCCGATAGCCGCATCCTGAAACCCCCTTCCCTGGCTGCCCAGCGGGGAGGGGGTTTTTTTATGGGGCCGTTTGTAGAGCCGAGCCGAGCCGTGCCCGACTACTTTTCTGACGGTCGACGCTAGCCGTGCGGTGCCGGTGGAAAACGCTCCACCAGGAAATCGAGGAAGCTGCGCAGGCGGGTGGAGTGGTAACGGTCGTGCGCATAGACCACGTGCATCGGCCGACCGGCGTGGCCGTGCCCTGGGAGCAGCTGCACCAGTCGCCCAGCCTCGACATCGGCCGCCAGCAGCAGCGCCGACTGCAGCACGATACCCAGGCCATGCAGCGCCGCCGAACGCAGCGCTTCGCCATTGTTGATCTGCAGCCGGCCGTCGGGCACGTGGTCGAGCTCGCCAGCATCGGCCTGCAGCCACTGCGCAAGTGCGCGCGGTTCGAACGACAGGCATTGATGGCCGGCAAGTGCCTGCACGCTGCGTGGCGTGCCGTGCCTGGCCAGATACGCCGGTGAGGCGCACATCATCAGGCGATAGGGGGCCAGTGCTCGCGCCACCAGCACGCTGCTGTCGGCCAGCGTGCCGATCCGAAGCGCCGCTTCGAAGCCCTCTTCTGCAAGGTCGACCACACGATCGGTCAGCGTGGCTTCGACCCGGACATCCGGATAGCGCCCCATGTACTCGGCCAGTGCCGGTACCAGCGCATGCGTACCGAAGATCACCGGTGCACTGATGCGCAGCGTGCCCGCCGGTGCCAGCTGCTGGTGCTGCGCCTGCGCGTCGGTTTCCTCCACCAGGCGCAGGATCTCCCGGCAGCGGGTGTAGTAGTCCTCGCCGAACGGTGTCATGTGCTGGCGCCGGGTGGTACGGCTCAACAACTGCATGCCCAGCCGTGCTTCCAATGCACGCAGATGCTTGCCGGCCATCGTCGCGGAGATATCCATCGCCGCCGCCGCTGCACTGAGGCTGCCCTTGTCCACGATCAGCACGTAGACCTGCATGCTTTCCAGCAGGTTCATCTGACACCCCGGGTGTTGAATGCTGAAACCTGCGCGGAGTTTATCAATCAGGGGTGATCAAACAGCATGTCGTGCAGGGGCCGGATTCGCCGGCCACGCTGACAGGAGAACACCATGGACTTGAATCTTGCAGGCCGTACCGCGTTGGTGACGGGCGCGGCCAGTGGCATCGGTGCTGCCGTCGCCAGGCAGCTGGTGGCCCAGGGCGTGCGCGTTGCCATCACGTCGCGGCAGCGCGCCCCCCTGCAGGCGCTGGCAGCACGGATCGAAGCCGAAGGCGGCGCAGCACCGGTGATCGTGGCTGGCGATGTCACCGTCGCCGGTGACATCCGGTCCATCGCCGAGGCATCCCGGGAGGCATTGCAGCGGGTCGACATCCTGGTCAATGCCGCAGGAGGCTCCCGGCCGACCACGGTGGATGCCGATGATGATGTCTGGGACGAAGCGATCGCCCTGAACTTCTCCGCTGCGCGACGGCTGACCCAGGCGCTGTTGCCCGGCATGCAGGCGCAGGCATGGGGGCGGGTGATCAATTTCAGTGGTTCGATGGAACCGCGTGCAGTGAATGCCGCCACCGCGGCGAAGGCGGCGCTTCATCTGTGGAGCAAGGGGCTGTCGTCAGAGGTGGCTGGGCAGGGCATTACGGTGAATGCGATTGCACCGGGGCGCATCAACAGCGCGCAGATCCTGGACCGCCTGCATCCCACCGAGGAAAGCCGACGCGCGTTCATCGCCAGCAACATCCCGATCGGACGCTTCGGTGAGCCGGAGGAAGTGGCGCCGCTGGTGGCGTTCCTCGCCTCGCCGCTGGCCGGCTACATCACCGGTGCGGTGATTCCGGTGGATGGCGGCATGCACTACTTCGCGCACTAGCGCCGCGGAACTGCTCTTTGCATCTGTAGCGTCGAGCCATGCTCGACCGCTTTGCACGAACAGTCGAGCAGGGCTCGACGCTACAACGGCCAACAAAAAAGGCGGCCCGCAGGCCGCCCTTCATGCTCACTGTCGAGCCCGGCTGATCAGCGCGGCGAAGCCACTGCGCGATTGCCCGAGGCGCCCTTGCCCTTGCGCTTGTCCTGCTGCGCCGGGCTGGCGCCCTCGGCCATCAGGTTGTCGCTGCCGAAGTCGGTGTCCACGTCCAGCCAGCGCTGCGCCGGCAGGCCGAGCGCGGAGTCGAGCACGGTCGGCAGCAGGCCGCTGGGCAGGCCGCTTTCGCCATTCCAGAGGATGGCGATGCCGAGATCGCGTTCCGGCACCAGCGCGACCAGGCCGCGATAGCCCTGCACGGCACCGGCATGGAACACCACGTCGTGGCCGGCGTAGTCGAAGGTACGCCAGCCCAATGCGTAGCCGGCCGAATGCAGGCGCTCGCGGCGCCAGCCCGAACGCATCTCGCCGGGGGTGTTGATCAGGCTCGAATGCAGGGTGGCCAGCAGCGGTGCCGGCAGCACGTCGGGGCGATGGCCGGTGTGGGCCAGCAGCCACTGCGCCATGTCGCTGGCGCTGGCGTTGACGCCGGCCGCCGGAGCAACGCGGTAGTAGGTCGGCTTCGGCGTCAGCGAAACCCAGCCGTTGCGGCTGCGCACGTGCGGACGTGCCCAGCGCGAGCTGGCCTGGATGCCGGCCAGGCCGAGGCTGGCATCGTTCATGCCCAGTGGCTTGAAGATGCGGCGCTCGACCGACTGCTCGTAGAAGCTGCCGGAGGCTGCATAGACGACGTCGCCGATCAGGCTGAAGGCCACGTTCTGATAGGCGTAGCAGTCGCCCGGCAGGCACTTCAGGCTGGTGTTGGCCAGCTTCTGGGTCAGCGAGTAGTACTCGGCGTTGCCTTCGATGTCGCGGTCGTAGGCGTTGTACGGCAGGCCGACGCGATGGCTGAGCACGTCGGCCACGGTCAGGCGATCGGTGGCTTCCGGCGAGTTCAGACGGAAGCCCGGCACATAGTCGGTGACTTTGCTGTCCCAGCGCAGCGTGCCGTCGTTGACCAGCAGGCCGGCCATGGTGCCGGCGAAGGCCTTGGACAGCGAGGCCAGGCGGAACACGGTGTGCGCATCGACCGGCAGCGGATTGTTGACGTCGGTAACGCCATAGCCGCGCGCGCTGAGGATGCGGCCACCCTGCACGATCGTCACTGCCATGCCGGGCACGCGCTCGCCATAGGTGAGCTGCTGCGCCATCGACTCGATGTTGGCGACGTTGAAACCGGCGGCCGGCGCCTGCACCTGCGGCACCAGGCCGGTGCGGTAGGCGGCCGGCTGGGTGTGGGCAACGGCGGTGGCGGCCGATTCGATGTTGGCCGGCATCGGCGGCAATGCCGGCGGGGTCTGCGCGGTGGTGGACAAGGCAACGGGCATCAACATGCCCAGCAAACCGGTGGCCGCCGAACGGATCGGACGACGCAGGCTGTTCTTTTTCATCGGTTGGACCCGTGCGCGACTGCTGATGGCGATTCTAGCGCCGCTTTTCCCTTGTGCACAAACAAAGCGAAGATGAATGCGCATCTCGTTGAAAAAGTTGGAATTTTGACGCCCCGAAAGCGTGTGTCGGAACGTGTCATCCAGGCCCGGCCACAGCGCCCATCCCCAGGCGGGAGGGCGCGTCGTGCTGGCGATGTTGCGGTGCATTGGCTAACGTACGCGCTTCACCGCCCCGGAGCCTGCCATGCCGCTGTCCAACCGCCGTCTTCAGGCGAGGGACACCGCGTGAGTGCGGTACGGGGGAAGGGGCCGCTGCAGGGCCTGACGGCGGCACTGCGCGAGTCGCCGGCGCTGTGGTGGTCGTTCCTGTACTTCTTCTGCCTGCTCAGCGGCTACTACGTGCTGCGCCCGGTGCGTGAGGCCATGGCCGCCTCGGCAGACCTGGAAACGGTGTTCCCGCCCGTGCTGATCGCCTGGTTCGCCAGCCACGGCGTCGCGTTGAAGGACTTCGTCCTGCAGTTCCTGTTCTCCTGCGTGTTCGTGATCATGCTGGTGCTGCAGCCGGTGTACGGCTGGCTGGTCAGCCGCTTCCCACGCCGCGTGTTCCTTCCCGTGGTGTACGGCTTCTTCATCGTCACCCTGCTGGGGTTCTACGCACTGTTCGACAGTCAGGTGCCAGGGCGGGGCATGGCCTTCTTCCTCTGGGTCATGGTGTTCAACCTGTTTGCGGTGGCGGTGTTCTGGAGCTTCATGGCCGATGTGTTCTCCAACGCGCAGGCGCGTGCCTACTACGGCTACATCGGTGCGGCCGGTACCGTTGGCGCGTTCCTCGGCCCGTTGATCACCAGTGCGCTGGTGCAGCGCGTGGGCATCGCCAACCTCATGCTGGTCTCGGCGGGATTCCTGATCGTGTGCCTGTTGTGCATCTGGCGGCTGCGGCACTGGGCGGTGCTGCGTGAACGCGAGCAGCAACTGGTGTCCGGCGAGCAGCCGATGGGCGGCAGCGTGCTGGACGGCCTGAAATTGATCGTGCGCGAGCCGCTGCTGCGCTGGCTGGCGGTGATGGTGGTGTTCGGCGTGGGCGTCGGCACGCTGCTGTACAACCAGCAGGCCAGCATCGTGCGCGCGGCCTTCACCGACCCGGCGGCCAGTACCGCGTTCTTCTCGCGCATCGACCTGGCGGTGAACGCGCTGGCGCTGCTGATGCAGGTGGGCCTGACCCGCTGGCTGCTGTCGCGCCATGGCATCGCGCCGGCACTGCTGATTCCCGGTTTCGCGATCCTGATCGGCTTCTCGGTGCTGGCGGCCTCGCCGATGCCGTTGATGGTCGCAGTGGTGCAGGTGATGACCCGCGCCAGCGAGTTCGCACTGGCCAAGCCGGCGCGCGAGACGATCTACACCCGCGTGGACCGGCAGTGGCGCTACAAGGCCGGTGCAGCGATCGACACCGTCGTGTACCGCGGCGCGGACCTGGGTTTCACCTGGATCCACAAGGCGCTGACCCTGTTCGGTTCGCACGTGGTGTTCATCGGTGGCGTGCTGGTGGCCGGCTTCATGACCCTGGCTGCGTTCGGCGTGCTGCGCGAAGAAAAGAAGCTGCCGCGCGACCGCTGATTTTCCGGGGTCAGATGCCTTTCCCACGGGGGAAAGGCATCTGACCCGATTCTTCTTCCCTGTCCAAGGAACCGCGCATGTACTGGATCTCACTCGCCCTGACCTTGCTGGTCTCACTGCTGCACGTTTATTTCCTGGTGCTGGAGATGTTCCTGTGGACTCGCCCACTGGGCCTGAAGACCTTCCGTAACACGCCGCAGAAGGCGGAGGTCACCCGCGTGCTGGCGGCCAACCAGGGCCTCTACAACGGCTTCCTGGCGGCGGGCATCGTGGTGGGGCTGGTGATCGATCAGCCGGTGCTGGTGACGTTCTCGCTGGCCTGCGTAGTGGTGGCCGGGTGCTATGGCGCCTACAGCGTGAGCCGCCGCATTTTCATGATCCAGGCGGTGCCTGCGATCCTGGCGTTGGTGTTTCGCGCGCTGACGTAGTTTCCAGCCAACGGCGCAGCCCCTCGTGGGGTGGCCGCGTAGAGCTTGTCATGGGGTTGGCCGGGCGGGTTGGGTTCGCGGGGGACGCCGCAAGTACGTCCCTGTAGGCTTGGCCGCGGCATCCATGCCGCGGACACCCCCGCGAACCCAACCCGCCCGGCCCCTGACAGTTTCCGTGGGCGGCCAGCCCACGGAGAAGAAAAAGAAGATCAACAGCAACAGCGGGTCGCTGCGCTCGTGGGTTCTGCGCGCATGAAAAAAGCGGCCGATGGGCCGCTTTTGCTTCTGCTTTTGCTCTTCTTTTTCTCTTCCGTGGGGGACGCCGCAGAGATCCGTCCGAGGCCGGAGGGGTGGGGCCGGGCGGGGTATCCGCGCCATGGATGGCGCGGCTAAGCCTACAGGGACGTACTTGCGGCGTCCCCGCATGGACCCACCCCTCCGGCCCAACCGACAAACCGCTTTCGCCGTCCACCCACGAGGGGCTGCGCCGTTCGCGGGAACCTCACTTCGCCGGCGACATCCACATGTCGATGACCGCGCTGAACACTTCCGTCCCCGCGCGGTCGCGCACGCTCACCATCACTGGCAGCGCATAGCCCTCGGCCGCGACGACAATCGGCTGTGCCGGCAGCGCCACCGCCTGCAGCGTGCCGCGTGCCTTGGCCAGGTACTGCACCTGCATCCCCTTCGGGATCCAACGCATGCCCTTTGGCAGCGACGCGTCGACCATCAACCCAGCGGTCAGTTCGGCCAGGTTGCACATCGCGATCGCGTGCACCGTGCCGATGTGGTTGCGCACCCTGCGGCGGTCGGCCAGCGTGCCTTCGCAGCGACCGTGTTCCAGGCGGGTGATGCGTGGCGCGATGCTGGCGAAGTAGGGGGCCTTGAAGCACACCGCGCGCGAGAACAGCCAGTTGCCGGCGGGCCAGCGCTGCAGGCGGTGGTAGAGCGAGAGCAGGGGCGTGGACATGAGAGGTATTCCGGTCGGCGGATAAAGCGACGGCGGGCCAAGGCCCGCCGTCGAGGCAACGCGTGTCGCGGGCGATCAGGCCGCCTGCGAATGCGGATCCTTGTGCTGGCGGTCGTAGTAGCTGGCCGCACGCAGCTCGTGGGTGTCGAAGTCGTCCACGGTGATGGTGTCCAGGGTCAGCGTGCGCAGTTCTTCCAGCAGGCTGCGCTCGTCCTGGGTGATCACGCCTTCGGCCACGGCCTCGTCCAGCTGGGCCTTGAAGTCCAGCGCCTCGATGCCCTTGCTCTTCAGCGCCTTCAGGAACTTGCGCTCCACCGGCTCGGCCATGATCGCCTTGCTCAGGTAGCTGTTGATGCGGCCACCCGGGTTGTTCTCGCACGGGGTCAGGAACACGCCACTGGCCAGGCGGTCGCGGGCTTCGTTCGGCGCCATCAGCAGGGCGGCGACGCGGCGGCTCAGGCGGTCGCCCGGAGCCTCGGCACGACGGCCCAGCGGGAAGATCAGCGCCCACATCAGCCAGCCGATCGGACGGATCGGGAAGTTGCGCAGGGCCGCCGACAGCGACTCTTCGATCTTGTGCACGCTGTCATGGAAGGCCCAGGCCAGCAGCGGCTGGTCGGCCTGCGGTGCGCCTTCGTCGTGGTAACGCTTGAGCATGGCGCTGGTCATGTAGACGTGGCTCAGCACATCGCCCAGGCGGCCGGACAGCGATTCCTTGAACTTCAGCTTGCCGCCGAGGGTCATCATCGAGATGTCGGCCATCAGCGCCAGGTTGGCCGAATAACGGTCCAGCTTGCGGAAGTAGCGGCGGGTATAGGCGTCGCCCGGGGCGGCACCGAAGCGTGCGCCGGTCAGGCCGAACCAGAACGAACGCACGGCATTGGAGATGCCATAGCGGATGTGGCCGAACAGGCTGCGGTCGAAGTCCTGCAGGCCGGCACGGGTGTCCGGATCCTGCGCAGCCTTCATTTCCTTCAGCACCCACGGGTGGCAGAGGATCGCACCCTGGCCGAAGATCAGTAGGCTGCGGGTCATGATGTTGGCGCCTTCCACGGTGATCGCGATCGGCGCGGCCTGCCAGCTGCGGCCGGCGAAGTTGCGCGGCCCCAGGATGATGCCCTTGCCGCCGATCACGTCCATCATGTCCGAGATCACTTCGCGGCTCATGTTGGTGCAGTGGTACTTGGCAATCGCCGACGGCACCGACGGCACGTCACCACGATCGACCGCGGCGGCGGTGGCCTGCGACAGTGCGCTGATCTTGTAGGCCTTGCCGCCGATGCGGGCCAGCGCTTCTTCCACGCCCTCGAAGCGGCCGACCGACAGGCCGAACTGCTTGCGGATGCGCGCATAGGCGCCGGTCACCGCGGCACCGGCCTTGGCACCGCCGCTGGCGGTGGACGGCAGGGTGATCGAGCGACCCACGGCCAGGCACTCGTTGAGCATGTTCCAGCCCTTGCCGGCCATGGCTGCGCCACCGATCAGCTGGGTCAGCGGGATGAACACGTCCTTGCCGCGGATCGGACCGTTCTGGAAGGTCGAGTTCAGCGGGAAGTGGCGACGGCCGATTTCAACGCCGGCGGTGTCGCGCGGGAGCAGGCCCAGGGTGATGCCGATGTCGCGGGTATCGCCGATCAGGCCATCCGGGTCGTACATGCGGAAGGCCAGGCCGATCAGCGAAGCGACCGGGGCCAGGGTGATGTAGCGCTTGTCGAAGGTCAGCTTGACGCCGAGCACCTGCTCGCCGTTCCACTCGCCCTTGCAGACGATGCCGTAGTCGGGAATCGAGGTGGCGTCGGAGCCGGCGAACGGACCGGTCAGGCCGAAGCAGGGCACTTCGCGGCCATCGGCCAGGCGCGGCAGGTACTGGTCCTTCTGTTCCTGGGTGCCGTAATGCACCAGCAGTTCACCCGGGCCCAGCGAGTTGGGCACGCCGACGGTGGAGCTGACCACCGAGGACACCGAGGCCAGCTTCTGGATCACCTTGTGGTGGGCCAGCGCGGAGAAGCCCAGGCCGCCATATTCCTTCGGGATGATCATGCCGAAGAACTTGTTCTTCTTGATGAAGGCCCACAGTTCCGGCGGCAGGTCAGCGTGGACATGGGTGATTTCCCAGTCGTTGACCATGGTGCACAGCTCTTCCACCGGGCCATCGAGGAAGGCCTGTTCTTCAGCGGTCAGCTGCGGCTTGGGGTAGTTGAGCAGGATGTTCCAGTCCGGATCACCGGTGAACAGTTCGCCCTCGAAACCGACCGAACCGGTTTCCAGCGCGATGCGCTCGGTCTGCGACAGCGGCGGCAGCACCTTGCGGAACACCTTCATCATCGGGCCGGTCAGCAGCGGCTTGCGGATGAACGGCAGCAGCAGCGGCACGGCGATGACGGCAAGCACGGCGGCCGCGACGATCGTGGCGGTCTGGTTGACGTAGGGAATGAACCAGCAGGCGGCCAGCAGGGCCACGCTGATCAGCGTCCAGGTAACCAGCCGCATGCGGTGGTAGGCGACGAAGGCGCCTGCCAGCAGCAGGGCGAGGAAGGGAAGAACGATGCTCATGAGCGTGCTCCGGTGACGTGCTCGTTTGTGGCGGACGAAGCCGCAGCGTCCGCTGCGGGCAACACGTCCAGATAGTCCAACACAGTAGCGGTAAAGGCGTCGTTGTCATCGCCGGCGACCATATGGGTGGCCTGCGGCAGCTGTACATGGCGCGCATGCGGCGCCAACGCCAGGAATTCGGCCACGGTCTGCGGCGTGACCAGGTCGCTGCGGCCGCCGCTGACCAGCAGCAGCGGGCACTTCACCTGGCGCGCGGCTTCGGCCAGTGCGTCCTGGTGCTGTTCGCTGTCGCGGGCCAGTTCGGCCACCAGGCGCGGATCCCAGTGCCAGCGCCAGCGGCCGTGGCCGTCCTCGCGCAGCAGCGCACGCAGCGACTGCTCGGATTTGCGTGGACGGTGCGGCATGTACGCCGAGATCACGTCGGCGGCCTGGGTCAGCGAGGCGAAGCCGTCGGGATGGGCGGTCATGAAGGCGAGGATGCGCTCGACACCAGCGGTATCCCAGCGCGGGGTGATGTCCACCAGCACCATCGCCGAGAACAGGCCCGGCCAGCGCGACTCGGCCAGCAGGCCGAACAGGCCGCCCATCGAAGCGGCAACCAGAACCGGCGGGCGCGGCTGTTCACCGGCCAGCACGATCAGGTCGTCGGCGAACTGCTCGCCGTGATAGGGCAGGTCGGCGGCATTCCAGTCGGAATCGCCATGGCCGCGGGCGTCATAGGCCAGCGTCTGCAGGCCAGCCGCATTCAGTGCGCGGGCGGTGGCATTCCAGGCGTGGCGGGTCTGGCCGAAGCCATGTGCGAACAGCACCCGGCCGCGCCGGCCATGGTCGCTGGCGGTCGCCGCCAGGCGGGCGCCATGGGCGGCGTCCAGGCGCAGGTCATGGAACGCAGCGGGAGTTGGGGACGTAACCATACTTGCTAGTATGGATTGCTTCGGGGGGAAGTCAATACTGTACGGTATGGTGCGCTGCGGAAGTCGCCTGAATGGACCCTTCCGTGGGGCCTGCGACGGTTTCGACCGCAACCGCGTACTGCAACGAACCCCGGCGTATGGTTAAATCAGCCCATGAATCAACCTGACGCTTCCGCCGGCGAACCGCGCGCCGGCCGCAACAGCCGCCTGAGTGCCGAAGACTGGGCCCAGGCGGCCCTCGATCTGATTGCTGAACAAGGTGTCGGCGCCGTCGCGGTGGAGCCGCTGGCACGGCGACTCGGCGTTACCAAGGGCAGTTTCTACTGGCATTTCCCTTCGCGCGATGCATTGCTGCAGGCGGCGCTGGAACGCTGGGAACTGTTCGAACAGGAGCAGGTGTTCGGCAGCCTGGAAGACGTACCGGATCCGCGCGTGCGCCTGCGCCAGCTGTTCCAGATGGTGGCGCATGAAGTGCAGCCGCACATCATCTACAGCGAGCTGCTGAAGGCACTGGATCATCCGATGGTGCGGCCGGTGATCGACCGCGTCTCGCAGCGCCGCCTCGATTATCTGGTCGCCTCGTTCCGCCAGGCCGGCCTCAGCTCGACCGATGCACGCCATCGTGCGCGCCTGGCCTATGCCGCCTACGTCGGCTTCCTGCAGTTGTCGCTGCAGCTGCAGCAGCCCAAGCAGGCACGCGAGGATTTCGAAGCGTACGTCGAGCATCTGATCGAGACGCTGATTCCGAACGGATGAGCGCCCGGGAATGATGTCGAAGGAAGGCCGCGGCGACACCGCGGCTTTTTTTTGTTGCGCGCCGGCCAGTCTCCTTCCAGGGCGTACAAAGAACAACGGCCCCTTGCGGGGCCGTTGCTGCATCAGCTGATCAGATTGCCGATCAGAACTTCTGCTTGTACTGCATGTACATGAAGCGACCGATGTCGTAGCCACCGTAGTAGGAGAACTGCGAGTTCGGTGCCGAGTACATCTGCGGACCGTAGTGGTCGAACACGTTACGCGCACCGACGGCGATGGTCGCATTCCACGGTGCGTTCCAGGAGACCTGGACGTCGTGGAACATGGTCGAACCACGCTTGTTCATCGGCTGGTCGCGCACCGGATCCGGCGAACCGAAGTCCGGCAGGCTGCACTCGTCACTGTAGTAGCAACGCTCCTTGACGCTGGAGAAGTAACGGGTGCCCCAGGTCACGCCCCAGTCGCCACGCTCCCAGCCAAGCACCAGGTTCGAACGCAGGCGGAAGTTGCTGCCGAAGCCGTTGAGGATCGACACCGGCACCTGCTGCGCATTGGTGGTCTTCAGCACGTTCTTGGTGACGTAGCTGTTCTGCAGGTTGGCGTTGAAGGTACCCCAGCTGTCGGTCTCGAAGCGGTACGCCACGTCGAAGTCGAAGCCTTCGGTTTCCTGGTAACCGGCATTACGCGGAGCGTAGGTCAGGTTGGTCACGTTGTGACGGTTCGGATCACGGGTGAACGAGTTGCAGCGCTCGGCGATGCCGAGCACGTAGCAGTCGTTCAGCTGGTCATCCGGGCTGTCAACAACGATGGTGTTGGTGATCTTGATGTTCCACCAGTCCAGGCTCATGTTCAGGCCCTGGGCGAAGGTCGGGCTCCACACCAGGCCAACGGTCTTGGACTTGGACTTTTCCGGGGTCAGGTCGGGGTTGGAGACGGCGTTGAACGGATCCGGCGTCTGCTCATCCGGACCGCTGGCCGGCACGTAGCCCTGGCGCAGCTGGCGGAAGGTGCCGGAGGTCGGGCCGATGGCCGCGGCACAACGGGCGGCGACGCCCGGCTGATCAGTTGAGCCGAACGAGGTATCGCACGGATCGGTGAAGTACGCGAAGGTCTGCGAGCTGCCACCGTACAGATTGTCGATGGTCGGCGCACGGAAGCCTTCGGCGTAGGTCGCACGCACCAGCAGCTGGTCGATCGGCTTCCACTTCAGGCCGAACTTGTTGTTGGTGGTGTTGCCGAAGGTGTTGTACTTCGAGTAACGCGTGGCGGCGTTGAAGCTCAGTTCCTTGGCACCCGGCAGGTCGGCCAGGATCGGAACATTCAGCTCCAGATAGACTTCGTTGACGTTGTAGCCGCCACCGGTCGGGCCGGCGGCCAGGTCGGTCGAGTAGCCGGTCTGCGACAGGGCGTCCGGATTGTACGAACCCTTGTCTTCGCGGTACTCGTAACCCAGCGCGAAGCCCAGGTCGCCGGCGGGCAGGGTGAACAGGCTGCCGGCGATGTTCGCGTAGTAGGTCTTGGTGGTGACTTCACCGGTGTTCTTGGTGGTCGGGAACAGGAACTGCTGCAGATCCGGGTTGCCGGTCAGGCCACCGTCACCGGTACGGCCGTACGGAATGGCCGGGTTCCACGGCAGGCAGCCGCCGGCGCCCGGGCCATAGATCGGGTTGGAGCCATCGACCAGGCCTGCTGCCGTGCCGCACTCGACGCGGCCGGTGGCCGGGTTGAAGAACGACGGACCGGTGGCCGCATTGACCGCCAGCACGTTGTAGTTGCCGGTCTGGCTCTGCTGGTTCTCAGAGTTCTGGTAGATGTAGCCGGCTTCCCAGTCGAAGTACTTGTCATTGAACTGGAAGCTGCCCTGCAGGGCGCCGGTGAAGCGGAAGGTGGTCAGCTTGTTGGTCGACAGGCGCGGCACTTCCCAGCCACGGCGCATGAAGCCCATGTCCTTGCCGAAGGGGTTGTAGTAGCTGTCGGCATCCCACTTGGCACCCAGGCGCTCATACGACGCGGACTGCAACGGATAGCCTGCGACCTGGGCCTGCGACTCACGACGGGTGTACAGCAGGTCGGAGACGAAGCGGATGTTGTCGGTCAGGTCGTACTGGACGTTGGCGAACACCGAGCGACGCTTGGTCGGCGTCAGCAGGTGCATCTGCGTGTTGGAGTTGCTGGTGTCACCGGTGATGCCGTCGAAGTCCTGATCGTGGTACTGGTTGACGTCGCGGTAGTCGCCACCGCGGTTCAGCACCAGCCAGTCATCGGTATCCGGATCGATGATGGTGCCCCACTGGCTGACCGGGCTCCAGTTCTGGGCCGGGTGGAAGGTGGTGCGCGGATAACGGCTGAACCAGCGGTCCTTGGCCCACACTTCCTTTTCTTCGGCGTATTCGGCGCCGATGGTGATCGAACCACGGTCACCGGTGAAGCCGGCCACGAAGTCGTAGCTGGTCTTCTGGCCGTCGCCTTCGCCGTACTGGCCGATGTAGGCGTTGGCTTCCAGGCCCTGGAAGTTCTTGCGGGTGATGATGTTGATCACGCCGGCGATCGCGTCGGAGCCGTAGATCGACGAGGCGCCGTCCTTCAGCACGTCGATGCGCTCGACGATGGCCGACGGAATCTGCGACACGTCCTGCAGGCCGCTGACGCTGGCGCCGAGGCGCTTGCCGTCAACCAGCACCAGGGTGCGCTCGGCACCGAGGTTGCGCAGGTCGATGTAGAAGCCACCGACGGCTTCACCGGAGGACAGCGGCTCGGAACGGCTGATGGCCGGGCTGCCCGCGGCTGCGATGTTCTGCAGGACGTCGGCAACCGTCTTGAAGCCGCTCTTCTCGATCGCAGCGCGGCTGATGCTCAGAACGGGCTGGGCGGTTTCGGTATCGACCTGACGGATGCGCGAACCGGTGACCTCGATACGGTCGAGGTTGGTGGCTTCCTGGGCGTGGGCCGTCGCGGTGGTGGCACCGGCGACAAGCGCGATCACAACTGCGTCACGCAGCTGGCTGGACTTGAGTTTCATTGGCTCTCTCTCTCCAAGAAATCTTGGCTGGGGTTAATGCCCGGCGGGGGAGCGAAAAAGCGCTCCCAAATCGCGAGGCTGACCCGATAGTAACGGGCGTTCGCCAAGAATTAAAGCTGTGTTAATGAAGTCTGTGATTTTAGTAAAAACATGCTTTTTTCATGCCAATCAACAGGTTGCTGGCATGGTCATGTCGTTCTGCCTCGTTTGTTAACGCAGAATGATGAAAAAAGTTTCGATTGATATGTATCTCACTATGTCGAGGCGCCCTGTTTCATCACGCTTCGGCGATACCGATTACGCACGTGCGCGGCAGGCATGCATATGCAAAAGGCGCCTTTCGGCGCCTTTGGGAATATCGTTGCTGAGCCTGTTTACCGGGATCAGAGATCCTGTTCGTAACGCACATACGGCACGGTGCCGTCGTCGTTGCTTTCATTGCGCGGGGAGAACGGATTCTTGCCGCGGCTGATCACATTCTCGGCGCCGACGGTGAGCTGGCCGGACCACGGGGTACGCCAGGTCAGGCCGATGCCCAGGCCTTCCCACTTGCCGGGCTTGCCCGGGACGTCGACCACGCGGCCGATGATGCTGCCGGTGAAGTTGCCGTAACCGGCGCCGATGCTCAGGCTCTTGCTGTCCCAGCGGTCGACGATGGCCGGCGAGGCGTCGGCCAGCGGAACCAGGCGCGCCTTGGCGTAGGTACCGGCAATGGAGACGAAGCCTTCACGACCGATATTCTTCTGCGCGAACACGGTCAGATCGTTCTGCTCGGCGCGCAGCGAGGGCGTCTTGTTCGGGCCCGACAACCAGGCGGGCAGGGTTTCACGGCCGGTGCCGGCGGTGATGCCCAGGCGGCTGTTGCCGCGGTTCAGCGCAGCGGTACCGCTGAAACGACGGCTGTTCAGATCATCCTCGTCGCCCAGGCTGGCCAGCATGCAATGGCTGGCCAGGCCGCTGATGCTGGTACCGCTGCTGCTGTTGCAGAGCAGGCCCAGCGAATCGCCGGAGGACAGGCCAAAGGCCGCATCCAGCGAATTGCGTCCGAAATGCCAGCGGGCGCCGGCCGCCTGTTCGCCGGTCGGCTCCAGGTACAGCAGCGCCTCGACCTTGCCGCTGCCCTTGTTCCACACCGGCAGCACGGTGCGGGTGTCCTTGCTCTGCGCATGCACGCCCGTGATCGCGCCAAGGGCAATCAGCAGGGCCAGCGGTAGACGCAGGTAGGTACGCATCGGACCAGTTCAGACAGGGACGGACAACGGAAGTTCCCGTGGGGACGGGAACTTGATCCTAGGGTGTTTATGAATTCTTAACAAGCCTTGATCCTCCCCAGGTACAAGACTGCCGTTTACTGAAGTCGTTCAGGCGCCGGTACAGCCCCCTGGGCGCCGTGGAACAGTATGCCGAACTCCGTCAATGGAAAGTGATACTCGCGCCCGCAGAATTCGCAACGTACCTCGACGGCGCCGGTGTCCTCCGCGGCTGCACGGGCCTCCTCTTCCCCCAGCGACTGCAGCATGCCGGCCACCCGCTCGCGCGAACAGGAGCAGGCGAAGGACAGCGGCTTGCCACCCAGCAGTTCCGGTCGCTCCTCGTGGAACAGGCGGTGCAGCAGCTGCTCGGCCGGGGTCGCCAGCAGTTCGGCCTTGCCCAGGGTCTCGAACAGGGCGCTGGCGCGGGCCCAGCCGTCCTCGTCGCCTTCGTCGCCGGGCAGCTTCTGCAGCAGCAGGCCGGCGGCACCGTTGCGGTCGGCCGCCAGCAGCAGGCGGGTCGGCAGCTGCTCCGACTGGCGGAAGTAGTCCTCGAAGGCCTCGTCCAGTTCCGGCGCAGTCAGCGCGACCAGGCTCTGGTAACGCTGCGGCTCGCGCGGGTCCAGGCCGGGGTTCTCGATGGTGATGGCGAGGATGGCATCGTCGCCGAGGCTGGACAGGTCACGCGGCGCATCGGCGCCTTCGCTGAGCTGGGCGATGCCGCGCAGGGTGCCGCCGGCAGTGCATTCGGCGAACAGGGTACGCAGGGCAGTGCTGCTGCGCAGCTGCACTGACAGGCGGCCGTCGATCTTGGTGTGGCCGGTGAACAGTGCCGAGGCGACACAGGCCTCGCCGAGCAGCTCGGCGGCGGCGTCCGGATACGCGGCGTGGGACAGGATTTCCTGCCAGGTGGCCTGCAGGTGCACATGCACGCCACGCACGCCGGCGTCGGGGAGCAGGAAACGGATCAGGGAATCGGAGTTGGCGGTCATCGGCTCACATCGCGCGTAAACGGGGGCGGTTGCCGGATAATGCGCCGACAACCAGACAGAAGAAGGATGCACCAGTAATGGGGGCAGCGGGAGAGCAGCACAAGGTAGAGGCGGCGGTGGACGCGCCGCGCCGGCGACGCTGGCGCTGGAAGCGGCTGCTGTGGCTGCCGGTGCTGCTGGCTGCCTTCAGCTGTCTGCAGGTGCTGGTGCTGCGGTTCATCGACCCGCCGGTGTCCACGGTGATGCTGTGGCGCTATGGCGAGGCGCTGGGCGAGGCCGACTGGTCCTATCGGCTGCATTACCAGTGGCGTGACCTCGACCAGATGGCCCCGAGCCTGCCGATCTCGCTGGTGGCGGCCGAGGACCAGCGCTTCCCTGACCACAACGGCTTTGACCTGCAGGCCATCGAAAAGGCCCGCGACCACAACGCCAGGGGCGGGCGCCTGCGCGGCGCCAGCACGATCAGCCAGCAGGTGGCCAAGAACCTGTTCCTGTGGCAGGGCCGCAGCTGGATCCGCAAGGGCCTGGAGGTCTGGTACACGGTGCTGATCGAGGCGCTGTGGCCCAAGGAGCGGATCCTGGAGATGTACGCCAACATCGCCGAGTTCGGTGATGGTGTGTACGGCGCGCAGGCGGCAGCGCAGAAATACTGGGGCAAGGACGCGGCCCGGCTGAGCCCGGCCGAGAGCGCGCGCCTGGCCGCGGTGCTGCCGGCACCGCGACGCTACAACGCGGCGGCACCGGGCCCCTATGTGCAGCGACGGGCCGCGTGGATCCAGCGCCAGGCGCGCCAGCTGGGCGGCGCGTCCTATCTGTCGGAGGACTGAGGCCGGCGCGGTCTGATCGGCAGGCGACAGGCCGTGCGTGCGCCGGCAACGTACAATCCGGGCATGACCCGCGAACGGCTCACTTTTGTCATCGCCGCCTATAACGAGGCCCTGGCACTGCCGCTGCTGCACCCGCGGCTGTGCGCGGTGCTCGATGGCATGCCCGACATCGACGGTCACATCCTCTATGTGGACGACGGCAGCCATGACCGCACCTGGGAAGTGATCGCCGGGCTGGCCCAGGCCGATGCACGCGTATCGGCGCTGAAGCTGTCGCGCAACTTCGGCAAGGAAGCGGCGCTGACCGCAGGCCTGGATCTGGTGCACGAAGGCGCGGCGATGATCCTCGATGCCGACGGCCAGGACCCGCCGGAGCTGGTGCCGCAGTTCGTCGCGCGCTGGCGCGAGGGCCATGACAACGTCTACGGCACGCGCATGGCCCGCGATGGCGAGGCCTGGATCAAGCGCGCCACGGCAGCGGTGTTCTATCGGGTGATGGGCCGCCTGTCGCGGACACCGATTCCGGCTGATACCGGAGATTTCCGCCTGCTGTCACCGCGCGCGCTGAGCGCCCTGCGCGGGATGCGCGAGCGCCACCGCTTCATGAAGGGGCTTTTCAGCTGGGTGGGATTCAAGCGGGTCGCCGTGCCCTATCACCGCCATGCGCGCGTGGCCGGCGCCAGCAAATTCAGCCTGTGGCGGCTGTGGAATTTCGCGCTGGAGGGCATCACCGGCTTCTCCACCGTACCGCTGCGGGCGGCGACTTACCTGGGGCTGGCAACTGCGGCGGTCGCCTTCGTGTTCGGCCTGTGGGTAATCGTAAAGGCTGCGCTGTATGGCGACCGGGTGGCGGGCTGGCCAACGATGATGGCGGTGATCCTGTTCCTGGGCGGCGTGCAGCTGATCGCACTTGGCCTGATCGGCGAGTATCTGGGGCGGCTGTACGAGGAGTCCAAGCAGCGGCCGTTGTATCTGGTTGACGCCTGGCTAGCATCCGCCGTGGCAGACTCGGCCCTGCAACCCACCCTCGGAGGGCAGGCAGATGACGACGGTACGGCAACTGTTGGACGGCAAGTCTCCTGAAGTACATGCGGTCGCGCCGGATGCGGCGGTGATCGATGCGATCCGGTTGATGGCGGAAAAGGGCATTGGTGCGGTACTGGTGATGGACGGGCCGCGGCTGGTCGGCATCCTGTCCGAGCGTGATTACGCGCGCAAGATCGTGCTGCGGGATCGTTCGTCGCGCGATACCGCGGTGGCGGAGATCATGACAGCGCAGGTGGTGACGGTGTCGCCCGGCGAGCAGGTGGAGCATTGCCTGCAGCTGGTGACCGATTACCGCATCCGCCATCTGCCGGTGGTGGAGGGGGCGCAGGTGCTGGGGGTGATCTCCATCGGCGACCTGGTGAAGTCGGTGATCGATGCGCAGCGGCGCGAGCTGGACCAGCTGCAGCAGTATATCGTCGCGGGATGAGTCTGTCGCTGGCGGGCCTGCGGCCCGCCGGCCCACTTTTTGAAGCTCAAAGCCAAAGCCAAAGGCAAAGCAGCGCCTTCCTGATACGTCGGTAGGCTGAGGGCATGGGCGTGCAGGACACGCCGCAAGTACATCCCTGTAGGCTCGATGGCGCCATCCATGGCGCCAACAGTCCTGCACGCCCATGCCCTCAGCCTCTGGATACATTGCCGCGAGCGCGGTGAGCTTTGTCGCAGGCGATCTGCTTTTGGTAGCTGCCAACCTTGGTTGGCAACCGCTTTTGACTTTGCTTTTTCTTTTAACTTTGAATTTCCGCTCTCGTTCCGCGCGCTGGAAACTGTCCGGAGCCGGAGCAAGGCGGCAGGCAGGACCGTGAGGCGCATGGATGCGCCGACCGAGCCTACAGGGACGTATTTACGGCGTGTCCTGCCTGTCGCCTTGCTCCGGCTCTACGCGCGGAAAAACGAGGCGCCGCGAACACCCGCTCCTACTTCGCATACTGCCCGCCGCAGTCGGCATCCTTGCCCGGCCCCAGTTCGATGGTCGCCAGCAATGCCGCCGGCGGGGCGATGCTGCCCAGTGCCAGGGCCACCGCGCCGCGGATGCCCAGCGCCTTGAAGTCCGGGCGGAATGACGGGTCCTTGAAGGTGCCGGCGATGTGCAATGGCGAGCGCAGTACCAGGATGCTCTTGTCCTTCGGGCGCGGTTTCAGCAGCAGGTCCAGGGTCTCGTCGCGCAGGCTGACCGTGCCTTCGCCGATGATGATCGTGTCGGTGGTATCCACCGCCAATGCCTGGCTGGTCATCAGGCCATCGCGCACGCCGAAGTCGGCGAAGGCGCAGCGCAGGGGAATCTGCTTGTCGCCTGTCACCAGGAATTTCAGCGACTCGGTGATGTCCAGGCCGGCCAGCTCCATCACCAGATTGCCGACATGGCCACGACCCATTGCCAGGCCGACCTTGCCGCTGCTGCTGCCGAGCATCGCGGCGATCGAATTGCCGCGGCCACTCAGGTCCACCTCGCCGCCGATGCCACCCTTGGCCTGTTCGGCCAGCCTGGCGTCGGGGAACAACTGGCCGAGCTGCACGCCGCGCACGCTGGCCTTCAGCGCGGTGCTGATCTGCGGCTGGCGTGCGTCCATGCGGATGGTGCTGCGGATATCGCCGCCAGCGACGCCGAAGTTCAGCGGGTCCAGCCGCAACACGCCGTCATCCAGCAGCAGGTGTGCATCCATGTCGTCCAATGGCAATGACGGGGCGTTGATGCGATGGGCCTTCCAGCGCACGTCGGCATCCATCGCACGCAGCTTGCCGAGGTTGTAGGGCGTGTCGGGCAGCACGCGCGCACGGACTGCCACCCGTGCGGCCTCGGCCTTCTGCTGCGGATTGGCAGTTTCGCCGCCGCCGGTCTTCGGTGGCGCACCGACGAAGCCGGCCAGGTCATCGAAGTCCAGGCGCTTGGATTCCAGCGTGGCGGTCAGTCGCGGGCGCGCGCCGCCCACTTCGAACTGCAGGTTGCCACCAAGGTCGCTGTCGCCGACCTTGCCGGTGAACTGTTCGTAGCGCCAGAGGTTGTGGTCACGCTTGAGGCGGCCGTTCAGCGCATAGGGCGGCGACGGCGGAATGGCGATGCCGAGCAATGGGTAGAGATCGGCCAGATCCTGGCCGCTGAGCGCGAACTGCAGGTCGAACACGCGCAGCTGGAAGGGGTTGGTCAGTGTGCCGCTGGCTTCGGCGTGGGTGGCGCCGGCGCGGCCGTCGAGGTGGATGCGGAACGGGTGGTCGCTGTCGGTCAGCTCCAGCGGCGATTCAGTGCCGCCGCGCAGGGTGAACGGATTGCCCTGCCAGTGTCCCTTGCCCTGTACCAGCAACGGTGGCGCAGCGTCGGCCTGCTTCGGCTGGCCGCTGCGCACGTCCACGCGGATGTCGGTGCGGCCGAGCGTATCCAGGAACTGCAGGCGACCGTCGTCGATGCGCAGCCGTTTGAGCTGCAGGCGGGTCCCACCGGCGCTGTCACCGAGGAAATCCCAGTTGCCCGGGTCGCCCTGGCGCGGAGCGGTTTCCAGCAACACGTCCGGCCGGGTCAGGCGCACTTCGGGCAGCTGCACGCTGCCGCGCAGGAGGGGCCAGACCCGCACGTCGATCTCGACGCGGTCGGCGCTGGCCATGTCCGGCTGCTTCGCCCAGCCGGCATTGGCGAAGGTGATCGCATCGGCGCGGATCGTACTGGTGCGGCCGAGGTCGACATCCAGGTGGCCGATGTGCAGTGCACGGCCGGTGCGGGCCTGCACGGCGCGTTCGACCGGGCCCTTGAACCAGTTCCAGTCCCACAGTGCGATCAGGACCAGGACCGCCGCCAGCACGAAGACCAGCAGCGTCAGCCAGCGCCGGCCTCGAGGGCCGGGGCGGCGGAGGCGCCAGCGGGGCGTGCGCGTTGCAGCAGGGGAGGCGGCAGCATTCACGCTGCCATGGTTGCCCCCTCTTCGTGGACAGGGCGCGAAGCGTCCATGTGCATGGTGTGCACACGCCGCCTGCGAGCGGGCGTTTACAGCACCTGCATGGTGACCGCGACGAAGTGGCAGACGCTGCCGCCGATCACGAACAGGTGCCAGATCGCGTGCGAGTACGGGATCGATTCACGGTGGTAGAAGTAGGTGCCCAGCGTGTACGACAGGCCGCCGGCGAACAGCCAGGTGAGGGTGCCGCCATCGATCGAGGCCCACATCGGCTTGATCGCCACGACCACCAGCCAGCCCATGGCGATGTAGATCACCGTTGAGAGCACCTTGAAGCGGCCGGTGTAGAACAGCTTGAACACCACGCCGCCCAGCGCAAGCGCCCAGATCGCGGTGAACAGGCCCCAGCCCCACGGACCGCGCAGGCCGATCAGGGTGAACGGGGTATAGGTGCCCGCGATCAGCACATAGATCGCGCAGTGGTCGAACACCTTCAACCGGCCCTTGGCGACCGGATGCTGGATGGCGTGGTAAAGGGTGGAGGCGGTGTACAGCAGCAGCAGCGCGATACCGAATACGATCGCGCTGGCCAGCTGCCAGCCGTCGCCGTAGATCGCCGCCAGGGTGATCAACACCGCGCTGGCGGCCAGGGCGAATACCGCGCCCAATCCATGGGTCAAGGCGCTGGCGATTTCTTCACGGATCGAAGCAATGGACGTCGTGGACATGGCGTAGGCATTGTTCGCGGGGAGGGGGACCCGCACCCCCCCTATCATCGCCGCGATGGGCGATGCATGCACGCCTGTCACCGTATGGTGGGTGAATCCCTGCGTTGCGCCGCTGATCCCGTGATCTGTCGATCGACGCCATGCGTGGATGAACCGCCCGCGACGGCTGGGGTCAGAGCCCTTTCCGTGTGGAAAGGGATCCGACCCCGTGGCATCAGCCCACCGAAACGGTGTGCGCCGCTTCGCGGGTGGCCGAGAAGCGCACGTCCGGCGAGCGTTCCTGCGCCAACTGCAGGTTGACCCGGGTCGGTGCGAGGTAGACCAGGTGTCCAGCCGCATCCAGGGCCAGATTCAGCGCGTTCTTCTCGCGGAACTCTTCCAGCTTCTTCTCATTGCTGCAGTGGACCCAGCGCGCAGTGGTCACGCTGACCGGCTCGAAGGTGGCTTCCACGCCGTACTCGTCCTTCAGGCGGTAGGCGGCCACGTCGAACTGCAGCACACCGACCGCACCCAGGATCAGGTCGTTGCTGGTCAGCGGGCGGAAGAACTGGGTGGCACCTTCCTCGGACAGCTGGGCCAGGCCCTTCTGCAACTGCTTGAGCTTGAGCGGATCGCGCAGGCGCGCGCGGCGGAACAGTTCCGGGGCGAAGTTGGGGATGCCGGTGAAGGTCACCGCTTCGCCTTCGGTGAAGGTGTCGCCGATGGAGATGGTGCCGTGGTTGTGGATGCCGATCACATCGCCCGGCCAGGCCTCGGCGGCGATCTCACGGTCGCTGGCCATGAAGGTCAGCGCGTTGGCCAGCTTCATGTCCTTGCCGGTACGCACGTGGAAGGTCTTCATGCCGGCGCTGAAGCGGCCCGAGCAGACCCGCATGAACGCCACGCGGTCGCGGTGCTGCGGGTCCATGTTGGCCTGGATCTTGAACACGAAGCCGGTCAGCTTGTTTTCTTCCGGAGCGATCACGCGGCCAGTGGTAGTGCGCGCCTGCGGCGACGGCGCGTGCTCGACGAAGAAGTCCAGCAGCGGCTGCACGCCGAAGTTGTTCACACCCGAGCCGAAGAACACCGGGGTCTGCTTGCCGGCGCGGTAGGCGTCCAGGTCGAACGGATGGCTGGCGCCCTGCACCAGTTCCAGTTCGTCGCGCAGGTCGGCCAGCATCTGTGCACCGATCTTCTCGGCCAGGCCGGGCGCATCGATGGACGGGAAGATGGTCGAGTCCTGGCGGGTGAAGTTGCGGCCCGGCTCGTACAGGTGCACTTCGCCGGTCAGCAGGTGGACCACGCCCTTCAGGCGCTGGCCCATGCCGATCGGCCAGGTTACCGGCGCGCACTGGATGCCGAGCACGGTTTCCACTTCATCCAGCAGCTCGATCGGGTCCTTGCCCTCGCGGTCGAGCTTGTTGATGAAGGTCATGATCGGGGTGTCGCGCAGGCGGCACACTTCCATCAGCTTGATGGTGCGCTCTTCCACGCCCTTGGCCACGTCGATCACCATCAGCGCCGAGTCCACCGCGGTCAGCACGCGGTAGGTGTCCTCGCCGAAGTCGGCGTGGCCGGGGGTGTCGAGCAGGTTGACGATCTTGCCTTCATATGGGAACTGCATCACCGAGGAGGTGACGGAGATGCCGCGCTCCTTTTCCAGCGCCATCCAGTCGGAGGTGGCGTGGCGGGCAGCCTTGCGGCCCTTGACCGAACCGGCCATCTGGATCGCGCCTCCGAACAGCAGCAGCTTTTCGGTCAGCGTGGTCTTGCCGGCGTCAGGGTGGGAAATGATGGCGAAGGTGCGGCGACGCGACGCTTCGTTGGCGACTTCGGACATGGCAGTGGCGCCCGCCCGGGGCGCTTTTCAAAGAGATAAGCGCCCGATTATACCGGCCGGGGCCGGTCAGCGCCCGGTACCGCCGTCGGCCTCGCCCTGGCGGGCGAACTGCAGCTGGCCCTGCTCGGCAAAGATGCGCACCGGCACCGAGCGCAGGCCCATGCCGCGGTTGACCTGCACCACGAAGTGCAGGTGCGGTGCACTGCTGTAGCCGCTGTTGCCGGACAGGCCGATCGGCTGCCCGGCGCCCACTGCCTGGCCACGGCGCACGCGCATGCCGCCGGCCTGCAGGTGACCGTACAGGGCCATGCTGCCGTCGCTGTGCAGCACGCGGATGAAATTGGCGCGGCCACCATCGCGTTCGCGGTCCTGGCCGTTGCCACGGAAGCCATCCTGGATCTGCATCACCGTACCCTCGCGCGCGGCCAGCACCAGGGTGCCCTCCGGCAGTGCGAAGTCGACCGCGTCGCGGTTCTCCTCGTCGTCATGGCTGAATCGTCCCTGCGGCGCCTGGTCCACACGCAGGCGGGCCGCATCGAACGGCAGGCGATAGGCGACATCCTCGGCCTGTGCGGCCGGGTTGCCCGGCACCGACTGCAGGCGAAGATCCAGCGTGCGGCCATCGGTCGGGGCGGGCAGGTGGCCGACCACCAGGCTGCTGTCGCCCTGGATCAGCGATTCGACCGGGAGGCCTTCGACCGGGTGTCCAGGCGCGGCGCGCAGCTGGATCTGCAGCGGTCCTGCCAGCCCATTGTCGATCCGGGCCTGCCATTGCGTGCCGACCGGCTGCAGGCGCAGTTGGGCCATGGGGGCAGCGCCCCCGGCGCTGCCTGCGTGGGTCGCCGGGGGAGGCGGGGGGACCAGCCCCCAGCCTTGGCGCCAGTCGTCCGCGTGTGCGGTTGCGCTCGCCAGCAGAGGCAACAGCAGGCAGGACAGGGGCAGGCGCGGCATCGGCGTTTCCAGCGAAAAGGACCGCCGGGACTGTACCCGATCCTGAACGGGGCGACCGGGACCGCCCTCGCAGAGTGGATCTGAAAATATTCATCGCTTTATCCGCATGAAGGGATTGACAGTGCCGGAAAGGGCTGGCATCGTGGCTCCACCATCGAGACCGGCAGAGGGACAGGCCCTTTGAAGCCGGGGCAGCCCGCAGGCGCGCAAGTGCCTGCGTAGGTGCCAAATCCTGCGGGGACCGTGGCGTCCACCGAAAGATGGTTCGAACCATGCACCACACGTGCATCTCGAACGCGGGCCCCGCGAAGGCTCGATGGCCGATTCCCCAACCGGATCCCGCCATGAGCTTCGCCGCCAGTACCGCGCTTCGCCCCGAACCCTTTGTCCCCGTCAGCGTGCCGGTTGAAGACCGCGTGCATGCCGAGCGCGGTGAGTTCGCCGCGGTGCTGTCGATGCGCCACGCCGGCCCCAGCCCGGTGCGCCTGCGCTATGAGTGGGTCGGCCCGGCCAACGCACCGGTGGTGGTGCTGGCCGGCGGCATTTCCGCCCATCGCCACGTGGCGTCCAACGCGCAGTTCAGCGAGAAGGGCTGGGCCGAAGACCTGGTGGGCAGCGGCCGCGCGCTGGATCCGCAGCAGCTGCGCGTGCTGGCCTTCGATTTCATCGGTGCCGACGGTGCACTGGATGTGCCGATCGATACCGCCGACCAGGCCGATGCCTTGGCGCTGCTGCTGGACCATCTCGGTATCCGCGCGCTGAAGGCCTTCGTCGGCTATTCGTATGGTGCGCTGGTCGGCCAGCAGTTCGCGATCCGGCATCGTGCCCGCGTGCGCCAGCTGGTGCTGGCCAGCGGTGCGCATCGCCCACATCCGTATGCCGCCGCCTGGCGCGCATTGCAGCGCCGCGCGGTCGCGCTGGGCCAGCTGCAGTGTGGCGAAGACCACGGCCTGGCCCTGGCCCGGCAGTTCGCCATGCTCAGCTACCGTACCCCGGAAGAATTCGGCGAGCGCTTCGATGCTGCGCCGGAAGTCATCAATGGCCGCGTACGCGTGGCGGCCGAAGACTATCTCGATGCGGCCGGTGCGCAGTACGTCGCGCGCACGCCGGTGACCGCGTACCTGCGCCTGTCCGAATCGATCGACCTGCACCGCGTCGACCCCACCGCGATCCTGCCACCGACCGTGGTGGTGGCCGTGGAGGGCGACCGCCTGGTGCCGCTGGCCGACCTGGTCGGCCTGGTCGAAGGGCTGGGCCCGCGCGGCAGCCTGCGCGTTCTGCGCTCGCCCTACGGCCACGACGCCTTCCTCAAAGAAACCGATCGCATCGACGCGATCCTCGCCACCGCCTTCCGCACTTCTGGAGAGTCCGCATGAGCCTGCACGCAAACGAGCCGTCCTGTAGTCGCACCACTGCCGCCGTCCGTGCGGGCATCGATCGGGACACCGCGCATGGTGCGGTCACGCCACCGATCGTGCTGTCGTCGAACTTCAGCTTTGAAGGCTTCGGCAACAAGCGCCAGTACGACTACACGCGTAGTGGCAACCCGACCCGCGACCTGCTTGGCGAGGCGCTGGCGGAACTGGAGGGCGGCGCCGGTGGCGTCATCACTGCGACCGGCATGGGCGCGATCAACCTGGTGCTGAACGCGCTGCTGCAGCCGGGCGATACCCTGGTGGTACCGCACGACGCGTACGGTGGCAGCTGGCGCCTGTTCAATGCGCTGGCGAAGAAGGGCCACTTCGAACTGGTGACCGCCGACCTGACCGATCCGCGCGCGCTGGCACAGGCGCTGGCCACCCAGCCGAAGCTGGTGCTGGTGGAAACCCCGTCCAACCCGCTGCTGCGCATCACCGACCTGCGTTTCGTCATCGAGGCCGCGCACAAGGCCGGTGCACTCGTGGTGGTCGACAACACGTTCCTGTCGCCGGCGCTGCAGCAGCCGCTGTCGTTTGGTGCGGACCTGGTGCTGCATTCCACGACCAAGTACATCAATGGCCACAGTGATGTGGTGGGTGGCGCGGTGGTCGCGCGTGATCCGGCACTGCACGAGCAGCTGGTGTGGTGGGGCAATGCGCTGGGCCTGACCGGTTCGCCGTTCGATGCGTTCCTGACCCTGCGCGGCCTGCGCACGCTGGACGCGCGCCTGCGCGTGCACCAGGAAAACACCGCGTCGATCGTTGCCCTGCTGGACCAGCATCCGGCGGTCGGTACGGTCTACTACCCGGGCCTGGCCGATCACCCCGGGCATGCCATCGCCGCACGCCAGCAGAACGGCTTCGGTGCGATGCTGTCGTTCGAACTGGCGCACTGCGCCGGTGATGATCCGCATGCGGCGGTGCGCGCCTTCGTGGACGGCCTGCGCTGTTTCACCCTGGCCGAATCGCTGGGCGGCGTCGAGAGCCTGATCGCGCATCCGGCCACCATGACCCATGCGGCGATGACCGCCGAAGCACGTGCCGCCGCGGGCATCAGCGAAGGGCTGCTGCGCCTGTCGGTCGGCATCGAGGCCGAGCGTGACCTGCTGGCCGATCTCGGCGCCGCGCTGCAGCGCGCCGAAGCTGTGATCGATGCGGCCGCGCGTCGCAAACAGGTGGTGGATGCATGAGCGCGCTCGCCGCTGAGATTCCCGTGCTGGGCGCGGGGCGCCTGGCGTTGCTCGGTACAGGTACGGTGGGTACGGCCTTCGTGCAGCGCTACCAGGCGTTGCAGGCACGTGGGCTGGAACTGCCCAGCGTGCAATGGCTGGCCAACTCGCGCACTGCACTGGCGATCGATCGTGATCTGGCGTTGCCGCTGGAGCTGGCGCGGCGTGCACCGCGTGATGGCCAGCATTCGCCGCCGTGGGCCAGCACCGAAGGCCTTGAGCGCGGCGATGTGGTGGTCGATGCCACCGCCAGCGAGGATGTGGCTGCGCGTCACGTGCAGTGGCTGGCGCGCGGCGTGCACGTGGTGACTGCCAACAAGCTGGGCCGTGGTGCGCAGCTGGCGCGCGCCACGGCCATTGCCGAGAGCTGCGCCGACAGTGGTGCGCGCTATGGCGACAGCGCCACCGTCGGTGCCGGCCTGCCGCTGTTGAGCAGCCTGCGCGCGCTGGTGGCAGGGGGGGATCACATCCACGCCATCGAGGGCGTGCTGTCCGGTTCGCTGGCATGGCTGTTCCATCGCTATGACGGGCGGTCGCCGTTCTCGGCCGCAGTGCGCGAAGCGTTGGCGGCCGGTTACACCGAGCCGGATCCGCGACTGGACCTGTCCGGCGAGGACGTGCGTCGCAAGCTGCTGATCCTGGCCCGCAGCAGCGGGCTGGCGCTGGATGCTTCGCAGGTGCAGGTGGATTCACTGGTGCCTGAGGCGCTGGCAGCGTTGCCGCTGGAGGATGCAGTGGCTGCACTCGAGCAGCTGGACGCGCCGCTGCAGGCGCGCTGGCGGCAGGCGCATGACAATGGCCGTGTGCTGCGTTTCGTTGGCCGTGTTGACGGCGAGGGTGCGCAGGTCGGCCTGCGCGAGCTGCCGGCCGATCACCCGTTGGCGCAGGGTGCGGGTACCGACAACCGCGTGGCCATTCACAGTGATCGCTATCACCGCCAGCCCTTGTTGATCCAGGGCCCGGGCGCGGGCGCGGAAGTCACCGCCGCCGCGTTGCTGGATGACGTGCTGCGGATCGTCGGCTGATCGCAGCGTTCCTGTCGAGCCAAGCCCATGCTCGGCTCGACAGGAGCACGCCTGCTGGTCAGCGGGACTTCAACGCCTTCAACAACGCGTTGTTGAACTGCTTCGGGTCCTGCACCTGTGGCGAATGGCCCAGTTCGGCGAACTCGACCAGCGTCGCGCCGGGAATCGTCGCGGCCGCCGACTTGCCGAGCACCGGATAGTTGCCCAGCGTTGCCTTCACCGCTGGCGGCGCCAGGTCGCGGCCGATCGCGGTGCGGTCCTTCTGGCCGATGAACAACGTAGTCGGCACCTGCAGGTTCTTCAGTTCGTAGACCACCGGCTGGTTGAACACCATGTCCGAGGCCAGCGCCTGGCTCCATGCAACGGCCTGCTTGCCGGACCCTTCGTACATGCCCGACTGCATCCGCGCCCAGGGTTCGTACGCCGGCTTCCATTTGCCGTCGTAGTACACCTCCAGCTGGTAGCGGCGGATGCTGTCATAGCTGATGTTCATTTCGCCGGCGTACCACGCGTCCACGCTGCGCCACGGCACGCCCAACGCCTTCCAGTCTTCCAGCCCGATCGGGTTGACCAGCGACAGGCTGCGCAGGTCCTGCGGGTACATCAGCGCGTAGCGCACCGCCAGCATGCCGCCCATCGAATGACCGACCAGGTGCACCGGTACATCGCCCAGTTGCAGCTGTTGCAGCAGGTCATGGGTGTTGGCGGCCAGCTGCGCGAACGAATACTGGTAACGTTCGGGCTTGCTGGATTTGCAGAAGCCCACCTGGTCCGGGGCGATCACCCGGTAACCGGCGTTCAGCAGCGGCGCGATGGTCTGCTGCCAGGTGGCTGCGCAGAAATTCTTGCCGTGCAGCAGCACTACCACGCCGATGGCGCGGCGTTTGGGCAGGACATCCAGATAGGCCATTTCCAGTGGCTGCCGCTGCGACTCCAGCGCGAAGGTCTTCACCGGATAGCCGTAGTCGAAACCCTCCAGTCGCGGCCCGTAGGTGGGGGCGGCCAGGGCAGGCAGCGGCAGGCAGGCAAGCAGGGCAGCAGCGATCACGCGCATGGGGCCAATCCGGGGCAGGGGAGCCTCGAGCCTAACCGGAACGCAGTGACGGTGTCGTCCGATGTTGAGCCGGGCTCATGCCCGGCTGCAGGGTAGAGCCAGGCCATGCCTGGCTGCGGCCATCAGCACTCGATGACGTTCACCGCCAGGCCACCGCGGCTGGTTTCCTTGTACTTGTCCTGCATGTCGCGACCGGTATCGCGCATGGTCTTGATCACCTTGTCCAGCGACACCTTGTGCTTGCCGTCGCCACGCATCGCCATGCGCGAGGCATTGATCGCCTTCACTGCGCCCATTGCATTGCGTTCGATGCAGGGGATCTGCACCAGGCCACCGATCGGGTCACAGGTCAGGCCGAGGTTGTGTTCCATGCCGATTTCCGCGGCGTTCTCGATCTGGCTGGGGTTGCCGCCCAGCGCCGCGACCAGGCCACCGGCCGCCATCGAGCAGGCCACGCCCACTTCGCCCTGGCAACCCACTTCGGCGCCGGAGATCGAGGCGTTTTCCTTGTACAGGATGCCGATTGCTGCCGAGGTCAGCAGGAAGTCGAATACGCGCTGTTCGTTGGCGCCGGGGCAGAAACGGTCGAAGTAGTGCAGCACCGCCGGCAGCACGCCGGCTGCACCGTTGGTCGGCGCGGTCACCACACGACCACCGGCGGCGTTCTCTTCGTTCACTGCCAGCGCGTACAGGTTGACCCAGTCCAGCGTGGTCAGCGGATCGCGCATCGCTGCTTCCGGCTTCGACGACAGCTCGCGGTACAGCGCCGGTGCACGGCGGCCCACCTTCAGGCCACCCGGCAGCACGCCCTCCTCGCGGATGCCGCGGGTGACGCACGACTGCATCGCGCTCCAGATCTCGCGCAGCTGGGCGCGGATCTCGTCTTCGCTGCGCCAGCACTTTTCGTTCTCGAACATCAGCTGGGCAATGCTCATGCCGCTGCGTGCGGTCTGTGCCAGCAGCTCGTCGCCGCTCTTGAACGGGTAGGGCAGCGGGGTTTCATCGGGCACGATGCGGTCATCGGCCGCGTCGTCCTGGTTGACCACGAAGCCGCCACCGACCGAGTAGTAATCGCGGGTGGCGATCACTTCGTCGTCGGCGTTGTACGCGGTGAAGCGCATGCCGTTGGTGTGGTAGGGCAGCTTCTGGCGCTTGTTCATGCCGAGGTCGCGCTTCTCGTCGAAGGCGATCTCGTGCTGGCCCATCAGCTGGATGCGCTTGCTGCTGCGGATGCGCTCCAGGGTGGCCGGGATGATGTCCGGGTCGATCAGGTTCGGCCGCTGGCCTTCCAGGCCCAGCAGGATCGCCTTGTCGGTGCCATGGCCGCGGCCGGTCAGCGCCAGCGAGCCGTAGACATCGGCGCGGATGCGCGCGACCTCGTGCAGGCGGCCCGGATCGAGCAGCCAGCGATGGATGAATCGCTCGGCGGCCTTCATCGGCCCGACGGTGTGCGAGGAGCTCGGGCCAATGCCGATCTTGAAAACGTCGAACGTGCTGACAGCCATGGTTGCCGTACTGCGGGTACCGGAAGAGACCGCTATTCTAGCGGTTCACGCTGCACTTCCATGGCTGCGGCGCAGCATTTCCGCCAAGGGGACCCATCCGGTGTTGACTCTGTTCCAGCGCGACGATTGCCACCTGTGCGACATGGCCCTGGCCGAGCTGGCCAGGGCGCGGGCGCCGGAGTTCGAATCGGTGTTCCTGGATGACCAGCCGGCGCTGGAAGCCCGCTATGGCGCGCGGGTGCCGGTGCTGCGTGACGAAGCCGACGGCCGTGAGCTGGATTGGCCGTTTGATGCGGCCACGGTTCAGGCCTGGCTGGCCGTCGATCGGTAGTGCCGGCCGTTGGCCGGCAACCCCGCCATGCCCGGTGATGCCGGCCAGCGGCCGGCACTACCGGAAGCGTCTTACTTCGCGTCGAACTTCACGATCGTGCTGATCGCGGTGTCGTCCGGAATGGTCTTGGTATCGGCCCAGTCACCGCCACCGACGCCGAAGTCCAGGCGCTTGACCGTCGCCTTGCCGGTCAGCACCGGCTGGGTGCCCGGCTTCCAGGTGAAGGTCAGGGTAACCGGCTTGCTGACGCCGCGCAGTTCCAGGGTGCCATCGGCGGCGAACTGGTCGTTGCCCACGGCGCGGAAGCCCTTGGCGGTGTAACGCGCAGTAGCGAACTTGCCGACATTGAAGAAGTCGGCGCCCTGCAGGGTCGAGTCACGGTCGCTGTTGCCGCTCTTGGCGCCTGCCAGCGGAATCACCACATCCAGCGAACCGGCGGCCGGGTTGGCCGGGTCGAAACTGAGCTTGGTGGCGAAGCCCGGGAAGCTGCCGGTGAACACTTCGCCGTCGTACTTGGTGGCGAACACCAGGATCGAGCCGGCACCCGGGGCCTGCGCATAGTCCGCGGCGAGCGCCGGGGCGGTGGCCAGCATGCCGGCCAGGGCGGCGGCCACGGCGGCCGGAGTGGTCAGTTTCAGGTTCATCGGTCAGTCCTTCTGAGGGGAGGCGAGCCAGCCGCGCGGCAACATGCGGGACAGCGTTGCATCGCGCTGGAACAGGTGGTGGTAGAAGGCAGCGCCGGCATGGGCCAGCACCACCGCGATCAACAGCCAGAAGCCGTATTCGTGGAGGGCATGGGACACCGCGACGACCTGCGGGTCGGGGCCGCTCAGTTTGGGCACGTCGACCAGGCCGAACCAGCGGAACGGGCGCAGGCCACTGGCCGAATCGTACAGCCAGCCCGACAGCGGGATGGCGAACATCAGCACGTACAGCAGCACGTGGGTGGCGCTGGCGATCCGTTCCTGCCAGCTGGGCACGCCCGGCACCGGTTTCGGCGCACCGGCATACAGGCGCCAACCCAGGCGGAACAGCACCAGCGCCAGCACGGTGATGCCGATCGACTTGTGCGCGGTGTAGACCCAGAAATACTTGGGCGTCTTGGGCAGTTCGCCCATGGTCAGGCCGACCACGCCCAGGGCGAGGATCAGCAGTGCGATCAACCAGTGCAGGATCTGGCTGACACTCCCCCAGGCGGCGGGGGTGTTCTTGGCGGTCATGAAGGGTCCTTGGGGGCCGTCGTGTGGTCGGAGTGTGGAACGGGAGCGGGAGTTCCCGGGGCGTCGCTGCGGTCGAGCGTGGCTTCAGCCTCGATCCGCACCTGTACCGCATCACCGATGACGCCCGGCCAGGCGGTGATGCCGAACGCGCGCCGGCTCAGCGTGGTGCTGGCGGAAAACCCGGCGGTACGTCGGAATGGAGGAAGCGGGTAACGCTTGAGCGCGTTGAAGGTCACATCCAGGGTGACTTCCTGGCTGACCCCGCGCAGGGTCAGCGTGCCGATCACATGCGCGTGCCTGGCATCGATCGCCTCCACCCGGCTGGAGACGAAGCGCGCGGTCGGGTAACGCTCGCCGTCGAGCAGGCTGCGGGCCAGCGTGGCCTGGTTCCACTTGGCGTCGCCCAGGTCCAGTCGCGACACCGGGATATCCACCTCCAGGGTGGCGTCGCGCCAGTTGTCGGGATCGAACCGAACGCGGCCCTCGCTGCCGGACACCGTGCCCATGGCCTGCGAGTAACCTGCGTGGTCGATCGAGAACAGCACCCGCGTGTGTACCGGGTCGAGGCGATAGGTGTCAGCGTCCGCCCAGACGGGGGCGGTGGCGAGCAGCATCGGCAGCAGGGCCAGGCAGGGACGCATCGATGGCGGGCTCCGGAAGGGGACGCTGCGATCATACGCACAGCCCCCTGCCAACGTTGCGTGCATGGCTGCAACAGTTCGTGGTGGCGCCATCGCTGGAAACAGGCTGTTGCAGCCATGAACCCGGCCCTGTGTGACAATCGGCCCAGGACAGGGGGTTCAGGATGACGAGCGGCTGGCGCCTGTGGTGCCGTGGCATCGCAGGTATGGGACTGCTGCTGATGGCGATGGCCACGGCGGCTGCGACCCTGGACATGGCAGAAACACCGCGCCTGCGCCGCTTCGGTGCCGCCGAAGGCTTGCCGTCACGCATGGTGGTGGCGCTGGCAGAGGATCGCCAGGGCCACATCTGGGCCGCTACCGATGGTGGGCTCGCCCGCTATGACGGCAACAGCCTGCGGGTCTGGGAGCACGATCCGGAACAGCCGGGCTCGCTGCCTGGCAACGAGATCGAGACCCTGCTGATCGATCCGCTGGACCGGGTCTGGGTGGGCATCAACGGCAAGGGCGTTGCCCGCCTGGATGCCGACCGCGAGCGCTTCCAGACCTTCGATACGGTCAATTCCACCTGTCAGGGGCAGTTCTGGGCACTGGCCTATGTCGACGACGCCCTGTGGATCGGTACCAACAACCACGGCGTCTGCCGTCTTGGCGAAGACGGCAGCGTGCGCCTCTACACCCATGACCCGGCGCACCCGGATGGCCTGCCCAGCAACAGCATCTTCACCAGCCTGGTTGATGCGCGGGGCCGCCTGTGGGTGGGTACCGAAGCCGGTGTGGCACGTTGGAACGGCAGCGGGTTCGAGCCGGTGGCCGCGCGGGAACTGGGCACGCTGAGCGTGCTCCGGTTGAGCCGTGATGCGGAGGGTTCGATCTGGGTAGGCAGCCAGAACGATGGCCTGTACCGCATCGATGGGCAGGACCGGGTCAGTCGCCCTCGATGGGCCGACAGTGCCCAGCTGCGCTCGGCCCTGGTCCTGGCCGATCGCCAGGGGGGCTACTGGGCGGGCACCTCTGACGGCCTGCTGCGAGGGGATGCGGCGACACTGCGCCGGCTGGAGGGCGACCGCGGCAGCGGCTTCCTGACCGCGCACAGTGGTGTGCTTGATCTGCTGCAGGACCACGAGGGCGGATTGTGGGTGGCGCTGCTGACCCAGGGCCTGGCCTATCTACCACCGGACTGGCGGCGCTTCTCGATCTGGAACCAGCTCGACGGCAAGCCACTGGACAGCCAGTACCTGTTGAGTGCGGCCAGCGACGGGAAGAACTACTACGTCGGCTCGGCCCGAGGGGTGTACCAGCTCGATGCGCAGGGCACCTTGCGTCTGCTGGCCAGCGACCGGCAACTCGGCAACGGCGTGGTGTGGTCGGTGCTGCCGCGCCCGGATGGACGCCTGTGGCTGGGACGCGGCGGCCGCATCACCATCTACGATCCGGTCACCGGCGCATTGCGCGATCTTCGGATCGATGGCAGTGCCGACCTGCGCCAGCGCATCGACCTGATGCGGCAGGCGCCCGACGGCACGGTGTGGGTGTCGGTGATGGGCCTGGACCTGCAGCAGCGCAATGCAGAGGGTCGGCTGCTGCACAGCTATCCGCTGGAGCATTTCCGCGGGACCGCCGATGCGCCGATCGAGCAGATCCGCTTCGACGCCCATGGCCGGCCCTGGGTGATGGGCGACATGGGCATCTGGCGCGAGCAGGCTGGACGCTTCGAGGCAGTACCGGGCGTTTCGCGCGGCCCGATCTACGACCTGGTGTGGATCGATCCGCAGCAGTTGTGGCTGGCGCGCCAAGGCGCCTTCGAGCGCTACCAGTGGGATGGCATGAGCCTGCGCCTGATCCAGCGCATCGACGGCAGCGCGGGTGTGCCGCCGGTCACCATGGGCGGGTTGGCGCTGGCCGACAACGGCCAGCTGTGGGCCACGACGCCGCGCGGCCTGCTGCGGTGGGACCCGAAGACGCGGCGCCTGCAGCAGTTCAACGAGCGCGATGGCCTGTCCGATGCGGAGTTCACCGGCCGGCCACCGGCGGTCAACGCCGATGGCCGTGTGCTGGCCGTCACCCAGACCGGGTTGGTCGCCTTTGACGTGAATGCAGACGACACCGTGCTGCCGACTTCATCGCTGGTGATCGCTGAAGTGCGGGTGCGCCGCGACGATGCACGCGGTTGGCAGCCCTTGCCGCTCACCGGCACCCTGTTGCTGGGACCGGATGACCGCGATCTGCAGATCGATGCGCGGCTGCTGTCCTATGCCAGCCCGCAGGGCAACCGTTACCGCTTCCGCGTGCAGGGCTACGACCAGGACTGGGTGGAGCAGGGCGGCGATGGCCAGCGCACCCTGTCGCGGCTGCCGACCGGCAGCTATGTCATCGAGGTGCAGGCGGCGACCGCGCGGGGTGCGTGGACACCCTCGCAGCAGCTGCAGGTGAAGGTGCTGCCACCGTGGTGGCGGAGCGGCATGGCGATCTTCGGCTACATCCTGCTGGGATCGCTGCTGCTGGTGATCCTGGTCTGGTCGATCCGCGCGCGGCTGCGCCGTCGCCAGCAATGGCAGCTGACGGTGCACAAGCAGCAGCTGGCCGAGCAGGCCTCGCAGGCCAAGAGCCGCTTCCTGGCCACGCTTGGCCACGAAGTGCGCACGCCGATGACTGGCGTGCTGGGCATGAGCGAGCTGCTGCTGGCGACCCCGCTGGATCCGGTGCAGCGCGGCTACGCGGGGTCGATCCAGCAGGCCGGTAGCCACCTGCTGCGGCTGGTCAACGATGCGCTGGACCTGGCCCGCATCGAAGCCGGGCGGCTTGAGCTGGACCTGCGTCCGTTCGATCTGGGGGAGCTGCTCGACCAGGTGCAGGGCCTGATGCAGCCGATGGCGCAGCAGCGCCAGCTGGAGTTCCAGCGCGGCGAAGATCCGCCCGGGCCGGTCAGCGTCAGCGGCGACGAGATGCGTGTACGCCAGATCCTGCTGAACCTGCTCGGCAACGCCATCAAGTTCACCGAGCGTGGCCACGTCGGCCTGGCCGTGCGCCTGGAAGAAAAGGGTGGGCTGTGTTTCGAAGTGCATGACAGTGGCCCGGGCATCAATGCCGAGCAGCAGCAGCGCCTGTTCCATCGTTTTGAACAGGCCGACGGCCCGCGCACCGCGTCGCGCTACGGTGGCAGCGGGCTGGGGCTGGCGATCTGCCAGGAGCTGGCGATGGCGATGGGCGGATGCATCGAAGTGGACAGCCAGCCGGGCAAGGGCGCGCGGTTCCGCGTGCGCCTGCCGCTGCCCTGGACGCGCCAGGCCGCCAGCGCGGCAGGCGAGCCGGTGGCCCAGCCCGCACTGCCGCCGCTGCGCATCCTGCTGGTCGAGGACGATGCCACGGTGGCCGAAGTCATCGCCGGCCTGCTGCGCGTGCGCGGGCATGAGGTGGTACACGTGCTGCATGGACTGGGTGCGTTGTCGGAGATCGCCACCGACGGTTTCGACGTGGGCCTGCTCGATCTCGATCTGCCCGCGCTGGACGGTACAGCCATCGCCCGCCAGCTGCGCACCATGGGCTATGAACTGCCACTGGTGGCGGTGACCGCCCGTTCCGATGCCTATGCCGAAACCCAGGTGCTGGCCGCGGGCTTCGATGGCTTCCTGCGCAAGCCGGTGACCGGTGACCTGCTGGTGGCCGCCATCGCTCTGGCACGTGCGAAACGACAGGCGCCTGCGTGACTGCGCCGGCGCCGGGCGTGAACGGCGCGACTTTCGGTTTACCATGCCGACGCCCGCAGCGCGGGAATCATCAGGACCAGCGTGAGGAGGCAATCGGTGGTGTATCTGCGGGCGGCGATGCTGCTGCTGGTCCTCCTGTGCTGCGCGTTGCCCGCTGCGGCACAGCCAGTACCCCCGAGTCCGCGGCAGGTGACGGTGTTCGATGGCTTGCCATCCAATACCGTCAACCGCATGGCCGAGGATCGGTACGGTTACCTGTGGATCGCCACCAACGATGGCCTGGCCCGCTATGACGGGCGCACCTACCGCGTGTGGCGTTCCGAGGATGGGCTGCGTGACAACCGCATATGGACGGTGCTGGTCGATGCCCGCAACCAGTTGTGGATAGGCACCGAGAACGCCGGCCTGGTGCGCATGTCGGCCGACCGCCGCCAGCTGCACTTCTACGACCGCAGCAGCCAGCCGTTGATGGGCACCAACACGGTCTGGAGCCTGGCCAGCACGCCGGATGGCTCGATCTGGTTCGGTACCCACGAAGGCGGCCTGTACCGCCTGGACAGCCAGGACCGCCTGCAGCGCTTCCTGCCCGAGCCGAACAATCCGCGCAGCCTGCCTTCGTCGTCGGTGCCCTACCTGGCCACGCTGGCCGATGGCAGCCTGTGGATTGGCACCAAGCATGGCGTGGCGCGCTGGACCGGGACCGACTTCGAACGTGTCGGTACGGACATCATCCCCAGCCTGCTGATCAACGGGTTGACCGCCGAACCGGATGGCAGCCTGTGGATCAGCACGATGGCCGGGGCCACCGTGCGCCGCCCGGATGGCCGCTTCGAGGCGCCGCCGTGGAAGCTGCCGCCAGGTGAACAGGTGCTGGGCATGATGCTGCGCGACGAGCAGGGCGGGCATTGGCTGGATACGCGGACCGGGCTGGGGCGCGCGGTCGACGGCCAGTTCCAGACCGTGCCGCTGTACAGCGCGATCGCGCGCGGTCCGGTGCGGCCGAACTGGACCGGTGCCTATGAGGACCGCGAAGGCGGCATCTGGCTGGCCAGCACCAATGCCGGGCTGTGGCACCTGCTGCCACGCTGGTGGCAGTTCTCGGTGCTGTCGCGGCTTGAGGACGACCCCAGCTCGCTGCGCAATGCGCTCGTGCTGGGTACCAGCCCCTCCAGCAATGGCGGCGTCTGGACCGTGGGCAGCCACGGCGCGCTGGACCGCTTCGATCCGAAGACAGGCAGGATCGAGCAGCACCGCACCTGGGTCAACGGCATGCACTGGCTGACCTCGGTGCGTGAGGACCGGCGTGGCCAGGTCTGGATTGGATCGACCGATGCGCTGGTGCGCTACGACCCGCAACGGCGCGAACTGCGTCGTTGGGGCCGTGATGCCGGTGCCGATGCGGCGATGGAAGGGGTCGTCGAAGCGATGATGACCTGCGACGGCGACAGCCTCTGGTTGATGCTGCCCGCAGGCCTGCAGCAACGCGACCTCGACGGACACCTGCGGCGCCAGCTGGACAATGGCCAGCGCGGACTGCAGCAGGGCCAGCTCAACCTCGATGTGGAATGCGGTCCGCAGGACCACATCTGGCTGGCCAGTAGTCGTGGCCTGCTGCAGTGGCTGCCGGAAAGCGAGCGCTTCCAGCCGGTGCCGGGTGCGCCGGCAACCGCGATCCATGCGTTGCATGTGGGCCGCGACGGCCAGGTCTGGTTGTCCGAGGACGGTCGCCTGTCGCGTTACCGCTGGAGCCAGGGGCGCCTGGAACGGCAGGCGGTGGTTGGTGCCGAGCAGGGCTATCCGGCGATCTCCGCCTCCGGCCTGGTGGTGGATGCACAGGGTGTGGCCTGGGCGACCAGCGCACGCGGCCTGGTACGTGTCAGTGCCGATGGGCAGAGCGTGCGCCTGTATGGCGTGCACGATGGCCTGCCGAGCCAGGAATTCCGCGAGCACACCTTGATTGCGGCGGCCGACGGCCACCTGGTGGCCGGAACGGCGGCGGGCGCGGTGGTGTTCGACCCGGAGCTGGTGCGTCCTTCGGTACGTCGCGCCCCGCTGGTGATCGAGCGGGTGGAAGTGCGCCGCAACGAGCAGGTGCTGGACATGACCCACGATGCGCCGCTGCAGATCGCCGATGGCGACCGCGACCTGCGCATCGTGGCGCGATTGCTGTCCTTCGCCGACTCGGCATCCAATACGTACCGTTACCGCCTGGCCGGCTACGACCCGGATTGGGTCGAAGTCGGCCCAGCCGGTGAGCGCCTGTTCTCGCGCCTGGCGCCGGGCAGCTACCGGCTGGAGGTGCAGGCACGTTCGGCCGACCATGTCTGGTCGCGTGTGCAGAGCCTGGAGTTCCGCGTGCAGCCGCCGTGGTGGCGCAGCCTGTCCGGCCTGCTGGTGCTGGCATCGGTCGGATTGCTGCTGACCAGCTGGTTCGCCTGGCTGTACCGGCGCCGCCTGCAGCGGCGCCACGCCTACCAGCTGGCGCTGCACAAGCAGGAACTGGCCGAGCAGGCGTCGGCGGCCAAGACCCGCTTCCTGGCCAACCTTGGCCATGAGATCCGCACGCCGATGACCGGCGTTCTGGGCATGAGCGAGCTGCTGCTGGCCTCGCCGCTGGACCCGCAGCAACGCGGCTACACGCAGTCGATCCGGCATGCAGGCGAGCATCTGCTGCACCTGGTCAACGATGCGCTGGACCTGGCGCGGATCGAGTCCGGGCGCCTGGAACTGCAGTCGCAGGCGTTTGCGTTGAATGGCCTGTTGCAGGATCTGGCGGCGCTGATGGGCCCGCTGGCCGCACAGAAGGGCCTGCGCTTCACCCTCGACAACCAGCTGCCAGCGGGTCTGCAGGCGACCGGTGATGCCATGCGCGTGCGGCAGATCCTGCTCAACCTGCTGTCGAACGCAGTGAAGTTCACCAGCCGCGGCACCATCACGCTGCACGCGCGCTGCGATGGCGAACTGCGCGCGCTGCACTTCGAAGTGCGCGATACCGGCCCGGGCATCAGCCAGGAACAACAGCAGCGCCTGTTCCGCCGCTTCGAGCAGGCCGATGGTGCACGTACGGCAGCGCAGTACGGTGGCAGTGGCCTCGGCCTGGCGATCTGCCGCGAGTTGGCGCATGCGATGCAGGGGCGGATCCAGGTGGAGAGCCAGCTGGGCCGGGGTACCTGTTTCGGCGTGACCCTGCCGTTGCCGCTGGTTGTGGACAGCGATGCCGAGGCGTCCGCCGAGGGGCATCGCGATGAAGCCGCGAACATGCCACCGCTGCGGGTGCTTCTGGTCGAGGACGATGCCACCGTGGCCGATGTGGTGCGGGGGCTGTTGAGCGCACGCGGCCACGAGGTGGTGCATGCGGGCCACGCGCTGGCGGCGCTGCGCGAGATCAGTGCCGGCGATTTCGACGTTGGCCTGCTGGATCTGGACCTGCCGGGCCTGAGCGGCTTCGAACTGGCCCAGCACCTGCGCAACCAGGGCTACATGCTGCCGTTGCTGGCGGTGACCGCACGCACCGATCCGGACCTGCAGCAGCAGGTGGAAGCGGCCGGCATCGGCGGTTTCCTGCGCAAGCCGGTGACCGGCGAGCTGCTGGTGGAAGCGATTGCCAGGGTGATGGGAAGGTAGGTTCGGCAGGGCCTGCGGCCCTGCACCTGCTGCAAGCCGGAGCAACAGCAACAGCCGAAGCAAAAGCTGGCTTCCTGTGGGATGGCGGGGTGGATCCGGTTGCGGGAGACGCCGTAAACCCATCCATGGGGGCTTGGCCGCGGCATCCATGCCGCGGACACTCCCGCAACCGGACCCACCCCGCCTTCGACAGTTTTCCGCGATCTGTCGGATCTGACCCCAGATGTATTTCGATATCTGACAGATGTGTCGACCAAGGTCGACACCCACCAACAGCAGCGACCATCTGTCAGAGGTGGGGTGGTGTCGCAGTGCGGGGTGTCAGCCGCATGGATGCGGCTGCCAAGCCTACAGGGACGTACTTGCGGCGTCCCCGCGCTGCGACACCGCCTCGCCAACCCACGGAATGCTCGCTGTTGCTGTTGCTGTTGCTTCGGCTTCGGCCTCTGCGGGTGCAGGGCCGCAGGCCCTGCCGAACCCCTCATTCCGCAACGTGCTCGACCTGCCGCGGTTCGGGCTTGGTGTCGGGCAGCTGCCAGAAGATCATCGTCGAGGTCAGCGTGATCGCACCCACGCACAGGAACGTGGCATGCAACGCCGCGGTGGCGTCGGTGCTGTCCAGGTGGGTGCCGAACGCGGCCAGCAGGCTGCCGGCGGCCGCGGCGCCGAAACCGGCGGCCAGCATCATCACCATCGACAGCAGGCTGTTGCCGGAACTGGCGAATTCGCGGTCCAGATCGCGCAGGGTCACGGTGTTCATCACGGTGAACTGCAGCGAATTGACCGCACCGAAGAACGCCAGCTGTACCAGGCGCCAGGCCAGGTGCTGGCCGGGCGTCATCAGGATGAAGCTGGCCATTGCCAGGCCGACCAGCACGGTGTTGGTCATCAGCACGCGGCGGTAGCCGTAGCGTTCGACCAGCTTCACCGCCAGCTTCTTCGACACCATGCCGGCGGCTGCCACCGGCACCATCATCAGGCCGGCGTTCATCGGGCCCAGGCCGAGGCCGACCTGCAACAGCAGCGGGATCAGCATGGGCATGGCGCTGCTGCCGATGCGCGAGAACAGGTTGCCGAGAATGCCGATGCGGTAACTGGGCACGCGGAACAGGGCCAGCGAGAACAGAGGCGCGGTGGAGTTGGCGGCGTGCAGCCAGTAACCGACCAGCGCAGCCAGGCCCGCGACCGTCATCAGCATCACCAGCGCGTGCGGGGTGCCGAGCCCGGAGATGCCGTCCAAGGCCAGCGACAGCACCACCATCGCGAAGGCCAGCATGATGTAGCCACGCAGGTCGAAACGGGTGCGATGGCTGGCGTAGTGGTCGGGCATGATCTTCATCGCGGCGATGAAACCGATCACGCCGATCGGCAGGTTGATCAGGAACACCCAGTGCCATGAGGCGATCTCGACCAGCCAGCCGCCCAGCGTCGGGCCGATCAGCGGGCCGACCAGCGCGGGGATGGCGATGAAGCTCATCGCGCGCAGGAAATCCTCGCGCGGCACCGAACGCATCACCGCCAGCCGGCCGACCGGCAGCAGCATTGCACCGCCGATGCCCTGCAGCACGCGCGCGCCGACCAGCTGGTGCAGGTGCTGGGCCAGCGCGCAGGCCAGCGAGCCGAGGGTGAACAGGATGATCGCCACCAGGAAGGTGCGCCGGGTGCCGTAGCGGTCGGCGATCCAGCCCGAGGCGGGAATGAAGGTGGCGACCGCCAGCGCGTAGCTGAACACCACCGACTGCATCTGCAGGGGGCTCTCGCCCAGGCTGGCCGCCATCGCCGGCAACGCCGTGTTGACGATGGTCGAGTCCAGCATCTGCATGAAGATCGCCAGGGACACCAGCCACAGCAGGGGACGCTGGCGGTTGTAGGTCGATGGCGATGTGGACATGGGGTGTGGCCGGTGCAGCGTGGGGGCTGCCATGATCGCGCACTGCGGGTCACGGCGCGATCAACATCGCGCCGTGATGGCATGCGGAATGCTCAGCGTCGGCTGTGCGCGTGCACCGCGTCGACCAGGACCTGTACATGCGCCGGGTCCATGTCCGGCGACATGCCATGGCCGAGGTTGAATACATGGCCCTCGCGCGAGCCGCCGTTGCCGGCGGCATAGGTGTCGAGCACGCGCGCGGCGGCTGCGGCGATTGCATCCGGCGAGGCGTACAGCGTGGTCGGGTCGAGGTTGCCCTGCAGGGCGACGCGGCCACCGGTACGGCGCATCGCTTCGTCCAGGTCCAGCGTCCAGTCCAGGCCGAGTGCATCAGCGCCGGTCTGCGACAGTGCTTCCAGGTGCAGGCCGGTGCCCTTGCCGAACAGGATCAGCGGCGTGCGCTCGCTGCCTTCGCCACGGTCCAGGCCCTGCGCGATCCGCTGCAGGTAACGCAGCGAGAATTCGCGATACATCGCCGGCGACAGCACGCCACCCCAGGTGTCGAACACCTGCAGTGCCTGTGCACCGGCCGCGCGTTGCGCGCCGAGGTAGGCGATCACCGCGTCGGTGGTGACCTCCAGCAGGCGGTGCAGGGCCTGCGGATGGTTCAGCGCCATCGCCTTGATGCGCGCGAAATCCTTGCTGCCGCCGCCTTCCACCATGTAGCACGCGAGCGTCCAGGGGCTGCCGGAGAAGCCGATCAGCGGTACCTGGCCGTCCAGTTCGCGGCGGATCAGGCGCACCGCGTCCATCACGTAGCCCAGTTCCTGTTCCATGTCCGGCACCGCCAGCTTGGCGATGGCCGCTTCATCGCGTACCGGGTGGCGGAACTTGGGACCTTCGCCTTCGACGAAGTACAGCTCCAGGCCCATCGCATCAGGAATGGTGAGGATGTCCGAGAACAGGATGGCCGCATCCAACGGGAACCGGCGCAGCGGCTGCAGGGTGACTTCGCAGGCGATCTCCGGATTCTTGGCCATGGCCAGGAAGCTGCCGGCCTTGGCCCGGGTCGCGCGGTATTCCGGCAGGTAGCGGCCGGCCTGGCGCATCAGCCAGACGGGGGTGCAGTCCACCGGTTCGCGGCGCAGGGCGCGCAGCAGGCGATCGTTGCGGAGAGGGCTGGTCACGATGGGCATTCCTTGGACGAGAGGAGCAGCGGCGTCAGTCGCCGTGCGAAAGGATCTGGAAGCCGCGATGCAGTTCGGCATCGCGGGCCTTCTCGAAGGCGTGGCGGGCTTCGTCGGCCTGCAGGAACAGCTCGCGCCGCAGCTGCGAGCGAGCACCGACGCGGCCGCTCTCGCGCAGCAGTTCCCAGCCGCCGAACAGGTCCGGCAGCAGGCTCAGGCGCAGGAAGCGCGGTGCCTGCGCACCGGCGTCGGGATGTTGCAGGTAGACGTGCATGGCGCCGATTGTAGCGGGGCCAGGGTGACCCCGGCCGCAACACGGTCGTGCCGGCCGCTGGCCGGCAACTTCATGAGCGGAGCAGCCGGCCAGCGGCCGGCACTACTGGACCACGGAAACGATCAGCCCGCGCCCAGCACCTTCAGCACCGCCGCTTCATCCACGTCCGGTACCACTTCGGCGCGGCCCATGCCCCGCCACAGCACCAGGCGCAGGCGGCCGGCCACGTTCTTCTTGTCCAGGCGCATGCGGCCGAGCAGGGCCTGTGGGTCCAGCCCGGCCGGGATCGCCACCGGCAGGCCGAGGCGTTCCAGCAGCGCCTGCAGGCGCGCGCGGTCGGCATCATCGGCCAGGCCCAGGTCGGTGGACAGCGTCGCCGCCAGCACCATGCCCACCGCCACCGCCTCGCCATGGTTCAGCGCATCGCGGCCCGGGGCCGAGTAGCCCTGTTCGGTCTCGATGGCATGGCCGAAGGTATGGCCGAGGTTGAGCAGGGCACGCTCGCCCTTCTCGAACGGATCGCGCTCGACGATGGCGGCCTTGTGCCGGCAGCTGCGCGCGATGGCTTCGGCCAGTACTGCATCCTCGCCGGCCAGCAGCGCATCGGCATGTTGCTGCAGCCACTCGAAGAACACGGCATCGCCCAGCGCGCCGTACTTCACCACTTCGGCCAGGCCAGCACGCAGCTCGCGCGGCGGCAGGGTGGCCAGCACGCGGGTATCGGCGATGACCGCGCGCGGCGGATGGAACGCGCCGACCAGGTTCTTGCCGGCCGGAATGTCGACCGCGGTCTTCCCGCCTACTGACGAATCGACCATCGCCAACAAGGTGGTCGGCAGCTGCACGCAGTCCACGCCGCGCATCCAGCAGGCGGCGGCAAAACCAGCGAGATCGCCGACCACGCCTCCGCCGAGGGCGAACACGCAGGCGTCGCGGGTGGCGCCGAGCGCGGCCAGCGCTTCGATCGCGCGGCCGAATTCAGCCAGAGTCTTGGAGGCTTCGCCGGCGGCCAGCACGTGCTCGCCGACGATCAGGTCGGGGCGGGCAGCCAACAGCGTCTGCTTGATCGACGCCAGATAGCGTGGGGCCACTTCGCTGTCGCTGAGCAGCAGCACGTGGCGGCCGCGAACGTGCGAGGCCAGTGCAGCGCCATCGGCCTGGGCACCGGCGCCGATGGTGATGGAGTAGGGGCGGTCGCCGCCAACGGCGACCTTCAGCAGGGCGGGGGAGGTCATGCAGTCAGGTCCTGGCGCTGCCATTGCGTGGCCAGCTTGACCACCAGATGGGCGGTCGCGTCGGCAGCGGTGTATGGGTCGGTATCGAGGGTGAGGTCGGCCAGCTCGCGGTAAAGCGGGTCGCGGTGTGCGGCCAGATCGTGCAGCACCTGCTCGCGGTCCGGGCGCTGCAGCAACGGCCGGCCCTTGTCGCGGGCCAGGCGTTCCAGCTGCGCGGCCACGCTGACCCGCAGGTAGACCACGAAGCCGCGCTGGGCAATCAGGGCGCGGTTATCCGGATCCAGCACCGCGCCGCCGCCGGTGGAGACCAGCTGGCCGCGGCCTTCCAGCACACGGGCCAGGGCCTCGCGTTCATGGCTGCGGAAGCCGGCTTCCCCGGAGTGCTCGAAGATGGTCGGGATGCTGGCGCCGGCGGCATCGACGATGGCCTGGTCGACATCGACGAAGTCCAGCGTGAAGCGCTCGGCCAGGCGGCGGCCGATGCAGGTTTTGCCGGCGCCCATCGGGCCGATCAGGATCAGGTTCGGAGCAGGATTCATGCCCTCTGATGCTAACACCTCCGTGCCCCGGCCTTTACGTTCTTCACGTCAGGGTAGGCGTTCCTGCGGGGTCTCCCGCGCCAGCTGGAGTACAGGCCATGACGGTCGCCAAGGTCATCGAAATCACCGCCTCCTCGCCGAAGAGCGTGGAAGACGCGGTGCGCACCGGGCTGAAGAAGGTCTCCGAGACGGTCAAGGGCATCCAGGGCGCCTGGGTGAACGAGACCAAGGTCGTCACCAATGGCAACGGCGAGATCACCGAATGGCGGGTCAACCTGCGGGTGACCTTCCTGGTGGAGTAAGCGCGCTCAGCGCACGTCCTGCACCTGGCGCTGGCCGTCCAGCATCACCACGTGGTCGGCAAGGGGGGGTAGGGTGTGCAGTGCCTGCCGACTGACCCGCTCGTAGTACTGCACGAAGCGCTCCAGCTGTGGCCGGCTCATGCCATGCCGGCCCGGCTGCGCGGCCTGCAGGTTCTGCTCCTGCTGCCAGCGCCAGCGTGGTACCACCGAGAAGTCCGGCGGCTGCAGGAACCACAGGCGGTCGCAGCGCTGCCACAACGCCGGGTAGTCACGGGCCAGCGCCTGGTTGCACCAGCGCCGCCAGCGGCCATCGGCGTCGGCTTCGCGTTCCAGTGCGTTCAACGGGCTGTCCAGCGCGTCGTCATCCTGGGCGGGCGTGCCCAGGAACCAGCCTTCGAAGACCAGCAGGTCCAGCGGTTGTTGCAGGCGCGGCCATTGCGCTTCGGGCAGGCGTTCGTCGGCCAGCTTGTCGAAGCGCGGCATTGCGAAGGGCTGGCGCGCGGCCACGGCGTCCAATACCGCATGGGCCAGCGGCAGGTCGTGGGTGCCGGGTGGGCCGCGGGTGATCAACAGTGGATGTACCTGGCGGGCCAGTCGCTGTCGCTGCACGCGGGTGAGGTAGACGTCATCGATCGACAGCGTGGCCGCGTTCAGGCCGCGCGCCTGGGCGCGGGCCACCACCTGCGCGGCCAGCGTCGATTTGCCGCTCCCCTGCAGGCCGCTGATCGCCAATACTGGAACCGCTGCGCCGCTGCCCAGCGCATCATCCAGCGCCTGTTCGGCCAATGTTTCGGGGAATCCTTTCACCTGGGGCATATACGCAGCAGCGGCCATGCAGCCACAATAGCCCAATCCGTGTGAGAAGAACGCAATCATGAGCGACCTGTACGCCGAAGCCCTGTCCACGTTTGCCGGCCTGTTCGACGAGGCCAAACAGAGCCGCGAGGTCGAGCCGAACGCGATGACCGTGGCCACCGCTGATACGCAGGGCCGTCCCTCGGCACGCACCGTGCTGCTGAAGGCGTTCGATGAGCGCGGCTTCGTGTTCTACACCCACCTGGACAGCCACAAGGGCCAGGAGCTGCAGGCCAATCCGCAGGCCGCGCTGCTGTTCCTGTGGCGCAGCCTGCGCGAGGCCGGCATCCAGGTGCGCATCGAAGGTCGCGTCGAGCAGGTCGCCGATGCCGAGGCCGACGCCTATTTCGCCAGCCGCCCGCGGATGAGCCAGATCGGCGCGTGGGCCTCGCAGCAGTCGAAGACGCTGGCAACGCGCGAGGAATTCGATGCGCGCGTGGCCGAGGTCGAAGCCCGCTTCGAGGGCAAGGACGTGCCGCGCCCGGAGGGCTGGAGCGGCCTGCGCGTGGTGCCTGACCGCATCGAGTTCTGGTATGGCGCGCAGTTCCGCCTGCACGAGCGCTGGTGCTATGAGGCCGGTGCCGAAGGGCGCTGGAGCAAGCGCCTGCTGTACCCGTGATCGACAGCGTGCCCACGATCCGCCAGGCCACGCCGGCCGACGTGGCCGCGTGGGCGCAGTTGCGTCTCGGCCTGTGGCCCGATGCCGATGATCCGCTGGAGGAACTGGCGGAGTCGCTGGCCGATGCCGAAGGCGCGGTATTCCTTGCCTGTCTGGCCGGTGGCGAAGCGGTGGGGTTCGCCGAAGTGCGCCTGCGCCACGACTACGTGAATGGCACCGAGTCTTCGCCGGTCGGCTTCCTGGAAGGCTGGTACGTGCAGCCGCCGTGGCAGGGCCACGCCGTGGGCCGCGCTCTGCTGGCGGCAGTGCAGGCGTGGACGCGCGCAGCCGGCTGCAGCGAGCTGGCGTCTGACAGTCGCGTGGAAGACGTACAGGCGCATGCCGCGCATCGTGCGTGTGGTTTCGAGGAAACCGAGCGCGTGGTGTATTTCCGCATGGTGTTGGACGCCGAGCTGCTCCGGTAGCCGCCAACCTTGGTTGGCGACGCTACAGGAGCAGATTGTCGCGAACCGACGGGTTCGCTTCATCTGCGAGCAGGCCAGTGACCGGCACACTCGGCTGGATGCCCTCGACTTCCGGAATTGCCATGCTCTCCTGGCGTTGCCTGTTTGCCGTGCCGCCGCCACGCCGCGGCATGGAAGCCTTCCTGCTGCTGCTTGGCCGCATCGTCGCCGGCGTGATGTTCTGCGTATCCGGCTGGAACAAGGTGTTTACCGACGCGGGGCGCGAGCGCATGGTTCATACGCTGGTTGATGCGGGCATTCCGTTCCCGGTGTTCAGTGCGCCGGTGCTCGGTGCGATCGAATGGATCGCCGGCGGCCTGCTGGTGCTGGGTCTGTTGAGTCGCCCCTCGGCGCTGCTGCTGGCGGGCATCTGTGCGGTGGCCGCAATGACCGATGGCATCGCGCGCATTCCTGCGGGATTGAGCGTGCCCGATTGGCTGAGCTGGTTCTTCTACCTGAGCGAAGTGCCGCTTGGGGTGCTGCTGCTATGGGTCGCGGCGGTAGGAAGCGGTCGGTTCGCCATCGAGGCGCGTTGGGCGCGGTGAGCGTTCCTCGTCCGCACGCAGCCGGAGCGCGTCTGTAGCATTTGGTATGTTCCGGTAGATCCACGCCATGCGTGGATGAGATGCTTGACGGAAGAGCGTTGCGAACCAAGGTTCGCACCCACCAGGCAACGAGTGGTTATAACCCCTCCGCGCGCAGCCAGCGCCACAGCGTAGTGCGTGAGACGCCCAGCGCCTGCGCCATCCCCTCGCGATCATTGCGATGTTCCTGCAGTAGCGTCTCCAGCTGCGCACGCGGCGGGCGCTTGCCGTTGCTTTCCACCGGCAATGCTGCAGCGCCCTCATTCACCAGTTCGGGTGCCAACTGCAGCAGTCGCGCAGCATCAATCAGGCCTTCTCCGGGCTGCCAGTGGATGCGTAGCCGATCGACCAGATTGCGCAGTTCGCGCACGTTGCCGGGCCACTCGGCGATGGTCAGTGTCGTCAGTGCATCCTCATCCAGTGGCGCGTCGATGCCGCGCAGCTGGCGGAAGAAGTGCTGCGCCAACAGCGGGATGTCACCGCGCCGGGCACGCAGCGAGGGCAGGGCGATGCGCAGCGCGGCCAGGCGGTAGTACAGGTCGCGACGGAAGCTGCCGGTCGCCGCGCGCTGCTCCAGCGATTGCAGCGTGGCGGCCACCACACGCAGGTCGACCGGGGTCGGTTCGGTGGCACCCACACGCAGCACTTCGCGCTCTTCCAGCACCCGCAGCAGGCGGGTCTGCAGCGGCAGCGGCAGTTCGCCGATCTCATCCAGGAACAGCGTGCCGCCGTCTGCAGCTTCAACCAGGCCAACGCGGCCGCCACGACGCGCACCGGTGAAGGCGCCATCGCTGTAGCCGAACAGCTCGGCTTCCAGCAGTGATTCGCTGATGGCGCCGCAGTTCAGCGCCACGAAGCGTCCGCGACGGCCACTGGCGGCGTGCAGCTGCCGCGCCACCAGTTCCTTGCCGGTGCCGGTTTCGCCGGTCACCAGTACGGTGCTGTCGTGCGGTGCATAGAGCGCGATCTGTGCGCGCACTTGGGCCATCGCTTCGCTGTCGCCGAGCAGTTCATGCGTGTCGGCACGCGCTGCCGCGCGCCGGCGCGGGGCGGCTCGGTTGCCGCTGGAGCGGGCCAGGGTCTGGGTCAGTTCCAGCGCATGTTCGAACGCCTGCCGCACCGAGTCGGCCGAGTACAGCAGCACACCGGGCAGGCCGGCCTGTTCGGCATGGTCGATGGCCATGCCGGTGCCGACGATCACTTCGATGCCATTGGCGCGCAGGTCTGCAATGCAGTCGCGCGCGTCCTCGCGGGTGACGAAGCGGCGATGCTCGATATCCAGGCCGAAACTCTGCTGGAAGTTGCTGAACACCGGCACGTCGCTGGCGTGGGTGACCAGGCCAATGCGGCTGGCGATGCGGCGGGCGCGGGCGAGCGCTTCCATCAGGTCGAAGCCGTTGGCCTGGATCGGCACCAGCGGCAGCTCCAGCCGGCCGCGCAGCCAGGCCGCGTTGGAGCCGCCGGCGATGACCACGTCGCAGTGCTCGCGGCGCAGGCGCTGGCCGATCACATCCACCGCTTCCTCGAAACCGAGGTTGATCTGCTCGATGCGCGCGCGGCGGTCGAACTCCGGAATGACGTCGCCGAGCAGGCCGGTCAGCCGCGAGACGCTGACGGTCCAGATCACTGGGCGACCGGGGTCGGCATCGGCATGGCGCAGGGGCGAGCGGGGCAGGTACATGGCGGCGGGGTCGGGCGGGGTGTTTCATGATACATCTGTTTCAGTGTTTCATATGTTTCACTGTTGCGTGGCGGTCATGCCCGTGAAATCAACGGCTTGCAGCTTGGCATGGTGCTTGCGCTCTCTTTCCCGTACTTCAACCTGGATTGCCGCATGACCGCTTCCGCCCCTTTCTCCGCCGGTGCCCGCTTCCGTGAGGCGCTGGCTGCCGAATCGCCGCTGCAGGTGATCGGCGCGATCAACGCCAACCATGCCCTGCTGGCCAAGCGCGCCGGCTTCCGCGCTATCTACCTGTCCGGCGGCGGTGTTGCCGCGGGCTCGCTGGGCCTGCCGGACCTGGGCATCAACACCCTGGAAGACGTGCTGGTGGACGTGCGCCGCATCACCGACGTCTGCGACCTGCCGTTGATGGTCGACATCGATACCGGCTTCGGCCCGAGCGCGTTCAATATCGCGCGCACCGTGAAGTCGCTGATCAAGGCCGGCGCGGGCGCCTGCCACATTGAAGACCAGGTCGGCGCCAAGCGCTGCGGTCACCGCCCCGGCAAGGAGATCGTCTCGCAGGGTGAAATGGTCGACCGCGTGAAGGCGGCTGCCGATGCCAAGACCGATCCGGACTTCTTCCTGATCGCGCGCACCGACGCCATCCAGGTGGACGGCGTGGACAAGGCCATCGAGCGCGCCATCGCCTGTGTCGAGGCGGGTGCCGATGGCATCTTCGCCGAGGCCGCCTACGACCTGGACACCTACCGCCGCTTCGTCGACGCGGTGAAGGTGCCGGTGCTGGCCAACATCACCGAATTCGGTGCCACCCCGCTGTTCAGCCGCGATGAACTGGCATCGGCTGGCGTCGCCATCCAGCTGTTCCCGCTGTCGGCCTTCCGTGCGGCCAACAAGGCCGCCGAGAACGTCTACCAGGCGGTGCGCCACGATGGCCACCAGCGCAACGTGGTCGAGACCATGCAGACCCGCGAAGAACTTTACGACCGCATCGGCTACCACGCCTTCGAGCAGCAGCTCGATGCACTGTTCGCCGCCAAGAAATAAGCAGTACCCTGCACCATCAGTTTTCGGAGGGAAAACATGAACGATACGACCGCAACCCCGACCTTCAAGCCGAAGAAGTCCGTCGCCCTGTCCGGCACCGCCGCCGGCAACACCGCGCTGTGCAGCGTGGGCCGTAGCGGCAATGACCTGCACTACCGTGGCTACGACATCCTGGACCTGGCCAACACCAGCGAATTCGAGGAAATCGCCTATCTGCTGGTGCATGGCAAGCTGCCGACCCGCGCCGAGCTGGTTTCGTACAAGGCCAAGCTGAAGTCGCTGCGCGGTATCCCGGCTGCGGTGAAGGCGGCGCTGGAAGAGCTGCCGCCGTCGGCGCATCCGATGGACGTGATGCGCACCGGCGTGTCCGTGCTCGGCTGCGTGGCGCCGGAGAAGGACGACCACAACCATCCGGGTGCGCGCGACATCGCCGACAAGCTGATGGCCTGCCTCGGTTCGATGCTGCTGTACTGGTACCACTGGAGCCACAACGGCCGTGCCATCGATGTGGAAACCGACGATGACTCGATCGGCGGCCACTTCCTGCACCTGCTGCACGGCGAGAAGCCGCAGGAATCGTGGGTGAAGGCGATGCACACCTCGCTGATCCTGTACGCGGAACACGAGTTCAACGCCTCGACCTTCACCTGCCGCGTCATCGCCGGTACCGGCAGTGACATGTACAGCGCGATCTGCGGTGGCATCGGTGCACTGCGCGGTCCGAAGCATGGCGGCGCCAATGAAGTGGCGTTCGAAGTGCAGAAGCGCTACGACAACCCTGATGAGGCAGAGGAAGACATCAAGGCGCGCGTTGAGCGCAAGGAAGTGGTGATCGGTTTCGGCCACCCGGTCTACACCGTCTCCGATCCGCGCAACAAGGTGATCAAGGATGTGGCCCGCGAGCTGTCCGAAGAGCAGTCGAGCATGAAGATGTACGACATCGCCGAGCGCCTGGAATCGGTGATGTGGGACATCAAGAAGATGTTCCCGAACCTGGACTGGTTCAGCGCCGTCAGCTACCACATGATGGGCGTGCCGACCGCGATGTTCACTCCCCTGTTCGTGATCGCCCGCACCGCCGGCTGGAGCGCGCACATCGTCGAGCAGCGCATCGACGGCAAGATCATCCGCCCGAGCGCCAACTACATCGGTCCGGAAGACCGCGACTTCGTCGCCATCGACAAGCGCGTCTGATCCACCTGCTGTACCCATCCGGCCGGCCGCGTGCCGGCCGGATGCTTTCGCCGCCGCACCGCCGGCACCCGGCCCGCCCCAAGCACTCCGCCAGCCCATGAATACCGATTACCGCAAGAACCTCCCCGGCAGCGCGCTGGACTATTTCGATGCGCGTGCCGCCGTCGATGCGATCCAGCCCGGCGCCTATGCCACCCTGCCGTACACCTCGCGCGTGCTGGCCGAGAACCTGGTGCGCCGCTGCGATCCGGCCACGCTCGGCGATTCGCTGAAGCAGCTGATCGAGCGCCGCCGCGACCTCGATTTCCCGTGGTTCCCTGCACGCGTTGTGTGCCACGACATCCTCGGCCAGACCGCGCTTGTCGATCTGGCCGGCCTGCGTGATGCGATCGCCGACAAGGGCGGTGACCCGGCCAAGGTGAATCCGGTGGTGCCGGTGCAGTTGATCGTTGATCACTCGCTGGCGGTGGAGTGTGGCGGTTTCGATCCGCAGGCGTTCGAGAAAAACCGCGCGATCGAAGATCGTCGCAATGAAGACCGTTTCCACTTCATCGACTGGACCAAGCTGGCCTTCGAGAACGTGGACGTGATTCCGCCGGGCAACGGCATCATGCACCAGATCAACCTGGAGAAGATGTCGCCGGTGGTCTACGTGCAGGACGGCGTGGCCTTCCCGGATACCTGCGTGGGCACCGACAGCCACACCCCGCACGTGGATGCGCTGGGCGTGATCGCGATTGGTGTTGGCGGCCTGGAAGCGGAGAACGTGATGCTGGGCCGCGCGTCGTGGATGCGCTTGCCCGATACCGTGGGCGTCGAACTCAGCGGTCGCCCGCAGCCGGGCATCACCGCCACCGACGTGGTGCTGGCCCTGACCGAGTTCCTGCGCAAGGAGCGCGTGGTCGGCGCGTGGCTTGAATTCTTCGGCGAGGGGGCGGCGGCACTGACCATCGGTGACCGCGCCACCATCTCCAACATGTGCCCCGAGTACGGCGCCACCGCCGCGATGTTCTACATCGACGGGCAGACCATCGATTACCTGCGCCTGACCGGCCGCGAGGAATCGCAGGTGGCGCTGGTGGAAAACTACGCACGCACCACCGGCCTGTGGGCCGATGACCTGGCCACCGCGCAGTACGAGCGCGTGCTGCGCTTCGACCTGTCCAGCGTGGTGCGCAACATGGCCGGCCCGTCCAACCCGCACAAGCGCGTGGCCACCGCCGAGCTGGCCGAGCGCGGCATCGCCGACGAAGCCAAGCTGGAAGCAGGCAAGGCCGAGCAGGCGCAGGGCCTGATGCCCGATGGCGCGGTGATCATCGCCGCCATCACCAGCTGCACCAATACCTCCAACCCGCGCAACGTGATCGCCGCTGCACTGCTGGCTCGCAACGCCAACGCGCGTGGCCTGCAGCGCAAGCCGTGGGTGAAGTCGTCGCTGGCGCCGGGTTCCAAGGCCGTGCAGTTGTACCTGGAAGAGTCCGGCCTGATGCCGGACCTGGAGCAGCTCGGCTTCGGCATCGTCGCCTTCGCTTGCACTACCTGCAACGGCATGAGCGGTGCGCTGGACCCGAAGATCCAGCAGGAGATCATCGACCGTGACCTGTACGCCACGGCGGTTCTGTCGGGCAACCGCAACTTCGATGGCCGCATCCATCCGTACGCCAAGCAGGCCTTCCTGGCCTCGCCGCCGCTGGTGATCGCCTACGCCATCGCCGGCACCGTCCGCTTCGATATCGAGAAGGACGTGCTGGGCGTGGATGCCGATGGCAATGAGGTGCGCCTGAAGGACATCTGGCCGAGTGATGCCGAGATCGACGCGGTGGTGAAGGCCTCGGTGAAGCCCGAGCAGTTCCGCAAGGTCTACAACCCGATGTTCAACGTGCGCGTGGAGCATGGCGCGGCGGTCAGCCCGCTGTACGACTGGCGCCCGCAGAGCACCTACATCCGCCGCCCGCCGTACTGGGAGGGTGCACTGGCCGGTGAGCGCACGCTGGCAGGCATGCGCGCGTTGGCGGTGCTGCCGGACAACATCACCACCGACCACCTGTCGCCGTCCAATGCGATCATGGCGTCCAGTGCTGCCGGTGAGTACCTGGCGAAGATGGGCCTGCCCGAAGAGGACTTCAATTCCTACGCGACTCACCGCGGCGACCACCTGACCGCGCAGCGCGCCACCTTCGCCAATCCGAAGCTGTTCAACGAGATGGTGCGCAACGACGACGGCAGCGTGAAGCAGGGTTCGCTGGCGCGCGTGGAGCCGGAAGGCAAGATGATGCGCATGTGGGAAGCGATCGAGACCTACATGGACCGCAAGCAGCCGCTGATCATCATCGCCGGTGCCGACTACGGCCAGGGCAGCTCGCGTGACTGGGCCGCCAAGGGCGTGCGCCTGGCTGGTGTGGAGGCGATCGTGGCCGAAGGCTTCGAGCGGATTCACCGTACCAACCTGATCGGCATGGGCGTGCTGCCGCTGGAGTTCAAGCCGGGCACCACCCGCCTGACCCTGGGTATCGATGGCACCGAGACCTTCGACGTGATCGGTGAGCGCACCCCGCGTGCCGAGCTGACCCTGGTCATCCATCGCCGCGACGGCCAGGACGTCACGGTGCCGGTTACCTGCCGCCTGGACAGCGATGAGGAAGTGGCGATCTACGAAGCCGGCGGCGTGCTGCAGCGCTTCGCCCAGGACTTCCTGGAAGGCGCCAGGGTGGCGTGATAGCCGGCTGAATGCCTGCCCCCGGAGGCCCGGGGGCGGGCTTGTCCGACTCGAGGGTGGGGCGCACACTGACTTGGCAAAAACTGCCAATGGAGAGTCTCATGGCCACCATGAACATTTCGCTGACCGACCCGCTCAAGCAGTTCGTGGACGAGGAAGTGCGCGAAGGCGGCTACTCCAGCACGTCGGATTATGTGCGTGATCTGATCCGCCAGCGCCAGCGCAGCAAGGCCGAAGAACTGCTCAAGCAGCTGATTGCCGAAGGGCTGGCGTCGGGACCTTCGGCGCCTCTGCCGCCGGATCACTTCGACAAGCTGCGTGAGCGTGCACGGAACCGCAAGTGAAGCCCTCGCACTGGTCCCCCGCAGCGGTTCGAGATCTTGACCAGGCAGCAGGCTGGTATGCAGATCAAGGCGGAGAAGTGCTGGAAATCGGCTTCATCGATGCGGTGGAATCCGTTGTAAAGCTGATCGAGGTGCACCCGGTTGCTGGTTCCGCACTGCATGCGGGTCTGTTGCCCTCGCTGCCAGCGCCGTTGCGTTTTCATCCGGTTCGTCGCTTCAACGGCTACCTGGTCTACTACGTGGAGCTACCTGCGCACGTTTCCATCGTGCGCATCTGGAATGCTTCGCGGGGCATGGAAGCACTGTTCGAAGACGAGGAGCTCAACCCCGATATTGGTTCGTCGCATCCAGGATACTGATCCATGACCTTCCTCCCGCAACTCCGTATTCCGGCCACCTACATGCGCGGTGGCACCAGCAAGGGCGTGTTCTTCCGCCTGCAGGACCTGCCCGAAGCCGCACAGGTGCCGGGCGCCGCACGCGATGCGCTGCTGATGCGCGTGATCGGCTCGCCTGATCCGTACGGCAAGCAGACCGACGGCATGGGCGGTGCAACGTCCAGCACCAGCAAGTGCGTGATCATCTCCACCGCCTCAGTGCCGGACCACGATGTCGACTATCTGTACGGCCAGGTCTCGATCGACACCGCCTTCGTCGACTGGAGTGGCAACTGCGGCAACCTCAGCACCGCAGTCGGTCCGTTCGCGATCGCCAACGGTCTGATCGATCCGGCCCGTGTTCCGCGCGATGGCCTGTGCACCGTGCGCATCTGGCAGGCCAACATCGGCAAGACCATCATCGCGCACGTGCCGATGCGCGATGGCGAAGTACAGGAGATCGGCGATTTCGAGCTGGATGGCGTGACCTTCCCGGCCGCCGAGATCCAGCTGGAATTCATCGATCCGTCCGATGACGGCGATGCGGGCGCGATGTTCCCGACCGGCAATCTGGTCGATACCCTGGAAGTGCCCGGCGTGGGTAGCTTCGAGGTGACGATGATCACCGCCGGCATCCCGACCATCTTCCTCAACGCCGTCGACCTGGGCTACAGCGGCACCGAGCTGCAGCCGGCGATCAACGAAGACAAGGCTGCGCTGCAGAAGTTCGAGGCCATCCGCGCCTACGGCGCCTTGCGCATGGGGCTGATCAAGAGCCTGGAAGATGCGGCGACCCGCCAGCACACGCCGAAGGTGGCCTTCGTGGCGCCGGCGCAGGACTACGTTTCGTCCAGCGGCAAGGCCATTCCGGCGTCGGCGATCGACCTGCATGCGCGTGCGCTGTCGATGGGCAAGCTGCACCACGCGATGATGGGGACTGCCGCCGTGGCGATCGGCACCGCAGCAGCGATTCCAGGCACCCTGGTCAATCGTGCGGCGGGTGGTGGCGAGCGGGAGGCGGTGACCTTCGGTCATCCCTCCGGCACGTTGCGCGTGGGTGCGCAGGCCGGTCTCGTTGACGGCCAGTGGACGGTGACCAAGGCCATCATGAGCCGCAGTGCCCGTGTGCTGATGGAAGGCAAGGTGCGGGTGCCGGCCGAGTGATGCGTTGGTAAACGCCAACCAGGGTTGGCGACTACCGGGCCGTAGAGACCGTTTGCTTTGGTAGATGCCAACCCTGGTTGGCATGGTGCACGGGCAACCGTGCACCGCAACGAGGAGATCGACGATGTCCGACAACTCCACCCCAGCCAACGAACGTGCAGCGTGGGATGCGCTGCTGGTGGACATCGTCGACTACGTGCACGACGCACGCATCGACTCACCGCTTGCATTCCAGACCGCGCACCGCTGCCTGCTCGACACCCTGGGCTGCGGCCTGGAAGCGCTGTCCTTCCCGGCCTGCAGCAAACTGCTTGGTCCCCTGGTGCCGGGCATCAGTGTGGTCAATGGCGCGCGCGTTCCGGGCACGCACTACGTGCTGGACCCGGTGCAGGCCGCCTTCAACCTCGGTGCGATGGTGCGCTGGCTGGATTTCAACGACACCTGGCTGGCCGCCGAGTGGGGTCACCCGTCGGACAACCTGGGCGGCATCCTCGCCGTCTGCGATTGGCTGGGCCGCAACGCCCCGGCCCTGCGCCGCCCGCCGCCGACCATGCACGACGTGTTGCTGGCGATGATCAAGGCGCACGAGATCCAGGGCGTGCTGGCCCTGCAGAATTCCTTCAACCGGGTCGGGCTGGATCATGTGGTGCTGGTCAAGGTGGCCACCACTGCAGTGGTTTCGCAGTTGCTCGGGCTGGATCGCGAACGCATGCTCAATGCGCTGTCGCTGGCCTGGGTCGATGGCCAGTCGCTGCGCACCTACCGGCACGCGCCCAACACCGGCTCGCGCAAGAGCTGGGCGGCCGGCGACGCGACCAGCCGTGGCGTGCGCCTGGCGCTGATGGCGGCCAGCGGCGAGATGGGCTATCCCAGCGTGCTGAGCGCGCCGACCTGGGGTTTCGAGGCGGTGTCCATGCATGGCCAGAGGTTGACGCTGGGGCGACCGCTGGGCAGCTACGTGATGGAGAACGTGCTGTTCAAGATCAGCTACCCGGCCGAGTTCCACGGGCAGACCGCAGTGGAGGCAGCGATCGTGCTGCACCAGCAGCTGCGTGCGACGGGGCGGCGGGTCGAGGACATCGCGCACATCGCGATCCGCACCCAGGAAGCCTGCATCCGCATCATCGACAAGCAGGGGCCGCTGCACAACCCGGCCGACCGCGACCACTGCGTGCAGTACATGGTCGCCATCGCGCTGCTGCATGGGCGGCTGGTGGCCGAGGACTATGAGGACGACGTGGCGGCGGATCCACGCATCGACGCCCTGCGCGCGAAGATGGCCTGCCATGAAGATCCACGGCTCAGCGCCGACTACCTGGACCCGGACAAGCGCAGCATCGCCAACGGCCTGAGCGTGCGCTTCGCTGATGGCACCGAACTGCCGGAAGTGTTGGTGGAGTACCCGCTCGGCCACGCCCGACGCCGCGAGGAAGGCATTCCGCTGCTGATGGACAAGTTCCGCCGGCACCTGGCCCACCGTTTCCCGACCGCCCAGCAGCAGCGCATCCTGGCGGCATCGCTGGACCCGGTGGCGCTGGCGGCGATGCCGGTGACCGACTACGTGGACCTGTACCTGCCGGGGTGAGGCCGCTCTGGTAGATGCCAACCTTGGTTGGCATGGGTGGCGCCAACCAAGGTTGGCGGCTACCAGGTCCCGGGCGGGACCGGGATTCCGACCGCCGGGGCGTCAACACCTTGACGCGGCCTGCCTATAATGGCCGCCTCGATCAAGGAGTGACGACATGAGCGGTCCGGCACGGCGGAAGCGGTGGGGATGGGCGGCGGCTGTACTGGCAGGAGGCCTGTTGCTGGGCCTGGCCGGCTGCCGCAACGACAGCGGGCAGCTGCCCAAGGCCAGTGGTGAGGCGATCACCACCAAAGCCGAGCAGGTGAAGGAATTCACCCTGCTGCGCGCTTACCCGGACCAGAAGAATGACGGCCTGTCGCTGGCGCTGGAGTTCTCGCGCCCGCTGGTCGGCACCCAGGATTTCGACAAGCTGGTGCGCTTCGAGGAGAAGGTCGGCACCGACGACAGCAGCTGGACGCTGTCCGATGACGGCCTGACCCTGCGCTACCCGTTCGTCGAGGCCGGCAAGGAGTTCAGCCTGGTGGTCTCGCCGGACCTGCTGGCCGCCGATGGCAGCCGGCTGGGCAAGGAACTGAAGCAGAAGGTGTTCAGCGGCGAGCTGAAGCCGGTGGTTGGCTTCGCCTCGCAGGGCAGCGTGCTGCCGGCCAAGGACAGCCGTGGCCTGCCGGTGGTCTCAGTGAACGTGCCGGAGGTCGACGTCGAGTTCCTGCGCGTGCGCGAGAAGGACCTGCCGACCTTCTTCAGCCAGTACCAGCGCGGCGGCCGCCGTGGCAGCTGGGAGCTGAGCAGCGACTACGAGCGCAGCCCGATCAACAAGCTGGCCGAGCCGGTCTACGTCAACCGTTTCATCCTGGGGGGCAAGAAGAACGAGCGGGTGCTGACCTACCTGCCGACCCAGGACATCAAGGAACTGCAGGAGCCGGGCCTGTACTTCGCCCTGCTCAAGCGTACCGGTGACTACGAAGGCGAGTTCGATACCGCGTTCTTCTCGGTCAGCGACATCGGCCTGCATACCCGTGCCTACAAGGACAAGCTGTTCGTGCACACCGCCGGCCTGAAGGACGGCGCGCCGCTGAAGGGCATCGACCTGCGCGTCCTGGATGCCAAGGGCGAGGTGGTGCTCAAGGGCAGCACCGACGGCAATGGCAACGCACTGCTGAACTACACCCTGGATGCTACCCACGTGCTGGTCGCCAGCAGTGGCAAGGACACCAGCTTCCTGCCGTTCAACCAGCCGGCGCTGGACCTGAGCGAATTCGCCGTGGCCGGCCGTGACAATGCCTGGTTCGACGTCTATGCCTGGTCCGGGCGCGACCTGTACCGGCCGGGCGAGACCGTGCGCCTGTCCGCGCTGCTGCGTGACAACGACGGCAAGCCGGTCAAGGCCCAGCCGGTGTTCCTGCGCCTGAAGCAGCCCGATGGCAAGACTTTCCGCGAGACCCGGCTGCAGCCGGGTGACCAGGGCTACATCAATTTCGAGCAGGTCATCCCCGCCGAGGCGCCGACCGGGCGTTGGCAGGTTGAGTTCCGCACCGACCCGGCCAGCAAGGAAGCGATCCAGGGCATGACCCTGCGCATCGAGGAGTTCCTGCCCGAGCGCATGAAGCTGGACCTGGACAGCGCGCAGAAGACGCTGAAGCCGGGTGAGGACCTGCGCCTGCAGGCCAATGGTGCCTATCTGTACGGGGCACCGGCCGATGGCAACCGCTTCACCGCACGTATGGCGGTGGCTGCCGAACAGAAGCCGGTGGAAGGCCTGCCGGGCTATTTCTTCGGTGACCCGACCCTGCAGCTGCCGCGCGAGGCCAAGGACGTGATCGATACCACGCTGCCGGCCAATGGCCAGCTGCGTGAGGATGTGGCGTTGCCGGAAGAGGCAGCCAAGGCCAAGGCACCGATCGCCGTGGTGCTGTCCGGCAGCCTGTATGAAACCGGCGGCCGCACGGTCACCCGTACCCTGAAGCGGGTGATGTGGCCGGCCAACGCGCTGGTGGGTGTACGCCCGTTGTTCAACCCTGACGATGGTGCCGATTCCAACGGCAACGCGCGCTTCGAGCTGATGCGTGTGGATGCCGCCGGTGCGCCGCAGCCGGCCAAGGGCCTGAAGATCACCCTGGTGCGCGAGCTGCGCGACTACCACTGGACCTTCAACGACAACCGCTGGGACTACGACTTCACCCGCCGTTTCGAGAACAAGGAAACCCGCACCGTCGATGCCGGCAGCAGCGCGGTCGCCTTTGATTTCCCGGTGGAGTGGGGCGAGTACCGGGTGGACGTGTTCGATCCGTCCACCGGCCTGACCAGCCGTTACCCGTTCCGCGCCGGCTGGAGCTGGGGCGATGACAACCGTGGCCTGGATGCACGCCCGGACAAGGTCAAGCTGGGCCTGGACAAGACCGGCTACAAGGCCGGTGACACCCTGGAGGTGACGGTGACCCCGCCGCACGCCGGCAAGGGCATCCTGATGGTCGAGACCGACCGCATGCTGTACGTGCAGGACATCGAGGCCAAGCCGGGCTCGACCTTCAAGATTCCGGTCACCGCCGACTGGGAACGCCACGACGTCTACATCACCGCGCTGGTGTTCCGTGGCGGCAGTGCGCCGAGCAAGATCACTCCGGCCCGTGCCGTGGGCGTGGTGCATGTGCCGATGGACCGCAAGGGCCGCACCGTGGCCGTCGGCCTGGTCGCGCCCAAGCAGATGCGGCCGGAGCAGGACCTACCGGTAACCGTCAGTGCGCCGCAGCTGGCCGGCAAGACCGCGCACGTCACCGTTTCGGCGGTGGACGTGGGCATCCTCAACATCACCCGCTTCCCGGTGCCCGACGCCGGTGCGCACTTCTTCGCCCAGCGTCGCCTCGGCATCGATGCCTACGATATCTACAGCCGGGTGATCGAGAGCTTCGATGGCGGTGCCGGCAAGCTGAAGTTCGGTGGCGACATGGCGCTGCAGGCGTTGCCGCAGGCCAAGCGTCCGACCGCACGCGTGCAGACCGTGGACCTGTTCTCCGGCCCGGTGCAGCTGGATGCCAAGGGCAATGCCCGCATCCGCCTGAAGGTGCCGGACTTCAATGGCACCCTGCGCGTGTCGGCGCTGGTCTACAGCGATGACCAGTATGGCAAGCGCGATGTGGAAACCATCGTGCGCGCGCCGATCCTGGCCGAAGCCAGCATGCCGCGCGTGCTGGCCCCGGGCGACCGCAGCACCGTGACCCTGGACGTGCAGAACTTCACCGGTAAGCCGGGCCAGTTCAACGTGAAGGTGGAAAGCGAAGGCCCGTTGAACCTGGGCGAGGGCAGCCGCAGCGTGCAGTTGAATGCCGATGCCAAGACCACGCTGAGCTTCCCCTTGTCGGCACGCGAAGGCCACAGCGTGGCCAAGGTGCGCGTGCGGGTGGATGGCAACGGCTTCAAGGCCGATCGCCGCTACGACCTGCCAGTGCGTGCGGCGTGGCCGCAGGTGCTGCGTTCGCAGGTGCGCACGCTCGATCCGCTGGCCGCGGTCAGCCTCGACAACAGCCTGACCGATGGCCTGATGTCCGAGTCGGTGAATGCCCGCCTGCTGGTCAGCCCGCTGCCGCCGATCCCGTTCGCCAGTGCGCTGCAGGGCGCGCTGAACTACCCGTACGGCTGTGCCGAGCAGACCACCAGCAAGGGCTACGCCGCGCTGATCCTGGACCAGGCGACATCGTCGATGCTCGGTGCCGACGGCCTGGATGCCAAGACCCGCCGCGAGCGCATGGAAGGTGCGTTCGGTCGCCTGGCGTCGATGCAGGTGGCCAACGGCAACTTCTCGATGTGGGGTGACGACGGCTACGTGAACCCGTGGCTGACCCCGTACATCACCGAGTTCCTGCTCGATGCCAAGGACGCCGGTTTCGCGGTGCCCGACAATGTGCTGCAGAAGGCGCTCAACCGTCTCAGCGAGGATCTGCTGTCCGGCGGCAACCAGTTCTACGGCCAGGACGACCGCGAGAAGCTGAAGTTCGCCAACCAGGCGTATTCGGGCTACGTGCTGGCCCGGGTCAACCGTGCGCCGCTGGGCACCCTGCGCACGCTGTACGACAACGAGCGCAGCAAGGCGGTCGGCGGCCTGTCGCTGGTCCATCTGGGCGTGGCGCTGTCGCTGCAGGGTGATGCCAAGCGTGGCCAGGCCGCGCTGGCCGCAGCCTTCGCCAAGTCCAGCAGCGAACGCCCGTCCTACTTCGGCGACTACGGCAGTGCGATCCGTGATGACGCGCTGATGATCGCGCTGACCCACGAAAACAAGCTGGCCAAGCCGGCCTGGGATGCGCGTGCGGTCGATCTTGGCCGTGGCCTGGATGCGCGCCGCAATGCCGGCTGGATGTGGCTGAGCACGCAGGAACAGGTGGCGATTGCCCGCCTCGGCAAGGCGCTTGCTGCCAACCAGAAGGCGCTGGTGGCCGGTGAGCTGGTGATCGGTGGCAACACCGAAGCCATCGGCGAGCGCAAGCTGTTCGGCCGCAACTTCAGCGCCAGTGAGCTGGCCAGCGGCGTGCGCTTCACCCCGCAGGGGCAGCCGCCGATGTTCGCCAGCATCGACGTGGCCGGTATTCCGCGCAGCGCACCGGCGCCGGACAACAGCGTGCTGGGCATTGAGCGCAGCTACTACGGCACCGATGGCAAGCCGTGGTCGCCGCGCCCGCTGAAGGAAGGCGAAGCACTGATCGTGCGTGTCACCGTTACCGCCGACACCACGATGCCCGATGCACTGCTGACCGATCTGCTGCCGGCGGGCCTGGAGATCGAGAACTTCAACCTGGGCGATGCCAAGCAGTGGGCCGACGTGGTGGTCGATGGCATCACCATCAGCGATCGTGGTGAAGCCGCCGATACCAAGCACGAGGAGTTCCGCGACGACCGCTACGTGGCCGCGCTGAAGCTCTCGCGTGGCAGCAAGGCCAACGTGTTCTACCTGGTGCGCGCGGTGACGCCGGGAACCTACTCGGTGCCGCCGCCGCTGGTGGAGGACATGTACCGGCCGCAGCTGCGCGGCGTCGGCCGCAGCAACCCGACCACGATCACGGTGGTACAGCCGTGACCGCGCGGACGGGCCGCGACGGCGCGGCCCGTCCTGCTGGCAACCCGCAATGAAGAACACGATGACGACCCGGCTGGCGGCCCTGCGCCGCCGGCTGCGGCCGCTGTGGCCATGGCTGCGCTGGGGTGCGGCGGCCACGCTGGCGCTGCTGCTGGTGCTGGATTTCGCCTTCCCGCCGCCGCTGCCGAAGCAGCGTGATACCAGCACCCTGGTGGTGGCTGCCGACGGTACGCCGTTGCGTGCGTTCGCCGATGCCGAGGGCGTGTGGCGCTATCCGGCTTCCATCGACAGCGTCTCGCCGCTGTACCTGCAGGCGTTGCTGACCTACGAAGACCGCTGGTTCTGGCGCCATCCGGGCATCAACCCGCTGGCGATCCTGCGTGCCAGCGGGCAGCTGCTGCGCGGCGGCCGCATTGTTTCCGGTGGCTCGACCCTGACCATGCAGGTCGCCCGCATCCTCGATCCGCATACACGCACGCCCTGGGGCAAGCTCAAGCAGATGCTGCGCGCGGTGCAGCTGGAAGTGCATCTGAGCAAGCAGCAGATCCTGGCGCTGTATCTGGAGCGCGCGCCCTACGGCGGCACCATCGAGGGGGTGGAAGCGGCCAGCTGGGCCTATCTTGGCAAGCCGGCGGCGCAGTTGTCGCATGCCGAAGCCGCGCTGCTGGCGGTGCTGCCACAGGCGCCGAGCCGGCTGCGCCCGGACCGCCATCCGGAAGCCGCGCAGAAGGCGCGTGACAAGGTGCTGTCACGCATGGCCGAACTGGGCGCGTGGACGCCGGAGGAAGTGGAGGATGCGCGCATCGAGAACGTGGTGGCGCGCTCGCTGCGGCCGCCGCTGCACGCGGCACTGCTGGCGCAGCGCCTGCACTCGGCGCATCCGGGCCAGGCACGCATCCAGAGCAGCATCGACATCGGCCTGCAGCGCACGCTGGAAGAACGCGTGGCCAGCTATTTCTCGACGCTGCCCGAGCGCACCTCGGCAGCGCTGCTGGTGGTCGACAACCAGACCCTGCAGGCACGCGCCTATGTCGGCACGCTGGCGTTCGGCGACCGTCAGCGCCTTGGCCACGTGGACATGGTGCAGGCCTGGCGGTCGCCGGGCTCCACGCTCAAGCCGTTCCTGTATGCGATGGCGCTGGACGATGGCCTGATCCATTCGGAAAGCCTGCTGGTCGATGCGCCGCAGAGTTTCGGCAGCTATCGCCCCGGCAACTTCGACATGGCCTTCAATGGGCCGATTGGTGCCTCCAGCGCATTGCGGCTGTCGCTCAACGTGCCCTCGGTGGACCTGCTGCAGCGGGTCGGCGCCGGGCGCTTCGCCGCACGCCTGTCGCACTCCGGCATCCAGCTGCGCTTCCCGCCGGGCAGCACGCCCAACCTGTCGCTGATCCTGGGCGGCACCGGCGCGCGGTTGGAAGACCTGGTCGGCGCGTTCGCTGCGCTCAACCGCAACGGCATCGCCGGCCGCGTGCGTTACACCGACGACGAGCCGATGATCGAGCGGCGCCTGGCCTCGCCGGGTGCCAGCTGGATCGTGCGCGAGATGCTGGAATCGAACCCGCGCCCGGGATACAGCGTCGGTACGTTCGATGTCGGTGGCCGCCCGCGCGTGGCGTGGAAGACCGGCACCAGTTACGGGTACCGCGATGCGTGGGCCATCGGCAGTACCCGCCACTACACCGTGGGCGTGTGGGTGGGCCGGCCAGACGGCACGCCGTTACCGGGCCAGTATGGTGCGGTCACCGCACTGCCGCTGATGTTCGAAGTGGTGGACAGCCTGCCGCGCCAGCGTGGCGATTCCGCTGCTGCGCCAATGCCGGCCAGTGTCAGCCAGGAGGATGTGTGCTGGCCCACCGGCGAACGTGCCGAAGGGCTGCCCGCGGCACTGTGCCAGCGGCGGATGTCGGCCTACCTGCTGGAGGGCGCGGCACCGCCGACCTTCCCCGAACGCGAGGCGCGGCGCTGGCAGCCGGGCCGGCAGCGGTACCTGGCCGATGCGCGGACCGGACTGCGTGTATCCGCTGATTGCCGTCTGCCGCATGAGGAAGTCGCTCGTGAGATCGCGCGTTGGCCGGCGTTGTTGTCACCGTGGCTACCCAAGGCCACGCGCGAGGCCTCGCAACTGCCGGCGCTGTCGCCGGACTGTCGCGACGACGGGCGGGAGGCCAGCGTCGCGCTGCACGTGGACGGACTCAATGATGGCGCCACGCTGGCGCGCGCGCCGAATTCGGAACATGGCGTGCGCCTGCAGCTGCGCGCGCTGGGCAGCGAGCAGGCGGTGGACTGGTTGCTGGATGGACGCTGGATCGCACAGACCCACGGTGCGCAGTTGATGCAGCGCGAGTTCGCCGATCCGGGTGCACACACCCTGACCGCGCTGGCGGCAGATGGCGCATGGACGCAGGTGCGCTTCAACGTCCTCAGGTAGATGCCGACCTTGGTCGGCACTCGGTCCAGCGCCAATGACACCTTCGTGCTCTGGTAGGTGCCAACCTTGGTTGGCACGCGGCGAAGCGCCCACCAAGGTGGGCATCTACCGGATCATTCCCCGATCCACCCGTCCAGCAGGTCGGCAAACTCGTCGGCGTGTTCCTCTTCCTGCGCCAGGATCTCCTCGAGGATGCGCTTGGTAGTGGTGTCGCGGTCGCCGATGAAGTTGATCATCTCGCGGTAGCTGTCGATGGCAATCCGTTCGGCCACCAAGTTCTCGCGGACCATGTCGCGCAGGTCGCCGCCTTCCTTGTATTCGGCATGCGAGCGCGCGGTCAGCGTATCCGGGTTGAGATCCGGCTCGCCGCCAAGCTGGACGATGCGCTCGGCCAGCTTGCCGGCATGCGCCTGCTCCTGCTGTGCATGCTCGAGGAACTCGGCCTTGACCGCGTCGGCCAGCATGCCCTTGGCCATGAAGTAGTGCCGGTAGTAGCGCAGCACGCACACGTATTCGGTGGCCAGTGCGTCGTTGAGCAGCTTGATCACCACCTTGCGGTCGGCGCTGTAGCTGTCGGTGATGGCTCCGTCTTCGATGTTGCGCCGGGCGCGTTCGCGCAGGGTCTTGCGGTCACTGATGCCGGGCACGTTTGCGGCGGGCTTTGCGGTTTTGGCTGGCTTGCTGGACATGGCTGGCCGTTTCCTCTTGCGGTGGGGAATCAGGTAGGCAGGTGCTCCAGCACGTACTCGGCCGAAGACACCTCGAACTGGCCCGGCTGCTCGATCCAGGCCGCACGCACCACGCCATCCACCACGTACAGCGCGAACCGGCGTGAGCGGATGCCCATGCCCGAGGCGCTGGCGTCGAGCTCCAGGCCGAGCGCGCGGGTCAGTTCGGCATTGCCGTCGGACAGCATCAGCAGGCCGTCGGGCACGCTCTGGTCGGCAGCCCAGGCCTTCATCACGAACGGGTCGTTGACGGCCATGCAGTAGACATCGATGCCGCGCTGGCGGAAGGCCTGGAACTTCTCGACGTAGCCGGGCAGGTGGCGCGCCGAACAGGTCGGGGTGAACGCGCCGGGTACGGCGAACAGCACCACCTTGCGCGCGTCGAACAGCGAATGCGTATCGAGCGTTTCGATGCCCTCGCGGATGCGCTTGAGGGTCACTTCCGGAATGCGGTCGCCGACATGGATGGTCATGGGGAACTCCTTGCTGGGGCAGGCTAGTGGGCCGGATGGGACAGGGGCGTCAAGACATTGGAAAACCGGTGTGCAGGCCCCATCTTCAGGCTTTGCGGCGCGGGCTTCCAGCCACAGCCTGGGGTATCGGGATGGCAGCCGCATTGCGCAGGATCAGTCGGCCTCACCGGGGCCGCACGAGGGGCGGCGTAGCATCGCCGGCGCGTAGAATGAACCCGGGGCGGCGCCACCGGCGCGGCCGAAGCAGATCGAGGTAGCTGGATGGAATTCAAGGATTACTACGCCACCCTGGGGGTGGAACCGAGCGCGGGCGAGGCGGAGATCAAGACCGCCTACCGCCGGCTGGCACGCAAGTACCACCCGGACGTCAGCAAGGAGGCCGGGGCCGAAGACAAGTTCAAGGCGGTCAACGAGGCCTACGAGGCGCTGCGCGATCCGGAAAAGCGTGCGGCCTACGACCAGCTGCGCGCGCAGGGCTATCGCCCGGGCGAGGAGTTCAACGTGCCGCCGAACTACGGCGGCGCTGGTGGTTTCAATTTCGAGGAAGTGTTCGGCGGTGGTGGCCCCAATGGCGGCTTCAGCGACTTCTTCGAAAGCCTGTTCGCGCGCCAGCGTGGCGGTGGCGGTGCAGGTCCTGGCCCGGGCTTCAGCAGCCAGGGGCACGCACCCAACCGCGACACCCGCGCCAAGCTGTCGGTACCGCTGGAAGCGGCCTACAGCGGCGACAGCCTGCGCATCACCGTCAACGGCAAGCAGCTGGACGTGCGCGTGCCCAAGGGCATCCGTCCGGGCCAGGTGATCCGCCTGGCAGGGCAGGGCAACCATGGCGGCAACCTGCTGCTGGAAGTGGAGTACGCCGCACACCCGCAATTCGAGGTCGATGGCCGCAACATCCTCTATACGTTGCCGGTGACCCCGTGGCAGGCCGCCCTGGGCACCAGCATCAGCGTGCCGACCCTGGGCGGTGCGGTGGAGTTGAAGATCCCGGCCGACTCCGATGCCGGTCGCAAGCTGCGCCTGCGCGGTCGTGGCCTGCCGGGCAATCCGGAGGGCGACCAGATCGTCGAAATCGAGATCGTGGCTCCGGCCGCGACCGACGAAGCGCAGAAGAAGGCCTACCGCAACCTGGCCAAGGCCTTCGGCGAGTCAATCTGAGCACGCCTTGCGGTAGTGCCGGCCGCTGGCCGGCAATGTCATTACCCGGGACGGTGATGCGTGGTTGCCGGCCAGCGGCCGGCACTACCGCGCGCGTCTCAGCCCTGGCCGGCGAACACGCGCTCCAGCACCTCGGACAGTTCGTCTTCCGAGAACGGCTTGGTGATGTAAGCCTTGGCGCCCTGGCGCATGCCCCACATGCGGTCGGTGTCCTGGTCCTTGGTGGTCACCAGGATCACCGGGATATGCCGGGTCGCCTCGTCGCGGGCCAGGGTGCGGGTGGCCTGGAAGCCGTTGAGATTGGGCATCACCACGTCCATCAGGACCAGGTCGGGCAGCTCGGCTTTGGCGGTTTCGACCCCGGCGGCACCATCGGTGGCGGTCAGGATCTGGTGCCCGAGCTTCTCGACGATGCGCTGTATCCCCAACAGCTGCGACGGTGAGTCGTCGACGATCAGAATGCGTGCCATGTTGTTCCCCATGTAATGCCCGCAGTGTAGTGCGGGCTCATTACCGGCGGGAGGGGCGCATCTGCCGTCCGTCGCCTGCCTGCGACGTTCAGTCGATCCGCACCACGGTGCGGCCCAGCGATCCGCCCGCCAGCATCCGCTCGAACACTGCCGGCAGGCCATCAAGGCCGACCTCGGCGGTACAGATGCGGTCCAGATGCTGTGGCTTCCATTCGCCGCCCAGGCGCGACCACACCTCTTCGCGCAGCGGGCGCGGTGCATTGGCCGAAGACACGCCGAGCAGCGACACACCGCGCAGGATGAAGGGCATCACCGTCATGTCCAGCGTCGGGCTGGCCGCCAGGCCGGCGCTGACCACGCTGCCGTAGGGCACGGTCTGCGCCAGCAGGCTGGCGAGCATGGCGCCGCCGGCATTGTCCAGGCCCCCGCCGAAACGTGCGGACTGCAGCGGGCCGGTGTCGCTCAGTGTCTCGCGCGGCAGCACCTCGGTGGCGCCGATGGCGCGCAGGAAATCGGTCTGGTCGGGCTTGCCGCTGATCGCGTGCACGGTATAGCCGGCCCGGCTGAAGATCGACAGCGCCAGCGCGCCGACACCACCACTGGCACCGGTGACCGCCAGCGGGCCGAGTTCCGGGGCCTGCCGGTTGTCCTGCATGCGCAGCAGGGCCAGGGCCGCAGTGAAGCCGGCGGTGCCCAATACCATCGCCTCGCGCGGGCTCAGCCCGGCCGGCTGGGCGATCACCGCACGCGATTCCAGCCGCACATACTGGCTGTAGCCGCCGTCGCGGGTCTCGCTCAGGCCGCAGCCGGTGGCCAGCACGGCGTCACCTTCACGCCAGTCCGGGTCGGTGCTGGCGACCACGGTGCCGGCCACGTCGATACCCCCCACCAGCGGGAAGCGGCGCAGGATCTTGCCTTTGCCGGTGCCGGCCAGGGCATCCTTGTAGTTGACCGAGGACCAATGGGCGCGGATCAGCACCTGGCCGGGGTTGAGGTCGTCGACACCGAGCTGGGCCAGGCCGCTGCGGTAGCCAGCGTCGTCATTTTCGATGCGGAAGGCGGTGAACGGGGTGGTGGGGGCCATCGGCGTTGCCTGACTTCGAGGAAAACGCCACCTTACCCCGTTGTCCCCCTTTCGATCCTGCCGATCCGCCCCATCTTGTATGATCGGTAATGGTTTCACGGCTGGCGCCGCGGGAAGGGCCCGCGCCGCAGCCCAAATCTTGATGGAGCGTGCATGGCCTGGAATACACCCGGCGGCAACAAGGGCGGACAAGGCCCCGAGGACAATCGACGCGGGCCGTTCGGGTCGCGCGGCGGTGGCAATGGTGGTGGCTGGGGCGGACTGCCTGGGCCACTGAAGGACCTGTTCGACGGCGGCATCATGCGTTGGGTGGTGGCGGCTGTCGTGCTGCTGGTGCTGTTCTCCAGCTTCCAGCTGATCGGCGAACAGCAGCGTGGCGTGGTGCTGCGCTTCGGCCAGTTCTCGCGCATCCTGCAGCCCGGCCCGAACTTCAAGCTGCCGTGGCCGATCGAATCGGTCACCAAGGTCAACGCCACCGAGATCAAGACCTTCTCGATCCAGGTGCCGGTGCTGACCCGCGACGAGAACATCGTCAACGTCTCGCTGAACGTCCAGTACCGCATCGACGACCCGCAGCAGTATCTGTTCGGCACGGTCGATGCCAACCAGGTGCTGGAGCAGTCGGCGCAGAGCGCGGTGCGCGAGGAAGTCGGCCGTGCCGACCTCAACGCGGTACTGAACAACCGTGGCCCGCTGGCCGTGGCTGCCGAGGAGCGCCTGCAGGCGCTGCTGAAGGCGTTCAAGACCGGCCTGACCGTGACCGGCCTGACCCTGCAGGACGCCCGTCCGCCGGAGGAAGTGAAGCCGGCCTTCGACGAGGTCAACGGTGCCCAGCAGGTCAAGGAACGCCTGATCAACGAAGCCCAGGCCTATGCCGCCAAGGTCGTGCCGGAAGCCCGAGGCCAGGCCTCGCGCGCCCGCACCACTGCCGAAGGCTACAAGCAGGCCGTGGTGTCCAAGGCCGAGGGTGACGCGCAGCGCTTCAGCCTGTTGCAGGCCCAGTACAAGGACGCCCCGGAAGTGACCCGCAAGCGCCTGTGGCTGGAGACCGTGCAGCAGGTGCTGAGCGAGAACCGCAAGGTGATCGGTGGCGATGGCCGCCAGCTGATCTACGTGCCGATGACCGGCGACACCCGTCCCACCACGTCGGCCCCGGCCGCAGTGGCGAACCCGGACGTGGTGATGCCGTCGCTGCCGGGTGCAGCGGTGGAAGCTTCCCGTGATCCGGGCCGGCCGGTGGGCCGCCCGACCGGGCGACCGAGCGGCCGTGAGGAGGGCAGCCGATGAAGAGTCCTATCTGGATCGCCGTGATCGTGGCGGTGGTACTGGGCCTGCTCGGCTCGGTGTACGTGGTCCGTGAGGACCAGACCGCCATGGTGCTGAACCTGGGCAAGGTGGTGCGTTCGGACATCAAGCCGGGCCTGCACTTCAAGGTGCCGGTGGTGGAAACGGTGAAGGTCTTCGACCGCCGCTTCCAGGTGCTCGACACCGCGCCGGCGCGCTACTTCACCGCCGAGCAGAAAGACGTCAGCGTCGACTTCTTCGCCATCGGCTACATCTCCAACGTGGGTGACTACTTCCGTGCCACCGGCGGCGATCCGCGCATCGCCAACGCCCGCCTGGCACCGATCATCACCGACTCGCTGCGCAACCAGATCAACTCGCGCACCTTGCAGCAGCTGGTCTCCGGCGACCGCAGCGAGCTGATCGCCGAGCAGCTGAAGGGGATCAACGAAGCGGTGGCTGGCCTCGGCATGCAGATGATCGACCTGCGCATCAAGCAGGTGGACCTGCCGACCGACAGCCAGGTGATCAACGACGTGTACGAGCGCATGCGCGCCCAGCGCAAGCAGGAAGCCGCCAAGCTGCGTGCGGAGGGCGAGGAGCAGTCGCTGACCATCCGTGCCCAGGCCGACCGTGACAGCACCGTGCTGATCGCCGAGGCTGAGCGTGATGCACAGCGCCTGCGCGGTGAAGGCGATGCCGATGCGGCCCGCATCTACGGCAAGGCCGGCTCTGCCGACCCGTCGTTCTATGCGTTCTACCGCAGCCTGGAGGCCTACCGAGGCTCCATGACCGACGGCAACGGCGTGATCGTGCTCGACAAGAACGACCCGTTCCTGCAGTACCTGAAGAACGACCGCTGAGGTCGCAGGGCACTACCCCACGGGGCCCGGCCAGACGCCGGGCCCCGTGCTTTTTCCGGAGTCCCCCCCATGAAAGATCTGTTCGCCGCCGTCTGCCTGGTCGCGGTGCTGGAAGGCCTGTTCCTGTTCGTCGCGCCGTTCGCCTGGAAGCGCATGGCCGAACGCCTGCTGGACCTGCCCAGCCCAGCCCTGCGCAGCTTCGGCGGACTGGTGCTGCTGGCCGGCCTGAGCCTGCTGTGGTGGGTGCGCCACTAGAAGGGTAGTGCCGGCCGCTGCCCGGCGAGCTGGGATTGCCGGCCAGCGGCCGGCACTACCGGGAGGCGCCTGACTGGCCGGTACATGCGTGGCCCGGCTCTGGTAGATGCCAACCTTGGTTGGCATTGCCGGCCAGCGGCCGGCACGACCGGGCGGGGCGGCTGACCGGCCGGTGAAGCCGTCCGTCGGAAAGGTGGCAGCGGACCCCGGAAACCCGGATAATGCACAAAAGCCGGACGGGCCTCCCCGTTCGGCTTTTTCCGTGTCTGGGCCTTCCATCGCCGGCCGCTCCCCGTTTGGAGCCGCCTTGCAGGTGCTGGCCAGCCCCGCCACGGTTTACCCGTCCGCGGCCCCGATGGCCGCAACAAATCGAGGAGCCCGTCATGGGTCAGTCTGTCGTAGTGTTGGGTGCCCAGTGGGGCGATGAAGGCAAGGGCAAGATCGTCGATCTGCTCACTGAGGAAATCGGCGCCGTCGTGCGCTTCCAGGGCGGCCACAACGCCGGCCACACCCTGGTCATCAACGGTAAGAAGACCGTCCTGCACCTGATCCCGTCGGGCATCCTGCGTGACGACGCGCTGTGCCTGATCGGCAACGGCGTGGTGATCTCGCCGGCCGCGCTGCAGAAGGAAATCGCCGAGCTGGAAACCTCCGGCGTGGAAGTGCGTTCGCGCCTGAAGATCTCCCCGGCCGCGCCGCTGATCATGCCGTACCACATCGCCCTGGACCAGGCGCGCGAGCGCGCTGCCGGTGGCAAGGCGATCGGCACCACCGGCCGTGGCATCGGCCCGGCCTACGAAGACAAGGTGGCGCGTCGCGGTATCCGCATCGCCGACCTGCATTACCCGAAGCAGCTGGAAGAACTGCTGCGCACCGCGCTGGATTACCACAACTTCGTGCTGACCAAGTATCTGAACACCGATGCGGTCGATTTCCAGAAGACCTTCGACGAGGCGCTGGCCTTCGGCGAATACGTGCAGCCGATGAAGTCCGACGTGGCCGGCATCCTGCACGACCTGCGCAAGCAGGGTAAGCGCGTGCTGTTCGAAGGTGCGCAGGGCGCGCTGCTGGACATCGACCACGGCACCTACCCGTACGTCACCAGCTCCAACACCACCGTCGGTGGTGCGCTGGCCGGTTCCGGCGTCGGCGCCGATTCGATCGACTACGTGCTGGGTATCGCCAAGGCCTACGCCACCCGCGTCGGCGGCGGCCCGTTCCCGACCGAGCTGGACGACGAAGTCGGCCAGGGCATCCGTGACCGCGGCGCCGAGTACGGTGCCTCGACCGGCCGTCCGCGTCGTTGCGGCTGGATGGACATCGTCGCGCTGAAGCGCGCCGTGGCCATCAACGGCATCAGCGGCCTGTGCATCACCAAGCTGGACGTGCTGGATGGCATGGAAAAGCTGAAGGTCTGCATCGCCTATGAATACAACGGCAAGCGTACCGAGTACGCGCCGCTGGACGCACAGGGCTGGGAAGACTGCACCCCGGTGTACCTGGAGTTCCCGGGCTGGAGCGAGAACACCCACGGCATCACCAACTGGGATGACCTGCCGCCGGCCGCACGTGCCTACCTGCGTTCGCTGGAAGAGCTGGCCGGCTGCCCGATCAGCATCGTCTCCACCGGCCCGGACCGCGACCACACCATGGTCCTGCAGGATCCGTTCGCCTGAGTGAGTGACCGGTAGCGCTGGGCCATGCCTGGTACTGCTGAAGGAAAAGCCCCGCGCAAGCGGGGCTTTTTCGTTACTGTGTCGCCAGGGCCAGCGGGGAAGCGACGCGATGACCAGGATGTCAGCGTGAAGGGCGAGACGGTCGTGCGGATCACCCTGTGGGTGCTGTGGAGCCTGTGGGGCATCGCCTGCCTGGTACTGGTGCTGGGTGCGGCTGCCAATACCCTGGCTTCGCGCACGCAGACGGTGCCGCTGGTGCTGAGTCCTGGCGCAACCGCCCAGATCACCGTCTACCGCCTCATCGATGACCAACTGCGGTTGCGCCTGCGCTATGCCGCGGACGGTACGGAGGCTGACCCCGAGGTGCTGCTGCGCATCGAAACTCCGACCGATCAGGGAGACTTCCGTGCAGGGGAGCGTTCGGGAGTGGCCGGGGAGGGCATCAATCGCGCGCTGGCTTCGGTTGAGTCCAGCGGCCTCACGGCGTTCTACTTTGGCTACGGCCGCGGCGACGCATTGCCACGCGGCCGCTCATGGCTACGGGTAACCGTGCTGGAGGTGGACCCGGCCCTGGCCGGGCACGCGGCAGACATCGAGCTGCAGCCACCGCTGGACCTGCTGAAGCTGACCGACCTGGATTACATCTGGCTGTGGCCGTTCTTCTTCTGGAAGATGGCGGCACTGTTCCTGCTGATTCCAGGGGCCGCGCTGGCTGTCTTCACTCTGGCGTTGCGGCGCTGGCAGCGCCGCAACACCTGTGTTCAATCGTGACAATGTCAAGATTGGAGACTCACCGAGCAAGTGGAGCTGGTCGGCCGAATTCATCTGCCTAAGTAGAGTCCTATGTAGAGTCGAAAATTGACTCGAAGACCTGTCTCAACTCTATTCGTAAGTAATAGATGGATCCCAACGGCTGCTGTCGCAGAAGTGATTCGCTCTGGCTCCCACCATGAAGAATATACCGTCGCCGGGAATGACATGCCGAACGATGTTCAATGACTTGCCGACGGTGTCTCCGTTGTCGATGGCCGTTGAATAGATCTGCTCGCCATTGTGTACGACCGATGCGTTGACCCCATCCCCGCAGGTGATGTCCGCGTCGCGCAATGTGCCTTCGATTCTCACGGTCCCCGCCTTGGGCGCGACCCATTTCAATACGGGAATCTCCACCGGAGCCGGGTGCATGCTATCCCGCCAGATACGCGGCCAGTCCGTGCTGCTTCCCCAATACGAACTAATCCAGTTCAGATCGAATATGCCTGCATCGCTTCCCTTCTGGTACCACCAGTACGGCCCCTGCGATGATGAGAAATCGGTCGATTGCCGAAACGTATCCTTGGACACGCCCAGATTGACTTTCCAGCGGTAGATAGCGAAGTTCCGAGGCACAACGCCCGGGTCCTTTAGGCAGTAGATGTATATGTGCTGGCCGGAGATGGCGTTGGTGCGCCCTGCCGCGTCCGCAATCGAGCAGTATTGGTAGCCGCTGACCGGGTGAGAATTGGATGCGGTTTCGTCGGCAATGCTGAGTGAGGGGCTCCAGTTGATTGCATCATGCGATTCGTAGAGATCAACGTTGGTGTTTCGGCCGCCCCAGGTCATGAACGTCAACGCCATGTAGTACTTCCCGGTGTGGGTGCTGTAGGTTGCTTGCGAATGCGTGATGCCCCACGGAGCAATCCTGCTCGAATTTCCACCCAGTCCAGGTTCAGTGAATGCACCTGCATAGTACTTCTTCCACAACTGTGCACCTGCGTTGCCCTGTCGTGCCTCGGCAATGACGTCGGCGATTGGCGCGCGTGCGATGGCTATGCCTGACGTGTCGGTGAAGTAGACGTAGATGTAACCATCGCGTGTGACGTATGGAAGACCCTGTATGTTGTGCGGTTGCGGCTCGCCATGAGCGCTGAGTATTCGCCCCAGATAGGTCCAGCTTTCTCCGCCATTACTCGACCATGCGAGTCCTATTCTGGTCTTCCCCTCTTGGTTTCCTGCCACACCGCCGGATCCGCCTACGCGCTCCTCATGTACGAACGCAAGGATTTCTCCCTGTTCATTTGCTTGATAGGCGTTCACAAACCACACATCGATGGTGTCGCTGGTGTTGAATGCAGTGAATGCAGTGCCAGGGCCATTGACGCAGAAGTTGTTTGTTCCCCTGTTACAGCTGTTCTTCGACCATTTCAGTGAAGCATAGGGCGCATCCAGCGAACCTTGATGAAGTGAATGCTTGATTCCTCCGGCTTGGTAGTTCCACTCGGACTTTATCCATAGCCGTTGACCATTGACGGTAAACGTGGACATTGGGGCATCCATCTGGGTTCCCGCCAGTGGCCCATTGGTCATGCTGGAAAAGTCTGCAACGATGATTGGGGAAGAAGATTTGGCGTTCGTCTGGATCTGCGCCTGGGCACCGAGCGGAGCTATCAATAGGGTAAGAGCAAGCCAGAAGTTCGAGAGGCGTTTTGGCCCTTGTTGGCAGGCATGCGAGTCCATGATTTCCATCTCCATATTGCTGGTTATCCAGCCGTGCAAACATGCCAGAATCTTCTCTTTGCTGCATTCTGGGCTGTCCAGGCCACGTAGGGCTGGTGAATGCTGAACCCGATTCCAGCGGGAAACAGGGCGTCCAGGCATGAGGCAACGTCGCAGCTAGTCTCCCGCGTACCGTGGATGCAGCAAGGGATAGGGATTGATCGACTCTCCCTTCCACCACTGTTTTTCCGGCCCCAGCACATGCACCTCGAAATGCAGATGCGGCGCGTCGGCACTGGCGTTGCCGGTGCTGCCCACGTAACCGATCACCTCCCCGCGCTTGATGACCTGCTTCTCGGCCAGGCCATCGGCATAGCGCTGCAGATGCGCGTAGTAGTAGCACCAGCGTCCACTGGGCTCGAACTGGTAGATCGTCAGGCCACCGCGCTCGCTGTCGAACAGCTTCTCCACCGTGCCATCAGCCACTGCGAGTACCGGCGTACCTGCATCGGCCATGATGTCGATGGCATCGTGCACGCGGCCCTGGCTGCGTGCATCGGTGAAGGTATCGCGCAGCTGAGAGGCCTGGATGCCCTGCACCGGCAGCAGCAGGCCGGGCGGTGCAGCCGCAGCCTGCGAGGCTGACGGCGCGGCGATGACGGGAGGCGCGGTTGCGGGTGGTGCTACAGATTCCTTCGCCGGCGCAGTGGCTACCGTCGATGGCGCTGCCGGCAGCGAGGCGGCCACCGGCTCACCCACACCGCGGTGCAGCCACCAACCTGCACCCAGCCCCAGCAGAACACCCAGCACGATCAGTTGCGAAAGACGCATCGGCTCACTCCTGCATCACCACGGGGACGGAGGTATCCACGGCATCGGCCACGCGCAGCGCGTCCCAGTTGGTCATGCGCACGCAGCCATGCGATTCGGTCTTGCCCACGTGGCCGGGTTCAGGCGTGCCATGCAGGCCGTAATGCGGCTTGGACAGGTCGATCCAGACCCGCCCGACCGGATTGTTCGGGCCCGGTGGCAGGGTGGCCTTCTTTTCGCCCTTGCGGGCATCCCAGAACAGCTTCGGGTTGTAGTGGAACGGCGGGTCGCGGTACACGCCCAGAATCTTCCATTCGCCGATCGGCAGCGGATCGTGCTGGCTGCCGGACGAGACCGGCACCTGTGCGATCACCTTGCCCTGCGCATCCAGCAACTGCAGGGTGGAGTCGGATTTGTCGACCACGATCTTCGCCGCCTTCGGCAATGCGGCCGGTGCGATGTTGGGTACCTGGATGCGGCCGCCTGCCTTGCTCAGATCTACGCCCGGATTGAGTACCTTCAGCAACTCTGGCGAGGCATGGAAGCGCTCGCCCAGGGCTTCCTCCACACTTCCGTAGCCCAGCGATTTCAGCTTGGCCTGGGCGGCGGGCCCTTTCGGTGTGGCCTGGAACGGACCGGCAACATCCTCAGCAGTCAGGGTATAGCTGGCCAGCGGCGCGATCGTATCGGCCTGCAGAGCCTTCCAGGTAGCGTCATCCAGTTCGCCGGTCACGGTCAGCCCTTGCACCGCCTGAAAACCCGACACCGCGCGTCGCTGGTTGCTGCCCACCTCGCCATCGATCTGGCCAGGGGAGAAATTCGCGCGATCCAGCAGCACCTGGGCGTGCAGGGCGGAGCGCGGGGCCACATCCGGCCCGGCTTTCTCAGCGATCGGTGCGGGTAGGTCGGACGGTGTAGCCTGGGCGAACGCGGGGGATGCAAACAGCAACAGCACAAGCAAGGAAGGGCGGAATGCCGGCATACATGGCTCCAGTGGCTAGCGCCCTCACCTTGCCTGATGTCCTCGCCGCCGGTCCGTGAAAGCAGGTTGATGGCGTGATGAACATCGCTCATGCACAGGCTGTAACGCTGTGGTCAGACGCCAATCAATCTTTTGAATGATCTGACACTGCTACCGGGATTTCCGGAAGGCGAGTTGAGAAGCCCAGGGACGATCATTTCCCTCAGAAGCTTGGTGTCGCGAAGATTGAGAAGGCCGCGATTTCGGGTAAGGCAGTTGCCAATGAGCATCGCCTCCAGCTGTTGGATATCACGGTGCGTGTTCCCGGTCGGATTGACCAGCTTTTCACCTTTGGTGTACTTGGGAATCAACGTGATTTCAGGTGTTCCCCGCCGGCTCGCGATCGCATTGTTGTAGTGATTTATTTTGTGCGGAGTGAAGCACTCCTTTCGAAACGACTGCTTCTCTGCCATTCCCACATACCATGGCAGGGAACCCTTGCCGGCGCGGATCGAAAAAATGTAGCAGCCGATGGAGCCGGAAAGCCCCGGTTCCGTTGCCTCATCGATGTCATTCCAAAGCTTGGCAAGGGAGGCCTTGTCGGTGGCAATCAAGCCATTGGTCTGCTTGGTCAGTGGCCACGGTGCAAGAGGCATGAAGTTCATGGAAACATCCATATTCAGGAAGTTGGGAAGCATGCCTGAGAGACAGACGCAGATAAAGCTGAATGCCACTGCACTCCCTGGCGAAATTCGTCACCTGTCTGAACCCACCCCAGCCCGCATCGCCATTCGCTATCAAGATGCTGGGTCTCGCGGCCGATAAGGCCACATCCCCCCGTTTTGGATACCCCCATGAACTACTTGAGGAACGTCAGGGTTGCCTGGCGTCTTGGGCTGGGCTTTGGCCTGTTGCTGCTGCTGGTCGCCGCCGTAGTGGCCACCGGCGCCACCGCCAGTGTCGTGCAGAAGCGCGCGATGCAGCAGGTGGTCGACGTCAGCGTGGCCAAGGTGCGCCTGCTGTCGCAGATGCTCGATGCCAACAACCAGATGATGGTGGTGCGGCGCGAGATGCTGATCCGCCAGGGCGAAGACCGCGGCAGCGACGAGAAGCGCATCGCCGATCTGGTCAAGCGCTATGAGGCCAGTTGGACCGCCTACCAGGCGCTGCCCAGCGACGCCGAGGGCAAGGCCATTGCGGAAACCATCGCAGCCAAGCGTGCCATCGCGCGCCCGCTCAACAAGCAGACCAGCGAACTGATGGAGCAGGGCGACTACCCGGGCGCCGTGGCGCTGACCCTGGGCCCGGTGCAGGAAGCGGCCAATGGCTGGAACAAGGCGCTGTCCGATGGCGTGGACTTCGAAGAGAAGGAAAGCCGCGACGCGGCCGCCGAGGCGATCCGCCTGGGTGAGCGCAGCCTGCTGCAGTTGCTGGTGCTGGGCGGCGTCGCGCTGCTGGTGGGCATCGGTGCCTCGGTGATGATCGGCCGCAGCCTGACCGGTCCGCTGGCCCGCGCGGTGAACCTGGCCGAACGCCTGTCCAAGGGCCAGCTGGACCAGGAGTTCCGCCTTGGCGGCCGTGACGAACTGACCCAGCTGGGCGAGGCGATGGCCAGCGTCCGGCAGAGCGTGCAGGCGGCGATCGGCGCACAGCTGCAGATGGCCGAGCAGCATGAGGCCGGCGCAATCCGCTATCGCATGGACGCCAGTGCCTTCCCCGGTGATTTCGGCCGCATGGTGCAGGCGACCAACAGCCTGGTCGAATCGCACGTGGAAGTGGAACTGCTGATGGCCGAGGTGATGCAGCGCTACGCCATCGGTGACCTCAGCCGCGACCTGCCGGACTACCCGGGCGAGAAGGGCACGCTGACCCGTACCCTGGCCGCGGTGAAGCAGAGCCTGATGGCGATCAACGCGCAGATCGATGAACTGGCCCGTGCCGCGCGCGCCGGTGATTTCAGCATGCGTGGCGATGCCGCAGCGTTCCAGTACCAGTTCAAGGCGATGGTCGAGCACCTCAACGGCATGATGGCCAGTTCGCAGGCCAGCATCGCCGATGTTTCCGACGTGCTGCGCGCGATCTCGCACGGTGATCTGACTGCACGTATGGACGGCGAGTACGACGGCGTGTTCGCCCGTATGCGCGACGACGCGAACACCACCACCGCGCAGCTGACCGGCATCGTGCAGGGCATCCAGGTGGCTGCCGACAGCATCAACAACGCGGCGCAGGAACTGGCGGCCGGTAACAACGACCTGTCGCGCCGCACCGAGCAGCAGGCGGCCAACCTGGAAGAAGCCGCCGCATCGATGGAGGAACTGACCTCCACCGTGCGCCAGAACGCCGAGCTGGCGCGTCAGGCCGACAGCGAAGCGCATGCGGCTGGCGCTGCGGTGCGCGAGACCGAGCAGGCGATGGCACAGATGGCGTCGGTCATGGGTGAGATCGATCAGTCGTCGGCACGCATCTCGGAGATCTCCACGGTGATCGACGGCATCGCGTTCCAGACCAACATCCTGGCGCTGAACGCGGCGGTGGAAGCCGCACGCGCAGGCGAGCAGGGCCGCGGTTTTGCCGTGGTCGCCAGCGAAGTGCGCACGCTCGCGCAGCGCGCCGGCGTCGCCGCCAAGGAGATCAAGGAGCTGATCGAAGACGCCGCTGCCAAGGTGAAGAGTGGCCTGGCAGTGACCGTTGAATCCGAAGCTGCGATCGCGCGCGTGGCCCAGGCCAGCTCGCGCACCACCCAGCTGATGAGCGACATCGCAGCGGCCAGCAAGGAACAGGCCGCCGGCATCGAGCAGGTCAACCAGGTGGTGGTGCAGATGGACCAGGTGACCCAGCAGAACGCCGCGCTGGTGGAAGAAGCCACCGCGGCCAGTCGCGCGCTGGAAGAACAGGCGCATGCACTCACCACGTCGGTGTCGGTGTTCAAGGTGGAAGGCAGTAGCGGTGTCCCCGAGGCGCGTCGCGTCGCTTGAGCCGAGCGACGTGCTGTGTTCTGATCAACGCGGCCGCCTGCGCGGCCGCGTCGGAACAGCAAGCGATCCACAAGGAGAACGGACGTGCGAAGGAACTTCGGGTTCGTCAACGCGTATCTAAAGGCTGGGCTGGTGCTCATGGGCATCGGATTTCCGTTGCTCCTCGCCAGCATTTTCGGCCTCGATGATGGGCGCCGCTGGCTGCTTTCAGTCGGCTTCGCACTGTCCTTCTGTGGCGCACTTGTGTGGGGTATCGGCCGCCTGGTTCAGGTCATCAAGTATCTGCGTAGCCTGCCCTGATTAACGGGTTGGGTGACGAGGCCGTTGATTTCTCATTGCAGTGATCTGGCGGTGATAGTGCTGCTCGTATCGGTGGGGCTGCTGTAGCCGCTGTGCAGTCGGCCGGAGACCCTGCGCATGCGCAATGTTGGCAGGCTTCTGCGCTGCGCAGGGGGTAGGCAATGGTGGTGCCGGTACGATCAAAGCCAGTGGGCAGAGCGACAGGAGCCCGCTGAGTCATTTCCTCAAGTGTGTGCGTGCTGCTTGTTTCGCTGCAGTCTTGTGTGCGGTCTTCCTGGCTGCTTCGGTACGGGTCACTTTCTTTTCTCAGGCGCCGCGCGTGGCAGGGGAGCTGGCCTTCTTCGTGAATGCCTTCTTCGTCACTGTTTTCGCTTCTTTGCGCCCACTGCCACTGCGCTTGCCGCCACCGTCCTGCTTGTTCACGGTCGCCCACGCGATGCGCTCGGCGGTGCTTTCGCTGGCACCGCGCTCGCGCTCGCTGTCCTCGATGTGCTCGGCCTGGCGCTTCTGCTTTTCGGTATAGGCGGACTTGTCACCACGGGGCATGGCCGGTTCTCCGGTGGGGCGGGTCCCCACGGTGGGCCTGGCGGCGTTAAGCGCAAGTCCCGCAAGGGTGATCGCACCGGCAAGGGCGCCTCGGCTATGCTTGCCCCATGCGAGTCGAGCCCGCCGACATCGAAGCCCTGTTCGACGCCATCCCGGATGTGCTGTTCTTCATCAAGGATCTTCAGGGGCGTTACACCCACGTCAACCAGACCATGCTGCGGCGGCTGGGCCTGCGCGCGCGCAAGGACGTGATCGGGCGTACCGCGGCCGAGATCTACCCGACCGGCCTCAGTGCGGACTATGTCGATCAGGACGCCCGCGTGCTGTCCGGCGAGGTGATCGAGAACCTGATGGAGCTGCACCTGTTCGCCAACCGCGAACCGGGCTGGTGCCTGACCTGCAAGCGCCCGTTGGTGGTCGATGGGGCCATCGAGGGACTGATCGGCATTTCCCGCGATCTTGGCCAGAAGGACAGCCTGGGCGCCCAGTACGAGCAGCTGCGGCTGGCCCTGGCCCACCTCAACGCGCACTACGCCGAGAACGTGCGCATGCAGACCCTGCTGGACATCACCGGCTTCTCGCTGTCCAAGCTGGAACGCAGTTTCCGCAAGGTGTTCCAGATGACCCCGCAGCAGGTGCTGACCCGGCTGCGGATCCAGATGGCCATGCACCTGCTGCATGGCGACGACAGCATCGCCTGCATCGGCCAGGCCTGCGGTTTCAGCGACCAGAGCGCCTTCACCCGCAAGTTCAAGGCTGAAACCGGTTTCTCGCCGCGCGCCTACCGCGCCCGCATTGGCGGCAGTGTCGGCGAGCCGGCGCTGGCCTGAGCCGCCTGCTGCGCTGTGCCTATCCCCGCGGGCATGGGACAGGGTAAGGTGTCGCCCCTGTAGCCCGCCGCCAGCCCTGCCGATGCCCAACTCGATTCCGACCGCTTCGCCGTCCCGCCTCGGACATTCGCTCAAGCCCCGCCAGCTGATCATGATGGGCCTGGGCAGCGCCATCGGCGCCGGCCTGTTCCTGGGCTCGGGCGTGGGTGTGCAGGCAGCCGGTCCGGCGGTACTGGTGTCGTATCTGGTGGCCGGCGCGCTGGTGATCATCGTGATGAACGCACTGGGCGAGATGGCGGCGGCCAAACCGACCAGCGGCGCGTTCTCGGTGTACGCCGCCGATGCCATGGGCGCCACCGCCGGCGCCACGGTCGGCTGGTTGTGGTGGGTGCAGCTGGTGATCGTGATCGCTGCCGAGGCGGTGGGCGCGGCCGGGCTGCTGGCGACGGTCTGGCCGGCGGTGCCGGTACCGATGGCAGCGTTGGCGTTCATGCTGTTCTTCACCGCGATCAACCTGCTCGGGGTGAAGAATTTCGGCGAGTTCGAATTCTGGTTCGCCATCCTCAAGGTGGCGGCAATCCTGGCCTTCATCGCCATCGGCGTGGCGCTGCTGATGGGGTGGCTGCCGCAGGTGACCTCGCCGGGCCTGAGCAACTTCACCGAACATGGTGGCTTCGCACCGAAGGGCCTGGCCGGGATCGGTGCGGCGCTGCTGGTTGTCGTTTTTGCCTTCGGCGGCACCGAGATCGTGGCCGTTGCGGCGGCCGAGACCGAAGATCCGGAGCGCAGCATCGCCCGTGCCATCCGCACTGTGGCCTGGCGCATCCTGGTGTTCTACATCGGCTCGCTGAGCGTGATCATCGCCGTGGTGCCCTGGACCAGCGAGGCACTGAAGTCGCCGTTCGCGGCTGTGCTGGACATTGCGCGCATTCCGGGCGCCGGTACCGCCATCACCCTGATCGCGGTGATCGCGTTGCTGTCGGCGCTCAACGCCAACCTCTACGGCGCCTCGCGCATGATGTATTCGCTGGCGCAGCGCCGCGAAGCCCCGGCCGTGCTCGGCTGGACCGACCCTCGCCAGGTGCCGGTGGTCGCCGTACTGGCCAGCGTACTGTTCGGCTTCGCTGCCACGGTGATGGAGCTGCTGTTCCCGGATCGGGTGCTGCCGGTGCTGCTGAACATCGTCGGTTCCACCTGCCTGCTGGTGTGGACGCTGTCGCTGGTCTCGCAGCTGGTGCTGCGCCGGCGCGCGGATCGCCTGGGCACCCGCCTGCCGTTCCGCATGGCCGGTTTCCCGTGGCTGACCTGCTGCGCACTGGCGATCCTGGCGTTGATCTTCGGCCTGCTGCTGAGTGAATCGCATACCCGCCTGCAGTTCCTGTCGATGGTGGCGCTGACCGCTACGATCGCCGCCGGCAGCGCCATCGCACGGCGCATGCGCGAGGCCTGACTGAAGCTGCCGGCCAGCGGCCGGCACTACCACGGGGGCTGCACATCCGCCGTGCCATCCTGATCCGGTGGGCCGTCATCGGCCCGTCGAACAGGAGTACCGCATGCTGCGCAGCCGTCCCTTCCTGATGTTCACCGGCCAGGCCGAGGCCGCGCTGGCCCTGTACGCCGAAGCCTTTGCCGATTTCCGCCTGCTGGCCCTGCAACGCCACCCCGAGGGCGCCGGCGCCGGCGTGCCCGGGCAGGTCCGCCAGGCCATCTTCCTGCTCGGTGGCACCCACTACCTGTGCTTCGACAGCCTGGACGTGCACGATTTCACCTTCTCACCGTCGATCTCGCTGTTCGTCGAGTGTTCCGGCGCCGAGCAGTTCGAACGTGCCGCACGCGTGCTGGGCGAGGGCGGCCATTGGTTGATGCCGGTGGGCGACTATGACTTCAGCAACCGCTACGGCTGGGTGCAGGACCGCTTCGGCGTATCGTGGCAGTTGAGCCTGGGGCAGATGCCGGACCCGTGATCGGATGTGGGTGGGTGTGGACCTTGGTCCACACGCCCTCATGAAAACGGCCCGCTTGCGCGGGCCGTTTTCTTTACCGATGCAGTGAGGAATCAAGCCTCGACTTCATCATCCTTGTAGGCATCGACCGGGATGCAGGCGCACATCACGTTCTTGTCGCCGTACACATTGTCGACGCGTGCCACCGGCGGCCAGTACTTGCTCTGCTTCAGGCTGGCCAGCGGGAAGGCGGCCAGTTCGCGCGGGTAGGCGTGGGTCCACTCGCTGGCGGTCACCGCGGTGGCGGTGTGCGGCGCGTTCTTCAGCGGGTTGTCCTCGCGGTCCAGGCGGCCGTCTTCGATCGCGGTGATCTCTTCGCGGATCTGGATCATCGCGTCGATGAAGCGGTCCAGCTCGTGCAGCGATTCGCTCTCGGTCGGCTCGACCATCAGCGTGCCCGCCACCGGGAAGCTCAGGGTCGGAGCGTGGAAGCCGAAGTCGATCAGGCGCTTGGCCACGTCCTCGGCGCCGATGCCGCTGGTCTTCTCCAGCGGGCGCACGTCGAGGATGCACTCATGCGCCACCAGGCCGTTGCGGCCGGTGTAAAGCGTCTTGAAGTGCGGGGCCAGGCGCTTGGCGATGTAGTTGGCGTTGAGCTGCGCGACCTGGGTGGCCTTGCGCAGGCCTTCGGTGCCCATCATCGCGATGTACATCCAGCTGATCGGCAGGATCGAGGCGCTGCCGAAGCTGGCCGCGCTGACCATGCCAACCGGGCCGTGGTCACCCAGCTTGCCTGGCAGGAACGGGGCCAGGTGCTCCTTGACCGCGCACGGACCAACGCCCGGGCCGCCACCGCCGTGCGGGATGCAGAAGGTCTTGTGCAGGTTCAGGTGCGAAACGTCCGAACCCCACTTGCCCGGCTTGGCCACGCCGACCAGGGCGTTCATGTTGGCGCCGTCGGTGTACACCTGGCCGCCGTGCTTGTGGATGATCTCGCAGATCTCGACCACCTCTTCCTCGAACACGCCGTGCGTGGACGGGTAGGTCATCATGATCGCGGCCAGGCGGTCGCTGTACTTCTCGGCGTTGAGGCGGATGTCCTCGACATCGACGTTGCCGTTGGCATCGGTCTTGGTCACCACCACCTTCATGCCGCACATCTGCGCCGAGGCCGGGTTGGTGCCGTGCGCCGAGTCCGGGATCAGGCAGATGTCGCGATGGTCTTCGCCGCGCGAACGGTGGTAGGCACGGATCGCCAGCAGGCCGGCGTACTCGCCCTGCGCGCCGGAGTTCGGCTGCAGGCTGACCGCGTCGTAGCCGGTGCATTCGACCAGCATCGCTTCCAGCGTGTCGATCAGTTCCTTGTAGCCCAGCGCCTGGTCGGCCGGTACCAGCGGATGGATCTGCGAGAACTCCGGCCAGGTCACCGGGATCATCTCGGCGGTGGCGTTGAGCTTCATCGTGCACGAGCCCAGCGGGATCATCGTGCGGTCCATCGCCAGGTCCTTGTCGGCCAGCGAACGCAGGTAGCGCAGCAGTTCGTGCTCGCTGTGGTGGGTGTTGAACACCGGATGGGTCAGGAACGCGGACTGGCGCAGCAGGCCGGCCGGCAGCGCATCGGCGGTGCTGGCGTCCAGCGCCTCGACGTCGGCCTGCGCGCCGAACACGGCGGCCAGCGCGACCACGTCGGCACGGGTGGCGGTTTCGTCCAGGCTGATGCCGACCGAGTCGCTGTCGATCGCGCGCAGGTTGTAACCGGCGGCACGGGCCTTGGCGTGGATCTCATCGGCGTGCACGCCGGTGACATGCAGGGTGTCGAAGAAGTCGCCACCGACCTGCACGCCGGCCTTGCCCAGCGCGGCGGCCAGGATCGAGGCCAGGCGGTGGGTGCGACGGGCGATGCGGGTCAGGCCTTCCGGGCCGTGGTAGACGGCATACATCGAGGCCATCACCGCCAGCAGCACCTGCGCGGTACAGATGTTGGAGGTAGCCTTCTCGCGGCGGATGTGCTGCTCGCGGGTCTGCAGGGTCAGGCGGTAGGCCGGGTTGCCCTGGGCATCGATCGAGACACCGATCAGGCGGCCCGGCATCGAGCGCTTGTAGGCGTCACGGCAGGCCATGAAGGCAGCGTGCGGGCCACCGAAGCCGAACGGCACGCCGAAACGCTGGCTGTTGCCGACCACGATGTCCGCGCCCCATTCGCCCGGGGCGGCCAGCAGGGTCAGTGCCAGCAGGTCGGTGGCCACGGCCACCAGGCCGCCACGTGCGTGCACGGCATCGACCAGCGCCTTGTAGTCGCCGACCTGGCCGAAGGTATCCGGGTACTGCAGCAGCAGGCCGAAGGCTTCCGCTTCCAGTGCTTCGGCCGGGGTACCGACGCGCAGCACGATGCCCATGGGCTCGGCGCGGGTGCGCAGCAGTTCCAGCGTCTGCGGGTGCACGGCGTCGTGCACGAAGAAGGTGTCCGACTTCGACTTGGCCGAACGCTTGGCCAGGGTCATCGCTTCAGCGGCGGCAGTGGCTTCGTCCAGCAGCGAGGCGTTGGCGATTTCCATGCCGGTGAGGTCGGCGCACAGGGTCTGGAAGTTGATCAGCGCTTCCATGCGGCCCTGCGAGATTTCCGCCTGGTACGGGGTATAGGCGGTGTACCAGGCCGGGTTTTCCAGGATGTTGCGCAGGATCACGTTCGGCGTGTGGGTGCCGTAGTAGCCCTGGCCGATGAAGCTGCGCAGCACGGTGTTCTTGTCGGCGATCGCACGGATCTTGGCCAGTGCCTGCACTTCGGTCATCGATTCCGGCAGCGCCAGCGGCGCCGGCGACTTGATCTTGGCCGGCACGATGGCATCGGTCATCGCATCCAGCGACGCGTGGCCGACGACGTCGAGCATCTGCGCGATCTCGGCATCGTTGGGGCCGATGTGGCGCTCGACGAACGCGGAATGATGCTCGAGCTCACGCAGGGAAGGGGTGTTCTGGGACATGGCGAAGGATCCGTCAGGAAAGGGCACACGCACGGGCACAAGCCGCCGGTCGGCGGTCTGCGGGGCGCCCCTCTGTCCTTTTGCCTGAGAGTTTGGAAGCGCGGAAAACCGCGGCTTCGTGCCCCTTCGGCGCCGGATCGAACCGGTCTCTCCAGAGTTCTGTTACGGGTGGTATCGGGCCTGAGCGATTACGGGCGTTGCGCCTTCGGCAGCGGTGTTCCGCTTCTCCCACCGTGTTGCCCGCCGATTATAGCCCGTTGCGGGCGCGCCGGCCGACTCCGGGCCCGCCCGCCGCGCCTGAATGGCCGATGGCCCGGCCGTGCGTTTTGTGCACCGCTGCATGGCATCGGGCGCATTCCCCACCTATGATGGGCGGATACCCGAATTCATCTGGCGCCGTCCCTGCTGCAAGGGGACCGGCGCCCGCCGTGCGTGCCACGCATGGCCTTGCCGGACGCCTTCCCCATGACCGCCGCTGTTGCTCCCTCCACCCGCCGCATGGCCCTGCTGCTTGCCGGCCTGGCCATGTTCGGCCCGTTCTCGATCGACACCATCTTCCCGGCCTTCCCGCAGCTGGCCCAGCGCCTGGCGGTGGACGAGGTGGCGGTGCAGCAGACCATCAGCGTGTACCTGCTGTTCTACGGCCTGATGAGCCTGGCGCACGGGCCGCTGTCCGACGCCTGGGGCCGCAAGTGGGTGATCCTCGGTGGCCTGGTGGTGTTCGTGGGCGCTTCGGTTGGCTGCGCGCTGTCCACCGACCTGACCACGCTGCTGGCGTTCCGTGCGCTGCAGGGCCTGTCGGCGGGTGTCGGCATGATCGTCGGCCGCGCGGTGATCCGCGACCTGTACCACGGCCACGACGCGCAGCGGCTGATGAGCCAGGTGTCGATGCTGTTCGGTATCGCCCCGGCCATCGCGCCGATCATCGGTGGCTGGATCCTGCTCAGTGGCGCCGGCTGGCCGCTGATCTTCTGGTTCCTGGTGGTGTTCGGCCTGGTCCTGCTGGCGGCCACTGCGCGCTACCTGCCGGAGACCCATCCGGTCGAAGCACGCGTGCCGTTGTCGCCGCGAACGTTGATGCGTGATTACGTGCGCATCGGCTTCAACCCGCGTTTCCTGCGCCTGGCGCTGGCCGGCAGCATCGGTTTCGGTGGCATCTTCCTGTACATCTCCTCGGCGCCGGTGTTCGTGATGCAGCACCTGCACCTGGGCGAGGGCGGCTTTGCGTGGCTGTTCATTCCCACCATCGGTGGCATGACCACCGGCTCGTTCCTGTCCGGGCGCATGGCTGGGCACACCACGCCCACCCGCCAGGTGTCCATTGGGTTCGGCCTGTGCGCGTTGTCGGTGCTGCTGAACGTCGGCTACGTGGCGCTGTCGCCGCAGTTCGTGCTGCCGTGGGCAGTGCTGCCGATCTTCCTGGGCGGCATGGGCATGGCGCTGATCTTCCCGATCCTGGCGCTGGCGGTGCTGGACATGTACCCGCACCAGCGCGGCCTGGCCTCGTCGCTGCAGGCCTTCGTGCAGCTGATGATCAGCACCGTAGTGGCCGGCGTGGTGTCGCCGCTGCTGAGCGCCAGCCCGCTGCACCTGGCCCTGGGCCAGGCGGCGTTCTTCGGCGCCGGCTTCGTGTTCTGGTACTGGGAACACCAGCGCGAACGCGCGGCGCAGGCGGCCTGCACGGGTCACTGAGCAGCGCGCAGGGGTAGGGCGGGCCGTGGCGCCCGCAACGCTTGCGACGGGAAATCACCGGACTAGGCTGGGCACTCCAGCCAGCCGGTGCGTGGGTGCACGACAGCCAGCCAATCCGATGTCGTTGCATGAGGTTCCCCCATGGCTGCGCAGCAGACCTACCGCCTGTTCGAGGTGGCGCTGAAGGAGCGCCGCGTTCTTTCCCCTTCCCTGGACCGCATGGTGTTCACCGGTGCCGACGTGGCGCGGATGAAAACCGAAGGCCCGGACCAGCGCATCAAGGTGTTCTTCCCCTTGCCCGGCCAGGAGGTGCCGCAGGTCCCCAGCGGTGACGACTGGTACCCACGCTATCGGGCCCTGCCGGACGATCAGCGCCCGCCGATGCGCACCTATACCATCCGCCAGCTGCGTGCGGAGCAGGGCGAGGTCGATGTCGATTTCGTCATTCACGGCGTGACCGGCCCCGCTTCGCGCTGGGCCATGCATGCCCGGCCGGGCGACCGCGTGGTGCTGCTGGCCCCGGATGCCGATTGCGCCGGCAGCAGCGAGGGCTGGGAATGGAAGCCGCCGACCGGTGTTGGCCAGGTGCTGCTGGTGGCTGACGAGACCGCGCTGCCGGCAGTGGCCGGGATCCTGGAGGAACTGGCGGCCATGGTGGATCCGCCGCGCACGCTGGCCCTGCTGGAAGTGGCGCAGGCCGGTGATGCGGTTCCCCTGAAGGCGCCGCCCACGGCCGAGCTGGTCTGGTTGCCGCGCGGGCAGGCGGCGTACGGGCAGCCCTTGCTGCAGGCAGTCCAGGAACGGCTGGCAGCGACCTCGAGCGTGGCTGCCGGCGATGCGCTGGAAGAGATCGACGTCGATACGCAGATCCTCTGGGAGCAGGCCGATACCCGCGTGGCCGGGCCGCTGTATGCCTGGGTGGCGGGCGAAGCGGGGGCGGTGATGGCGATCCGCCGCCACCTGGTGCGCGATTGCGGGCTGGACCGCCGTGCGATCACCTTCATGGGCTACTGGCGGCACGGGAAAGTGCTGGACTGAGGGGGTGTGAAGCGGTGTGGCGGGCGGGGTGCGCTATCCTTGCGCCCCCCTTCGCAGCGGTACCGCACCATGTCCACCAGTTCCAAGACCCGCCGCGACCAGCGCCGTCGCCAGGAAAAGCAGGCCGCCAACAAGGCCGCTGCCCAGGCCTCGCCGGTGGAGCCGCATGCGGAACTGCGCGATGCACAGCGCACCCTGCTGGCGGGTGTCGTGCGCCGCGACGGCGAATGGGTGCTGGGCATGGACGGCCGCATCGCTGGCCACAGCGAGAGCGCTGCGCAGGTGCTGGCGCTGATCATGCAGGCCGGTGAACTGCACGAGCGCAACGGCACGCCGGTGCGCCTGATGTACTCCGATGCGCTGCGCGATGCCGCACAGGCCGAAGCGCAGGAGAAGGGCCAGACCTTCGAGGAATTCAAGGCCGAGCTGGCCGCTGCGATGGCCGCGAAGAAGAACAGCTGACAGGCATTTCGGCAGAGCCGGCCGCTGGCCGGCTGCCCGTTGGGTCTTCATCGCGTAGTTGCCGGCCAGCGGCCGGCACTACCAGAAAGGGGCGGATCCTCGCGGGCCCGCCCCTTTTCTCATTTCGCCGCCGGGGCCGCGTTGGCCTGCCAGCCGCACATCTGGCCTTCGTTCTGCTGCTTCAGCCACTCGTTGACCGGGGTGAAGTACTCGATCATCGGGCCGGCATCGAGCTTGTCGGTACCGGTCAGCTCCTTCAGCGTGGCCTGCCACGGCTGGCTGGCACCCTTGCTCAGCATCGCCCAGTATTTCTGGCCGGCTTCCTTGTTGCCGTAGAAGGTGCACTCATGCAGCGGGCCCTTGTAGCCGGCCGCATCGCACAGGCCCTTGTAGAACTGGAACTGCAGGATGCGCGCCAGGAAGTAGCGGGTGTACGGGGTGTTGCCCGGCACATGGTACTTCGCGCCCGGATCGAAGAACTCCTCGCCACGGGTGCTGGCGGGCGCCACGCCCTGGTACTTGGCCTTCAGGTCCCACCACGCCTTGTTGTAGTTGTCGGCGGTGATCGAGCCATCGAACACGCCCCAGCGCCAGCGGTCGATCATCAGCCCGAACGGCAGGAACGACACGCCCGACAGCGCCATGCGCATCTGGTTGTTGATGACCGCTTCGCGGCTCTCGGTCGGCGCATCGACCAGGCCGATCGAGCTGAGGTACTTGGGCGTCATCGCCAGCACGATGGTGTCGCCGATCGCTTCATGGAAACCATCGTTGGCACCGCCCTGGAACAGCGGGGGCAGCGGGTTGTAGGCCAGGTCGTAATAGATGTGGCCCAGCTCGTGGTAGATGGTGGTGAAGTTCTCTTCGTTCGGCTTGATGCACATCTTGGTGCGCACGTCGCCTTCCATGTTCATGTCCCAGGCGCTGGCGTGGCAGACCACGTCGCGGTCGTCAGGCTTGATGAACTGGGTGCGTTCCCAGTACGACTGCGGCAGCGACGGCATGCCCAGCGACACGTAGAAGTCCTGTGCGCGTTCGGTCATCTGCTTGGCGGTACGCAGTTCGGCCTCGCGCTGCGCCTTGTACTGCGCTGCCACGTTGGCATCCTTGCCGGCCTTGGCCAGCGCCGCGCTCAGGTTGGTCTGGTACTGCTTTTCCAGCGCAGCGGTGATGTCCAGGCTGCCGGCACCCGGGTACGGTTCCAGCTGGTCCCACAGGTTCGACCAGTCCTGCTGCCACATGTTGCCCAGCAGGTGCGCGGCGATCAGGCCGTTGCCCACTTCGGCCTTGTCCTTGCCGTAGGTCTTGTCCAGCTTGCCGCGCGCGTAGCAGTGCAGCTGCTCGTACATCGGCTTGACCTGTTCCCACAGGCGATCGGTTTCCGGGCCGATCTGTTCCGGCGGCATGTCGTAGCCGCTGCGCCACATCTGGCCGGCATCGGTGAAGCCCATGCCCTTGGCGCCTTCGTTCACCAGGCCGACGAACTTCTGGTAGTCGCCGCGCATGCTCTTGGTGGTGCTGTGCCAGCCCTGCCAGGCGTCGAGCTGCTTGTCGTAATCGCGGCTGCGTGCCAGCACCTGCTCCAGCTCGCCCAGCTGGCGGCAGGAGTTCGGATCGTTGGCGTCGGTGCAGTACTTGCCGGCGCCGTAGCTGCCTTCCATGCGAGTGGCGATCTGGGTCAGCTCGGCCAGCTTGGCCGGGTCGCGCGGCGCCGGCATCGACGACATCAGCTTCAGCAGGTGGATCGCGCGCTTGCTGTCCTCGCTCATCGGCTTGCCGTCGAACTTGGCCGCCTGTTCGATCCAGCTGTTGAGCTGGGTCAGCGAGCGCTCGTTGGCCTTGGCCGCGATGCGTTCCGAATCACCGTTGATGTAGGTGGAGGACAGCCACTGCGCCGAGGTCATCTCCGGGTAGGCGGCCTTGAACTCGGCATTGATGCGGGCCACGAACTGGTCGGCGGTTTCGCCGGCCGGAGCGCTGCTGCTGGCGGTATCGGTGCCTGGGGCAGCTTCCTTCTTGCAGGCGGCCAGGGCCAGCGTGGCGACGGCGATTGCCGAGGCCAGCAGGAGATGACGGTGTTTCACGGGCGATCCTTGGGTGGTGAACGACGGCCGAAGGCTAGTGGGCAGTCGCCGCCACCGCAAGTGGCGGAAGTCGGCCGGGCGGCGCCCGGCACCCGCAGAGGCCTTCAGGCAACGGCAAAGGCCGAAGCAACAGCAACAGCGGACTATCCGTGGTTTGGTGGGGCGGTGTCGGAGTGCGGGGACGCCGCAAGTACGTCCCTGTAGGCTTGGCAGCCGCATCCATGCGGCTGACACCCCGCACTCCGACACCGCCCCACCTCTGACAGATTCCGTGTGCTGTCGGTAGGTGTCGACCTTGGTCGACACACCTGTCAGGTATCGACAATCAAAATGGGGTCGGATCCGTTTTCCTCCGGAAAACGGATCCGACCCCAAGGTCGTTCCAACCGATCGCGGAAAACTGTCGAAGGCGGGGTGGGTCCGGTTGCGGGGGCGTGAGCGCCATGGATGCCGCGGCCAAGCCCCCATGGGTGAGGGCGCTTTGCTTGCGAAGCACTGCTTCGCAAGCGCCCGAACGCACAGCCGCCAGCGGCTGGGCCGGACCGCGGAGCGGGGTTTACGGCGTCTCCCGCCACCGGACCCACCCCGCCATCCCACGGAATGCATGCTGTTGCTGTTGCTTCGGCCGTTGCGGTTGCAGTTGCCTCTGCAGGTGCAGGGCTGCAAGCCCTGCCGAACAACCCTCAACCTTCGCAGCTGGCGAACACGTCCCGGTCGCGCTCGTACAGCGAGGTCTTCACCTGCATCAGGCCCAGCACCGACGGGAACAGGTTGTCATGGTCGGTATACGCCGCCGACCGCTTGCGCACGCACTGCAGGTCCAACCCGCGGCTGCTGGCGAAGCCCTGCGAGAACCACATCGTCATCGGTACCCGGGTCTGCTCGGCCGGGGCGATGGCGTAGGGCACGCCGTGCAGGAACAGGCCCTTCTCGCCCAGCGACTCGCCGTGGTCGGACAGGTAGATCATCGCCGTGTCGTAGTCCTGCATGCCCTGCAGCGTGCCGATGGTCTTGGTCAGGAAGTGATCGGTGTACAGCACGGCATTGTCGTAGCTGTTGGTGATCTCTTCGCGCGAGCAACGGCCGATGTCACGGGTGTCGCAGGTCGGAGTGAAGCGGCGGAATGCGGGCGGATAGCGCTCGAAGTAGGCCGGCCCGTGGTTGCCCAGCTGGTGCAGCACCACCACCCGGTCGCCGGGCTTGGCCCGTACCTGGGTGGCCAGGTCCTGCAGCAGGATCTCGTCCATGCAGCGGCCATCGGCGCACAGGCCCGGGGTGGTGGCGTCGGACAGCGACTGGAAGTCCAGGCCCTCGCACACGCCCTTGCAGCCGGACTGGTTGTCACGCCACAACGGCGCGATACCGGCGCGGTTCAGGACGTGCAGCAGCGACTGGTGGGCACGGATCTTCTTTTCGTCGTAGTCGTGGCGACCCCACGGCGAGAACAGGCACGGCAGTGAAACCTCGGTGCTGGTGCCGCACGAATGCATGTCCGGGAAATTGATCACGCTGGCCTGCGCCAGTTCCGGGGTGGTGTTGCGGCCACCGTTGAGGCCCCAGTTCTGCGCGCGCACGGTCTCGCCCATGACGATCACCAGCAGCCGCGGCTTGCTGGCCGGTGCTCGCGGGGTGGCCTTGGCATCGGTGCCGATCGGCAACTTCGGTGCGCGCTGCACCGGGTTGTCGCCACGCAATGCACGCGGCATGCCCAGCAGCACATTGGCAGGCGTAGCCAGGTAGCGCACTTCGCGCTGGTTGCGCATCAGTGCCGAGACATCCTGGAACGAGATCAACGCGCCGCCGACGGCGGTCACCGCCGCCACCACCAGGAAGCCCAATCGCCACAGCAGGCTGCGGCCCCAACTGCGACGACGCAGCTGCACGCGCCACAGCACCACCATCGGCAGCACTGCCAGCAACAGCACCGGCCACAGCAGCGACACGGTCATCAGCTCGCGGCTTTCCTTGGGGTCGGTCGCCAGCACGTTGCGCAGCATGTCCGCATCCAGGTAGATGTGGTAGCGGCTCATGTAGTGCGCGGCGAATGCGGTCACCAGCAGCAACAGGCTGATCACCACCTTGGCGTTCCAGCGCCAGACCAGGATGCCCAGCAGCACGCCGTGCGCACCCAGCAGCAACAGCAGCAGCGAAAGCGCATAGCGCAGGCTGCCCGGATGGCTGGCCATCGCGCTGTGCCAGAACAGGCCGTTGCCGGCCACCGCGAAGAACAGGCTGGTCAGTGCGATCAGTGCTTCGGTGGACAGCTGCGGCCGCCAGCGGCGAAGACTCGCCAACGCGGGGAGGCGGGCGGGGCGTTGGACCGATGCACTCATGCGTTTGCCTCCTGGCGGTTGGGACGGTCCGGCTGACGGCGTGTCAGGACGCGTTTGACGATCAGATACAGGCCGAGCGAAAGCAGCCAACATATCAATGCAGTGGCAATGTCATGCGAAAGGAAATGCGCGCCCCGAAGCTGCTGGCTGATACCGAACACCAGGCCGGTGGCAAGACCGATCCACAACCCGGCCCAGCGCCATGAAGGGCGCCACAGCAAGGCGAAATAGTAAAGGCATAGCCAGGCATAGCCCGCGCTGGCGTGGCCGGCCGGGAAGCAGGCACGCGGCGCCATGCCATCAGGGCGCAGCGTGAGCAACCCGATGAAGGGCTCGTGGCCGCCGTAGCGCAGCAGATCCCACGGGCATTCCATCGGCACCAGTGCCTTCAGCAGGGAGATCACGCCGGTGCCCAGCGCCATGGCAATTACGACATAAAGCAGCGCCCATCGCAGGGTGCGATCGCGTCCCTTGCGCCAGTGGTGGAAGCACAGCAGGATCGCCACCAGCGCTGCTGCCGTGCTCAGCCATTTGCCGGCCTTGTGCACCACCGAGCGGGTGATCCAGGCGTCCTGCAACGCCCAATGGCCGCCCTCAAGTCGGAACAGGTGATCGGCCACCCACTGGTCGCCGCCGAAACCCATCAGCAGCGTGAACACGGGCAGACCGATTGCGACAGGTAGCCAAAGGTGAGTTACGGCAAATTTTGACGCCAGTGGCGATGTCGCAAGCGGCGCTACCGAATCAAGGGGACGAACGGGCATGCTGGGAAGGGGCGGTTCGGGAATCCGCAGTCATGCTCGTCACCTGGATGTCGGAGAAGGGTCGGACGCTCGTTCGCGCCGGGTTAATGATTCCCCGGCGCGTGCCAACGTTCAGTCTTCTTCCGCGGTCGAGCCGGCCCGTTCGGCATGGCATTGCGGGTCCCAGGCCGTACCGGGAAGCAGTTGCCAACGATTCCTGTTGGCAATGCCGATGTCGATCACCTTGGTCGGGTCCACGCACGGGCTCATCGCATCGTCCAGCACCAGCAGCCAGCGCTTCGCTGGTGCCTCGGCCAACCACGGGCCGGCGTCATGCCACTGCTCGGCCCAGGGGCGCTTGAAGCCGAACTCGCGCACCGGCCGGTCGGCCTGCAGCAGGTTCTGTTCGCGCCAGGCGACCAGCGCAAGTTCAGCGTCCGGTCCGATCCGCGCGCCCACCCGGCGCATCACCGCCGATGCCGACGCGAACGGATCCAGCGCGGGGATCAGCACCAGGCCGTAGAGCATCCACAGCATGCCGTGGGTCAGCAGCACCAGCGTTGCAGCGCGGCGCACCCGCAGCCACACGATCAACGTGGCCAGGGCAATGGCAAAGGTCAGCAGGCCATCCCCCAGCACCGGCAGCAGCGTATCGGGCATCGCCCGCCGATCCAGTTGCGCCAACGCCCACGGGTGCTCGGTCATCAGCATCACGCCGAGTACGCCGGTGGCCAGCATCAGCACCACGCTGTAGCCGAACAGGTAGCGGCGCACGCACAGGCGGCGCAGCAGGCCCGGCAACAACGGGGCCACCGCCAGTGCCATCGCCGGCAGCATCGGCAGCACATAGACCTCGCGCTTGCCGGGGCTGGCACTGAAGAACACCAGCACCAGCAGCGCCCAGCCCAGCAGCAGCCACTGCCGGCGGTCGCCACGGCGGATGCGGCGCCACCACGGCTTGAACAGCATCGGCAGCAGCAGGCTGCCCGGCAGCCACAGGGTCAGGATCACCTGCAGGTAGTACCAGACCGGTTGGCGGTGGTGCCAGGCATTGGCGTAGCGCGTGCCGGTCTGCTTGAACAGCAGTTCGTGGGCATAGGACTGCAGTGCCGCACTGGGCTCATGCAGCAGTGCCCAGCCCAGCGGGGCAAGCCACACCGCCACGCCCAGCAGGAAGGCCGGGATCAGCCACAGCAGCGTTGCCGGATGCGGGCCCTCCACGCGGTGCCCGCGACGGCGCTGGTACAGCCACCAGCCGAACCAGGGCAGCACCATCAGCAGTGGCAGGAAACCCACGCCCTTGGTCACCGTGCCGAGGCCCGCGGCGAAACCCGCCAGCCACAATGCGGGCAGGTTGCGGCGCTCGCACAGGTGGCGCATCAGTCCCCACAGGGCCACCGTGGTCATGCCGACCAGCACCATGTCGATCTGCGCGCGCTTGGCCATCAGGCCAAACTGCAGGGTGCAGAACAGCGCCGCCAGCGCGTACAGGGAATGCCGGGGGGACCACAGCCGGCGTGCCAGGTCCGAGACCAGCCACAGGCTGAGCAGGGCGCCCAGCAGCGACGGCAGCAGGAACGACCACTGCCAGCTGCCGACGATCTCATAGGCCGCCGCCTGCAGCCACATGAAGACCGGCGGCTTCTCCGCGTACAACTCCACGCCGCGGTGCGGCAGCAGCCATTCCCCGCTTTCGACCATGGTCCGCGCCGCCAGCACGAAGCGCGGCTCGTCCGGCGGCTGTGGCTGCCGAAGGCCGATCCCCGCTGCCAGCGCAGCAATGATCAGCAGCCACAACAGGGGCAGGCGCCAACGGCGGGGCAGGGCTACGGGCACGGCAGGCTCCGGGAGCAAAACGGCCACTCTGACGTGGCAGGGGTAGGAAAAGCGTCAGAGCGGCGCCGGGGCGACCGCATTCCGACATGTGCGGCGCTACCATGGTACGAACTTCCGTGGATGTTTCGTGCATGCGTCTGTTGGTGATCGAGGACAACCGCCAGCTGGTGGCCAACCTGTTCGACTATTTCGAGTCGCGCGGGCACGTGCTCGACGTGGCCCCGGATGGCATCACCGGCCTGCACCTGGCCGGCAGCCACCCCTACGATGCAGTGATCCTGGACTGGATGCTGCCGCGCATGGAGGGCCCGGAGGTGCTGCGTCGCCTGCGCGCCGAGCACGCGTCGGAGGTGCCGGTGATCATGCTGACCGCGCGAGATGAGCTGCCGGACAAGATCGCCGGCTTCCGCGCCGGCGCCGACGACTACCTGACCAAGCCGTTCGCCCTGCCCGAGCTGGAAGTGCGGCTGGAGGCGCTGCTGCTGCGCGCGCAGGGCCGCAATCCGCGCAAGCGCCTGCAGGTGGGCGACCTGGTGCTGGACCTTGCAACCCTGGAGGCCCAGCGCGGCAGCCAGGTGCTGCATCTGTACCCGGCCTGCCGCAAGCTGCTGGAAGTGCTGATGCGTGCCAGCCCGGGGGCGGTGACCCGCCAGCAGCTGGAGTTCGCGCTGTGGGGCGACGAGCCGCCGGACGGCGACCTGCTGCGCTCGCATGTCTACGAACTGCGCCGCAGCGTTGACGGCCCCTTCGCCGAGAAACTGATCCATACCCTGCCACGGGTAGGCTATCGCCTGGCGGTGACCACGGCCACGGATGCTGGCAAGGATGATGATGAAGGCGCGTAAGCCGGGGCCGTTGTACCGGCGCGTGGTGTGGTGGCTGCTGGGCTACCTGGCCCTGCTGTCGATCGCCGTGTTCAGCGTTGGCAACTATGTGCACGAGCACGCCGAACACGCGGCCTGGCGTGCGCTGCTCAATTCCGAGCTGGACAGCATCGTCGAGCACGTCGAGCATGAACCGCACTATCGCTGGCAGGATTCGGACACGCTCAGTCTGTACCGCTTCGATGCAGTCAACCTGCCTGAGAGCCTGCGTACGCTGCATCCGGGATTGCACGACGGAGTGATGATCAAGGGGCGGGAGACGGCGGTGATGGTGCGCGAGACCCGTTCCATGGGGCGCGTCGCGCTGGCGCTGGACATCTCCGACTTCCATGACCTGGAGCAGTTCGCCACGCGTTGGGTGATGCTGGCCGGGGTGATCATGATCTTCGTCACCGTGCTGATGGCGTCCTTCGGCATGGAGCGCATGGTGCGCCCGTTGAGCCTGCTGGCCCAGCACATCGGCGCGTTGCGGCCGGGCGTCCAGGGCCAGCGCATCGAGGTCGATCCACGCGGCAGTTCCGAGCTGCACACCATCGCCGATGCGTTGAACGACTACCTGGACCGCAACGAGCAGTTCGTCGAGCGCGAGCGGGTCTTCATCAGTACCGCCAGCCACGAGCTGCGCACGCCGATCGCGGTGATGACCGGTGCAGCCGAGCTGGCGCTGGAGCAACCGGGCCTGCCCGAGCGTGCCCGCCAGCAGGTGCAGCGGGTCCTGCGCACGGCACAGAGCGTGGAGCAGCTGATCGAGCTGCTGCTGGTGCTGGCGCGCGATCCGGCGCGCCTGGCCGCGCGTGCCGAGCGCATCGCATTGGACCAGCTGCTGCCGGAGATCGTTGACGACCATCGCCATTTGCTGGGCGACAAGGACCTGAGCATCGGCATCCAGGCCGCACCGGTGGACATCGTCGCGCCGCTGGCGGTGGTGCAGGCAGCGATCGGCAACCTGCTGCGCAATGCCATCGAGAACAGCGGTCGCGGCCATATCGAGCTGCAGCTGAGTTCGTCTGCGGTGCTGACCCTGCAGGACCCGGGACATGGCATGAGCCCGGAGGAGATCGCAGCGATCCACGCCCGCATGGCGCGGGGGGAGCGCGCCGATCGTGGCGGCGGCATCGGCCTGGACCTGATCGCGCGGCTGTGCGAACACCTGGGCTGGACCCTCCAGCTGCAGCCTTGTGAACCGCGCGGCACACGCGTCACCCTGGACTTCGGCGCTTCGCGCCCCACATCGCGGTAGTGCCGGCCGCTGGCCGGCAACCCCACGGCACTAGGTGCCAGTCGGTCGCGCCACGTGCTGGTCGATCAGGATCACGTTGCCGTCGGGATCGGCCAGCTGCAGGTAGCCGGTCCCCTGGCCATCGGGATCGGTCCGTACCGCCAGTTCGATGCCCTTGGCATCCAGTTCCGCCTGCAGTTCACGCACATCCTGGAAGTGGGGCAGTTCCTGCTTGTGCTGGTCCCAGCCGGGGTTGAAGGTCAGCAGGTTGCCTTCGAACATGCCCTGGAACAGCCCGATCACCGTGCCGTTGCTACGCATCACCTGCCAGTTCTGCGTGGGATCGCCACCGGTGACCGAGAACCCGAGGGCTTCGTAGAACGCACGGGAGGCGGCCAGATCCTTTACGGACAAGCTGACAGAGAACGCACCAAGCTGCATGGGCCTGCTCCACAACGGCGATGCAGCAATAGTCGTCAATGCAGGGGAACGCGGCAAGCAGCGCAGCATGACCCGGCGTGAAGACAGTGTTAATCTCGACCTGCGCCGCTTTATGCGGCGCTTTTTTTTCCCGCTCTTTCGATCGACAGAGGATCCCATGCCGACCGAACCCGCTACTGCCCTGATCAGCAACGACATCGTTGGACTGGGCCTGATTGCCGCCACCCTGGCCCTGATCTTCTGGGCCGCCAGTGGCCCGACCCCACTGCTGAAGAAGATCTTCGCCTGGGTGCCGGCACTGCTGCTGTGCTACTTCATCCCCGCCATCTACAACACCGCCGGTGTCATCGATGGCCACAACACCTCGCTGTACAACCCCGTCGCGCGCGACGTGCTGCTGCCGGCCGCGCTGGTCCTGCTGACGCTGTCGATCGATCTGAAGGGCATCGCCAAGCTCGGCCCGAAACTGCTGATCGTGTTCTGCGCCGGTACCGCCGGCATCATGCTCGGCGCCATCGTCTCGTTCCAGCTGATGAAGCTGATCCATCCGGAAACGGTGGCCGGTGATACCTGGGCCGGCATGGCCGCTCTGGCCGGCAGCTGGATCGGTGGCGGCGCCAACATGGTTGCCATGCGCGAGGTGTTCGGCACCGACGCCACCACCTTTGGACAGTTCGCGGTGGTCGACGTGGCCTGCGCCAGCCTGTGGATGGCGATCCTGCTGTTCCTGGCCAACCGCGCGCAGCAGATCGATACCCGCAATGGTGCCGATACCCGCGCGATCGACGAGATGAAGGCGCGCATCAGTGCCTACGAGGCTCAGAACGCGCGCATTCCCAGCATGACCGACCTGATGGTGATCGTTGGCGTGGCACTGGGTGGCGTCGGCCTGGCCCACGCCATCGCCGCGCCGCTGTCGGGCTGGTTCAAGGCCAATGTCAGCTGGGCCAGCCAGTTCAGTCTCGATAGCCAGTTCGTCTGGGTGATCCTGCTGTCCACGGCGATGGGCCTGGGCCTGAGTTTCACCCGTGCACGCCGGCTGGAAGCCGCAGGCGCTTCGCGGCTGGGCACGGTGTTCCTGTACTTCCTGATCGCGTGCATCGGCATGCAGATGAACCTGCTGTCGCTGCTGGATCGGCCGTGGCTGTTCCTGCTCGGCGCGATCTGGATGGCCACGCACGTGCTGGTGCTGTGGGTGGTAGCCAAGCTGCTGCGCGCGCCGCTGTTCTTCTTCGCGATCGGTTCGCAGGGCAACATCGGCGCGGCCGCCTCGGCCCCCGTGGTGGCAGCGGCGTTCCATCCGACGCTGGCCCCGGTAGGTGTGTTGCTGGGCACGGTGGGCTATGCCACCGGCACCGGCCTGGCCTACGCCACCGGCTTGATCCTGAAGTGGATGGCCGGGGCCTGAGTCCTGAGCTGACGATCATGTTGCGTGTTCACGGCAATTGCCGTGGACACGCCTTCCCCGTGCAGAGCCGGGCCCACGCTCGGCTTTCTTTTTGCCTGCCACCGGATAGATCCACGTCATGCGTGGATGCACTTCATGGGTATCCATGAACAAAGAAAGGACAGATCCGTTTCCCTGCGGAAACGGATCTGCCCCCTGATGCTTCTTGCCGTCACCGGAAATCTGTCGAAGGTGGGGTGGTGTCGGATGCCGCGGCCAAGCCCCCAAGGACGGGTTTACGGCGTCCCCGCCATCCGACACCACCCCGCCAAATTCACGGAAAACCAGAGCCGACGCTTTGGCCGTTGCAGTTGCAGTTGACTCTGCGGGCGCCGGGCTGTGAGCCCGGCACCCACCTCACCGCTCAACAGCAACGGCCACCGTTGCGTCCGCCGTAACGCGCTTCCTGTCGTTCGCGGAAGAACGTCTTGTAGTCCATCGGCTCCTGGTCCGGATGCTTTTCCAGCATGTGCCGGACGTAGTTGTCGTAATCAGGAATGCCACAGCACAGTCGTGCGGTCTGCACCAGGCGCCGCCAGATGCGGCGGTGCGCCTGGTACTGGCCGGCGGGAACCAGTTGCGTGCTCATCACAGATCCACCATTTCATGCGGCTTGAGCGCCACGTACGGGGTTTCGCGGTCAGTGCGCTGCGGATTGCGGCGGGCCGCGAGGATGGTCTTGATCGAATACACCAGCACTGCGCCCACCACCAGCAGGAACAGCGCGGTCAGGCCAGTGTTGACGTAGGCGTTGACCACGATCTGCTTCATCTGCGCCACCGATTTGGCCGGTGCGGTGATCGTGTCGCTGGCGAGCGCGGCCTGGAACTTGTGTGCCTGTGCCAGGAAGCCCTGCGCCGGGTTGCTGTCGAAGATCTTGATGAAGCCGGCGTAGGTGGTGCAGATCAGCAGCCACACTGCCGGTACTGCGGTAACCCACGCATAGCGGTCACGCTTCATCTTGAACAGTACCACCGTGCCCAGCATCAGCGCGATACCGGCCAGCATCTGGTTGGAGATGCCGAACAGCGGCCACAGCGTCTGGATACCACCGAACGGATCGACCACGCCGGTGTAGAGCAGGTAGCCCCACAGTGCCACGCAGCCGGCGGTGCCGATGATGTTGGCGGTCCACGACTCGGTCTTCTTCAGGGCCGGCACGAAATTGCCCAGCAGGTCCTGCAGCATGAAGCGCCCGGCACGGGTGCCGGCGTCCACTGCGGTCAGGATGAACAGTGCTTCGAACAGGATCGCGAAGTGGTACCAGAACGCCATCATCGCGTCGCTGCTGCTGGGGATGGCCTGGTGCAGGATCTGCGCGATGCCCACTGCCAGTGTCGGCGCACCACCGGCGCGGTGCAGGATGGTCGGCTCGCCAATCGCCGCCGCGGTCGCGGTCAGCTGCTCGGGCGTGATGGTGAAGCCCCAGGTGTTGGTGATGTAGTGCGCGGCCGAAGCCGCATCGGCACCGATCACGGCAGCCGGGCTGTTCATCGCGAAGTAGATGCCCGGATCGATGATCGAGGCCGCCACCAGCGCCATCACTGCCACGAACGATTCCATCAGCATGCCGCCGTAGCCGATGTAGCGCATGTGCGCTTCATTGGCCAGCAGCTTCGGCGTGGTGCCGGAGGAAATCAGCGCGTGGAAACCCGACACCGCACCGCAGGCGATGGTGATGAACAGGAACGGGAACATGCCGCCCTTCCACACCGGGCCATCACCGCTGGCGGCGAACTGGGTCAGCGCCGGCATCTTCAGCTCCGGCATCACCACCAGGATGCCGATGGCCAGCGCGATGATGGTGCCGATCTTGAGGAAGGTCGACAGGTAGTCACGCGGGGCCAGCAGCAGCCACACCGGCAGCACCGAAGCGACGAAGCCATAGCCGATCAGCATCCAGGTGATCTGGGTGCCGGTGAAGGTGAACGCCGGGCCCCATACCGGGTCGGCGGCGACCTTGCCGCCGTACCAGATCGCGGCCAGCAGCAGGATCAGGCCGACCACCGAGATCTCGCCGATCTTGCCGGGGCGGATGTAGCGCATGTACACGCCCATCAGGATCGCGATGGGCATCGTCGCGATCACCGTGAACATGCCCCACGGGCTTTCGGCCAGTGCCTTGACCACCACCATCGCCAGCACCGCCAGGATGATGATCATGATCAGGAACGCACCGAACAGCGCGATGGTGCCGGGCACCTGGCCCATCTCCTCGCGCACGAGATCGCCCAGCGAGCGACCATTGCGGCGACTGGACAGGAACAGGACCATGAAGTCCTGCACCGCTCCAGCCAGCACCACGCCCACCACCAGCCACAGCAGTCCGGGCAGGTAGCCCATCTGCGCAGCCAGGACCGGGCCGACCAGCGGGCCGGCGCCCGCGATGGCGGCGAAGTGGTGGCCGAACAACACGTGCTTGTTGGTCGGCACGTAATCCAGGCCATCGTTGTTGATCACCGCCGGGGTGGCCCGGGTCGGATCGAGCTGCATCACCTTGTTGGCGATGAACAGGCTGTAGAAGCGATAGGCGACGAGGTACAGCGACACCGCCGCGACGACGATCCACAGGGCATTGATGTGTTCGCCGCGGCGCAGCGCCACGGTGCCCAGACAGAACGCGCCGAGCAGGGCGAGTACCGCCCAGCCCAGTTTGGAAAACCCTTTCATGAGGTGCTCTCTCCCGGAAAGACAGACAAAGAGTCCCGCGTGCCCTCGACAGGGTCAATTGGCACAGGACGAATCGGCGTTAGTACTTTGGTCGTACGGCGGTTGCGCTGACGTGCAACGAACATCAGGGATGGAACAATCGGTTGCGGTGCCATCCATTGGCGTACGGCCATGTGGCGTCCATCTTCACTGGCATCCATCCAACAGGAGTCGCCATGAGCTTTCCCGAACCGGTCCGCGTGCTGCGGACCATCCGTGGCATGCCCACCTCCGACGGTGCCGGCGTGCGCCTGACCCGCGTCATCGGCGGCCCCACGCTGCCGGACCTGGATCCGTTCCTGCTGCTCGATGAATTCGGCACCGACCGCGCCGAGGACTACATCGCCGGGTTCCCGGAGCATCCGCACCGCGGTTTCGAGACCGTCACCTACATGCTCGACGGACGCATGCGGCATCGCGACAACCATGGCAACGAAGGCCTGCTGACCCCGGGCAGCGTGCAGTGGATGACCGCGGGCCGCGGCCTGGTGCACTCGGAGATGCCCGAGCAGGAAAGCGGGCAGATGCGCGGCTTCCAGCTGTGGGTGAACCTGCCGGCGAAGGAGAAGATGACCGAGCCGAAGTACCAGGAGTTCGCGCCCGAGCGCATTCCCGTGGTGCAGCCGGACGCCGGCGTGGAAGTGAAGGTGATCGCCGGCACGGTCGACGGCACCCGCGGCCCGATCGTGCAGCCGGCCACCGAGCCGCTCTACCTCGAGATCACGCTGGCGCCCGACCGGGCCTGGACCTACGCGCTGCCGGAAGGCCACAACGCCTTCGCCTATGTCTTCGAAGGTGCGTTGACGGTGGGTGAGCAGGATGCTGCGCGCGATGTCGCGCGCCAGGAACTGGCGGTGCTGGGCGGTGGCGAACAGCTGCATGTTTCGGCCGGCAGCGAAGGCGCGCGCCTGATCCTGGTGGCCGGCCGTCCGCTGCGCGAGCCGGTGATGCGGCACGGCCCGTTCGTGATGAACACGCGGCAGGAACTGATGCAGGCCTTCGTCGATTTCCAGGAAGGCAAGTTCTGAGGGGGTGCCGGCCGTTGGTCGGCAACAGCCTCGGATAAAGGCGGATCGGGGTGCCGGCCAGCGGCCGGCACTACCGTCGGATCGGGTCGCGCTGCGGGGATGCTGCCAGGCAGTCATCCCCGTCACCTTCAGCGCCCGGCAGCCACGGCCGACGGGGTCAGGCTCATGCCCTGCGCCAGCTGTTGCAACGAGCCCAGTTCCTGCGCGCTGTCCGGATACAGCGAAATCTGCGCGTAACGCCCTTTGTCGATCTTGACCACGCTGATGCGGCGCTCGGCATAACCCGGCGGTTGCTGGCCGCCCAGGTCGGGCTGGTACCAGTACAGCGATTCGCCGCCGAAGCTGCCTTTTTCCTGGCGCAGCGAGCGGCTCAGCGGAATGGCCGGATCACGCGCGCTGAGCATCAGGCTCAGTACTTCTCGACCGTCACTGGTGCTTGCGCGGCAGACCAGGAAATCGGCCTGCACCTGCTGCTGCCACTGCAGCCCGCTGCTGGCCGGCAGCGAAGGACATTCGGACGGTGCCTGTGCGGCGGCCTGGGCCGCAGCGAACAGCAGGCTCGACAACATGACAGGCACGAACTTCATGCATCCCCCAAGGTGATGAGTTGTTTGGCACCGCCAGCAGGGCCAGCGGCATGGCATCCCATCCCCGGATGCCGCCCCATCCGGCATGTGCACGGATGGTCAACTCAACCTTAACGGAACGTGAGCAATCGCACAATTCGCGGTTACAAGCGTAACCATTGCGGCCGAGGGTCGACCGCAATGGGTGCCGCGTGGATCAGCGGTCGTTGCCGATCCACTTGTAGATCAGGCCGCCGATCGCGCCGCCCAGCAGGGGGGCGACCCAGAACAGCCACAGCTGGCTGACTGCGCCGCTGCCAGCAAAGAAGGCCACGGCGGTGGAGCGGGCCGGGTTCACCGAGGTGTTGGTGACCGGAATGCTGATCAGGTGGATCAGGGTCAGCGACAGGCCGATCGCCAGTGGGGCGAAACCGGCCGGTGCCTTGCCGTGGGTGGAACCCATGATCACGATCAGGAACACCGCGGTCAGCACCACTTCGCACAGGAAGGCGGCCGCCACGCTGTAGCCGCCGGGCGACAGCGCGCCATAGCCATTGCTGGCGAACGCACCGGCCTGGCTGCCATCGATGGCGAAGCCGCTGGCGCCGGAGGCGATCTGCAGCAGGATGAAGCCGGCCAGCAGGCCGCCGGCGACCTGGGCGATGATGTAGGGCACCAGGTCCTTGGTCGGGAAACGACCACCGGCCCACAGTCCGACGCTGACCGCCGGATTGAAGTGCGCGCCGGAGATATGGCCGAACGCATAGGCGCCGGTCACCACGGTCAGGCCAAAGGCGAGCGCTACGCCGAGGAAACCGATACCCAGCGGATTGCCGTCACCACCGAACTTGGCGGCCAGCACCGCACTGCCACAGCCACCCAGAACCAGCCAGAACGTGCCGAGGAACTCGGCGGACAAGCGTTTACCCATGCTCATGTGTTGCACTCCTTTGACGGTCGAAAGTGTGATTTATGTCACATTTCAATGATCAGCGGGTGACTGTAGCGTCAACGCCGGGTGCAGGGATACACCTTCGGATGTGTGCAACACGCGATGTTCAGTACTGCGGAAGGGGGATGAATTCCTTGTCGTCGCCCGGAATGGTGCCGAAGCGGCCGGCTTCCCAATCGTGCTTGGCCTGCTCGATGCGCTCCTTCGAACTGGAGACGAAGTTCCACCACAGATGACGCGGGCCATCCAGCGGCTCGCCGCCGAACAGCATCGCCTTCACCGGCGTCTTCGCACGCAGGCGACCTATCGCACCGGCTTCGGGGATCACCAGATGCTGGGCGGGGATGTCAACGCCGTCCAACTGCGCGTCGCCTTCGAGGATGTACAACGCGCGCTCGCGGTGGCCATTGTCGATATCGATCTCCGCATCCGGGTCGAGATCGATCGCTACGTTGAGGGTGTCGGCGAACACCTTCACCGGCGATTCCTCGCCATAGGCGCGGCCGGCGATCACTCGCAGCCAGACACCATTGCGGCGCTGCTCGGGCAGGGTGGCCGCGGCATGGTGGTAGAACGCCGGTTCGATTTCCTCATGCGATTTCGGCAGTGCCACCCAGGTCTGCATGCCGTGGATCGGGTTGTCGTGATCGCGGTCCGGCTGCGGCGTGCGCTCGGAATGGGCGATACCGCGGCCGGCGGTCATCCAGTTGACGTCACCGGGACGGATCACCTGATCCGAGCCCAGCGTGTCGCGGTGGCCGATGGCGCCCGACCACAGGTAGGTGACTGTGGCCAGGCCGATATGCGGATGCGGGCGCACGTCGATGGCGGTGCCGGGGTGCATGAGTGCCGGGCCCATCTGGTCGACGAACACGAACGAACCGATGCTGCGCGCCTGCAGGGTAGGGACGGCGCGACGGACTTCGAGGCCGCCGATGTCGTGCACGCGCGGTGCGATGATGGTGGTCATGCGGGCGTTCTCGCTGGCAGGGATCAGGTGGTCAGCATCGCATGCAGCTGTGACGGGCACATGCCCCGTATGGGTAACAGGTTGTTCCAGCCAACGGCGCAGCCCCTCGTGGCTGGTTGCTTGGTCGCTGAAGGCGGAAGCAAGATCAAAAGTCGTGCTTGGCCGGGCGGGTGGGTTGCGCAGGACACGCCGTAAACCCATCCATGGGGGCTCGATGGCGCCATCCATGGCGCCAACGGTCCTGCGCAACCCACCCGCCCGACCTCTGACAGTTTCCGTGTGCGTCCAGCCACGAAGAAGAAAAAAAGAAAATCAAAATCAAAATCAAACGCCGGTCGCTTCGCTCCTGGTGTCGACCAAGGTCGACACCTACAGCCATCGCAGTTCACCCACCGTCACCGGGAAACTGTCAGGGGTGGGGCGGTGTCGGGTTGCGGGGTGTCCGCGGCATGGATGCCGCGGCCAAGCCCCCAAGGACGGGTTTACGGCGTCCCCGCAACCCGACACCGCCCCGCCCAACAAACAGAAAAGCCAGAGCCACTTTGGCTCTGGCTTCTGAGGTTGCCGGCCAGCGGCCGGCACTACCGCGGGTGCCGGGCCGCAGGCCCGGCCGATGAACTCAAACCACCGGTTCGCGCAGGGCGGGATTGTCCCAGCCCGGGCCCGGTGCGAAACGATCGCCATGGCGCTGCTGCAGCGCCTTCAGCCGCTCGACGATCGCGTCGGCACCGACCGCACGGATGTGCTGGATCGGACCGCCGCGGAACGGGGCGAAACCGGTGCCGAAGATCACGCCGGCATCCAGCAGGTCCGCGTCGGCCACCACACCTTCGTGCAGGCAGGCCACCGCCTCGTTCAACAGCGGCAGGATCAGGCGGTCCTCCAGATCGCCCGGGGCCTGGTAATCGCTGGCCACGTCCGGCTTCTTCGGCTTGCCGTTCTCCCAGGCGTAGATGCCCTGGCCGTCCTTCTTGCCACGCTTGTCCGGTTCCACCGTCTGCAGCGCGGCGGGAATCTGCAGGCCCAGGAATGGCGCCAGTTCGCGGCCGACGCCGGCGGCCACATCCAGTCCGACGGTATCGATCAGTTCGATCGGGCCCATCGGCATGCCGAACTTCACTGCGGCCTTGTCGATCACCGGGCCCGGGATGCCTTCGGCATACGCGGTGGCGGCTTCCAGCATGTACGGGAACAGCACGCGGTTGACCAGGAATCCAGGGCTGCCGGCCACCGGCACCGGGAACTTGCCCAGCGCCTTGCAGAACGCGGCCAGGCGACGCTCGGTTTCCGGCGCCATGCCATCGTGATGGATGATCTCCACCAACGGCATCTGCGCGACCGGATTGAAGTAGTGCAGGCCGGCGAACTGTGCCGGGCGCTGGATATGGTCGCGCAGTTCCACCAACGGAATCGACGAGGTATTGGTGGTCAGCAGCGCGTCCAGTTTCATCTTCGGTTCCAGCGTCTGGTACAGCGCACGCTTGGCTTCCGGGTTCTCGATGATCGCTTCGATCACCAGGTCGGCCTCGGCCACGCCGTTGCCTTCCAGGTCGGCACGCAGGCGCGCGGCCACGGCGGGACGCTTGCTCTCGTCGCGCACCTTCTTGGCGAACAGCGCCTGCGCGCGTTCCATGGCCGGGTCGATGAAGCGCTGCTCGCGGTCCTGCAGGGTCACCTCGAAGCCCTTGTAAGCGGCCCACGCGGCGATGTCGCCGCCCATCACGCCGGCGCCGACCACGTGCACGTGGCGGATGCCGGAATCACCGCCGCCCAGGCCCTTCAGGCGCTCGGTGAGGAAGAAGATGCGGATCAGGTTGCGCGCGGTCGGTGTACTGGCCAGCTTCACCACGGCACGTCGCTCAGCGTCCAGGCGGGCCTGCATCGGCTTGCCGCCGCTGCGTTGCCAGGTGCTGATCAGCGCGTACGGTGCCGGGTACTGGTCTTTCTTGGCCTTGCGCGCGACCTGCTTGACCATCTGCGGCGCCAGCAGCGTGCGTGCCAGCCAGGTGTTGGTGGCCCAGGCCGTCGCGCGCTGCTTGAACGGGCGCGTGGTGCCGGACAGCGCCAGCGCCACGGCGGTATCGAGCACCACCGCCGGTGCCACCACCTTGTCGACCAGGCCGATGCCGCGCGCGGCCGAGGCCGACAGGGTGCGGCCGGTCAGCATCATGTCCATCGCCGCCGGTGCACCGACCAGCTGCGGCAGGCGCGCGCTGCCACCCCAGCCCGGGAAGATGCCCAGCTGGGTCTCCGGCAGGCCGATGCGGGTGCTGCTGTCATTGGAGGCCACGCGGTAGCGGCAGGCCAATGCCAGCTCGGTGCCGCCGCCCAGGCAGTGGCCGTGGATCGCCGCCACGGTGGGGCAGGGCAGCTCGGCCAGCTTCTGGTAGGTGGCCTGGCCGCGACGGATCGCGTCGTTGACGGTGCCGCGACGGTCGAATTCCTGGAACTCCTTCAGGTCGGCACCGGCAATGAAGCCGGCCTTCTTCAGCGACTGGACCACCACGCCCTTGGGCGGGTCCAGGGCGATGCGCTCAAGCAGGTCGCCCAGTTCCAGCAGCACGTCCTGCGACATTGCGTTGACGCTGCTGTCCTGACGATCCAGGGAGAGAACCACCACGCCGTCGTCGCGGATCTCGGGGTGCCAGTGGCTGAAGCGGAGACCATCGAAGCCTGAGAGCATGGACGTTCCATCCGGTTGTGTATGGAGAAGCGGCTATGATCCAGAGGTTGTTTCCCCCGCGTCAAATCCCAATAGCAGGGGAGTGGCGCCCCCGGATCCATGGCCGTGGACCGGGACGCTAACGGAACGGTGGTTAAAAGCTGGTGCGGCGCCGGGTGATCGGCGACTGAACTTTTCCCGGGATTGGCAGTCTCATTGCCCGACGTCGGTTGGGCTGACAGGAGTGCGGCCCCTCATGGCCGATGTTGATACACCTCAGGAGCTGGATCTGGAGCTGGTCCGGCGCGTGCAGCACGGCGAGAGTGCCGCGTTCGATGTCCTGGTGCGCAAGTACCAGCATCGAGTCGTGGCCCTGGTCGGTCGCTACATCGCCGACTGGAGCGAATGTCAGGACGTCGCCCAGGACACTTTCATCCGCGCCTACCGCGCGATCGGAAGTTTCCGTGGCGATGCCCAGTTCTCAACCTGGTTGCATCGAATCGCCGTGAATACCGCCAAAAACTACCTGGCTTCACACAATCGACGTCCGCCGACCGATGACATCGACATCGGCGACGCCGAGCAGTTCGACAGCGGTACCCGCCTGCGGGACACCGACACGCCCGAGCGCGAGTTGATGCGCCAGGAGCTGGAACAGACGGTAATGAAGGCCGTCAACGCGCTGCCGGAAGAACTCCGGTCAGCGATCACCCTGCGCGAGGTGGAAGGCCTGAGTTACGAGGATATCGCGCAGAAGATGGGGTGCCCGATCGGCACCGTGCGTTCACGGATCTTCCGGGCGCGCGAGGCGATCGACACCGAACTCCGGCCGCTGTTGGACATCGGCAGCGCCACCCGTGAGAAGAGCCGCGTATGACCAGTAATCCGTTCAACGAATCTCAGAACCATCAATCGCCCGCCGGGCAGCGCCTGGACCAGCGCCATCGCGAGCAGCTGTCGGCCCTGGTCGATGCTGAGCTGGGCGCCGATGAAGCGCGCTTCCTGCTGCGCCGGATGGAGCACGACCCCGAGCTGGCCGGCTGCCAGGAACGCTGGCAGCTGCTGGGCGACGTGATGCGAGGGCAGGCCTCGGTGTTGGCACCGGCCGGCTTCAGCGCCGCCGTGTCGGCCGCCATCGCGGCCGAGCCGACGCCGCAGGCCGAACCCCGCCGCCAGGTGCGCCGCAGTGGTTGGCGAGCCTGGGGAGGCGGCGCCGCCCTGGCCGCATCGGTTGCTGCGGTCGCCCTGTTCATGGGCGGCGAGAAGCTGAAGGAGGGCACTCCTGGCGAGCCGTTGGCACCGCAGGTGATCGCCAGCCAGGCGGAGTTGCCGCCGGCGCCGTCCCATCCGGCGGCGGTGACCGAAGCCTCGGTGGACACTGCCGCGATGGCTGTGGCTGGTGTGCCAGCCGTGGCGATGGCCGCGGCCAACCGCCGCCAGGACGCCCGTCGCGCCAGTGCCACGCGCAGCCAGCAGGCCGCGCGTGCCGCCCAGCGCGATGAGACCCCGCAGCGCGCCATCGCCGCCGTGCAGGCACCGTTGACCCCGACCGTGCCGGCCAATGCCAACCGCAACCTGCCGTTCGGTGAAGTCGGTGGGCTGCAGGCCCGGCCGTGGCCGCGCTCCAGCCTGGCGCCCGCCGCCGGTGGCGCGCTCAATGCCAGCTTCCCGGCCCATGCCGGTGGCGCCGCGTTCTACCCGTTCGAGCCGCGCCTGCAGGACGACCTGCCGGTGCCGCCGCGCCCGCGCGACTGAGCCGGGCGCCTTCACGCCCCGCCGCCGGCGGGGCCCGTATTCCTCTTTCCATCCGACCCGGAGGTTGCCGTCCGATGACTCCCCGACTCCGCACGCAGGCCATTGGCCTGCTGGCCCTGACCCTTCCGCTGATGGCCTGCGCACAGGCGCCGGCGCCGGCCGCCCAGACCCAGCCTGCGCCGGCCGCGGCGCCGCGGGCGCCCGCGCAGCCGCTGGTCAGTGGCCTGCCCGACTTCACCAACCTGGTCGAACAGGTCGGCCCGGGCGTGGTCAACGTCGACACCACCATCGTCCGCAACAACCGCCAGGCCTCGCGCGGCCCGATGGGCGGCGACGATGACATGCCGGAGTTCTTCCGCCGCTTCTTCGGTCCTGACTTCCCGATGCCGGGGCAGGGCCCGGGTGGGCAGGATGGCGGTCCCAGCATCAAGGGCCGCGGCATGGGCTCGGGCTTCATCATCTCGCCCGATGGCTATGTGCTGACCAACTACCACGTGGTGGCCGACGCCAGTGACGTGAAGGTCAAGCTGGGCGACAGCCGCGAGTTCACCGCCAAGGTGGTGGGCAGTGACCAGCAGTACGACGTGGCCCTGCTGAAGATCGACGGCAAGAACCTGCCGACCGTGCGCGTGGGCGACTCCAACACCCTGAAGCCGGGCCAGTGGGTTGTCGCGATCGGCTCGCCGTTCGGCCTCGACCACTCGGTCACGGCCGGCATCGTCAGCGCGCTGGGCCGCAGTACCGGTGGCGCCGATCAGCGCTACGTGCCGTTCATCCAGACCGACGTGGCGATCAACCAGGGCAATTCCGGTGGCCCGCTGCTGAACACCCGCGGCGAAGTGGTCGGCATCAACTCGCAGATCTTCTCCGCCTCCGGCGGCTATATGGGCATCAGCTTCGCGATCCCGATCGACCTGGCGATGAGCGCGGTCGAGCAGATCAAGAAGAGCGGCAAGGTCACCCGTGGCCAGCTCGGTGCGGTGGTCGAGCCGATCGATTCGCTGAAGGCGCAGGGCCTGGGCCTGCCGGACAGCCGTGGCGCGCTGGTCAACCAGATCGTGGCCGGCAGTGCGGCCGCCAAGGCCGGTGTGCAGGTGGGTGATGTCATCCGCTCGGTCAACGGCAGCGCGGTCAACAGCTGGTCCGACCTGCCGCCGCTGATTGGTGCGATGGCGCCGGGCAGCAAGGTGAACCTGGTGGTGTACCGCGACGGCAAGCCGCATGAGCTCAGTGCCACGCTGACCGCGCTGAGTGAAGACGGACAGGGCAATGCGCGCGGTCCGGCGGCCGGCGGTGCTGAAGCGGCCCCGCAGACCGGCGCCAATGCACTGCTGGGACTGGACGTCAGCGACCTGAATGCTGCCCAGCGCAAGCAGTTCGGGCTCAACGGCAACGAAGGCGTGCGCATCACCGGGGTCAAGGGCCAGGCGGCGCGCGATGCCGGCCTGTCGCCGGGCATGGTCATCCTGCAGGTCGGCCGCACCGCGGTCGGCAGCGTGGATGCCCTGAACCGGGCGTTGTCCGGCTTCAAGAAGGATGACGTGGTGATGCTGCTGGTCCGCACGGCCAACGGCAACAGTGCCTTCGTGGCGGTCAAGGCCGGCCAGTAAGGCTTGCCGGGGCCGCTTCGGCGGCCCTGCGTCTCCCCCGAAGCCCCGCTCCGGCGGGGCTTCGGCCGTTCCGGGCCCGGTCCGGCGAGGCAGTTTTCGCGGCCGGGCGCCGGGCATGCGATAATCGACCGTTACCCTGACGACGCCGCGCGCCGCCGCCACCTATGTCTTCTGATTCGATGCGGAACATCCGCAACTTCTCCATCATCGCCCATGTCGACCACGGCAAGTCCACGCTGGCCGACCGCATCATCCAGCTCTGTGGTGGCCTGCAGGCCCGCGAGATGGAAGCGCAGGTGCTCGACTCCAATCCGATCGAGCGCGAGCGTGGCATCACGATCAAGGCGCAATCGGTGTCACTGCCGTACCTGGCCAAGGACGGGCAGACCTACCACCTGAACTTCATCGACACCCCCGGCCACGTCGACTTCTCCTATGAAGTCAGCCGCTCGCTGGCCGCCTGCGAAGGCGCGCTGCTGGTGGTCGACGCGGCCCAGGGCGTGGAAGCGCAGTCGGTGGCCAACTGCTACACCGCGGTGGAGCAGGGCCTGGAAGTGGTGCCGGTGATCAACAAGATCGACCTGCCCACCGCCGACATCGAGCGCGCCAAGGCCGAGATCGAGGCCGTGATCGGCATCGACGCCGCCGACGCCGTGCCGGTCAGCGCCAAGACCGGCCTCAACGTGCAGGACGTGCTGGAAGCGATCGTCCATCGCATTCCGCCGCCGGTGCCGCGCGACACCGACAAGCTGCAGGCGCTGATCATCGACTCCTGGTTCGACAACTACCTGGGCGTGGTCTCGCTGGTGCGCGTGATGCAGGGCGAGATCAAGGCCGGTGACAAGCTGCAGGTGATGTCGACCGGCCGTAATCACCAGGTCGACAACGTTGGCGTGTTCACTCCCAAGCGCAAGGTGCTGCCGGCGCTGCGTGCCGGTGAAGTGGGCTGGGTCACTGCCAGCATCAAGGACGTGCATGGTGCGCCGGTCGGCGACACCCTCACTCTGGCCGGCGATCCGGCGCCGAAGCCGCTGCCGGGCTTCCAGGAAATGCAGCCGCGCGTGTTCGCTGGCCTCTTCCCGGTCGATGCCGAGGACTACCCGGACCTGCGCGAAGCGCTGGACAAGCTGCGCCTGAACGATGCCGCGCTGCGTTTCGAGCCGGAGAGCTCCGAGGCGATGGGCTTCGGCTTCCGTTGCGGCTTCCTCGGCATGCTGCACATGGAAATCGTGCAGGAGCGCCTGGAGCGCGAGTACAACCTGGACCTGATCAGCACTGCGCCGACGGTGGTGTATGAGGTGCTGAAGACCGATGGCACCATCATCAACATGGACAACCCGGCCAAGCTGCCGCCGGTGAACCATGTGGAAGAAATCCGCGAGCCGATCATCCGCGCCAATGTGCTCACCCCCGAGGAGTACATCGGCAACATCATCAAGCTGTGCGAAGAGAAGCGTGGCAGCCAGATCGGCATCAACTACCTGGGTAGCCAGGTGCAGATCAGCTACGAGCTGCCGATGGCCGAGGTGGTGCTGGACTTCTTCGACAAGCTGAAGTCGGTCAGCCGTGGCTATGCCTCGCTGGACTACCACTTCGTGCGCTTCGACGCGGGCCCGTTCGTGCGCGTGGACGTGCTGATCAACGGTGACAAGGTCGACGCACTGTCGCTGATCGTGCACCGCAGCCATGCCGATCGTCGCGGCCGCGAGCTGTGCGACAAGATGAAGGACCTGATCCCACGGCAGCAGTTCGACGTGGCCATCCAGGCCGCCGTCGGCTCGCAGATCATCGCCCGTACCACGGTCAAGGCCATGCGCAAGAACGTGCTGGCCAAGTGCTATGGTGGCGACGTTTCGCGCAAGAAGAAGCTTCTGGAAAAGCAGAAGGAAGGCAAGAAGCGCATGAAGCAGGTCGGCCGCGTGGAGATCCCGCAGGAAGCGTTCCTGGCCGTTCTGCAGATGGACAACAAGTAAGCCCGCACCGGCCCTGCGGGGCCGGTCGTCTGGTGACGTTGCAAAGGACCCTGAATGAAACTGTTTGAGATCCTCCTGGTCGTACTGACCCTGGCCTCGGGCCTGATCCTGCTTGGCGAAAAGCTGTACTTCGCCAAGCGTCGCGCCCAGCGCGCGGGCCTGCTCGATTCCGAGCCGGTGCTGGTGGACTACTCGCGTGCGTTCTTCCCGGTGCTGGCGATCGTGCTGATCGTGCGCAGTTTCATCGCCGAGCCGTACAAGATCCCGTCCAGCTCGATGATGCCGAATCTGCTGATCGGCGATTTCATCCTGGTCAACAAGTTCTCCTATGGCCTGCGCCTGCCGATCAGCAACACCAAGATCGTGCCGTTCGGTGAGCCGTCGCGCGGCGACGTGGTGGTGTTCCATTTCCCGGGCCACAGCGACAACGATCCGGCCAAGGGCGAGAATTTCATCAAGCGCGTGATCGGCGTGCCGGGTGACACCGTGGTCTTCGAAGGCGACGGCGTGATCCTCAACGGCGAACCGCTGAAGTACGACAACAAGGGCATCTATGCCGGCCACAAGGGCCAGGGCGAGGGCGCCAACCTGCTGGTCGAGCACCTGCCGGGCCGCACCCACACCGTGCTGGAGACCGACTATCCGCGTGGCCAGGGCCAGTGGACCGTGCCGGCCGGCAAGTACCTGGTGATGGGCGACAACCGAGACAACAGCGACGACGGCCGTTTCTGGGGCTTGTTGCCGGAAGAAAACCTGCGCGGCAGGGCCTTCCTGATCTGGCTGAACTGCCAGGGCTGGTTCTGCAAGGATGGCTTCGAGCCGTCGCGGATCGGCTCGAGCATCAACTGATCGGGCATCAACTGAGTATTTTCACATCCAACGCGTATCTGGGGAGAACGCAATGAAGACGATGAACACGCAGCGTGGCATGACCCTGACCTCGTTCCTGGCGGTCCTGATCGTGGTTGGCTTTTTCCTTTACATCGGCATGAAGCTGTTCCCGATGTACCAGGAGTATTACGCGGTGCGCTCGGCGATGAAGAGCCTGGCCAAGGAGCCGGGCGTGGGCAGCATGGAGCCGGCCCGGATCCAGGATCTGTTCTTCAAGCGCCTGTACATCAACTACTCGGAAAACGTGAAGCCGGCCAACGTGAAGTTCGACCGTCGCGACAATGGCTGGACCCTCAAGGTCAACTACGAGGTGCGCCGTCCGCTGGTCGGCAACCTGGACGTGGTTGGCAAATTCGATTCATCCCAGGACCTGACCCGAAGCGGTGCCGAATAAACCTTTCCAACGTGGTGACCTGATCGGTCATCCCTTCCGCGACCCGGCGCTGCTGAAGCAGGCGCTGACGCATCGCAGTGCCGGTGCGCCACACAACGAGCGCCTGGAATTCCTGGGCGACAGCATCGTCAACATGATGGCGGCCGAGGCGTTGTACCAACGCTGGCCCAAGGCTGACGAAGGCGCGATGACCCGTGCCCGCGCCGAGCTGGTGCGTGAAGGCGCGCTGGCGGTGATCGGGCGCACCCTGGAACTGGGCGATCGACTGATCCTGGGCGCGGGCGAAATGAAGTCCGGCGGCCATCGTCGTGATTCGATCCTGGCCGACGCGGTGGAAGCCGTGGTGGCTGCGATCTACCTGGATGCCGGCTTCGAGGCCTGCCGGGCGGTGGTACTGCCCTGGTTCAGCGCGTCGATCGAGGCACTGCCGGCCTCCGGCCGGCCCGAGAAGGACCCCAAGACCCGCCTGCAGGAATGGCTGCAGGCCCGACAGAAGGCGTTGCCGCAGTACGAACTGGTGTCAGAATCCGGTGACGACCACGCCAAACACTTCCGGGTACGCTGCAACGTAGCTGACCCGGCCGCCAGCACCGAGGGCGAAGGCGCCTCGCGGCGGCTTGCCGAACAACAGGCGGCTGCGGCCGTCCTAGAACAACTGGATTCCAAGTGAGCGAACAAACTCCCCATCATTGCGGCAGCGTGGCCGTCATCGGCCGCCCGAACGTGGGCAAGTCGACCCTGACCAATGCCCTGGTCGGCGCCAAGGTCAGCATTGTCTCCAACCGTCCGCAGACCACGCGTCATCGCCTGCTGGGCATCGCCACCTATCCGGAAGGCCAGCTGGTGCTGGTCGACACCCCCGGCCTGCACAAGGTGCAGAAGCGTGCGATGAACCGGGTGATGAACCGTGCCGCGCGCGGCTCGCTGGAAGGCGTCGATGCTGGCCTGCTGGTGATCGAAGCCGGTCGCTGGGATGAAGAGGACAGCCTGGCGTTCAACGTGCTGCGCGACGCCGGCATCCCGGTGGTGCTGGTGGTCAACAAGATCGATCGCCTGAAGGAAAAGGGCGCGCTGCTGCCGTTCCTGCAGCAGGTGACCGAAGGCCGCGACTTCGCCGCCGTGCATCCGATCTCCGCGCAGAAGCGCAACGGCCTGGAAGCGCTGGTGCGCGACGTGCTGAAGCTGCTGCCGGAAGCCCCGCCGATGTTCGGCGAGGACGAGATCACCGACCGCAGCCAGCGTTTCCTGGCCGGTGAACTGGTGCGCGAGCAGCTGATGCGCCAGCTTGGCGAGGAACTGCCGTATGCCACCACTGTCGAGATCGAGCGCTTCACCGAAGACGGCAACCTGCTGCGCATCGGTGCGGTGATCTGGGTCGAGCGCGAGGGCCAGAAGGCAATCGTGATCGGCAAGGGCGGCGCCCGCCTGAAGGAGATCGGCGCCAAGTCCCGACTGCAGATGGAGCGTCTGTTCGGGGCCAAGGTGTTCCTGGAAACCTGGGTGCGCGTGCGTGAAGGCTGGTCTGACGATGAGGCCGCGCTGAAGGCCTTCGGTTACGAGTAAGGCGTTGCAGTCGCTTCGATGATGATCGAGGACGACACCGGCTTCGTGCTGCACGCTCGGGCCTACCGCGAGACCAGCCTGCTGGTCGAAGTGTTGAGCGCGCAGCATGGCCGTATCGGCCTGCTGGCGCGTGGCGTATCCACCGCCAAGGGCCAGGTGCTGCGCGCCGCCCTGCAGCCGTTGCAGTGGATCCGCTTCAGTGCCCAGCAGCGGGGTGAGCTGGCCCAGTTGCGTGGTGCCGAAGCGCTGGATGCCGCGCCACGCCTGGTCGGCCAGGCGATGCTGGCCGGCTTCTACCTGAGTGAACTGACCCTGCGCCTGGCCCCGCGCCAGGACCCGCTGCCGGAGCTGTACCTGGCCTACGGCGAGGCGCGTGCACGGCTGGCGGTGGGCGCTGGCCTGGCCTGGACCCTGCGCCGTTTCGAGCGCGAACTGCTGTCCGCGCTGGGGTTGGGCTTCGAACTGGACACTGCCAGCGATGGCCAGCCCATCGACCCGGCCGCGCGCTACGAACTGGATCCGCAGGAGGGGGCGCAGCGCCTGCTGAGCGAGCGCGGCGGGGAGCGCCGGGCGGCCGCCACCGGGTCGGCGCTGTTGGCGCTGGCGGCCGACGAAGAGCCCAATGTGGCCGACCTGGCGAGCCTGCGCCTGCCGATGCGGCGGGTGCTGGCCCATCACCTGGGGCCGCGCGGCCTGAAGTCCTGGGAAATGCTCGAGCAGCTCGCGCCCCGCAGGTAGGGGGTGTTCGGCAGGGCTTGCAGCCCTGCACCTGCCGAATCAACGTCAACGTCAACTGCAAAAGCTGGCTATCTGTGGGTAGGCGGGGTGGGTCCGGTTGCGGGAGACGCCGTAAACCCCGCCCCGCCCAACAAGCAGAAAGCCAGAGCCGATCTGGCTCTGGCCTTTGGTGTTGCTCTGGCTTGAAAGCTTCTGCAGGTGCAGGGCGCAGCCCTGCCGAACACCCCTCAATGCAGCAGGGCAGCGACCGCGGCGCGGAACCCGTCCTGGGCCTGCCCGGACTCGGGTGCGTAATGCAGCTGGCGCACCGCCCGCCCCAATCGTGCGGCCCCCACGAAGCCACAGCTGGCCTGCAACCGGTGCAACTGGCTGCGCAGCTGGCGCTCGTCGTGCTGGTCCACCGCCTGCTCGACCGCGTCACGCACGCCCGGCAACTCGGCCAGGAACAGCTCGCGCAGCGCGATCAGGTGGTTGCGCTGGCCATTGAGCGCGGCCAGGGCTGCGGTCTCGTCCCAGTCCTGCACGGCCAGTTCGACCGCGGCCGGGGCCTGTGCCACGAAGATCCCCGCCGGGCTGTTGACCAGTGCGCGGCGCACCGCCTTCAGCAGCTGGTCACGGCCCAGTGGCTTGACCAGGGTGTCGCTGAAACCGGCTTCGCGCAGGCGGGCGTGGATGGAGGTATCGCCGTCGGCGGTATGTGCCAGCGCCGGCGTGTCGGGATGTGAACGGCGCAGCTCACGCAGCAGCTGCGCGCCGTTGCCGTCCGGCAGGTTGACGTCGATCAGCCATAGATCGTGCGCGCCGGGTTCGGCACTGGCCAGGGCGCTGGCCAGCGAATCTGCGGTGTCCACATCCGCCGGTAACGTTTCCAACGCCGCCTTGAAAAAACCGCGGCTGATGATGTCGTCCTCGACAAGCAGGAAGCGGGGCCGTGCGGCCCGCGGGGTCATCTGCATCAGGGCTGCCTCCATGTCAGCTGTCCCAATCATCAAGCACGGCGGCCACGGGCGCAAGCGGGTCCGGGCCCCGTCGGTCAGGATCTGCGACAATACGCCCCCATTTTTGCCCGCAGCCTGTTGCCACGTGGCCCGATCCCGCTCCCGCACCGACCGTACCCCATTCCAGACCGAGATCCTCGACCTCAGCCATGATGGTCGCGGTGTCGCCCGCCGTGAAGGCGAGGGCGGCAAGGTCACCTTCGTCAGCGGCGCCCTGCCCGGCGAGGTGGTGATGGCTGAACAGACTGCCCGCAGCCGCCATTTCGACGAGGCGCGCACCCTGGAGGTGCTTCAGGCCTCGCCGCAGCGGGTGACCCCCAAGTGCCCCCATTTCGGCACCTGCGCCGGCTGCGTGCTGCAGCACCTGGACGAAGACCAGCAGATCGTCGCCAAGCAGCGCGTGCTGATGGACAACCTGGAGCGGATCGGCCATGTGAAGCCGGGCACCGTGCTCGCGCCGCTGGTCGGCGAGAGCTGGGGCTACCGCCGTAAGGGCCGTTTCTCGGTGCGTCGGGTCGAAAAGAAGGACAAGACCCTGGTCGGCTTCCGTGAACAGGATCCGCGCTTCGTCGCCGACCTCAGCCAGTGCCTGACCGTGATCCCCGAGATCGGCACCAAGGTCGAGGCGCTGTCGACCTTCATCGAGTCACTCGATGGCAAGCGTGACATCCCGCAGATCGAATTCATCGCCGGTGACCAGGCTGTGGTCCTGACCGTGCGCCACCTGCAGCCGCTCAGCGATGCCGACCGCGTGGCCTGGGCGGCCTTCGGCCAGCAGCATGGCTTCGTGATCTACCTGCAGTCGGGCGGCGTGGACACCGTGCAGCCGCTGGACGGGCAGGGCGTGCCGCTGTCGTTCCGTCTGGCGCCGTGGGATGTCGAGCTGGCGTTCCGCCCGCTGGACTTCATCCAGGTCAATGCCAAGCTCAACGAGAAGATGATCGCCCACGCCCTGGACCTGCTGGAACCGGGTGAGGACGAGCGCGTGCTGGACCTGTTCTGCGGCCTGGGCAACTTCACCCTGCCGCTGGCCCGCCGCGTGCGCGAGGTGGTCGGCGTGGAAGGCGATGCCGGCCTGGTCGCGCGTGCGCGTGAGAACGCCGAGCGCAACGGCCTGGCCAACGCGCAGTTCTTCAGCGCAGACCTGACCCAGGACCAGCGCAGCACCCCGTGGATGCGCCAGGGCTTCGACAAGCTGCTGCTGGACCCGCCGCGCTCGGGCGCGATCGAAGTGCTGCAGCAGCTGCCGCTGAAGCAGTTCAAGCGCATCGTCTACGTCAGCTGCCACCCGGGCTCGCTGGCGCGCGATGCCGGCTACCTGGTCAACGAACAGGGCTTTACCCTGGTCAGCGCCGGTGCCATGGACATGTTCCCGCACACCGCGCACGTGGAAAGCATCGCGGTGTTCGAGAAGCGCTGATCGGCTGTCATGCCCATCGCGCATAATGGCGCGATGGGCATTGAAATCGAACGCAAATTCCTCGTCAGCAGCGATGGCTGGCGTACCGCCGCGCACCGGGTGATCCCGATGGCGCAGGGCTACATCAACGACATGGGTGCGCTCGATCGTGGCACCCAGTACGCGTCGGTGCGCGTGCGCATCGAAGGCGACCACGCCGCGCTGAACCTGAAGTCGCGCACCATCGGCCATACCCGCCAGGAGTTCGATTACCCGATCCCGGTGGACGATGCACGCGCACTGCTGGCGCTGTGCGTGGGCGGCCTGATCGACAAGCGCCGCCACCTGGTCGAACACGCAGGGCTGACCTGGGAGGTGGACGAGTTCCTCGGCGACAACGCCGGACTGGTGGTGGCCGAAGTCGAACTGGACAGCGCCGACCAGGCGATCGACCTGCCGGATTGGGTGGGTGCCGAAGTCACCGACGATGCACGCTACTACAATGTCGCGCTGGCCAGCCACCCCTATTCACAGTGGTGAACCCCCAAAAAAGGGGACGGAGGGGATTAAGTCGTCTTTACCCCACCTGTGCGGGAAACGACTTAATCCCCTCCGTCCCCTTTTTTCAAGGGAGGCGGGCCCCATGTCGTGGGGATGAGAATCGACATCTACTCCGACGTGGTCTGCCCCTGGTGCTGGATCGGCAAGCATCGCTTCCAGCAGGGTGTGCAGTTGCTGGGCGCCAACGCGCCTGGACTCGATATCCACTGGCAGCCGTTCCAGTTGGATCCGGACGCGGACGACACCCCGGTGCCGCTGCGCGAGGCCTATGTGCGCAAGTTCGGTGGCGTCGAGCGCACCGAGCAGATCCTCGGCCAGACCCAGACCACCGCGCGGGCCGAGGGCCTGCCGATGGATTTCAGCCAGGGCCAGGTGCGGGTGACCACGCTGCCGGCGCACCGGCTGCTGTGGCTGGCCGGCGAGCACGGCGTGCAGGACGCGGTGGGTGAAGCGCTGTTCCGCGCCCACTTCGAGCATGGCCAGAATCTGGCCGATACCGCCGTGCTGGTGAAGGCCGGTGTGGCTGGCGGCCTGGACGGTGGGGAGATCGCGCAGATGCTGGCCTCCGACCGCGGCCTGGCCGAGGTCGACGCCAAGCTGGCGCAGGCCCATGCATTGGGCATTTCTTCGGTGCCGACCTTCGTGATTGATGGGAAATGGGCCATTTCCGGGGCACAGCCGCCAGAGGCCTTCGCCAACGCCCTGCGCCAGATCGCGGCCGAACAGGGCGCCCTGGCAGCTTCGGCTGACGGAGACGAGGCCTGCGGCCCGGACGGCTGCAAGGTCTGACCGCCCCCCAAAAGGGGACGGAGGGGATTAAGACGTATCCAGCCCACCCGGGTTGATTGCGCCTTAATCCCCTCCGTCCCCTTTTTCTGACCACTGCGCCTGTCGGCCGGTTCTGCGACAATGCGGCACTGCGCCATGCGGGCGCGCGTTGTGGAGATTGACCATGCTGCTGATCGGCGTTGCCGGCACCGAACTGACCGCCCAGGAACGTGACTGGCTGCAGCACGACGCCGTGGCCGGAGTGGTGCTGTTCAAGCGCAACTTCGCCTCGCGCCAGCAGGTGACCGATCTGAGCGCGGCGATCCGTGCCGCCGCCCCGCGCCCGCAGCTGATCTGCGTGGACCAGGAGGGCGGCCGTGTGCAGCGCTTCCGCGAGGGCTACAGCGAGCTGCCGCCGCTGCAGGACATCGGTGCGCTGTACGCCGCCGACCCGCAGCAGGCCCTGGCCCTGGCCGAGCAGCACGCCTGGCTGATGGCCAGCGAAGTGCGCGCCAGCGGCCTGGACCTGAGCTTCGCGCCGGTGGTCGACCTTGGCCGCGGCAACCGCGCCATCGGCAACCGCGCCTTCAGTGAAGACCCGCAGGTGGTAGCCGCGTTCACCGCCGCCTATGTGCGTGGCATGCATGCGGTCGGCATGGCCGCCACGCTCAAGCATTTCCCTGGCCACGGCACCGTGCTGGAAGACACCCACGTCGATACTGCGATCGATCCGCGCGCGCTGGACGAACTGCGCGCGCAGGACCTGGTGCCGTTCCAGGCCGGCATCGCCGCCGGTGCCGATGCAGTGATGATGGCCCACGTGATCTATCCGCAGGTGGCACCGGAGCCGGCCGGCTACTCGCCGCGCTGGATCCAGGACATCCTGCGCGGCGAGCTCGGCTTCCGCGGCGTGGTGTTCTCCGATGACATCGGCATGGCCGCCTCGCACAGCGCCGGTGGCGTGCCGGCACGCGTGCACGCGCACCTGGATGCCGGCTGTGACGTGGTGCTGGTCTGCCACCCGGAACTGGTCGATGAAGCCCTGCACGCGGTGCAGGGACGCTCCCTCAATACTGCTGCGCTGCTGGGCCTGCTTGGCCGCGGCGCGCTCGGCTGGGACGGCCTGCTGGCCGATGCCCGCCATGGCGACACCCAATCCCGTCTGCTTGAAACCCTTGGAAGAACCGTCTGATGCCCAACCTCACCATTTCCCAGGCCCTGGCCCAGGCTGACCTGCTGGTCGACCGCCCCACCATCGACAAGGCCATCGCGGGTATCGCCGACGCCATCGCGCGCGATTACAAGGGCGAGGTGCCGTTGTTCCTGTCGATCATGCATGGTGCGCTGCCGTTCGCCGGCCAGCTGGCGCTGGAGCTGGGCGCGCGCGGCCAGGACGTGCAGTTCGATTACCTGCACGCCACCCGCTACCGTGGCGAAACCACCGGCGGCGACCTGGTCTGGAAGCACAAGCCTGCCACCTCGCTGTTCGGCCGCCGCGTGCTGCTGGTCGACGACATCCTCGATGAGGGCTACACCCTGCAGGGCGTGCGCACCTGGTGCCTGGAGCAGGGGGCGACCGACGTGCGCATCGCTGCGATGACCGTGAAGAAGCATGACCGCGCACTGCCGGACGTGACTGCCGATTACGCCGGCATCGAGCTGCCGGACCGCTACGTGTTCGGCTTCGGCATGGACGTCAACGAGACCCTGCGCTGCGTGCCGGCCATCTACGCAATGAAGGAATAACGGCGCAGCCGCTCGCGGCGCGTCTTCTTCCATCGCCGGCATCCTCGGGTGCCGGCGTTCGTCTTTTCATGGAGTGCTTCGAATGCAACAGATTGCCCTGGCCGTGATCGGCGGTACCGGTGTCTACAACCTAGCCAAGCTTGACGACGTGCAGACCCACGAGATCGACACCCGCTTCGGCCGCCCGTCGGGCCCGGTGCGCGTGGGCACGCTGCTCGGCCATCGCGTGGCGTTCCTGGCGCGTCACGGTGAGGGGCATTCGCTGCCGCCGCACAAGATCAACTACCGCGCCAACCTGGCCGCGCTGCAGCAGCTGGGCGCGCAGCGCGTGCTGGCGTTGAACACGGTGGGAGGCATCACCGAACACTTTGGTCCGCGCGTGCTGGCCTGCCCGGACCAGATCATCGATTACACCTGGGGCCGCATCAGCACGATCTGTGAAGAAGAAGGCACCGACGTGGTCCACGTCGATTTCGGCCATCCGTACACGCCGATGCTGCGCAGCAAGATCCTGGCGGCAGCCAAAGTGACCGGTGTCACGGTCCATGACGGTGGCTGCTATGGCGCAACGCAGGGCCCGCGGCTGGAAACCATCGCCGAAATCGCCCGCATGCGCCGCGACGGTTGCGATCTGGTGGGCATGACCGGCATGCCGGAAGCCGCGCTGGCGCGGGAGCTGGGGCTGGATTATGCCTGCCTGGCGATCATCGCCAACTGGGCCGCCGGCTGCGGTGATGGCGAGGAGATTACGATGGCTGAAGTGCTGGCCAATGTGCAGGCGGCAAGCAACGGACTTCCGGAACTGGTGGGCGAATTGGCGCGGGGGTGATTGTCTTCCCCGAGCAAGCTTTGCATACTCAGCTTGTGCGCGGGTTCAGCGTACACCACCCATTCATTGCATAAGGTCTCGCATCACCATGCCGAACGGTACCGTCAAGTGGTTCAACGACGCCAAGGGATTTGGCTTCATCTCGCCGGAGGATGGCAGCGCCGACGTGTTCGCGCACTTCTCCGCCATCAACTCCAAGGGCTTCCGCAGCCTGCAGGAAGGCCAGCGTGTCACCTATGACGTGACCCAGGGCCCGAAGGGTGCCCAGGCTTCGAACATCACGCCGGCCGAGTGATCCACTCGACAGTGCGTTGAAAACCCCGCTCCGGCGGGGTTTTTTTTTGCGCCGCGGCGGGTACTGCAGCGCCATGGGCAGGATGCCAGGTGGTCATCCGGATTTGCGCTCGGGCACAATGCGTCCATGAAGGAACGACTGCGCATCGCCGTGATCGGCTACGGCACTGCTGGCCAGGCAGTGGCCATCCTGCTCACCCGTGATGGCCACGAGGTGGAGATCTTCGAACGCGTGCCCACGCCGGGGCCGGTCGGGGCGGGCTTCCTGCTGCAACCCAGCGGCCTGCAGGTGCTGTGGCAGATGGGCCTGCTCGATGCAGTTCGTGCGCATGCCGCGCCGGTGCACCGCCTGTATGGCGATACGCCGTGCGAACGCGCGGTGATGGACATGCGCTACGACGGCCTGGATGCGCGCCTGCACGGCCTCGGCATGCAGCGCGGAGCGTTGTTCTCGCTGCTGGACCAAGCGCGCGCAGGTGCGGGCCAGCTGCATGCCGGCGTCTCCATTGCCGCAGTGGATGCCGGGCAGGGCCGCCTGCGCGACAGTGAAGGGCGCATGCATGGTCCATTCGACCTGGTGGTGGCCGCCGATGGCGCGGCCTCGACGCTGCGCGGCGCGATCGAAGGCGGTGCCGGGCTGGATCGCGTGTATCCATGGGGTGCGCTGTGGTGCCTGCTGCCGGCCGAAGACTGGCCGCACCTGCAGGAGCTGCGGCAGCGCTACGTGGCCGCGCGCAAGATGATCGGGCTGCTGCCGGTCGGTACGCGGCCCGGTGACGACACGCCGCGCCTGAGCTTCTTCTGGAGCCTGCCACGCGCCGACTTCGAACGTTGGCAGGCGGATGGCATGACGCCCTGGCTGGACGAACTGCACGCCCTGTGGCCGCAGGCCAGTACACGCTTCGCACATCTGCGTGACGCTGGCCAGCTGGCGCGCGCAGTCTACCGCGACGCCGTGATGACGCGCTGGCATCACGGCCGCATGGTGCTGGCCGGCGATGCCGCACACGCGATGAGCCCGCAGCTGGGGCAGGGCGTGAACATGGCACTGCTCGATGCGTTGGCGCTGCGCGATGCGGTGCGCACGCATGGCGGTGGTGCCGCTGCATTGCAGGCCTACCAGGCGCAACGCAGGGCCCACGTTGCGGTCTACCAGCGCTGGAGCCGTTGGCTGACCCCGCTGTTCCAGTCCGACCGCGATGCCTGGGCGAAGGCGCGCGACGTATTGCTTGGCCCAATGGGGCGACTGCCGGGTGGGCGTGGCCACATGCTGCGCGTGCTCAGTGGTACCCAGCACGGCTGGTTCGGTTCGCTTGCGCTGGATCCGGCTTTCGTCGAAGCACTGGCAACCGCGGCGGAGATGCCTCGCATCCATGCGATCACAGCCAATGCGTGAAGCGCGTCGTCACGTGAATTAACGGTTGCCTCACCGCAGATATGCGAGAAGTAGGTTGCACGCGATTGCGCGTCGCCCGTTTTCCTTTCCGTGATCAATATCGCGCGTGGCCCGGGAGGCGCTGCCGTTGCGGCCTGTTGCGGCCCGGACGTGCCGCCTGTCGTTGAAGAGGAGGACGCCATGTTGTTCGCGGTCGAGGAGCTGGAATCGGAAATCTGCAAGCTGCGCGGACTGTTGCAGATGCTGCACGAGGACCAGCCCGACGTACTGGAGGATGTGTTCGAGTTCCATGTCGGCAGCCTGATCAGTCATGCGTCAGCGGAGCACCACGCACGCATCCGCGCCTGCGCGCAGGAAATGCTGGCGGCGGTCCAGGCGTTGCCGCGACGACGTGAAGATGACACGCCTGAGTTCCAGTTGATGCCGCAGCTGGGCGTTCGTCCGGCCTGATTCAAGCCACCGGCAGTTCCACCAGGCCGTTTTCCACGCAGGCGACCATCTGTTCGCCACCGGTGGGAACAGGCACGATTCCGGCGGTGAACGCGGAAAAGGCCGGCAGTACCGTCATCCGGTCACGCAGCCAGAATGCGGGGAAGCGCCGCCGCAGAGTCTGCAAGGCAACCTGCGGATGCAGATGCCCGGCGATCACATGCAGCTCCGCATCGGGCATTGGCTCATGCCGAAGCAGGAACGGCGGTAGCCGTACCTCATCGTGGATCTTGACCTGCAGCTGCGCATGCGGCAGCTGGCGGTCGTGATTGCCGTGCAGGACATGCACGTCCAGTGCGGCATTGCGTTCGCGCCATCCGAGCCATTGCTGGTACCACGCAGCGCGATGCGCCGGCCCATGCAGGATATCGCCCAGGATCCACAACTCGCGGCAGGCATGCTTGTCCAGCACACCCTGCAGGCGATGCAGGTCTTCGCCGGTGCCGCCGCTGGGCAACGCGATGCCGGCGCGGCGGAATACATCGGCCTTGCCCAGGTGCAGGTCGGCGATCAACAGCGCCTGCCGCGCGGGCCAGTACAGTGCGCGCGCGCCAAGCAGAATCAGCGGTTCGCCGGCGCGCAGCAGCGGAAGTTCATCGGCCATGGCGGCGTTCCAGCTGCTGGGCCGCGCGTTGCACGCGCGTACGCCAGTCCTCGTTGCTGAACTGCCCACGCAGGCGTTCGGCCCACAATGGGAAGCCCAGTGGCGTAAGTGACGAAGGCCGCTGCACCGCGAGGGCCTGCATGCCGATCCTTGCCAGTACCTGCTGTAGTCCGGGCAGATCCAGGCTGTCGTACAGCACTTCGCGTTCGGCCAATGCCAACAGCAGGTGGCCGGGGTCATGTTCGCGCAGCACGTCGTACAGCAGGCCCGCCGAGGCCTGCAGCTGGCGCAGTGATCGCGGCATGCCGCCGGGCAGGCTGGGGACCAGCAGGCCCGCTACGCGTGCGATACCACGGAACTGGCGCCGCGCCAGCTCGCCCAGGTTCACTGCGGCACGCAGATCGTCAAGCAGCTGATCGGGGGTGAGCAATGCTCGCCATTGCGCCGCATCCAGATCGATCGCCTGCGCCGGTGCCAGCACCAGGCCATGATCGTTCACCGCGTAGCCGATGCTGTTGCGCTGCCGGCGGGTACAGCGCAGTGCGAGCAAGGCGGCCAGCGCCTCGTGCACGTGACGGCCGGCAAAAGGGTAGACGAACAGGAACTGGCCGTCGCGGCGCCGCACCTCTTCCACCAGCAGATGCTCTGGGCCGGGAAGCGCCGACAACTGCTGCTGCAGTGCCAGCAAGGGGGACAACCAGCGTGATTCGGCACTGTCGTCGGCGCCGGACAGTACCCACTCCAGCTCGCGGCCGAGCGGCATCGACAGTGGCAACTGGCCTCCCTGCCAGCGCGGCACCACACCATCACCGCGCCCTCGTGCCAGCCGCACGAAGGCGGTCATGTCGCGCAACTGCACCAGTTCCAGCAGGCGCCCGGCGAACTGGAAGTGATCGCCACGGCGCAAGCGGCTGGCGAACTGTTCTTCTACGGCGCCCAGGCTGCCGCCGCGCAGGAACTGCACGCGCACGCTGCCATCGCTGCTGATGGTGCCGATCGACACCCGATGACGCAGCGCCTGGCGACGGTCGTGCATGCGGTACCACCCATCGGCATCACGCACGACCTTGTGGAAATCGGGGTACTGGGCCAGCGCCTCGCCGCCCTGCACGATGAACGTCAGCACGGCCCGCCATGCGTCGTCGTCGAGAGATGCGAAGGCATGGGTACGCCGTACCTGTGCCAGCAGTGCCGCGCTGTCGAAGCCGCCCGCCAGCGCGCGGCTGACCGCATGCTGGGCCAGCACATCCAGCGGCAGCGTCGGCGGCCTGCGCGCTTCGACCACGCCTTCGGCCAACGCACGGCGCACCGCGGCGTATTCGGCCAGCTCCAGTGCATGGCTGGGCACGCACAGGATGGAACCGCTGGCGCCCGGGCGGTGACGTGCACGACCAGCGCGTTGGCGCAGGCGGGCCACGCCCTTCGGGCTGCCCAGCTGCAGTACCTGCTCAACCTCGGGGAAGTCCACGCCGAGGTCGAGGCTGGAGGTGGCAACCACGCAGCGCAGCGCGCCCGCGCGAAGGCCATCCTCCACCTGCTGGCGCAGCGCCGGATCCAGCGAGCCGTGGTGCAGCGCAAGCGTGCCCTGGTCTTCCGGCCAGACCGCGGCCAGCGCCTGATGCCATAGTTCTGCCTGCGCACGGGTGTTGGTGAACAGCAGGCTGCTGCGCGCCCGCATCAACGCATCCAGCACGCGCGGCAGCTGCGCCAGCCCCAGGTGCCCCGCCCAGGGGAAACGTTCGCCAGGGTCCGGCAGCAGGCTGCGCACGCTGATCGCGCGCGGGCGCACGCCCTGCACGATCGGCGCGTCGGGCTGTCCGGGCAGCAGCACGTCGCGCGCCTCATCCAGATTGCCCAGCGTGGCCGACAGCCCCCACAGCTGCACTGCAGGTGCGGCATCGCGTAGCACGGCCAGATTCAACTGCAGCAGGACACCGCGCTTGTCGCCCAGCAGTTCGTGCCATTCGTCCACCACCACGCAGCGCAGCTGGCGCATGCGCGGCAGCGTATCCGGATAGCTCAACAGCAGCGCCAGCGATTCCGGCGTTGTGACCAGTACGTCGATGCGGCCCTCGCGCGCCTGCCGTCGTTCGCGGTTGCTGGCGTCACCGCTGCGCAGGCCGACACGCCATCCAAGCCCCAACCCATCGACGATGGCCTGGAGCGCGCGAGCGGTATCACTGGCCAATGCGCGCAAGGGCGTCACCCACAGCACCTGCAGCGGGCGCACCGCACTGGCGCGGCGGGGCGAAGGCAGTGGGTCGATCATGGCCTGCAGCAGCGGTCCCCCGAACATCGCCAGTGTCTTGCCACTGCCTGTCGGCGTGTGCAGCAACCCGGATCCGCCAGCGAGATAGTGCCGCCACATCGCGCGCTGGAACGGTAACGAGCGCCAGCCTTTCGACGCGAACCAGTCTTCCAGCCGGCGTAGTGCCTGGCTGCGGTTCATCGCGCCAGCGCCTGCAAGGTAGCCAGCTGATCGGCCTCGCTGGCCGGCTTGTCGTGGCGCCAGCGCAGGATGCGTGGAAAGCGCACGGCGATACCGGACTTGTGCCGGCTGCTGCGGTTGACCGCCTCGAAGCCCAGTTCAAAGACGTGTTCGGCGCGTACGCTGCGCACCGGGCCGAAGCGCTCGCGGGTGTTGGCGCGGATCCAGCGATCGAGCGCGAGGATCTCCTTGTCATCCAGGCCCGAGTAGGCCTTGGCCACAGGTACCAGCGTGTCGCCGTCCCAGACGCCGAAGGTGTAGTCGGTATACAGCGTGCTGCGCCGCCCATGGCCGGCCTGCGCGTACAGGAGTACCGCATCGATGGTGAGCGGATCGACCTTCCATTTCCACCAGTCACCGCGGCGCCGCCCGGCCTGGTAGGGCGAGGCACGACGTTTCAGCATCAGCCCTTCCACGCCACGTTCGCGTGCCACATCGCGCATCGCCGCCGCCTGCGGCCAGTCTTCGGCGGCAACGTCGGGTGAGAGCTGGATCCGTGCATCACCCAAGGCGCTGACGATGTCGGCAAGCCGTGCACGACGTTCCTGCAACGGCAACTCACGCAGGTCCGCGCCATGATGTTCCAGCAGGTCATAGGCGAGCACGCGCACCGGCGTGTTGCGCAGGGTTGCTGCTCCTGGCTTGCGACGCTGGATGCGGGTCTGCAGTGCGGTGAAGGCACGCGGCAGGTCCGTGGCTTCGTCCCAGGCCAGCAGCTCTCCGTCCAGCACGCAGCCATCGGGAAGCGCCATCGCCGCCTGTTCGATTTCGGGGAAGCGGCCATCCAGCCGCTCTTCGCCGCGTGACCACAATGCGACCTCGCCGCGCCGGCGCAGCAGCTGCAGGCGGATGCCATCCCACTTCCATTCCAGCAGCCACTCTTCGACAGGGCCGAGGCGTTCGCCAGGGTCGCCTTCCAGGGGGGAGGCGAGGAAGAACGGGTAGGGTTGCTGCCGGTCCAGTGGTAGTTCATCCGGCGACAGCAGCTGGCCCAGCAGTCCGGGCGAGGGCACCCACTCGCCCAGCATGCGCTGGGCGATGCGCGCGATGTCCAGGCCGGACCATTCGGCCAGCGCCTGCTGCACCAGTCGCTGCGAAACGCCTACGCGCAGGGCACCGGTCAGCAGCTTGTTGAATACCAGGCGTTCGCTGCTGCACAGCTGCTGCCAGCCCGCGACGACCGCCGCACGGCGCACCGCTTCGGGCTGGTTGGCCACCGTCAGCAGATGCTGTTCGATCCAATCAGCCAACGGGCGGTCGGCGGCCGGCTGGGATGGATCATCCAGCAGCAGGGTCAGCGTTTCGGCCAGATCACCGACCTGCGCATAGCTGTCTTCCACCAGCCATGGCGGCAAGCCGGATTCTTCGGCAATCCAGGCGCGCAGTTCGCCGCTGGCAGCGATCTTGCGGCGCGCGCCGCCCACCTTGCCACCGCTGAGCAGGTAGAGCGCCCATGCCGCGTCGTGCGCGCGCGCCTGGCGGAAGTAGTCGATCAACGCTGCACGCTTGTCCAGCGTGGCGGTGCTGCGGTCCAGGCGCTGGTAGAGCGCCGCGAAGGCCTTCACTCCTCGCTCCCGAAATCGGTACGGAAGGCTTCGGCAGCCACGCCGCGCTCGCGCAGGAACGGAATCAACGCATCGGTATTGCCATGGGTAGCGATCACCCGCTGCGCGCCGGTCTGTTCGACGGTCTGCAGCAGTGCCGGCCAATCGGCGTGATCGGAAATGACGAAACCGCGGTCGACATTGCGGCGCCGCCGGTTGCCGCGCAGCTGCATCCAACCGGATGCAAAGCCCAGCTGGTAGCGACCGAAGCGGCGCATCCAGGGCGTGCCTGCAGCCGACGGCGGCGCAAGGATCAGCTGGCCGGCGGCATCAGGCTGGCGGCCCTGTTCGGCGACAGTGAGCGTCGCCAGCATCGGCACGCCGGCCTGCCGGTACACCTCCACACCATTGGCGATGGCACCGTGCAGCCAGGCCGGGCGATCGTCCAGCGGCAGCAGTTCGGCCAGCACCCGTTGCGCCTTGCCCAGCGCATAGCACAGCAGGATGGCCGCTTCGCCACGTTGTTCGCATTCACGGCGCCACGCCACGATCTCTGCAGCCACTGCTGGCGTGTCCGGCCAGCGGTAGATCGGCAGCGCGAAGGTGGCCTCGGTGATGAAGGTATCGCAGGGCACCACTTCGAACGGCGTGCAGGTTGGATCAGGCTGTCGTTTGTAGTCGCCCGAGGCCACCCAGACCTGCTGCCCGTCGTCGATGCGCACCTGCGAAGACCCCAGTACATGGCCGGCGGGATGCAGCGACACCTGCACCCGGCCCAGGCGGAACGGTACGCCCTCGGCATGCGCCTGCACCGGCACATCGCCCAGGCGCCAACGCAGGATCGGGAGGCTGCCGTCGCTGCAGTGGTATTCGCCCATGCCCGGGCGTGCGTGATCGCCGTGGCCATGGGTGATGACCGCGCGCGCTACCGGTCGCCAGGGATCGATGTGGAAATCACCAGCGGCGCAGTACAGCCCCTCGGGGCGCAGGACCACCAGATCGTCGTTGACTGCCATGCGATCACTGTGGCCGGCCGCTCGTGCACACGGTGAGAATCGGCCTGAACACGGGCTTGGCGGGTGATGGGGCACAATCGAACCGCACACCTCTTGCCGCCAGGATGGACCGGATGAGTGGACCCAGCTTCAGCAGTAGCGCTCCCTTCGAGACCCACGTGGTGCTGAACCAGCCGCCGCCGTTCGCGGGGCGCCAGTTGTGGACCGATGACGTGGCGCTGATGGAGGCGGTGCAGCGCGAAGGCGCTGGCAGCTTCGCGCCGCGACTGGCGGTCTATGGCGCGCTGGCGGGTGACGAGCTGTACCGGCTCGGCTTCGATGCCAACCGCGATCGGCCGCGCCTGCGTACGCATGATGCGCAGGGCCATCGCATCGATACGGTGGAGTTCCATCCGTCCTATCACCAGTTGATGGGTACGGCGAAATCGCACGGTGTTGCCGGGTTGTCCTGGCACGAGCCGCAACCGGGCGCGCATGTCGCGCGTGCGGTGTTGAGCTACCTGCACCACCAGGCCGAGGCCGGCACCAGTTGCCCATTGACGATGACCCATGCAGCAGTAGCGGTGCTGCACACGCAGCCGCACCTGGCCGAGTGGGCACGCAAGGCTGCAGCGCCGGTCTATGACCCGCGTGATGTGCCGGTGGCGGACAAGGCCGGCATCACCCTGGGCATGGGCATGACCGAGAAGCAGGGTGGCTCGGATGTACGCGCCAACAGCACGCGCGCCGAACCGATCGATGGTGAGCGCTATCGCCTGGTCGGCCACAAGTGGTTCTTTTCCGCGCCGATGTGCGATGGCTTCCTGGTGCTGGCGCAGGCGCCGGGAGGGCTGACCTGCCTGCTGATGCCGCGCCGGCTGGCCGACGGTGACCGCAATGCGTTCCGGCTGATGCGGCTGAAGGACAAGCTCGGCGATTGGGCCAATGCCTCAAGCGAAGTCGAGTTCTGCGGCGCGCAGGCATGGCGCGTGGGCGAGGAGGGGCGTGGCGTGGCCACCATCATCGGCATGGTGATGATGACCCGCCTGGACTGCATGCTGGGTGCGGCGGCGGAAATGCGCATGGCGCTTGCGCAGGCGCTGCATCACGCACGGCATCGCCGCACCTTCGGCAAGCTGCTGGTCGAGCATCCGTTGATGACCAATGTGCTGGCCGACCTGGCACTGGAGTCGGAAGCGGCCACGGTACTGTCGATGCGCATCGCACGCGCGGTGGATCGCGCTGGCGTGGATGCCAACGAAGCCGCGTTGGCACGGGTGGGGACGGCGCTGGGCAAGTACTGGCTGTGCAAGCGCGCGCCGGCTTTCGTCAATGAAGCGCAGGAATGCCTCGGCGGTGCAGGCTACGTGGAGGAGTCGATGCTGCCGCGGCTGTACCGGCAGGCGCCGTTGAATTCGATCTGGGAAGGAAGCGGCAACATCCAGTGCCTGGACGTGCTGCGCGCGCTGGCACGCGAACCAGAGGCGCTGGCGGCGCTGCGCGGTGAGCTGGCAGCGGTGGCCGATCGTGATGCGCGCTACGCAGCGGCTTTGCAGCGTTGGGCAGCGGCGCCGGCACCGGATGAGTCGCAGGCGAGGCTGTTCTGCGAGCGCACTGCGCTGCTGCTGCAGGCAGCGTTGTTGTTGCGGGCGCGTAGTCCGATGGCTGAAGCGTTCGTGCGCAGCCGGCTGGAAGGGGAGCATGGGCTGGTGTTCGGGACGCTGCCGGTGGGCGTGGATCTGTCGGCGATGCTGGTGCGCACGCTGCCGTAGGGGCGGCCAACGGCGGTGCCCCTCGTGTGGTGGACGCTGCTGTACTCCGCGCTTGGCCGGGCGGCATGGTCAGGCGGGGGACGCCGTGAACCCGTCCATGGGGGCTTGGGCGCCGCATCCATGCGGCTTACACCCCCGCCTGACCATGCCGCCCGGCCCCGATACATTCCGTACGCGTCCAGCACGGAATCAACAGAAAGAGCAGAGAGCGAAAAGCAGAAAAGCCGCGGGAGTGCCGCGGCTTTTCCTGTAGCGCCGAGCCGATGCCCGGCTGCCGGTAGGGCTTAGTGCTTGGCTTCTTCCTTGGCGGCGTTCGCCTTCGCGTCATTGGCGACATCGCGGGCCTTGTCGGCCACCTTCTGTGCCGCGTTGGCGGTCGCGTCGCTGGCGTGTGCAGCGGCGTCGGTCGCCGCGTCCTTGGCCTTGTCGGCAGCGTTGGCGGTGGCGTCTGCGGCCTTGTCCAGCGCCTGCTGGGTATCGGCGGCGGCCTGCTCGGAGGCTGCAGCGGTCTTGTCGGCGGCGTCACGGGTGGCTTCTGCCGCCTTGTCGACGGCATCGCGGGCAGCCGCGCCGGCGCTGTCGGCAGCCTGCTGCGCGTCCTGCTTGGCCTGTTCGGCTTCCGGGCCCTTGCAGGCGGCCAGGGCCAGCAGCAGGGAGGCGGCCAGCAGCGTGGTGGTGATCGGGCGAATCTTCATGGCGGTCTCCGGTACTGCAATGGATGGGGACGCCAGCCTATTCATGCCGTTGTGAAGGCGGGGTCGCGATGCCTGCGCTGCGCGGTGGCATCGGGGCAAAGAAAAAGCCGCTGGCGAACCAGCGGCTTTTCCAGAACAGCGTGAAGAAAGAAGTTATTACTTCTTGGCTTCTTCAGCAGCGTCCTTGGCCTTCTCGGCGGTGCCTTCGGCAGCCTTGGCAGCGTCGGCAGCAGCGCCGGCAGCAGCGTCGGTGGCAGCAGCAGCGGTGTTGGCAGCAGCGTCGGTCGCAGCGTCAGCAGCGGTGGCGGCGGTGTTGGCAGCCTGCTGGGCAGCGTCGGCGGTCTGGGCGCCGGCAGCGGCGGCCTGGTCGGCAGCAGCCTGGGCTTCGGTGGCGGCTTCGTTGGCCGAAGCAGCGGCGTCCTGGGCAGCTTCCTGCTTCGAGCAGGCGGCCAGGGCCAGAGCCAGGGACATCGCGACCAGCAGCTTGTTGATGCTCATTGTGTAAATCCTCGTCGTTAGAATTAGGCAACGCGCATGCTGCGCGCCGACAACATGATGACAAGCCAAGATTGGGTGTCAAGCGATCCCGCATTCATTTTTGCGAAATCATCGTTAAATCTTTTTAAATCAATTCGATGGCGATTGCCGTTGCTTCGCCGCCACCGATGCACAAGGTAGCAATGCCGCGCTTGCCACCGCGCGTGCGCAGGGCGTTGACCAGGGTCACCACCAAGCGTGCACCGGAGGCACCGATGGGATGACCCAATGCGCAGGCGCCGCCATTCACGTTGAGCTTGTCGTGCGGGATGCCCAGTTCACGCATCGGGGCCATCGCCACCACGGCAAAAGCTTCATTGATTTCGAACAGGTCGACCTGATCCAGCGACCAGCCGGTCTTGGCCAGCAGCGTGTGGATCGCGCCGATCGGGGCGGTGGTGAACCACTCCGGTTCCTGCGAATGGGTGGCGTGGCCGACGATGCGGGCCAGCGGCGTGATGCCACGTGCGGCTGCGTCTTCCTCGGTCAGCAGGACCACTGCGGCGGCGCCGTCGGAGATGCTGGAGGAGCTGGCGGCGGTGACGCTGCCGTCCTTCTTGAAGGCCGGGCGCAGGGTCGGGATCTTGGCGATGTCGGAGCGGCCGGGCTGCTCGTCGGTGGCGACCTCGACCTCACCCTTGCGGGTGGCGACCTTCACCGCGACGATCTCGTCGGCGAAGGCGCCGTTGGCCTGTGCGGCCTGCGCGCGCTTGACCGATTCGATCGAGTAGGCGTCCTGTTCCTCGCGGCTGAACTGGTACTTGTCCACGGCGCACTCGGCGAATTCACCCATGGCCTTGCCGTCGTAGGCGTTGACCAGGCCGTCGTGGGCCATGTGGTCGATCGCCTGGAAGTTGCCGAAACGGTTGCCGGTACGCGAGTTCGGCAGCAGGTGCGGGGCGTTGGACATCGATTCCATGCCACCGGCGACCACGATGCTGGCCGAACCGGCCTTGATCAGGTCATGGCCGAGCATGATGGTCTTCATGCCCGAGCCGCACACCTTGTTGAGCGTGGTGGCACCGGTCGACAGCGGAATGCCGGCAGCGATCGCCGCCTGGCGGGCGGGCGCCTGGCCGAGGTTGGCCGGCAGCACGCAGCCCATGAGGACCTCGGAGACGTCGCTGGCCGGTACGCCCGACTGTTCCAGGGCGGCAGCGATGGCGGCCGCGCCGAGGGTGGGGGTCGGCACGCCGTTGAACTGGCCGAGGAAGGAGCCGATGGCGGTGCGCTTGGCGGCGGCGATGACGATGTTGGACATGGCAATCTCGTTGATGCGTAAGCAATGTTCGGAAAGGAGACCGAGGACGTTGGAAGCGCCGCGGTTTCCCGGCAGACTGCGTGGGGGTCGGCCCAAGTATAGAGGGTCGGGGAGGGCCGCCGCTGGGCGGCACCGCACGCCTGCCGGGATGTAGGCATGCCAACGTTCATGGGAAGGAATCGATGGAACGCACGATGATGGTGAGGTCCGCGCTGGCGACGGCGCTGGCGATGGCATTGACGGCATGTGGTGGTGGCGGAGGCGGCGGCAATGTCCGCATCGATCCGCCCCCGACCACGCCCCCCCCGACCACGCCCCCCCCGACGACACCGCCCCCGGCCAAGCCGCAGGAGCCGGCCTTCGACGCGCACCTGTCAGTGACCAATGCGCGTGCCGCACAGGCCGCCGGCCTGACCGGTCAGGGGGTGCGCATCGGCATCGTCGATTCGGGCGTGCAGCGCAATGCGGCGGCGCTGAACGGGCGCGTCGTCGCCAACCTCAACTACATCGATCCAGCCCGCAACAACCTGCAGGTCGACGACGTGGTGGGCCACGGCACGGCGGTGGCCAGCCTGGCCGCCGGTGCCTCGGTGGGCTCCTGGCCGGGCGGCATCGCCCCCGGCGCACAGATCGTTTCGGCGCGGATCATCGCCGACAAGCCGCCCGTCGATGACGGCAGCGGCAAGGGCAATTCCTTCAGCGGCCCGCTGGGCGTGGCGCAGGTCCACCAGGACCTGATCAGCTACAACGTGAAGGTGATGAACAATTCGTGGGGCGGCCTGTACTGGACCGACCTGCCGACCACCGCGCAGGTGGCGGCCGAGTATCGTCCGTTCGTCATCAACCATGGCGGGCTGGTGGTGTTCGCGGCCGGCAACGATGCGCGCTCCGAACCGAGCAGCCTGGCCGCGCTGCCCAGCCAGCAGGGCGTTGCCGGCTCGCTGCCGGCGGCCGACCTGGAGCGCGGCTGGCTGGTGGCGACCGCGGTGGATCCCTATGCGCCGGGCACGCTGGCCAGCTACGCCAATGCCTGCGGCCAGGCCGCGCGCTACTGCCTGGCAGCGCCGGGCAGCGCGGTCTACCCCGATGCCAATGGCAGCAGCTATTACTGGAACTACGGTACGTCCTTCGCCGCCCCGCTGATTTCCGGCGCTGCCGCACTGGTCTGGCAGCGCTACCCGTACTTCGACAACAACCTGGTGCGGCAGACCCTGCTGGGCACTGCCAAGGACATCGGTGCGCCCGGCGTGGATGCGGTGTTCGGCTACGGCCTGCTCGACATCTCGCGGGCGATCAAGGGCCCGGGCCGCTTCGACTGGGGCGATGTGGTGGCCAATGTCGATGCGCCATCGAGCGGTTCGCTGTGGAGCAACGACATCGTCGGCAGCGGTGGCCTGGTCAAGCAGGGCGGGGGAACCCTGGTGCTGGGTGGCAACAACAGCTACGGCGGCGCCACCCGCATCGAGCGCGGCATCCTGTCGTTGCAGAATGGCAGCGTGATCCGCTCCAACGTGACGATCCTGGCGCAGCCCGATCCGGACTCGACCGGCCTGCAGTTCAATGGCGGCACGCCGCGCGTGATCGGCAATGTGGTCAACGGCAGCAGCGTGTTCCTGACCACCGGCAACACCACCGGCACCATCGAGGGCAACTACACCCAGCAGGCCGGCGCACAGCTGATGATCGCGCTCGGGGCCAATGCGCTGCAGGTCACAGGCAACGCCACGATCAACGGAGGCGTGCGCGTGCACGGCTTCGTCTCCGGCTATGTGCCGCAGAACGGCAGCCGCCAGGACCTGATCCACGCCGGCGGAGGCCTGAGCGGCACCTTCAGCAGCCCGGCCACCTCCAGCGGCCTGCAGGGCCTGTCGCTGCTGCAGAGCAGCTATGGCTATGACAGCAACACTGCCTGGTTGAACCTGACCCAGGTCAGCGTCACGGCAGCGGCGACCGGGCTTACGGCCTCGGCACAGTCCGCTGCGCAACGTCTGGAAGGTGCGTTCAGTGCGCTTGATGGCAGTACCGCCCTGCAGGGCTCGGCCTTCGGCACGGCGGCTGGTGCGCTGCAGTGGACCGGCGGTGGCAGCGAAGGCCTGGCGGCCAGCCTGCAGAGCCTGTCCGGGCAGGCGCATGCGCGGGCCGAGTCGGCCACCTTCGACAGCATCGACATGTCACGCCGTGCGATTGCCGAGCGCTTCGATCGCGTGCAGGCGGCGCCGCGACTGCGCGGGGCCTGGCAGAGCGCGCTCGGCGAAGCCGGGCAGGGCAGTTTTGCCGGCAATGCTGCCGACAGCCGCGGTTGGATGGCGGGCCAGGACCTGCCGCTGGGCAGCAATGGGCTGATGGGCGTGGCCTTTGGCGAGACCCGCAGCAACGGTGGCAGCAGCTTCGGCGGCGATCGTGGGCGTGATCGCCAGGCGCAGGCGCAGATGTACGCCGGCTGGAACCTGGGCCGGGGCTATGCACTGGCCCAGGTCGGCAGCGGCCAGTTCACCCGTGCGCTGGATCGGCAACTGCTGCTGGGCGCTGGTGCCTATGGTGTCTCCGCACGTTACGGCGGACGCTTCAGCAGTGCCAGCGTCGAAGGCGGCTATCGTTTCGGCCGCGCGGGCGCGTCGTTGACGCCGTACCTGGGCGCCAGCACCACGCGCGTGGATACCGATGCCTTCAACGAGCGGGGTGGTTTCGGTTTCGGCCTGCGTGGCGATGCCAACCGCGTACAGCGCAGCCAGATGCTGGCCGGTATCCGTGGCGAACGCGGCTGGGGGCGCTGGACCCTGCGTGGGCATGCCGAGTGGCAGCAGCGGCTTGATGGTGCCGATGCGGATTGGCAGGCCAGTTTCGTCGGTGTCGATGCCTGGGCGCCGCTGGCGGGCTGGAACGCGCCGCGCGGCAGTGCGCTGTTCGGCGTGGCGCTGGAGTCGTGGTGGGGCCGTAATGGCCGCCTGAGCCTGGGCTTCGACCAGCGCGTCGGTGGCGAAGGCGCGCGCCAGGCGGCGTTGCGCTACAGCACCGGGTTCTGAATGGTTGGTCGCGCCGGGTCGAAAGCCCCGGCGCGACATCGGCAGGCTCAGCCGCCGCGCAGGTTGCCCAGGCGCGGGGTGCTGCGGCCCAGCGGCATCTTCAGCTTGCCGATGGACAGGATGCGGCTTTCGGCGATGCGGTCGGCTGCCCGCTGCGGCGCGATGTTCTCGCGCTGCGACAGTTCGAAGATGCGGGTGAGGTTGTGATAGATGCTTCGGATCAGGCGCATCGCGCGTTCGCGGTTGTAGCCATCGATCTCCAGCGACACGTTCATCACGCCGCCCGCATTGACCGCATAGTCCGGTGCATACAGGATGCCGCGCGCATGCAGCTCGTCGCCGATTTCCAGGCTCGACAGCTGGTTGTTGGCGGTACCGCAGATGATCTTCGCCTTGATCCGCGGCAGGGTATCGGCGTTGATCGCGCCTTCCAGCGCGCACGGTGCGAACACATCGGCGTTCACTTCGTGGATCTCGTCCGGCTTGACCGCTTCGGCACCGAAATCGCTGACCGCGCGATCAACCAGCGCGCTGTCCAGGTCGGTGACATACAGCTTGGCGCCGCGATCGCGCAGCAGCTTCACCAGCTCCATGCCGATGTGGCCCAGGCCCTGCACCGCGATGCTGGTCTTGCCTACTTCCTCATGGCCGAACTTGAAGCGCATCGCCGCCATCAGTGCCTGCAGCGCACCGTAGGCGGTGAACGGGGCCGGATCGCCGGAGCCGCCGTGGACCTGGTGGACGCCGGTCACGAACTGGCTCTCCAGGTAGATGTTCTCCATGTCGTTGACGTCGGTGCCGACGTCTTCAGCGGTGATGTAGCGCCCGCCCAGCGAGTCGACATAACGGCCGAAGGCACGGAACAGCACCTCGGTCTTGTCCACCTTCGGGTCGCCGATGATCACCGCCTTGCCGCCACCGACGTTGAGGCCGGCCAGCGCATTCTTGTAGGTCATCGTCCGGCTCAGCCGCAGCACGTCGGCCAGCGCCTCGTCGGTGCTGGCATACGGACGCATGCGCACGCCGCCCAAGGCCGGGCCCAGGGTGGTGTTGTGGATGGCGATGATCGCCTGCAGGCCGGCATCGTGGTTGTGGCAGAACACCACTTGTTCGTGGCCGGTGGTGGCGAGGGTTTCGAATAGCATGGCGTCTCCGATGGCGCGAACAGCGGCGAACTGCAGCGAACGGCCAGTGAACGGTAGGGTCCCAAAACAAAAAAAGCGACGTCGTCATGGCTGGGGGACGGGTCGCGCGGCGCCATTCTAGTCCATTCCCCCGGCCGGTGCCGTCGACGTTGGTGGCCATCCGGTTAAAGAAGATGAAAGTGCGGCCGATGCTGCGACGACGGCGGGTGGCCGGATGGACGTGAAGAGGCAGGTCGGTCTGTGACGGCAAGGGCATTACAACGACAGGGCAGGCGACGATGAGACCGGCCTGGTGGCAATCGCTGCGCGGCTGGCTGGCGCGCTCGACCGGGACGGCACCGTCGCGGCTGGTTGCCGCGTCCCGCCAGGCGGTGGCCGCCGCAGCGGCGAGCCTGCAGGGCGAGGCGCTGCCGTCGGCCGAGATCGCTGCACATCTGCAGCGCGGCCTGCATGCGCTGGCCCTGTACCCGCGCCTGGCCGGTGAATCCACGCCGGTGCAGGCCGCGGGGCTGGGCGAGGCGGTGGCGCGCGCGCTGCAGGACCGCGATTGGGCGGCTCGGCAGCTGCCCCGCCGGCCGCAACTGCTGCCGCAGCTGATCCAGACCGTCAACGACGATGCCGCCTCGGCGCGCGTGATGGCCGCGATCATCGGACAGGACCCGGTGCTGACCGGCAACCTGCTGCGCATCGCCAACAGCCCGGCCTACAAGGTCCATGAGCGCCCGGTCGAAAGCCTGCAGCGGGCGGTGACACTGGTCGGTACCGAAGGCGTGCGGCAGATCATCAGTGCGGTACTGGTGCAGCCGGTGATGCAGGTGCAGTGCGAGGTGTTCCCGCAGTTCAGCGCGATCATCTGGGAGCACGCGCTGCTGGCATCGCGAGCAGCGGCCGATCATGCACGCACGGTGACCTTCGGTGATGCCTTTGCCGCGCAGTGGCTGGGACTGGTGCAGGGCCTGGGTGCGGCACTGGTGATGCGCCAGCTGCTGCAGGAAGCGCAGGCCCGTGGCGAGGCCGTGGAGCCTGCGTTGGCACTGCAACTGCTGCAGCAGTGGTCGTTGCCGTTGGCGCAGCGGGTCGCCGCCGCATGGGAGTTGCCTGAGCCGGTTCACCAGGCCCTGGCGGTGGACGCAGAAGGACCGTTGGCCGACAGCCTGCGCCTGGCCAGCGCCGCCGCAGCGGCCAGCCTGCTGTGCCGGCATGGGCATGCCAGCCAGAGCCGCATGCTGGCCCTGCTGGAGCAGCTGCCTTCGGCGCCGCCGCATGCATTGCGCTGGATCTGGCGGCGCCTGCATGGGCGCAGCGTGGAAACGCTGGATGAGGCCGGACAGGACCCGGCCGGTCCAACGCCCTGAGCGCTACAGCTGCGATTCGACCGGCAGCCAGCTGATGGCCCGCGCGGTCCAACGCTTGCCCAGGCTTGCGCCGGGTTCGGCCTCCACCCAGTGCGGTGGCGGCTGTCGCTCCAGCCAGCGCAGATCATCATCGCGGCCCAGCGCCAGCCACCAGCTGTGCTCCGGGCTGGCCAGGCGCAGGTATTCATCGCGCAGCTGCGCCCCCAGCACCGGGTCGTCGAACAACACGCCCATCTCGGTGTTGAGGTAGGCCGAGCGCGGGTCGAGGTTGAACGAGCCGACGAAGCCGCGGCGACCATCGACCACGAACGCCTTGGTGTGCAGGCTGGCGCCGCTGCTGCCGAACAGGCTGGTATCCGGCTGGCCGTGTGCCTTCAGTTCGTACAGCTGCACGCCGGCCTTCAGCAACGGCACCCGGTAGCCCATGTAGCCGCCGTGTACCGCCGCCACGTCGTTGGCGGCCAGCGAGTTGGTCACCACGCCAACCTGCGCGCCGCGCACGGACAACGTCGAAAGCGCCTGCACGCCATCATCGCCAGGCACGAAGTAGGGCGAGATCAACAGCGCGCTGCGGCGGGTACTGCGCAGCTCCTCGCTGAGGGTGTTGACCAGCCAGGTGTGGCGATCGTCATCGCGGTGCTTCATCGGCGGATCGGAGGCGATGCGAACGTTCGCGCTCCAGTGCAGTGGTTCCGGGCTGGGCCGTTGCAGGGCGCGCGATTCGGCCACGCGCTGCAGGTAGGGTTGTGCCCTGGCATGCATTGCATCCAGGTCCGACTGCCGCACCAGTTGCCGCAACTGTTCATCGGTGTACGAGGCCAGCGCAGAAATCGGGATCGCCGCGCTGCTGTTCCAGTAGTCGTCGAAGATCTGGTTGGCCTGCTGCACGGCAGGGCCGGCCACTACCAGGTCCAGGTCCTGGAAGTTCACGTCGTCGCGCGCGCTGAAGTACTCCTCGCCAATGTTGCGGCCACCGACGATCGCGATGCGGCCATCGGCGATCCAGCTCTTGTTGTGCATGCGGTGGTTCACGCTGAAGGCGCGTTGCACCAGTTCAAGCGTGCGCGCGATGCCGCTGCGGTTGCGGAACGGGTTGTACAGGCGGATCTCGATGTTCGGATGCGCATCGAGCGCCATCATCAGCGCGTCCTTGTCCTTGGCGTTCATGTCATCGAGCAGGATGCGCACGCGCACCCCACGCTCGGCGGCGTCATACAGCGCCTTGGCCATCAGGTGGCCGATCAGGTCGTCGTGCCAGATGTAGTACTGCAGGTCCAGGCTGCGACCAGCCTGGGAGGTGATCATCGCGCGCGCGGCGAAGGCATCCATGCCATCACTGAGGAACGCCACGCCCGACTGGCCTGGGTGTGCCTCCTGCAACGGCACGATCTGCTGGTCGATGCGGGTCTGTGCCGGCTGCAGCGGCAGCACGTGCGAAGGGGCGCCCTGCGCCTGCGGCGTAAGGTGGTCGGCCAGCAGCAGCCCGGACAGGACCAGCAGCAACAGCGCAGCGAGGATGATCGCAGCGACGCGCAGCAGGCGTCGCCACAAGGGCGTGGGCAGGCTCATGCCCCGATGGTAGAGCCACGCCATACGTGGATGAAAGCCGAAAGACCCATTGCTGTGGATCCACGCCATGCGTGGATGGGGTCAGAGCCCTTTCCCGCGGAAAGGGATCCGACCCCGAGGGTTTAAGGGTCAGACCCCTTGTCGCAGGCAAGGGCTCTGACCCTGGACGGCCTCAGAAACGCTCGTCGCTGCCCAGGTAACGCCACTGCGCCGGCGGCAGCGGCCCCAATGCCACGCGGCCGATGCGCAGTCGGCGCACGGCCAGCACCTGCAGGCCGGCGGCGGTCACCGCTACGCGCAGGCCCTTGGCGGTCAGCCCCTTGCCGGCGAAGCGCAGGCGCTGCTCGCTCTGCCAGCTGACCTTGGCGCCACCGGATTCCTGCTGCAGCCGCGCCATCAGCCACGGCCCGCGCTCGGGACCGCCTTCGGCCACTTCGATCAGGTATTCCTGCTCGGTGCGGCCCAGATTACGCTGCAGATGGGCCAGCGCGGCCGGATCCTGGCTGACCACCACCAGGCCGCTGTCGCTGGCCGGAAGCGAGGCGGCCAGCTGCAGGCCGTGGAAGTGACGTTGCAGGGGGCGGATGCCGCTGGCATCGAGCTCGCTGCGGCTGTCACTGCTGACCAGCGCACAGAGGGTTTCGGCGGCAACGCCGGCCGGCTTGTGCAGCAGCATGCTGACCCGCTCGGCCTTTTCGTCGCTGGCCTGCTCGGCGACCACGATCTGCGCGGCCTCATCGACCGGGCGCTGCGGCTGTTCCACCACTTCGCCGTTGACCGTGACCCAGCCGCCTTCGATGTAGCGTCGCGCTTCGCCGCGCGGGATGCCGAGCAGGGCGGACAGGCGTTTGTCGAGACGGATCGGTTCCATGGCAGGCAGGTCGGGCAGGGGGCGCGCAGTGTAGCTGCTGCGGCCGGTCAGCGCTGGCCGCGGTTGGTCAGCTCGGTCAGGTACAGGCGGGTATCGAACTCCAGCTGCAGGTAATCGGGTTCCATGTGCTGGCACAGCTGGTAGAAGGCCTTGTTGTGGTCGGCTTCCTTCAGGTGGGCGAGCTCATGCACCACGATCATGCGCAGGAACGCTGCTGGCGCCTGGCGGAACACGGTAGCGATGCGGATCTCGCGGCTGGCCTTGAGGCGGCCGCCGTGCACGCGGGAAATGGCGGTATGCGTGCCCAGCGCGTGCTTGATCACTTCCAGGGTGTTGTCGTAGCAGACCTTGTTGAGCGGCACCGACTTGCGCAGGTAGCGGTCCTTCAGCTCCTGGGTGTAGTCGTACAGCTGGCGGTCGCTGCGCACCTCATGCGGGTCCGGGTAGCGCTGTTGCAGCCAGGGACCCAGCTTGCCCTGCGCCAGCAGTTCGCTGACCTGGGCGACCAGGGGTTCGGGATAGCCGGTGAGGTACTTCAGGACTGCCATGCAGGGGCGGCGGGGCGTCGGTAGAATGGGGCATCCAAGATTACACGCGGTACGCATCGACCATGGCAAAGCCCAACGCGCTGCAGGAACAATTGCTCAAGGCCGGCCTGGCCAAGAAGTCGCAGGCCAGCGCTGCTGCGAGCGCGCAGGCCAAGGCCCGCCAGGGCAAGGCCGAATCGACCTCGGCTGAGGTCCAGCGCGAGGCTGAACGCGCCCGCGCCGAGAAGGTCGAGCGCGACCGTGCGCTGGCCGCCGAACGCAACGCCCAGGCCAGGCAGGCCGAACACAAGGCCCAGGCCCGACAGATCATCACGGCCCATGCCGTGCCCCACAAGGGCGATGACGAGTATCGGTTCAGCGATGGCGCGGCGATCCGCACCCTGCTGATCGACCCCAAGCTGCGCAAGGCGCTGGCGGTGGGCGTACTGGTCATCGTTGCCAATGGCGAGGGTTATGCCCTGCTGCCACGTGCCGCCGCCGAGAAGGTGCGTGAACGGGCCCCGGAGGCGATCATCGTCGACCATGGCCAGCCGGGCTCGACCGCCGAGATCTCCACCGGCAACGCCGAGGACGACGCCTACTACGCGCAGTTCCAGGTGCCGGACGACCTGGTCTGGTAAGCAAAAAGGGGACGGAGGGGATTAAGCCGTAATCGGCCTGATCGGGTCCGTCCACTTTCTGCTCAGCTTGTTGAAGGCCTGCCGGGCGTGGCTCGGCTCAACAGGGGGCTGCTCCTTTGAGCGCGGGTGTATCGTCCCCATATCAGGCGACACACCTGCGGAGGATGGCCATGGCCACCGGATGGGCGGGAGACGGCGCGGTCCAGGACCAGATCGACGCCACCGTCGACGATGCGATCGCCCGCGCGCGCCGCCAGCTGCGCGAGGGTCCGGGTCTGGAGCACTGTGAGGAATGCGACGCGCCGATCCCGTTGGCGCGGCGCCAGGCCGTGCCTGGTGTTCGACTGTGCGTGGCGTGCCAGCAGGCACATGATGATGAAGCGCAGGCGCATGCCGGTTACAACCGGCGCGGCAGCAAGGACAGCCAGTTGAGGTGAAGGTTGCTCGGCAGGGCTGCGCCCTGCACCTGCCGAAGCCTTCAAGCCTGAGCAACCGCAAGAGCTGGCGTTCCGTGGGGTGTCGGGGCGGTGTCGGATTGCGGGGACGCCGCAAGTACGTCCTTGTAGGCTTGGCAGCCGCATCCATGCGGCTGACACCCCGCACTCCGACACCGCCCCGCCTCTGACAGATTTCCGCGATCAGGTAGATCCCGCCGTGCGTGGATAAATCCCCATCGAAATCGAAAATTTCGATATCGGAACGATTTGAGCCGAGCATGGCTCGGCCCTACAGAAAGCAATACCCGACAGATCGCGGGAAACTGTCGAAGGCGGGGAGGGTCCGGTTGAGGGGGCGTGAGCCGCATGGATGCGGCGACCGAGCCTACATGGACGTATTTACGGCGCCCCCCTCAACCGGACCCATCCCGCCATCCCACGGAATGCCCGTTCTTGATGTTGAAGTTGACGTTGTTTCGGCAGGTGCAGGGCGCAGCCCTGCCGAAAACCCCCTCAGCCGTCGCCCTGGATGCCGCCGGGGGCCTGCGCCGGGTCGCGCCATCGCCGCACCGTGCGCTGGAAGAACAGGTTGTTCGGCAACTGCAGCACCGTGCCTTCGTGGCCGTCGCCGGTTTCCTGCAGCGTGGTGTAGATCAGGTTCACGTCGATCACCCGGCCCTTCAGGCCCGGCTTCTCGCCATTCTCCAGCACCTCGATGTAGTCGTGCAGGCGGAACGGGCGGGTGGTGAAGATCAGCAGCGTGCAGAAGATGTTGGACAGCACGCTCCAGGCGGCGAAGAACGCGACCGCACCCACGGCCGCGAAGCCGGTGAAGGCGGTCCACAGGACCGATGGCGATGCGCCGAGCAGGCTGAGGATGTACAGCAGGGCACTGAAATAGACTACGAAACTGGTGATACGGCGCGCGCCCATCACCATCTCCGGTGGCAGCGTGTAGTGCTCGGCGAAGCGCCGGATCAGGCGCCGCGCCAGCACCCGTAGCAGCCAGGCCGCCAGCAGCACCAGTACGATCTGCAGGGCGATGCCCACGTCATTCAGCCAGGGGTGGGTCCAGGCCGGCAGGTGATCCTTCAGCGACAACATCATGGGGCGACTACGGGGGATGGAAACGGCCCTCGATGTTACCCGGCACGTGCCGGGGATTCGACCACCGGGGTCCAGGCCAGGCAGACCAGCTCCTGGCGGTGCTGCTGCAGGCAGGCGCGGCCGTTGTCGGGGCGCAGGTGCAGCGACAGGCCCAGTGCCTGCAGCACGACGCAGGCGGCGATCACCAGCAGGGCGGCGCAGGTTGGGCTGGACATGGCGGGACTCCCTTACGGCGTTTTTGCGAAGGACCTTCCATGGATGCAGCAGTCGCCGAAAAGGTTGCATGGCATCGATCATCGATCGGCTCTAAACCTTTTCCCGGGTCACCGCATCCAAGCGATATGCTCGACACCACCATGCCAGCACCGCCTGCCGCCCACGACCCTGTCGACGAACCCGCCCTGGTGCGGGCGGCTGCCGCCGGTGATACCGCAGCCTATGAACTGCTGTACCGGCGCCATGCGCCGCGTGTGTTCGCTGTGTTATGGCGCTTGTGCGGGGGCCAGCAGGCGCGTGCCGAGGATGCGTTGCAGGAAGCCTTCCTGCAGGCATGGAAGGCGCTGCCGGGGTTCCGTTTCGAGAGCAGCCTGTCGACCTGGTTGCATCGCCTGGGCGTCAACGCTGCGCTGATGGAACTGCGCGGCCGGGCTGCCGGGCAGGATCACGACAGCCTGGACGAGGTGGACGGCGGCCTGCAGGAACTGGCGGTACACGACCGCTGTGCCGGCACTGAACGCGACCTCGAACGGGCGCTGTCGACGCTGCCGCCACGGGCACGTGCGGTACTGGTACTGCACGACATCGAAGGCTGGAAACACCAGGAAATTGCCGAACAACTGCAGATGGCTGTCGGCAGTTCCAAGGCACAGTTGCATCGTGCGCGCGGCCTGTTGCGCGCACGGCTGGGAGACATGACATGAGTACACACGACCACGATTCCGACCACGATCTGGCAGCCCGACTACGCGCACTGCCACCCGAGCGCAGCCTGCCCACCGATGGCTGGGCACGCCTGTCGGCCCAGCTGCCGCCGCGTGAACCGCAGGCAGCACCTGCGCCAACGGACAACGTGGTGGTCCTGCCTGCGCGTTCGCGACGCCGCTGGTGGCTGCCGGTGGGTGCCGCGCTGGCCGCCAGCTTGGCAGTGTATGCGGTGGCGCCGTGGCGGCTTGCGCTGCCGGACGCGCCGGTGCCGTCCGCGCTGCAGCTGCAGGCGGCGGCGATGACCGAGCAGTACCAGCAGGCCGTGGCCGCGCTGCCCGATGGCCGGGCGCCGGAATGGCAGCCGGCCCTGCATGAACTGGATGAAAGCGCGGCGCAGATCCGTGCCGCCTTGGCGCAGGACCCGCGTGCGCCGCACCTGCTTGGCCAGCTCAAGCGCACCTACGCGCTGCGGCTGGAACTGACCCGGCAGGCGGCCTATGCCGCCGAGTCCGGCTTGACGACCTGAGGAGACCCCCATGACCCGAACCCTGATTTCCTGCTGTGTCGCGCTGTTGCTGGCCCCTGCCGTGGCGCTGGCCGACACCCGCATCGACGAGCGCCACACTCTGGCGGCGGGTGGTCGCATCGAGCTGAGCAACGTCGCTGGCAAGGTGACCGTGCGTGGCTGGGACCGCAACGACGTGCAGCTCACCGGCACGCTCAGCGACGGCCTGCAGCTGCGCCAGGAGAAGAGCGCCAACCGTGTGCGCTGGGAGATCGAATACCCGCGCCGCAACAACAACGGTGGCGCGACGCTGGTGCTGAACGTGCCGCGCTCGGTGGAGCTGCTGCTGAGCACGGTCAGTGCCAGCCAGGACATCAGTGGCATCGACGTGCGACGGCTGCAGGCCGACACGGTCAGCGGCAGCCTGAGCGCCTCCGGTCGCAGCGGCGACAGCAAGCTCAACACGGTCAGCGGCAGCGTGAGCGCACGCCTGCAGACGCCGAAGTTGGATGTGAACACAGTCAGTGGCCGGATTGAGGCCGGCGGCGGCGTGTCCGGTGATATCGGTGCGCAGACGGTGTCGGGGCGGGTCGAGGTCGACGCTGGCCGCGTGCAGCGGCTGGCAGTGGAGACCGTCTCGGGCAGCATCGACCTGGCAGCAGCCGGATTGGCACCTGGTGGCCGTATCAACGTCGAATCGGTCAGTGCCTCGGTCACGCTGAGTCTGCCGCGCGCGGTGTCGGCGCAGCTGTCGGTGAACAGCTTCAGCGGCTCGATCAACAGCGATGCCGGGCAGGTGGAGCGGCCACGCTACGGGCCAGGCAGCCATCTCGACACGCGTCTGGGAGGCGGTGATGGTGACATCCGCATCCAGTCGCACTCGGGCAGCGTGCGGGTACGCCTGGACCGTTGAGCACGGTCCGGCAGGCCGCGGCGGCAGCGCCGCCGCGGTCGGTGCTGGGTCAGCTGGCTTTCTTCAGCGCCCAGGTGGTGCCGAGGACTTCGATCTTGCCACCGGCCTTGCGGAACGCTGCCAGGTCCGAAGCGATCGAATCGCTGCTGACCACGGTGCTGGCGGCCGCGCCCTTGCGTTCGCTGCGGATGCTGTTGCTGGCCTTCGCGGGGGTCTTTGCCTTGCGGGGCATGGTTGCTCCTGTCAGGTGGAAGGGGAGGAAAGCGCCCAGGCATCGGCCTGGCGCAGGTAGTCCTGCCGCTCACGGCGGCAGTCATCGCCACCCATCGAGAACTGGCGGCAGATCGCCGGGCGCTGCGAATAGATCGTGCAGCGCAGGTGATAGGGATCGATCGCCGCGCACCAGCCTTCCTCGTTGCGCGCCATCACGGCACGGCCGTGGGTGTCGCGTGACAGGAACTGGCCAGGCACGTGGTCGCCGGGCTGCAGCAGCACGGGCAGCCGGCAACAGACCGCGTCACAACGGCGGCAGTCGATGGGTGCAGGTGCTGCGTCAGGTTGTAAGGCCACAGGGGCCTGGCGGGTGCCCAAAGCGGGTCTCGATGGCGGCTCAGGTGCTGCGCGGACCATGAACGAGCCAGGAAGGCATGGCCGCTAGGCCCGCAGGGCGGGCCAGGCTGCACCGTGGACACACACCGGCGTGGCCGGTGGAAGGTGCAGCGGGGTTCTAGCCGACCAAGAGTAACTTAGACCGCGTAACGTTTTGTTAATCCTGGCTGGCTGCCGCCAATGCCAGGCCCTGGACGACGCCCAGCGAGGGCTCGCCGTGGACCATGCGGGCGCCGGGGAAGGCGGCTGCCACCGCCTGGCGCAGGTAGCCAGCGCGGGACATGCCGCCGGTCAGGAACACCGCATCCGGGTCGCCGCCGATGTCGCTGCGGACCTGTGCCAGCAGCTCGCGGATCTGCTCCAGGTAGCCATGGGCGGCGGCGGCCAGGCCGTCGGCGCTGCTGTCGGCATGCAGGTCGCGGGCGATGTAGTCCAGCGTGCTCCGATGTTCGTTGGCGGCGCTGAGGGCAATCTTGGCGCGCTCGACGTCGCGGTACAGGCGGGCGGTGTTGCCGGTGTCCTGCAGGGCCTGCAGGCGCGCACCCCACGGGTCGTCGACATGGTCGTACTTGTGCAGCCGGAAGTCGCGCTGGCGGGTCATGTCCTGCACGGTGGCCGCTTCCACGTAGTGGTGGGCGGGCACGCGGGTGATGCCGCGGCCGAACAGCGGCATGTAGCTGGACAGGCTCAGCGCCAGGTCGATATCGGTACCGCCGCGGGCGATACCCCAGGCGCGGTGGATGCGCGGGGCGTCGTCGCCGCCGACTTCGGCATGCGCGATGTCGGTGGTACCGCCACCGATGTCGACGATCACGGCCTGGTGCCGCTCACGGCTTTCGGCGTGGTAATGCATGGCCGCCGCGGCCGGTTCCTCGAGGAAATCGATCTGGTCGAAGCCGGCCTGGGTGGCCGCTTCGCGCAGGATATCCAGCGCCTGGTCGTTGCCGGCTGCGCCGATCGAACTGCGGAACTGCACCGGACGCCCAAGCAGGGCGGCGCGCAGCGGCTGGCCGAGCTGGGCGCTGGCGGTCAGGCGGATGTGTTCGAGGATGTGCGCGGCGATGCCGGTGATGGTCTGCTTCGCGCGCGGGTGCAGGTTGTAGCCGAGCATCGACTTCGGGCTCTGCACCAGGTTGCCTTCGTGTTCCTCGAAATAGGCTTCCAGTGCATCGTCGCCGTAGACCGCGTTCTGCAGCAGGTCGCTGGCGCTGCGTTCCTTGCCGGCTCGGGCTTCCATCCATTCCCGGCGCAGCGCGCGCAGGGCCTCGCGGCGCAGCGCCTGTGGCGTGCGTTCCTGGCCGGCGGCACGGGCCGCGCGCGCAGCGCTGTCGATCATCTGCTGCAGCTGGTGTTCCTGGCCGTCGTCGAGCTGGAAGTCATCCGGGTCGGGCACCACGCCGGGGAAGTACACGCTGGTACGGAACTGCTCGGCGTCGCCGAAGCGGATCGGCAGCAGTGTCCCCTCATGCACGATGGCGGCGGCGGAGTTGCTGGTACCGAAGTCGATGCCGAGGCGCATGGGGAGTTCCGGGGGCGATCAGGGGCCGCGCACTCTGCTGCAGTTCGCCGCCGACTGCAAGTTCCCGCGGTTTCCTGTTTTGGATCGGGGTTCCGGATCGGGTGAAGGGGCACCTGGGTACTGCCCGGAAAAGGCCACGGGAGCCGGGCGGTTACAATGACCGCTGTTGATTCACTTTGAGGTACTTGCTGATGTCTTCTGCCCCCGCCTGCCCGCAGTGCACCCTGGAAAACACCTATGCCGACGGCGCGCTGTGGATCTGCGCCGACTGCGGCTTCGAATGGACCGCCGAGGAAGGTGCCGGTTCGACCCTGGTCGTGCGTGACAGCAACGGCAACACCCTGCAGGCCGGCGACACTGTCACCGTGATCAAGGACCTGAAGGTGAAGGGCTCCTCGATCCCGCTCAAGCAGGGCACCGTGATCCGCAACATCCGCCTGGTCGAGGACGATGCCGAGCACATCGAAGGCAACTCGGACAAGATCAAGGGCCTGGTCCTGAAGACCTGCTTCCTCAAGAAGGCCTGACTGGCTTTCAGCGCCTGGCCTGCTGCTGCGCGCGCCAGCGGGCCAGGCTGTCCAGCTTGGCCTGGTAGCGCGCCTGCTGCGTTGCACCGCCCAGTTCCTGTGCACGCAGCAGTTCACGATCGGCGCGCTTGAGCTGGCCGGCCAGGAAATAGGCTCGCGCCAGCCCGAAGTGGAACTGGTGCGCGGTGTCGTACAGGCGCACGGCCTGCCGGTAATAGCGGATCGCCTGCTCCAGTTGGCCGGCGCGTTCGGCCTCGGCGCCGAACATGTACTGCGCGAACGGGTCTTCGCGCTGCACCGACTGCAAGCGCTGCTCCAGTGCCTGTGCCTGCGCGACCATGCCCAGCTTGCGGTAGAGGGCACTGGCGTTGGTCAGTGCAGCGTCCTGGCGGCCGTCCAGCCGCAGTGCCGTTTCCAATGCCCGGCGCGCAGCGACGGCATCGCCCTTGCGGTTTTCCAGCACGCCCAGGTTGTTCCAGGTGGCGGCGAAGCTGTTGTCCTGTGCCAGTGCGGCATTGAAGAAGGCACGCGCGCCGACCAGATCGCCGCTGGCCATGCGTTCGGCGCCGCGATTGTTGTAGAAGTGCGCCAATGCCCGCGCCTGGCTGATCGGCAGCGGCCCGCGACGGTCGTACAGCACATTGCGATCCAGATCGACGGTGGCGAAGCGGCCGGCGAAGCCGACCCCGGCATTGACGTGCCCCACGCTGTAGACCAGGCCCTGGGCCTGGTCCTGGTACCACGACACCACCTGGCCGACTTCCTGCACGCGCGCCTGGATGCCGGCTTCGCGTGCCAGTGCGACGAACATCAGGGTGAAGGCCAGGCAGTTGGCGCGTCGCTGCTGCCAGATCTCGCTGACGGTGAGGGTCGCGTCGGCGTCGTACTGCAGGTCCATGCCATGGCGGTCGAAGATCATCTCCACCAGTGCCTGCAGGCGCTGCTCACGCGAGTAGCTGCGGTTGATCACCTGCGTGCGCAGCATGTCGAGCATCGCCGGTGGAATCGCGAACACCTGCTGGGGCGTCGGAATCGTCGGCGCGGCGGTGCTGGCAACCACCGTGGGGGCTTCGGTCGCGGCAGGGTTCAGTGCGATCGCGGACGGTGCCGCCAATGCGGCCAGCGCGAGAAGAACGGATCGGGCGGCAGGACGGTACATGACGGCTCCCGGCAGCGGCGGGCGCTCCCGCCTGAGGCGAGTGTAGACCTGTGCGCGCACCGCTGCAGTGACCGCTGGTCGGTCCGCGCGTTCATCCACAGCCGGTGTGGACCAGCGCTCGACAAAGCTGTGGACAACCGCGTTGCGGCCCCGTGCGAAGGGCGTTGTGAGGGTGTGGTGAAAAAACCGCCAGCTTGCCCGCCGCCGGCGCAGGCAGGATGATCCGGGCATGGACTTCTCCCCGCTGACGCTCGCTCCGGCGCAGTGGCAGGCGCTGCAGGACAGCTATGCGACGCCACCACGTGCCTACCATCACTTCGGCCACGTACGCGCGGTGCTGCAGCACTGCCAGGAGGTTGCCGACGGCCCCGGCTGGCAGCAACCGGCCGAGGTCTACCTGGCCGTGCTCTACCACGATGCGATCTACGTGGCGGGGCGAAAGGACAACGAGGCGCGTTCGGCGCAGCTGGCCCTGCAGGCGATCGCACAGGCACCGGAACTGGCCGCAGTCGATGCGGCCCGGGTCGAGCAGTTGATCCTGCTGACTGCTCGCCATGGCGAGCTCGGCCCGGACGATGTCGATGCCGAGGCGGCGCTGTTCCTGGACTGCGACATGGCGATCCTGGCCGCGCCGGAACCGGTGTTCACCGCCTATGACCGTGGCGTGGCCGAAGAGTACAAGGGCGTGGTTCCGGGCTTCCTGTATCGCGCCGGTCGCCGCCGTTTCCTGCAGGGCCTGCTGCGTGCACCGCGCATCTTCCTCAGCGGGTTCTTCCATCAGCGCCTCGACGCGGCCGCCCGCGACAACCTGCGCCGGCAGCTGGGCCGCTGAGCCAGCCCGGTACACTGGGGCCTGTTTCCACCGATTGTCGCTTCCAACCGTGTCCGTCCCTGATCCCGATCCCCGTCCGCTGCCGCCGGAAGAGCCCGGTCCCAACGAATGCTGCGGCAGCGGTTGCCCGCTGTGCGTGCTGGACCTGTATGCCGACGAGCTGCAGCGCTATCGCAAGGCGTTGGCCGAATGGCGGGCGCGGCACCCGGAGGCGTCCGCATGAGCCGCGCGCGTCCGGCGGCGCTGCTGGCGCTGGTGGCGCTGCTGCTGTTCGTGGCCACCGCGCTGTGGACCCAGTTCGCGCGCACCGATCTGGACTGGGTGCGGGCCACGCTCAGCCTCTACCTGCACGGGCCGTGGGGGCTGGCGTTGCGCGCGGCCTACTGCCTGCTGGCGCTGGCGATCGCCCTGCTGGGCATCAGCCTCTACCGCGGCAGCACCGGCCCGCGGCGCAGCGCGGCGGCGCCGTTGCTGTTCACTGTCTCGGCGCTGGGCCTGGCCACGGTCGCCATCGGTGACAGCTGGCTGCCTGAAGCCACGCCGCTGCTGGCACCGTTCATCCATGGGCTGGCAGCAAACACGGCGTTCCTGTGTGCCAGCGTCGGCATGCTGCTGCAGGCCTGGTACCTGCGTCGCGAGCCGGGCTGGCAGTCCGCTGCGGGCCTGCTGTGGGGCTGGGCCTGGCTGGCCTTCGTGCTGCTGTGGCTGCATGTGCTGTGGCGTGGCGGACCGCCGCGCGGGCTGGGGCAGAAAGGGGTGATCGTGGTGATCGTGGGCTGGCTGCTGTATCTGGCGCTGGCGCTGTATCGGCGCAGTCGTCGCGCCGCAGCCTGCTGAAAGCCCAACAGCCTGCACCGGTACGTGCCGTGCACGGGGAGGCAGCGTATCGTGTGCGCATTCCATCGGGGATGCGATATGAAGCGTGCAGGGCTGGGCAGGGCAATGGGTGTGGTGCTGGCACTGGCCGCACTACCGGCAACAGCGGCAGCGGCCGTGCAGCAGTTCAGCCACGGGCGGTTCGAACAGATTCCGGTGCACATGCCATCGGGAACGCCGCAGCGAGTGGTGATCTGGTTCCACGAACCCAGCGCCGGTGGCGATACCAGCCGCTTGCCGATCGAAGCCCTGCGTGCCGATGGCGCGATGGTTGCCGCCGTGGACATCGCGCACCTACGCGGGGTACTCAAGCGCGAGGGTGACCCGACCTGTTCGTTCGGTTCCGGCGACGTTGAGAACTTCTCGCGCTGGCTGCAGGCCTCCCTGCATCTTTCGGGCTACCACCTGCCGCTGGTCGGCGGCGATGGTGAGGGCGCCGAACTGGCCTATTCGCTGGCCGCGCAGGCTGATACTCAAGTGATTGCCGGCCTGCTGACCACCGGCTTCTGCCCGGACCACAGCCACGAGCGCATGGTCTGCGGCGATGGTGTGAAGCACAACATGCTCCAGCCCGCCGAACTGAACTTCCCATGGTTGAGTGCGGCCGGTGACCACGGCTGCAAGGTGGGCGAGGCCAGCCGGTTCGTGCAGCAGGTGGCGATGGCGCGCGAGTTCAAGCGCACCGCGCGCGGGGATGCGTCACCGGGCCTGGTGGCCGCGGCGCGGGTGATCGGTGCGCAGACCGGCGTCAGCCTGGCGCCGCCACCGGCCGCGCTGAAGGGGCTGCCGGTAGTGGAAGTGCCAGCGACCGGCAACGGTGACACGCTGGCCGTGTTCGTTTCCGGCGACGGTGGCTGGGCCGGCCTGGACAAGGACGTGGCGTCGTCGCTCAACGAGCATGGCGTGGCGGTGGTCGGCATCGACTCGCTGCGCTACTTCTGGAGCGAGCGCACACCGAAGGGCTTTGCCGGCGACCTGCAGAAGATCATCGACCATTACCGCCAGCAGTGGCATCGCGACAAGGTGATGCTGATCGGTTTCTCGCAGGGTGCCGACGTGCTGCCGGCCACCATCAACCAGCTCGACGCCGGCACCCGTGAGGCGCTGGACCGTATCGTGCTGCTGTCGGTAGGCAAGAAGGCCGACTTCGAATTCCACGTCAGCAACTGGCTGGGCGGTGGCGGCGACGGCCTGCCGATCGCACCGGAGGTGGCCAGGCTGCCGGCTGGCAAGACGCTGTGCGTCTACGGCCAGGACGACGATGACGCGCTGTGCCCCGGCCTGCCGGCCAACGACGGCGTGCAGAAGGTGAAGCTGCCTGGCGACCACCACTTCAATGGTGATTACGACCGCCTGGCCGAAGTGATCCTCAAGGGCGGTATGTAGCGCTTGGTAGACGCCGACCTTGGTAGGCGCTGGGGCTGAGGGCGCCTTGGGGATGAGCGTGTCGACCAAGGTCGACACCTACCGGGTGGCCGGTAACGCCGGGCCATGCTCGACGGCTGCTGGTAGACGCCGACCTTGGTCGGCGCTGGGGCTGAGGGCACCTTGGGGATGAGCGTGTCGACCAAGGTCGACACCTACCGGGTGGCCGGTAACGCCGGGCCATGCCCGCCGGGTCGGCGGCGTCAGTTACGCCGCGGGTCCAGCGAGATCAGGCGCGTGGCGTCCAGCAGCGCGGCCGGCAGGTGCATGCCGCCTGGCGCAGCAAGATAGCGTGGCCGCCACTGCGGATCGAACTTCGACTTGAAACGACGCAGGCCACTGAACCCGTAGAAGCGTTCGCCATGCCGCGCCAGCAGGCCGGCCAGTCGGTTCCAGCGGCCGGCCAGACGATGCTGTGCCAGCCCGGACAGCGGCGCCATGCCCAGCGAGAAGCGTGCATAGCCCTGCGCGCGGCCCCACAGGAACAGCTCGATGAAGAGGAAGTCCATCGTGCCCTTCGGCGCCTCGTTGACGTGGCGCATCAGGTCGACCGACAGCTCGGCACCGGCCGGTGCCTGCCACAGGTTGGCGAAGGCCACGATCTGGCCTTCGGCCTCCACCAGCGCCACCGGGAAGCGCGCCAGATAGTCCGGGTCATAGCTCCCCAGCGAGAAGCCCTTTTCGTCGCCGGCCTTGTCTTCCAGCCACGCGTTGGAGATCGCGTGCAGGCGCGGCAGCAGGCTGGGAATTTCCTCCACCGGCGCCACGCGGAACGACAGGCCGCTGCGCTTGCCGCGGTTCCAGGCCTGGCGCAGGTCGGCACGTTCGCGGCCTTCCAGGCCGAAGTCGTGCAGCGGCACCATCGCTTCTTCGCCCAGCTTGACCAGGCCCAGGCCGAGGTCGAGATAGGTCTGCCAGTACGTCTCGCCGACCTGGTAGAAGACCGGACGCAGGCCGAGGCGGTCGGCTTCCTCGCGGAAGCGCCAGATCAATGCACGGGCAACGTCCGGAGGGCCGACCGGATCGCCCATTGCGATCAGCGAACCCCCATAGCGCTGCATCATCACGAAGCCCAGCTTCGCCTCGTCGCGCAGCACTGCCTTGTCAGCGGTCAGCACCAGGCAGGCCTGGGTGTCGGTGGCACCGGCCAGCACCGGTGCCAGCGATTGCAGCGTGGGTTCATCGGCGGCCGGCAGCGGGCTGCGCGTGCTGTGCAGCAGGCGCGCCAGGCCGAACATCACCAGCGCGATGGCCACCACCAGCAACGCACGCAACGCGCGCGGTGCGTTGCCGGACACCGCGAACTGCCACCACAGCTCATTCTGGTATTCGACATGGCTGTAGGTGAAGAACAGCAGCCAGGTGACCGCCACCAGCACCAGGCCGAGGTTGCGCAGCCACGGCCACGACCAGGCTTCGTCCAGCAGCGCACCCTGGCGGTAGAACTCGCGGCGCGCGGCCCACAGCGCCATCGCCACCAGCACTGCCGAGACGGCGATCAACGGTTGGCCACCGCGCAGCCACAGCGGCAGCGGGGTGACCACGCACACCGCCATCGCCAGCATCCACGCCGCGTGGCTGCGCCGGGCCAGGCCCTGGCCGATCAGCAGCAGCGCGACGCCACTGAGGCTGCCGATCAGGTGCGAGGTTTCCAGGATCGGCAGCGAGGCGTTCACCAGGTGACGGCGCGGCGTCGGCAGTGTGCCGTCGATGACCAGCGCGGCGCCGATGCTGAACACTGCCAGCGCGATGATCTGCGGCAACCATGGGCGCAGCGCGTTCCAGCCGGCACGGGTTGCCCCGGCACTGGCCTGCAGCGGCTGGCGCAGGGCGGGCGCAAGCGCGAGCAGCGTGGCCAGCACCAGCGGCAGCACGTAGTAGGTAACGCGGTAGATCAGCGCCGCCGCCAGCACCGCCGCCGGTGCCACCTGCGGCAACAGCTTCAGCAGGCTCCATTCGAACACGCCCAGGCCGGCCGGCACGGTCGAGACCAGGCCGGCCAGCACCGCCACCAGGTACAGGCCGACGAAGCCGGGCAGGCCGGTCGGCGTGGAGTCCGGCAGCAGCACGTAGAACGCGGCACTGGCCAGCACCAGTTCGATCACGCTGAGCACGGTGACGCCGATCATGGTGCGGCGGTCGGGCAGCCACAACGCATGGCCGAACACGCTGAACTGCCGTCCATCGCGGCCGACCAGCAGCACGGTGCCGAGATAGGCGAGCAGCGCGACGATGCCGACGATGCGCACGGCATCGGGATTCAATGGCAATGCCAACGCTGCCGCCGCAGGTTCCATGCACAGCGCCACACTGATCAGCAGCCATGCACCGAACACGAAGCCGAGCGTGCTCATCAGCACCACCTGGCCGATCTGCGCCAGGTCGAGACCGGCGCTGCGGTAGCCACGCAGGCGCACCGCGCCTCCGGTCAATGCCGCAAAGCCCACGGTCTGGCCCAGCGTATGCGCAAGGAAGGCGGTGATGCCGATGCGCGCCGGATGCACGCGGATGCCGCTGCGTCGCAGGCCGATGGCATCAAAGCCGATCAGGCAGGCGTAGCTGGCCAGGCCGAGCACCACGGTGAGCGCGATCTGCATGCCGCTGAGCTGGCGGAACGCCTGGCGGATGGCACGGTAGCCGTGCTCATCGAATTCACTGGCCAGGCCATGCAGGGCCAGCGAGAGGATCAGCAGGGGAACAATGATGGTGAGGACCCGCTTCCATGCCGGGGTGGAGGAAGCGGTGGCGGGGTCGGTGGCTGGGGTCATCGGCGCAAGGGTGCGTCAGGAGGGGCGAGTGCGGTGTCAACGCGGGCGTGGCGCATCGTGCGCCTGTCGCCGCCATTTGACCAGCGGGTGTGTCGGAGCCCGGTAGTGACGTGTCGCGCGGGGGACCCGTGCACCCATCGTTGACCGGATTGGAGGACAATGCAGGCCTGATCACCCGCAGGAGCCACGCCCATGATGGAGCGTTACGACGTCGGACCGCGCATGTCCGAAATGACCGTCTACAACAAGGTCGCCTACCTCTCCGGCCAGATTCCGGAAGACACCAGCCAGGACATCACCGGGCAGACCCGGCAGGTGCTGGCCGAGATCGACAAGCTGCTGGCGCTGGTCGCCAGTGATCGCCAGCACGTGCTGCGCGCCGAAGTGTTCCTGGCCGACATCGCCGACTTCGACGGCATGAACAAGGCATGGGACGAGTGGGTGGTCGAGGGCGCGACCCCGGCCCGCGCAACGTTCGAAGCCAAGCTGGCCCACGCCGAGTGGAAGGTCGAGATCGTGGTGACGGCCGCGGTGCCGTAATCATTGAACGGGGTCAGATCCCTTTCCCGTCGGAAAAGGGATCTGACCCCGGCTATGCCGGCACCATCTCGATGCAATCCACCGGGCACGGTGGTATGCACAGCTCGCAACCGGTGCACAGATCGGCAATGACCGTGTGCATGTACTTGGCGCCGCCGACGATGGCGTCCACCGGGCAGGCCTGGATGCACTTGGTGCAGCCGATGCAGTCGGCTTCCACGATCAACGCCACCTGCGGCGCCTTGTGTTCGCCACGCGAACGATCAAACGGAATGGCGGGCACGCCCAGTACCTGCGCCAGTGCGCGCGCGCCAGCATCGCCCCCCGGCGGGCAGCGGTCCACGCCCGCCTCGCCGCGTGCCATTGCCTGCGCGTACGGGCGGCAGCCGTCATAGCCGCATTGCCCGCATTGGGTCTGCGGCAGCAGGCGGTCGAGGCGTTCGGTCAGGGGTGGGATCAGGCTCATGCGTGGCGAAGGCTGCGCGTTGGGGTTACTTCAGGGGTTTGCCACGGAACCAGCGCTCGTGGGCCAGCGCCAGCATCGGCTTGTCTTCGGAACTGTCGCCGTAGGCATGGATGCGCACGTAGCGCGACAGGTCGAACTGGCGACGGATGTGCTCGACCTTGCGCGGGCCGCAGTCGCCACCGGCATAGCGACCGGTCAGGCGGCCGTCCTGGCTTTCCAGCCGGTTGCAGATCAGCAGCAGGCCCAGCTGCTCGCACCACGGCCGCAGGTACAGGTCCAGCGAACCGGACACGATCACCACGGTGTGCTGCTGTTCCCTGTGCCAGCGGATCTGCTCCAGCATTTCCGGGCGCACCACGTCGGGCAGGAACTCACGCGAGAAGCCGGCGGCCAGCGTGGCGATGTCATCGCTGTGGCGGTCACTGAACGTCAGGCGGGTGACGCGTGCGCGGATGCGTTCGGCCGAGATCAGCTTGAGCTTGTATGCGGCCAGCCACGGGCCGACCTTCCACCACGCCTGCGCCAGCTGTTCGGCGGTGGCCACGCGGCGCAGGAAACGGCCATAGGTATCGCAGGTGGTCACGGTGTGGTCGAAGTCGAACAGCGCCAGTTCCATTCCGTTGCTTCCCATCGCGTTGCCTCCGGTGGCCAGTGCAGTCGGCGGGCGCGGCCGTGGCCACGCCCGCTGCAGGCATCAGCGGACCGGCATGCCCGGCTGCGCACCGCTGTCGGCGTCCAGCAGCGCCAGCGCGCCGCCGTCGAAACCGGCCGACAGGATCATGCCTTCGCTCAGGCCGAAGCGCATCTTGCGCGGGGCCAGGTTGGCGATGAACACCACGCTGCGGCCGACCAGCGTTTCCGGCTCGCCGTAGCTGCCACGGATGCCGGAGAAGATCTGGCGCTTGCCCAGTTCACCGGCGTCCAGTTCGAAGCGCAGCAGCTTGTCCGAACCTTCCACGAACTCGCACACCAGCACCTTGCCGATGCGCAGGTCGAGCTTGGCGAAATCGTCGATGCCGATGTAGGCCGGAGCGTCGGCGCCCTTGGCTTCGTCCTTGGCCGGTGCCGGTGCGGCCGGCTTGGCGGCGTCGGTCTTGGCGGCGGGGGCGGCAGCGGCGGCCGGCTGCAGGGTGTCCTTGGAGGCGTCGATCATGGCGTCAATCTTCTTCGGGTCGATACGGGTGAACAGCGGGGTGTACTCGGTGATGCGATGGCCCAGCAGCGGCTGCGCCAGTTCGGTCCAGTCGGTCACCGGCGCGGCCAGGAAGGCCTCGGCCTGCGCAGCGGTGGCCGGCAGCACCGGCTTCAAGGCAGTGACCAGCACGCGGAACAGGTTCAGGCCCTGGCTGCACACGGCCTGCAGCTGCGCGTCGGCGCCATCCTGCTTGGCGATCACCCACGGCTTGACGTCGTCGATGTAGCGGTTGGCTTCGTCGGCCAGGGTCATGGTCAGGCGGATCGCCGCGGCCGGATCGTTGCGCTCGTAGGCTTCACGGATCGGCGCCAGGCCGTCGACGAAGCGCTGGTACTGCGCCGCATCGGGCAGCTGTGCGGCCAGCTGGCCGTCGAAACGCTTGCTGATGAAGCCGGCGCAGCGGCTGGCCAGGTTGACGAACTTGCCGACCAGGTCGGCGTTGACGCGGGCGATGAAGTCACCCAGGTTCAGGTCGAGATCGTCGACGCCACCGCCGGACTTGGCGGCGTAGTAGTAGCGCAGCGCTTCCGGCTCCAGGCCGGCGTCGAGGAAGGTACGCGCCATCACGAAGGTGCCGCGCGATTTGCTCATCTTGGCGCCGTCTACGGTCAGGTAGCCGTTGACGTGCAGGCGGGTCGGCGCGCGGTGGCCGGTGCCATGCAGCACCGCCGGCCAGAACAGGCCGTGGAAGTTGACGATGTCCTTGCCGATGAAGTGGTGCAGTTCGGTGGCGGTGCCGGCGCGCAGGTGCGCTTCGAAGTCTTCGCCGATCTTGCCGCACAGGGTCTGGAAGCTGGACAGGTAGCCGATCGGTGCGTCCAGCCAGACGTAGAAGTACTTGCCCGGCTGGCCGGGAATCTGGAAGCCGAAGTACGGCGCATCGCGCGAGATGTCCCACGCGCGCAGGCCGCCTTCGGCATTGAGCCATTCACCCAGCTTGGCCTTCACGCCCGGCAGTGCGACATCGCCGGCCAGCCATTCGCGCAGGAACGCATCGAAGTGGCCCACCTCGAAGAAGAAGTGCTCCGAATCGCGCATTTCCGGCGTGGCACCGGAGATGACCGAGCGCGGCTCCTTCAGGTCGGTCGGTGCATAGGTCGCGCCGCAGACTTCGCAGTTGTCGCCGTACTGGTCGGGGCTGCCGCAGTTCGGGCAGATGCCCTTGACGTAGCGGTCGGGCAGGAACATGCCCTTGGCCGGGTCGTAGAACTGCGCGACCGAGCGGCGGCTGATGTGGCCGGCCGCTTCCAGCTTCAGGTAGAACTGCTCGGTCAGTGCCTTGTTGGCCGCCGAGTTGGTCGAGTCGTAGTGGTCGAAGGCCACGCCGAAGGCGGCGAAGTCACGTTCGTGGCTGGCCTGGATGTTGGCGATGAAGGTTTCCGGGGTGACCCCGGCCTTTTCCGCGGCCAGCATGATCGGCGTGCCGTGGGTGTCGTCGGCGCAGACGAACCAGGCCTTGCCGCCGCTCATTCGCCGCGCGCGCACCCAGATGTCAGCCTGGATGTAGCCGACCAGGTGGCCCAGATGCAGCGGGCCGTTGGCGTAGGGCAGGGCGGTGGTGACGAGCGCGGTACGGGTCATGGTCGCGGGGTGGATCCGAGGGGAACCGCAGATTATCGCATGCCCGCAACGACGTGACCCGGCCGGGGCCGGGTCACGGGGATGAAGCGGGGCGGGGTGCTTATTCGCGCTGCCAGGTCTGCGCGCGGCAGATGAAGGCGATGCAGCCGGACACGTCCAGCTTGGTGCCGCCGGGCTGCAGCTCCATCTTCGACTTGTAGGTCTTGCCGTTGGCCGGGTCGAGGATGGTGCCGCCGGACCACTTGTTGGCGCCGTCGGCCTTCAGGTTCCAGAGGATGGTCATGCCCTTCACCGGCTTGTTCCTGTTGGCGCCTTCACATCCGTCACAGACCGGGTTCGGGCCCTTGTCCGAGTGCAGGATGTCGACCACCTTGCCGGTCAGCGTGCCGTTGGCGGCCTCGGTGATCTCGACGATCGACTTCACCTTGCCGGTCTTGTCGTCGATGGTCTTCCAGCGGCCTGCAGCGCCGTCGGCGGCCTGGGCCGAGAGCGCGGCCAGGCACAGCGGTAGTGCCAGCAGCAGGGTCTTGAAGGTGTTGCGCATGGTCCCCTCCCAGGGTTCATTCCGGCACGCTGCCGGCATGGGTCGACTGTATACCCATTCGGCGGGGTATGGGGAAGGGGGGCGTTGCAGGGCTGCGCCCTGCACCCGCAGAGGCAACGGCAACAGCAACAGCCAGCAATCCGCGGTATGGCGGGGTGGGTCCGGTTGCGGGGGACGCCGTGAACCCGTCCCTGGGGGCTTGGCCGCGGCATCCATGCCGCGGACGCCCCCGCAACCGGATCCACCGCGCCTTCGACAGGTTCCGTGTGCTGTGGGTAGGTGTCGACCTTGGTCGACACGGTAGATCCACACCATGCGTGGATGGGACTCTCCGTGGCGGCGGCGGGGTCAGATCCCTTTTCCATTGGAAAAGGAATCTGACCGCGAAACACACGTTCAACCGACTTCGTACAGCTCAAGTGGCAGGTCGTCGGGGTCGGCGAAGAAGGTGAAGCGGCGGCCGGTGTATTCGTCCACGCGGATCGGTTCGCAGACCACGCCATGTGCAGCCAGACGCTGGATGAACGGTTCCAGCGTGGCCACGCGGAACGCGAGGTGGCGCAGGCCCTGGGCCTCCGGGCGGCTGGGACGGGGCGGCGGCGAGGGGAAGGAGAACAGTTCCAGCTGGCCGCCGTCGGGCAGGGCCAGGTCCAGCTTCCAGGAATCGCGCGCGGCGCGGTGGTTCTCGGCCAGCACGCGCAGGCCGAGGATGCGCACGTAGAAGTCCTTCGAGCGTGCGTAGTCGCTGCAGATCAGTGCGGCGTGATGGATCCCCAGCAGGGCGTTGGAATCGGCGGTCATTGCAGGGTGTCCAGCCAGCGCTGGGCGATCTTCAGCGCCAGCGGATAGGGTTCGGGGTCGTTGCGGTTGGTCAGCACGATCACGGTCAGGTGCTTTTCCGGGTGACGCACGATCACGTTGCGGAAGCCGATGCTCTCGCCGCTGTGCCATTGCACCGGGCCATTCAGGCGCCAGCCGAAGCCGTACTGCGGTACATCCGGCTCGGGTGTCGATGTGGCGGGGCTGAACATCGCGCGGCGCGAGGCCTTCGACAGCAGGCGGTCGTCGTACAGCGCTGCATCCCAGCGGGCGAGGTCGTCCAGCGAGGAATAGATCCCGCCGTCTCCCAGTACGGCGCTGGTGGTGCTCTGGTCGGTGCGCTGCCAGCGGCCATCGATCCGGCTGTAGCCATAGGCGCGTGCGGCGATGGTATCGACGCCGTCCTGGTGGGCCACTGTATGGGCCATGCCCAGGGGGCGGAAGATGCGCTGCTGCAGGAAGGCAGCGAAATCCTGGCCGGAGGCGCGGCCGACGATCAGTGCCAGCAGCGCATAGCCGCTGTTGCTGTAGTGGTACTGCGTGCCGGGTGCGAAGTTCAGCCGGTCCTGGCGCGACAGCAGGGTCAGTACATCGGCGTCGTGCACCTGGCGGCTGTCGGCCGGGTCCATCAGGTCTTCGTAGTCGAGCAGGCCACCGGTGTGCGAGAGCAGCTGGCGGATGGTGATGGCTGCGGCAGCCGGTGGCAGTTCGGGCAGCCATTGCCGGGCAGGTTGATCCAGCCCGAGTCGGCCGTCTTCCACCAGCAGCAGCACCGCCGCAGCGGTGAACTGCTTGCTGACCGAGGCCAGCCGGAAGTTGCTGGCCGCGGTGACCGTGGTGCCGTCCTCGACCACCGCCAGGCCGTAGCCGCGGCGGAATACCGGTTGCCCGTCGTGCAGCACCAGAACTGCAGCGCCGGGTACCTGGCCATCGTAGGCCTGCATCAGGCCGTCGATGCCCGCATCCGGTGGGGTCAGCACCGGTGCGGCGGATGTCACCTGCGGCAACAGGCCCAGCACGACGGCGAACAGGGCGACGGCAGGGCGCATGGTGGCTCCAGCGGGGTCAGGGTGAAGGCGTGGGTGTCGCGCTGGCCGGCTGAACCATCCAGCGCTCCATCTTGCGGTCCAGCACGTCCAGCGGCATCGAGCCGTCCTTCAGCAGTTCGGCGTGGAAGCGGCGCAGGTCGAAGGCGGCCCCCTGGCGTGCCTTGGCCTTGTCGCGCAGGGCGACAATGGTGGTCAGGCCGGCCACGTTGGACAGCGCCTGGCCGGGCTGGGCCATGATCCGCTCGACTTCGGCGTTGGCGTCGTCGCTGCTCATGTCCACGGTCTTCTGCAGGTAGGTGACGGCCTGCTGCTTGCTCCAGCCCTGTGCGTTCACGCCGGTATCGGCCACCACGCGGGCGGCGCGCAGCAGGCGCGAGTACAGGTAGCCGATGCGGTCGTAGGGATCGGTGTAGATGCCCAGGTCCTCGCCCAGCGTTTCGGCGTACAGGCCCCAGCCTTCGACGAAGGCGAGATCGCCACCGAGGCGGCGGAAGCGCGGCAGCTTGGCCAGCTCCTGCTGCAGGCCCAGCTGCACGTGGTGGCCGGGGATCGCTTCGTGCAGGTACTGCACCGGCACGTTCCAGCGCTTGCGGCTGGGCAGGTCGCGGGTGTTCACGTAGAGCACGCCCGGTTGCCCGGCGGCCGACGGCTGATAGGCCGCGGCGGCGGCGGTCAGTGCACGCTCCGGTTCCACCGCGCGAACTTCCAGCGTCGACTTGGGCAGCGTGTCGAGCACCTGCGGCAGGCGTGCGTTGACCTGCTGCTGCACCTGGCGGTAGCGGTTGATCAGCGCGTTGGCGTCGCCGTACTGGAACTGGCGGTCATTGCGCATGCTGCGCAACAGCTTGGTGGGGGTGCCGCGCAGCTTGGCATCCTTCATCACCGTGGCGATCTGCGCCTGCAGTTCCTGCACGCGTTGTTCGCCCAGCGCGTGCAGCTGCGCGGCGGTCTGGTCGCTGGCCGTGGTCTGCACGATCAGGTTGGCGTACCAGGCCTGGCCATCGGGCAATGCGCCCAGGCCGCTGCTGGCGCGCGTGGCTGGCAGGTACTCGGTGGCGATGAAGCCGCGCAGGGCGCGGTACGCCGGCATGATGCGCAGTTCGATCATGCGCTTGTATTCGGCACTGATGCGCGCCTTGTCCTCGGCCGTGATGGTGTTCGGCATGGTGCGGATCGGCGACCAGAAGATGCTCTCTTCGGCGGTCGGCTTGATCACCGCATCCAGCTGCGGCAGGACTTTTTCCATCAGGTCGCGTGGCTGTACCACGCCGGCCTTCATGCCCTGGCGCATGTTGTCGATGGCCTGGTCGAACAACTCGGGAATGCCCAGCGAACGGCGCGACCAGGTGTCGTAGTCCTGCACGGTGTTGAACGGCTGCGCGCCGGCACCGGCACCGAGGATCGCCATGATGCTGCCGATGTTGTAGTACTGGCTGATCGGCATCATCCAGCTCGGGTAGCGCTCGGCGGCCAGTGATGCGCGCGCGTCGCGCACGAAGATCTCGTAGCTGAGCAGGTCCTGGCCCTGCAGGCCGTCACTGCCGAGTTTCTCGACCTTGCCCAGCCATTGCGTGGTGAAGTCATGCGACTGCTGGCGCCAGGTGGCCGACAGGATGTTGGGCAGCTGGTCGTTGTAGCGGGGTTCGCCCTGGAAGGTGGCCTGCAGCGGATTCAACCGCATCGAGGCATCCCAGTATTCGTCGTACAGGCGCTCCAGCTGTACCTGCTTGGGTACGGCGCGGGCCGGTGCGACCGGACGCGGCGCGGCGCGGCGTGCCGAGCTGCCACGCGCCGGCGCGGTGGCGCGGGCGGGCCTGGCCTTGGGCTTGGCAGCCTGGCGGGTCTGCGCGGCGGCAGGGCGGCTGGCCTTCTTCTTCGCTGCTTCGGCCGACGGCACGGCGCTGAACAGGAACAACGCGGCAATGGCGGCGGCCAGGGCGCGGGTGGGATGCGGCATCAGGAGCTTCCGTGGAACACAGACCGTGGAGCTTGCACGATCCGGCCGCGTACGGCCAGCGTGAAGGCGCAGTCAGCTTGCCGTCGCTGGGGCTTCAGTCAGCCGCGGCGGCGGCGCGCAGCGCGGCGGCCCTGTCTGCGCCCAGATAGCGGGTGATCGCACGCCGCATCAGGTACAGCAGCGGAATCAAGGCAATCGCAAAGCCCATCTTGTAGATGTAGTTGACGCTGCTGACGGCCAGGAACAGCGAGGTCGGCCAGTGCTGCGGGCCGAGCACGAAGGCGATCCAGATCACCACGAAGCTGTCCACCACCTGCGAGATCGCGGTCGATCCGGTCGCACGCAGCCATACGTGGCGCTCGCCGGTGGCCTGGCGGATGCGATGGAACACCGCCACGTCGATCAGCTGTCCGAGCAGGAAGGCCACCAGCGAACCGGCGATGGTCCACATGCCCTGGCCGAACACCGCTGCGAATGCCGCCTGGTAGTCCGGCACGCCGTGGCCGTCCATCGAGGTGACCCACCAGCTGGCCGGCGCCAGCGAGATCGCTGCGAAGGCGAACAGGAAGCCATAGGCGATCAGGACCACGGCCAGCCACGAGATGAAGCGCACGCCGCGCTTGCCGAAAAACTCGTTGATGGTGTCGGTCATGATGAACACCACCGGCCACAGCAGGGTGCCGGCGGTGAAGCTGAGCGAGCCGGTCTGGCCGAACAGGTTCCAGTTCAGCGGATCGATGCCGAGGGTGTCTTCCAGCGCGAAGATCTTCACCCCGATCAGCTCGGCCAGCACGGCGTTGCCGCAGAAGAACGCGGCCAGCACGATGAACAGCAGGACCGCGCGGTCCTGCAGCGGGCGCTCGATCGGCGCCGCGGTCATTCGCTGCGTTCGCCGGCGCGCGTGAACGGCACGCTGGACGGTGCCACCGCGCCGCCGGAAATGATGAAGCTCATGGCCTGGTCGACGGTCCAGTCGGTCGGGGTCAGCAGCTCCACCGGCACGATTTCCAGGTAGCCGGAAGTCGGATTCGGCGTGGTTGGCACGTACACCGCGGCCAGTTCACGGTCGGTGCCGTGTTCCTTGATCACGCGGGTGACCAGCCCGACCGATTTCATGTCGCGGTGCGGGAAGTCGATCAGCACCACGCGCTGGGTGCTGCCCGGTTCGGTCTGCAGCATGTCCAGCAGTTTCTTGGCGCTGTCATAGATGATGCTGGCCAGCGGAATGCGCTTGATGACCGCGCCCACCCAGCGCAGCAGGCGCTGGCCGAGCACGCGGCGGCTGGCCACGCCCACCGCCAGGATCACCAGCAGGGTGGCCAGCAGGGCGATGGTGTCCTGGATCCACTCGGCACGGACCCAGCCGAGGTAATGCGGGAAGCTTGTCGCGATCTGCTCGGAAAGCGGCACCACCAACGGGCTGGAAATGCCCGACAGCAGCACGAACACGAACTTGACCACGACCCAGGTCAGCCAGATCGGCAGCAGGGTCAGCAGGCCGGTCAGGAACAGGCGCTGCAGGGAGGGGCGGGGGACCAGGGCGGGGGCTTCGAGCGACATGTGCGCATTGTAGCGGTCACGGCCGGTCGATTACGCTGGGGAATCGACTGCGGCAACGACACATGGAAGGGAAGCTGTGTTGAAGATTCTGCGTGGACTGGGCTGGACCCTGACAGGCCTGCTGGTGCTGGCCATCGTGGTGTGGTGCGCCTCGCGGATGTGGCCGGTGCCGGAATCGCGGCAGCAGGCCCAGCAGCGCTTGCAGGCCCACCTGCCTGTCCACGGCCACAACGGCTTCGCGCTGCTGTGGACACTCGCGTTCGACGATCTCGACGCGGGCGAGCGCGAACAGGCATTGGCCCGTGATGTGCAGCGTTGGGAGGCGGATCCGCGCGGCAATGGCGGCGCCGGACCGCAGCTGGCGGAGGACCACGACGAGCTGCGATCACGGCCAGCGGCCAGCTGCGGACCGACCGCCAGCGACTGCCTGGGCCAGGTGCGCGCCGATCCGCAGCGCTTCGTCGATGCCCACGCCGGCCACCAGCAGCTGCATGCGCGCCTGGACCAGCTGGCCGATGCGGATCACTTCGAGTCGCCGTTCCGGCCGAAAGGGGAGGGCATCCTGGTGCCGCTGCCGACCTACGGTCTGGTGATCGATGCCACCAGTGCACGTGCGCTGGCCTATGTACAGGGCGATATCGACGGTGCACTGCGTGGCAGTTGCCGGGGGCTGCAGCTGGGCCGCCGGCTGGTGACGGGCGGCAGCTACCTGGTGGAGAGCATCATCGGTGCCAGCCTGGTGCAGGCCAATGCCCAGCTGCTGGCCGACATGCTGGTCGAACTGCCAGCCGACCGTCCGCTGCCCGCGGAATGCGAGCAGGCGATGCAGCCGATGCTGGCCGCCGAACAGAGCCTGTGCCGTGCGATGCAGGGCGAGTACGCGATGAGCCGGGCCGCGATCGAAACCTCGGCGCAGGAGTTCGGCGGGGTGCTGGTACTCGATCGCAGCAGCACCCTGGCCCGCGCGGCGGGCAACCTGGGCTGGGCCTGTGGCCCGGCGGCGATGGCCGCGCTCGAGGCGGATCGCCCGCTGCCGGTGCCGGCACCGCCGCAGCATGACTTCGGCTGCCTGTCGAACATCATGGGGTGCGTGCTGACCGATATCGCTCACCCGGTCTATCCCGCCTATTCGTCTCGAACCCAGGATGCCGCCGCGATGGTACGGCTGATCGGCGCGCAGCGCTGGCTGCGGCAGCAGGCCGGGGACCCGGTGGATGCGCTGCAGCGCTTGCCTGTCCAGTTCCGCTCGCCGGTGCGGGCACCGCAGTTGTCGGCCGATGGCCGCCGTCTGCAGGTGCCGCGGCGTTCACCGTCGCGCAGCAGCGACGAGAGCCCATGGCTGTCGGTGCCGCTGGTGATGGAAGACGCCCCGGCGGCCGCTGCGCGCGACTGAGCAGCGTCTCAGTCGCTGCCCGCCAGCGGATCGAATGCCCAGCCATCACCGACGGTCTGCAGCGTCCAGCGACGGCTGCTGCGCAGTGGCTGCCAGCGCACGCTGTCCTTGTCGTTCTCGATGCTGCCCTCGCTCCGCTTGACCTTGCGGGTGGAGAAATTCACGCTCACCGATTCGGTCCTCCCGGAATTGCGCATCACCGAGTTCTGGTCGTAGCCGATCAACGCAAAGGCATTGTCCTGCCAGCGGAAGGTGAAGGCGGTCGTGCCCATTGACCAGCTGCCCGCGCTGGCGAATGAAAACAGTGCGACCTTCAGCGTGCCGCGCTGGATGCTGACGCCGCCGTCTTCGAGCGGGTCGCTCATCACCGGATTGTCCGGGCGCGGTATCAGCTGATGGTCCTGCACCGCCAGCACATAGCCGGACGGGCGCGACCATGCCACGGCGAGAATGCGCGGGTTGCTGTCGTACGGCGAGGGTCCGAAGCCATCGTGCTCGATGACGTTGCGCGGGTCCTGCTGGCGCAGCACCAGGAGCAGATCAGCGCGGCCATCCTGGTCGAGATCGCCTTCGGCGCTCGATTCAAGTGTCCAGCCCTGGGGTACGAAACCGGCGGCATTGGCCGCCTGTGCCGGCAGCGTCGGATACTGCACCGGTGGCAGGTCGACGGCGTGGGCGGCGAAGGGCAGGGTGGTCAGCAGTGTGGCGAGAGCATACGGGCGCATCGGAGCCTCCATGGCAGGGAGGCAGAGGATAGCGCCCGCGCTGGATCAGCGCGCGTGTGGCTTCAACCGCAGGTAGACCTGCTTGCGTACCTGGGCGACCACTTCGCCGCTTTCGTCGACGACATCGTTGCTGAACCAGCGCAGCACCTTCTCGCCGCCAGCTGCTTCGGCACGCAGTTCAGCCAGCAGTGCATCGTCGATGCGGAACGAAGTGCGCACCGTGCCCCGGCCCGGCTTGAGGAAATCGATCGCGCCGGCCCGGTCCCACACGTAGTAGTCACGGCCAAGGATGTGCAGCAGGCCCAGCATCCAGAACGGATCGGTCATCGCGAACAGGCTGCCGCCGAAATGCGTGCCCACGTAATTGCGGTTCCACGGCCGCAGCCGCAGCGCCACGTCGATCTGCCGGTAATCGGGTGTGATCCGGGTGACGTGGATGCCGGTGAACAGGAACGGCGGCCAGAGGTTGATGCCGAAGCGGAACAGGCGGGCGTTCATGCGGGTCCGGGGTGCGAGGCGAGGGATCCAGTCTAACCATTCGCATGCGTATGTTGCACCCCGGGTGGGTCACGTCCCGCCGTCGATCATGTAACCGTCGCGGCCGTTGGCCTTGGCCTGGTACAGGGCGGTGTCGGCGCCTTCCACGAAATGGTGCGGCTGCAGTTCGCCGTCGGGAACACGGGTGAAAACACCGATGGTGAGCGTGACGGTATCGTCGCCGCCATCACCCGGCGCCGGCAACGCACGCACGCACGCAATCAGATCCTCGATCACCTGGCGCGCGCCTTCGGCCGGCGTATCCGGCAGCACCAGTGCGAATTCGTCGCCACCGTAGCGTGCCGCCATGTCGCGCGGGCGGCGCGCATGGGCGCCGATCAGGCGGGCGACATCACGCAGCACGCGGTCGCCGACCTGGTGGCCGTGGCGGTCGTTGTGGCGCTTGAAATGATCGACGTCGATCAGTGCCAGGCTCAATGGCTTGCCGCTGCGCCGCGCCGCATCGCATTCCTGCTGCAGCGACTGCTCGAAACGCAGGCGGTTGCCAAGGCCGGTGAGGGCATCGCGATTGGCCTGGCGGTGCCAGGCGGAGACCCGCCACACCGCCCAGACCAGCAGTGCCAGCGCCACACCCAGCATCGCGCTGGCCGGCGCCCACCACAGATCCGCCGTGCGCAGCAGCAGCCAGCTCAGCAGGGGAGGCATCGGCAACGAACACAGCGCGGCGAGCCAGGGCAGGCGCAGGCCGAGCAGGATCACGCACAGCGCCACCAGCACGCCGCTGATGGCGTGCTGCCAGGCACGCGGCAGCATATCGATCTGCTTGTGCTGCAGCAGCATCGAAGTGATGTTGGCCTGGTACTCGCTGCCGCTCATCCAGAACTCGCGGGTGGTCGGGGTCAGCAGGCGAGGCGCGATGCCGCTGGCGGTCATGCCGACCACGATGCGGCGGCCATGCAGCATCGCCATGTCCACGTGGCCATCGAGGACGTCTGCGTAGGAGACCTGCGGCAGCCGCTCGGGTGGGCCGGCGTAGCGCACGCGAACGTAATCGTCGCGGCGCCATTGGTAGGGCGAGCCCAGTTCCGGGTCGGGATCGGGCAGGCCGCGTACCGCACCCGCAGGCAGGTTGGCCAGTGCCAGGCCCAGTGCCGGCCAGTGCGGCTGGCCGATACCCGCGTGCAGATAGACGCCGCGGGCCACGCCGTCACCATCCACCTCGACATCGGTGTGGCCGATCGCAGCGGCACTGGCGGCGATCTGCGGAATCGGCAGCATTTCCTCGGCCATGCGGTCGCCGGCCGCAGGTGCGGCCAGCACCGGCAGCACCACCCGGCCATTGCGTCGGATGGCGGCCGCCAGCTGATCATCCTGGCGGCTGTCGCGACGGTCGGGTTCGGACAGCATCAGGTCCAGGGCAACGCGTTCGGCGCCGGCATCGGTCAGGCGGTCCAGCAGGCGTGCATGCACCGAGCGCGGCCAGGGCCACTGGCCGATGCGCTGCAGGCTGCCTTCATCGATGGCCACGATCAGCACGCTGGGGTCAGGGCGGTAATCCCAGTTGCCGACCAGCGCGTCATAGGCCGCCTCGTCCTGCCGCCACAGCCATTGGCCCTGGCTGGCCACGATGGTCAGCACGCCGGCCAGCAGGGCGAGCACGATCCGCTTCGACCATGGCAGCGGCGAGCGCCTCACAACAACAACCAGAGCAGCAGGGCACCGCCACCAGCGCCGTAGCACAGGCGGCACGGCAGGGGGATCTGCTGGGCAGGGGAGAACTCGCCGGCGTGGCCGTCATCATCGATGTACTGCACGCGCACGTGCAGGGTGCCGCTCCACGGGCGCTTGAAGCTCACCTGCGGCTCGGCCACGGTCTCGTCAACCAGCGGTGCCTTGAAGTCACCGCGGCGATCCACCTGCACCCGGTAGCGCTGGCCTTCGCTGCCGGCCTGCCAGCGCAGCGTCAGCTCGCCATGCGCGGCCTCGGGCGGTTGCAGTGCCGGGTCCACCGGCTCGTTGCTCAGCTGCAGCGGCAGCGCCTGGCCGTAGCGGCCCTGGTGGCCTTCGCCATCGCGCGAGGCTACGCGCCAGTAGTACTGGCCGGGCGGCAGCGGTTGCGCCAGGCGCAGATCGGTCGCATGGGTGGCCTGCTCCTGCAGTGGCTGCAGGAAGCTGGGTTCGGCGGCGATCTGCAGCACACTGCTGCGCGCGCCGGGGGCCTGGCTCCAGCGGAAACGCGGGCGGTCGCCGTTGATCGTCTGCCCATGCAGCGGCGACACGGTCAGCGGCGGCGGTGGCTGGTCACTGAGCTCGAAATCGGCGCTGGCATCCAGGCCTTCGACGCCCTGGGCGTCGACCGCACGCAACAGGATGCGCAGCTGGCCGGGCGGCAGGTCGCCGATCGCCAGCCGGGTGTCGGCGGTGGTGGCGGCGAACAGCAGGATCTCCGGTGTTGCCGCCTGCACCACTTCCACCCGGTAGTGGTCGGCGCCATTGACCGGTTCCCAGGCCAGGACGGTCGGCAGCGGCGCCAGTCGCAGCGCGTCATTGCGCAGTGCCGGCGCCGGCAGCAGTGCGGAGACCGCGGCGGGGGCCGCATCGGCACTGCTGCTGCGGGTGGCCTGGCCCGGCCGGACCAGGCGCTGGCCATGGGGGTTGCCGACCTGCACCTTGCCCTGCAGGACCTCGGTGGCACCGACGTGTCCGGTATCTCCGGCGCTGACCCGGAACACTGTGCCGCGCACGCTGCTGGTGGCGGTGGGTGCATCAATGATGTAGCGCGAGGCAGGGCCGCGCGCCGGCGTCACCCGGTTGCTGGCACGCCCCTGTTGCAGGCGCAGGCGGGTGTCGACCATGCCGGTGTGGCCGTAGCGGCTCAGCTGGTCCAGGCGCAGGCGCGAATACTCGCGCAGCTGCAGGCGCGAGGCATCGGCGAATTCCAGAGTGATGCTGGAATCGCCCTCGGTTTTCACGGTGTCACCGATATGCAGCTGCTCGCCGGCCTGGAGGGCGCGGGTCGCGGTGCCATCGGCACCGGCCAGCTCGACCTTGCCGCGCACGGAAAGCACCCGTGCCGGTGCCGGTTCGGTGCGCAGCCAGCTGATCGGGAAGCGCAGCAGCTGGCCCGGCGGCAACTGGTAGGGGTTGTCGATGCGGTTGTGCTGCTGCAGCTGCTGCCAGCGCACGGAAGGCTTCAGGTACAGCCCGCCAAGGTCCCACAGGGTGTCACCGGGCCGGACCCGGTAGTTCCAGTCCTGGGCGCCGGCGATGGCGGGCAGCACGAAGAGGGCGCAGAGCAGGGCGCCCGTTAAACGCATGGCGAACGACAGAGAGCGGACGACGGTCACAGTTTGCAATCCCGGCAATGCGGGGGTGCAGCTGCAAGACCCCATGGCCCCGACCTCATCCCCCCGAACGGATCGTGGCGACCGCATGGCCGCCAGCGCGCGCATTATTGCCCGCGTTCAGTGCAGGGATTCTGAACGGAGCGGGCTCCCGTTCAGAACAGCAGCGACGCCATCCTGCGGCGGTACTGGCCAACCAGGTCCTCGTCGGAGATCACATTGAAGGCGTCGATCAGGGCTTTGCGCGGCAGCCCTTCCTCGAATCCACGGTCGATCCGCAGCATTTCCAGGAACTGGGCCAGCGCGGCCTCATCATGGCCGCCGAGCAGCAGCTGCACGCCGCGCAGATGGCGGGCCTTGAGATCCTTGCCATCGGCGGCGATGCGTGCCTCCAGTACTTCGGCGGCCGGGGCATCCTTCAGCGCGGCGGCGAAGGCCAGGCGGGCGCGGGCACGCACGGCGCGGTCATCGGTGGCCAGATTGGCCGGCAGGCCGTCGATCAGGGTGCCGGCTTCGTCCACGCCACCGATCTGCAGCAGGGCCAGGGCCAGATCGAGTTTCAGCTCGTCCTTGTCGGGCTCGGCGGCGATCTGAGCGCGCAGCACGTCGACCTGCGCCTGCGGGTCCAGCGGGGCGTCATCTTCGGGCGCGGCGTCGCCGACATCGGCCGGCACGATGCCGTGCTGGGCCAGGAACTCACGCAGCTGGCCTTCCGGGATGGCGCCGGGGAAGCCGTCCACCAGCTGGCCGCCCTTGACCAGGAACACGGTCGGCACCGAGCGGATCTGGAAGGCCGCAGCGATCTGCTGTTCCTTGTCGACATCGACCTTGGCCAGCTCGAAAGCGCCGTTGTACTCGGCAGCCAGCTTTTCCAGCATCGGGCCCAGGGTCTTGCACGGCCCGCACCAGGTGGCCCAGAAGTCGACCAGCACCGGCGTCTGCAGCGACTTCTGCAGGACTTCGGCCTCGAAGGTCGCAGTGGTGGCGTCGAATACGTAAGTCGTCTCGGTCATGGGAGAGGCATCGCTTGGCATCTGGAGACCGATTCTATGGTGACGATCGATGTCGGTCTCAACCCTGCCATCACGGAGTACGCCCTCCAGAGGGTGTTGGCGGGCCTGCAGACCCGCCATGCCCGGCTGGTGCGCGCGGCATGCAGTACAGCTCGTGGATCACCCTTCCGCCAGCGCTGACTGGCTTGGCGGTCGAGGTGCGCCGGTAGTACTCGGCCTCGGCCTGCCGCAGGCCGCCGGCGTTGACGCGGCCCATCAGGGTGCTGCTGTCCTGGGCGGCACAGGGCGGGCCGACCCTGGCGAAGCAGTTGAATTCGGCCGCCTGGGCAGCGCTGGCCAGGCCCAGGCTGAGCGCGGCGGCGAGGATGCGTTGGATCATGGGGAGCTCCCTGCATGGCGGAACTGCCATGCCGCGACCCTCGTTGGTGGAGACCCGCGCGGATATCGAATTGATCAGAAATGCACGGCGCTTGGCGCATCGCGTCGCTGCCGCGACAATGCGGTGATCCATTCCTTTCCGGGTGATTGCGCGCAATGTCCGTAGTCCGGCTTGATCGTTGCTTGGGGCTGTTCGCTGCAGTCGTGTTCGTCCTGGCCGTGGCCGGCTTCGGTGCCGGCCTGGAGGGCTATGCGCAGGCCCGCCACCCGGTTGCGTTGCTGGGCGCACGTGGTGTGCCGCATGCGCTGGCCTTCAATCTGCTCGGTTTCGTGCTGCCTGGCGTGCTGGCCGTGGTGGTGGCTGAGCGCCTGCGTCGCGGCCTGCCCACCACCGCCGGCTGGGCGCCGCGGGTCGGCAGCCAGATGCTGCTGCTGGCCGGCCTGGCCTTCGCTGCAATGGGGCTTCTGCCGCTGGACGTGGACGACCTGCATGGGTCGGCCAGCCAGCTGCATGCCAGTGCCTGGATGATCTGGGTGCTGGGTTTCGTCGCCGGGACCCTGTTGCTGGGCACGACGCAGCTGCGCCAGGCGCATGGCCGCGGCCTGGGCGGACTGGCCCTGGGCTGCGGCGTGCTGGCCGCGCTGGCAGCGTTTGCCCTGCAGGGCGTCCTGCCGGCGCCGCTGGCACAACGGCTGGCGTTCGCCTGCTGGGTGGTCTGGCTGGCCTTGGCGCTGCCACTGTCGCGACCGCGCTGAGACCGGCGCCGGACGCCCGCGGCGCCGGCATCCGGCAGGCAGGATTGGAGACGTTTGCCGCACTGCGGTACGCTGTACCGCTTTGCCGCCGCATCCGCGTGTTCCATGACCAGCGCTGAAACCAACGCCTACGACCCGCAGCAGGTTGAATCCGACGCCCAGCAGTACTGGGACGCCACCCGTGCCTTCGAGGTCGACGAGACTTCGGACAAGCCGAAGTACTACTGCCTGTCGATGCTTCCGTACCCGTCCGGTGCGCTGCACATGGGCCACGTGCGCAATTACACGATTGGCGACGTGATCAGCCGCTACAAGCGCATGACCGGTCATAACGTGCTGCAGCCGATGGGCTGGGACGCGTTCGGTCTGCCGGCGGAAAACGCCGCGATCAAGAACAAGACCGCGCCGGCGGCGTGGACCTACAAGAACATCGACCACATGCGCAGCCAGCTGAAGTCGCTGGGCTATGCCATCGACTGGTCGCGCGAGTTCGCCACCTGCCGCCCGGACTATTACGTCCACGAGCAGCGCATGTTCACCCGCCTGATGCGCAAGGGCCTGGCCTACCGCCGCAACGCGGTGGTGAACTGGGACCCGGTCGACCAGACCGTGCTGGCCAACGAGCAGGTCATCGACGGCCGCGGCTGGCGCTCCGGCGCCCTGGTCGAGAAGCGCGAGATCCCGCAGTGGTTCCTGCGCATCACCGATTACGCCCAGGAACTGCTGGACGGCCTGGACGAGCTGGAAGGCTGGCCGGAATCGGTCAAGACCATGCAGCGCAACTGGATCGGCCGTTCCGAGGGCCTGGAAATCCAGTTCGACGTGCGTGATGTCGACGGCGGCATGCTGGACCCGCTGCGCGTGTTCACCACCCGCCCGGACACGGTGATGGGCGTGACCTTCGTGTCGATCGCCGCCGAGCACCCGCTGGCGCTGCACGCGGCGAAGAACAACCCGGAGCTGGCGGCGATGCTGGCCGACCTGAAGCAGGGCGGCGTGTCCGAGGCTGAGCTGGAAACCCAGGAAAAGCGCGGCATGGATACCGGCCTGCGCGCGCTGCATCCGGTCACCGGCGAGCCGGTGCCGGTGTGGGTCGCCAATTTCGTGCTGATGGGCTACGGCACCGGCGCGGTGATGGCCGTTCCGGGCCATGACCAGCGCGACAACGAAGTGGCCAACAAGTACGGCCTGCCGATCAAGCAGGTCATTGCCCTGAAGGACGCGCGCACCGAAGAGGAGCGCAGCTGGGACGGCAGCCGCTGGCAGGACTGGTACAGCGACAAGAGCCGTGCCTTTGAACTGGTGAACTCGGCCGAATTCGACGGCCTGGACTTCCAGGGCGCCTTCGAAGCGCTGGCCGAACGTTTCGAGCGCAAGGCCCAGGGCCAGCGTCGCGTCAACTACCGCCTGCGCGATTGGGGCGTGAGCCGCCAGCGTTACTGGGGCTGCCCGATTCCGGTGATCTACTGCGCCAAGTGCGGCGCGGTGCCAGTGCCGGAAGAACAGTTGCCGGTGGTGCTGCCGGAAGACGTGGCGTTCGCCGGTACCGGCTCGCCGATCAAGACCGACCCGGAATGGCGCAAGACCACCTGTCCGGATTGCGGCGGTGCGGCCGAGCGCGAGACCGACACCTTCGACACCTTCATGGAGTCGAGCTGGTACTACGCCCGCTACACCTCGCCGGGTGCCCGTGATGCGGTCGACAAGCGCGGCAACTACTGGCTGCCGGTCGACCAGTACATCGGTGGCATCGAGCACGCGATCCTGCACCTGATGTATTTCCGCTTCTATCACAAGCTGCTGCGCGACGCGCGGATGGTGGACAGCAACGAGCCTGCGCGCAACCTGCTGTGCCAGGGCATGGTGATCGCCGAAACCTATTACCGCCCGAACCCGGACGGCTCGAAGGACTGGATCAACCCGGCCGACGTGGAAGTGCAGCGCGACGAGCGCGGCCGCATCACCGGCGCCACCCTGATCGCCGACGGCCAGCCGGTGGTGGTCGGTGGCACCGAGAAGATGTCCAAGTCGAAGAACAACGGCGTGGATCCGCAGGCGATGGTTGGCAAGTACGGCGCCGACACCGTGCGCCTGTTCTCGATGTTCGCCGCGCCGCCGGAGCAGTCGCTGGAGTGGAACGAGGCCGGCGTGGATGGCATGGCCCGGTTCCTGCGTCGCCTGTGGGCCCAGGTGCAGAAGCACGCGGCCGACGGTGCCGCCCCGGCGCTGGATGCTGCCGCGCTGGATGCCAACCAGAAGGCGCTGCGCCGCAAGACCCACGAAACCATCGGCAAGGTCGGCGACGACTATGGCCGCCGCCACAGCTTCAATACCGCGATCGCCGCGGTGATGGAGCTGATGAACGCGCTGGCCAAGTTCGAGGACGGCAGCGAGCAGGGCCGCGCGGTGCGCCAGGAAGCGCTGCAGGCCATCGTGCTGCTGCTGAACCCGATCACTCCGCATGCCAGCCACGCCCTGTGGCAGGTGCTGGGCCATGGCGAGACGCTGCTGGAAGACCAGCCGTTCCCGCAGGCCGACAGCAGCGCGCTGGTGCGTGATGCGCTGACCCTGGCGGTGCAGGTCAACGGCAAGCTGCGTGGCACCATCGAGGTGGCGGCCGATGCCGCGCGCGAGCAGGTCGAGGCGCTGGCGCTGGCCGAGCCCAACGCGGCCAGGTTCATGGAAGGCCTGACGGTGCGCAAGATCATCATCGTCCCGGGCAAGATCGTGAACATCGTCGCCGCCTGATGTACCCCGCACCGGTCACCCGCGCGGTGGCCGGTGCCTTTCCAGAAGCAGGGCCGGGTACTTGATGGCCCTGCATTCACGCGGCTTCGGGCACGCTGTGTGTTGCCGTGATCGCCCGGCTCCGCCAGACTGTCTCCATGACCCGAATCCTGCTTGCCCTCGTTCTTGTCCTCGGCCTCGCCGGCTGCGGCTTCCATCTGCGCAACAAGCTGATGCTGCCGACCGACACCGCCCCGGTGAAGGTGGTGTCCACCGCCCCGTACAGTGAACTGGTCAAGCTGCTCAATCGCAGCCTGCTGGCCTCCGGTGCCAAGCTGGCCGATGAGGACAGCAAGGGACCCAGTGCCCAGCTGCAGGTGTTGTCCGAGCGCTGGGGTGACCTGCCGATCGCCATCGACTCGCAGGGCCGCGCACAGGAATACAGCCTGCGCTACGCCGTGATCTTCATCTTCCGCCGCGAGGATGGCAGCGAACTGGTGCCGCAGCAGGTGATTGAACTGTCGCGCGACTACGTGTCGCCGCCGACCGACGCCACCGGTACCACCACCGAACGCGAAATCCTGGCCACGGAGCTGCGCCGGGAAATGTCCGCCTCGATCATCCGTCGTATCGACAGCGTGGTCCGCGCCGAGATCGAGAAGGGTGGCAGCCTGTCCGCGCCGAAGGCCAAGCCGATCGAGGGTGCGGTGCCGGCCGAGCCGGCCGCTGCCGTCAAGCACTGAGCGGCAGCGACGATGGAACTGCGTCCGGAGCAGCTGGCCAGCCAGGGCGCTGACACCCCGTTGGCGCCGGTGTACCTGATCGCAGGCCCGGAAACCCTGCGCGTGCTGGAGGCGGCAGATGCCATCCGCGCGCGTGCACGCGCTTCGGGCATCGGCGAACGCGAAGTGTTCGACGCCGACGGGCGTGATTTCGACTGGAACCAGCTCGACGCCAGCTTCAATGCGCCCAGCCTGTTCAGCGCCCGCCGCCTGGTCGAGGTGCGCCTGCCCAGCGGCAAGCCAGGCAAGGATGGCGCCGAGGTGATCAGCCAGTTCTGCGCCAATCCGGCGCCGGACGTGGTGCTGATGATCACGGCCAATGAATGGAGCAAGGCCCATCAGGGCAAATGGGCCGAGGCGGTCAGCCGCATCGGCGTGCTGTCGGTGGCCTGGGCGATCAAGCCGCACGAACTGCCGGACTGGATCGAGCGTCGCCTGCGCGGCAAGGGCCTGCGTGCCGACCCGGCCGCCGTGCAGCGCCTGGCCGAGCGGGTGGAGGGCAACCTGCTGGCCGCCGCCCAGGAAATCGACAAGCTGGCGCTGTTGGCCGATGGCCAACCGCTGGATGTGGAACGGATGGAGTCGCTGGTGGCTGATGCTGCCCGCTACGACGTGTTCCGGCTGGTGGAGGCGACGTTCTCCGGCCAGCCACCGGCCGTGCTGCGCATGCTGGCTGGCCTGCGCGGCGAGGGCGAAGCGGTGGCCGCACTGATGCCGATCGTGATCCGTGAACTGCTGGCCGGTGCCGGCCTGGCCCGGGTGCAGGCCCGTGGCGGCAACCTGGCCGCCGAAATGAAATCGCGTGGTATCTGGGAATCGCGGCAGGCGCCCTACAAGCGCGCGCTGCAGCGGCACCCGGAAGGCAAGCGCTGGGAACGCTTCGTGGCCGAAGCCGGTCTGGTCGACCGCATCGCCAAGGGGCGGGCCGACGGCGATGCCTGGCTGGCGCTGGAGCGCCTGCTGGTGGCCGTGGCCGAACCGCGTGCCGTGCGCCTGCTGGCGCGGGCCTGAGCGATGAGTCTGCGGATCTATTACGGGGGCACCTTCGATCCGGTGCACCTGGGGCACCTGGCAATCGCGCGGGCCGCCCGGGACGAACTGCAGGTGGCCGTGCGCATGTTGCCGGCAGGCGATCCGCCGCACCGTGCGGTGCCCGGCGCCACCGCCGAGCAGCGCTGCACCATGTTGTCACTGGCCATCGGCGACGAGCCGGGCCTGCTGCTGGACCGCCGCGAACTGGACCGTGCCACCCGCTATCCCGGCCGTCCGTCCTACACCGTCGACACCCTGCGCGAACTGCGTGGCGAACTGGGCCCGAGCCGGCCGCTGGCCTGGCTGGTGGGCGCCGACAGCCTGCTGGGCCTGTCCGGCTGGCACGAATGGGAGGCCCTGTTCGGGCTGGCCCACTTCGTGGTGGCCGAACGGCCGGGCAGTCCGTTGCAGGCGTCGATCGACGGTGAGCTGGGGCGTGCCCTGCAAGGGCGCTGGGCCGACAACGAACAGGCCCTGTTCGCCAGCCCGGCCGGGCGCATCCTGCGCCTGCACCATCCGCTGCGCGAGGAGTCGGCCAGTGCCGTGCGCTCGCAGATCGCCGCCGGTGGCCCCTGGCGCGCCCTGCTGCCGCCGGCCGTGGCCGACTACGTCGCTGCACACGGGCTGTACCGCCCGGCCACAGCGTGAATGGCGCGGCCGCGCCATCCCCGTATAATCGCCCCCACGTTTATCGAGTCGATCCACTTTGAGCAACCAGACCCAGCCCCAGACCATCAAGGTCGATCTGCCCAGCCCGCCGCCGTCCGTGCCGGAACTGCTGGCCAGCGTCCGCCAAGCCACCGAAGACCTGAAGGCCAAGGACCTGGTCGAGATCGACGTGCGCGGCCGGTCCAGCGTTGCCGACTACATGATCGTCGTTTCGGGCACCTCGACCCGCCACGTCAAGTCGATCGCCGATGAAGTCGTGCGCTTCGCCAAGAACATCGACGTGATGCCGCTGGGCGTTGAAGGCGAGCGCGAAGCCGAGTGGGTGCTGGTCGATCTGGGCGACGTGATCGTCCATGTGATGCTGCCGCGCGTGCGTGAGTTCTACGCTCTCGAGCGCCTGTGGACCGTCGGCGACCAGCCGCCGTCCAGCGACGACGAAGTGGCCTGAGCCACGCGTTGACGCATCCCTTCGACGGCGCCGATGGCGCCGTCGACGTTTTGGAGGACCGTTGATGAAAGCCCGCCTGATCGCCACCGGTGAACGCGCGCCCAGCTGGGTCGCGCAGGGGTTCGCCGAATACCAGAAGCGGCTGTCGCATTGGCTGCCGTTCGAACTGGTGGAAATCGAGCCCGGCCTGCGTGGCAAGGGGCGCGATCCGCGCCGCGCCACCGAAGATGAAGGCAAGCGGGTCATCGCTGCGCTGCCGAAGAACGCTTATGTGGTGGCACTGGATGTGCCGGGACGGCAGCTGAGTTCGGAACAGCTGGCACAGCGCCTGGAGCACTGGCGCGGGCAGGGAAGGGACCTGGCGTTCCTGATCGGTGGCCCGGAAGGGCATTCGCCGGAGGTCTCCGCGCTGGCCGATGAAAAGTGGTCGATCGGACCGCTGACGCTGCCGCACATGCTGGTGCGCCTGGTGGTGGCCGAGCAGCTGTATCGCGCTGCCGCAATGATTGCCAATCACCCCTACCATCGCGCGTGAAGAGTGGTTATACTAGTCGTCTGCCCGAATAGCTCAGCCGGTTAGAGCACTTGACTGTTAATCAGGGGGTCGTTGGTTCGAGTCCAACTTCGGGCGCCACCTTGAGAAACCTGCATTGCGAGATGCAGGTTTTTTTTTGCCGTTTGTGGCGTCGAGCTGCGTCAGTCGGGCATGGCTCGACTCTACAATGCAGTGTCATCAACCAGGGATGTTGATTGTGCGCGCACGCCTGTTCATGGGTTGTCTGCTGCTTGCGATCGTGTCGTGCGCCGCTGCGGAGGTCGCGCCGCCCACCTGGCATCCGCCACAGGGCGCCATCGAATTTGCGCTGTGGCCGCAGGGCGGGGTAATGGTGCCGCCAAAACTGAAAGGCCCCGAGCAGGTCAGCGACGTGACCTCCGAAGCCAGTGGCGAACACTGGATGATGCTGCAGAACGTGGCCGTGCCGACTCTCACCGTGTTTGCGCCGAAGGGGCCGTCCAATGGCACCGCGGTAATGGTGGTGCCTGGCGGAGGCTACCGGGTGCTGGCGATGGACCTGGAAGGCAGCGAGATCTGCGACTGGTTGACCGCGCAGGGCGTCACCTGTGCACTGCTGAAGTACCGCGCGCCCGCATCCGGCCCGAACTGGGATCCCGAGTGCAACTGCCGCGACATTCCGAAGGTGCCGATGGCCCTGCAGGATGCACAGCGTGCAATGGGCCTGCTGCGCGCGCAGGCCGAGCGCTGGTCCATCAATCCGAAGCGGGTCGGGGTGATCGGCTTTTCCGCCGGTGGTCACGTGGTGGCGGGACTGAGCACGCACGCGCCGCGCAGCTACGCGCCGGTCGACGCGGCGGATGAGCAGCCGAGCCGCCCCGATTTCGCGATGGTGATGTATTCCGGGCACCTGTGGGCGGGGCACGGAAAGGGGTTGTCGCTGGTCAAGGACATCACCGTGGATGACAAGGTGCCGCCGACGTTCATCGCGCAGGCCACCGACGATCGCACCGATGACGTGCGCGAATCACTGGCCTACTACCGTGCCCTGATCGACGCGGGCGTGCCGGTGGAAATGCATCTGTTTGCCCGCGGCGGCCATGCATTCGGGCTGCGCATGAAGGATGCACCGGTCGCGGCGTGGCCGCGGCTGGCCGAGCGCTGGATGCAGGATATCGGCATGCTGGCGAAGCCGTGAGCGCCGAACCCATGTTCGGCTGCCCTGTCGCGTAGCGTCGAGCGTCGGCTCGACTCTACAGTTTCAGGTCCCCCTTGCAGAACGCCACCAGCGTGGCGATCGCCACCGCCAGGATCGCGCCGAACAGCACCCACTCCCAGCGCGTGAATACCCGCTCGCCGCGCTGGTGCCGGGTCAATCCGAACAGCACCACGCCCGGCACATACAGCAGCACCGACAGCAGCAGGTTGTCGAGGCCGCCGGCATACACCAGCCAGAGTGCATAGGCACTGGCCAGCAGTGCGACCCCGAAATCGCGCCAGCGCGCGCCTGGCTCACCTGCGTAGGCCTGTCCGCGCCAGGCCAGTTGCACGCCGAACGCCGTGGACAGGAAGTAGGGCACCAGGCTCATCGATGCGGCCAGCAGTACCAGCCCGGTGTAGCTGCCTGCATTGACCAGCACCAGCAGCAGGAACAGCTGGATCAGGCCGTTGCTCAGCCAGAGCGCATTGGCCGGCACGCCGCGCGCATTCTCGCGGCCCAGGAAGGCCGGCATGGTGCCGTCGCCGGCGGCGGCATACAACACTTCGGCGCACAGCAGCACCCAGGCCAGCAGCGCACCGAGCACTGAAATGATCGAACCGATGATGATCACCGTTGCGCCCCATTCGCCGACGATGGCGCGCAGCACATATGCCATCGACGGGTTGGGGAGCCCGGCCAGTTCGGCCTGCGACAGTACGCCCATCGACAACAGGCTGACCAGTACCAGCAACAGCCAGACGCCCACGAAACCGATCACCGTGGCACGCCCGACGTCGGCACGGCGCGCGGCACGCCGCGAATAGATGCTGGCGCCTTCGATGCCGATGAACACCCACACGGTCACCAGCATCATGCCGCGCAACTGCTGGCCAAGGTCACCGAGTGCGGGCCTGCCGAGGAAATCGGTACGGAACACGTCCATGCGGAACGCGCCTGCGGCCAGGATCAGGAACAGTGCGATCGGCAGCAGCTTGGCCACGGTCACCAGGCCGTTGACGATGGCCGCCGTCCGAAGGCCACGCAGCACCAGCAGGTGCACGGTCCACAACAGCACGGACGAAGCGGCCACGGCGGCCGGGGTATTGCCTTCGCCGAACACCGGCAGGAAGTGGCCGAGGCCACTGAAGATCAGCACGAAGAAGCTGGCGTTGCCGAGCACCGAGGCAACCCAGTAGCCCCACGCCGCGGAGAAGCCGATGTAGTTGCCGAAGCCTTCGCGCGCATAGGCGTAGATGCCGGTATCGAGGTCGGGCCGGCGGTTGGCCAGGGCCTGGAACACGAAGGCCAGCATCAGCATGCCGGCGCCACTGACGGCCCAGCCGATCAGCGCCGCGGCTGGGCCGGCACTACGGGCGACGTTCTGCGGCAGTGAGAAGATGCCGGCGCCGACCATCGAGCCGACTACCAGTGCAGTCAACGCGGGCAGGCCCAGGCGTTGCGATGTCGCGGCCATGGAAATCCCCTGCGGCGTGGATGCCGCGAGCACACGGTAGCCATGTGCTCGTGAACATGCCTGCAAGCACCGGCCCACAGGAGCCGGCATGCACGGAAACGACGAAGGCCCGGGCAGAAGCCCGGGCCTTCGAAGGTGACGCTGCAACCGGTCTTACTTGAACGTGTACTTGAAGCCGACGGTGTAGTAACGGCCCAGCGCACCGGAGAAGTGCATCGGATTGTAGTTCACCGCACCGTAGGTGGTCGGATCGAGCGGGGCGATGCGGTCGAACACGTTGGCCACCGAGGCGTTGAGTTCGAACGAGTCGTTGATGCTCCAGCGACCGGACAGGTCCATCGTGGTGAACGAGGAGATCTTCGTCACCGGCGTACCGTCAGCGTAGAAGGCCAGGTAGCTGCCACCACGGCTGTCGATGTTGTCCATCTTGCTGATGTAGTTGACGATGCCGCTGACGCTCCACGGGCCCTGCTTCCAGGTGGTGCCGAAGTTGACCTTGTCCTTCGGCGTGCCGATGCAGTTGGTGACGTCGCAGTTGCCGTGGGTACCCACGTAATCAACCGTGTCGCCGCCTTCGGTGCGCTCGAACTTCAGGATGTGGCTCCACTGCAGGTCCAGCTCCAGCTGGCCCGGGCCGATCTCGAAGGTCTGGCGGATATCGGTATCGATACCGCGCACGCGCGACGAGCTGGCATTCACGTAGCCGGTGTTGACCGCCAGGATGGTGCCGCTGTTGGCCACGCCATTGAGATTGTTGCTGTCGCGCAGCACGTTGCCGGCGAGGATCGCCGCCGCCGTGCTGCCCTGCACGATCTCGTTGGTGCGTTTGATCTGCCAGGCGTCGACGGTCATCGACGTGGTCGACGTCGGCTGCAGCACGATGCCGACCGAGTAGCTCTTGGACTCTTCCGGCTTCAGCAGCTTGTTCGGCTTGGTGATGATCGCCACCGAATTGGCGCCACATTCGCTGGAAGCGCCGCCGCTGATCTGGCAGCGCACCGGGTCGACCGCGGTGGAGAAGGCGGCCAGGCCACCATCACCGTTCTCGGCGGGGTTCGGCGCGCGGAAACCTTCGGCGTAGCTGGCGCGCAGGGCGATCCAGTCGGCCGGGGTCCACTTCACGCCCAGCTTCGGCGTGGCCTTGCCTTCACCGCTTTCGTACTTGTCGTAACGCAGGGCGCCGGACAGTTCCAGCTGTTCCAGCACCGGTGCCGACAGTTCGACGTAGCCGGCGTAGACGTTCTGGGTGCCGTCATAGGCCGAGTAGCCCAGGCCGATGATGTCGCCCTGGTCGGTGTAGGTCTGCGGGGTCAGGCTGTTGCTGGTCTTGCGCCACTCGGTACCGATCGCCAGGCCCAGCGGACCACCCTTCAGGTCCATCAGGCTGCGCGATACGGTGAAGTCGAACATGTCCAGGCTGGACTTGGCGCGGGCGCTGATCGTCGGCGAGATGTAGTCGTACAGCGCCTGCGAGTTCTTGCCGGCATCGTCACCGATGCGCCACACGCCACCGGCGCAGTTGGCATTGCCCAGTGCGCACTGGACGGCGCTGTAGCGCAGGAAGCCGGTGCGCTTGTTGGTCAGGTCGGTGCCCGAATGCAGGTAGGCGGTGTCGTAGCTCCAGTCGCCCCAGTTGCCCTTGATGCCCACCAGGAAGCGGTTGAACTCATTGGTGTTGTCGGTCACGCGCGGGCCGACATCCCAGGACGAATAGCGCACGCGGACCGGGGTGGCGCCCGGCTGCCCGTAGAACGGGTTGTCCGGGTGGTTGGCACCCAGCACGGTGGCACCCGGGCCCGAGTTTGCGTTGACCGGGCCGCCCGGGTAGCCCCAGCCGCCCGACACGCCGGACGGGGTGTTGCTGAAGATGGTTTCCTTCTTCGAGTAGCCGATCTCGGTGTAGATCTCGCCGCCTTCACCGAAGGCGAAGCTGGCGCGGCCGAACACGTTGACGTACTTCTCTTCCGGAATCAGGTCGCGGTACTGCTGCGCCGGATCGAACAGGCAGCCGTCGGCGGCGATGCTGGCCGGGGTCTGCCCACCGATGGTGGTCAGGCCAGCACAGCCCGGCAGCGGCACCAGGTGGCCGGTGGCGTCGAGGTAGGAGCCGTTGGGGCCGGAGCCGCCGGAGGTGCCGCCACGGGTGTAGGCACCGCCAAGGAACTGGGCGGTCTTGTCATAGCCCCACTGGCGGGTGTCGCCGGTACCGATCCACTTGCGGTTCTTGCGGTCGCTCAGCTTGATCGCGTCGGTCTTGCCGACGTCCAGGCTGAAGAATGCGTTCCAGCCATCGGTGGCCAGGTCGCCGGTACCGGCGGTCAGGGTCGCCTTCCTGGCGTCGCCATCGCTGTCACCGGACAGGCCGTAGGAGCCACGCAGGATGGCGCCCTGGAAGTCGCTGCGCAGGATGATGTTGACCACGCCGGCGATGGCGTCGGAGCCGTAGATCGCCGAGGCGCCGTCCTTGAGCACTTCCACGCGCTCGACGGCATCGAGCGGAATGGTGCTGAGGTCGGTGAACACCTTCTGGCCGTCATCGGCCAGGCCATAGGTGGCCATGCGGCGGCCGTTCAACAGCACCAGCGTCGAGCCGGCGCCCAGGCCGCGCAGCGAGATGCCGGCGCCACCGCCGGCGAAACCGTTGCCGAAGGTCTTGGGAATCGAGCCGGCGCCATCGGCAGTGATCGTCTGCAGGTACTCGGCCAGCGAGGTCTTGCCGGTACGGTCGATTTCCTGGCGGGTCACCACCTGCACCGGCGACGGCGTCTCGGTGTTGGTGCGCGGAATGTTGGAGCCGGTGACCGTGATGCGGTCGAGGTTGGTGGCCTTTTCCTGCGCGAAGGCGGAGGAGGAAGCGACGGCGCCGGCCAGCAGCAGGGCGCCGCCGGTGAGGATGTGGGTGATGGACGATGCCAGGGTGCTGCGGCGGCGGCTGGCGGGCCGTTGGATCGGGTGTTTCACAGCTTCTCTCCTAACTGGAAAACCGTAGCGTTGAGGGCTGTCGCCGGATCGATACCGGGACGCGCCAATCTAGGTTTCCAGCAGGTGACGAAGTCGTGAAATTTTGCTTAATCGGTAACGCTTGATCCTGATCTGTCCGTCGTCCCCGGACAGGGGCCGACCCGGCGTGTGGCCGGGCCGGCGGTTCCATCATTCCGGCAGCGAGAACTGCACCGGCACCATGCCGATGGCCGGAACCGCTACGCCGTCACGCTGGGCGGGCTCGAATCGCCAGTGCTTGAGCACCTGCTGGCGGGCGGCCTGATCCAGGTTGCGCGAGCCGCTGCTGCGCTCGATGCTGACGGCGACCGGTTGGCCGTGGATGTCCACTTCCACCCGCAACAGCACCGTGCCTTGTTCGTGGTTGCGCAGGGACTGGATCGGGTAGGTCGGCGGCGGGGCGCTGCGGTACTGCAGCTGGGCGCCAGCCAATGGGGTTGAGGTGTCGATGCTGGGCGCCAGCTGCGGCGGAGCCGGTTCGGCGGCCGGCAACGCGATGCCCTGGGTCTCTTCCACGGTCGCGGTGGGTGCGGGCAGTGGCGGTACCACTGGCTGCGTCCGCGGTTTCGGCACCACCTGGACGATCTCTTTCGGCGGGACCGGAACCGGCGGTGTCGGCGGCGGCGGGATCTTCTCGATCAGCCGGATCGGGGTCTTGTCACGTGGGGCCTGCACGGCCTGGTAGGTCGCAGGGATGAGCAACAACAGGAAGGCCAGCAGGTGCAGGGCGATGGCCGCGCTCCAGGCGGCTACGCGGGCGGGGTCGAAGTGCGGGGATGCAACGGGATACGTACGAACCATGATCCACCTCCATGCCAGTGACGAAGTCCTCAACGCACCAGGGCCCGTGGCGGGGTTGCCGCACGCGGCTGGCAGTCCATCAGTAGCGCGGCATGGCCGCCACTGCCTAGAGGCAGGGGCATGCGCGTTGGGCTGGCCTTCAGCCAGCGCCTGCGGAACGCACGAAAAAAGGCGGGCCCCCTGCGGGACCCGCCTGTGTCGGCCGTGGCGGACGCGATCAGCGGCCCAGTTCGAACACCACGTCGAGGTTGACCGAGACGGTCGATTCACCCGGTGCGACCGGGGTGGCCTTGTCCATCGCCGCACCGGCGGCCATGGTGCGCATCATCGGCATCGGGCGGAAACCGCCGTTGCTGTTCTCGGAAATGCTGACGATGCGGCGCACCTGCAGGCCCAGCGACTTGGCATAGGTCTGGGCGCGGGCCTGGGCCTTCTTCAGGGCGGCCAGGCGGGCTTCGTCGTAGACCGGTTCGGGCTGGTCGATCTCAAACTGCGGACCGTTGATCTGGTTGGCGCCCTGCGCGGCCAGCGCGTCGAGCACCTTGCCGAGCTTGGCGATGTCGCGGACCTTCAGGCTGACCGTGTTGCTGGCCTGGTAGCCGGTGATCTTCGGCGCTTCGTTGTCGGTATAGCGGTACTGCGGGTTGAGGCTGACGCCGCTGGTCTGCACGTCGCGCTCGGCGATGCCGGCGGCCTTGATCGCGGCCAGCACCTTGTCCATCTGCTGGGCGTTCTGGCGCATGGCGCTGTTGCCGTCGGCGGCCTGGGTGACCACGCCGGCCGACAGGGTGGCGACGTCCGGCACGCGGGTGGCCTCGGCATTGGCCGAGATGTTCAGCAGGGTGCCTTCGGCCGCGGCGGCGATCGACGGCGACGACGGAGCGGCATGAGCGGTCATCGAGGTTCCAAGGGCGAGGGACAGGGCAAGCAGCAGCGGGGTGGCGGTCAGGCGCATGGGATCTCCTTGTTGTGGCGGTGAGGGTGGTGTCGTAGCGATGAACGCGCTGTGAGCCTGTTCGGGGTTGTACGCGTTCCGTAACGGGTTGCCGACGATTCAGGTGGCGGCCTCAGGTTATGCTGTGCCGATGCTCTATCTTGCTTCCCGCTCCCCCCGACGCAACCAGCTGCTGGCCCGACTCGGACGCCCCTTCCAGGCCCTTGACCTGGAGGTCGTCGAGCAGCGTGCGGCGACTGAAAGCGCCGAACAGTATGTGTGCCGGGTTGCTGCCGACAAGGCGCGCGCCGGCCTGGCCCGGGTGCTGGCCGCTGACCCGCAGGCGCGCGTGCTCGGTTCGGACACCGAGGTGGTGCTGGACGGCGAGGTCTTCGGCAAGCCGGCCGATGCCGCAGGCGCGCGGGCGATGCTGGCGCGACTGGCCGGGCGTACCCACCAAGTGATGACCGCAGTGGTGGTGGTCGGTGCGGACGGCCTGGACAGCGAGCTGGTCATTTCCGAAGTGACCTTCGCTCCGATCGCCGCCGCTGACATCGCCGCCTATGTCGCCACCGGCGAGCCGCTGGACAAGGCCGGCGCCTACGCCATCCAGGGTGGGGCCGAACGCTGGATCGAACATCTTTCCGGCAGCTACTCCGGCGTCATGGGGTTGCCGCTGCTGCATACCGATCGTCTGCTGGCGCGCTGTGGCGTGCCGGCCCCCACTGCCGATGCCGCCAGGGAGGCTGCCGATGTCTGAGGAAATCCTGGTCAATGTGACCCCGCGCGAGACCCGGGTCGCGGTGATCGAAAATGGCATGCTGCAGGAACTGCACATCGAGCGCGGTTGGCGCCGTGGCGTGGTCGGCAACATCTACAAGGGCAAGGTGCAGCGGGTCATGCCCGGCATGCAGGCCGCCTTCGTCGAAGTCGGCCTGGAGCGCGCGGCGTTCCTGCACGCCAACGACGTGGTGCGGCCGGCGCCGGTGGCCAGCGCCGACACCGAGAACACCACCCTGCCGCCGCCGGCCAGCGTGCCGATCGTCGAGCTGCTGCGCGACGGCCAGGACATCGTGGTGCAGGTGGTGAAGGACCCGATCGGCACCAAGGGCGCCCGCCTGACCACGCAGATCAGCATTCCCTCGCGCTACATGGTGCTGCTGCCGCAGTCCAAGGTGGTGGGCGTGTCGGCGCGCATCGAAGACGAAACCGAGCGCGCCCGCCTGAAGGCGCTGGTGACCGAGCTGTCGGCCCAGCACGGCGGCTACGGCTACATCGTGCGCACCAATGCCGAAGGCCAGCCGGCCGAGGCCATCGCCGAGGACATCGCCTACCTGTCGCGCGTGTGGAACGTGGTCGAGCGCCGCGGCCGCGAAGCGCCGTCGTGCAGCATCATCTATGAAGACCTGAGCCTGCCGCTGCGTTCGGTGCGCGACCTGATCCGCAAGGACGTGGACAAGGTGAAGGTGGACTCGAAGGAGACCTTCGGCCAGTTGCAGGCCTTCGTTGCCAAGTACATGCCGGTGCTGGCCGAGAAGCTGGAGCTGTATTCCGGCGACCGCCCGATCTTCGACATGTTCGGCGTGGAGGATGAGATCGGCCGCGCGTTGGACAAGCAGGTGCCGCTGAAATCCGGTGGCTACCTGGTGATCGACCAGACCGAGGCGATGACCACCATCGACGTCAACACCGGCTCGTTCCTCGGCCAGCGCAACCTGGAAGAAACGGTGTTCCGCACCAACCTGGAAGCGGCGCAGGCGGTGGCGCGGCAGCTGCGGCTGCGCAACCTGGGCGGCATCATCATCATCGACTTCATCGACATGGATGATGCAGAGCACCGCCGCCAGGTGCTGCGCACGCTTGAAAAGGCGCTGGCCCGCGATCATGCCAAGACCACGGTCTATGATTTCTCGCCGCTGGGCCTGGTGGAGATGACCCGCAAGCGCACGGTGGAAAGCCTGGAGCGCCAGCTGTCGGAAACCTGCCCGCAGTGCAGCGGCCGTGGCAGCATCAAGACCACCGAGACGGTGACCTACGAGATCTTCCGCGAGATCACCCGTGCCGTGCGCCAGTTCGATGCGGCGCGGCTGCTGGTGATCGCGTCGACCAAGGTGGTCGCGCGCATCACCGATGAGGAATCGTCGGCAGTGGCCGAGCTGGAGGAGTTCCTCGGCAAGAGCATCCGCTTCCAGGCGGACGAGCAGTACCTGCAGGAGCAATTCGATGTTGTTCTGCTCTGATCCTCGCCGGCTGCAGGCCGGCGGTGGCCGATGAGCGCGCCGCCGCGCCTGCGACTGCGAAGGATCCGCCGTCATTTCATTGCCGCCTGCGCGGTGGGCCTGGTAGGGCTTGCGCTGCTGGTGGGCACGCTCAGCCAGCTGCTGCCGCTGGCCGAGCGTCATCCCGACAAGATTGCCGCCTGGCTGACTGAGCGTGCCGGCCAGCCGGTGCGTTTCGATCAGCTGCAGACGGCCTGGACCCGTCGTGGCCCGTTGCTGCAGCTGAAGGGCCTGCGCATCGGCGCCGGCCAGGGCCTGGCGATCGGCGAGGCCGAAGTGCTGGTATCGATGTACAGCGGGCTGCTGCCCGGGCGCTCGCTGACCGAACTGCGCCTGCGTGGCCTGGCGCTGGACCTGCAGCAGGGCGAAGACGGCCGTTGGTCGGTGCGCGGGTTGCCGCAGTCCGACAACGGGGGGGATCCGCTGGATGCGCTGCGCCGGCTGGGCGAGCTGCAGGTGATCGGGGGCCGCCTGGGCGTGCACGCGCCGGCGCTGGGCATCGACGCCACGCTGCCGCGCATCGACCTGCGCATGCGGGTCAATGGCGATCGCCTGCGCGTGGGCGTACGCGCCTGGGCCCAGGCCGAAGCGCTGCCGCTGACTGCGGTACTGGACGTAGACCGCCTGCGCGGCAACGGCCAGGCCTGGCTGGGCGCCGACCCGGTCGATTTCCATGCCTGGTCGCCCTTACTGGCGGCCGGCGGTGTGCGCCTGCGCGAGGGCAAGGGCGAGTTGAACCTGTGGCTGACCCTGCGTGATTTCGCGCCGGTGGCGCTGACCACCGATTCGGACCTGCGGGACGTGCGCGTCGACGGTGCACCGATGCCCGGCGTGGCGGCACCCCAGCTGCAGCTGCAACGGTTGCAGGCCCGCCTGCGCTGGCAACGCCAGGCCGATGGCTGGGCACTGCTGGTGCCGCGCCTGCGCCTGAAGACCGAAGACGGCGAACAGCAGCTCGATGGCCTGCAATTGCAGGTCGGCAGGCAGCTGCGGGTGGACGCCGGTGCGGTGCAGGCCGGTACCGCGCTGCGCGGGCTGGCCCTGAGCAATCTCCTTGAGCCGGGGCTGCGGCACTGGCTGTTCCTGTCCAAGCCGCAGTTGGACGTTCGCGAGCTGCAGCTGGCCGGCGAACGCGATGGCCCGTTGCGGGCACAGGGCGAACTACAGTCGCTGGGCTTTGCCAGCGTTGGCGACTCTCCGGGTCTGCGCGGCCTGGGGGGGCATTTCGAAGGCGATGCCGATGGCTTCAGCCTGCAGCTGCAGCCGCAACGGCAGCTGCAGTTCGATTGGCCGACCGGCTTTGGCGTGCGGCATGACCTGCACCTGGCCGGACAGATCGTGGGCTGGCGCGACGAAGGCGGTGGTTGGCGGATCGGAACGCCGGCCATGCGCGTGGAAGGCACCGACTATGCGGCCGACGTGCGTGGCGGCGTCTGGTTCCAGGGCGACGGCACGCGGCCGTGGCTGCAGCTGGCCGCCAAGCTGGACGACGTGCCGATGACGGCGGCCAAGCGCTTCTGGATCCACTCCAAGATGAGCAAGGGCGCCACCGACTGGCTGGACATGGCACTGGCCGGCGGCCAGGTGCGTGGTGGTGTCGGCCTGGTCACCGGTGACCTGGACGACTGGCCGTTCGACAACAACGATGGCCGCTTCGAGGCCACCGGCCACATCACCAACGGCGACATCCGTTTCCAGCACGACTGGCCGCTGATGAGCCAGGTCGATGCCGATATCGCCTTCATCGGCCCTGGCTTCGACATGCGTGGACGTGGCGACCTCGCGGGCGTGGCGGTGCAGAAGTTCGAAGCCGGCATTCCGGACTTCGGCCACCAGCCGCTGTACGTGCGCGCCGACGCGCCGAGCGAGGCCGGCAAGCTGCTGGCGATGCTGCGCCAGAGCCCGTTGCACAAGGACTACGGCGACACCCTGGACAACCTGGTCGCCAGCGGTCCGGCGCATGTGACCTTCGATCTGCTGCAGCCGTTGCACCTGGATGAAGGCGAGGGCCACCTGCAGGGCACGGTCGACCTGACCGGCGTGAAGCTGGTCGACAAGCGCTTCCAGCTGACCTTCGACAACATGCATGGGCAGGCGCGCTACAGCAATGGCGGCTTCGACGCCGAGGAACTGGCGGTGCGCCACCTCGGCCAGGACGGCCGCCTGAGCCTGCGTGCCGGCGGCTACGTGCACGACAGCACGCGGGCCTTCGAGTCGCAGCTGTCGGCCCGCCTTGATGCCGGCGTGCTGATCGACCGCGCACCGGAAATGGCCTGGCTCAAGCCCTACATCACCGGCACTTCGGCGTGGACCATCGCAGTCAACCTGCCCAGGGTGGCCCCGGGCGCGCCTGCGCCGCCGAGCGAACTGCGATTGAGTTCGGACCTGGTCGGCACCCGGCTGGACCTGCCGGCGCCGCTGGACAAGCCGGCCGCCGAACCGCTGGCGACCACGGTGGCGGCGCAGCTGCCGATGGGCGCCGGCCGCATCGATGTGGCCTTCGGCCAGCGCCTGGCCCTGGCCGCACGCAGCCACAACAACCAGACCGGCGTGCAGGTCACGCTGGGCAGTGATCATGTCGATCGTGAGCCGCCGCCGAGCGGGCTGACGGTCAATGGCCGCAGCCCGACCCTGGATGCGCTGGAGTGGATCAGCCTGGCGCGGGGCGGTGGTGACGACGATGCCATGCCGCTGCGTGCGGTGGACGTGCAGGTCGGCCAGCTGAAGCTGATCGGCGGCGTGTTCGAGCAGACCCGGCTGCAGCTGCACCCGGGCCCACAGGCACTGGATGTGCGCCTGGACGGCCCCTCGCTGGCCGGGCGCCTGACCGTCCCCAATGCGGACGGCGGCACGATCAGTGGCCAGCTTGACCGCGTGCACTGGCAGTCACTGCCGGCGGCACCGGGTGCGCCGGCCGCACCGGCGCGGGTACAGGCCGGTGCCAACGACATGGATCCGGCCAAGCTGCCGCCGTTCGCGCTGGACATCGCCGACCTGAAGTTCGGTAAGGTGGTGCTGGGCCAGGCGGTGCTGCGCACGCGACCGCTGGCCAATGGCCTGAACGTGGACGAGCTGCGCTTCCGTGCGCCGGACCAGGAGATCGACATCAGCGGTCGCTGGCTGGGCCGTACCGGTGGTGCGCGTACCGAGTTGACTGCACAGGTGCGCAGCGAGGACCTGGGCGGGTTGATGCAGAACCTCGATTACGGCGGCCAGTTGCGCGGTGGTTCCGGCCAGGCGCAGTTGCAGGCCTCGTGGAGCGGTGGTCCGTCGGACTTCCAGCTGGGCAACCTGCAGGGCAGCCTCGACCTGCACGCGCGCAATGGCCAGCTGCTGGAGCTGGATCCGGGTGCCGGCCGCGTGCTGGGCCTGCTCAGCGTCGCGCAGCTGCCGCGGCGCCTGATGTTCGATTTCCGCGACTTCTTCTCCAAGGGTTTCGCGTTCAACCAGATCGATGGCAGCATGCAGTTCGGCCAGGGCATGGCGCGCACCGACAAGGTGCTGATCGAAGGCCCGGCGGCCAACATCACCATCCGTGGCCAGGCCGACCTGCGCAACCAGCAGTTCGACCAGACCATCGACGTCAACCCGCGCGCGGGCAACCTGCTGACCGTGGTCGGTGCGGTGGCCGGTGGCCCGGTGGGGGCCGCGCTGGGCGCGGCCACCAATGCGGTATTGTCCAAGCCGCTGGGCGAGATTGGCGCCCGTACCTACAAGGTGACCGGTCCATGGAAGGAGCCGAAGGTGGAAGTGATCGAGCGCAGCCGCGACAAGACCCCGCCGTCCCCCGCGCCGGCCATTCCGCCGACCGTCACCGACCTGCCGCGCTCGCGCTGAGCGCGGTTTCCTGTTCACGGGGCTTGCCTGAGCGCCCCCGCATCCCCAGATCGAGACCATGACTGATATCGCCCTGACGCTTGCCCAAGACCGCCTGCTGCGCCCCGGCGGCCTGGATACCGCTGGCCTGGAGCGCACCTTCGGCCAGCTGCTCGGCCCCGGTGTCGACTTCGGTGACCTTTATTTCCAGCACGCCCGCCGCGAGAGCTGGAGCGTGGAAGACGGCATCGTCAAGGACGGCGCCCATTCCATCGAGCAGGGCGTGGGCGTGCGGGCGATTTCCGGCGAGAAGACCGGCTTCGCCTACTCCGATGACATCCATGCCGACGCGCTGCTGGCAGCGGCGCAGTCGGCGCGCGCGATCTCGCGCGAGGGCGGTGCACAGACCGGGCGTTCGCTGCTGCGCGGCAATGCGCGCGCGCTGTACCCGGCGCTGGACCCGATCGATGGCATCGGCAACGAAGCCAAGGTCGAGGTGCTCAAGCGCCTGGATGGCTACCTGCGTGCCGCCGATCCACGCGTGAAGCAGGTGATGGTGAGCCTGTCCGGCGGCGTCGATACGGTGCTGATCGCCCGCAGTGACGGCGTGCTGGCAGCCGACGTGCGTCCACTGGTACGCCTGAACGTGCAGGTGATCGTCGAACACAACGGCCGCCGCGAATCCGGCTATGCCGGTGGCGGTGGCCGCTATGGCTACGAAGATCTGTTTGCCAGCGGCCGCCCCGAAGCCCTCGCCCAGGAAGCACTGCGCCAGGCGCTGGTGAACCTGGACGCGGTGCCGGCGCCGGCCGGCATGATGCCGGTGGTGCTCGGCCCGGGTTGGCCGGGCGTGCTGCTGCACGAAGCGGTCGGCCACGGCCTGGAAGGTGACTTCAACCGCAAGGGCACCAGTGTCTACGCCGGCCGCATCGGTGAGCGTGTCGCGGCACCGGGGGTGACCATCGTTGACGATGGCACGCTCGACGGTCGCCGCGGTTCGTTGAACATCGACGACGAAGGCCACCCGACCCAGTGCACCACGCTGATCGAGGACGGCATCCTGGTCGGCTACATGCAGGACAGCCTCAATGCGCGTCTGATGGACATGGCACCGACCGGCAACGGGCGCCGTGAATCCTTCGCGCACCTGACCATGCCGCGCATGACCAATACCTACATGCGCGCCGGCCAGCACGACCCGCAGGAGATGATCCGTTCGGTGAAGAAGGGCCTGTACGCGGTCAACTTCGGCGGCGGCCAGGTCGATATCACCAGCGGCAAGTACGTGTTCTCGGCCACCGAGGCCTACCTGATCGAGGATGGCCGCATCACCACGCCGGTGAAGGGCGCGACCCTGATCGGCAACGGTCCGGAAACCATGCAGAAGGTGCGCATGGTCGGCAACGATCTGGCACTGGACGAGGGCGTGGGCATCTGCGGCAAGGATGGGCAGAGCGTGCCCGTGGGTGTCGGCCAGCCCTCGCTGTTGATCGAGGGCATCACCGTCGGCGGTACCCAGGCCTGAGCCGGGCGATGGCCAGTGCCACCGCCCCGCTCGGCGGGGACTCAGTCCTCGTCGGCCTCGTCGGTCTCGACCGGGTCGGTGTCTTCGGCGCTGGCCTTCAGGCCCAGCGCGGCCGGCAGCATCAGGGTACGCAGCACCTGGAAGATCTCGCGATAGGCGCGCGGCGGCTTGTTCTTGGCCTTCTCGGCCTGCGCGTTGCGCACCAGGGTGCGCAGCTGCTGGCGGTCGGCCTGCGGGTAGTCATCGAGCAGGGCGGCCAGCGCCTTGTCACCCTCGGCCAGCAGGCGGTCGCGCCAGTCCTCGGCACGGTGCATCATCGCCACTTCGCGGCGGCCGGTTTCGCTGTTGGCGTCCAGCGCATCGCGGATCGCATCCAGCGTGGCGTCTTCTTCGCGACGCATGTGCTTGGCCAGGAACGCCAGCTGGCGCTTGTGGGCGATGTGGGCAGTAATGCGCTTGCACTCGGCGATATGCGGCAGCAGGTCTTCCGGAATCGGCAGGCGCGCCAGCTGGGCCGGGGTCAGCGACACCAGCTTCTCGCCCAGGGCCAGGACGTCGAGCGCGTCGCGCCGGTTCTGGCTGCGGCTCTTGTCGTGGAATTCACCGGTTTCTTCGTCGCGTCCGCGCATCGTTCCTACCTGATCTCAAAAAAAGTCGCTCGGCGTGATGCCGGGCCCAACCCGTACAGGATAAAGCATTGAACGTGATCGCCCCTGAAGTGGCCGTCGGCGACGACACCCCGGCCCGGCTGGAACGGCTGGCCGACCTCTCCCAGCAGCTGCTTGACCGCGCCCGCGCGCTGGGCGCCAGCCAGGCCGAGGTCAGCTGCAGCGAGGACCGCGGCCTGGAGGTCAATGTCCGCCTCGGTGAAGTGGAGACCGTGCAGTCCACCCGTGATCGCGGCATCGCCGTGACCGTCTACTTCGGCCAGCGCAAGGGCAGTGCCAGCACCGGTGACCTGAACGAGGCCAGCCTCGCCGCCACGGTCGAGCAGGCCTGTGCGATCGCCCGGCATACCGAGGATGACCCGGCTGCGGGCCTGGCCGAAGCCGCACTGATGGCCACCGACTTCCCGGACCTGGACGGCTGGCACCCATGGGCGCTGCAGGCCGATGAGGCGGTGGACCTGGCCCTGGCCTGCGAGGCCGCCGGCCGCGAGGCCGATGCGCAGATCCGCAATTCCGATGGCGCTTCGGTGTCGAGCATGCAGAGCCTGTCGGTGTACGCCAATTCGCACGGCTTCTTCGGCCGTGAGCGCGGCACCCACCATTCGGTCGGCTGCGCGCTGATCGCCGGGCAGGGCGATGGCATGCAGCGCGATGGCTGGTACACCAGCGCGCTGGCCCGGGAGGACCTGGAAGACGTGGGTCTGGTCGGCCGTCGCGCCGCCGAACGCACCGTGGCCCGCCTGCAGCCGCGTTCGTTGGCCACCGGCAGCATGCCGGTGCTGTTTGCCCCGGAAGTGGCGCGCAGCCTGGTCGGCCACCTGCTGTCGGCGGTATCCGGCGGTGCCTTGTACCGCCAGGCCAGCTTCCTGCTGGACAGCGTCGGCCAGCGCCTGTTCCCGGAATGGATGCAGATCGACGAACTGCCGCACCTGCGCCGCGGCCTGCGCTCGGCCGCCTTCGACGGCGACGGCGTGGCCACCCGTGCTTCGGCGCTGGTCCGTGACGGCGTGCTGCAGCGCTACGTGCTGGGCAGCTATTCGGCGCGCAAGCTGGGCCTGCAGACCACCGCCAATGCCGGCGGCGTGCACAACCTGCAGCTGGCGGCCAATGCCGGCCCGCTGGAAGAGATCGCCCGGCAGATGGGCGACGGCCTGCTGGTGACCGAGCTGATGGGGCAGGGCGTGAACGGGGTGACCGGCGACTACTCGCGTGGCGCGGGCGGCTTCCGTGTCGAGAACGGCGAGATCCAGTACCCGGTGGACGGCGTCACCATTGCCGGCAACCTGCGCGAGATGTTCAGCAGCATCGAGGCGGTCGGTAATGACGTCGATCCGCGCTCGCATGTCCGGACCGGTTCGATCCTGCTGGGGCGGATGACCATCGCCGGTAATGATTGATGGCATTGATGGCGTAAGCTATGCCCGCCTGACGCAACCAGCTTGGTGCTGGTGGGTCAAGACCACCCAATGAAAAGGAGTTTTGTCGTGAGTGAATTCGATAACGTCCCGCCGCCGCCGGCCACCACCGACGTGCCGGCCGACCAGCGCACCATGGCGCTGGCTGCGCACCTGCTGGGCATCTTCACCGGCTTCATCGGCGCGCTGATCATCTGGCTGATCAACAAGGACGATGCTGGCAAGGCCTTCGTGACCGACCAGGCCAAGGAAGCCCTGAACTTCCAGATCACCGTGACCATCGCGATGGTCATCAGCATCATCCTGATGATCGTGATCATCGGTGGCATCCTGGCCCCGATCGTCGGCGTCATCAACCTGGTGTTCTGCATCATTGCCGCAGTGAAGGCCAACAACGGCGAAGCCTACCGCTACCCGTTCACCCTGCGCCTGATCAAGTAAGACCGGCTGCATGCGGAACTGAAAACGCCCGGCATTGCCGGGCGTTTTCATGTGCGGGGAGCGACGGGCGGTACCCGGCGAGCGAGCGGCGATCAATGATCGCGTTCGACCGCCAGCGTCGCCAGCGCACGCAGTGCATCGGCCTCTTCGCCGTATCCGGCCAGGATCGCCTGCATGCGCGCTGCGAGCTCGTGCAGCTGGGCCTTCGCGCCGTCCATGCCGAGCAGCGCGGGGAAGGTGCTCTTGTCCTGCGCCTGGTCCTTGCCGGCGGTCTTGCCCAGCTGTTCGGAACTGGCTTCGACATCGAGGATGTCATCGCGGACCTGGAAGGCCAGGCCGAGTGCATCGGCGAAACTGTCGAGCTGGGCCAGCTGCGGCTCGTGGGCCTGGCCGCACAGAGCCCCCATGCGCACCGCCGCGCGGATCAGGGCGCCGGTCTTCAGCGCATGCATGCGGGTCAATGCTGCCAGCGTCTGCTGCTGGCCGGTGGCATCGATGTCCAGCGCCTGGCCGCCGCACATGCCGGAGGCGCCGGACGCGTGGGCCAGGGTCTGCAGGCAGGCCACGCGCAGCGTGGCCGGCAGCGGCGCATCGGCCAGCAGGCCGAAGGCACGGGTCTGCAGAGCGTCACCGGCCAGGATCGCGGTGGCTTCGTCGAAGGCGATGTGGGTGGTCGGCTTGCCACGGCGCAGCGCGTCGTCATCCATCGCCGGCAGGTCGTCATGCACCAGCGAATAGGCGTGGATGAGCTCGACGGCCATCGCCGCTGCGTCCAGGTGCTCCAGCTGTGCGCCGAACAGGTGACCACTGGCGTACACCAGCAGTGGCCGCATGCGTTTGCCACCGCCCAGCACCGAATAGCGCATGGCCTGGTGCAGGCGCTGCGGTGCTTCGGCAGGCGAGGGCAGGGCGGCGTCGAGCTGGCTTTCGATACGGTCGCGCCAGCGCGCGAACAGAACCTCAGCCGTCATGGCTGGGCGGATCGAAAGGCTCGGATGCTTCCGGCTGCGCCGGATCGCTGAGCAGGCGCACGCGCAGTTCGGCCTGTTCCAGCGCCTGCTGGCACTGGCGGTACAGACCGACGCCGCGTTCGTAAGCACTGAGCGAAGCTTCCAGGCTCAGCTCGCCGGTTTCCATCTGCTCCACCAGCTGTTCCAGCGATTCGAGCGACTGCTCGAACTGGGCGACCGGGGAGGCGTTTTCGGGGGACTTCTTGGCCATGCGGCAAGTGTGGACGGGCTGCGCGCGGGGGTCAATTCACCAGCCGCCGGGACGCCATTGCAGCTGGGCATCATGGGCCTGCAACCAGGCTTGCAGAGGGGCCGCGATGACCACGTCGGCGGCGGCGAGCAACTGTGGCCCATCGAAGACCAGCGGCAGCTGGGCGCGCCGCCAGGGGGCAAGGTGTTCGCGTTGCAGGCAGTCCTTCAGCGCATGCGAATGCTGGCGGCCGGGCAGCAGGATGCGCTCACCGCCTACGCGTGCACGGACCTGGAGTGGGCGTTCGAAGGCCACGGTGCCCTGCAGGCGCAGTTGGCCGCCATCGGGCAGCAGCAGGGGGGCATGCCCATCCCAGTCGGCCTGCCATCCGCGGGGCAGCGCCGGCAGCTGTGCGGGCAGCAGATAGGCATGCTCGCGCCACTGCTGGATGGCGTGATCGTGCCAGCGCACCCGCGCCTGGCGATCGTTGCCGGCCGGCAGCAGTTCGTCCAGACCCTGCTGCAGCACCGTGGCCGGCAGTGGCGCCGCACCGTGGCCGATCACCCAGGCGCGCAGCACGCGCGCGGCACGCCCCGGTGACACCTGGCGCAGCAGCTGCAGCGACAGCACGCGCGGTGCCACTTCCAGGTGCGCGATCAGCTCGGCGTCTTCCTCGTCCAGCAGTTCGCGGGTCTGCCCGCAGTGCATCGCGCTGCCCGCCAGCGCCGCAGCGGCATGCGGCCAGCGCTGGCGCAGCAACGGCAGCACCTGCAGGCGCAGGAAGTTGCGATCGGCGTGGTCGTCGCCATTGCTGGGGTCTTCGATCCAGCGCAGCGCGTGCTGGTTCGCGTAGTCGAGCAGTGCACTGCGTGGCACCGCCAGCAGCGGCCGCCATAGAGGCTGTTCGCCAAGGCGGCTGTGTACGGACATCGCGGCAAGGCCATCGACGCCGGATCCGCGCAGGGCCCGCAGCAGGAAGGTCTCGGCCTGATCGTCCTGGTGCTGCGCCAGTGCCAATGTTTCGCCGTCGCGCAGTTCGGCGGCGAACGCTGCACGTCGTGCCTGCCGCGCCGCGCCTTCAAGGCCGAGGCCCGCGCGCTTGTCGACCTGCACGCGATGCTCGGCCAGTTCGATGCCCAGTGCTGCGCATTGCTGCTGGCAATGCAGCACCCAGCCGTCCGCATCGGGTTGCAGGCCATGGTGTACGTGCACCGCACGCAGCGCGGTGCCGGAAGCCTGGGCGCAGCGCCACAGCCAGTGTAGCAGCACGGTCGAGTCGACACCGCCGCTGTAGCCCACCAGCAGTGGCGCATCCAGCGGAACGAGGGCAGGGAAGGCAGTCACGGGGCAAGTATAGGGTTGCTCGGCAGGGCTGCGCCCTGCACCCGCAGACGCGCAGCAACGGCAACGGCCGAAGCAACAGCAGAAGCGGGTTTCCTGAGGGGGGCGGGGTGGGTCCGGTTGCGGGGGGCGCTGCAAGTACATCCATGTAAGCTCGGTCGCCGCATCCATGCGGCTCACGCCCCCGCAACCGGACCCACCCCGCCTTCGACAGTTTCCTGCGAGCTGTCGGGCATGTTGATGGGGTCAGATCCGTTTTCCTGCGGAAAACGGATCTGACCCCGGATTCAATTCGATATCTGACAGATGTGATCCACGCAAAGCGTGGATGGTCCAACCGTCACCGGAAATCTGTCGGTGGTGGGGCGGTGTGGGTGGGCAGGACCGTTGGCGCCATGGATGGCGCCATCGAGCCCCCATGGACGGGTTTACGGCGTGTCCTGCCCACCCACACCGCCCCGCCCAACCAACGGAAATCCAGAGCCGCTTTGGCTGTTGCTGTTGCTCTGGCTTGTAGCAGGTGCAGGGCGCAGCCCTGCCGAAAAAACTACTTCACCCGACGGCCCGAGCGGTCGATCCGGAACCGCTCTCCGCCTTCCATCGGCGTGTGGCCATCGGCATCCGGCGTACCGCGACGGCAACCATTGCAGACCTCGGCCACGCCATCCTGGAACGGCCACCCGAAATCGAAGGTGCCGGGCACCACCTGGCGGAACTTCAGGTCGAAGTAGCCGACGCGATTGCCGACGCGGCCGCGCAGCAGACCTTCCTGTGGCGTTTCCGGGCCGTTGTCCCAGGTCAGCACGGGCAGGCTCCGGCCCTTGCGGTCGACGTAGTGGAAGCCCTGGTCGGCGTACACCACGGCCAGGCCGTGGTCGTCGTAGTTCAGGTCCTTCAGCGTGTCGGCGCTGATCTTCGGCCGATGATCGACCACCTCGCAGTTGGGCAGCGGCCACAACCCGTGTTCGTCGGTCAGCAGCTTGCACGCCGGTGCCTGCGCCAGCGCGCTGGAACTGGCCAGCACGCCGAGCAGGGCCAGCGACCGCGCGAAGCGGCCGCTGGCAGGGGCAGCGCGGGCCTGCCTCACGATCACTTGGCCTCGGCCTTGCGCTCGAAAGCCGTCGGTGCCGGCAGCTGCACCGGCACGCCCTTGTCGTCGCAGGTGCCGGCCTGGCACAGGCGCTCGCGCAGGGCCGGGGTGGCCTGCACGATCATGTGGTAGATCGCGTTCTGTTCCAGCGTGCCGCGGATCGCCTTGCTGCCCGGGCCGCGTGCCCAGATACCGACGTCTTCGCCGCCGTGCGACTCGGCCTTCATCGGCACCAGTGCTTCCTGCATGTAGTCCGGATGCTCGGTGTCGACTTCGCGCAGGTTCGGGCGGCCGTTGGCCGGTTCGAAGCTGCTCGGGTTGTGCGGGTAACGCTTCGGGCCGGCCGGCTGCTGGTTGCTGCTGCCGGTATGGCCCGGGCCGTTGGCGTAGCTCAGCGTGGTGTACGGCTGGCCGGTGCCATCCAGCGCGTAATCCAGCTTGCCGGCGCCGTCTTCGCCGCCCTTGTCCTTCACCTTGCCCAGGATCGGGTTGCCACGTGCCGGGTAGCCGACGAAGTTCAGCGTGTGCGAGTGGTCGGCGGTGACGATGATCAGGGTGTCGTCGGCCGAGGTCAGTTCGTTGGCCACGCGTACCGCGTCGGACAGCGCCACGGTCTCGGTCAGTGCACGGTAGGCGTTGCCGCTGTGGTTGGCGTGGTCGATGCGCGCGCCTTCGATCATCAGCACGTAGCCTTCCTGGTGCTTCGACAGATTCTTGATCGCTGCGGCCGTCAGTTCGGCCAGGCTCGGCTCACCGCCCGGATCCTGCGGGCGCTCGTACTCGTAGCGCATGTGGTCCGGCTCGAACAGGCCGAGGATGGCCGGCGCATTTGCGGCGGCGGCCAGCTGCTTGCTGTTCCATACGTAGGCACCCTGCGGGTGCGCCTGCTGCCATTCCTGCACCAGGCTGCGGCCATCCAGGCGCTGGCCGACCTTGTCGTCGTATTCCGGATCGCGCTCTTCCACGGTGGTGAATTCACCGCGACCGCCGCCGAGGGCGACCAGCGGGCCGCGCCCATAGCGCGAGGTCGACAGCAGCTGCTGGGCGATGTCCTTGCAGCCTGCAGCCTTGGCGGCTTCAGTCAGGTCGGTATCGTTTTCCCAGTTGCGCTCGGGCGAGTGCGCATAGGTGGCGGCCGGGGTGGCATGGGTCAGGCGCGCGGTGGAGACCACGCCGGTGGCCAGGCCGGCGCTGTCGGCCAGTTGCAGCCAGGTCAGCAGGCCCTTGGACAGGCTGTCGGCGCAGTCGGTGCGGCTGCCGGCGCTGACGCCGATTGCGCCCATGTGGGTCTTCACGCCGGTGGTGATGGCGGTCATGGTGCCGGCCGAATCCGGGGTCTGCGAATCGGTGTTGTAGGTCTTGCTGAACGCCGTGGCCGGGAAGCGCTCCCAGGACAGCAGGTTCTCTTCGCCCGAGCCACCCTTCTGCTGGCCTTCGTAGATGCGCGAGGCGGCCACGGTGGTCAGGCTCATGCCGTCGCCGAGGAACAGGATGACGTTCTTGGCCTTACCGGACATCGCACCGTTGGCGGCGGCCTGGGCGGCGCCGCTGCGGTACCACCACTGCGGGGTCTCGCCGGCCGGGTGGGCGACGGGATCGACGGCGACCTTCAGGCCGGCCGGGGCGGACGCGGGGCGGGTGCTGGCGCAGGCGCCCAGCAGCAGGGTGGTGGCGCAGGCGGCCAACAGGGAGACGGAACGGCGCATGGACGCTGGGATCTCACAAACTGTAACGGGACGTTCATTATGCCCGGCCCCGCAAGGCACGCCGATGACACACTGATTTGCCGGCCGGGCGGTCGTTCTGCGGGCCGCCTTGGGCTATCGTGCCAGCATCCCTTCCTTCCCCCTGGATTGCCTATGAAGCTGGTCTCTGCCTGGCTGCGGATTCCATTCTGGCAGCGCGTGGTCGGTGGCTTCGTGCTCGGCGCGCTGGCCGGCTGGGCGCTCGGCCCGGCCGCGGAAACGTGGTTCGGCCCGCTCGGTGAGCTGTACGTCACCCTGATCAAGATGATCGCCGTGCCGCTGGTGTTCTTCGCGGTGATCAACGCGATCTCGTCGCTGCATGGCCAGAAGTCGGTCGCCGCGCTCAGTGGCCGCACCTTCCTGTGGTTCGTGATCACCGCTGCATTGGCGGTGTGCGTCGGCCTGGGCGTGGGCACCGTGCTGCAGCCCGGCGCCGGTGGCCTGCAGCTGTCGATGGCCAGCAACTACGTGCCGCGCGAAGTGCCCAGCGTGGTGCAGGTGCTGCTGGACGTAGTGCCGGCCAATGTCTTCTACGCGCTGTCCGGCATCGGCACCAAGGTCAACGCGGCCGGTGAGACCGTGCTGGCTGCCGGTCGCGGCTCGATCCTGCCGGTGATCTTCTTCGCCGGCCTGGTGGGCTTTGCCATCGTCAAGCTGGGCGAGAAGGTGACCGAGGCGCGCAAGCTGGTCGGCCAGATGAGCGACATCATGATCCAGGTGACCCGCTTCGTGCTGGAAGTCACCCCGATCGGCACCTTCGGCCTGATCGCCGGCCTGGTCGGCAGCTATGGCTTCGAGAAGCTGCTGCCGCTGGGTCATTTCGTGCTGGCCCTGTACGTGGCCTGCGCCCTGCACATCGTGGTGGTCTACAGCGCACTGCTGCTGGCGCACGGCCTGAACCCGCTGAAGTTCTTCCGCGGCGCGGCGCCGGGCATGCAGGTTGCGTTCGTCAGCTCGTCCAGCTTCGCCGCGATGCCGGTGGCGCTGCGTTCGATCACCCACAACCTGGGCGTGAACAAGGACTACGGTTCGTTCGCGGTGCCGCTGGGCGCCAGCATCAAGATGGACGGTTGCGGTGCGATCTATCCGGCGCTGTGCGCGGTGTTCATCGCGCAGTACAGCGGTGTGCCGCTGACCCCGGAACAGTACGTGGTAGTGCTGATCGCGTCGGTGCTGGGCAGCTTCGGTACCGCCGGCGTGCCGGGTACCGCGGTGATCATGGCCACGGTGGTGCTGAGCGCAGCCAATCTGCCGCTGGAGACCATCGGCTACCTGTATGCCATCGACCGCATCCTGGACATGATGCGCACGATGACGAATGTGACGGGCCAGATGCTGGTGCCGGTGATCGTGGCCAAGGAAACCGGGCTGCTCGACCAGGCGGTGTATGACAACCCGTCCAGCAATGTGGGTGTGGATGATCCCGACCCGACACCACCACCGCGCTGAGGTGGTGTGCTGAATTGAAAGGCCCGCCCTGACCGGCGGGCCTTTTGTTTGGGAGGTGGCCGACACGGTGCCAGCCGAGGCGGGCACCTGGTAGATCCACGCCATGCGTGGATGAAGGCGGTGCCGACCAAGGTCGGCAGCTACCCACCGATTGCACGGGCCCAACAAAAAAAGCCGCTGCAGGGCAGCGGCTTTCTCGTATCAGGCGGCGCCGTAGCGCCAACCGGTCAGATCAGAGATCGACCCGGCGGGCCTGCATGAACTTGTTGCCCCAGTAGCCACTGAGCAGGGTGTCCACGCGCACGTCCTTGCCCGAGCTGGGCGCGTGCAGGAAGCGGCCGTCACCGACATAGATGCCGACGTGGTCGACGCGGCCCTTGCGGCCGAAGAACACCAGGTCACCTGCGGCCAGCGCGGTGCGGTCGTTGATCAGTTCGGCATTGTCATCGTGGGCCATCTCGCGCGAGACGCGCGGCAGCTCGATGCCCAGGGCCGAGCGGAACACGTAGCCGACCAGACCGCTGCAGTCGAAGCCGCTGTCCGGGTTGCTGCCACCCCAACGGTACGGGGTGCCCAGCAGGGTCATCGCGCGGCGCAGCAGCGACTGCACCTTGCCGTTGTCGGCGGCAGTACCGACAACGCTGCCATTGGCGGCGCTGCTGGTGTCGTAGTTGGCGAGCAGGCGGCTGAGATCACCGGCCACCACGGCCGAGCGGTCCATCAGCGGAATGGTGTCGTTGGCGGCCAGGTGCGGCAGCAGGGCGGCCAGCGTGGCACTGGCGGCGGCATCGACGCGGCTGCGCTGCGGAGCGGCAGCCTCGGCCTTGGCAGCCGGTCGGGCGGTGCTCTCGGCCACGGCGGCCGGGGTCACATCGGAACGGTTCGGAGCAGTCTGCGACCAGGCCGGAAGGCTGGTCAGACACAGTGCCAGGCCAAGCAACAGCGGGCGGGCACTACGTGAAGATACGGAAGTCTGGCCTTCGCTTTTCAGGTCGTCAGTCGTCACGCGTCGGTCACAGGAAAAAAACGATGGGGCATCATGCCCTGTAAAAGCGGCAATAAGTTAAAAATTCCGTTAGTAAACCGTTAGTTTCAGGGTGATGTACGTCACATTTTTGAACATATCGCCTGTTCATTTTAGCGAAGGACACGTTTCGCACCGGTGTAGTGGTCCTTCCAGTAGGGACCACTGAGCGAGTCCAGCCGCACGGTGCCGCCGGTGCTCGGCGCGTGCACGAAACGCCCTTCACCTACATAAATGCCGACATGGGTGACGCTGCCGCGGCTGCCGAAGAACACCAGGTCGCCGGTGGCCAGGCGCTGCGGATCGATCTTCGGACCCTGTACCGCCGCCAGGTCGCGCGAGGTGCGCGGCAGCCGCAGGTCCAGCATCTCGCGATAGACATAGGCGACCAGGCCGCTGCAGTCGAAGCCCGAATCCGGGGTGTTGCCGCCATAGCGGTAGGGCGTGCCGACCAGGCTGATGGCACGCATCAGCACCGAGTTGGCGGCCTCGGGGTTGTCCGGCACGGTCTTTGGCCAGTTCGCCGTCGGCGGGGGCGGCGCCGGGCGGGTGGCCTTGCCGCCGCCACAGGCAGTGATCAACAGGGGCAAGGCCAGCAGCAGGGCCGGGGCGAGGAGCCGGCGAAGGCCGGACGAAACTGGCGTGATGTGCATGATCTCCGGATAATGCGCCACCTTGGATTGGCCGTCATGATGGCGGCGTCCCCGCCGGGCGACAACCCGCCCCAACCCGCCTGCCTCCGGCAGATCCAGACAGAGTTGCGCATGAAGATCGAAAAAGACCGCGTTGTCCGCTTCCACTACACCGTTTCCGAAGTCGGCCAGGAGCCGATCGAATCGTCCAAGGACCGCGGCGAGCCGCTGGCGATCCTGATCGGCCACGGCAACATCATCCCGGGCCTGGAAAACGCCATGATGGACAAGGAAGCCGGCGCGACCTTCAACGTCGACGTCAAGGCGGCCGATGCCTACGGCGAGCGTCGTGAAGGCCTGTCCCAGCGCGTGCCGAAGAAGCACTTCGGCAACACCAAGCTGGCTCCGGGCCAGCAGGTCGTGCTGCAGACCAATTTCGGCCCGCGTGCTGTGACCGTGCAGAAGGTCGGCATGAGCGTCGTCGACGTCGACCTGAACCACCCGATGGCCGGCAAGGACCTGCACTTCGACGTTGAAATCGTCGACGTGCGCGAAGCCGGCCAGGAAGAACTCGACCACGGCCACGTCCATGGCGACGGTGGTCACCAGCACTGATCGCAACGCGATCGTGATGGCAGCAACGGCCCGCTTCGGCGGGCCGTTGCGTTTCTGGAACACGGCGCGGCCATCCATGGTGCACGGGCCGGCGGCATAATGGCGGACCTGCCTGACGGACGCCCCGTGAACGCCGCTTCTCCTTCCCTGCAGCCGGTGGCTTCCGGCGAACGCATCGCCGTGCTGGACGTGCTGCGCGGTGCTGCGCTGCTGGGCATCCTGCTGATGAACATCGAGGCCTTCAGCGGCCCGCTGGACCTGGCCTTCACCGGCATCGACGTGCATTGGCAGGGCATCGACTACTGGGCCGATGCCTTTGTCTACGTGTTCGTGCAGGGCAAGTTCTTCACCCTGTTCTCGCTGCTGTTCGGCGCCGGCTTCGCGGTGATGGCACAGCGCGCCGAGGTGGCCGGGCGTGACTTCACCCCGTTCTACCTGCGCCGCAGCGCTGGCCTGCTGCTGATCGGCCTGTGCCACGCGCTGCTGGTCTGGTCCGGTGACATCCTGGTGATGTATGCGTTGGTCTCGTTGCCGTTGCTGGCCTGCCGCGAGGCGCCGCGCAGCTGGCTGCCGTGGATGGGCGCGACGGTCTACCTTGGCGGCGTGGCGATGATGCTGCTGGTGGGCGCGATGGTGTCGATGGCTTCGGCGGAGGACGTTCAGACGATGCTCACCGACGCGCAGCAGAGCATCGATCTGCAGCGCCTGGTGTACGGGCAGGGCAGCTGGATGCAGGCCAATGCGCAGCGCCTGCACGAGTTCGGATCGTCGATGAGCGCGATGCTGATCACCGGCCCGGAAGTGCTGGGCATGTTCCTGATCGGCAGCTGGTTTGCCGGCAGTGGTGCGCTGTCGGCGCCAGAGCACTTCCCGCGGCTGTACGCGGTGCTGCGCTGGGTGGCACTGCCGCTGGGCCTTGCGGTCACGCTGCTGGGTGTTGCCTGGAAGCCCTACCTGGCACCGGGTGCCTACAACCTGCCGGTGACGGCGGCGATGGCGCTGGTGACGATCGGTGGCCTGCCGATGTGCCTGGGTTACCTCGCGTGGATCGTGCACTGGCGTGCGCGGTTGGCCTGGCTGGCACCGGTCGGGCGCATGGCGTTGACCCACTACCTGGGTCAGTCGCTGCTGTGCACCTGGCTGTTCTATCACTATGGCCTGGGCCGCTTCGAGCTGATGCCTCGCAGCGTGCAGCTGCTGTCCGCACTGCTGTTGTTTGCCGTGCAGGTGGCCTTTTCGCACGTCTGGTTGCGTCGCTTCCGCTTTGGCCCGATGGAATGGCTGTGGCGTGCGATGACCTACCGGCAGTGGCCGCCGATGCGGCGCGAGGCCGGGCAGGGCTGATCGATGCAGGGCGCGCGCGAGGATGTGATCGTGGTCGGCGCCGGTGCCATTGGGCTGGCCGCTGCGCTGGCGCTGCGCGCACAGGGCCGCCAGGTTCGCGTGATCGACCGTGGCCGTGTCGGCGGCGCGACATCGCATGGCAACTGCGGCACCATCACTCCCAGCCACGCGCCACCGATGGCGGCCCCCGGAGTACCGTTGCGCGCGCTGCGCTGGATGCTCGATCCGCGTGCACCGTTGTACGTACGTACGCGCCTGGACCCTGCATTGTGGCGCTGGCTGCTGCAGTTCGGCGCGCGCTGCAACGCACGTGACTGGCTGCACGCCACGCGGGCACGCGGCGCACTGTTGAATGATTCACGGCTGCGCCTGGCCCACTGGGTGCAGACGCATGCGCTGGACTGCGAATTCGATGCACGTGGTCTGGACTATGTGTTCGGCGATGCCCGCAATTTCGATCACCATGCTGCCGAGTGCGAAGCGCTGAACGCGCAGGGTATTGCCACGGCCTGCATCGATGGCGCCGACTATGTGCGCGACAACCCGGCGTTCCATGATCGACTCGCCGGTGCGATCCACTTTTCCGGCGATGCCCAGCTGCGTCCGGACCGCTACACCGCTGAACTGGCGCGCGTGCTGCGTGCACAGGGCGTGGTGATCGAGGAGCAGGCGGACATGCAGGATTTCAGCGCCGACGCGCAGGGTGTGCGCGTGCACGTCGGCGAACGCACGCTGCACGCACGCGAGCTGGTGCTGGCGACCGGGCCGTGGTCGCCGCGCTGGGCACGGCAACTGGACCTGCGCGTGCCGATCCAGCCTGGCAAGGGCTATTCGCTGACCTGGTCGCGACCGTTGCAGGTGCCAAAGCGCCCGGTGGTCCTGAAGGACCATTCCGTGTTCGTGATTGCCTGGCGCGAGGCGTTGCGACTGGGCGGCACCATGGAATTCGCCGGTGCCGACCCGCAGCTGCGCACGACCCGCCTGCAGGCCCTGCAGCACGCCGCCGATCATTACCTGCGCATACCGCGCGGTGCGCAGCTGCAGGAGCAGTGGTGCGGGTGGCGCCCCATGAGCGTGGACGACGTGCCGTTGATCGGCCGCGCGCCCGCGCATCCTCACGTCTGGCTTGCAGCGGGGCATGGCATGCTCGGCATCAGCATGAGCGCCGGCACCGGCCAGCTGATCGCCGATCTCGTCTGCGGCCGCACGCCAGCGATCGATCCTGCCCCTTACCGACCCGAGCGATTCCGATGAGCACTGCATCCTATGATTACGACCTGATCGTCCTTGGTGGCGGCTCCGCCGGCCTGGCCGGCGCGATCCGCGCCGCGCAGCACGGCAAGCGCGTGGCAATGCTGGAGCCCGGTGAGCTGGGCGGAACCTGTGTCAATGTCGGCTGCGTGCCGAAGAAGGCGATGTGGCTGGCGGCCGACCTGCACGAGCGCATCGGCCTGGCCAATGCGATGGGCTTCGACGTCGAGGCCCGTCCGGCGCTGTCGTGGAAGGAGCTGGTGATCCATCGCCAGGCCTACATCAGCAACATCCACACCAGCTACCACAAGCGCCTGGATGAAACCGGCGTGGTGCGCATTCCGGCTCGCGGCCACCTGCTCGATGCGCACACCGTGGCCTGCAGCGATGGTGTGCGCTACAGCGCCGAGCACATCCTGATCGCCACCGGCGCGCACCCGCTGCGGCCCGACATTCCCGGTGCCGAACTGGGCCTGGTCTCCGATGATTTCTTCGATCTGCGTGCGGCACCGGCCGAGGTGGCGATCATTGGTGGTGGTTACATCGCGGTGGAACTGGCCGGGTTGCTGCAGGCGCTGGGCAGCAAGGTGAGCCTGCTGGTACGCGGCAAGCGTCTGCTGGAGCGCTTCGACTACGAGCTGACCGACCAGCTGGCCGAGAACCTGAAGCAGCAGGGCGTGCGCATCCATTTCGACTACCGCCTGCGCGAACTGCAGCGCGATGGCGAGCGCGTGCGTGCGTTCGGCCATGACGGCCCGCTCGACAATGTGTTCGACGCAGTGTTCTTTGCCACCGGCCGCCGCGGCAACAGCCGTGACCTGGGTCTGGAAGCGCTCGGCATCGGCATTGGCGAGCACCAGCAGGTGCAGGTGGACGAATGGCAGACCACCTCTGTGCCGAGCGTGCACGCGGTGGGTGACATCGCTGGCAAGGTCGGCCTGACTCCGGTGGCGGTGGCGGCTTCGCGGCGGCTGATGGACCGCCTGTTCGGTGGTCGCCCGCAATCGAAGATGGATTACGAGAACGTGGCCAGCGTGGTGTTCTCGCATCCGCCGCTGGGCGCGGTGGGCATGAGCGAGGAAGAAGCACGTGCACGTTTCGACCAGGTCAGCGTTTACCACAGCCGTTTCCGTCCGATGCTGCAGGCCCTGGCCAACGGTACCCAGCGCAGCCTGTTCAAGATGGTCTGTGCCGGCCCGGAAGAACGGGTAGTCGGTATCCACCTGCTGGGCGAAGCGGCCGACGAGATCCTGCAGGGCTTCGCGGTGGCGGTGAAGATGGGCGCGACCAAGGCCCAGTTCGACGACACCGTGGCGATCCATCCGACCTCGGCCGAGGAAGTGGTGCTGATGCGCTGAGCCGGGCTGCGCCCGGCACCCGCAGAGGCAACATCGAGAGCAACAGTGGCATTCCGCGGGATGGCGGGGCACTGTGGGCTTGCGGGGCCGCCGTGAACCCGTCCCTGGGGGGCTTGGTCGCCGCTTGCTCGTGTGCGCAGTCCTGCGCACACGGCAATACCGGGGTTGGGCGTCCTGCCCAACCCGCCCGAGGCATGCCTCGGGCCCATGCGGCTCACACCCCGCAATCCCACAGTGCCCCGCCTTCGACGGCTTCCTACAGCTGTTGGTAGGTGTCGACCTGGGTCGATACGGTAGATCCACGCCATGCGTGGATCCGAAGTGGCGGTGAGCGTGAACGGAAGTTGGATCGTCCGTCCGGAAGAGCCGTGAGACAATTGGAAGCAATCTGATTCCTTCCAGCCGCCCCATGCGGCCCGCCGTCGTCCTGATGTCCAATCCCGCTTCCCGTATCGCTACCGCTTCCCCACGCATTGCGCTGGGGGGTATCGGCCTGGCTGCGATCGGCGCCATTGCTGCTTCCGGCAAGGCGATCATCGTCAAGCTCGGCCTGCGCCACGGTGTGGATGCCACCACGCTGCTCGCCCTGCGCATGCTGATGGCGCTGCCCTTGTTCGCGTTGATGGCCTTGTGGGCCGCGCGCCGGGCCACGCCGCTGTCCTGGGCCGACCGCGCCCGCGTGCTCTGGCTGGGCTTCACCGGCTATTACCTGTCCAGCCTGCTCGATTTCCAGGGGTTGCAGTACATCAGCGTGACCCTTGAACGGCTGATCCTGTACTTGAACCCGACCCTGGTGCTGCTGATCAATGTGCTGCTGGCGCGCCAGCGGCCGGGACGCTGGCAGATCGGCGCGTTGGTGCTGAGCTATCTGGGCGTGCTGCTGGCCTTCGGGCATGACCTGCAGCGCGAGGGCGGGCAGATCATCGTCGGCAGCCTGCTGGTGCTGGGCAGTGCGCTCAGCTACGCGCTGTACCTGTTCGGCAGTGGGCAGGTGGTCGCGCGCATCGGTGCAGTGCGGCTGACCGCCTATGCCAGCTGCGTGGCGGGCGTGCTGGTGCTGCTGCATTTCGCGGTGACCCATCCGCTGCCACTGCTATGGCAGGCGCCGGCGCCGGTGCAGTGGCTGTCGCTGGTCAATGCCACCGTGTGCACGGTGCTGCCGGTGCTGGCGATCATGCTGGCGGTGCAGCGCGTGGGTTCGTCGCTGGCCGCGCAGGTCGGTATGCTGGGCCCTGTTTCCACCATCGTGATGAGCCTATGGCTGCTCGACGAACCGATGGGGCCGGCGCAGATCGCCGGCACCGTGCTGGTACTGATCGGCGTTCTGCTGGTGACCCGCCTGCGGCGCTGACGCCGGAGCAGGCGCGTGCGCGCATCCTGGCGGTGATCCGCGCGATCCCGGCGGGGCAGGTGATGGGCTATGGGCAGGTGGCGATGCGCGCGGGCTTGCCCGGGCGTGCGCGCCTGACCGCGCGCATCCTTGGCCAGAACGACGACCCGGACCTGCCGTGGCACCGCGTGCTGCGCTCGGATGGACGCATCGCCATGGAAGAAGGTTCGGCTGGGTGGCGCGAGCAGTCCCAGCGGCTGCGTGCCGAGGGCGTGCGGGTGGAGAACGGCCGGGTGCGGATGCCGGCGACCGATCCGGCGGCGGCGCTGGATGCTGCCGTGTGGGGCCCGGGCTGAGCACCGCTGGCGACTGAACAGGCCGGACCCGGGGGGCGCCAACAAGACACGGTGCTGCGGCTATGATGGAGGCCGTTCCATGCCGGTGCTCCCATGTTCCCGCGACTGCCAACCGTCACCAAGGCCCTGCTGATCGCCAACGCGATCCTGTTCCTGCTGCAGCAGCCGTTCCTGCTCGGCATGCAGACCTTCGAGCCGTTCATGCTGCAACCGTTGCAGCAGGGCTTCGATGCGTTCTCGCCGGGTGGCAACTTCCAGCCGTGGCAGCTGCTGACCTATGGCTTCCTGCATGGCAGCTTCGGGCATCTGTTCTTCAACATGCTGGCCGTTTTCATGTTCGGCGCACCGCTGGAGCAGACCTGGGGCGAGAAGCGCTTCCTGCTGTACTACCTGGTCTGCGTGGCCGGTGCCGGCGTCTGCCAGCTGCTGGTAGGGACCCTGCTGGAGAACCCGGCGACGGTACTGGGCGCCTCCGGCGGCGTGTTCGGCCTGCTGCTGGCCTACGGCATGCTGTTCCCCAACCAGCGGGTGATGCTGCTGTTCCCGCCGATTCCGATGAAGGCGCGGACCTTCGTGATCCTGTTCGGTGTGGGCGAGCTGGTGCTGGGCATGACCGGTTGGCAGCCGGGCGTGGCCCACTTCGCACACCTCGGCGGCATGCTGTTTGGCTGGTTGCTGATCCGTTACTGGCGCGGGCAATCGCCGTTCAACAAGCGCCGCCCGCCGGGCCCACCGAAGCGCCCTAACCATCTGCGCAGCGTGAAGTGAGGCGCTATGCGCAACGCTTCACGCGGGTAGGTGCCAACCTTGGTTGGCACGCTTTGAATGGGATCATTTGACGCTGCAGGTGCCGACCGTTGGTCGGCACGCCTTCACAGATCCTGCAACACCACCTGCGCGGCATTGTGCCCGGGCGCACCGGTGACGCCGCCACCGGGATGGGTGCCCGAACCGCACAGGTACAGGCCGGGCAGGGCACCGCGGTAGCCGGCCTGGCCGACCATCGGCCGCGCAGAGAACAACTGGTTGGCACTCAGTGCGCCGTGGAAGATGTCACCGCCGACCAGGCCGAAGGTGCGCTCCAGATCCAGCGGTGACAACACCTGCCGGCCGAGCACGCTGGCGGCGAAGCCAGGCGCATGCCGCTCGACGGTGGCAATCATCAGGTCGGCCACGGTCTCGCGGTGGTCATCCCAGTGACGCCCATCAGGCAGCACCGGCGCCACGTGCTGGCAGAACAGGCTGGCCACGTGCTGCCCGGGCGGGGCCAGGGAATCGTCCAGTGTGCTGGGAATCAACATTTCCACAATCGGCTCGCGCGACCAGCCGTCGCGGCGTGCATCCAGCCAGGCGCGGTCCATGTAGTCCAGGCTGGGCGCCATGATGATGCCGGCACTAAGGTGATCGCCGGGGCCGGGAAGGGCGCGGAAATCCGGCAGCCGCGACAGTGCCAGGTTGATCCGGAACGTGCCGGAACCGCAGCGCCAGTTCGCCATGCGTTCGCGTGTTGCGTTGGGTACCTGCGCCGGTTCCAGCAATTGTTCGTACAGCAGTTTCGGATTGACGTTGGCGACCACCGCGCGTGCGCGCAGGATCTCGCCGTTGGCCAGCGCCACGCCCACTGCGCGCCCCTGTTCGATCAGCAGGCGCTGCACGCCGGCATCCACGCGCAGCTCGGCCCCGGCCTCGCGCGCCGCGCTGGCGATGGCCTGGCTGATCGCGCCCATGCCACCGATCGCGTGGCCCCACGCACCTTTCACGCCATTGCACTGGCCAAACACGTGGTGCAGCAGTACGTAGGCACTGCCAGGTGTATACGGGCTTGCGTAGTTGCCGACGATGCCATCGAAACCGAACAGCGCCTTGATCGGCGTGCTCTCGAACCAGCGGTCCAGGTACTCGGCGGCCGACAGCGTGAACAGGTCCAGCAGTTCCTGCCGAAGCGAGGCATCCAGCGTCGCCAGTTCACGACCAAGACGGCCCATCTGCCACAGCGCAGGCAACGCGCGCCAACCACCGGCAACGCCGGCATCCGGTGGCGCGCGCAGGGCCCATGCGCGCAGTACGTCGGCGAAGATCTCCAGGCGCGCTTCGTATTCGGGTAGCCGCTGCGCATCCCGCTCGGAGAACTTCGCCACCTCGGCCTGGGTGCGGCCCGGTGCCGACAGCAGGTAACGATCATCCTCCAGCGGCAGGAAATTGTTGGCCGGGCGATTGACGATGCGCAGCCCATGCGCATGCAGTTGCAGGTCGTCGATCACCTTCGGCTGCAGCAATGACACCGTGTAGGACGCCACAGAGTTGCGGAAGCCCGGGTGGAACTCCTCGGTGACCGCAGCACCGCCAAGGACACCGCGGCGTTCCAGTACCAGTACCTGCTTGCCCGCGCGCGCCAGATAGGCCGCACAGACCAGGCCGTTGTGGCCGCCACCGATGATGATCGCATCCCAGGACATCAGCACCTCGAAAAAAGGGGACGGAGGGGATTAAGTCGCAATTCGCATCTGAGCGCAGGGGTGGGGAGAAACGACTTAATCCCCTCCGTCCCCTTTTTTGATTGCCGCTTCGATGGTGGCGATGTCGATCTTCTTCATCGGCATCATCGCGTTGAAGGCACGCTTGGCCAGGGCCTTGTCCTGGCTGGTCACCGCTTCGATCAGCATGCGTGGGCTGATCTGCCAGGAGATGCCCCAGCGGTCCTTGCACCAGCCGCATTGGCTTTCCTGTCCGCCATTGCCCACGATCGCATCCCACAGGCGATCGGTCTCGGCCTGGTCCTCGGTCTGGATCTGGAAGGAGAAGGCTTCGCTGTGCTTGAACGCGGTGCCGCCATTGAGGCCGACGCAGGGGATGCCGCAGACGGTGAATTCGACCGTCAGGACGTTGCCTTCCTTGCCGTCGGGGTAGTCACCCGGTGCGTGATGTACGGCAGCTACTGCGCTGTCGGGCAGGAGGCTGGCATAGAAGGTGGCGGCCTCGAGCGCGCCGTTGTCGTACCAGATACAGATCGTGTTCTTGTGTGCCATGTCGGGGCTCCACGTCGGACGAAGCCGCAGCGATAGCACGCCCGGTGTTAACCCCGGATCGTGCTGCACCCGCAAAAAAAAGGGCGCCCGAAGGCGCCCTTTGCATTACCACCGCAGCCTATGGCTCAGCGCCAGACCTTGATCTGGTCGGCTTCGCTGCGCTGCATCGGCTGGCCGGCCTTGCAGCTGAAGGTGGCACCGAACGCTGGCAGATTCGCCAGCGTGCCATTGCTGCGCCACAGGCCCGGCGCGCGGATGTCGGCGGTCAGGCGGCGCACGGCCTCGTTCGGCGACAGCTGCTGTGCCCACAGCGTCGACCAGGCGCGGAAGAAGCCCTGCTGCTGTGCCTGCTTGGCCTTCGGCTCCTGTGCGACATAAGCCGCCCAGGCCAGTTCCAGGCCGGCGATGTCGGCCAGGTTCTCTTCCTGGGTGAGCGTGCCGTTGACCTTGGCACCCTTCACACCCGGGAAGTCGTAAGTGCCGTACTGCGCGGCCACGCGGTTGCCGAGCAGGGTCCAGGCGGTCTTGTCGGCCGGGGTCCACCAGCTGCGCAGCTCGCCCTTGGCGTCGACCAGCGCACCCTTGGCATCGATCGCACGGGTCAGCTCATGGCCGACCAGGCCACCGAAGCTGCCGAACTTGTCGGCGGCGTCGGCCTTGGCGTTGAACACCGGGCCCTGCAGGATCGCGGCGGTGACGATCAGGCGGTTCTGCGCCAGGTCGTAGGCCAGCGACGGCTGCTGCGGCAGCACGTCCCAGCGGCGGTCGGCATTGCCCTTGCCGATGCGCTTCATTTCCTCGCGGTGACGCCAGGTCGAGGCGATCAGCATGTTGCCGCCGAACGAGCCGCGGCCCATCGGCTGCACGCTGTAGTCGAGGTCACGCAGCGGGGTGCCGATTTCGATCTTCAGCGCGGCCAGCTTGGCCTGCGCTTCGGTCTTGGCTTCGGCGCTCATCCAGCTGTTGTTCTTGACCGCCTCGATCTGCACTTCGCGCAGCTTGTCGACGATCCACGCGGCCTGGCGACGGTCTTCGGCCGACAGGTAACGGGCGGCGTATTCGCGGCCGACCATCGGGCCGGCGGCCACGTTGATCGCGTCCAGCACGTCTTCCCAGCGCTGCGGCGGCAGGGTTTCGCCACGAAGCACGCGGCCGCGGAATTCAAACTCTGCGTCGCGGTAGGCCTTGGACAGGTACGGTGCCATCGAATCGCCCACGCGCCAGCGCAGGTAGGCCTTCCACTGGTCCGGCTTGAGCTTGGTGACCATGCCATCGAGCTGCTTGAACAGGCCCGGGTCGGCCAGCGAGACCAGGTCGTCGTCCACGCCCTGTGCCTTCAGGAACGCGTCCAGCTGCAGATTGCGGTAGCGGCTGTTGAGCTCCTTGGTGGAGATCGGCGCGTAGTTGTTGAACGGGTTGTTGATGCCGGCCAGCGACTGCGCATTGCGCGCCAGCTCGGTCTCCAGCGCGATCACCGACTGCGACTCGGCATCCAGCTTGGCCGCTGGGGTGCCGGTCAGTGCCAGGATCTGCTTGACGTAGTTGCGGTAGCGGCCCATCAGCGCCACGGTATCGGCGTCGGTGCGGGTATAGAACGCCGGATCCGGCAGGCCCATGCCGCCCTGCATGAAATAGCCGATGTGGCGGTCCAGCGCCTTCAGGTCGACGTCCGGGCCGAAGTTGAAGGCGACCGGGATGCCCACCTGGTGCAGCGCGGCGATCGATGCCGGCACATCCTTGGCCTTCTTGATGGCATTGATGCGGGTCAGCAGCGGGGCAATTGGGTTGGAACCGTCCGCTTCCACGGCCGCTTCGTCCAGGCCACTGGCCCAGAAGTCACCCAGCAGCTTCTGCACGTTGCCCTGCGGCGATTTCATGGCAGCGTCGAGCAGCTCGCGCTGCTGCTGGCGGCTGCGATCGACCAGCTGGCCCAGCGCGGTGGTGGCGCCGGTCTGCGGCACCGGATTGGCCTTCAGCCAGCCTGCATTGGTGACGTCGTAGAAGTCGCTGCACTGGGCGCTGACGGCCGGGGCGCGTGCGGCCTTCTTCTTGGCGGCGGCAAACGCATCGTGGGTCGGGACCAGGGTCGCCAGGCTGATGCCCAGGGCGATGGCAAGCGGACGGAAATTGGGCATGTGGAACGAATCCGTGATGGATTGAGGGCGCGCGCACTATAGCAAGCCGCGCATGGGCGCGGCATGCACGCATCGCGGCGCATCCGCCGGGCATGGCCCGGCGCTACCGGGTGTGTGGCATGGGCGCGGCATGCACGCGTCGCGGCGCATCCGCCATGCCGTGCGCCGACCAAGGTCGGCATCTACCAACGGCGTGGGCCAGCCAGGGCGCAGCAGGTCCACGCCATGCGTGGATGACGGGCGCCGCAAAAAACAAAGGCCCGGGAATTCCCGGGCCCTTGCAGGTCTGCCGCAGCGTCAGCCGTGGCTTACCAGATCACCACCTGCTGCTCGCCGGTGCGGGCCATCGGCGAACCGGCCTTGCACTGGAACGCGGCGGCGAAGGTCGGCAGGTTCGACGGCGCACCCATGGCGCGGAACTGCGCCGGGGCGTGCGGGTCGGTTGCCAGGCGGACCTTGGCGTTTTCCGGGGTGTACTTGGTGCGCCACACGGTGGCCCAGTTGAAGAAGAAGCGCTGGTCGCGGGTGAAGCCGTCGACCTTTGCATCTTCCTTGCCGGCGGTGGCCTTCTGCAGGGCGTCGTAGGCGGTGGCCAGGCCACCCAGGTCGGCGATGTTCTCGCCCAGGGTCAGGTGACCGTTCACCGCCTGGCCGTCGACCTTGTACTGGTCGAACTGCTTGACCAGCTTGCCGGTGAGGCCTTCGAAGTTCTTCTTGTCAGCCGGGGTCCACCAGTCTTCCATGTTGCCGGTCGGCCCGAAGCGCGCGCCCTGGTCGTCGTAGCCGTGGGTCATTTCATGGCCGATCACCGCACCGATGCCGCCGTAGTTCAGCGCGTCGTCGGCCTTCGGGTCGAAGAACGGCGGCTGCAGGATGGCGGCCGGGAACACGATCTCGTTCTGCAGCGGGTTGTAGTAGGCGTTGACGGTCTGCGGGGTCATGCCCCACTCGGTCTTGTCCACCGGCTTGCCGATCTTGGACAGGTTGAACTTGTAGTTGAACTCGTTGGCCGCGCGCACGTTGCCCAGGAAGCTGTCGCGCTGGGTCTGCAGGCCCGCCCAGTCACGCCACTTGTCCGGGTAACCGATCTTCGGGGTGAAGGTCTCCCACTTGGCGATGGCCTTGGCCTTGGTTTCTTCGCTCATCCAGCTCAGGCCCTGGATACGGTCCTTCAGCGAGGCGGCGAGGTTCTTCACCAGTTCTTCCATCTTCGCCTTGGCTTCCGGCGAGAAGGCAACCTTCACGTACAGCTGGCCGAAGGCTTCACCGGCATCATTCTCGATGGTGCCCAGCACGCGCTTCCAACGCGGCTTCTGTTCCTTCTGGCCGTTGAGGGTCTTGCCGTAGAACTCGTAGTTCTCCTGCACGAAGGCATCGGCCAGGTACGGCGAGGCGCTGTCCACGGTGTGGAAGCGCAGGTAGGCGCGCCACACCGACGGATCGGTGTCGGCCAGCGACTTGCTCACTTCCTCATGGAAGGCCGGCATGGCCAGCGAGAACTTCTCCGGCGCGGCCACGCCCTGCGACTTGAAGAACTCGGTCCAGCTGAAGTTCGGGGTCAGCTTGTCGGCGTCGGCCAGGGTGACCGGGTTGTAGTACAGCTCGACGTTGCGCGACAGCTCGACGCGCGACTTGGAGGCCTTGGCCAGGCGGGTTTCGAACTTGACCACGTCCTCGGCCTGCTTGGCCGCATCGGCCGCGGCCACGCCGGACAGCTCCAGCACCTTGGCGACGTGCGCCTGGTAGGCCTTCAGCTTGTCGGCGTTCTTGGCATCGGTGTAGTAGGTGGTGTCCGGCAGGCCCAGGCCGCCCTGGCTGGCGTAGGCCATGTTCATGGCGGAGTTCTTGAAGTCCGCTTCGGCGCCGAAGCCGAACAGGATGTTGTCACCCTTGGCGGCGCTGGTGCGCAGGTAGTTGGCGATGGCCGCCTTGTCCTGCAGGCCGTCGATCGCAGCCAGGTCGGCCTTCAGCGGCTCGATGCCCTGGGCATTGATCTTTGCCTCGTCCATGCCGGTGGCCCACAGGTCGCCGACGATCTTTTCGATGTGGTTCGGATTCTTGACCTGCGCGACCTGTTCGGCCAGCTGGTGCTGCACGGCCACCGAGCGCTCGTCGAGGATGGTGAACGCGCCCCAGCTGGTGCGGTCGCCCGGGATTTCGTTGGCGGCCAGCCACTTGCTGTTGACGTAGTCGCCGAAGGCGGTGCAGGCGTCCTTGGTGGTGTCCAGGTCGCTCGGCTGGAAGGCGTTGTAGGCCGGCAGCTTGCTGTCGTCCAGGGTGTAGTGGGTGGCTTCGGCGGTGGCCGGGGCGGAGGCGGCGGCATCCTTGGCCGGGGTTTCAGTCTTGCCGCAGCCGACCAGCGCGGCCGAAACGGCCAGGGTCAGCAGCACGATCTTGGGAGTACGGGTCACTTGAATGGCCTCCAGGCCGAGTGAGTCAGGGAGTGGCCGCAGGTGCGACCGTGGGCCGAACGATACGCCGCCGGCCAGACCTGCAAGGGTGTCGAAGGTCATGCCCCTGCGCAAGGGGCGCACAGACGCCAGAAGGGCGTCGCAGAAGGGCACCCCAGGCTCCGCCGAAGCGCCGAACGAAGGCCGGTCCTCTCCAGGCGCATTGGGTGAATTGATTATGAACCCGTGTTCGCAATTGCCGAGGATGCCGGCGCTGGATGGCTGCCGGGACAGGACGTGTCCAGAGCACTGTCCATGGCGTGCGATGGTTGCCGCGGGATCCGACGGTGTCGGCTCAAGGTGCTGATTGGAAAGGATTATTGGAAAAATCCTCGGGTCAACTCACACCCTCATGCTCGATTCCACGGTGTGTCATATGAAATTGAACTTTTGCTGAATGTTGCCGTTTCGTGTCGATCTGTGTATGAATTCCGTTATCGGCACGTGAACAGTTGCTGACTACATTTCCTCTGCCTTGCCGATGCAGAGCTTTTTGTGCCCTCACTTTTCAGAGAGAGAGACATGGAGAAGACTCGCCCACTACCCCGTAATCCGTTGAGTCTCGCGCTCACCTCGGCCATCCTGCTTGCCGTCGCCCTGCCTGCCTTCGCGCAGGAGGGAGAGGCTGCCAAGGAGACTGCCGAGAGCGCGAAGAAGGCTTCCAATGAAGCCGCGGCCACCCAGCTGGACCGCATCACGGTAACGGGCTCGCACATCTACCGCGCCGGCTATGACACCCTGGAACCGGCCGCCGTGGTGTCTCGCCAGGATATCGAGGCCTACGGGCACACCAACCTGATCGATGCGCTGACCAAGATTCCCGGTGTTTCTGCCGGCGTCTCTTCGCGTGGTGATCAGGCCGGCTTCGGCGCAGGCGTGAACTTCGCCAGTCGCTTCGGTCTCGGCAGCAACCGCCTGCTGACCCTGGTCAACGGTCGCCGCTTCGTGACCTCCGCACCGCCAACCGTGTTCGGTGCGGGCGGTGGCTCGGGCATCCAGGTCGACATGAACTCGATCCCGACCGTGATGGTCGAGCGTGTGGAAAGCCTGAGCATCGGTGGTGCCCCCACGTATGGTTCCGACGCCATCTCCGGCGTGAACAACATCATCCTGCGAGACAAGTTCGAAGGCGCCGAGGTCGAGATCGGCTTTGGCAGGACCACCAAGAACGACAATGACCGTTACTCGTGGTCCGCCATTTTCGGTAGTGGCTTCGCTGATGGCCGTGGCCACTTCACCATCGCTGCCGAACTGGACAACAGCGACGGCGTGAACGCGCTCCAGCGCGACTTCTACCGCAACGGCTACAGCCTGCAGACCAATCCGACGGCCGCAAACGTGGCGCGCTTCCAGCCGTGGCGTACCCCGGGCAACGACGGTCGCATCGACCCCAGCATCCCGTTCAACACCGGGCCGGCTGACGGCATCGCCGACCAGGTCTGGATCCGCAACCGGCGCATCTCCAGCATGACCTTCGGCGGCCTGATCATGCCGTCGGACATCCAGGTGCGGCGCAGCTACCAGCGCAATGCCACGGGTGAGTTGAACGGCTTCGGCCCGAACAACAAGCTCTGGCACTTCAACAACAAGGGCGATCTGGTTGCCTTCGATCCGGGCATTACCTATCCCAGTGGCAATGCGTCCGGCGGCGATGGCCTCAACCTCAACGAAACCCTGCCGCTGATCGCCGACCTCGAACGCCGTTCGGTCTACTCGACCGGCAGCTTCGACTTCAACGACAACGTGCGTGGCTTCTTCGAACTGTCGCACTACAGCGCGACCGCGCGCGAGACGTTGGACCAGAACGTCTACAATGCCGCCGGCTTCGGTGCAGCAAATCCCGATGGCAGTGGTGACCAGAGCGGCGCGATGCTGTTCAGCGCGAACAATCCGTTCCTCAGTGCCGAGTCGCGCCGCATCCTGGCCGAGAACGGCATCACCTCGTTCCGCCTGTCGCGCTCCTCGCGCGACCTGAGCATGAACAACGCCAGCACCGACACGCGCCTGAGCCGCATCGTGCTCGGCCTGGATGGCTTCTTCGATATCGGCGAGCGCCGCTTCAACTGGGAAACCAGCGTGACCCACGGTCGAGGCGACTTCGACTACAAGGGAACCGGCCTGATCCAGCAGAACTTCATCAATGCGCTCAACGTGAAGCGCGATGCCAGCGGCAACATCGTCTGTGATGCATCCGCCCCGGGCACCACTGCCGATCCGAACTGCCGTCCGCTGAATCTGTTCGGCGAGAACCAGGCATCGCCTGAAGCGCTGGCCTATGTGTCAACGCCGACCCTGGCCAAGGCACGGACGCGCCAGACCGTGTTCAACGCATCGGTGACCGGCGGGCTGTTTGACCTTCCGGGTGGCGAGTTCTCCTTCGCGGCGGGTGTGGAGCATCGCCGCGAGGAAGGTTCGTTCACTCCGAGCGAGTACCAGCGGTTGGGGCAGGGTCGTTCGGTGCCGATCCAGGGCGCCAAGGGCGATTATCACACCAACGAAATCTTCGCCGAGTTCCTGGCACCGCTGTTCAACCCCGACTGGGACCTGCCTGGCCTGCATCGCCTGGACGTGACCCTGAAGGGCCGCCGCGTGGTCAACTCGGTGGCCGGTGGCTTCAATGCGTACACCTATGGCATCCAGTACGAGCCGTTCGCGGGAATCCAGCTGCGCGGCAGCAAGACCCAGTCGCTGCGTGCCCCGTCGATTGCCGAGCTCTATACCTCGTTGCAGCCGGCGTACTACAACATCCCGGAAGTCTGCTCCGTATCGGCCATCAACGGCGGCACCAACCCCGCGATTCGCCGCCGCAACTGCGAGGCCTTCTTCCAGGCCTACCCGGGTGCGGACCCGGCAACGTTCCAGGCGTCGCCGACCAACACCCTCGGCTCGGTCAACGGCTATACCGGCCTGAAGAACGAGAAGGCAAAGTCCTGGACAGCGGGCATCGTGTTCGCACCGGACTGGGCGAAGGGCCTGCGGGTTGCGGCCGACTGGTATGACATCAAGATCACCGATGTGATCACCAGCCTCAGCCCGACCGACATCATCACCGGCTGCTTCGACAACCCGGACTTCAATGCCTCCGACGTGCCCAACGCCAACCGCTTCTGCAGCCTGGTGACGCGCAATCCGCTGAGTGGTGCGGCCACCGATATCCGCACCGAGTACGGCAATGGCCCGGTGCTGATGTTCCGCGGCTGGACGGCCGAAGTGGACTACAACTGGGACATGGGCCGATTCGGCCAGGTGGCACTGGGCTTCTACGGCTACATGCCGAAGAACCGTGGCCAGGCCGCCAACGCGGATGTGCCGTTCGTGGAGCGCGTGGGTACGTTCGACGAGCCCAAGCGCCAGTTCCGCTGGACGGCGCAGCATGCCATCGGCAAGTGGAGCTATGGCGTGACGTCCAACTACACCAGCGGCTCGCAGTTCAGCCTGACCGCTACCCCGGAAAGCCGGCAGTACTTCAGGCGCGACAGCTGGACGACCTGGGATGCCAATGTCAGCTACCGCCTGACCGACAACGCACGCGTGAACCTGTCGGTGTTGAACCTGTCCGACGACATTGGTCCGTTCCCGTACGTGCTGGACGCGCTGGGCCGTCGCTACATGGCCAGCCTGCGCTACAGCTTCCGCTGAGCGGAAGGACCGGAGGAAGAGGGCAGGCCCGGCTTTACCCGGGCCTGTTCTTCCAAACGGTCATGCCGGACAAGGAAAAGCCTCGCCATGGCGGGGCTTTTCCGTTGCTGCGGTTGCTGGATTACTTCACGCCGAACGCGTACTTGGCCTGCACGTAGATCGCGCGCCCGTAGGCGTTGTACAGGTAGTTGTTGTACGGCTGGCCGCTGGTGCCGGCGAAGCTGTAGCGCTGGTTGTCCGGCATCTTGTTGAACACGTTGTTGACCATCAGCGACAGGGTCAGGTTTTCCATCGCGCGGTAGTTCACGCTCAGGTTGTAGGTGGTGTAGGAACCCCACTTGCCAGCCTTGTAGCCGGAGCTGTGCACGTAGTCATAGCCGTTGCCCACGTACGCCATGTAGTTCGGCGTCTTGCCGATGTAGTTGGCATACAGGGTGGTGGTCCAGTTGTCCTTGGCCCAGCCGATCGAGCCGTCCGCGCGCACCTTGGCGTACGAGTCGTACACCCACATCGCATACGGGTCGTGCAGCAGGTCCAGGAACTCGTCGCCCGGCTGCGGCTGCAGCTTGCGCTTGAGCATGTCGGTGTAGTTGGCCGAGAACTGCAGCGAACCGAAGCGGCCGATGTCCTGCACGTACTTGAAGCTGGCGGTCAGCGCTTCCAGGTTCTGGCGGGCGACGTTCATCTTCGGCGTGTAGATCTCGTCGAGCACGCCCGATGCATCACGGGTGATCCAGTCACTGACGTTCTGGCAGCTGGCCGAGGTGTTGTTGGACTGGCCGTTGCGGCAGTAGTACTCGGCCAGCAGCAGCTGGTCGGAGCTGAGCGTATCGACCTCGTTCTTGATCTTCCAGTTGTAGTAGTCGACTGACAGCGACAGGTTGTTGATCGGTGCCCACACCACGCCTGCATTCCAGACATCGGCGGTAATCGGCTCCAGGTCGGGGTTGCCCGAGCGGGTGCCGAACACCGAGACGCTGTCGTACGGGCAGCCGGTGGTGTTGGCCGGGTCGTAGCCCAGCTGGCCGCAGCGGTAGTAGTCGGTGGAGCCGTTGGCGTAGTAACCACTGCGACCCTGGAAGGCATCGGAGAGGGTCGGTGCGCGGAAGGCGGTGCCGTACTTGCCGCGGAACAACAGGCTTTCGATCGGACGGAACTCGATGCCGACGCTGTAGGTGGCCTTGTCGACGGTGTTGCTGCCGATCTTGAAGGCGTCATAGCGGCCGGAACCGGTAACGGTCAGCGTTTCCAGCAGCGGCATGCGCAGTTCGGTGGTCACCGCGTAGTTGCTGCGATGGCCTGCACCGGACACGGCGGTGGTGCCCCACACGCTGCCGTCCATCAGGCCCGGGTCGGGCGTGTAATCCCAGCCTTCGCTGCCACCTTCGACAACCACGGCGAAGCCGGCATCGCCACCGGGCAGCTTGAACAGCGAGCTGTTGGTGACCTGGGCACGGGCCAGGTTCTGCCAGGTGCGGCTTTCGCTGTAGCTGTAGCCGGTGAAGCTCTGGAAGTCGCCGGCGGGCAGCGGCGCGTAGAACGCTTCCCAGTTCGGGTTGTAGATGTCGTAGCCGGTGCTGGTGGTGCCCAGTACCGGGCCCAGCACGCGCTGCTCGAAGTAATCGTTGATCGGGTCGTTCCAGCGCACGAAGTTGCGCTCGGTCAGCTTGTACTCGCCGCGGGTGAAGCTGAGGCTGTAGTCCCAGTTGCCTGCGGTGCCGCGGCCGCCGAGGGTGACCTGGTAGGCCTTGTTGCGGTCGGTGTTCATGATGTCGCGGTAGCCACCGCCGCCGATGTCCTCTGGCGCGAACACGCGCTGCAGGTTCATGTACTGGCCGCTGGCCTGGTCGTAGAAGCGGCCCCAGCCGGAGGAGGTGCCCCACCAGGTGTAGCCGGAACCGGTTGCGTACTTGACCTCCTCCAGGCTGTACAGCGCGTCGCCGAACAGCTGGAAGTTGTCGTTCACGTCGAAGGTGGCCGAGCTGTAGATCTGCCCGCTTTCCTTGCCGTTCTTGATGGTCTTGTAACCGGTGCCGTAGACCGAACCGCAGGCCTGGCCGGTCGGCCGGGTGCCGAGCACGGTGGTGCCGTCGAACTGGCCCGCCACGTTGGCGCACAGGTTCGGGTCCATCATCGCGTAGCGGTTGTTGGCGGCCGGCAGCAGCACCAGGAAATCATTGGAGACGTACTGCGGGCTGTAGCCGTCGGGATTGTTGACCTTGGTCAGGTCGCGCTGGTAACCCCAGATCGGGCTGGTCTTCTCATACTGCACGTTGACCAGGGCATGGAAGCGGTCGTCCTTCGAGTTGAAGCCGCGTGCGCCGCTGAGGCGGAAGCTGTTGCCGCCACCTTCGCTGTAGGCGCCACCACGCACGTTCAGCACGCCGCCATCCATGCGCTCCTTGAGGATGATGTTGACCACGCCGGCGATCGCGTCCGAACCGTACAGCGAGGACTGGCCGCCCGGTAGGATCTCGATGCGCTCGACGATGTCGATCGGGATGCCGCTGATGTTGTTGAAGGTATCGCCGCCGTTGTACAGCGCCGGATACGAGAGCATCGGGCGGCCGTTGATCAGGTACTTGGTGTAGCCCGGGCTGAGGCCGAACATGCCGGCCGCTTCGGCGCCCTGGGTGAAGGATGCGGAGGTCTGGCCGCCCTGCAGGCCGCCAGTGGACAGCGAGGACTGCTGCAGGACGTCGGCGACACTGGTGAAACCGCGGGTCTGGATATCCTCGGCGGTGACGGTCAGGACCGGCGTGTGGTTCTCGATCTCGGTCTGCGGAATCAGCGATCCGGTGACGGTCACACGGTCAAGCTGGGTCGGCGCATTGCCGTCCTGGGCCAGGGCGGTGCCGGAGGCCAGGAGGGTGCCGAGCAGGGCGAGGGTCAGAGGGTGGCGCGAGAGCGTGGAACGTTGGCGAGACATGGTGGATCCCCGTAGTGAGCAATGTCTTGGCGGCGCACTCCTTGCGCATTAACGATTCGTTCAGTGTGATTCCATTCAGGTCGACCGTAACACGTCGTTAACGCAGCAAACACGGGACTGTCACATCCAGGCGCTTCTGGAGGACCAAAAAATGCTTCCGAATCAATGGATAAGGAGATTTGTTTTGGCGTGTTTCAAAAGATGGCGACGTGCAAGGGAGCATGTCGACGTTGCGAATGTCCCTTCAGAATCAATGCGTTGTGATCCACCAGCGTTCTCACGAACGCCGGTGTTTGTGCGTTGTCGATCACGCTTTTTGCTGAAGGCCGAACGGGGTGTTCAGCGCCCCAAAAAAAAGGCCCCGCCGAAGCGGGGCCTGGTCCAGACACGTGGTCCGGAATACGACGGGATTAGAAGTCGTACTTGACCTGGGCCGAAATCTGACGGCCGTAGACGCTGTAGAAGCCATCGTTGAACGGGGTCGATTCGTTGCCCGGGTAGTTGTAGCGCTGGCCTTCCGGCAGCTTGTTGAACACGTTGTTGACCATCAGCGACAGGGTCAGATCGTCCTGCGCCTGGTAGTTCAGGCTCATGTTGTACGTGGTGTACGAGCCCCACTTGCCGGCCTTGGCGCCGGAGGAGTGGACGTAGTCATAGCTGCGGCCGGTGTAGGCCAGGTAGTTCGGGGTGCTGCCGACGTAGTTGGCGTACACGGTGGTGGTGAACTTGGAGATGGCCCAGCCCACCGACACGTCGCCGCGGACCTTGGCGAAGTTGTCGTAGTACCACATGTTGTACGGATCGCTCAGCAGGTCCAGCTTCTGCGCACCCGGCAGGGCCACCACTTCACGCTTCAGCATGTTGGTGTAGTTGCCGGAGAACATCAGCGAACCGAAGCGGCCCAGATCCTGCTGGTACTTGGCACCGACGGTCACCGCTTCCAGGTTCTGGCTGGCCACGTTGAGCTTCGGGGTGTACACGCGGGTCAGGTTGCCACCGGCGTCGCGGGTCACCCAGTCGGTCACGTTCTGGCAGCTGGCCGAGGTGTTGTTCGGCAGGCCGTTGTGGCACTGGTACTCGGCCAGCAGCAGCTGGTCGGTGCTCAGGGTCTTGACCTCGTTCTTGATCTTCCAGTTGTAGTAGTCGACCGACAGCGAGAAGTTGCTCACCGGGGCCCACACTACGCCTGCGCTCCACACGTCGGCGGTGATCGGCTTCAGGTCCGGGTTGCCGGACTTTTCGCTGTACACCGAGGTGGTCTTGTAGAACGAGCAGGCTTCGTCACGCAGCGCGTAACCCATCTGGCTGCAGCGGTAGTAGTCGTTCTGGCCGGAGGCGAACGAGCCGCTCATGCCCTGGAAGGCATCGGACAGGGTCGGCGCGCGGAACGCGGTGCCGTACTTGCCGCGTAGCAGCAGGCTTTCAACCGGACGGTATTCCAGGCCGATGCTGTAGGTGGCCTTGTCGACGGTCTTGTCGGCGATCTTGAACGCGTCATAGCGGCCCGAGGCGCTGATGGTCAGCGACTCGAACACCGGCATGCGCAGTTCGCTGGTCACCGCGTAGTTGCTGCGGTGGCCGGCACCGGCCACGGCGCTGGCGCCCCAGGCGTTGCCATCGATGAAGGCCTGGTCGGGCGAGTAGTCCCAACCTTCGCTGCCGCCTTCCAGCACGACGGCCAGGCCGGCGTCGCCGCCCGGCAGGGAGAACAGCGAACCGTTGGTCACCTGCACGCGACCCAGGTTCTGCCAGGTCTTGCTGCGGTGGGTGCCATAGCCGGTGAAGCTGGCGAACTGGTCCGGAGTGATCGGCGAGTAGAAGGCGGTGTAGTTCGGGTTGTAGATGCCGAAGCCATCAGCGGTGGTGCCCAGGCGCGGGCCCAGCACGGTGTCGCCGAAGAAGCCTTCGATCTTGTCCTTCCAGCGCGCGAAGCGGTTCTGGTCCAGGCGGTACTCGCCGCGGGTGAAGCTGGCGCTGTAGTCCCAGTCGCCGACCATGCCCTTGCCGCCCAGGGTGACCTGGTAGGAACGGCTCTCATCGGAGTTCAGGATGTTGTTGTAGTGGCCCGGACCGATTTCTTCCGGCGCGAAGGCGCGCTGCAGGTTCACGACCTTGCCCAGGCCCTGGTCGTAGAAGCCGCCCATCACCGACTTGGTGCCCCACCACAGGGCGCTGGAGCCGGAGGTGAACTCGGTCTTTTCCTTGCTGTACAGCACGTCGGCGAACAGCTGGAAGTTGTCGTTCACGTCGAAGGTCATCGACGAGTAGAACTGGCCGCTGTTCTTGCCGTTCTTCAGGGTCTTGTAGCCGGCGCTGTACACCGAGCCGCAGGACTCGCCCGAGGGACGCTTGCCGACGGTGGTGGTGCCGTCGTACAGGCCTGCCACGTTGCCGCAGCGGGTCGGGTCCATCATGTACAGCTTGTTGTCGGCGTTGCCGATGACGGCAAAGTCGTTCGACGGCAGCTGCGCGGTGTAACCGACCGGGTTGTTCTGCTTGGTGATGTCACGCTGGTAGCCCCAGATCGGGCTGCCGTTTTCGATCTGCACGTTGACCAGCGCGTGGAAGCGATCGTCGAACGCGTTGAAGCCCTTGGCGGCGCTGAAGCGGATGTTGCTGCCACCACCTTCGGTGTAGGTGCCGCCACGGATCGACATCGTGCCGCCGTCCATGCGTTCCTTCAGGATGATGTTGACCACGCCGGCGATCGCGTCCGAGCCGTACAGCGACGACTGGCCGCCCGGCAGGACTTCGATGCGCTCGACGATGTCGATCGGGATGCCGCTGATGTTGTTGAACGACTCGCTGCCGTTGTACAGCGCCGGATACGAGAGCATCGGGCGGCCGTTGATCAGGTACTTGGTGTAGCCCGGGTTCAGGCCGAACATGCCGGCCGCTTCGGCGCCCTGGGTGAACGAACCCGAGGTCTGGCCACCCTGCAGGCCGCCGGTGGTCAGCGACGACTGCTGCAGCACTTCAGCAACACTGCTGAAGCCGCGGGTCTGGATGTCTTCTGCGGTGATGGACATCACCGGGGTCTGGGTTTCAACCTGGGTCTGCGGGATCAGCGAACCGGTGACGGTGATCTTGTCCAGGTTGGTCGCCTTGTCCTGGGCCATTGCCGGAGCGGCAGCCATCAGAGCGGAAATCAGGGCGACGGTGAGCGTGTTGCGACGTGCGGTATTGCTGAAGTGTTTCATGTAGTTCCAATGGAGAGCAAAAAACAAAAACGGCACTGCGCATGCGCCATCGTGCGGGCGGGAATACCCATCTCCGCAGCCCAAAACAGTGCTTATCGAACGTAACATGAACTTAACAATCTGTGCACGAATCTGTCGCAATCCTGAATTTCAGTCAGGTTACGTCCAGCTTGTATGATGTCGGGTTATCCCCCTGACCCCGCCGGTGCTCGTTGTGAACAGTTCTCCCCGCCGTCCCCATGTCAGCCAGGTCCAGAAGGGACTCACGCCGCATGCCCGCATCCGCAATGTCATCGCGGTCGGTTCGGGCAAGGGCGGTGTCGGCAAGTCCACTACGTCGGTGAACCTGGCCGTGGCGCTGCAGCAGCTCGGTGCGCGGGTGGGCGTGCTCGACGCCGACATCTACGGCCCCAGCGTCCCGGCCATGCTGGGCCTGTCCGGCCGCCCGGAAAGCCCGGACAACAAGAGCATCGAGCCGCTGCGTGCGTTCGGCGTGGACACCATGTCGATCGGCTACCTGATCGAAGAGGACACGCCGATGATCTGGCGTGGCCCGATGGCCACCTCGGCGATGACCCAGCTGTTCAACGACACCCTGTGGGACGACCTGGATTTCCTGCTGATCGACCTGCCGCCGGGCACCGGTGACATCCAGCTGACCCTGACCCAGAAGATTCCGCTGGCCGGCGCGGTGATCGTCACCACGCCGCAGGACATCGCCACGCTGGATGCGAAGAAGGCGCTGAAGATGTTCGAGAAGGTCGAGGTGCCGGTGCTGGGCATCGTCGAGAACATGGCCGTGCACACCTGCAGCAGCTGCGGGCACATCGAGCATCTGTTCGGCGAGGGCGGCGGCGATCGCATGGCCGCGCAGTACGGCGTGCCGCTGCTGGGGTCGCTGCCGCTGCAGATCGGCATCCGCGAACAGGGCGATGCAGGCACCCCGATCACCGTGGCCCAGCCGGATTCGGCGCCGGCCCTGGCCTACCGCCATGCCGCGCAGCGCCTGATCGAGGAAGTCGGCAAGCGCCCGCGGGCCTCGATCCCGATCCTGTCGTCGCTGCTGTAAGTGCCGGGGCAGGGGCCGCCGGCGCAGGCCGGCCCCCTGCTAGAATCCTCGCGCCCCCTCGTACCCCCAGGACAAAGCATGAGCATCAAGAGTGACCGTTGGATCCGCCGCATGTCCGAGCAGCACGGCATGATCGAGCCGTTCGAGGCCGGGCAGGTCAAGCAGGCCAACGGCCAGCGCATCGTCAGCTACGGCACGTCCAGTTATGGCTATGACGTGCGCTGCTCGCGTGAGTTCAAGGTGTTCACCAACATCAACTCGACGATCGTCGATCCCAAGCACTTCGATCCGGGCAGCTTCGTGGATATCGTCGGCGATGAATGCATCATCCCGCCCAACAGTTTCGCGCTGGCGCGTACCGTCGAGTACTTCCGCATTCCGCGCGATACGCTGGTGGTGTGCCTGGGCAAGAGCACCTACGCGCGCTGCGGCATCATCGTCAACGTGACGCCGCTGGAGCCGGAATGGGAAGGCCACGTCACCCTGGAATTCAGCAACACCACGCCGCTGCCGGCGCGCATCTACGCCAACGAAGGCGTGGCGCAGATGCTGTTCTTCCAGGCGGCTGCCGATGACGTCTGCGAGACGTCGTACCGCGATCGTGGCGGCAAGTACCAGGGCCAGACCGGCGTGACCCTGCCGCGGACCTGAGTTGTTCTGGAGCCGAGCAAGGCTCGGCTCTGCATGGGCGAAGGCGGCGCTTGCGCCGCCTTTGCTTATTTGCCGCGACCGAACAGCATCGCGATGCCGACACCCACCAGGGCCACCGGCCACCAGGTCAGCAGCAGCTTGGACAGGTTCAGGTGCGTCCAGCCGAGATTGCTGGCGAGCATGAACAGGCCGATCAGGATCAGCAGGACGGCGGCAACGAGGTTGAATCGCATCGGGTCGGCGAAGGCTCAGGACTGGGCCGGATATCCTAGCCGTTCCTTCCAGTAGGCGACATGCTGGTCCAGCGCCGCCGGCTCGTAACGGTGCGCCGGGCCGCTGCCCCAGACCGGGCCCGGCCAGGCCGGATCACCGTCATGGCGGCCGATCACATGGAAGTGCAGCTGGCGCACGATGTTGCCCAGCGCCCCGATGTTGATCTTTTCCACCCCGTCGGAGCCCTTCAGGGCCTTGCAGGCGCGGTTGAGCTCGGTGCGCAGCTTGTCCTGCTGCTCGCCGTCCAGCTCGATCCACTCGGTCACCCCGGCCAGGCGCGGTACCAGTACCAGCCAGGGGAATCGTTCGTCGTTCATCAGCCGCACTTGCGACAACGGTCCTTCCGCCACCAGCACGCTATCGGTGGCCAGGCGTGAATCGAGTTCAAATTCGCTCATCCAAGATGCTCCGAGAAGAAGTCCAGGGTGCGTTGCAGCGCCAGGGCGGCGCTGTCTGGATCATACGCATGTCCGACCTCCCGGTTGAAGGCGTGATCGGCCGGATAGACATAGGTGGCCATCTGCGGCAGCTTCTCACGGTGGGCCTGGACCGCTTCCGGCGGGATGCTGCGGTCCTGGGCACCGAAGTGGAAGATCACCGGGGCCTTGGGCGTTTCGTCGAGGAACTGCACGTTGCGCGCACCGTAGTAGCTGACCGACGGCAGCCCCAGGCGCACCGCGGACAGCATCGCCACCGTGCCGCCCCAGCAGTAGCCGACGGTGCCGACCTTGCCCTGCGGTGCCAGCCGGGTTGCCGCGGCCCGCACCACCTCCAGCGCCCGTTCCATGCCGAGCGCGCCAACCCGTTCCAGGCCCTGTTTCACGCCTTCGGCGTCGTAGGGCAACGCGTCCGGATCGGCGTCGGGGCCGTCGAGCAGGTCGAAGAACGAGGGCGCCAGCACCGCATAGCCTTCAGCCGCGAAGCGCTCGGCCACGCTGCGGATGTGCGGATTGGCGCCGAAAATTTCCTGCACCACCACCAGGCCGCCGCGCGCGGTGCCTTCCGGCAGGGCCTGCCAGGCCCGTACCGGGCCGTGATGCGTATCCAGGGTGATCCACTCGGCCATCGTCATCTTCCTCGTTGCTGGGAACAGAGCTGCATTGTCGGTGCTGCGCCGGTTAGCGCGGCGTCAGCGGCTGTGCCGGATCGGGCGGCTGCGGGCGTGCCGCAGTGCGTTCCCAAGGCGGTGCAGAGGGCTGTTTCTGCATTGACCGGTGCACACCCGCAGCCTAAGCTTTCAGCCACGATGACATACAAGCCTCCGGCGCGAGCCGGGGGCTTTTTTGTTGTCCGCGTGTTGCCGATCGCAACGCGCAACCGGTGGCTGTGACGGGCCAGCCACGATGACCCACTGCAGGCAGCCCCGAGCCTGATCACCCCGAACCCCAGCCGCCGCAAGGCGGCTTTTTCATTTCCAGGAGATTCAACACCATGTCCATCAATCAAGCCATTTCCGCCCAGGACTCCGCGCTGTACGTGAAGGCCGGCACCGCCCCGACCGCGCCGAACAATCCGGCCGGCTATACCGAAATCGACGGCCTGACTGCCTTCCCGTTCGGCCGCGGCCAGGCCAACACCCTTGATGCCACCAACCTGCGTTCGAAGCAGATGGAGAACATCGCGGGTCTGTCCGGCGGCCAGGCCGTGCAGGTGTCCGGCCACCGCTGGCCGGTCGGCAGCTCGGCAGGCCAGGAGATCCTGCGCGACGCCGATCCGGATGCCGACCTGCATTTCCTGATGGTGCTGCCCACCGGCGATGCGGCCACCTTCGTCGCCAAGGTCGCCGCCTTCAACGTGGCCCCGGGTACCAACCAGGTGCTGACCTTCACTGCGGACCTGCTGCCGCGTGAGTTCGCGCTGGTCACCGTGGCCGCTGGCGGCACCCCGTGATGCTGTTGGGCAAGCAGCAGATCCTGGACGCACAGGATCGCCGGCACGAGGACGTCGCCGTACCCGAATGGGGCGGCAACGTGCGCGTGGCGATGATGTCGGCCCGCGACCGTGATCGCTGGGAGCAGGACACCTATGGCGGTGACACGCCCAAGGTGGATGACTTCCGTGCGCGATTCGTCGGCCTGTGCCTGGTCGATGAAATGGGCGAGCGCCTGTTCTCCGACCATGAGGTGGCCCAGCTGGGCACCAAATCGGCCGCGGCGCTGGATCGCGTGTTCCGTGTCGCACAGACGCTCAATGCGCTCGGCGATGCGGCCGTGGGAGAGCTGGAAAAAAACTGATCCGCCGGCCTGAGCGCCGGCTTCAGTTCCGGATCGCGTGGAGGCTGGGCCTCCCGCATCCGGACCACCTGCTGGCGGGAGTCACCTCCCGCCAGCTCTCGGAGATGTATGCGTTCGCACGCCTGGAGCCGCTGGACCAGCCCTTGCAGGGGATGCTCGCCCAGCTGACCAGCGTGCTGGCGCAGGTGCATGGCAATACGACCACTGCCGAAGACTTCCTGCTGGTGCGTCCCCGCACTTCGCCGGAGAAGGCGGTAAAGGAGCGCTCGCAGCAGCTGCTGGAACTGTTCGGCAGCGCATCGCGACGCAACGCTGCGGCGTGATTCCGGGCGGGGCAGGGCAGTGCTTCTCCGATGTGTGGCATGCAATCGAACCTGGGGCCCTGCGGGGCCCCTCATCATTCTTGGAGGAACGCGTATGGCGTCCACTAACCAGAATCTAGACGTAGTACTGCGGGTCAATACGACGGGCTTCCGTACCGCAATGGCGGAGGCCAGTCGCCTGGCGACGCAGAATCTCAAGACACTGCGCGCGGAGGCCGAGCGGACGGCCGCCGCGCTTGCGCGCGTGCATGCGGCACCGGAGGGCGCAACGGGCAAGGCCGGGACAAAGGCAAAGGCCAACGTCGGCGGCGATGTGCTCGGCAGCGGCTTGAAGGAGCTGGGCAGCGGCCTGCTGACGGCCGCCGGTGGCCCATGGGGTATCGCCATCGCGTCTGTGCAGAAGCTGGGCGAAGCGTACGTGGACATGGTCAAGGCGTCCGAACGTGCGCGCGCCGAGTACAAGGAGCAGATGCAGTCGCTGCAGCAGATGTCGTTCTCGATGGACCAGGCCGGCCTCGGCATGGGGGCGGGCACGCTGCCCCTGCAGCAGGCGGTCGCCACGCTGCATGAGCAGGCCAAGGCGCTGCGCGAGCTGGAGGCGCGCGAGAAGGCGTTGCAGGGCTCGGTCGTCCATTGGGAAGGTCGAGTGAGTAATGGCCAGCGATCGGGACGCGAAGGTGCGGGCCTGAGTGCGGCCTCGGATTACGCTGAGCTGGAGAAGGCCAGGGCGAACCTGGAAGCGTTCCAGGCGGAGGTCGCGCCGGTCCAGGAGAAGTTCCGGGGCCTGAAAGAAACGATCAGGGGCTCCCTTGACGAGAAGTTGTTCAATGCGATTGCCACGGCCATCCAGAACGTGGACAACCAGACGCTTGACCAGCTCATCGCGTCTCTGGGTGCGACGGAATGGAACGCATTGAAGGCAACCGATGCCTTCAACGGCATGCTGGGCGCCATGCGCGGAGAAGCGTGGCGGGACGAAGTCGAGTGGATCCGGCTGACCCGTGGCGAATATGCGGCCTGGATGGCTGAGCGCGGTGCGGAGATCAACGCCAACGGTGGCCCGGACAAGATGGACCCGGCCCAGCGCGCCGAGTTCAACAGGGACGCCGCGCGCAAGAAGGCCGACATCGAACGCAAGGCCCAGTTCCGCGAACAGCAGCAGGCCGCCCAGCAGTCGGTCAGGGGCGTGAACGAGCAGGCTGATGCGTACGCCGGGCTGATGGATCGCATCGAGAAGCAGATCGCCCAGGACCGGGTGCGCCAGAAGCTGAAGGAGGGGATGACAGAGGCGGAAAAGCTGCAGGTCACCCTCCTTGACGAGATGGAGCATGCCGAGAAGAAGCTCGGCGAGCAGAAACAACTGCGGGTGAAGGCCTCGCTGGACGCCGCGGTGGCCCTGGCCAAGGAGGCGGCGGCCGCTGAAGCGTCGAAGAAGGCGCAGCAGGATCTGCTGAAACTGCAGCGGGAGCTCCAGCAGGCGGCGAATGCACAGCAGCGTGGCAACGACCAGGCACTGTTCGGCATCGGCCATGGCGCGGCGAGCGTGGATCGCATGCAACGCCGTTCCGCACTGGATGAGGACCGGGACAATCGAAAGCGTGCGCTGGACGACGAGTCACGTGGTGAAGACGGCAAGGTCATCGAGTCGGAGCGCTACAGGGCCCAGCTGGCCGAGCTCGATGCATTCCATGAACAGTCACTGCAACGCGAGGCCGAGTTCCAGGAAAACAAGAAGGCATACCAGTCCGATTGGAAGAACGGCGCGATGCGGGCGTTCGAGGACTATGCCGATGCCGCAGCCAATGCCGCCGACTTGAGCCACGGCGTCTTCAGCAATGCACTGGGCGGGTTGGAAGACAGTCTGGTCAAGTTTGCCCAGACCGGAAAGCTGTCCTTCTCCGACCTCGCCGACTCGATCATCGCCGATCTGGCGCGCGTGGCAGCCAAACAGATGGTCAGTGGGCTGATCAGTTCGATCGGGCAGATGTTCGGGCCGAAGATCACCGGCTTTTCCATCGGCGGCTACACCGGCCCGGGGGGCAAGTACGAGCCGGCCGGCATCGTCCACAAAGGCGAGGGCGTGCTCAGCCAGGAAGACATGGCCGCGCTCGGCGGCCCATCGGCATTCTTTGCCCTGCGCGCTTCGCTGCGAACCGGCAATGGCCTGTCTGGTGGTGACAGCGGGGGCTATGTGCAGGTGCCGATCGCCCACGCCGGCGAGGGTGGGATGAATGTGGAAATCAACAACTACGGCGAAAGCCGGGTCAGTACCCGGGAAGAGCGGCAGCGCATGCCCGATGGCAGCGAAGTGCGGCGACTGGTGATCGACATCGTGGGCGACAGCCTCAACGGTGGTGAGCTGGGCGCCATTGGACGGGCCCGATACGGATGGACGGAGGCAGTGGGATGAGCAGTTGGCCAGAGTATGCAGAAATCCGCTTTGCGGATTACGGCGAGGAGATCGTTGCCTCGGAAGAGCGGACCGAGATGGAGCGCGGCCCCAGCAAGATGCGCGCGCTCAACAGCCGGGTGATGAAGAACGTGTACGCCTCGGTGCAGTTCCGCACCGCGGCTGATGCCGAGGCATTCGAAGAGTGGTACCTGCACGATGTCGGTCGCGTCGGCTGGTTCACGATGGAGCACCCGCGGACCGGGCAGCCGATCAGCGCCCGCTTCCCGCAGGGCATCGGCCGCCTGGTGCCACTGAACACCCGGTTCCGCTTCTCCAAGCGCGATCTTGTACTGGAGTACATGCGATGAGTTCCTTCCACGAGCGCCGCCAGCGCCTGGCCGACACCCATGGACCGCTGATGCTGCTGGAGGTGTCGGCACCGTCGATGCCGGAGGTGCTGCGGATCGTCAACGACAACGTCAACTGGACCAGCAACGGCAGGGAGTTCATTGCCGCGCCGTTCGGCTTCCAGCTTCCCGACGATGTCAGTGGACAGGCACCGCGCGCGCAGCTGGTGATCGACAACATCGGCCGCGCACTCACCGAGGACCTGGAAGGGCTGGCCCCCGGAGAGATGGTGACCGCACGGTTGATGCTGACCGATCGCGCCGATCCGGATGCCATCGAGGCCGAGTACGACCTGCCGATGACCCAGGTGTCGGTCAACACGCGCACGGTCAGTGCCCAGTGTGGTGTCGATTTCCTGATGCGCCAGCAGGCCGTGCTGCTGCATGCCAATCCGTTCACGTTGCCGGGAATCTTCTGATGCGCCTGGTCGACGTCGAGCGATGGGTGGGCATCCCCTATGACGAAGCGGCGTACGACTGCGCCGATCTGGTGATGCAGGTGCAGCGAGCGCTGTTCGCCCGTGAAGTGGCACTGCCCGGACGCCGGCCGCGCGGGCGGCGCGGCTCGGCCGAGCTGGGCGCATTGTCGCGTGCACAGGCGGTACCTCGCGAGGGCCCTCCACAGGACGGCGACCTGGTACTGATGATCGAACGCGGACAACACAACCCCGGCCACGCCGGGGTTTTCTTTTTCCTGGCCCATGAGGGCTGGGTCTTGCACAGCAACGAAACGAACGGCTGCAGCGTGCTGCACCGCGTTCGTGACCTGCCCGGATTTGGGCTGAGGATCGAGGGATACTACGCATGGAATTGACACCACAACCGGCGGTCGACGGCCGCCTCATCATCACCCCGCACCCAGTGCTGCTGGATGGCCAGCGCAACGTGCCGGTCGACCTGCGCCCGGGTGAAAGCCTGTACGCGTTCCTCATGCGCCATGTAGACGGGCTCGATGGCCGCGCATGGCAGGTCTGTGTGGACGGGCTGGAGGTGCCGCGCGAGCAGTGGATGCAGGTACGACCGCGCCATGGCCAGCTGATCGAAGTGCGCAGCGTGGTGGGCAAGGCAGTGATTCCGCTGGTGGCGATGATCGCGCTGACCTATTTCACCTTCGGCATCGGCACGCTGGTGGCCGGTTCCGCCTGGGGCGCAGGCGCCATCGCAGGCACGTACGGTACGCTGGCTGCATCCGCGGTCTACGTGGCCGGCAGCGTGCTGATCAACAAGGTTCTCACGCCGAAGCCACCCAAGCCCGGTGGTGGCGGTGTCGCCGACACTGCGTATTCCCTGGCAGCGCCGCGCAACCGTGTGCGCGCCTATGAGCCGCTGGGCCTGCTGTTCGGTTCCACTCGCCTCGCTCCGGACCTGATCAGCCGCCCCTATACCTGGTTCGAGGGCGATGAGCAGTACGTCGGCCTGACCCTCAGCCCGGGCATCAACGTTGGCCGGGTAGAGGCCCTGCAGAACGGTGATTCGGCGCTGTCCAGCTACGAGGGCGTGCGCACCTGGTTCCGCGGCTTCCCGCAGATGCCCGACGAAGCGATTCCGCTGTACAGCAACGCCGATGTGATTGAAGGTGCACAGCTGCTCGATACCGGTAGCGATGCCAAGCACATGGCCAGCCCGTGGGTGGAACGCACCAGCTCCGCTGACACTCTGCGCCTGCAGGTGAACATCGAGTTCCGGCTGTGGGATACCACGTCCAAGGGCAAGGACAAGGACAACCGCGAGCAGATCCAGATCCAGTACCGGCCGGTCGGCTCCGATGCCTGGCAGTTGTTCGGCAATTACAGCGTAGTGGGACGCACGCAGAAGGCGCGACGCGTGAGCTACGGCCGCGACGTGGAACTGGGCCAGTACGACGTGCGCGTGCGCGTGGCCGGGCAGAACACCGATGGCAGTGGCGCGCAGGCGAATTTCACCTGGACCACGCTGGTCAGCGTGCAGCGCGACGATGCCAGCCATGCCGGCATTCCTGCCATCGGCCTGCAGATGAAGGCGTCCGGTCAACTCAACGGCACCCCGGATGAGATCCGTTGTGTGGCCCATGCGCGACCGATTCCGGTGTGGAAGGGCGAAGCGGCCGGCTGGGTGACCGAGGAAACCAGCAACCCGGGCGCGCAGATCCTGGCCTACGCGCGTGGCATCCATGATGAGAACGGCAAGCGCATCGCCGGCCTGGGCATGGCCGACCGCCGCATCGACATTGAAAGCCTGAAAGCCTTCATGCTGCACTGCGCGGACAACGCGCTGGGCTACGACTACTGGCTGACCGAGGTGCGCAGCCACCAGGCCGTGCTCGACGCCATCGCGCTGGCCGGCTTCGGCCAGGTGACCTGGGCCAAGGGCCGGCTCGGCGTGGCCTGGGCGGCCGACGAGCAGCCCCTTTCCGGCGTGGTCAACATGGCCACGATCAAGAAGGGCCAGTTCCAGGTGGACTACACCCTGGCCAACGCTGCCGATGGCATCGAGTACAGCTACCTGGACCGCCGAACCTGGAAGGCGGCGACGCTGCGCGTGCCGGCGCCGGGCGTGGAGGTGATGCTCAATCCGGCCAAGATCACCGGTGAGGGCGTCAGCTCCGAAGCCCATGCCGCGATGCTGGCGCGTTGGCATCTGGCGCAGAGCGTCTATCAGTACAAGTCGATCAGCTACAGCACCGACATCGAGCACCTGGCCTACTCGCGGTTGTCGGTGCTGGCGTTGCAGCACGACCTGACCCAGTGGGGCTTCGGTGGCCGCCTGATCGGTGCCGCCGTCGACGCTGCAGGCATTGCCACGCTGCAACTGGACGAGACGGTTCCGGCACCTTCGCTGGGCAGTGCGTTCATCGGCCTGCGTATTCCAGGCGAACGTGTCTACCGCGTACTGCGCGTGGTTCCGGGCGCTGAGCCGAGTGACAGGCTGGTGCTGGCCGATCCGTGGCCGGCAGATGCACCGCTGCCGGGCCACAACGACGGCAATCCCGCACACGACACGATCTGGATCTACGACTTCAAGCAGACGCCGGGTACCCGCGTGCGCGTGACCGGCATCCGCCCGGAAGGTGACCTGAAGGGCGCCGCAGTGGAGGTGGTGCAGGAGGGGCCCGAGTTCTGGCACTACGTGCGGACCGGCCAATATGTGCCGCCGTCGAACGAATCCTCGCTGCAGACCCGGCCGGTGGCCAGCAATCTGAAGGTGGTCGAGCGCCAGGTCAGCCGCGGTGGCAGCATGCACACCGAACTGCAGGCCAGCTTCGATATCAGTGGCCCGGCCGGCGAAACGCGGGTCCTGTCCGATCCAGACGGCAATGCTGCGCTGGAGGAAGTGGCACGCACCACCACGCGGTCGGCGAGCTGGGCGATTCCCGGAGCGGGCACCTATCCGGTGGTCGTTCGTCCGTACAGCCCCGATGGCCGTGCCGGCGTTGCCGTGTCCACCCAGTACACCACGCTGGGTGCTGATGCGCCGCCGGTCCTGGTCGATCTGTTCGACATCGAAGAGCTCAGCGGTGGCGTGCGCCGCTATGTGTGGGGCTTCTCCAGCGACACCGTGCAGTCGGCTGATTTCGCCGGCGTGGAGATCCGCTATACCGCCGGCAGCATCGACAACCCGTTGTGGGAGCATATGACCCCGCTGGGCGATGCCGGTGGCTTCTTCACCTCCGCAATCGAAGCCGTACTGCCAGAGGCGGGCAGCTGGACGTTTGCCTGCCGCAGTCGCAATACCGCCGGCGTGCTGTCCGTCGGTGCCCGCTACCTGCGGCGCGCGCTGGGGCGCAACACCGGGCAGACGCTGGAGGGAATCGGCGGTGTGGTCGAATCGGTCAAGCAGGACCTGGGCAAGGAAATCAACGCCCGCATTGACAGCGACCTGGCCGCCGCCACCCGTGCCGCCGAGGCGCTGCGCAGCGAATCGCTGCGCCTGCAGGATCAGATCACCGCCAGCGCCCAACGGCTTGCCGGCCAGGCCGAACGGCTGGACCAGCAGGCCCTGGCGCTCAAGGCCAGCACCGATGGCCTTGCACGCGAAGTGCTGGACCGCGCCGCCGGTGATCTGAATACCCGCACCGAGCTGACCACGGCGGTGACCCGCGAAACCAGCGAACGCCGGTCGGATGTGGAGAACCTCACCCGCATGGTAAGCCAGCTGTCGGCGGGCAGTGGCGTGCAGTTCGACAGCAAGCGCATCTGGTACTTCGACAGCAGCGTCGAAGGGTGGGGGGCAAACGGTGGCAGTCCAACGCTGGTGGAGGGCTGGCTGCGCCCGGCCAACCATGCCAGCGATGCCTTCGTGACGAGCCCGCGCGGCCAGGATGTCCAAGGCGCGGCGCATCGCTTCGTCAAGCTGCGCATCCGCAAGGTGGGCAGTCCTGCCTGGGACGGGCGCCTGCTGTGGAACGGTCCCGGCCAGTCGTGGGACAACGCACGCATGGTGCAGTTCGCGGAGCCAAGCTATGACAGCAACGGCATCGCGACGCTGGATGTGGACAACATTCCGTGGAACGGTACCGTCGTCGACCAGATCCGCCTGGACCTGTCCAAGGCGCAGACCGACGCCCACTACTTCCTGCTGGACTGGGTGGCGATCGGTCGCCCGACGCCGGGTGCGTCGGTGGCCATGCTGCAGGACGAAGCCACTGCACGCGTCGCGGCAGACAGCAGCGAAGCGGGCCGGCGCGAGTCGCTGGCCGTGCAGATGCGCGGCAGCTACGAGGGCGGTGACCTGGCGGGGGTCAGCCAGGGCCTGATTGCGGCCGAGAAGACCGCGCGGCTGAGTGGCGACCAGGTCAACGCGCAGTCGATCCAGGCACTCCAGGCACGCATGCCGGCAGGCACCGGCGCGCTGGCCACCAGTGCCAGTGTCAGCAGCCTGCAGCAGGCGATGGTGACCGCTGACACGGCACTGGGGCGGCGCGTGGACAGCCTCGATGCCACGATGGGGGACAAGATCGGATCCAGCGCCTTCAATGCATTGAAGACCGAAGTCGGGCAGCTCGATGGCAGGGTTACCAGCAGCAGCCAGGACCTGGTGCAACTGAAGAGTCGCATGGAAGCGGTGATGGGCGCAGGCAGCAACCTCGCGCTCAATGGCGACTTCAACCTGGGCGCTGGCACCGGCTGGACGTTCTTCAACACCACCGCAGCGTCGGTGGTGCGCGAGGGGCGCGGCAACAGCCTTTGCTGGAAGGCGGAGCCCTACGCGGGGGGAAGCAGTACGGTGGTCAGCGCCGCGGTCAATGAGGGGCGCGTCATCACCCTGACCGCCGGCCGTCGCTATCGAGTGTCGTGCTGGACGCGGACCAGCGAAGACTTCGACGGCACCGCCGACAACACCAAGCTGCGCGTCGCCGACCACAACGGCAACCTGATGGGTGGCGCCACGCAGTCGTTCCCGAAATCGGCCGACTGGGTCAAGACCGAGACCTTCGTGACGTTGCCGCCCACGGGCACGGTGCAGGGCATCAAGGTCACGATCAATCGCAATGGCACGGCCGGCACGTTGTGGCTGGACGATCTGTGGGTGGAGGATGTAACCGATGTCGACGCGAACGCTACGGCGGTCAGCGGCCTGTCGACCAAGGTGGAACAGATCGATGGCAAGCTGGCCAGTGCCGCCGAGAACGTCACGCGGCTGGCCTCGGGCATTGGCAACATGGTGGCCTACAACATCATCGCCAACGCACACATCCTCGCCTGGCCCACAGGTGGCCCCCGCGCATCGGGTGTATACCGCGCCAATGGCAGTATCGTGCCGGGCATGGGCGCCAACCGGGGGCTACGGGTCGGCATCATCAATGCGGACAACAGCATCACCGATACGGCGGTGTTCGATACCCATGGCAACCTGCAGAGCGAGTCGGCCCGTTTCAACACCTGGTACGACCAGACACTGAAGGACAACCAGTACTTCATTGCCTATACGTCCGACGCAGTCGGGGCGATCAGCAGCGCCAGCAACGCTGACACCGGCGGCCTGCGCACCCGCCTGCTGGATGCGGGCCTGTCACAGGAGAACCTGGCGGCCCTGTCGGGGTCGCGGATGCTGGTGATGATCGGGCGGCGCAGGAGCGGTGCCGGCGGTGGCAGGCAGATCCTGTCGCCCTTGCCGGAGACCGGCCGTACCGGCATGTGGGTGGAAATGACCGTCACCGTGCTCAATGGCGTGCCGACCGGATCGCAGGATTCGTCGATGCTCGATCGTACGGCGCGGAGCAATGCGGAAGCGTTGACCGGGCTGCGCACCGACGTCAGCAAGCTCGGTACCGACCTGGTGTCCGCGGCCGACAGCCTGACCAGCCTGGCCGCGCGGGTGGAGACCTCGGTGACCAGCAGCGACAACGTGCTGCGCAACAGCTCCTTCGCTGGCAGTGCCGCCTGGTGGACGTTGACCCGCACCGTGTCGGCCAACACCGTGGAGTGGGTGAAGGCATCGGGCCAGAGTGGTGACGCACTGTTGATGACGCATGGTCCCCAGGCCGGACAGAACCCCTTCATCACGGCCAATGATGCGCGGTGGTTGCCGGTGGTTGCCGGCAGGTCGCGGCGGTACCGCCTGGTGATGATCGCCCGCGCCTTCGACAATGCGACGGCCACCCTGGTCTGCCGGCTGCGCGTGCGGACCAGCGGAGGGGGCGAAAGCCATGCCGACGTGACGCTGAACCTGTCCGATGCAGCCTGGAAAACCTACACGGCCGAATGGTCTGCCGCGCAGGATCGCAACGAGATCATGCCGCAGGTGCATCTGACCAACGCGGGCGGCAAGGTGCTGTTCGACCGGGTCGAGCTCTATGACATCACCGATGCGCAGGACATCGCCGGCAACGCGACGGCCATCGCCAACCTGCGCAGCGACGTGGTGCAGCTTGGCGATCGTGTCACCAGTAGTGCGTCCAGTGTGGTCAAGCTGCAGTCGGACGTGCAATCGGTCCTCAATGGCAGCGACAGCCTGTTCCCGCTGGGTGCGTTCGAAACGTTCCAGGACGGCCAGCTGCTGGGTAGTGCGGCGGGCACGATCTACACCGCCCGCGCCGATGCACGCCGGACCGGCGAGCGCGGCCTGGATGTGAATGTCGCGGCCAACACCAGCCCGAACACCAATGCGGACATGTACTTCGGGCAGTGGACCCCCATCACCGGCAATCGCCGCATCTATGTGGAGTACTACGCGCGCCTGCATCCGGACAGCATCCAGCCGACCGGTGGCTCGATCCGGGTGGGCTGGCAGACCACGAACGAAGCCAACGCGGAGAATTCGTGGCCCTTGCAGGCTTACGCACTGGCCTCCCTGCGCAAGGATGGCTGGACCAAGGTCAGCGGCTACATGAATACCGCCGCGTCTGCGGCGAAGTGGCGGATGCTGGTCAGCATCCCGGGAGGAAGCGGTGCGCGCGAAGTGGGCGTGCGCGTGCAGGTGGACGACATCCGCATGATCGATGTCACCGACGCCTACGCCGCGCAGCAGAGCGCCGCCGCCACGGCCACTGCAGTGACCGCGCTGACCACCAAGGTCGATCAGCAGGGGACGAAGGTCGATGCGCAGGCACAGCAGATCACCGATCTGTCGAGTGGGCTGAAGGGCGTACTCAACACCGGCAGCGGCCTGCTGCCCAATCCCGACTTCGCCGAAGGGCTGGGTGGCTGGACGGCATCGGCGGCGGCCAATGGCGCGGTGTGGAGCACGGTCAACGGTGATGGACGCCCAGGTGTGCTGCTCAACCGCTACACGAACGTGAATCCGACCCTGCAGGCCAACGGTGGCAAATGGGTGCCGATCAACGGCGCGCGCCGCCTGCGGGTGATCGTCCGCGCCTGCGGTGCTGGCGGTGCCAACAATCTGCTGGTGCGGATCTATCGCAAGAATGCGGCCGGCCAGCAGTCCTACCAGGATCTGCGTGCGGTGTTCGCAGTAGAGGCGTTCGAGACCCGATCGTTCGACTTCGATGCCTTCAACAGCGGCATCGATGCCTGGCGTTTGAACATCTATGCTCACCCCGACAACGGCCAGGTGCGGGTGGACAGCGTCCAGGTCTACGACATCACCGACCAGGTGGCCAACGATGCCAATGCCTCGGCCATCAGTGGGCTGAGCACCTCGGTAGGCCAGCAGGGCAGCAAGCTGGACACCACGGCGCGTGACCTGACCCAGCTCAAGACCCAGGTGGGCGACGTCTCGGCCAGCGGTTTCTCGCAGCTGAAGAGCCAGGTCAGCCAGCAGGGTACGCAGCTGACCGCACTGTCTGGTCGGGTCGACGGCGTGCAGGCCTCACTGGGCGGCAAGGCGGACGCTGCCGTGGTGACCAGCATGCAGGCGCAGGTCAAGAATCTCGGCGCCGGCGGCAACCTGCTGATGAACACCACGTTCCCCTTCTGGCAGCGCTCGGGGTGGGGGTGGGGAAGCAACCCGAACGCCCGCTGGTCCGAGCTGGGCAACCCCACCGGCAATGACAGCTGGCATCCGAAGGGGATATTCGGACTGGGCGCGGTGACACCCGGCGTCGTCGCGGCAGGCGAAATGGCGTGGTGGGGAACCGAGTACGACATCGCCATCGAGGGCGGCAAGACCTATTGCGCGTCCGCCTGGATCAACACTCATCGCGTGGAAGCCAAGCTGGAGATGACGTTCTTCGATGCGGCCGGCAACCATCTGGGGCTGGTGCACAGCCCTGGCGTGAGGAGCGATACCGGAACGCCGATCACGCTCGACCGCTTGACGCGGACGTTCCTGATCACCAAAGCGCCCACCACAGCGTCCTTCGCTCGCTTCCGCGTGATCGTGATCGGTACCGGTGGAGACACGCCGTACTTCTGGATGTTCCGCCCAATGCTGAGCCAGGTGGATGCGTCGGCAACCGCCCCCCCCACCTGGTCGGCCGGAGGCACCGAGTCTTCCGCGCAATGGTCGGTGAACGTTCGTGCCGACGGCCGGGTAGGCGGCGTGCAGCTGGCGTCCAGTGGCCAGGTCTCGCGTTTCGATGTGGTGGCCGATGCGTTCAGTGTCAGTGCGCCCGGTGGCGGGCGCCGCACCGAGTACAGCGATGGCAACTGGCGGGTCTATGACGAAGCCGGACGCCTGCGTGTGCGCATGGGCGTGTGGTGAACCGCGCGCCTGCCCGTCGCGGTGGGTGCCTTGCATGAAAACCGTTCGGGCCGCCGGTGGATGCGGCCCATTTTTTTTGGAGATCCAACATGAAGTTCAACGCACGTCTCGTCCTGCTGACCCGCGCTGTGGAGCAGTCGGGGGTGGTCAATCTGCATTTCCGGCCGGAAGGCGACAACCTTCTTCCGCAGATGGTGATCCCGGTATCGCCGCTGGATGCTTACGCCTTGAAGTTTGGCGCGTTGTACCGGTTCGAGGCGATCGAGGTGGAAGAAGCGCTGCCCATTGAATCAGCTGCTGGCTGATACCGGGCGGTTGTCAGGCGACGGGATACCGCCGCCCGTTTCAGAGGGCTGCCTGCGGCCCCGTGTTTTCAAGGAGAAAGAAAAATGCCCGCGGGATTGCAGACATGGGACGCTGCCGGTCAACCGGAAATAGACCTGGCTACTCGCGTTTTCCGCACGTTGCAGGTCATTCCCATCGGCGCGGGGCCAGGGCAGATCGAAGTCAACGCCAGCGCCCAGGGCACGATACGTGCCTTCATCAACGCCGGTGGGTTCACCGGAAGCTCAAGCTCCAGGCGGGTTGTCACGATCAGTGGCAACCGGGTTTCCTGGTCCGCCGGCGACGGCGCCTATCTTTATCTTGTGGCCTGGTGATGGCGTACTTCGAAACAACCCTCGACGATGGCAATGGCATCCAGATCAGCGATGATTTTTCGTGCCTGCGGCTGGTGGATTACGAGCCCAGGTGGCCGCAGGTCCATCTGGTCGCGAACAGTCATGATCGCAGCTACCACTTTGCCGATGATCGTGTGATTCCCGCAGACGCCCGTGCGGGCCTGCAGGTATTCAATGGCGCCGGGCAATGTGCGTTCTGGTCCGGCTTCAAGTACGCGCGTGTGGTCGAGCTGATCGAGTACACGAACTCCTACGATTGGATCTATCGGATCATTCCGGTACCCGCCGGTCGAAAGTATGCGGTCGCGTTCCTGGTAGCGCCCTGGCAGGAGCTGATCGAAAACCAGCGCCTGCACGGTGGATGGCAGGCCCGCTGGATGACACGCCGTGCCGGTGTGATCTCCGGTGACAGCAGTCACCTGAAGCTGGGTTTCATCGATGGCATCTGGAGTGACTGGTCGATGATGTTCGAGACGCCGCAGCCGGGTCGGCCGGACTTCCGCGACCTGGTTGCGGTGGTGCTGGACGTGACCGGGTACTGACCCTTCACAGGCCAGGGGCCGCAGGCGGGAGCGGTGATTCAGGGCCCTGGCCCGAACCCCGGTATACTGGCGCCCTTTCAGGCCCCCGGCCCCCAGGAACCCCTGCCATGCCGGCAGGGGCCCAGGCCCCCAGAGTCCCGCGATTCCATGTCCCAGCTGAACCCCAAAGTCGGCTTCGTCAGCCTTGGCTGCCCGAAGGCCCTCGTCGATTCCGAGCGCATCCTCACCCAGCTCCGCTCGGAAGGCTACGACATCGTCCCGTCCTACGATTCGGCCGACGTGGTGGTGGTCAACACCTGTGGATTCATCGATTCGGCGGTGACTGAGTCGCTGGATGCCATTGGCGAGGCGATGAACCAGAACGGCAAGGTGATCGTCACCGGTTGCCTGGGCAAGCGCCCGGAGCAGATCCGCGAGGCGTACCCCAACGTGCTGGCGGTATCCGGCCCGCAGGATTACCAGAGCGTGATGGAAGCGGTGCATGAAGCACTGCCGCCCAAGCACGATCCGTTCGTGGACCTGGTGCCCGACTACGGCATCAAGCTGACCCCGCGCCATTACGCCTACCTGAAGATTTCCGAAGGCTGCAACCACAAGTGCAGCTTCTGCATCATTCCGTCGATGCGCGGCAAGCTGGTCTCGCGCCCGGTTGACGAGGTGTTGCGTGAAGCCGAGCGCCTGGTGCGTGGTGGCGTGCGTGAACTGCTGGTGGTTTCGCAGGACACCTCGGCCTACGGCGTGGACGTGAAGTACGCCGAGAAGATGTGGCGCGACAAGGCCTACCAGACCCGTTTGAAGGCGCTGTGCGAAGGACTGTCCGAGCTGGATGCGTGGGTGCGCATGCACTACGTCTACCCGTATCCGCACGTGGACGAAGTGGTGCCGCTGATGGCCGAGAACCGCATCCTGCCGTACCTGGACATCCCCTTCCAGCATGCGAGCCCGCGCATCCTGCGTTTGATGAAGCGCCCCGGCGCGGTCGAGAAGACCCTTGAGCGCGTGCAGAACTGGCGCCGTATCGCGCCGGACATCACCGTGCGTTCGACCTTCATCGTCGGCTTCCCGGGCGAGACCGAGTCCGAGTTCGAAGAACTGCTGTCGTTCCTCGACGAAGCGCAGCTGGATCGCGTGGGCGCATTCGCCTATTCGCCGGTTGAGGGGGCGACCGCCAACGATCTGCCCGATGCTGTGCCGGAGGAAGTAAAGCAGGAGCGTCTGGCCCGCTTCATGGAGAAGCAGGCACAGATCTCCGCCGCGCGCCTGGAGGCCAAGATCGGCACCGTGCAGCAGTGCCTGGTCGACGCCATCGAAGGCGACATCGCCGTGGCCCGCTCCAAGGCCGATGCCCCGGAGATCGACGGCCTGGTGCACATCCAGAATGCCGACCAGGTTCCGCTGCGCGTGGGCGAATTCGTTGACGTGGAGATCACCGAGAGCGACGAGCACGACCTGTATGGTGACGCGCTGCCCGCCGCTACCCGTCCGGCATTCGACCTCAAGATGCTGTGACCGCAACGACGACCGCCGCCGGTGACGGCAGCGGCGTCCGCCGCTTCGTGCCGCCGCCGCGTGCGGCGGTCGATCCTCAGGTGTTCGGGCACCCGGTGTTTGCCGGGCTGCAGGATTTCGGTGATCTTCTGGTTGGCACCCGCTGGCCACCCATCGCGGCACTTGACGCATGCCTGTCCTTGCCGGGTTGGCAGCTGGTGGAGCAGGATGCCGCGCTGCTGGCCGACGGCCTGCATTACGAGGCGCGTATCGCGCAGGGGCGCATCGCCACGCGTGCCGACAACTGGCACGACCTGTTCAACGCACTGGTGTGGGCCTCCCATCCGCAGCTGAAGCGTGCACTGAACGCGCAACAATGCAGGCATATCGAGGCCATGCCACCCGGCCAGCGCAACCGCGCGCAGGCCGCCTTGACCCAGTTCGACGAAACCGGCGTGATCGTGCGTATGCGTGATGACACATTGCTGCACGCATGGGATGGGCATGACTGGCCTGCATTGTTCGAGCCGACGCGGTGGCAGAGCGGTGACATCGCCATCGCTGTGGTATTCGGGCATGCGCTGATGGAACAGGCGCTGTTGCCGGGGCGATTGCTGGTCGGCAAGTGCCTGGTGGTACAGGGCGATGCCGATGCCGCCTGTGTCGACGCGGTGACCGCTGCCATTGCCGAGGGCAGGGCAGTGACCGATCCGCTGCAGCTGCGGCCCCTGCCATTGGCCGGTATTCCCGGCTGGCATGGCGTGCAGGATCCCGCCTTCTATCGCAATGCCGATTATTTCCGCCCGCTGCGTGCAGGACGCGCGTACCCGCCGCCGTTGCTGGTTCCGTAACGTCGAGCCATGCTCGACGCTACACAGGCTCGTACTCCACCCCGATCACCGCAAAGGTGAACTGTCCGCCGGGCAGCTCTACCGAAAACTCATCGTCCAGCCGCTTCTTCAGCAGCGCGCGCGCCAGGGGGGAATCGATGCTTATCCAGCCCAGTCCAGCATCGGTCTCATCCGGCCCGACAATGCGATAGCGGCTGGTGTCGCCGCTGTCCACGTTCTCCAGTTCCACCCATGCGCCGAAGAACACCGCCAGCGGATCGGTTGGCGTGGTATCGACCACGCGCAGCGATTCCAGCCGCTTGGTCAGGTAGCGCACGCGGCGGTCGATCTCGCCCAGTTGCTTCTTGCGGTAGGTGTACTCGGCGTTCTCGGAACGGTCGCCCTCTGCGGCAGCGGCGGCCAGCGCCTTCACCACTTCCGGGCGGCGCACGCGCCATAGCTCATCCAGTTCGGCCTTCAGTCGCGCATGCCCGGAGGCGGTGATCAGGGCGGTGCTTTTCTCTGCAGGGGGACGCCAACGGCTCACTTCTTGACTCTATCCAGGGTGCTGCGCATGTGGGTTGGGCTGCCATCGGCGTTGAGCAGGACCAGCACATCGGCTGATTCCACGCCAAACAACAGATCTTCCGTTTGCCGGTGATCGTGGTGCAGGCGCAGGTGCGTGCCGCCGGCTTCCAGGGACCACCTGCTCTTGACAAGGTCCCAGACCACGCCGCCCTTCAGTGTGTAGCGGCCGCCGGGTTTGAGTTCAAGGGTACGGGTTTCGACGCCGCCAACGACGAATGTACCGACCAGATCCTTGCTGCCGACTGGCACGTAGGCAGGCGCAGGCTCGCCCTGACTCGCTTCGTCGAGTTCCATGGTTGCCTGCCCGCCGCTTACGACGGCGGGAGCATTGTCCGCCGCTGCGGCGGCGCTACTGCTCTCAGCAGGCGCTTGCTCCTGCCTGCAGCCCACCGTCAGCAATGCCACCAGCATTCCTGCGCCTGCAGCAATGAGGACGCCGCGGCGGCTCAACGCTTGCCGCCGAAGATGCCACCGAGGATACCGCGCACGATCTGGTTGCCCAGCTTGGTGCCGACGGTGCGCGTGGTCTGCTTGGCCATGGTTTCGATCATGCCCTGGCGGCGCTTGGTGCCGAAAATCGCATCCTTGATCGCCTGGCCGAAACCACCGTCCTGCGCTTCGTCCTGCTCGCGGCTGCGCGCGGCCGGCGCCTGCGCCTGCTCGACGGTCTTCTGTGCACGCTGGGCCAGCAGTTCGGCGGCCGATTCGCGGTTGATCGCGGTGTCGTAGCGGCTGCCGACTGGGCTGCCGGCACGCACCTGTGCACGCTCGGCCTCGGTGATCGGCCCCATCCTGCAGCGCGGCGGCGCGATCAGGGTCTGCTGCACCGGCATTGGAATGCCCTTGTCCTGCAGCGTGGAGACCAGTGCCTCACCGGTGCCAAGCTGGCTCAGTACCTTGGCCACGTCCAGTTTCGGGTTCGGCACGAAGGTCTCGGCCGCGGTCTTCACCGCCTTCTGGTCGCGTGGGGTGAACGCGCGCAGTGCGTGCTGCACGCGGTTGCCGAGCTGGCCGAGGATGTTGCCCGGCACGTCGTCGGGGAACTGCGAGCAGAAGTACACGCCCACGCCCTTGGAACGGATCAGGCGCACCACCTGTTCGATGCGCTGCACCAGCGACGGCGGTGCATCGTCGAACAGCAGGTGCGCCTCGTCGAAGATGAAGACCAGCTTCGGCTTGTCCAGGTCACCCACTTCCGGCAGCTGCTCGAACAGCTCCGACAGCAGCCACAGCAGGAAGGTGGAGTACAGCTTGGGCTTGAGTACCAGCTGGTCGGCGGCGAGGATGCCGATCACGCCGCGGCCGTCGTGGTTGACCCGCATGATGTCGGCCAGCTCAAGCGCCGGTTCGCCGAAGAAATTCTCGCCACCGTCCTGCGCCAGGCGCAGCACCGAACGCTGGATCGCGGCGATCGACTGCGCACTGACCAGGCCGTACTCGGTGGAGATGTCCTTGCGCTCGTCGGCAACCAGGCCGAGCAGGGCGCGCAGGTCGTCCATGTCCAGCAGCAGCAGGCCGCGGTCGTCGGCCAGCTTGAATACGATGTCGAGCACCCCGGCCTGGGTATCGTTCAATTCGAGGATGCGCGACAGCAGGGTGGGGCCCATTTCACTGACAGTGGTGCGCACCGGGTGGCCCAGCTTGCCGTAGAGGTCCCAGAAGATGGTGGGGCTGGCGGCCGGCGCATAGTCGGCCACGCCGATCTCGGCGGCACGCTGGAGCAGGTTCTCTGCGCCTGTGCCGGGTACGGCCAGGCCGGAGACATCGCCCTTCACATCGGCCAGGAACACCGGCACGCCCAGTCGCGAGAAGCCCTCGGCCAGGGTCATCAGGGTCACGGTCTTGCCGGTACCGGTGGCGCCGGCCACCAGGCCGTGGCGGTTGCCGAGTTTCGGCAGCAGGGTGACGGCAATATCGTCGGTAATGCCTTTGCCGAGCAGAATCGGATCCATGGTCCAGCCCTTGTGATGAATAGCCCAATGTTAACCGCCGGCAGTGACGGTCCGAAGGTCGGCTTGCCCGGACCTTGGCGGCGCCGCTACTCTGCCTGCCTGTTTCGCACACAGTGCCATCAATGCCCGTTCCTGTCCTGATTTCCCGTGGTTGGCCGCTGCTGGCCCTGGCCGGCCTGGTTTCCCTGGCGCCCGACGCCCATGCGCAGCGGGTTTCGGCCCGGGACAAGGTGAAGGTGGATGCGCTGCAACAGCGCATGACCGCCGCCGAGAAGCGCTACAGCGATGCCCTGCTGCTGGTCTCCAATGCCGATCCCAAGGGCAGCAACGAGGCCGATGCCGCGCTGGAGGACATGGAGGATGTCCTCAACGACTGCGTGAAGCAAAAGGGCTGCCAGATGGGCACCCTGCTGGCCAGCTACAAGCGCCTGCTCAAGCACGACGCCGATGCGGCCGCCAGCGATGACGTGGCCGATGAGGGCGGTGACCGCCTGGAAGCCGACCCCGACCACATCGGCCCGCTCACCGCCGACGTGCCCGAAGCCGCGCGCGCTGCCGCGCTGCTGAACGACAAGCGGCACGCCTTCGACAGCATGGTCGAATACAACCCGGCAGTGCAGGCGGGCATCCGCCGCTGGCTGACCGACATGCGCCCGGCGCTGCTGACCAGCTACGAGAATTACCAGAACCTGCGCGCGGTGATGTGGCCGGAGTGGGAGAAGCGTGGCCTGCCCGAGGCATTGCTGTTCGGCATCATGGCCAAGGAGTCCAACGGTCGCGTGCATGCGTCCTCGCGCGCCGGCGCCGCCGGCCTGATGCAGTTCATGCCGGCCACCGGCCGCCGCTTCGGCCTCGGCCCGGACGGCACCGGCTTCGATACCCGTTTCGACGCGCGCAGTGCCGCTGAAGCCAGCGCCAGCTATCTCAACGAGCGCCTGCGCGAACTGAACAACAACGTGGAAATGTCGGTGGCCGCCTACAACGGTGGCGAAGGCCGTGCCGCGCGCGTGTTCAAGCAGAGCGCTGGCCAGAGCTTCTGGACCGACAGCGTCTACAACCAGTTCCCGGGCGAGACCAAGGACTATGTCCCGATGGTGATCGCTGCTGCCTGGATCTTCCTGCACCCGCAGCAGTACGGCGTGGAGTTCCCGAAGATCAGCGCCCAGCCGGCCACGCTGCGCCTGGCCAAGTCCACCACCATCTACGAACTGACCATCTGCCTGGGCAGCCACGGTACGCGCGATGGCTACATGCGTGCGCTGCGCAACCTCAACCCGCGCTATGAAGCCGATGGCTGGATTCCGGCCGGCACACTGATCAACGCTACCACCCGCATCGCCGGCCTGTATCAGCGCAACTGTGTCAGTGGCCCGCGTGCCGACCTGGCCCGCACCCTGATCACCGCCGATCTGAATGCGGCGATCAAGCGCCCGACCGCGGCCAGCTATACCGGCAGCGTGGCGGTGGGCGGTGTGGTGCCGGTGGCCGACGCGGCCGCATCCACCAGCGTGCCGACCGCGCCGGTGGCTGCAGTGGCGACGCCGCGCCCGGCACCGGCGGCCCGGCCGAAGCCGGTACGCAGCCACAAGGTAGGCAAGGGCGAGACCCTGGGCGCCATCGCGGCGAAGTTCCAGTGCGACGTGCCGACCCTGGCCCGCGCCAACGGTCTGAAGGCCCCGGCCTACAGCCTGCGCCACGGCCAGACGCTGAAGCTGCAGGGCTGCGACAAGTAATCCCCACGACCACTGGAATCCGCATGGACCTCGAAGCCACCCGCAACCTGTTCGCCAACCTCCGCGAAAACACCGACTGGGACATCAACGGCCCGTTGCTGTGGGGGTATTTCTTCGTCCACTCCAGTGCAGAACCGCTGCAGGCACTGGCGGACCACCTGCAGGGGCAGGGCTACACCTTCGTGGAGCTGTTCGAGCAGGAGCCGGAAGAGGGCGATGCCTCGTTCCACGTACTGCACGTGGAGCGCGTGGAGACCCACGACGAAGCCTCGCTGGACCGCCGCAACCAGGAATTCGCGGCGCTGGCCGCGGAGCGCGGCGTGGAAGACTACGACGGCATGGACGTCGGCCCCGCCCCGGCCCTGCAGTAACGCCAAAAAGGGGACGGAGGGGATTAAGTCGTTTATGCATAAACGACTTAATCCCCTCCGTCCCCTTTTTGTCAGCGCAGTTTCGCCAGGGCCTGGCCCAGCTGCACCGGGCTTTCGGCGCCCAGTTGCGGGGCGAATTCGGCCACGCCGGGCGGCAGCAGCACGATCACGGTCGAGCCGTAGTTGAACCGTGCCATCTCGGCAAAGCGCTCCAGCTTGATGCCCTGGCCGCGGTAGTCCTTGCGGGTGATGCGATCACCATAGGCCGGAATCTCCTCGCCGCTCCACACGGTTTCCACGCCGGACACCAGCAGTGCACCGACCATCACGCTGACCATCGGGCCGAAGCTGGTGTCGAAGTGGCAGACCAGGCGCTCGTTGCGTGCGAACAGGCGCGGTACGCCGTTGACGGCCGCCGGGCCGACACTGAACAGGCGCCCTGGCACGTGCACGGTTTCACGCAGGGTGCCGGTCCACGGCATGTGCACGCGGTGGTAGTCGCGCGGGGACAGGTACACGGTGGCGTACAGGCCGTCGTTGTACGGCTTGGCATCCTCGTCACTGCCCAGCAGTTCGGCGGCGGTGAACGACTGGCCCTTGGCCTGGAAGATGCGGCCGGCCTCGATCCTGCCGAGCTGGCTGATGCGGCCGTCGGCCGGCATCACCAGGCTGCGCGGATCGGCATCGGCCACGCGCGCGCCCGGCTTCAGCGCGCGGGTGAAGAACTGGTTGAAGGTCGCATAGCTGCGCGGGTCCGGGTTGGCCGCTTCGTCCAGGTTGACGTTGAACTTGCGGGTGACGGTGTCGATCAGCCAGCGCGACACGCGCGGATCGTCCGAGTACGCCAACGAGCGCGCCATCGAGGACAGCAGGCGATGGGGCAGGGCGTACGTCAGGGCGGTGGTGAGGCTCATGGGGCGGTTTTCTCGGTCAGCTTCTGCAGGTCGCGGGCGATCGCCGGCGCATTGAACGGGGGGCGCACCAGGCCGGCAAGGCGGCCCTGCGGGTCGAGCACGGCCAGGCTGGCCGAATGCTCGACGGTGTAATCCTCGGGGTTCTCGTCGAAATGCTTGCCCGGCACTTTCTGGAACACGAAGCCCAGCGAGGTGGCGAAGCGCTCCAGCGAGGGGATATCGGCGTTGGCGGCCAGGGTGTCCTTGTGGAAACCGTGCACGTACTCGCCGAGGCGGGTAGCGCTGTCGCGATCCGGGTCGACCGAGATGAACAGCACGCGCGGGCGCAGGCCATCGGGCAGGGCCTCCCACTGGTTCTGCGCGCCGGCCAGCTCGGCCAGGGTGGTCGGGCAGACGTCCGGGCAGAAGGTGAAGCCCAGGAACACCAGGGTCCAGTGGCCCTTCAGTTCGCCCGGGATCAGGCGGGTGCCGTCGGACTGGGCCAGGTTGAAGTCGGGCAGTTCACGCGGCTGCGGGTACAGGGTGATCGCTTCGGTGGCCGGGGCGTTGGCCGGCGGCTTCGGCGCGAACACCTGCTGGGCGGCCAGCAGGCCGAGCCCCGCCGCCAGGGCGATCAGCAGGATGATGCCGGCGTTGCGATTGAACATGGGGGCTCCCGCGCGAAATGGGCTCCATCATAACGGCTGCCGCCCGATCGTTTCCGCCGCAACGGATGCCGCCGCCGGCGCCAGCCCCTATAATCGGGGGCCACTTTGCCCGCAGTACCGCCATGACCGCTGAAACGGCCGCCGAACTCCACACGATCATCGATCTGATCCGCTACGGCACCAGCCGTTTCAACGAAGCCGGGCTGACCTTCGGGCACAGCTACGACAATGCGCTGGACGAGGCCACCCAGCTGGTGCTGCACAGCCTTCACCTGCCGCACGACCTCGGCCCGGCCTACGGCCAGGCGCGCCTGCTGCAGGCCGAGAAGCTGCGCGTGCTGGAGCTGTTCCAGCGCCGTATCGACGAACGCATCCCGGCCGCCTACCTGACCGGTGAAGCCTGGTTTGCAGGTTTGAGCTTCAAGAGCGACAAGCGCGCCCTGGTGCCGCGCTCGCCGATCGCCGAGCTGATCGAGTGCGGCTTCGAGCCGTGGCTGGCGGGTCGCGATGTGTACCGTGCCCTGGATCTGTGCACCGGTTCGGGCTGCATCGCCATCGCCATGGGCCACTACTACCCCAACTGGCAGGTGGACGGCGTCGACCTGAGCGACGACGCGCTGTCGCTGGCTGAAGAAAACCGGGAGCGGCTGCAGGCGTACAACGTCAACCTGATCAAGTCGGACCTGTTCAACGGCCTGTCCGGCCGCCACTACGACCTGATCGTCACCAATCCGCCGTACGTCACCAACGACGAGACCGATGCCCTGCCGCAGGAGTACTCCTACGAGCCGGAAATGGGTCTGCGTGCCGGTGACGATGGCCTGGACCTGGTGCTGAAGATCCTGCGTGATGCGCCGCTGCACCTGAGCGAAGACGGTCTGCTGATCTGTGAAGTGGGCGAATCCGAGCAGCATCTGGTCAAGCTGCTGCCGGAAGTCGATTTCGCCTGGATCGAGTTCAAGGTCGGCCAGATGGGCATCTTCGCGGTCGAATGCCGCGAGCTGATCGCCCACAGTGCGCGCATCACCGAACTGGCGGCGCAGCGCCCGTGAGCTCCAATTCGTTCGGCAAGCTGTTCACCGTCACCACGTTCGGCGAGTCGCACGGGCCGGCCATCGGCTGCGTGATCGATGGCTGCCCGCCGGGGCTGGCGCTGGACGCCGCCGAATTCGCCCATGACCTGCAGCGCCGCGCCACCGGCAAGAGCCGGCACACCTCGGCGCGGCGCGAGGCTGATGAGGTCGAGATCCTGTCGGGCGTATACGAGGGCCTGACCACTGGCACCCCGATCGCGCTGCTGATCCGCAACACCGACCAGCGCAGCAAGGATTACGCCAACATCGGCCAGCAGTTCCGCCCGGGCCACGCCGATTACAGTTACTGGCACAAGTACGGCATCCGCGACCCGCGCGGTGGCGGCCGTTCCTCGGCACGCGAGACCACCATGCGCGTGGCCGCCGGCGTGGTCGCCAAGAAGTGGCTGGCCGAGCGCTTTGGCGTCACCGTGCGTGGCTACCTGTCGCAGCTGGGTGACATCACCCCGGCCGGTTTCGACTGGTCGGCGGTGGAAGACAACCCGTTCTTCTGGCCGCACGCGGCACAGGTGCCCGAGCTGGAGGCGTACATGGATGCGCTGCGCAAGTCCGGAGATTCGGTCGGTGCATGCGTGGATGTGGTCGCCGACAACGTACCGCCGGGCTGGGGCGAGCCGATCTACGGCAAGCTCGACGGCGAACTGGCCGCCGCGCTGATGAGCATCAACGCGGTGAAGGGCGTGGAGATCGGCGACGGCTTCGCCAGCGCTGCGCAGAAGGGCACCGAACACCGCGACCTGCTGACCCCGCAGGGCTTCGCCAGCAACCATGCCGGTGGCATCCTCGGTGGTATTTCCACCGGCCAGCCGGTGGTCGCGTCGATTGCCCTGAAGCCGACCTCAAGCCTGCGCCTGCCGGGTCCGTCGCTGGATACCGCCGGCAACGTGGTGGAGGTGGTCACCACCGGTCGCCACGATCCCTGCGTCGGCATCCGCGCCACCCCGATCGCCGAGGCGATGGTGGCGATGGTGCTGATGGACCAGGCGCTGCGCCATCGCGCGCAGTGTGGCGATGTCGGCACGATCACCCCGCGCATTCCCGGGCAGATCGATGGCTGACACGCGGCCGACCGTGTGGGTGAGCCAGCCGCTGATCGACGCGGCCATCGCGCCGCTGCGCGATCGCGTGCAGCTGCGCAGCACCGACACCGTCACCGCCTGGTCGCTGGACCAGATCGCCGAACAGCTGGCCAGCGCCGACGGCGCGATCATCACCCTCAATGAGCGCATCGGTGCGGCCCAGGTGGCCGATGCCACGCAGCTGCAGGTGATCGCCAATGTCGGCGTCGGCTACAACAACCTGGACGTCGATGCGCTCAGCGCAGCCGGCATCCTGGCCAGCAACACGCCGGACGTCCTGACCGAAACCACCGCCGATCTCGGTTTCGCCCTGTTGATGGCGACTGCGCGCCGGATCACCGAATCCGAGCGCTGGCTGCGCGAAGGCCAGTGGCAGCAGTGGTCGTTCCAGACCATGCTCGGCGCCGACATCCATGGCAGCACGCTGGGCATCCTCGGCATGGGCCGCATCGGCCAGGGCATCGCCCGCCGCGGCGCGCACGGTTTCGGCATGAAGGTGCTGTACCACAACCGTTCGCAGCTGCCGGCCGCGACCGAAGCGGAAGTGGGCGCCACCTATGTGGACCTGGATACGCTGCTGGCACAGTCCGACCACCTGCTGCTGGTGCTGCCGTACACGCCGGCCTCGCATCATCTGATCGATGCCGCCGCGCTGGCGAAGATGAAGCCGTCGGCAACGCTGGTGAACATCGCCCGCGGTGGCCTGGTCGATGAGATCGCGCTGGCCGATGCACTGGCCAACGGCCGCCTGGCGGCCGCCGGCCTGGATGTGTACGAGGGCGAGCCGAAGGTGCGCCCGGAGCTGCTGGCACTGCGCAACGTGGTGCTCACTCCGCATATCGGCAGCGCCTCGCTGGCCACGCGCACGGCGATGGTACAGCTGGCCGTGGATAATCTGGTTGCCGGGCTCGGCCTGGACGGCGGCCCGTCGCGCATGCCGAGCGCGATCAACGCTGACGCGGCGATGGCCGCGCGCGTGACTCTGGGCAAAAAAACCGGGAAACGATAGGGAACCTCTGCGCGCCCCGCTTGAGGAGGTTCCCCGAACCCAGCTGTCGTGCGTGTTTTTTCCCCATCCCCGTTTTCGTGAGAGTTTCCCCCATGAGCAATGCACAGCGCAGTTTCCACGTCGCCGTCGTCGGTGCCACCGGTGCGGTCGGCGAGACCATGTTGTCGATCCTTGCCGAGCGTGACTTCCCGGTCGGCACCCTGAGCGTCCTGGCCTCCGAGCGTTCGGCCGGCGGCGAGATCGAGTTCAACGGCCAGAAGGTCAAGGTCCAGGACCTGGCCACCTTCGATCCGAGCGGTGTCGAGATCGCGCTGTTCTCGGCTGGCGGCAGCGTGTCCAAGGAATACGCGCCGAAGTTCGCCGCCGCCGGTGCGGTGGTGATCGACAACTCCTCGGCCTTCCGTTACGACGATGACGTGCCGCTGGTGGTGTCCGAGGTCAACCCGGAACAGGTCGTCAACCGTCCGCGCGGCATCATCGCCAACCCGAACTGCTCAACCATGCAGATGCTGGTGGCGCTGGCGCCGCTGCACCGCAAGTACGGCATCAAGCGCATCAACGTCTCCACCTACCAGTCGGTGTCCGGCGGTGGTCGTTCGGCCACCGAGGAACTGGGCAAGCAGACCGGCCAGCTGCTGAGCTTCCAGGAGATCGATCCGCAGCGCTTCCCGGTGCAGATCGCCTTCAACCTGATCCCGCACATCGATGACTTCCAGGACAACGGCTTCACCAAGGAAGAGATGAAGCTGATCTGGGAGACCCGCAAGATCCTCGGCGACGACAGCATCCTGGTGAACCCGACCGCAGTGCGCGTGCCGGTGTTCTACGGCCACTCCGAGTCGGTGGCGATCGAGACCCGCGACAAGGTCACGGTCGCCGAAGCGCGCGCGCTGCTGGAGCAGTCGCCGGGCATCGAAGTGGTGGATCGCCACGAGGCCGGTGGTTACCCGACCCCGGTCACCCACGCCTCGGGCACCGACGCGGTGTACGTCGGCCGCATCCGCGAGGATCTGTCGCACCCGCGCGGCCTGAACCTGTGGATCGTGTCGGACAACGTACGCAAGGGCGCTGCCCTGAATGCCGTGCAGCTGGCCGAGCTGGTTGCCGCCGAGCAGCGTTGATCACAGCGGTTGCCTCACCGGTAGTGCCGGCCGCTGGCCGGCATTGCCGTGATCCATGCGCCGGAGTGCATGCCGGCCAGCGGCCGGCACTACCTCAAGGGTCTTTCCGGTGGGTGCGGACCCCGGTCCGCACGCTTTATAGTGTCGCCCATGAATAAACGGGCCAGGGGCGCAAAGCGCCCGCTCCTCTATCTTTCCACCGCGCTGCTGGCCCTGGCCAGCAGTTCGGCGCTTGCGCTGGGCTTGGGTGACATCCGTGTCCTGTCCAAGCCGGGCCAGCCCCTGCTGGCCGAAATCCCGGTGGTCTCGGCCGATCCGTCCGAGCTGGAGAACCTGCGCGTCGCGCTGGCTTCACCGGTCACCTTCGAGCGCGTGGGCCTGCAGCGGCCGACTGGGCTGGTCAGCGAGCTGCAGTTCGAACTGACCCGCAATGCGCAGGGCAGGGCGGTAGTGCGGGTGACCTCGCAGACGCCGGTCGAGACCCCGTCGCTGAGCTTCCTGATCGAGGCCGACTGGGGTCAGGGCCGCCTGGTGCGCGAGTACTCGGCACTGGTCGACGCGCCCTCCAGCGCACTGGCGGTGGCCGAGCCGGAAATCGTCGCACCGGCGGGCACCCTCTCCAACACCATCGTCCGTGACGCTGCGCCGGCACCCGCCGCTGCGGAGAGCGCAAGCGCGCCTGCACCGTCCACCGTGGCAGCGCCGGCACCCGCTCAGGCACGTCCTCGTGCAGTGGCTGCACCCGCTGCCACGCCGGCAGCCGATGGCAGCGTCACCGTCCAGCGTGGGCAGACCCTGTCGCAGATCGCCAGCGCGGTGGCCCGCGGCAACCAGGTCAGCCGAGACCGCGCAATGATTGCGCTGCTGCGGGCCAACCCGGAGGCGTTCATCCGGGGCAACGTCAACCTGCTCAAGCAGGGGGCCGTACTGCGCATGCCCGGCAGCGATGCACTGGCGGCGGTCGATGCCGCCGAGGCCGCAGCGCTGGTGCGTGAACACGCTGCACAGTGGCGGCAGGCGCGCACCGTGCCGCAACCGGCGGGCACCGTCGCCCCGGTCGCCAAGGCGGCAACCACGAACGCTTCTTCCCCGGCTGCGGCCAATGGGGCACGACTTGAAATCGCTCCTGCGCTGGCCTCCGACGCCGCGCACGCGGGCACAACCACCGGCACCGGAGCCGGCAGCGAGGGTGACATGCTGGGCAACGAACAACTGCGCCAGGCACGCGAGGACATCGCGACCCGCGATGCCGAGATCGGCGAGCTGAAGCAGCGCGTGGCCGACCTGGAAAAACTCAAGGAACAGCAGCAGTCGCTGATCGCGATGAAGGACAACGACCTGGCCGCCGCGCAGCAGCGCCTGGCGCAGGCACCGGATGCCCGCGATGCGGCAACGCCGTGGTACTGGCTGGGGCTGCCGGTGCTGCTGCTGGCGGCCGGTGCCGCCTGGCTGCTGCGTCGTCGCAAGCCGTCGCCGCTGCCGCCGCTGCGCGAAGAAGGCGATGCCGCCGGCCTGGCCGCTGCGGTACCGGCGGGCGCGGCGCTGGATACGCTGGCCGAGCAGTCCTCGTGGTCGTCGGTAGTACCCGAGGGGGGGCGCCAGGAGCCGGCGATGCCGGCCTGGGCGACCGAAACCGAAGTGCGGGATGATGTGGTTGCCGAACCGGTCGCCGACGTCGCCGCCCAGGCTGACTGGCAGGCGCAGACGCTGCGCGATGATGAAGTGGTGGAGCTGCCCGAGGCCGTGACCGACCTGCCACGCTGGGACGAGCCGGTGGCCACGCAGGACGATCCCGCGCCGTCCGCTGCCGTGCAGGATGAGCCGGTCGCGCAGGCGACGCCTGACGAGGTGGCAGTGCCTGACTACGCACTGCACGCCGAACAGCAGCCGCAGTTCCGCGGCGTGTTCGACCTGCCGGCCGAACACCATGACAGCGGGGATTCAAGCGCGGTGCCGCACGACGCGCTGGCCGAGGCCGCGCATGAAGAAGGCACCGCGGCACCGGCCAGCGATGCCGGCTGGGCGCCGCGCGCCGGGCAGGAGCGCCTGGAACTGGCCATCGCCTACCTCGACCTGGGCGATGCCCAGACCGCACGTACGTTGTTGCAGGAAGTGGCCGAGGGCGGCGACCTGCACTGCCAGGCCCAGGCCCGCGAACTGCTGGCCCGCCTGCCGTGACCGACCCCGCCGACAAGGACCCCGCCATGAGCCGCGAGCGCCGCATCGACTACGTTGAATTCGCCTCCACGGATCCCGCGGCCAGCCGCGCCTTCTTCGAGAAGGCGTTCGGCTGGTCGTTCGTCGACTACGGCAGCGACTACACCGCGTTCGACGACGGTCGCCTGCAGGGGGGCTTCTTCCGTGGCCAGCCACAGCGTGCCAGCGATGCCGGTGCACCGCTGCTGGTGCTGTACGCTGACCAGCTGGCGCCGATCGAGGCGGCGGTGCGCGACGCCGGCGGCGAGATCGTGCGGCCGGTGTTTTCCTTCCCCGGCGGTAGCCGTTTCCAGTTCGTCGAGCCCGGTGGCAACGAACTGGCGGTCTGGTCCGAACGCGATCCGGCCTGAGCGCCGCCCCTCCCGCAACATCGAGGTAGCACATGCGTTACGCGCTTGGCGTCGAGTACGACGGCAGCGATTTCAGGGGCTGGCAGAACCTGGGCGAGGGTGGCCCCAGCGTGCAGGCCAGCCTTGAGCAGGCCCTGTCGTCGGTGGCCGATACGCCGCTGCAGGTGGTCTGTGCCGGCCGCACCGATGCTGGCGTGCACGGCCAGTGCCAGGTCGTGCATTTCGACACCGACGTGGTGCGAGATCCGCGCGCCTGGATGCTGGGCACCACCACCCGCCTGCCGCGCTCGATCGCAGTGCGCTGGTGCGTACCAGTGGCCGACGATTTCCACGCCCGCTTCTCGGCGCGTGCGCGCCGCTACCGCTACCGCCTGCTCAACCGCGAAGTGCGGCCGGCGCTGCAGCGGCAGACCCTCAGCTGGGAGCGCCGGGCGCTGGACGAGACCCTGATGCATGCCGCCGGCCAGGCCCTGCTCGGCGAGAACGACTTCAGTGCGTTCCGCTCGGTGCAGTGCCAGGCGCTGCATGCACGGCGTGAACTGCAGTCGCTGCAGGTCAGCCGCCAGGGCGAGGTGATCGAGGTCGCCGTGCAGGGCAATGCATTCCTTCATCACATGGTCCGCAATATCGTCGGATCGCTGATCCTGGTGGGCAGCGGCGAAAAACCGGTGGAATGGATCGCCGAACTGCTGGCCGGGCGCGATCGCACCGTAGCCGGTCCCACCGCACCGCCGCAGGGCCTGGTGTTCCTTGGGCCCCTGTACCCCGACAACTGGCATCTGCCCGCCGAGGTCACGCTATGAGCCGCTCCTACTACCGCACGCGCATCAAGTTCTGTGGCATGACCCGGGCCGGCGACGTCCGCCTGGCCGGTGAACTGGGTGTGGACGCGGTGGGTTTCATCTTCGCCCGTGAAAGCAGCCGCCGGGTCGCCCCGGCCGAGGCACGCGCGATGCGCCAGGCGATCGCACCCATGGTCGACGTGGTGGCGCTGTTCCGCAACAACAGCAAGGAAGAGGTGCGCGAGGTGCTGCGCACGGTGCGACCGACCCTGCTGCAGTTCCACGGCGAGGAAGACGAGAGCTTCTGCCGCAGCTTCAACATGCCGTACCTGAAGGCGATCGCGATGGGCGGGCGTGAAGAGATCAACGCCCGCACCCTGCAGCTGCGCTATCCCAGCGCCGCTGGCTTCCTGTTCGACAGCCATGCGCCGGGCGGCGGTGGCGGCACCGGCGTGGCCTTCGACTGGGGCCGGATCCCGACCGGCCTGCATCGCCCGTTCCTGCTGGCCGGTGGCCTGAACCCGGAAAACGTCTACGACGCGGTGCTGGCCACCCTGCCGTGGGGCGTGGATGTCTCCAGCGGCATCGAACTGGAGCCGGGCATCAAGGACGGCTACAAGATGCGTACCTTCGTCGAGGAAGTGCGCCGCGCCGATTGCACGGTTCTCGAGTGATTCGCGTCACTATTTACTCTGATCAGCACCCCGATTTGAGCCTGCACGCATTCTTCACATAGGATGGTCCCAAGCGCGCCTGCCATGAGAGCTGGCGCGGGGATCGACGGGACGCGCTCGGCGCGCCCCGAACGGGCGGCCGCCGCCCATAGCCCAGGAAGGCAAGCGATGCAGGAGTTTCTCACCGTCGTACTCGGTTACCCGACGCTGCCGTACAGCATTCTGCTGATGGTGTCGGTGATGTATTGGGCGGTTGCCGCGTTCGGCCTGGTCGATGACGGTTTCGGCGATCTCGGCGCCGATGGCGCGCTCGAGGCGGGGACCGACCTCAGTGGCCTGTCGGCCATGCTGGCGCGCTGGGGCCTGGGCGGCGTCCCGATCATGGTGGTGGTCACCCTGCTGGGCCTGTTCGGCTGGCTCATCACCTATTTCATCCATCTGTTCGTACTGCTGCCGCTGCCGGACCTGCTGCGCTGGGGCCTGGGTACGCTCGTGGCGGTACTGGCACCGCTGCCTGCGGTACCCATCACCGCGCTGATCCTGCGCCCGGTCCGGCGCTTCCTGCTGCGCCTGCGTCCGGTGCCGCAGGCATCGCTGCTGGGCCGGATCGGCGTGGTCGCATCGCCGAAGGTGGACGCACGCAGTGGTCATGCCACTGTCGATGATGGCGGCGCCGGGCTGGTGCTGCAGATCCGCAGCGACATCGAACTGCAGCGTGGCGAGCGCATCGTGCTGGTCGAGCACATGGCAGAGCAACACTATTACCGGGTGGTCCGCGCTGATGCGATCGCCCTCGATTTCCAGGACAACCTGCTTCCGGGCAACAAGGAGAATCATCAATGACGTTGGCGTCCCTCTTACCGATCCTGGCCGTCGCCGGCGGCCTGCTCGTCCTGCTGCTGGGCGTGGCCGGCCTGTTCAAGGCCTTCTACCGCAAGGTCGACCAGGGCGTGGCCCTGATCGTCAACGACATGAGCTCCACGCCCAAGGTGCACTTCACCGGTGCGCTGATCATCCCGGTGCTGTACCGCGCCGAGCTGATGCGGATCAGCCTGATCACCCTGCAGATCGACCGCCGCGGCAAGGAAGGCCTGATCTGCCGCGACAACATGCGTGCCGACATCGCCGTGGCCTTCTACCTGCGGGTGAACGAGACCCAGGCCGACGTGCTGCGCGTGGCCAAGGCCATCGGTGCCGACCGTGCATCGGACAAGCATGCCGTCGATGAGCTGTTCAACGCCAAGTTCTCCGAAGCGCTGAAGACGGTCGGCAAGAAGTTCGACTTCACCGAACTGTTCGAGAAGCGCCAGGAATTCCGCGACGAGATCATCGCGGTGATCGGCAACGATCTCAACGGTTATGTGCTGGAAGACGTGGCGATCGATTACCTGGAGCAGACCCCAAAGTCGCTGCTGGACCAGTTCAACATCCTCGACGCCCAGGGCATCCGCAAGATCACCGAGCTGACCGCCGCGCAGAACGTGGTGACCAACGAGCTGGAGCAGAACGAGAAGCTCGCCATCACCAAGAAGAACGTGGAAGCGCGTGAAGCGCTGCTGGCGCTGGAACGCCAGCAGGCCGAAGCCGAAGCACGCCAGAAGCGCGAGATCGAGACCATCCGCGCGCGCGAGGAGGCCGAGACCGCCAAGGTGCAGGAAGAACAGCGCCAGCTGTCCGAGAATGCCCGCATCGAAGCGCAGCAGCTGATCGAGATCCGCGACCAGAACCGCCTGCGCGAAGTGGAAGTGGCCGAGCAGAACCGCCAGCGTGCCGTGGCCATCGAAGCCGAGCGCGTGGAGCGCGCACGCCAGCTGGAGCAGGTCACCACTGACCGTGAAGTGCAGCTGCAGGGCGTGGAGCGCGACAAGGTGGTCGAGCAGGGCAAGATGGACGTGGCCAACATCACCCGCGAACGCATCTCCATCGACAAGACCGTGGCGCAGGAAGAAGAGCGCATCAAGGAAGTGCGCGAGGTCTCCGAGGCCGACCGCCAGAAGCAGGTGCTGATCCTGGAAGCCGAAGCCAAGGCGCAGGAATCGCTGGTGCGCGAAGTGAAGGAAGCGCAGGCGCGCGAAACCGCCTCCAAGCATCGTGCGGTGGAACTGACCACGCTGGCCCAGGCCGAGCACGAAGCGGCCGGCAAGCAGGCCGAAGCCAAGCGCCTGCTGGCCGACGCCTACCGTGCCGAACAGGCCGCTCCTGGCCTGGCCGAGGCGCAGGTGCGTGAAGCCTCGGCGCTGGCCATCGAGAAGGTTGGCATCGCCGAAGCGCGCGTGATCGAAGCCAAGGCCGAAGCCAGCCTGAAGCAGGGCAGCAACGAAGCCCGCGTGCTGGCCGAGACCCTGCAGGCGCAGGCGCAGGGTGAGGAGAAGATGGGCCTGGCCCGTGCCACCGCCACCGAGTCGCTGGGCAACGCCGAAGCCGGCGTGGTGCAGAAGAAGCTGCTGGCCGAGGCCGAGGGCCTGGTGCGCAAGTTCGAAGCCATCGCCTCGCTGAGCGACCAGGCACGTGGCCACGAAGAGTTCCGCATGATGCTGGACAACAGCCTGAAGCAGGCGCTTGCCTCGATCGAAGCCGGCAAGGAAGTCTCGCGCGAGAACGCCAATGTCATCGCCAGCGCGCTGCGCAACGCCGACATCGACCTGGTCGGTGGCGACGGCGGCATGTTCGAGAACCTGGTCAAGGCGGTGTCGCTGGGCAAGTCGATCGAAGGCTTTGCCGGCAAGAGCCCGATCGTGCAGGAGCTGATGCAGCGCTACCTGGGCGTGGCCGTGGCCGAACCGGCACCGCGCCAGATCGCCGAGGATGCCGAAGCGGTGCCGACCGTGTCGGCCACCGTGGTCGACAGCGCCCGTTGATGCATCGGGCGATGGCTGCTGCGGCCATCGCCCGCCCGCGCCGGCCGCAACCGCGGCCGTCCGCCCGTGAGCCGGAAGCCTGCTGATGTCTGATACCCATCCGTCCGCCGAATCCACCGCACCGGAGGCCGGCGGCAATACCGTCGACCAGGCCGTTGCCCAGGGCGGCGCCTACGAAGTCCTGCGCCGCCGCCTGGCCGAGCAGGGCCAGCGCCTGCAGGGCCTGGCCGAGACGCTCAACCGCCAGCGCCTGGCCGAGTTCGGCGACAGCCGCCTGGAAGTGGCCGGGCGTTTCCGCATCCGCAGCGAGAACAACTGCGTCGGCCGTGACATCGTGCAGGTCGGGCCGCACCGCCTGCTGTTCGGCTACAACGTGTTCATCGGGCTGAAAACCCAGACCCGCATCGAGGACGTGTTCGGCCTGTACCGGCTGGTGCAGGGCAACGACGGCTACGACGTGGCCGCGCTCGAGCTGAAGGGCAGCTTCCTCGACCAGCCCGGCTTCGTGCACGACTTCAATGAGCTGTACGCCTACTACAAGCACGCACGCCTGCTGCAGCTGATCGTGGTGGGTGACAAGCTGCTGGCCTCGTTCCAGATCGGCGAGCGCAGCAGCGACGTGCGCGTGTTCCGCTGGGCGCTGTCGCGCGATGGCGAACTGACCTACCTGGATGCGCGCGGTGAGCGCGATATTGCCCTGCCGCCGCCGTTCGACTTCGAATGGACCAAGGCGACCCGCGACCTGGCGGTCAATGGCCGCCATTCACACCTGAACATCCTCGATACCTTGTTCGTGGAGACCACCGGCGGCGACCTCACCATCAAGGTCGAGAACAATACCGAGACCGGGCAGGGCATCTACAGCGAGCCGGTCGAGGACAGCACGCAGTCGCTGGACGACGCCCAGTTCGAATTCGCCCGGGTCGGTTCGCTGGTGCTGCTGAAGGTGCTGCCGTACCGCGAGACGGAGTGGCGTGGCCTGATCTACAACACGCTGACCGGCGCCATCGTGCGCAACGATGCGATCGTACAGGCCTGCGTGCAGCTGCCCGAAGACCACGGCGTGATCTTCCCGGGCGGCTATTACCTGCAGGGCGGCGAGCACAAGGCGTTCGACGCCTCGATGGCCGGCATGCAGTTCAAGCGCAGCATCCGTTCGCCGAACGGCGAGGATGTGCTGTACATCTTCTACGAGCGCGAAGGTGGGCGCTCGGCACTGTTCGTCTACAACACCATCCAGCGCGTGCTGCAGAACCCGGTGTTCGGCCATGGCTACGCCCTGATGCAGGACGGGCGCATGGTGCTGTTCCATGCCGAGGGCAGCGAACCGACCCGCATCCATCCGATGCAGGTCTGGCAGACGCCGTTCAGCAGTGACGAGTTTGCCGCCAGCCGACCGCCCGGCAACACCTTCATGGGCCGCATCGGCAACGCCGAGCTGGTGCGCGGTATCTCCAACCTGTTCAACCTGGCGCGCGAGATTGAAGGCCAGGACGTGTCGGTACAGCGCTATCAGCGACTGGTGGCCGATACCCGGCGCCTGTTCGATGCACACCACTGGCTGGGCGACGAGGCCTGCGATGGCGCCGAGGCCCTGCTGCGGCAGATCAGCGCCACCGGCGAATCGGTGCTGGACGAATACGAGAAGGTGCAGTCGATCCGCCAGCAGTCGGCGCAGGCGATGGTCGAAGCAGAGGCCGCGCACAAGGCGCTGCTGGGCCGGCTGCAGCCGCAGAACTGGAACGAGGTGCAGGCCTTCGTCGAGGCGCTCAATGCGATCACCGCATTGCGTGGGCGGCTGCTGACCATCCGCGAGCTGCGCTACATCGACACCGCGCGCATCGAGACGATGACGGCCGAACTGATGGAGGCGCAGGACCATGTCGGCGCCGCCACGGGTGAGTTCCTCGCCGGTGATGCCGCGCTGGTGCCGCTGACCACGCGCCTGCAGGCGTTGGATGAAGCGGCCCAGCAGGCGCAGAGTGCACGCCTGCTGGATGAGCAGCTGGAGGGGCTGCGCGGGATGGCGGCCGACCTGGACATGCTGTCCGAGCTGATGGCCGGCCTGAAGGTGGACGATGCCACTGCGCGCACCCGCGTGGTCGAGTCCATTTCGGTGCTGTACGGCCGCCTCAACCAGGCCCGTGCGCGCGCTGATCAGCGCCGCAGGTCGCTCGGTTCGGCCGAGGCCGTGGCGCAGTTCGCCGCACAGTTCGCGCTGTTCTCGCAGTCGATCACCAGCGCGCTGGCCCTGGCCACCGATCCCGAACGCGCCGACGAGCAGCTGTCGCGCCTGCTGGTGCAGCTGGAGGAACTGGAGAGCCAGTTCGGCGAGCACGAGCAGTTCCTCGGCGACATCCTGAGCAAGCGCGAAGAGCTGGTGGAAGCCTTCGAAACGCACAAGCAGGCATTGCTGGATGACCGCCAGCGCAAGGCGCGTTCGGTCCTGGACGCGGCCAACCGCATCCTCGACGGCCTGGCCAAGCGCACCGAGCGCTTCGCCACCGCCGATGAACTCAACGCCTTCTTCGCCGGCGATCCGCTGATCCTCAAGCTGCGTGAGCTGGCCGAGCGCCTGCGCACGCTGCACGACAACGTCAAGGCCGACGACATCGAGGCGCGGCTGAAGGGCGTGCGTGACCAGGCGGTGCGCCAGCTGCGCGACCGCAGTGACCTGTACGAAGCCGGCGGCAACGTGGTGCGGCTGGGGCCGCGCCATCGCTTCAGCGTCAACACCCAGGCACTGGACCTGACCCTGTTGCCGCGTGGCGATACGCTGGCCATCCATCTGACCGGCACCGACTTCCTGGAGACCCTGCACGATCCGGAGCTGGATGCGCTGAAGCCGTTCTGGCCGGTCACGCTGGACTCCGAATCTCCCACGCTGTATCGCGGCGAGTACCTGGCCGGCAGCCTGCTGATGGCTGCGCAGGAGGGACGCGACGGCCTCGATCTGGCCATGCTGCAGCAGGACGTTGCCAATCCCGATGCGCTGGACCAGCGCGTGCGTGCGTTCGCCGCGCCGCGCTACCGCGAAGGCTACGAGCGTGGCATCCATGACCATGATGCCGCGCTGATCCTGCGTGCGTTGCTGCCCTTGCAGCAGGCCGCGGGCAGCCTGCGCCATGCACCACGGGTGCGTGCGCTGGCGCTGCTGTTCTGGGCAGGGGAGCAGCGCCGCGAGGCGGTGGCGCAATGGTCGGCGCGGCAGGTGGGCGCCGAGGCGCTGGCACGCCTGCTGGGGTCCGACGAAGGGCGCCTGGCATTGCGTGCGGAAATGGCCGAGGCGCTGCTGGCGTATGCGCAGTCCCACGCGTTGCCGTTCGATGCCGATGCCGCGGAGGCCGCGGCCGCCTATCTGGGCGAAGAACTGGCGGCGGGCGATCCGGTGTTCAGCAGCAGCCGCCACGCGGTGGCGTTGCTGGAGGCACTGGCGCAGCAGCTGGAACAGGCCGGGCAGCGCGAGGCGGTCGAACGCGCGCTGCAGCGTAGCCAGGACCCGCTGGCCGCGCGCTGGGCGCTGGCCGGGCAGTGGCTGCGTGCGCTGGCGCGGATGCCGGCGCATGCCACGCATGCCGGTTATGTCGATGAAGCCGCGGCGTTGCTGCTGGTGCAGCGGCAGCTGCGCAGCCGCGCCAGCGACGCCGCATTGCAGTCGGAGGTCGGCGGCCTGCTGGGCGAGCACGCGCGCATCAGCAATGGCACGCTGGTGGTGTCGCTGGATGACTTCCTGGCACGCCTGAAGCAGCACCTGCGCCATTTCGTGCCGGCGTTCCATGCCTACCAGGCGCTGCGCCAGGGCATCATCGGGCGCGAGCGCGAGACCCTGCGGCTTTCCGAGTTCAAGGCGCGGCCGCTGTCCTCGTTCGTGCGCAACAAGCTGATCAACGATGTCTACCTGGGCGTGATCGGTGACAACCTGGCCAAGCAGATGGGCACGGTCGGCGAGAACAAGCGCAGCGACCTGATGGGCCTGCTGATGATGATTTCGCCCCCGGGCTACGGCAAGACCACGTTGATGGAATACGTGGCGCACCGCCTGGGCCTGGTCTTCATGAAGATCAACGGCCCGGCGCTGGGGCATGAGGTGCGCTCGCTGGACCCGGCCCAGGCACCGGACGCGACCTCGCGGCAGGAGCTGGAGAAGCTCAATCTGGCGCTGGAGATGGGCAACAACACCATGCTGTATGTGGATGACATCCAGCACACCCATCCCGAGTTCCTGCAGAAGTTCATCTCGCTGTGCGATGGCACCCGTCGTATCGAGGGCGTGTGGCGCGGTCGCACCCGTACGTACGACATGCGCGGCAAGAAGTTCTGCGTGGTGATGGCCGGCAACCCGTATACCGAGTCCGGCGAGGTGTTCAAGATCCCGGACATGCTGGCCAACCGTGCTGACATCTACAACCTCGGTGATGTGCTCGGTGGCATGGAGGCAGCCTTCACCCTCAGCTACATCGAGAACAGCCTGACCTCCAATCCGGTGCTGGCGCCGCTGGCCACGCGCGACATGGCTGACCTGTACGTGCTGGTCGACCGCGCGATGGGCAAGGAGGTCTCGACCAACGGGCTCAGCCACGCCTACAGCAGCGCGGAGATCAACGAGATCACCGCCACCCTGCAGCGCATGCTGCGCGTGCGCGACGTGGTCTACCGGGTCAATCAGCAGTACATCGCCAGTGCCGCACAGGACGACCGCTACCGCACCGAGCCGCCGTTCCGCCTGCAGGGCAGCTACCGCAACATGAACAAGCTGGCCGAGAAGATCTCGCCGGTGATGAACGAGGACGAGCTGCAGCAGCTGATCTCCGACCACTACCTGGGCGAGGCACAGCTGCTGACCACCGGCGCCGAAGAGAACCTGTTGAAGCTGGCCGAACTGCGCGGCGTACTGGATGACACGCAGGCTCAGCGCTGGGCACAGATCAAGCGCGACTTCCTGCGCAACAAGGCCATGGGTGCCGACGACGGCGATGTCGGCGGGCGCGTGGTTGCGCAGTTGGCCGATATCGCCACCGCCCTGCAGCTGCCACCGCCGGCACCGGAAGCGATCGCCGTTGCGGACCCGGCGCCGTGGCCGGCGTTGCTGGAGGCCTTGCATCGCCTTTCCGAAACACGTCCCGCCGCCGCGCCGGTGCCGGTGCCGGCCGCGGCAGCCCCCAGCGTGCCGGCCACGGTCCTGGCCGACGACCTGCAGGCGGGCCTGGCGCCGCTGGTGGAACTGCTGGCGGCGTCGCAGGCGCAGCAGGTACAGGTGTCGCAGACCCTGGCCGCGTTCGCCGGCTGGGCGCGGCAGCAGGTCGAGCGTGGCGCACCGGGTGCCGTGGTGGCGCAGCGTGCGCGCGTGCGCCGTGCCGCGACGCCGGAGGAGCGGGCACTGGATGAGGCCCTGATGCGCCACTTCTACGGCGAGTCACTGCCGCCGGAAGACGGTGATGCCACTCCGTCATCCACGCCGAAGCCGCCGCCGCTGCCGTGACCACGCAGGCGCCACTGCCGTCACCGAGGTTGCCGGACACGGTCGATGTCGCCGTGCTGGCCGACTATGGTGCGCCGTTGCTGGAGGCGCTGGCACGGCGCGAAACAACCGTGCCGCCGGGTGCGGGCGAGGGCCTGGTCTCCGCGCTGGCACGCATCGCGCTGGCCCTGCAGGCCGCCAACCCGGCGCAGATCCGGCAGCAGGAAAGTTGGTGGGGCCGATTGCTGGGGCGCGATGTCGCTCGCGAGGCAGAAGGGCGGGCGCTGCAGTCGCAGCTGGGCGTGCTGGCCCTGCAGGCGCGCGAGCAGGCCCAGCACCTGCAGCAGCACATGCAGCTGCGGGCCAGGGCCATCATCGAGCATTCAGAGGCAGCCACGGCACTGGAGGCCTGGGCCGAGCTGGCGGCGTCGCCGCTGCCACCGCTGGATATCGCCGGCCAGGCCGCGCTGTCGCAACGGCTGGACCATCTTCGCCGGCTGGCCTCGCTGCGCCGTCTGGAAGCCGGCCAATGGCAGCTGCTGCAGGACCAGGACAGCATGCTGCTGCATCGCTTCGCGCGCATCCATGACGTCCTGCTGCCGGCCTGGCGGCAGGCTGCACTGGCAGGCCAGGCCGCTGCGGGCGCTGCGCTGGCCGGCAAGGTCGCCACGTTGCATGCACAGATCGATGACGAGGTGGCCGCGGCTCAGGCTAGACTGCCTTGAGCCGGCCGCCGCTGCCGCTTACCCAACTGCAAGGAGACTGCCCGATGACCCAGGACAGCCAGACCCCCGGTGCCCTCGTGCCCGGCACGACCATCGCCGCTGCGCTCGATGAAGGCGCACTGCAGGCGCTGGGACTGGTCCGCGAGGATCTGCCGCGCATCGCCGAGATCCGTCTGGAGCTGGAAGATCTGCGCCCGGGCAACCTGCAGGTCTTCGGTCGCGAAGCGGCCACGCGCACCGCAGCGTTTTCCAGCCAGTTGCTGGACCAGGTGCGCAATCGCGACCTCGATGCCAGTGGCGAGAAGCTGGGCGAAGTCGTGCGCATCGCACGCAGCCTGAAGCTGGACGGCTTCGCACAGCGATCGAAGGTGCCTGTGATCGGTGGCTTGATCGACCGCCTGCGCGTATCCAAGGGCGAGCTGGTGCAGAAGTTCAGCGACACCAACGCGCAGATCGAGCAGTTGCTGGGCGACGTCGGTGTGCAGCAGGCCCTGATGGCCAAGCGCGTGGGCGAATTCGACCGCATGCACGACATCGTCCGCGAAGAACGCCATGCGCTCGGCCTGTATGCGGCTGCGGGCAAGCAGCGGCTGGGCGAACTGCAGGCCGAACAGCTGGCCGGGCAGGGCAGTGAGGATCCGCAGCAGCGCATCCGCCAGGGCGAGATCGACAACGCGATCCGGTTGATCGAAAAGCGCGTGTCCGACCTGCAGCTGATGCAGCACGCCGCCGACCAGTCGCTGCCGATGATCCGCCTGATCCAGGCCAACGCGCTGCAGCTGATCGAGAAGTTCAACACCGTCCGCGACATCACCATTCCGTCGTGGAAGCGCCAGTTCGCCATCCAGCTCTCGCTGGGCGAACAGAAGGCGGCGGTCGAACTGTCCACGGCCATCGATGATGCCACCAACGAGCTGATGCGCCGCAATGCCGACCTGCTGCGCCAGGCTTCGGTGGATACCGCCCGCAGCAACCAGCGTGGGGTGATCGACGTGGCCACCCTGCGCCATGTGCACGACCAGCTGATCGCCACGGTCGAGGAAGTGCGCAGCATCCATCGCGAAGGCATGCAGCAGCGGCAGCAGGCGGAAGTGGAACTGTCGCGCCTGCGCGAAGACCTGCAGCAGCGGCTGGCCGCCCCCACCGCACCCTGAAATAAAGAAAAAGGGGACGGAGGGGATTAAGTCGTATACGCCACATACGACTTGATTCCCTCCGTCCCCTTTCTCGTTGTCAACGGAGTTGCTGGCCCAGCCAGTCGGCCAGCGCATCCACGCGCGCATCGGCCAGACCATCCGGTCGCGCCAGCACCCAGAAGCCACCGGTGGCAGCAAATCCCCAGGGTGCGACCAACCGGCCCGCGGCCAGGTCCTCGGCCACCAGCGGCTCGGGCGCGATCGCCGGACCCAGCCCGGCCACGGCCGCCTCCAGAAGGTAGTACAGATGCTCGAAGGCGGTGCCCAGCTGCAGCTTCGAGGTGTCCAGATCATGCGCCTGCGCCCACGCCGGCCACGCCTGTGGCCGTGAGCTGGTGTGCAGCAGCGTCTCCTGCAGCAGCGCCGAGGGTGGTACATGCCGCAGTCGCTGCGCGGCCGGATGCGAGGGTGCCACCACCACGCCGACCCGTTCCGGTGCCAGCTCACGCACCTGCCAGCCTCGGGGCCACGGCCCCTGCGCCAGCAGCAGGACCGCATCCAGCGCTGACTGCGCCTCGGTGAAGCTGCCATCCAGCGCCGACCACTGCAGGCGCACACCGGGCAGGGCGGCCTGCAGCGCAGGCAGGCGCGGGATCATCCAGCGCGCCAGCACGCTGCCGCTGCAGCCCAGTACCAGCGCCGGGGCCGCCGCCGGCCGCCGCAGTTCGCGCACGCAGTCTTCGATGCCGCTGAAGGCCTCGCTGCACGCTGCCTGCAGGCGCGTGCCCGCAGCGGTCAGGCGCAGGCCGCGACCGGCACGCTGGAACAGCGCCAGGCCGAGATGGTCTTCCAGCAGCTTCAACTGCCGGCTGACCGCGCCGTGGGTGACATGCAGGTCCTGTGCGGCGCGGCCAACTCCGCCGAGACGGGCGGTGGCCTCGAACGCGCGCAGCGCATTGAGGGGGGGCAGCAGGGAACGGCTCATGTGAGATTTCCTGACGATATGCGCCAGATAATATCCATTTTCCGGTCACGACCCGTGCGCTAGAGTATCCACCTGTCCCGAACCAGCGGTCGCTTCCATGTCTGCCTCCCCCATTGCCGACTACCACGCCTTCCCGGATGCCCAGGGCCATTTCGGCCGCTACGGCGGCAGCTTCGTTGCCGAAACCCTGGTCGGCCCGCTGCAGGAACTGGCCCAGGCCTATGACCAGGCCCGCCAGGACCCGGCATTCCAGGCCGCCTACGACCGCGACCTGGCCCATTACGTGGGCCGGCCGAGCCCGATCTACCACGCCCAGCGGCTGAGCGACCATGTCGGCGGTGCGCAGATCCTGCTCAAGCGCGAAGACCTGAACCACACCGGCGCGCACAAGATCAACAACACCATCGGCCAGGCGCTGCTGGCGGCGCGGATGGGCAAGAAGCGCATCATCGCCGAGACCGGTGCCGGCCAGCACGGCGTGGCCAGTGCCACGGTTGCCGCGCGGTTGGGCCTGGAATGCGTGGTGTACATGGGCGCCACCGACATCGAGCGGCAGAAGATCAACGTCTACCGCATGAAGCTGCTCGGCGCGACGGTGGTGCCGGTCACCTCCGGCTCGGCCACCCTGAAGGACGCGCTCAACGAAGCGATGCGCGATTGGGTGACCAATGTGCAGGACACCTTCTACATCATCGGTACGGTCGCCGGCCCGGATCCCTATCCGCGCATGGTGCGCGACTTCAACGCCATCGTCGGCCGCGAAGCACGCGAGCAGATGCTGGCCGAGTATGGCCGCCTGCCCGATGCGATCACCGCCTGCGTGGGCGGCGGCAGCAACGCCATCGGCCTGTTCCATGCCTTCCTCAACGACCGCCAGGTCGAGATCGTCGGCGCTGAAGCCGCCGGTGACGGCATCAGCACCGGGCGCCACGCCGCATCGATCGCTGCCGGTCGCCCGGGCGTGCTGCATGGCAACCGCACCTATGTACTGTGCGACGACGACGGCCAGATCATCGAGACCCATTCGGTGTCGGCCGGCCTGGACTATCCGGGCGTCGGTCCGGAGCATGCATTCCTGGCCGATACCGGCCGTGCGCGCTACCTCGGCATCACCGATGAAGAAGCGCTGCAGGCCTTCCACCTGCTGGCGCATACCGAGGGCATCCTGCCGGCACTGGAGTCCAGCCACGCACTGGCGCAGGCGATCAAGCTGGCGCGTGAGCGTCCGCGTGACCAGATCGTGCTGTGCAACCTGTCCGGCCGTGGCGACAAGGACGTGCATACCATTGCCGCGCGCGAAGGGCTGGTGCTGTGAGCGCGCTGTTGCGCAACAGTGGCGTGCTGCTGCTGGCGCTGGGGTTGGCCGCGTGCCAGCCGCCGGAGCCGCCGGTGCTGGCACCGGCTGCCAAGGCCACCACGCAGCCGGCACAGCAGGCGGCCGCCAACGATGACCTCGACCCGATGGCGCGTGCGCCGATTGTCGATCCGCCCTCCGAAGAGGGCACGAACAGCGATGACGCGCCGGCGGTGGCGTCGGTGGCGCTGGACCACGCCGGTGACGTGCTGGTTGGCCAGCATATGGGTGACCTGAAGTCACTGGGCCCCTGGAAGGCGCAGGGCGCGAAAGAGTTCTTCGAAGGCGACTGCGAGTACTACGACGGCAGGGGGCTGCCGCCAGGCGTGTCGATGATGACCGACGACGACCGCGTGGTCCGTTTCGATCTGAAGCCGGGCGACGACCCTGAGCTGCCGGTTGAACAGCCCGGTCCGTTCGGCCTGCGTGTCGGCATGACCCGCGCCCAGGCCATGGCCCAGTTTCCGAAGCCGCCGGTATCCAGCCCGCATGCCTACGACGGTGACCAGGGCGAGTACCTCACTTGGCAGGACCCGGGTTCGGACCTGGGCATCCGCCTGGAACTGTTTGAAGGGAAGGTCACCCGGATGTACTGGGGAACCAGTGATGCGATTGAACTGATTGAAGGATGTGCCTGAAATGTCCGTATCCCGACTCGATGCCTGTTTCCAGCGTCTGCGCGAACAGCAGCGCAAAGCGCTGATTCCCTTCATTACCGCCGGTGATCCCTCGCTGGAGGCCACCGTGCCGGTCATGCACGCACTGGTCGATGCCGGTGCCGACGTGATCGAACTGGGCGTGCCGTTCTCCGACCCGATGGCCGATGGCCCGACCATCCAGCGCAGCTCCGAGCGCGCGCTGGCACGCGGTGCGGGCAGCCGCTACGTCCTGCAGGCCGTGGCGCAGTTCCGCGAGCGCGATGCGCAGACCCCGGTGGTGCTGATGGGCTACCTCAACCCGGTGGAGATCCATGGCTACGCGGCCTTCGCCAGGGCCGCCGTCGACGCCGGCGTGGACGGCGTGCTGCTGGTCGACCTGCCGCCGGAAGAAGCCGGCGAAGCGCTGCAGGCGTTCGACGCGGCCGGCCTTGCGCTGGTCCTGCTGGCGTCGCCGACCACCAGCGAGGCGCGTGCCGACAAGCTGCTGGCGCTGGCCCGTGGGTATCTCTATTACGTCAGCTTTGCCGGTGTCACCGGCGCGTCCGAGCGCCTGGACAGCGATGCCGCCAGTGCCCGCCTGCAGGCCTTGCGCGCGCGTGCGTCGGTGCCGGTGGTGGCGGGCTTCGGCATCAAGGATGCTGACAGTGCCGCAGCCATGGCCCGCCAGGCCGACGGCGTGGTGGTGGGCAGCGCGCTGGTGGCGGCGCTGGCCGAAGCGGGCTCGACGGAAGAGGCCGCGCAGCGCGCCCGGGCCTTCCTCGCCCCGCTGCGGCAGGCGCTGGACGCGTAACGGTGGTGCTGGCCGCTGGCCGGCATCCTCCGTACCCGCCTGCGCACAGGGGCTGCCGGCCAGTGGCCGGCACTCCCAGCACCTAAACGTACGTCCCAGCATGGTTTTTTCCGGCTGCCCCGTGGCCGGCAAGGGGGTGCACGGGCAGGGAAAGCGGAGCTAGACTGTCCGCCTTTGCGGCCCCTGGGCCGCCCTGAACGGAAGTGTCCTCCCGCATGAGTTGGCTCAGCAAGTTGATGCCGTCCGGCATCCGCACCGACAACACCCCCAGCAAGAAGCGCAGTGTCCCCGAGGGCCTGTGGGAAAAGTGCAGCAACTGCGGCAGCGCGTTGTACCGTCCGGAACTGGAAGAGAACCTGGAAGTCTGCCCGAAGTGCGGCCATCACATGGCGATCCGTGCGCGTGCGCGCCTGGCCGCCCTGTTCGACGCTGACAGCACCACCGAGATCGGTGCGCGCCTGGGCCCGACCGACCTGCTCAAGTTCAAGGACCAGAAGAAGTACAGCGAGCGCATCAAGATCGCGCAGAAGAACACCGGCGAGTACGATGCGCTGATCGCCATGCGCGGCCTGCTCAAGGGCCGTGCGCTGGTGGCATCGTCCTTCGACTTCGCCTTCATGGGCGGCTCGATGGGCTCGGTGGTCGGCGAGCGTTTCGCACTAGCCGCGGAGACCGCGGTCGAGATCGGTGCGCCCTATGTGTGCTTCTCGCAGAGCGGTGGCGCCCGCATGCAGGAAGGCCTGTTCTCGCTGATGCAGATGGCCAAGACCTCGGCCGCGCTGGGCAAGCTGCGTGAAGCCGGCCTGCCTTACATCTCGGTGCTGACCCATCCGACCACCGGTGGCGTGTCGGCCTCCTTCGCGATGCTGGGCGACATCAACATCGCCGAACCGCAGGCGCTGATCGGCTTCGCCGGCCCGCGCGTGATCGAGCAGACCGTGCGCGAGAAGCTGCCGGAAGGCTTCCAGCGCTCGGAGTTCCTGCTGGAGCACGGTGCCATCGACCAGATCTGCGACCGCCGCGAAATGCGCGACCGCCTGTCCGATCTGCTGGCAATGCTTGGCCGTCAGCCGGCGCCGGAGGTGGCTTGATGGGAGGCCGCAAGTACTTCGGTACTGATGGCATCCGTGGGCGGGTCGGCCAGGGCGTGATCTCGGCCGACTTCGTGCTGCGCCTGGGCAACGCCCTGGGCCGTGTCCTGGTCGCCCAGCGCGGCCAGGACGGGCGCCGGCCGATCGTGGTGATCGGCAAGGACACCCGCATTTCCGGTTACATGTTCGAAGCGGCACTGGAAGCCGGCCTGGTCGCCGCCGGTGCCGACGTGCAGCTGCTGGGGCCGATGCCGACCCCGGCGGTGGCGTTCCTGACCCGTACGCTCGGTGTGGATGCCGGCATCGTCATCAGCGCCTCGCACAACCCGCACTACGACAACGGCATCAAGTTCTTCTCCGCCCAGGGCGAGAAGCTCGACGATGCCACCGAGCTGGCCCTGGAAGCGGCGCTGGACGTTCCGTTCACCACCGCCGAATCGGAAAAGCTGGGCAAGGCGTCGCGTGCTCGCGAAGCGGTCGGCCGCTACATCGAGTTCTGCAAGGCCAGCGTGCCACGCGCGTTCGACCTGCGTGGCGTGCGCCTGGTGCTGGACTGCGCGCACGGCGCCACCTACCAGATCGCACCGCTGCTGTTCCGCGAGCTGGGTGCCGAGGTGATCGGCATTGGTGCCGAGCCCAACGGCGTCAACATCAACGCCGGCGTGGGCTCCACCCATATCGACAACCTCGCCGCCAAGGTCCGCGAAACCCGCGCGGATCTCGGCATCGCCTTCGACGGTGATGGCGACCGCGTGCTGATGGCCGACGACCAGGGCAACCCGGTCGACGGCGATGACCTGCTGTATATCCTGGCCCGTGCATGGCAGGCCGAAGGCCGCCTGCGTGGCCCGGTGGTCGGCACGCTGATGAGCAACTACGGCGTGGAGAAGGCCTTCGCCGATCTGCAGATCCCGTTCGTGCGCAGCAACGTCGGTGATCGCTACGTGCACCAGGCGCTGATCGAGGGTGGTGGCGTGCTCGGCGGTGAAGCCTCCGGCCACCTGCTGTGCCTGGATCGGGCGACCACCGGCGACGGTATCGTCAGTGCCCTGCAGGTGCTGGTGGCGTTGCGCAACAGCGGGCAGACCCTGCGCCAGGCGCTGAAAGGACTGGTGCGGGTGCCGCAGAAGACGGTCAACGTGCGGTTGGGCAATGTCTCGGCCAAGGCCACGGTGCAGGCCGACAGCGTGCAGGCCGCGCTGGCCGTCGCACAGCAGTCGGTGGCCGGCCGTGGCCGTGCGTTCCTGCGCCCGTCCGGTACCGAGCCGGTGGTGCGGGTCACGGTCGAGGCTGATGATGCAACGCTGATGCAGGACACGCTGGACCGCCTGTCCGCGGCGGTACGTGAAGCCGCCGCCTGAGGCAGGCGGCGGTAAAACCTGGCACTTCTCGACATGGCCGCTTCCGCGGCCATGTCGCTTTACAGCGGCACTGTATGAATCGATCGCGACCCGCGATCATGTTCAGCTGCGGCTGTGCACTTTGTGACGCGTCGTGAACGATGCCCGGCGTATTCCCGGGATCAGGATCCCTTGCAGTCATGCAGCGTCCGCGCAGGCAGGGACCCGGTCGGAGCGGATCGCGCTCCATCCTTCTTCTTTCGTTGCAAGGACCACGACCATGAATACCTCATTGCGCTACAGCCGCTGCCTGCTGGCAGGTGCGCTGCTGGTGCTGCCGTTGCTGGGTGGCGTTTCCATTGCCGCTGCCGAACGTCGCCCCGAAGGCGGGCCGCATATGACCGTCCCACGCGAGGAGCCCATGCGTGCGCCGTGGGGCTATCCGCGTATGGAGCGTCCGCGCGAACTGGGGAATGCGCGCCCCGTGTTCCGTGAAGAGTACCGGCACAATTTCCGTGCCGACCACGCCTTCCGCATCGGCCCGTACCATCCGCCCGTCGGCTACGCCTACCAGCGCTGGCACTACGGCCAGATCCTGCCGCGCCCCTACTGGGTTGGCGACTACATCCTCAACGACTTCTGGCTGTTCGGCCTGGACATGCCACCGATGGGCTTTGAATGGGTGCGCTATGGGCCGGACGCGCTGCTGATCAATACCGGCAACGGTGAGATCGTGCAGGTCGTGTACGGGCGATTCTTCTGACACCGTCGCAGGCCTCCCACGCCCCCATGGGCGGGGAGGTTGTCGGGTTCACGGCCCCGGCACCATCTTCTTCTGGCGCGCCTTGAAGCCATTGAACAGTGGCGCGATCAGGGGGGTGTAGCTCTGGGCGATGCGCTTGCGCAACCAGCTCGCCGGGCGGTTGCGGATCGCGAAGCGGTAGATGCGTTCCGGATCGCCGCCCACCACGTTGCGGCCGAACGGGTGGGTGGTATGCAGGTAGCGGAAGCCGTGCTCGCGTGCCACCTCGATGTGGTCCTGGTCGAAATCGCCATACGGCCAGCACAGCGTATCGGACACCTCGCCGAGCTTGTCCCGCAGGACTTCGCGTGAGACTGCCAGGTCGTGGCTCAGGCCGGCACGGCGCTGTGCGCGGTCCAGGTCGTCGCGGCGCAGCCAACGGGTGTGGGTATGGGTGTGGCAATGCACTTCGAAGGTGCCGGCGGCGATGGCTGCGCGCGCTTCGCTCCAGCGCATCATCACGTCGTCGCTGCGGTTCTGCTCGTAGATCGCCGCTTCGCAGCCGCGATGATCCGGCGTGGCAGGCAACGTTGCCCCGGCGAGCCCCGCGTGGGGCCGCTCCGGGCCTTCGCCCATCCAGCCGGTGACCACGAACACCACAGCGTGCATGCCGTACTTCTGCAGGATCGGGTGCGCATACACCCAGTTGTCCAGGTAGCCATCGTCGAAGGTGATCACGATCGACTTGCGCGGCACCGGCTTGCCGGCCAGGAAGCCGGCGTACTGGTCCAGTGTCAGCGAGGTCCAGCCGTTGCCGGCCAACCATGCGATCTGGCTCTCGAAATTCTCCGGCGACACGGTGATCATGCCCGGCGACGGACTGACGTGGTGGTGCATCAGCACCGGTACGGTTCGGGCATCAGCCATGTCCCAGCTCCTTCAGCCACTGGTGGTAATAGTGTTCGGTGGTCTCACCGTGGCCGTCGGGAGTGAACCGGTGCGCGCTGCGCATCCAGTCCCAGCCGGCGCGGCCCATCTGCCGCCGCCGTTCCGGATCGTCCACCAGCAGGCGCAGGGCGCCTGTCAGGGCTGCATTGTCGCCCAGCCGGGTGAGGATCGCATTGCTGCCATCGACCACCATCTCCGGCACGCCACCTACGCGCGTGGCCACGATCGGCACCCCGACATAGGCGGCCTCCAGGAAGACGGTACCGGCCGCTTCCTTGTGCGAAGCCAGCGCGAAGACGTCGAAGCCGGCCATCAGCCGGCATGCGCCATCACGATAGCCGAGCAGGTGGACCTGCTGCTGCAGCCCGTGCTCGTCGCGCAGCGCCTGCAGCCGATCCATGACCGGCTGGCCATCGCCGACCACCACCAGGTGCAGGTTCGGGTGCGTCTTGCACAGCGGCACCATCGCCTGCAGCAGGTCGGCATGGCCCTTGGGTTCGCGCAGCACCGCCACGCAACCGACCACGATGTCCTGTTCGCCGAAGCCGAGCTCGGCGCGCACGTCCGCGCGTACCTCCTGCAGGCATTGCCAGGGATCGTCCTTGCGGATCTCGCTCCAGCGCGGCGGGACCGCGATGGGCGGCACGATACCGATGTGTTCGGCCGGAATGCCGCGCTCGGCCAGCAGCTGCTTGACGAAGCTGCTGACGGTCAGCACCCGGTGCGGCAGGCCGGTATAGGTCAGCAGCGAGTTGACCGGGCTCATCAGGTGGCGCGAGCGCACCACCAGCGGCGTGCCGCCCAGGCGTGCGCCGGCGGCAGCGATCAGCGCGTCACGGCGGCTGGTGGTGTTGACCACGTCATAGCGTTCGCGGCGCACCAGGCGCGAGACCGACCAGATGCCGCGCAGCAGGCGCAGCAGGCCGCCCATGCGCAGGGTGTGCACGGTGAAACCATCATCGCGTGCCAGCTGGGCCAGTCGCGCTTCGGGCTGGCACAACAGCGCCACCTCGTGGCCACGCGCGCGCATCACCTGCATGTGGCGGAAGATGTAGATCTCCTGCCCACCCATTCCCTTGGCGGCTTCGGTGTGCAGGATGCGCAGCGGACGGTTCATGCAGGATCGATCCTTGAGGGTCAGCGGTTGCGGAAGCGGGTCAGCGCTTCCCATGCAGTGCGTACGGCGGCCGCATCGGGCGCCTGCTGTGGCAGCGGCCGGTAGCGCAGGTCCAGAGCGGTGGCGTTGCCGAACTTGTCGAACACGTAGATGGCATTGCCATGGCGCACCGCGCGCTGCGACCAGCTTTCGACCACCAGCGCACGCGTGCCCTGCGGCTCGGCCAGCAGGTCCTGGCCGGTGCTGTAATCGGTCAGTGCGTTCTCGCAACCCAGCGCGTGGCGCATCAGTGTCGGCACCCAGTCTTCGTGCGAGCTGGTGCGTGTGTCGTGACCAGCGGCCTTGCCCGGCCAATGCAGCACGAACGGGACCTGCAGCTGGTAGTCGGAGAAGTTGCCGTTGTGGCCCCAATAGTTCAGCTTGAGATCGTTGAACTCTTCGGCATGGTCACCGGTGACCAGCACGATGGTGTCCTCGGCCAGGCCCTGGGCGCGCAGGTCGTCCAGCAGCGAGCCGATCAGGCTGTCGGCGTAGTGCACGGCGGTGCGGTAGCGATTGAGTTCCGGCGTCGGGTCATGCTCCGGGCCGAATTTGAGGAAGTCGATGTCCGCAGCCATCGGCGTCGCCACCGGCGGGTAACCGTCGGGCATGTGGTAGGGCGCGTGGGTGGAATCGAGGAACACGAAGCCGAACCACGGGCGCTGCGCGGCCTGGCTGGCGCGGATGTCCTGCTGCAATGCGCTGATGATCGCGCGGTCGCGGCCGTCGGACTTCAGGGCCGATGGCCCCTGGTGCAGCTGGTCGCGCACATCGGCGAACACCGTGCGATCGAATTCCGGGCTGTACAACGGCGCACTGCCGTACAGGTGCAGGTCGTAGCCCTGCTGGCCCAGCACCTGGAACAGCTGCGAGCCCCGCTGCTCGTCGAGCATGCTTGGCCAGTAGCCCCCGGGTAGGCCGTACAGCAGCCCGAACAGGCCGTAGCGGGTGGCATTGCCGGTGCTGAAGTGGTGATCGAACACGCGCGCGTCCTGCGCCAGCGCCGACGTGTTGGGCATCAGCTGCGGTGTCAGCACGTCCTGGCGCAGCGATTCCAGCACCACCATCAGCACATTGGGGCGATGCGGGCTCTGGCAGCGCAACGGGTTCAGCGGGTACAGCAGCTGCGCATGGCGCGGGTCGGGCAGGCCGGCCTGCTGTTGGCTGACCACGCCCAGGCGCCGCATGAAGCTCTTGGCGGTGATCGGTTGCGCCCACGGCAGGTAGTTCCACTGCGCGATCACATCGCGGTCGCCGCGGGCGTCGTAGTAGGCCGTGGCGACCTGCCCGCCGCCCATCAGCAGCGCGACCACTGCCCAGGCCTGCAGTACCCGTCGCCGGCGCGGCGCGGCCGGCAGCAGTTTCCAGCACGCCCAAGCCAGTAGGCCTTCGGCGGTGAAGACCGCAGCGACCAGCAGCGCGACCTGCAGCCAGGTCTTCCAGGACAGGGCGACCTGGTCCTGCAGGGCGCCGCCGAACACCATGTTCACGACCATGGCGTTGAGGTGGAAGCGGTACAGGGTGAAGACCTTGGCGTCGACCAGCAGCAGGCACAGCCACAGGCCCTGCAGCAGTACGGCACTGATGCTCAACGTACGCGCACTGCGCGGCCACAGACCCAGCAGCAGCGGCAGCAGACCGGCCAGCGCGCCGAAGGCGAGCAGGTGCCCGGGCAGGGCGATCGCCAGGTAGGCCAGGCCCGCGCTGCCGCCCGGATTGTCACGCAGCGGCACGTTGCCCAGGGCGATCGCCGCAGCCAGGGCCGCATTGCCAGCGACGAACAGCGACCACCAGGCCAGCCGGCGCCAGCGCCGGGCGGAACCTTCATTGTCGGGGGTGGCAGGGGCGGCTGCGGGCATGTCGAGGCGGATTCAGGGAACGCGGGGAAAGGGGAGGGGCCGAACGTGACGGAAGCGTTACGCCGCGCGCGGGTCGCGCATTGTATCGGTTTGTTTCTTCGTATCGAGTGGCGTCCCCCGGGCGATCTGTCACAATGTTCATGCGGGCCATAAATGCGCTGGCCCCCTCAGACCCAACGACAAGCCAGGAACCGCTGTGAGCCAGATCCCCACCCTCGATATCACCCGTTTCGACAGCGACCGCGAGGCCTTCGTGGCCGAGCTGGGCGCGGCCTATCGCCAATGGGGATTCGCGGGCATCCGCAACCACGGCATCCCGCAGGCCGACATCGACGCGGCCTACGATGCCTTCAAGGCCTTCTTCGCCCTGCCGGAAGAGGTCAAGCGCAAGTACCACGTGGCCGGCAGCGGCGGCGCCCGCGGCTACACCCCCTTCGGCGTGGAGACTGCCAAGGGCTCCAAGCACTTCGACCTGAAGGAGTTCTGGCACATCGGCCGCGAGATCGCCGACGACTCCAAGTACCGTGACGTGATGGCGCCGAACCTGTGGCCGACCGAGGTCGAGGGCTTCCGCGAGCGCGGTTACGGCCTGTACCAGGCGCTGGACAACCTGGGTTCGCGCGTGCTGTCGGCGCTGGCCCTGCACATCGGCCTGCCGGAGAACTTCTTCGCCGACAAGACCAACTTCGGCAATTCGATCCTGCGCCCGATCCACTACCCGCCGATCACCACCGACGACATTCCGAACGTGCGTGCCGGTGCCCACGGCGACATCAACTTCATCACCCTGCTGGTCGGCGCCAGTGCCGCGGGCCTGGAAGTGCAGTCGCACGAGGGCGAATGGGTGCCGTTCACCTCGGACGCGGACACCATCGTGGTCAACATCGGCGACATGCTGCAGCGCCTGACCAACCACGTGTATCCGTCGACCATCCATCGCGTGGTCAACCCCCCGGGTGACCTGGCACGCCAGCCGCGCTACTCGGTGCCGTTCTTCCTGCACCCGAACCCGGACTTCCTGATCGACGTGCTGCCTTCGTGCATCACCCCGGAGAACCCGAGCCGGTACCCGGAGGCGATCACCGCCCACGGCTTCCTCGAGGAACGCCTGCGCGAGATCAAGCTGAAGTAAAGAAAAGTGAGGCCGCCGAAAGGCGGCCTTTTTCTTTGCAGGGCTGCGCCCTGCACCCGCGGTAGTGCCGGCCGCTGGCCGGCAAGTCCAAAGCCGAAGCGGCTCTGGGTTTCTGCTGATTGGGCGGGGCGGTGTGGGTTGGCAGGACACGCCGTAAACCCCGCTCCGCGGTCCGGCACAGCCGCCAGCGGCTGGGCCGGGCCCCGGAGGGGGACTTGCAGCGCCCCCTGCGCAGTCCCGCCCGCCCGGTCAAGCCCCAAATCCAACCGGGCTCTCCGCGACCCACCCAACCCAGCCGGCCCGCCACGAGGGGCTGCGCCATTGGCTGAAAATCCATGTAACCGCTTACACGGAAACGGATTTTTGCCGTAGCGGGTATCATGACCGGCTGACTTCACACAGGAGCCACCCGCTCATGCGCCGCAAGATCGTCGCCGGAAACTGGAAGCTGCATGGCAGCCGTCAATTCGCCAATGAACTGCTGGGGCAGGTGGCCGCCGGGCTGCCGCTGGAGGGGGTGGACGTGGTGATCCTGCCGCCGCTGCCGTACCTGGGCGAGCTGGTCGAGGACTTCGGCGCGACCGGCCTGGCCTTTGGTGCGCAGGACGTGAGCAGCAACGAGAAGGGCGCCTATACCGGCGAGGTCTGCGCGGCCATGCTGGTCGAGGTCGGGGCCCGCTATGGCCTGGTCGGCCACTCCGAGCGTCGCCAGTACCACCATGAAAGCAGCGAGCTGGTCGCGCGCAAGTTCGCCGCCGCCCAGCATGCTGGCCTGGTGCCAGTGCTGTGCGTGGGCGAGACGCTGGAGCAGCGTGAGGCTGGGCAGACCGAAACGGTCATCGCCAGCCAGCTGGCGCCGGTGCTGGAGCTGGTCGGCGCGGCCGGTTTCGCCAAGGCCGTGGTCGCCTACGAGCCGGTCTGGGCCATCGGCACCGGTCGTACCGCCAGCAAGGAACAGGCACAGCAGGTGCACGCGTTCATCCGTGGCGAAGTCGCGCGTATCGATGCTAGAATCGCTGATTCACTGCCCATTGTTTACGGCGGTAGCGTGAAACCCGACAATGCCGGGGAACTGTTCGCGCAGCCGGATGTCGATGGTGGGCTGGTCGGCGGCGCCTCCCTGGTGGCCGCGGACTTCCTGGCCATCGCACGGGCGGCGGCCGCGAACTAATCCTAGAAGTATTGTCCGAGGGCGGTTTCCAATGCTGATGTTGATCCTCAATGTCGTTTACGTGCTGGTCGCTGTGGCCATGATCGCGCTGATCCTGATGCAGCGTGGCTCGGGTGCGGCGGCGGGTTCGGGCTTTGGTGCCGGTGCCTCGGGCACGGTGTTCGGTGCGCGCGGCGCCTCGAACTTCCTGTCCAAGTCGACCAAGTGGCTGGCTGTCGTGTTCTTTGGCATCAGCCTCTTCATGGCCTGGTATGCCGGTCACGGCACCCGTCCGGCGGCCGACCAGGATCTGGGCCTGATGTCCGCCCCGGCGGCGACCGCTCCGGCGGCTCCGGCGGGCGAACTGCCGGCCGTTCCGAAGGCCGATGCGGTCCCGGCAGCCCCGGTTCCGGCCGCGAATGTGCCGGCTAAGGCGGAATCTTCGGTTTCTGGTGAAGAAAAGCCTTCGGAAGGCTCCCAGAAAGACTGAAGCCGGTTACAATACGCGGCGCATCGGGAAGATAGTCTGATGTGATCGTTTGCCCAGGTGGCGGAATTGGTAGACGCACTACCTTGAGGTGGTAGCGACGCAAGTCGTAGGGGTTCGAGTCCCCTCTTGGGCACCATTTGTAAGTAAAGCGGGTTCGTCTGGCGCGCAAGGCGTCAGGCAGATTCCCGTCCACTCCCCCATGCCAAAGCGCCTGCAGGCGCAGCGGCAGAGGCAAGAGAGAATCGCTGTGCTGGCCGAATATTTGCCGTCTCTGCTGTTTCTGATCGTTGCCACCGGTATCGGCATTACGCTGATGCTGGTTGGTCGATTCCTCGGTCCCCGCCGCCCCGATCTGGAAAAGCTGTCGCCGTACGAGTGCGGCTTCGAGGCCTTCGAAGACGCGCGCATGAAGTTCGACGTGCGCTACTACCTGATCGCGATCCAGTTCATCGTCTTCGACCTGGAAATCATCTTCATCGTGCCGTGGACCCAGGTCTTCATGGAACTGGGCGCCCGTTCGCTGGTCACCATGGGCCTGTTCGTCGGCATGCTGTTCCTCGGTTTCATTTACGTCTGGAAGAAGGGAGCGCTGGAATGGGAGTGATTCAGACTCTCGATGGCCTCATGAACAACCCGTCGCCGGAAGGCCGGGTTGATGACATCCTGCGGCCGGAAGGCGACAACCCGCTGCTGGAAAAGGGCTTCGTCACCACCAGCGTCGACGCACTGCTGAACTGGGCGCGCACCGGCTCGATGTGGCCGATGACCTTCGGTCTCGCCTGCTGCGCGGTCGAGATGATGCACGCCGGCGCCGCGCGCCTGGACCTTGACCGCTACGGCGTGGTGTTCCGCCCGTCGCCGCGTCAGTCCGACGTGATGATCGTGGCCGGTACCCTGGTCAACAAGATGGCCCCGGCGCTGCGCAAGGTCTACGACCAGATGCCGGACCCGAAGTGGGTCATCTCGATGGGTAGCTGCGCCAACGGCGGTGGCTATTACCACTACTCCTATTCTGTCGTGCGCGGCTGTGATCGCGTGGTGCCGGTGGACGTCTACGTCCCGGGCTGCCCGCCGACCGCCGAGGCGCTGGTGTACGGGATCCTGCAGCTGCAGAAGAAGATCTGGCGTACACAGACCATCGCCCGCTGACCCCTTCACCTGACAAGAGCGCGCCAAGCCCCCATGGCAGAGCAAGCATCCTTCATCGACCGACTCTCCGCACGTTTCGCAGGTGCGAAGGTCATCGTGGTCGAACCCCGCGGCGAAGTGACGCTGGAAGTGCCTGCCGCCGAGTGGCACGCCACCGCCCTGGCGCTGCGTGACGAGTTTGGTTTCGAACAGGCCGTGGATCTCTGCGGCGTCGACTACCTCGGTTATGGCTCCGACGAATGGGACACCGCTGACGTGTCCTCGCAGGGCTTCAGCCGTGGCGTCGAAGGCAAGGCCCAGGGCCGCTTCGCGTGGGGCGAGTTCCCCACCGAGGAAAACGGTGCCGACGGTGCCCGCCCGCAGCACATGCCGACCCAGCGCTTCGCCGTGGTCGCCCAGCTGCGTTCGTACCAGCACAACCTGATGATGCACCTGCGCTGCTTCGCCCCTGACGAAGCGCTGCCGGTGGTGTCCTCGCTGACCAATATCTGGCCGGGCCTGAACTGGTTCGAGCGCGAAGCGTTCGACCTGTACGGCGTGATCTTCGAAGGCCACCCGGACCTGCGCCGGATCCTGACCGACTACGGTTTCGTCGGCCATCCGTTCCGCAAGGACTTCCCGCTGATCGGCAATGTCGAAGTCCGCTACGACGAAGAGAAGAAGCGCGTGATCTACGAACCGGTCACCTCGGTGGAGCCGCGCGTCGGCGTGCCGCGCGTGATCCGCGACGACGCCCGTCTGCAGACCGCAGAAGGTGAGCGCGCGCAGGAGGCAGTGAAGTGAGCCACGTACACCAGGCCGGCGAAGCATTCGCCAGCAACGCCGCCGAGAGCCGGCAGGAAATCCGCAACTACACCATGAACTTCGGCCCGCAGCATCCGGCCGCTCACGGTGTGCTGCGCCTGATCCTGGAAATGGACGGCGAAACCATCATGCGCGCCGACCCGCACGTGGGTCTGCTGCACCGTGGTACCGAAAAGCTGGCCGAGTCCAAGCCGTTCAACCAGTCGATCGGCTACATGGATCGCCTGGATTACGTGTCGATGATGTGCAACGAGCACGCCTACGTGCGCGCGATCGAGACCCTGATGGGCATCGAGGCGCCGGAGCGTGCGCAGTACATTCGCACCATGTACGACGAAATCACCCGCATCCTCAACCACCTGATGTGGCTGGGTTCGAACGCGCTCGACCTGGGTGCGATGGCGGTGATGCTGTACGCCTTCCGCGAGCGCGAAGAGCTGATGGACTGCTACGAAGCGGTCTCCGGCGCGCGCATGCACGCGGCGTACTACCGTCCGGGCGGTGTCTACCGCGACCTGCCGGACCACATGCCGAAGTACAAGGAATCGCGCTGGCACAAGGGCAAGGCGCTGAAGCAGCTCAATGCTTCGCGCGAAGGCTCGCTGCTGGACTTCCTGGAGAACTTCACCGTCGAGTTCCCCAAGCGCATCGACGAATACGAAACCCTGCTGACCGACAACCGTATCTGGAAGCAGCGTACCGTCGGCATCGGCGTGGTCACTCCGGAACTGGCCCACCAGTGGGGAATGACCGGCGTGATGCTGCGCGGTTCGGGCATCGCCTGGGACCTGCGCAAGAAGCGCCCGTACGCCAAGTACGATGCCGTCGATTTCGACATCCCGCTGGGCAAGGAAGGCGACTGCTACGACCGCTACCTGGTCCGCGTTGCCGAAATGCGCGAGTCCAACCGCATCATCAAGCAGTGCGTGGCGTGGCTGAAGGCCAACCCCGGCCCGGTCATGGTCAAGAACTTCAAGGTCGCTCCGCCCAAGCGCGAGGACATGAAGGACGACATGGAAGCGCTGATCCACCACTTCAAGCTGTTCAGCGAAGGCTATTGCGTGCCGGCCGGCGAAACCTACGCGGCAGTGGAAGCGCCCAAGGGCGAGTTCGGCTGCTACCTGGTCTCCGATG